>NZ_JACKVL010000018.1:0-163058 GCF_025823255.1 Mycobacterium montefiorense | reverse complement strand
CGCGGTTCATCCGGCGGATGGTGGTCGGACGAGCACGTTTCGTTTGAAGCCGTACTTGTGGGTGAAGCCTGCGGCGCCGCGTCGTCCTGCGCCGGTCATTGGCATGCCTTGCAGGACGCCGTTGTTGGCGGGTCTGGTGCCGGATTGGGCGAGGTAGTTGACGGTGGTGGCTTGTAGGGCCTGTTCCTCGAGTGCGGGTGCGGCGCTGCTCCAGGTTGACGGGACGGACAGTCCGCCGACCTTGATTGACGAGGCGGCGTGGGCTGCTATGGCGCCGCCGGGGTGGCCGCCGCCCAGTGCTGCCAGGCCGGCGAACTGTGGTGTCGGGAACCACGCACCTTGGGCGCCGGCGGTGCTACCGATACCGAACGTCGTCTGCTGCTGGATCGAGTAGCCGAAGCTTCCCTGCCCCACCCCGAAGTAGGGGAAGCCGATGAGGTTTTTGAAGAACGTGAAGAAGCNTTGGGCGCCGGCGGTGCTACCGATACCGAACGTCGTCTGCTGCTGGATCGAGTAGCCGAAGCTTCCCTGCCCCACCCCGAAGTAGGGGAAGCCGATGAGGTTTTTGAAGAACGTGAAGAAGCTGGGGTTGAGCCCCATCGGATTGGTCGGAGTCGGGATGGTCAACCACCCGACCCACCACGGAGGCGGATCTGCGGCAGCGGGATCGGCGGCCGCGGCCGCGGCGACTTGCTGCAGCGCTTGCGGCGCAGCCGAACTGGAGGCCAGCTGCGTTGTCCCTGACGTCACGGCCTGCGCGGAATTGGACGCGGGCTGCGACGCCGCTTGGGTCACCGCGGCGGCCTGGTCGGCGGTGCCGTCCGGGGTGGTGGTGTTGGGTGGTGACTCGAACGGGTCCACGTCGGTGGCTACCGCCGAGGACGCGGCGTAGCCGATCATGGCGACGGTATCCTCGGCCCACATGTCCATGTATTGGGCCTCGGTGACCGCGATCGCCGCGGAGTTCTGCCCGAAGAAGTTGGTAAAGATCAGGTTCATCAACAGCACGCGGTTGGCTGCGATCTCTGGCGGGGGCACCGTCATCATGAACGCCGCCTCGAAAGCGGCCGCTGCCGCCCGCGCCTGGCCGGCGGTCTGCTCCGCCTGCGCCGTCACCGCCCAGAGCCAGCCCACGTACGGCACGACCGCGGCAAGCATCTTCTGTGATGCGGGCCCGATCCATGGTGCACTGGTGAGCTCGGAAATCACTGAGCTGTAGCCACTCGCCGCCGTGGCCAATTCCGTCGACAGCCCGTCCCAGCCCGCGGCCGCGGCCATCATCGGCCCCGATCCCGGACCCGCGTACATGCGTCCGGAATTGATTTCGGGCGGTAGCGCTCCGAAGTCAAACACCGTGTCCTCCTCAATTGGCCGGGATTGCGGTGGCAATCTCGGCTATCGCGTAAGAACCTTTACAAACCATTGGTGGCCGCCGCAGCAGCGGTTGCTACCCGCGGACCGCTAACTCCTGGGAGCCGAACGTCCGTCGGTCAGCAAACCCAGTAAGTAGGCAATCCAGGAGGATCCGGTGCACCCGTTCGCCATCTCCAGTCTGGTGCTCTACCACCATATTTCCCGGTATCTGGTCAGGAACGACATGCCCATCCTGCCTCGATTACCCCCGCTGTCAGCAACCGAGCGGCAGCTCACTTGGGCTGAACTGCCGCTCGTGGAAGACATTAATGGCTTATACCGGCGCCGCCGACCAGCAATGCCAATTATTCACACCAGGCCAACCATTGTTCATTCCCGGCTAACTGGTGTTCATTTACGGCGGCCGATTGTTCACCTTTGATTTGCTTACCGGTGTTTTCGGTTCTGTCGCCGCCGGCGCTGTTAGTCCTCTTCGAGGACGAGCGCCATCTCCGGACAGGAGGCCACACCGTCGCGAATCGACTCCGCATCCTCGGGTGGTACTTCGTGTTCTTCGAGGATCGAATACCCCGACTCGTCGATCGGGAACAGCTCTGGATCGACGGCGTAGCACTGGGCATGGCCCACGCACTTCGACTTCTCGAGACGAACCCTCACAAGGTTCCCTCCCCCGGCGCCTTCGCGGAATCGCGCCGGATCGGACGTGACAATCGATGGGTAAATCGGTCGGCCGCTAAATTCTAGAAGATCAGCCGACGAGCGTGGGCGGTCAGTTCGACGGTCCACCAGCCGGATTGGAGCGTGTGCGAAACACATGCGATATTGGTGTGCCTGAAAATATCGGTGACAGCACAGTTCCAAGCGGGCCTGGCTGAGTCGGGGACTAGGAACGAAATGTCAGACGACAAGCGGAGATAGAGCGCATGAGCATCTCTGGCGAATACAAGCCAGGCGACTTCTACCTACCGCGGCTGGAATATTCGACCATGCCGATGGGCGCCGACCGCGGCGTTGGATGGAAGGTGCTTCGAGACACCGGCCCGGTCGTGTTCATGAACGGCGCGTACTACCTGACGCGTCGCGAGGACGTGCTGGCCGCGCTGCGCAATACCGAGGTTTTCTCGTCGCGACTGGCGCTGCAGCCCCCCGGCTACCCACTGCCAGTGGTACCACTGGCATTCGACCCGCCGGAGCACACCCGCTACCGCAAGATACTGCAGCCATACTTCAGCCCGCACGCGCTGAACAGGTCCCGGCCGGTGCTTGAACACCATGCCGCCCAGATGATCGCTGAGCTTGCCGCTCGCGGTGAGTGCGACGCGGTAGCGGATTTCGCCAACTTGTACCCGTTTCAGGTGTTCCTGGACCTTTATGGTCTGCCGCTAGAGGACCGTGACCGGCTGATCGACTGGAAGAACGCACTGAACGCGGAAGGCCCCCATTTCGACCAGTCCGACATCGAGAAGGCGCAGGCGCTATACGAATACCTCAACGCCGCGATCCAAGAGCGTCGGGAATGCCCTGGCGATGACATGTTGTCGAAAGTGATGACCGGCGAGGGCGACTTTTCCGATCTCGAGTTGCTGGGCATGAGTCACCTGTTAATCCTGGCTGGGTTGGACACCGTGACCGCGGCGATCGGGTTCTCCCTCTTCGAATTGGCGCGTAGGCCGCAACTGCGCGCAATGCTTCGCGACAACCCCAGGCAGGCCAGGGTTTTCATCGAAGAGATCGTCCGACTAGAACCGTCAGCGCCGGTGGCGCCCCGGGTGACCACCAAGTACGTCGAAATCGGTGGCATGACGTTGCCCCCAGGCACTGCGGTGCGGTTGTGCATGGCGGCGATCAATCGCGATGGCACCGATTCAGTGTCGACCGACGAATTGGTGATGGACGGAAAGGTGCACCGGCACTGGGGATTCGGCGGCGGCCCGCACCGGTGCCTGGGTTCTCATCTGGCGCGGATAGAGCTGACTGTGATCGTCATGGAATGGCTCAAGCAGATCCCCGACTTCGACGTGCCGCCGGACTACAAGCCCGAAATCCTCTTTCCGTCAAAAACATTCGCACTCAGGGCATTGCCGCTGAGTTGGGATTAGCCGCGGCCGACCCGCGGAACTCCCAACCCAGCAGCTGCTGTCTTACTTGCTGACTTCGGTGGCCGCCACCTGGACGAACACGCCGGTGTCCTCGGCCATCAGCAGGCCTCGACCGCGAGGCAATGGGCCGCCCTTCATCTTGCCCCGGATGAAGCCCTCGTCGGGATCGGCGTCCATCACCAGCAATGGCGTGTTCGCCTGGTGCAGTGCCCGCAGGATCGGGTCGCTGCCCGACGACGACCAACCACCGAACGTGCGGGTGACCAGCACGTGCAACCCGACGTCCGCGGCCCGGGTCACCCAGGGGGCGATCTGGTGCAGCGGCGAATCGAACCCGGGTGGCAGCTGCTGGACGTCGTCGACGATCAGGAAGATCTCCGGACCGCTCCACCACGACCGCGACAGCAACTCCTGTGCGGAAAGCCCTGGCGGGGGCTGACGACCTGCCAGAACCGCTGCCAGCTCACCTACCAGCGCCTGCACGCCGTCGAGGTTGTAGGCGAACTTCTCCACGTACTCGGTGCCCAGGACGGTCAGCAGCTGACGGCGCGGGTCGACCAGCCAGACCTGCGCCGAGGGCTGCCCCGCCGGCGGCGGCGGTGCGGTGCTGGATCCTGGCGCATACAGCCGGCCGACTTCGGACATGATCGTGGCAAGCGTCGTGGTACGCCCACATTCGCGTCGGCCCGTCACCATCAAGTGCGCATTCTCATTGAAATTAAGGTAGACCGGCGCCAGGTCCAATTCCGAAATGGCCCAAGTGATTCCGCCTACGCCAACACCTTGGCGGTGGTCTCGGGCAGCCAGTTCCCGGACCTGCTCCACGCCGAACCGTGCCGGCAGGCGGCGCACCGGAGGTGCCTGGCCGCTCGCGAGCCTGCTGACCGCCGCGACCACACTGTCGGACTCGAAGATCTTTTCCGGAGTGTTGGCCAGTGCCGGCCGGCTCACCAGCGTGTGCAGGCCTGCCTGGGGGTCGCTGTCGAGTCGGACGTAGTTGACAGCGACCATGCCGCGCCCCGGCTTGACCGGAACGTCCTTGGCTAACCGGGACCGCACCAGCTTGGCGTCTTCCACCGCGGCCAGACGCAATTCGATTCGGGAGCCGAACCCGCTACGCACCGGCGGTCGCAGCTCCGATTCGCGATCGGCAGTGACCACCACGTGCACACCGAACGAGGGGCCCTGGTTGATGATCTGATTCACCTGCTCGATCAGCACCTCGTTCTCCTCGGCCAGTGCCCGGTAGTTGTCGATCACCAGGTAGACATCGCCGAAGCCGTCGTTGGGTACCGGTCCCGGCTCGCCGCCGAACTTTCGGCGCCGGAACACGTCCATCGAGGCGATTCCATGTTCGAGGAAGCTGCGCTTGCGGTCGCGCACCAGCGCCAGCAGTTCGGCAACCGTCCGGCGGACACCGTAGGGATCCGTCGGCCCGGCCACCTCGCCCACGTGCGGAAGACGCGCGATCGTGGTCAACGCGGTACCGCTGTAAGCCAGGCAGTAGAACTGGATCTGCTCGGGTGTGTGGGTCAGCGCGGCTGAGCAGATCAGCGTCTGCAGTGCCGTGGTCTTGCCCGCACCGCCCGCGCCCAGAATCAGGACGTTGGCGCCCGGACCGGAGGTGTCAACCGTCCACGGCGGCTGGTCGTGCTTGAACGGCCGGTCGATGATCCCGATCGGGAACACCAGATCCCGTGCGGTGCCGTAGTCCTGGTTCCACGGACGGGCGAGGAACCGGTTGACCAAATCGTCGATGGCGACCGGTTGTGTCAGCGGCGGTTGCCACAAGCGGTAGGGCTCGAAATCGATCTTGCGCAGCTGATTGATGATCTCGGTGCCGACTTTCGGCGTCCTGATGCCTTCTTCGTCCTCGGCCTCGGCACCCTCCGGCTCGAGCAAGTCGCCATTGCCGAGGAAGGGCGGCGGCTCGATGTCCGGCCCTCCGACACTGACCTCGAGCGGGGTGAACGAGTTGGTAAACAGCTGCGGGCGAATGTAGTCGATGCTGTGCACGAGTACAGGCGCATTGTCACCGTCGATGGTGATCCCGCGGGAGTAGTAGTCGCGCCAGAGAAACTCGGCCTGGAATCGGACGATGTCCTCGAGGCTCCTACGGAAATAACCCAGACCGGCTTGGGCCGGCAAGTTTACAGCGTTGGGCACACCTGCGGCCTGCGCCGCCCCCGCGGTACGCGCCTTCAGCACCAAGCGGTAACCCATGTTCTCCATGAGCTTTTCGGCGCGGCTTTCGATGGTCTGCGAGGCCATCATCAGGTGGATCCAGTAGGCACGGCCCTGCCGGCCGATCGAGTCGAGGACGTCGACCGCGGTCGGCATGATGCGGAACCATTCGTAGAACTCGTCGATGACCACCACGAGCATCGGCAGCGGCGGCATGTCCTGGCCGCGGGCGCGCATCCGCAAGCGCACGGAGTTGTATTCCTTGGCGTCGTCGACGCCGGCGTTGTCACACACCGCCTTGCGGCGAGCGATTTCGCCCCACAGCGCGTCCAGGAAGCGCTCCATCAGCGCCTGGTCTTCCTCGAGGTCGGTGATGATCCGCGAGACGTGCGGGACCCCGTTGAAAGGCTTGACCGCTGACCCACCTTTGAGGTCGGCCAGGACGAACTGCAGTTCTTCGGGTGGGTGAGCGAGCATCAGCGACTCGATCACGGTGCGCACCAGCGTCGACTTACCGGAACCCGTGGTACCGGACATGACTCCGTGCGGGCCGTCGCCGCCTTCGTCCAGCGACTTCATGTCCAAGAACAGCAGCTCGCCGTTGTCGGAGCGATTGCCGAACGGCACCCGCAATCTCGAGCGGCCCATCGTGTCGGTGCGGGCAGCCCACAGCGCGTCGAAGTCGATCTCGGCAGGATCGTCAACTCCGTAGTAGGCCAAGATGTCTCGGGCACCGATGTGGGCGACGCGCTGGCCGATTTCCTCGTACGCCTCGGCGAGGCGCCAGTGCGCCAGCTTCTGCCCGAATTCCTCGGCCTCGGCGGCGCTGATCTGGTCGGTGAGAGCGAAGAACCACGGCTTGTCGTCGATCACCATCCAGGTGTCGCGGTCACGAGGCAGTGCCTCGATCACGCCTTTGTCGTCGAACCGCAACGTCCGCTCGGGGACCGAGGTCCACATCGAAGAACCGGTCAGGTCGAAGAACGTCACGCCGTCGACACCTTCGGCGCTGATCACGTACTCCCATTGTGGGTCAACGACATCGGCGATGATCACGGTGTGCGGCGTCGGCGTCTGTGCCGACGAACTGGCGTGGCGAGGCGTGAACGACCCACGGCCGGCGAACAATTCGGCTTGCTCGGCGGCGAACTCACGCACCGAGCTGTAGACCATCCGGGCGTTGCCCGCCGCGTCGTGGCGCCGGGAGTCACCGAAGTGCGGCAGCCACTTCACCCAGTCCCATTCGTCCAAGTCCGAACTGACCACCACCATCTGGACGTGGTCGGGGCCGTGAGAGAACGCCAGCTGACAGACAATCGCCCGCATCAATGCCAGCACCTGTGGGCGCTCACCGATCAGCGCATACCAGGGTTCCACGAGCAGGGAAACCATCTTGGGCAGGTTGTAGACGACGCTCTGATAGCGACCGAATTCCTGAAGCGCCTTACCGGTGACCGGCTCCAGCTCGATGTCGGTGGGCATGTTCTGGGGCTCACCCCAGGTCACTTCGGGACGTGTCATACCGACACCGACGCGGACGACACCGAAGTTGAGGTCTTTACCGTCGGGTTTGCGCTCCCACATCCGCGGCGATCCCACCGCAGCGCTCAGGGTGTCGGGAGCCGGGTGGAACCACCGGTAGTTGGCGTCCATGCTGTCGGCCGACTCGTGGGCGGTCTCGCGCAGCATGTCCAGCATCAGCATGAACTGGGCGCGCATCGAGTCGAGTTTCGGGCGGCTCATCTGCTGCTGGCCACCGAACCGGCCGCCGAACATCATCATCGCGACACCACCGATCATGAAGATCGGAAAGATGGCGCCGGCGCCGCCGAACACGTGCGAGCCGCTGGCAAATGTCATGGCGATCATGCCGATCAGCAGACCGACCACCAGAACCCCCACCACGACCATCCACCAGGGCTTGCCCTCCGGTGGCGGAATGCTCAACGGTGTTGGTAGAACGATGTTTTCCGGCTTGATTACCGGAGGCTTCTCCGGAGTCGGCCGGGCGAATCCACGTTTCACTTCGGTACCACCAACTCTGCAGGGGACATATCCATCGGGAGGGTGCCGTGCTCCACCAGCGCATCAGCCCGCGACAGCGTCGGGCCCTGCGGAAGGAGTCGAAGCGCCACCCACGGCGCAAGGCTCGGTGTGGTCTGCAGACCCAGCGCCTCGCGCACGTCGCGGGTGTCATCCACTCCGAAGCGGGCGCCCGCATCCGTTACCCACCATAGCGATTCCGTCGTCTTGGCACCGGGATCGTTGCCGGTGACGGCGACGAAGTTGGCGAAGCTAGGACCGAAGTAGACCTGGTCGGCGGTACGGCCTGTGGTGTCCGACTTCACCAGCGATACAACCTTTTTCGTCTCGGCCTGCGCCACCGGGATGGTTGGCCCGGAGACCACCTGGATCCGGGCCCGGTTTTCGCCGCTAGTCTTCTCCCACCACCAGCAGGTCGCCGGGTTCTCCCGAAGGTCCATGACATTCAACGGGTTGTCGGGATACGACGACAGATCGAGCTTGTTGACCACCGGCATCTTGGCCAGCGCGGACGGCTCGACGGTCATCGGCTTGCTGTTGTTCGCACCGCCGGCGTTCTGCATGATCTGCGCGACCAGGGGCGGCAGGGTCTGCACACCGTCGGCCAGCACCAGCGAATACTGCTGTGGCCCACTGATTTGTGGGGTGATGAGGATCGTCCCCACCGGGCCGGGGGCGCCGGGGAAGGTCGCCGGGCTGCCTGCGTTCTGCACCTCTGGGACCGTCAGTTCGGGCCCGACCGGCAACGCGTCAAACAAAGCGCGGCTCATCGGCTTCGCCATGCTGATCTGTTCCGGCGTCAGACCGAGTGGCAACAACACGGAGCGGTTCGCCGCGTCGATCCGCGACCGGCGTCCGTCCCGGATGACCCAGGTATCCCCGCTGTAGCTCAAGACGACGGCATCCGAGCCGTTCAATACTCGCCGGCGGCCGCTGAGGTCGGGTGTCCCGTCGATCACCGTGACGGTCACGCCGGACGGCGAGCCGACCCCGGTCGAACCGGCGACCGTGTCGCAGATCAGCCACGACGACGAGGTCGGCGTCTTCGCTCCGAAGTTCGACGGCGCCCCGGGAATACCCACCATCGGACCACGCGGCACGTTGGCGATTTGACTGGACCGAACGAGGTGCGGGTTGTCCGGGCGCCCCGTGATCAACCGGGCCGATGCCAGGTTCAGCGCCGGGTACAGCCTGTCGCCCACGCGGACGTATAGCGCGCCGGAGTCACGGTCGGCGATGATCGCCGAATCACCCACCTGGCCGGCCGGGCTGATAAATGAGTACAGCAGCGCACCCAGGCAGATCACCACGGCCGCAGACACGGACGCCACAATGGCCAAGGTCTGGCGGCGCCCCGGCTCGACCTCCATGCGGACCCGCCAGCGGGTCAGCGCCATCGAGGTTCGGCGAGCAAGGAATTGATAACCCGTCACCTGCGTGCGCGTCGATAGCCCGAGGCCGTACCCCGAGCCGCGCTGCCCGCGACTCTCTTCCGCCACTAATTCACCATCCGGTCTGCTAGAACGTCTGGACACCGTCCAGCACGCGAATCACTCGATAACCGTAAGCCACCCGCAATAACCTCGCCACGCCGCGCAATGTGGCGTTTACCGCCATGCCTTGCTGCGTCCACCCGTGCAGCCGACCGCAAAGCGGCGGCCGGCACAGGCTCAGCGGTAGCAACCACCACTGAGCTGGCAGTTTCCAAGTTCCCCACTGGATCCCCCGGCCGGATAATTCGTGTCTCCAAAGGGATCGTAGCGACGGACGGCCAGCCCGTCCTGTCAACCAGTGCTGCTCTCGGCGACTTAGCTGACCTGCTACGTCATCGACCGCCAGCAAAAGCCGCGGCGGTCAGATCCCGGGCCGCATCGTGCCGGACGGCTTTTGGCAGCAAGATGGGCGGCATGACTGAGCTCGCGCCGTCGTTGGTCGAACTTGCCGGCAGGTTCGGCATTGGCACTTGGTACGAGGACTGGACGCGCCGCCAGGTGCAGGTATCGGAGAGCACGCTGGTGGCTGTGCTCGCGGCTCTCGGCATCGCGGCTGGCACCGAGCAAGACCGAAACGAAGCGCTGACCAATCAATTGCGCACATATTGGGCACGTCGATTGCCGGCGACCATCGTCGCGCGCACTGGCACGCCGACGCGGTTCTGGGTGCACGTCACCCACGGTGATCCCGCCGAAGTCTTGTTGCGGCTCGAGGACGGCACGGTGCACGGCGGCGTGCAACAAGTCGACAACTTCACGTCCCCGTTCAATCTGGACGGGCGATGGGTCGGCGAGGCCAGCTTTGTCTTGCCGGCTGACCTGCCGTTGGGTTACCACCGCCTGCATCTGCGCTCTGGGGGCACCGAAACCAGCGCCGCGCTCATCGTGACGCCCGACTGGCTCGGACTGCCGGAGCAACTAGGCGCGCGCCGGGCGTGGGGCCTGGCCGCTCAGCTGTACAGCGTGCGCTCCGAGCAGTCGTGGGGTGTCGGCGACCTCACCGATCTGACCGACCTAGCGGTGTGGTCCGCCTCCCGGCACGGCGCCGACTACCTGCTCGTCAATCCACTGCACGCGGCCACACCGATGATTCCGATGGAACCGTCGCCGTATCTTCCGACGTCGCGGCGTTTCATCAACCCGCTTTATCTTCGCGTTGAGTCCATTCCCGAGTACGCCGACCTGACCAAACGTGGCCGGCTGCGCCGGTTGCGGGACGACGTCCAGCAGCACGCCGACCAGATCGACGCCATCGACCGCGACAGCGCCTGGACAGCCAAGCGGGAGGCGCTGAAGCTGGTTTACCGGGCCCCGCGTTCAGCCGGCCGAGAGCTGGCCTACGCGGCCTTTCGTGAGCGCGAAGGTAGCGCACTCGACGCCTTCGCCGTCTGGTGCGCCCTGGCCGAGAAATACGGTGGCGACTGGCATTCCTGGCCTAGCTTCTTGCAGCACCCCTCCGCTATCGGAGTGGCGCGATTTGCTGAAAAGCATGCGGATGCGGTCGATTTCCACCGTTGGCTGCAATGGCAGCTCGATGAGCAACTCGCCGCGGCGCAGTCACAGGCGCTACGGGCCGGCATGTCGCTGGGCATCATGCATGACCTGGCGGTCGGCGTGCATCCAAACGGTGCCGACGCCTGGGCGCTGCAGGATGTGCTGGCACTGGGCGTCACCGCGGGCGCGCCACCCGACGAGTTCAATCAACTCGGCCAGGACTGGTCGCAGCCACCCTGGCGGCCGGACCGGCTGGACGAGCAGGAGTATCAGCCGTTCCGTGCACTGATCCGGGCGGTGCTGCGGCATGCCGGCGGTGTTCGCATCGACCACATCATCGGGTTGTTTCGGCTGTGGTGGATCCCCGAGAGCGCACTGCCCACCGAAGGCACCTACGTGCGCTACGACCACGAGGCGATGATCGGGATCGTTGCGCTGGAGGCACACCGCGCCGGTGCGCTGGTCGTCGGTGAGGACCTCGGCACGGTCGAACCGTGGGTCCGCGACTATCTGCTGCTACGGGGGCTGTTGGGCACCTCGATTCTGTGGTTCGAACTGGACCGGGACGGCAGTGGCGGTCCGCTGCCCGCCGAGCGCTGGCGCGAGTACTGCCTGTCGTCGGTCACCACCCACGATCTGCCGCCGACCGCCGGTTACCTGGCCGGTGAGCACGTCCGGTTGCGCGAGTCGCTGGGATTGCTGACCCGGCCCGCCTCCGAAGAGCTCGAATCCGACCGAGCCGAGTTGGCGGCCTGGATGGCCGAGCTTCGCCGGGTGGGGCTGCTCGGCGGCAGCGACGACGACCCCGAACAAGTCGTCCTTGCCCTGTACCGCTACCTGGGCCGAACGCCGTCCCGGTTGTTGGGAGTGGCGCTGACCGACGCGGTCGGCGACCGGCGAACCCAGAATCAACCCGGTACCACCGACGAATATCCGAATTGGCGGGTCCCGTTGACCGGCCCCGACGGCCGGCCGGTAATGCTCGAAGACGTGTTCACCGATCGTCGGGCCGCCGCGCTCGCCGACGCGGTGCGTACCGCACTCGCGCCGCCAACCATCTAGTCGATCGCCTGTTAGCTTCAGGTGCCATGAAGTTATCCGCCCCTGCCCCGGTCCCCGGCGCGCAACGCCCTTGGCTGTCATGACCCTTTCAGCGAACGACCGAGCAGCGCTCAGCGACCTGGTACACCGATATGCCGCCGGAGTCGATGACCGCCAATTTGATGCTGTGGTAGCACTTTTCACAGCGGAGGCCGAGCTGACGGTTCCTGAGCCGCCGGCCGAACTGAAGCCGATTCATTCGCATCGTGGGCAACAGGCCATCGCAACTGCGGTCGCATCGGTTGCTGAGGTGGCGCGTACCGAGCACGCGATCGTCGGTGAGGTGTACGACGCGGGGTCGCGGCCCGGGACGGCGCAAGGCCGGGTCGCGTGCGTTGCACATCACTGGACCCAGCGGGCCGAGGATGTCCTCGATGTGGCCTGGCATCTGCGCTATGACGACGAGTACGAGTCGACGGACTCGGGATGGCGGATCAGTCGACGGTCGTTGACGGTCAATGCCATCGAAACGCACCCGGTACGCCGGCTGTTGCCCCCCGATCCGCGCTGAGCCTGCACATTGCGCGTCTTCCCTCGAAGTCGGTTAGCCAGAACATGTTTCGGATAGCTTCACCCGACGGGGTAATCCCCCGGTGGTTATTGCATAGTGGCGAGGTTTTCCACCGACTTGCGCACATCGGATCGCAGAACTCGCGCCACGACCGAGCCCACCGGCCCACTGAGTACGCCTCCGCCAATGTCTGCGTGGAGTTGAAACGTCGAACCCGGCTGCATATCAGTAACGTTCATCGCCACGGTAAGGCGAATCCCGCCCCGGCCGCGGCCCTGCAGCTCAATCGATTTGGGTTCGTCGTAGCGGGTCACCGTCCAATGAACGATGTTGCGGAATCCCTTCACCCTGATGCATGACGAGACTTTGGTGCCTTGCTCAATCGTCGACGGGATCTCACCGCGCCAACCACCGAAGATCGTCATCCACTCGTCGAATCGACCCAGATCGGAAGCCAGCTTCCAGGCGGCGCTTGGGTCCAGATCCGACGACGTCGACACATCTACCTGTGCCAAGGTTTGTCGCTCCTTATGAGACCGTGGCGGAAACATTGCGGGCACCGGGCAACACCACCTAGGCCCCCAAACTGTTTGGACCGCATACCCCCGCATGGGGAGGCGGTAAACGTGCCCGCCCAATGACTTCGCGCTTGGTCCCCGGCTAACTCAGCTGGCACCGGATCCCTGAACGATTTGCCCGTGACGAGTTTGTTGTATTTCGTGTAGTCCGCGTCATCAAAGTGAGCACCGCCGGTGGTGACGAAGTGTTCGATCGCTCCTTGACCTGCGCCGGCGGGTCGTATTTCGCAAGGGTGTCGGCGGCTTTGCGGGCGCCATCTTTATCGGACGCGGTGAGCAGGTCCGCGTTCGCGCCGGTGACGTCGACGCATTGGCTGATGTCTAGCGTGGTGGACGGTGCCGCCTCGGTGGTTTCGCTCGACGGCGACCCCGTTGTAATAGACGCGGAAGCGGAACTCTTTCTTGTGGATCCGGGCGAATTGGTAGTTTGCTAGCGGAAGATCAGCCCGATATCGCCAATCCGGCGCCTAGCATTGCCGCGACCAACCAGCGATGGGTCATGTGAGCCTCTACATGCTGGATCTATCAGTCTGAAACGGCCATCGCACGGCGGTAGACTAACCCACCCTTACTGGCGGCGAGACGGGAATCCCGCTCCGGCTGCGACCATGTGGCTCAATGGATTTCGGCCCGGCCAAGCCTAGGGCCAGGCCTCGTTCAACTTCTCTTGGACATCGATGATTTGGGCTGCTTGCGATTGGGGTGCATCGATTTCGTCGGCGACGTACTGAGCGATGAATCGGCGAATCTCGCCGTCGACGCCGGCCAGAATGCGCAATATCTCGCCGCGGAACGACTTCGACGACACATTGACGGTGATATCGGACGGCCGTGGCTTCGCGACGTCGACAATCAGCACCAACGGGTCGGCGGCACGTGCGGTCGCACGCAATGCAATGTCTCCGGAGACTACAAACTGCTGCTTGTCGAGGCGCAAGTCCAGGAGTAGGTCGATCGACAGAGGAATGTGAATGACGAAGGTGATGCTGTCACCCAAACGTCGTGTGACGCGGGGCTCTTGGATCTTGACGTTTGCGCTGACCTTGGCAATCCCACCGGGTCCCTGAGCAATCGGCTCCATGGCGAACTCGCTGCCGGCAATTTCGGCGAAAGCCGCGGCGACACGCTCGGGCGTGACGGCGACCTCGAAGAATCTGCGTCCGAACTCTTCGTAGGTGACATACTCGTGGTTTTGCATAGGCTTATACCGTCTCACGGTACTTGCCGGAATCTTCGCTGATCCGTCCGCGTCGCTGGAATTTCGCGGTGGATACCACCTGCTGAGACCGGCCGGCGGGACGGTCCGACCCCCATTCCATTGAGTTGTGAACAACGCCACACGTCGGCGCTTCGATTCGGTGTGTCGGCCGCTGGCCTGGGAGGCTTGACGACTGGAGGTGTTGGAGTGTGATGGGCACCCACGAAATGATTGAGCCGCACTCAGCCGTCTCCCGGCTCGAGGGGGTTCTGACCTGGTTTGGCGGCGGACACTGGCGCGAATTAGGTGAGCGTCACGAGAGGTCCACCCACGCCGTGGCGGGCGCGGTGGTGCTGCTCGGAGCCGTGCTGGCCTGGCTGGTGGCGGCGTTGGCGGTGAACGGCTCGGCCCGCTGGTCGCTGTTTGCGGTCGTCGCGTTGACACTTGTCTTCGGTCTGCTGGTTGGTGCGGTGACTCGCGGCATCGCGGGCGGCCCGCACCGTGGCTGGGCCGGCATCGCGGGCCGCGCGGTTGTTGCCGTGGCAGTCGGCGTTGTCGTCGGCGAACTGGCCGCGCTCGCCGTGTTTTCGCGCTCGATCGATCACCGCCTCGACGATCGGGCGCTACGTACCGCCGGCTCGGCGCCGGCCGTCGTACAGGCCTCGGAGACGCTGGAACAGTCGCGGAATGCGCGCGCCGGGCTCGACAACGCTGTCGCGCAGGCCCGCGACAGCCAGGACAACGCCTTGGTCATCGCGCGCTGTGAATACCACCCCAGCCCGGCGTGCCCACAGACTCGGATCACCGGTGTTCCCGGCTCCGGTCCCGAAACCCGAACGGCTAACCAGCTTCTCGCCGATGCTCAGCGTCAGCTCGACAATGCATTGGCGGCCCGCGACCGCCAGGCGCCCGAATTGGACGCGACAATTAGCCGCCAGGAGCAGGCCGTCACCGAGGCGCGGCAAAGCCTGCTCGCCGATGCGGGCCCGGGCGGACTCGGTGCACGCTGGCTGGCGATGAACGACCTCACCTTCGCCAGTGCCGGGGCGTTGATGTTGCGGCTGTTGACGATCGCCTTTTTCGTACTGGTCTGGGCTATGACAATCACGTCCCCAGCGTGAGAACCCGGATATCCCGACGTCAATGGGCGTGCGGAAAGTCGAAAGCCGCTGTCGGGGGGCGCCGCGTCCGATCGTCTCAACAGGGATCAAAGACCTGCGACGATGGTGAGATGAATAGTTACTATTGTCTCAAGCTGAGATAGAGACGTTCTCACTTCTCGCAGCAAAGGGGCGGTGACTGGTGTCGCGTGACGATTGGTTGGTCGGGGGCGATCGCCGCACAATTGCCGCAGAACGCATCTATGCGGCCGCCACCGAGATGATCACCCGCGAGGGGCCAGAGGGCTTCGACATCGATGCATTGGCGAAGCGCGTCCATTGTTCGCGCGCCACCATCTACCGCCATGCCGGCGGCAAGTCCGAAATCCGCGACGCAGTCATCACCCGCGCCGCAGCACGGATCGTTGAATCGGTGCGTCAGACCGTCGACGCGATGAGCGGCGCGCAGCGAGTCGTCACCGCGATCATCGTGGCGCTCAAGCTGATCCGGGCCGATCCCCTGTATCAACTGATGTCCAGTCCGGGCCGGGCCGACGATATCGCCTGGCTCACGGGATCGCCGCTGTTGGCGGCATTCGCCACGGATCTCACCGGGCTCACCAACGGCGACCAGCAGGCCGCTCAGTGGGTGGTACGCATCGTGTTGTCACTGATGTACTGGCCGGTCGGCGACGAGGAGACCGAGCGTGCGCTGGTAGAGCGTTTCGTCACGCCCGCCTTCACCAGCGCGGGCTGAACGGGCGTTACTCGTCGCCGAAAGCCGCGTGTAGCTCGGGCAGGAAGCCAGCCAGGTGGTTCATTTCCTGCGCACAGTGCACCAGCAGATTTCGGGCGTTGGCCTCCGGGTTGCCGAGTATGCGAGACGCGATGGGGCGCACTGCTTTTGAGGCAACACCGGGAGCGTTGCGTACGGCGATGTGAGGCCCGCCCATCCAAAATCGGGAACGCATTTCGGATCCGCTCGAGGTCGACCGGACGTGGTGGATGAACCATCCGACATCTACTGGGGCATCACTGGCGCCCAGCCGCGCACAGATCGCTACCGCATCCGCGCTGTCGGGTGGACAGCCCATCGCCGCCGGATCGACGAATTGAATTGCGCCATTGAGGATTGTTGAGCCGATGTACTCGCTGATCAACGACCACCGACCGATGTAGCGCTGGGCGCCTTGGCGGCCGGCGTCGTCGCCGTCTTTCCACGCGGCGGACAGATGTGCCCGCGGGTGCCACAACTTGTAACGGCGGGTGTCACTGCCATGCCAGCCGAACCACCACGACCACATCCCCGGCGTGACGCCTGGCATGTCGGTGCGGACCGACACGTGATAGCCGCCGTCGTCGAGAACCCCGTAGCCGTTCTCGGTCTGCTGGTATCCCGCGGCGGCGACAGTCGCGGCGTCGTCGAACGCGACCAAGGCCATCCCACCTTGCGGGCCATGCTGCAGCGCTTCGACGACATGTTTTGGTAACGCGGCCATTTCGGGATTGAAGAATTTGCCGAACGGTGTGTTCATATCGTCGTTGCGGTAGCCGAGGTAGAGGTCGCCGGCCATCAGAGTCGCCCCATCCAAGGGTTGAACAGGCCATCTGGGTCGTAGTCGGCTCGGATCTTGTCGAGGCGGACCATGGCCTCGTCGCTGGCGAACCGGGCCGGGCGCTGGCCGAGATTTTCGTCGGCCAGCTGAATGCCGGTCGCCAGATGCGACATCGCGGCCATGTTGGAGCGCGCCCAGTCGCCGTACTTCGCGTCGTCGGACTCGTTCTTCCAGGCGCCGTAGAGCGCCAGGTACACCTCGTCTTCGATGCTGTAGGCCATGTCCGGGCGATTAGGTGACGGCCCCCAGTTCAGCCACAGGAAGTGCGACGGGTGGTCGGGAATCGTGTCGATGATGTTGCGAATCCCCGGCAGCAGATCCTCCGCCGGGGCCGACGTCCACATGTTGTCGGCGGCGTAGCGGTGGTCGGCGAGGTAATTGCTCATTACGGCGGTGTACCAGGTCGGCATATCGGTTGGCATGTAAGGGATTTTGACCAGTGCCTTGTCGATTACCGGCACGGTTCCGAAGATCGCCAGGGCCTCCTCGGCTTCTTTGTCGGTGTCGGCGAACGCGGGTGACGCGAACGTGATGGCCGGGCTGTCCAGGTTCATACTCGGGACGCTTCGGCTTGCCACGATTTGCATTTCGACGCGACGGTCCACCTCGGCGCTGACGTTGCGCGCCCATGTGTAGATCTCGTCGGCGAGCTCGATTGGATAGACGTAGACGCTGGTGCCGCAGGCGCCGGGCCGCTTGTACAACTTGAGGTAATACGACGTCACCACCGCGAAGAAGCCGGGGCCGGCGCCGCGCGCGGCCCAGTACAAATCGGCGTGATTGTCTGCGTCACAGTGAATTTGCTCGCCTTCGGCCGTGACGACATCCAGGCCGATCACGGACTCACACGCCAACCCCCAGACTCGGCTGTTCCAACCATAGCCACCCTGAAGGAGGTAGCCGCCGACGCAAACGCCCTTACAGTGCCCGGCCGGAAAGAAGAGATTCTGGGCTTCCAGCTCACTCATCAGGATGCTGCCGCCCTTGCCCGGACCGACGACGGCGATGCCCTTTTCGGCGTCGATGTTCGCATGGTCGATCCGGCTGACGTCGATCAGCAACGCGCCGTCGCGCAGGTGGTTTGCCGCCCAGCTATGGCCGCCGGAACGGATGCTGACCTTGTGCCCGTTGGCCTTTGCGTAGCGCAGCGCGCCGACGACGTCGTCGGTATCGACGGCCGCAACGATCACGTCGGGGTAGCGCTCGGGCACGCGCTGGTTCCATACGGTGCCGCGGCGGGCGGCTTCATATCCCTCGTCGCTGCGAAAGAAGTGCCGCCCTGCAGGTAGCGCACTCATCTGGAGCTCCTTTGATCCATATTCCGGTTCATTGTAGTTCGGAGTGCGGAACACTATAGTGGAATTGTGCCGCCCACGGAACCCACTCCGCCCACGAATCGCGACGAAGGCATCCAGGTGCTACGCCGCGCCGCCGCCGCCTTGGACGAGATCGCCGCCGAGCCCGGACAGCTCCGGCTGGTTGATCTCGGTGAGCGACTTGGGCTGGCCAAATCCACGGCGCGCCGGCTGCTGGTGGGGCTGGTGGAAGTCGGGTTGGCCAAGGTCGATGCGCGAGGCCATTTCTCGTTGGGTGAGCGCTTGCTGGGTTTGGGTAGCGCGGCCGGAGCACACGTCTCGGCGCTGTTCCGGCCGACAATCGAACGGGTCGCGGGTGCGACCGACGGTGAAACCGTCGATCTGTCCGTCTTGCGTGGACAGCGGATGTGGTTTGTCGACCAGATTGAATCGTCGCACCGGCTCCGCGCGGTCTCTGCCGTTGGCGTTCGGTTCCCACTGGAGGTGACCGCCAATGGCAAGGCGGCGCTGGCGACCCTCGACGACGCCGAGGCGGAGGCAGTGATCTCCCGGTTCAATTCCGGTGTCGCCGACCGGTTGCGCCGCGAGACGGCCGAGATCCGGCGGACCGGGATTGCTTTCGATCGCGGGGAACACACCCCGGGGATTTCGGCGGCCGCTATCGCGCGACGAACCTTGGGCGAGAACGTGGTTGCGATCTCGGTGCCGGCGCCCACCGAGCGCTTCCTGGAAAAGGAACAGCGCATCATCGCAGCATTGCGCACGGCGGCCGACTCGCCCGCGTGGACTCGTTGACGAGGCGTGAAGGAGCGGTGAAGATCCGCTGACGGACCGCCGCTATGGCCGGTCGCGGCTCGCATTGATCGCCGGTTCGATTGTCTTGCGACGGCGCCGTAGGCGCCGTGACCGTCCCGGCCACTGGAGTTCGAGCGGAAAAATAGCGTGCTCTACCGGCTTTAGATCGGCGGGCTCTTCGCAATGGTT
Source organism: Mycobacterium montefiorense (assembly GCF_025823255.1). NCBI lineage: Bacteria > Bacillati > Actinomycetota > Actinomycetes > Mycobacteriales > Mycobacteriaceae > Mycobacterium > Mycobacterium montefiorense. The sequence goes on along the minus strand of NZ_JACKVL010000018.1, from coordinate 143,967 downwards.
GGCACGGCCGTGGTACCCCCCAGGGACCCCGGCCGCGCCAAGTTCTTGGTCACCTGTCAACAGCTCAGAGCTGCCGCTCCGGTGAACAATTGACCCCACTCATAGCGCGCAGCCGACTGCGCCTCTGTGAAGCTGGACGTCTTCTCGCCCTCGCCAGCGAGGTGTACGAGCGCCATGCCATTGCGTATACCGGAACCCGGTGACGCACTGCCGCGTTGTGCAGTTCGTCGAAGGCGGTCTCCGAACGGCACCGACGTAGTCCGATGATGATCCCCCGCGCGGTATCGAGAATGCGGCTGGAGTTCGGGCCACACGAAGTCTGTGCGGGAACCCAGTTCGCCATGCTGTGCATACCTCCTGTTGCGCCCAACGAAATCCACTACCCGACATAGCGAACAAGAATCCTTGCGAGAACGCATAACTCACTATCGGGATTCTCAAAGGCGCACTGTGCCATGATTTGTGGAACGACGCAGTTATGCCATACCGCCGTGGACATCGATATCTGCTTGTGACCGTGTCGATACCGGACCCGCCACTATTCGGCGTCGGATGTAACGCGAGACTCATTCATCCCGATGGATATCGGTCGGGTTATGCAATCGCCAGGAGCAACGGGTATTTGGCGGGCCTCGATGAGGGTGTCATCACAGGATGGAATTGAGGTCCTTCGCCTTAGCGATGTCATCCCACTCGACGCCGAGTTCCAGCAAAATCTCCTCGGTGTGCTGACCATGTTCTGGAGCGCGCGCGGGAAGTGGCGGAGTTTCGTTGAATTGGACCGGCGCAGCGACGATTCGGTATTTCTCACCATTGTCGTCGACGTTGGTCACGACGTAGCCATTCGGCTCGACCTGTGGGTCATTGAGCGTCTCCCGCGGCGTCGCCAGCGGCCCCCACACTCCGGGCTCGCTTTCGAGCAGCTTCTGCCAGTGCGCGAGGTCTTGGCTGGCAAACACATTCGCCACAATCTCGGTCGCCGCGGCCGCGTTCGCGATCAGGTTGCTCGACGGTACGAATCGCTCGTCGGTAGCCAACTCCGACAGGCCGATACGCTCGCAGAAACCGACCCAGAATTTGTCGGGCTGTAAGAAGACCAGCTGGATCCATCTGCCGTCTTTGGTTTTGTATCGGTTCACCAGCGGATTGATGGCCAACCCGGGCGGCGCCCCCGGAATGCCGTCGATGTCAAAGAAATCGGCCGCCGAAATCGACGGTGCGATAGACCACATCGCTTGCGCCAGTAGCGACGAGTCGACGATCGTCGGCTCACCGGTGCGTTCCCGGTGGAACAACGCCGCGCACACGCCGCCGGCCAGCGTGGCCCCACCCTGCAGGTCGCCGAACCCGGGGCCCTGGACTGCGGGTGTATCGGTACCGAAAGGCGTGAGGGTGTAGGCAACGCCGCCCCGGGCCAGGTAGGTAGCGGCATCGAAGCCGCCGCGATCGCGATCCGGGCCGCGGACCCCCAGGCCGGTGCCGCGCGCAATGATGATCTTCGGATTGAAGGCGCGAATGTCGTCGATGGTCAGCCGGGCCCGTTCCAGTGCGCCGGGCAGCCAGTTGGTCAAGAAGACATCCGCAGTCGCCAACAGGCGGCCGAACAACTCGCGGCCCGTCTCGGACTTGATGTCGATCGCGATGCTGCGCTTGCCGCGGTTACCCAACTCGAGGATGAAGTCGGCGTCCGGGCGGGCCGCTGCGCGGGTGAACCCGCCGACCACCAGGGCTCGCCCCGGGTCGCCGAAGGCGACACCCTCCACTTTGATGACGTCCGCGCCCCAGTCCGCAAGGGCCGCGCCGGCCGACGGCACATAGGTCCACGATGCCAATTCGACAACCCGCACCCCTTGAAGGACGCCACCGCGCGCGCCTGACATCACCAACCCCCTCGTCCGGACTCTGTCCTTGCTATTTTAGGTATTCTAGTTACTCTAAGGGATATTGATAGCCCGGCTACAGCCACGCGAAGGTTTTCGTGGAAGAGATGCGATGGAGCCGATCGTTGGTCAGATCCCGACCCTCGATGCGATGGCACTGGAACCTGCGACAACCGGGCGATTCCTCCCAGCGGCATAGGCACTTTCGCCGGCCCGCGAAACCAATAGGCACCGGGACAAAGGATCAGCAATGGGCAGGGTGACAGGCAAGGTAGCCGTGATCAGCGGCGCCGCGCGGGGTCAGGGGCGGTCGCACGCACGGATGCTGGCCGCCGAGGGTGCCGACATCATTGCGGTGGATCTCTGCGAGGACATCGACACCAACGAGTACCCATTGGCCAGGCCGGAGGATCTCGACGAGACGGCGCGGCTGGTCGAGAAGGAAGGTCAGCGCGCCTTCACTGCGATAGCCGACGTCCGCGACCGGGTGGCCCTGTCCACCGCGATCGATCAGGGCGTCGCCGAACTCGGACGCCTCGACATCGTGATCGCCAATGCGGGCATCTGCCCGCTCACCGCGGGTCTGCCGCCGAAGGCGTTCGCCGACGCCGTGGACGTGGACCTGGTCGGCGTGCTCAACCTCGTACACGCGAGCATCAAGCACCTACAAGCAGGCGCGTCGATCATCGTGATCGGATCCAACGCCGCGTTCATGTCCTCGATGAACACCACCGGCATCGACGGAGGTCCCGGCGGGGCCGGATATGCTTTCGCGAAACTCGCAGCGGCGCATTATGTTAACGACTTCGCTCGAGCACTGGCGCCGTTCTCCATCCGGATGAATGCGGTGCACCCGACGAACGTCAACACCGACATGTTGCACAGCCCACCGATGTACAGAGCGTTCCGGCCCGACTTGAAGGAGCCTACCCGCGAGGACGCCGAGCCGATTTTCCCGTTCGTGCAGGCGATGCCGATCCCCTACGTCGAACCCGAGGACATCAGCGAGGCGGTGCTGTTTCTCGCCTCCGACGCCGCACGCTATATCACCGGACAACAGTTGCGCGTCGACGGTGGCGGCTTCCTCAAGGTGAAGCCATGGTCGGGCGCGTGACCGCAGAGGCATCAACCAGACTGCACCACAACGGAACTACGCAATGACCCGCATCGAATCCCCCGAAGCCCAAAGGCGCCTCTATGCGCTGATGGTGCTGATGAAGGCGGCCGACGACCGGCTGTCCAAGGGCATCGGCACCGGCGAGTTCATGTGCGTGTACTGGCCGTCGCGCGGCCAGGAGGCGATCGCCGCCGCGATGGGTGTCGCGCTGCGCCTCGACGACCAACTGGTGACCACCTATCGCGGACTACACGATCTCATCGGCAAGGGCGTCCCGCTCGAGGAGATCTACGGCGAGATGATGGGGCGCACCGTCGGCGCCAGCCGCGGCAAGGGCGGCACCATGCATATCGCCAAACCTGATGTGGGGGTGATGCTTTCGACCGGAATCGTCGGCGCCGGACCGCCGGTGGCCGTAGGGCTGGCGATGGCCGCCAAGCGCAAGGGGCTCGATCGTGTCACTGTGGTCAGCTTCGGCGACGGTGCCACCAACACCGGCTCCTTCCACGAAGCGGCCAACATGGCCGCACTCTGGGATCTGCCGATGGTGTTCGTCTGCCAGAACAACCTGTACGCCGAGATGACGCCGACCAGCGACACCATGAAGCTCGCGGCGGTGGCTGATCGGGCAGCCGGCTACGGCATGCCAGGCGTTCGCGTCGACGGCAACGACCCGCTGGCGGTGAAAGCCGAGCTCGAGCAGGCGCTGCAACGCGCACGCGAGGACGCCGGCCCCACCTTCATCGAGTGCGTGACGTTCCGCTTCCGCGGCCATTATTTCGGCGACCGGATGCCCTACATCCCCAAGGAACAACTCGAAGCGGCGATCGCAGCGGACCCGGTGCCGCGCTTTCGCCAGCACCTTGGCGACGCGGGCATCTGCGGTGACGACGAACTCGCGCGCATCGACGACGAAGCACAGGCGGCGGTGGAATCCGCACTGCAGACGGTGATGAGTGCAGAATCCCCCACGGCCGACGAACTCGAGCGTGACGTGTACGCAACCCCGATCAAGTTCCCGGTGTAATGGCATGGACGAAAAAGAGATGACGATGCGCGAGGCGCTGAACCTCGCGCTGGATCAGGCGCTGCAGGCCGACGAGCGAGTGTTTCTGCTCGGCGAGGACATCGCCGATCCCGGTGCTTCCGGACCAACGGCGGGACTGTCGACGAAATACGGCCACGACAGGGTGCTGGACACCCCGATCTCGGAAGCCGCGATCGTCGGGGCGGCGATCGGCGCCGCGATCGACGGACTGCTACCGGTGGCCGAGATCATGATCATGGACTTCATCGGCATCGCCGCCGACCAGCTGATCAACAACGCCGCCAAGCTGCGATTCATGACCGCCGGACGGACAACGGCCCCGATCACCATCCGCACCCAGGTATATGCCGGGCTGGCGACCGGGGCCACGCATTCGCAGAGCCTGGAGGCGTGGTTCATGCACATCCCCGGGATGAAGGTGATCGTGCCTTCCACGCCGCGCGACGGCAAAGGCTTACTGACCTCGGCGATCTTTGACGAAGACCCGTGCCTGTTCGTCGAAACAATCCGGCTACAAAGTAAGAAGGGGCCGGTTCCTGTCGACCCCGGCTTCGCGATTCCACTCGGGCTGGCCGATATCAAGCGGCCGGGCACCGACGTGACGCTGATCAGCTACGGACGCGCCGTGCACGACGCGCTGGCGGCGGCGGCTACTCTCGCCGAGCAAGGCGTCAACGCCGAAGTCGTCGATCTGCGCACCCTGGTGCCGCTCGACGTCGAAACCATCGTCGAGTCCGTCCGGCGTACGCACAGAGCCGTAATCGTGCACGATGCAGTCCAATTCGCCGGCCCAGGCGCGGAGATCGCCGCGATCCTGCAATCCGAACTGTTCGGCGAGCTCGCCGCACCCCTCGAGCGGGTGGGTGCCCGGTTCGTGCCCAATCCGGCCGCGGCAGCGCTCGAAGCGCAGGTGTACCCGTCACCGGCACGCATTGTCGAAGCGGCACAGCGCACCTGCAAGAAGGCGAATGCGCGTGGCTGACTTCGTTATTCGCATTCCACGCGTATCGGTCGCGGTATCCGAGGCCGAACTCACCGGGCTGCTCGTCGACACCGGTGAGCACGTCGAGGCGGGCACGCCGATCTATGTGATCGCCACCGAGAAAGTGGAACAGGAAATCGAAGCCGGGGCATCCGGCACCGTCCAGTGGACGGGCCAGGTCGGGAGCACCTACGACATCGGCGCCGAAATCGGCATCATCACGTCATAAAGAAGAAAGGTAAGCCCTATGGATCTCAACGAGACCCGTGAAAGAATCATCTACGAAAAAGAGGGTCCGATCGCCCGCGTCACGCTGAACTGGCCGGAGAAGGCTAACGCCCAGGATCAGAAGCTGGCCGAAGAAGTCGATGCCGCGCTGCTGGACGCCGATCGCGACTACGACATCAAAGTGCTGATCATCAAGGCCAACGGAAAAGGCTTCTGCTCTGGACATGCCATCGGCAACAACGCGGTCGACTACCCGTCTTTCGTCGAGGCCGCCCAGGTGATGGGCACACCGTGGAAACCGCAGACCGATCTGTTCGTCAAGCCGATCCTGAACCTCTGGGAGTTCTCCAAGCCGACGATCGCGCAGGTGCATGGATATTGTGTGGGCGGTGGCACGCACTACGGGCTGACCACTGACATCGTCATCGCGTCGGAGGATGCCTACTTCTCCTACCCGCCCCTGCAGGGGTTCGGCATGCCGTCGGGCGAATGTTCAATCGAGCCTTGGGTGTTCATGAACTGGCGGCGCGCCGCGTACTACCTCTATCTTGCCGAGGTGATTGACGCGAAGAAGGCGCTGGACGTCGGCCTGGTCAACGAGGTCGTTCCGCGTGACCAACTCGACGACCGTGTCGAGGCCATCGCCCGCCACATCGCACAGGCCCCGATGACCACATTGCTGGCGACCAAGGCCAACCTGAAACGAGCCTGGGAGCTGATGGGAATGCGGGTGCACTGGCAGAGTTCCAATGATCTGGTCGCGCTTGCATCCATCAGTAAAGACGTTCAAGAGCTGATTCAGACGGTGTTCAAGGACAAGGTGCTGCCGTCCGAGCAGGCCCGGCGCCAGGCCGCGGCCGCCGCCCAGACCGACGGCGCCGCAGCCACTTAGGCCTGCTGGTGAACATTGCCGATCACGCGATCGCAGTCGCTGCGGCGCCGGCACTGATTGCCGACGGTGCCGCGATCTCCTTCGGCGAACTGTACGAGAGGAGTCAACGGGTCGCCGCGGCGCTGCACGACGCCGGACTGCGGCACGGCGACGGCGTGGCGCTGGTGCTGCCGAACCGACCGGAATTCTTCGAAATCACTTGGGGCTGTCAGCTTTCCGGTCTCTACTACACCACCGTCAACACCCATTTCACGCCCGACGAGGTGGCCTACGTCATCGGCGACTCGGACGCGAAGGCGGTCTTCGTCGACGGCGACATGGCCGAAATCGCCGCCCACATACGCGATGTCAGCATCGCGGTCCGCGTCCATATCAGCGTCGGCCGCGGGTTGCCCGGATGGCGCGGATACCAGGACGTGCTGGCGGCTGCGGGTGACGCCCCGCCGGTGTCGGATGGATCGGAGATGCTCTACTCGTCGGGCACCACCGGCCGACCCAAGGCCGTGCGCCGGCCGCTGCCGGCCGACGGTAACGGCTCGTGGGCCCAGTCGGTGCTGGAGATGGCACTGACCCATCGCTACGGCATGAGCCCGTCGAGTGTGTACTTGTCCCCCGCGCCGCTGTATCACGCGGCCGGAGTGAACTACACGATGGCGGTCAACCGCGTCGGCGCTACGTCAATCATGATGCGCAAGTTCGACGCCGAGACCGTGCTGCGGCTGATCGACACCCACCGCGTGACGCACGCCCAGTTCGTCCCGACGATGTTCGTCCGGATGCTCAAACTGCCCGAGGCGGTGCGGGAAAGCTACGACGTCTCCAGCCTGCGCTGCGTGATCCACGCGGCCGCGCCCTGTCCGGTGGACGTCAAGCACGCGATGATGGAGTGGTTCGGGCCGATAATCCACGAATACTACGGCGGCACTGAAGGATTCGCGGGAACGGTGATCGGACCGCAGGAGTGGCTAGCACACCCCGGCTCGGTGGGAATTCCGATGGCCCCGGTGCATGTGGTCGGCGATGATGGACAAGAGCTTCCCAACGGCCAGGCTGGAGAGCTTTACTTCGAAGGTGGGCCCGATTTCGAATACTTCAAGGATCCCGCCAAGACCGCGTCGGTGTACAACGAACGCGGTTGGCGCTCCTTGGGCGATATGGGCTACGTCGACAAGGACGGGTATATGTACCTGACAGATCGGTCGACGTTCATGATCGTCTCCGGTGGGGTCAACATCTACCCGCAAGAGGCGGAGAACTTCTTGGTCATGCATCCCCAACTGGTCGACGCCGCGGTCTTCGGCGTTCCCAACGACGAGTTCGGTGAAGAGGTCAAAGCCGTCGTGCAGCCCGTCGACGGTCTTACACCCGGACCCGAGTTCGAGGCCGAGCTCATCGCGTATTGCCGAGCCCACCTGGCCGGCTACAAGTGCCCGCGCACAGTCGAATTCGACCCGGAGCTGCCTCGCGATCCGAACGGGAAGCTCTACAAGAGGCGGATTCGCGAGCGTTACTGGCAGGGGCGGGCATCACGAATCGTGTGACGCAGATACAAGGGATGATGACGAGATGGCTGTAGAGACCGGCGGGGTCCAAACCTCGCACAACGCGGGAGCGAACTGGACGGCGTTGCCGGTGCCATGGGCGGTCCAAGCCGCCGATCGAATTCCCAAGCAGCGTTACTACGACCCGGACTTCTACGCGCTCGAGGCCGAGATGTTGTGGCCGCGAGTGTGGCAGATGGCCTGCCGGCTCGAGGAGATACCCAAGCCGGGCGACTACGTCGAATACGAGATCCTCGACGAGTCGATCATCGTAGTGCGGGTCGACAGCGACACTGTGCGGGCTTATCACAACGCATGCCGCCATCGCGGGGTAAAGCTGGTGGAAGGCAATGGCTCCCTTCTTGGGGCCCGCCGTGCCTTCGTGTGCCCGTTCCACGGCTGGTGCTGGGGCATCGACGGCCGCAACACCTTTGTCTTGCGGCCCGAAGCCTTTGCCCAGGACAACATGCAACCCGATGACCTCGAACTGGTTTCAGTCAGGTGTGATAGCTGGGGTGGTTGTGCGTGGATCAACCTCGACGACGGTGCGCCGCCGCTGCGGAACTGCATGGAACCGTTCGCGTCGATCTACGACGCCTGGCACGTGGAAACGCTGCGCACCGAGTGGTGGCAATCGTGCCGGCTTCCGGTGAACTGGAAACTCGCCACGGCGGCCTTCATGGAGGGCTACCACGTTCCGCAGACACACCCGCAACTGCTGCCGTCGGCACAGAGCGGCAGTGCGTCGGCCGCGGTGCATCCGGTGGTGCAAAGCAGCCTGTACTTCATGCGCACACTCGGCGACGGTATGGGCGGCATGACTCATGAGAACGACATCCGCATCGCCGAGGGCCTGCAGACCATCGAACTACCGGCCGACCCGGGAGCGGCGATGGCCGCATGGCGCAGTGCCCTCAACGATGCCGTCGTGAGTTGGCATCGCGCGCGGGGCAGTGTGATGCCCGATCTCAACGGCCTGATTCGCCGGGGCATTACCGACGCGATCGGATTCTGCTTCCCCCACCACTTCATCCTGCCGACCTACAGCAGCGCCTCTTCGTACCGGATTCGCCCGCTGGGGCCGGAGGAGACCCTGTTCGAGATCTGGTCGCTTACCCGTTTGCCGTCCGACCTTTCCGCGGGTCGGCCCACACCACCGCAACCCATGGCGCCCGACGATCCGCGCTGGCCGCCGATCCCCGCCCAGGACTTCTCCAACTTGCCGCGGCAGCAAAAAGGACTGCACTCCAAGGGTTTCGAATACATGCGCCTGTCAGATCAGATCGAGGGATTGATCTCAAACTTCGAACGAGTCATCGACGGGTTCCTCGCCGGTTTACCTTACGACGCACTGGTTCCCGCGATCACGAAGACCAACACCACGATCGACGTTCCGATCGCGGATCTCGGATTCAGCTCGGGGGCCCGATGACCATTCAGTGGGATCGTTCGGTAGATCTGCTCATCGCGGGTAGTGGCGGGGGCGGCATGGTGGCGGGACTGGCCGCACTGGACAGTGGCCTGGAACCTCTGATCGTCGAGAAGCAGGCGCTCGTCGGCGGATCGACGGGGCTTTCCGGCGGTATCGTCTGGCTGCCGAACAATCCGTTGATGCGCAGGGATGGTATCTCCGACTCACACGAAGACGGACTTGCTTATTTTGCCGATGTGGTCGGCGATATCGGTGCGGCTTCCTCGCCGGCCCGACGCGAGATGTTCCTGACTGCGGGCTACGAAATGATCAATTTCCTGATCCGCAAGGGTGTTCGATTGATCCGCTGCGCCGGCTGGAGCGATTACTACCCGAATCGCAAGGGCGGCAACGAGTCCGGCCGAGCCGTCGAGGGAATCCCTTTCGATGCCACCGAGCTGGGCAGTTGGCACGACAGAGTGCAGCCGCCACTGGCCAAGAACTATGGCTACGTGGTGCTCACCAACGAACTACGCTCGGTGCAGTACTTCAATCGCGCGCCGCGCGCGTTCGCGGTGGCGACAAGAGTGTTCCTGCGCACCGTCGCGGCTCGGGCGCGCCGTACCCAGGTCCTCACAAACGGCTCCTCACTGATCGCTCAGATGCTCAAAGCGCTGATCGACCTCGCCGGCAATCAGCCGCCGCTGTGGACGAGTGCCGCGATGGAGGATCTGATCGTCGAGGACGGCCGCGTCGTGGGTGCGCGCATAAATCGGGACGGCGTACCCGTGCACGTCGAAGCGCGCAAGGGAGTTTTACTGGCGGCCGGCGGTTTCGGTCACAACAAGGAGATGCGACGCCGGTTCAGCGGCGACCAGCCGAATGAGGGCCAGTGGTCGATCGCCAACGCCGGTGATACCGGCGAAGTACTCGAGACGGCGATGCGGCTGGGTGCCAAGACCGATCTGCTGGACGAAGCATGGTGGTTGCCTTCGGTTTTCATCGCCAACGGCGGCGCTGTCGCCGCGTCCCTTGGCTCGGGGCGACAGCGTCCCGGCGCCATCTACGTCGACTCGACCGGCCGGCGATTCTGCAACGAGTCGAACTCCTACGTCGAGGTCGGCAAGGCGATGTACGCCAACAAGGCGGTGCCCTGCTGGATGATTTTTGATGAGGGATACGTTCGCCGGTACGTCACCAGCGCCAATCCGCTGAAACGTAACCAGCGCCTGCCGGCCGAGCTGATCGAAAACGGGGCGGTCAAGCGGGGCGTCACCATCGCGGATCTCGCCGGCCAAATCAATCTGCCCGCCGACGAATTGTCACGCACCGTCGAACGGTTCAACCGGTTTTCGGCTAGGGGCCTGGATCCCGATTTCGGCCGCGGCCAGTCGGCCTACAACGACTGTCTCGGCGATCCGGGTTATCGGCCGAACGCCGCCATCGGCCCGCTGGACCGTGCGCCGTATTACGCGACCCTGGTTCTCCCGGCGGACGTCGGAACATGCGGCGGTGTGATCACCAACGAGTACGCCCAAGTGCTCGACCAGCAGGGCCAGGTGATCGACGGCCTCTACGCGACCGGCAACATCACCGCGACGGTGATGGGCCGCAAGTATCTCGGTGCCGGAGCGAGCATCGCCAGCTCGATGGTCTTCGGCTACGTGGCCGCACGGCACGCCGCCGGACGCAAAATTGCCGGCGAGATGAGCCGCAGTCGCGGTCACCTTACTTAGAGCACCACTCCTGAAGGCGTCGCGCCGGGTTTGCCGGCAACCGGCGGCTCGGCAGGAGCGCTGCCCGATCCCTGACCTCCCGGCGCGGCACCTTCGGCGAGTCTCGCCTCCTCGTCGGCCTTTTTCTGCTCTTCGTCTTTTTCCTCGTCGTCCTTTTTCGCTTCGTCAGCGGGCGGCAGATCCGTGCTGGTGGTGTCCGAAGCTAGCTGCGCAGGCGCCGAGCCGCCGCCCATGCCGCCCTGCGTGAGGCCCTGGATGCCCTGCATCGCGCTCTGCAGACCCTGTGACATGCCCTGCATACCCTGCGACATGTTCCCCGCGAGCTGACCGAGCTGGGCGGGTGTCGGACCGGGCGTTGGCGTCGCACCGGGCTCCGGCTTCGGCTCCGGCTTGGGCTCCGGTTTTGGCGGTTCTCCGGGCGGTTTGATGACCGTGGACTTGGGGGGAGCGTCTGGATTGAGCGGCTTTAGCGGGATGTTGGCGTACTGAACGTAATACTTCAACGCCGATTCCGACTGGGCCTGCAGTTTCTCATACCATTCAATGGCCATGGGGATGTATGCGTAATTACCGTATTCGACATAGCGCTTGTACCAATAATCGCATTGCGATACCTCATAGGTCGTGGGATGTGCGCCGCCCAGGGAGTCCTGGTGTTCGTAGCCGGTGGTGGCGGTGGCCTTTTTGTGCACGTCGACGACTCGGTCAGCCTGTTGAGCAAGGTCACCGCATAATTTCGCCATCGAATATATCCACTGCTTGTGTGCCTGAAAGTCGCGTTCAACTTGTGCCGTCGCCTCGCCCTCCCAGCGAGTAAACAGCCGGAACCGATAGGTCTGTTCTTGAAATGCCTGCAGGAACGCTCGCCATTCCTGCGCAAAGGCCCTGAACGCCGTGCCCTGATCGCCGGATTCAATGTCCTCGGCTGCCTGTCTGACTTCGTAGTACGGGTATTCGAATGGCGCGGCGGCGGCCATTGGCTCCGGCGCCGTCCAGGGCTCGTCATCGGCGACCACCGGCGCCACCGATACGCCCGTCGTGGCAGCGTCGCCGGTCATGATCTTGGCGATGTCCTGCGCGGCTCCGGTGTCGACCTCTTCATAGGCCTTGGCCGCATTCCGCAAGGATTTCGCGAGATTCCGCCATTCCCGTTCGCACCCTTTGAGGTACAACCGCAAGGTGTCAGCGGTAAGCGCGAGTCGTGCGGCGGTATCGGTGATGAACGAAAGGTTGCAGGGCCCTGGCGGGTTGGTGGACGGAATATTCGGCAGCGGTTGCTCGAGTTCATCCGCCCGCGTCAGGAGTTCCTCATATTCCACGTTGAGCGTCTGCGTCATATCGGCTCGTTCTCCTTATGCTGAAGCAATCCTCGCCGGTCGAGTCCAACTAACCCTCTCGTCGCGCCGGTCACGCGGGTAATGCAGTGGCGCGTCGCCGTTACCTCACGCAATCCTAATTGATCGAGCGGGGCTGTTACGCGGCAATTTCCACGCCCTCACCGGGGCTTAAGCCTGATCGACTGCCGCATCCCACAGAGTGCGGGGCCGCTAACTGTCCGTCCACCCTGGGCAGCGTGACCGCGGCGTCACGCCGGCGGAGTGTCTTTTTCGTCGCGGTCGACGAATTCACGCGGCTTCATGCCCGATTGCATGAGTTCGGCTCGCCGCGCCTGGACATCGGACGCGGCACCGACCATGTTGGTCAGGATGTGGCTGACCTGAAGGTGCACCCGCATGCCCATCAATTCCCAGGCGCGCTTGACGTTGTTCTTCACCGCCATCAGCGTGGTCAACGGGATCTGGGCAATCTTGTGCGCCATCTCCTCGACCGTGGCCTCGAGATCGTCGCGCGGCACCACCCTGTTCAGCAGACCCCAGTCGAGGGCTTGTTGGGCGGACAGCGTCGGCGCCAGCAACAACCAGTCCATGGTGCGATGCCAGTTCATCAGTAACCACGGCTCAATCATGGTGTGCCCGCCCGGTTCTCCGAGACTTTGGGCAAGCGGCATCTGGAAATACGCGTCGTCGGACGCCACGCAGAAGTCGGTCAACAAGCCGAGATAGATTCCGCCCCCCATGCAATAGCCATGGATCTGGGAGATGGTCGGCTTAGGGAACTCCCACAAGTACAGCGTTGGCCACAGGAATAGGTCGGCGGTGCCTTTGTACAGATCCTCAAAGGTATTTCCGAAACCTGGGTAAGGGTTTTCCTCCGGACCCCAGCGGGCCACGTGGCCGCCGCAGAACCCCTTGCCATTCGCCTTGACGATGACGACTTTGATCTCGCTGTCGCGGTCCGCCTCGTGCAGGCAATTGTCGACTTCCGTGACGAGGACGGAATCCTTGGTATTCGCCTTGTCGATCCGATTCAGAATGATCCGCGCAATCGGCGGTTCGCGTTCGTAGATGATCGCTTCGAGGACGCGACGCTCCATCACCGGGACCTTACCCTGGCCGCAATTCAATTAGCGGTTGCGTGATCTTGAGGTGTGGAGTGAGCTGTATTGAGTGAGCAGTGGGCTGTGCCACGGCTTAGATTCCGACGACGACTGGAGCTGATATGGCAACTCCTCTGGACCGGGCGACCCAGCTCGACCTGGTGGCCAGGCTCAAGTCCTCCTACCCCGAACTCCCAGACGCGCCTACCCCCGATCTGATCGATCACGAGCGCTTTGCCGCCTACGTCAAAACCCCGCACGATGTCGGTGGCGAGCCGGATGCTCCGATCGAATTCGAGAACAAGCAGTACGAAGGCTGGGAAGAGAACACCTACGTGATGTGCGAGGTGCTTGGCATGCGCGGAATCTGGTTGTCGGAGGAACGACGCCGAATGGGCAATGTCGATCTCGGCCGCACGATCTATCTCGGACTCCCCTATTACGCGCGCTGGCTGCTGGCGGTGGTGCGCGTGCTGGTCGAGAAACATCACATCGGCGTGAGCGAATTAGCCGAACGTATGGCCGAGGTGAAGTCACGTTATGCGGGCGGAATGCAGGGAAAGCCGTTGGAGGCCAAGCCCAAGTTCGAAGGCGATCCGTCCGGGGTCGAGCGCAATGAACATCACCTGCATGCGGTTGGAAAGGGCGACCCGCAGATGTTCGCCGGGCAGGCCGGAGATCCGAAATTCAAGGTAGGCGACAAGGTGGTGGTGCGCGAACTTCCCGTCCTGCTTTACACGCGCACCCAGGAATACGTACGCGGCGCGACACGCGAAGTCGCGAAGGTGTCGTACGAAAGTCCCGCGGCCGAAGACGAGACGTGGGCCGGCCCTAACCAAAAAGTCGAATGGTTCTACATCGTTCGCTTCAACCTCGCGCAGCTGTGGCATGGCTACACCGGTCCCGCCAATGACACGCTGCAGACCGAGATTCCCGAGCGTTGGCTCGACGCGGCCGCCTACTCCGAGGGGACATCAGCATGAGCGCTCACGATCACGATCACGATCGCACCGCCGCACCAATGGTGGATGAGATCACCGACTTCGAAGTCCTCGAGATCGCACTTCGCGAATTATGCATAGAGAAAGGAATTTTCACCGCTGAGGATCACCGGCATTTCACCGAATTCGCCGAGCATATCGGCCCGACACCGGCTGCGCGGCTGGTGGCACGGGCGTGGCTCGATCCACAATTCAAGAAATTGGCCCTGTCCGATCCGCTCGCGGCCAGCAAGGAAGTCGGCGTGGATTGGCTGCAGCCGACCGGGTTCGGAACGCCGAGCGATTTCACCGCGTTTCACGTTCTCGAGGACACACCCACGTTGCATCACGTCATCGTGTGCACGCTCTGCTCATGCTATCCGCGTCCGATACTGGGCAATTCGCCCGAGTGGTACCGCACACCCAATTTCCGCCGACGCATCGTGCGCTGGCCGCGGCAGGTGCTCGCCGAGTTCGGGCTCTACCTACCCGAGGACGTCGAGATCCGGGTGGAGGACTCCAACCAGAAACACCGCTTCATGGTGATGCCCGTGCGTCCCGCAGGAACTGACGGCTGGACCGAGGATCAGCTGGTCGAAATCATCACGCGCGATTGCTTGATCGGCGTCGCGCTGCCCAAGGTCGGGGTGACGACGAACGCTGTCACCCAGACCCGGCCCGCCAATCATCCGGTCGGCGACTGATCGTCGGGACAGGCTGGTGAGCACCTCCGAACGGTCCCCGATCGCGCCGCTGGCGAAAATCGTTGAACGCAATCAGGTCTGGAGCCGGATGGCCCAGATGTACGGGGTCGCCAATCCGGTGCCGCCATGGCAGACCAGCCTCGACGGCATGTGCGATGCGCTCGATCAAAGCAGTTGCGGCCCAGAGGCACTCGGCTTTGTCGACCGGCGAAACGACGAGGACAAACTGTCCGCCACGGTCTATGCGGACCTGCCTTACCCGGAAAACCGGCTGGTGGCATTGGCGCACTCGCTGGTGGCGCGCGGCGTCATCGACGAGGCCGAATTAACCGAACGGCTGGCCGTGGTGAGGGCCAGGCTCCAATCCTGACTCCACCGCCGATTCCCCTGCTGGAAGCGGCTTTCCCGGCCTGTTTAGCCGTTCGGTTCCGCGTGCGCTAGACTTGCACCAACGTTGGCCGCTTCACCATGAATGCCAACAACGTCGTGGAACGCTTCCTCATCCCCCGGTGCCAGCCCAAAGCCAGCGCTTGACACCGAATCCAGATGATCCGTGCACCCGCACTAGCTTGTCTCGCGGCGATCGATATTGCCGACCGGCAATCTCGCCACCTTGTGCCGATGCCTACGCGACGTCTCGTCTGGGCCCCGGCACTAACGATGCCTGAAAGGCACCGAAAAGTGACTACCGACAAAACCTTTGCCGACCTCGGCGTGCGCAGAACAATTGTCAGCGCGCTCGCCGAGCGCGGGATCGCACATCCGTTTCCCATTCAGGTCGAGACGCTTCCGGATACGCTCGCGGGCCGAGACGTGCTGGGCCGCGGGAAAACAGGCAGCGGAAAGACCCTTGCCTTTTCCATTCCACTGGTCAGCCGCCTCGCCGAAGGCAACCGGCGCCCCTCGCGGCCATCGGGTTTGGTGCTCGCACCGACTCGTGAGCTGGCGACTCAGATCACCGCGACGCTCGAACCGTTAGCAGCGGCCTGTGGTTTGCGCGTTACCACGATCTTCGGTGGCGTTTCGCAAACCCGGCAGGTAGCTGCCCTCAAGTCCGGCGTCGACATCGTGGTGGCTTGTCCGGGCCGGCTCGAGGATCTGATGAAGCAACGGCTGATCAGCCTCGAGGCAGTGCAGATCACTGTCATCGACGAAGCCGATCACATGGCCGATCTCGGCTTTCTGCCCGGCGTCACCCGAATCCTGGCTGCTACCCCGAATGGTGGCCAGCGACTGCTGTTTTCGGCAACGCTGGACAACGGTGTCGACAAGCTCGTCACGCGGTTCCTCCGCGACGAGGTGCTGCACTCGGTCGACGGGGCGGACTCACCGGTATCCGAGATGACCCATCATGTGTTTCACGTCGCCAATGCGGAGGCCAAGAACGAACTTGTGCACCGGCTCGCTTCCGGCACCGGCCGCCGAATTCTGTTCATGCGCACCAAGCATCAAGCGCGCAAACTCGCCAAACAGCTCACCGAATCGGGAGTTCCGTCGGTCGACTTGCACGGCAATCTGTCTCAGCCCGCCCGCGAACGCAACCTGGCGATGTTCGCCTCGGGCGGCGCTCGCGTACTGGTGGCAACCGATATCGCCGCGCGGGGCGTGCACGTCGACGAGGTCGAACTTGTCGTGCACATCGACCCGCCCGCCGAGCACAAGTCCTATCTGCACCGCTCCGGGCGCACGGCTCGGGCCGGCAGCGCCGGTGACGTCGTCACCGTCGTGCTACCCGAACAGCGTCAAGACACCCAGGCGTTGATGCGCAAGGCCGGCATCAAGGTCGCTCCTCAGCAGGTGACCGCCACATCCGAGGCGGTGCAAGCGCTCGTCGGTGAGATCGCCCCCTACCAGGCGCCGGCGCCCGCCAATGGCGCATCGCGCACGCCCGCGCAGCACCGACCGAATGCGGGCGGGCAACGTCGTCGCCGGAACAACAATCGGTCACCGAGAAAGGCCACGGCTGCCCCCACCGAATCGGCGATATCGCACCGCTCCGCTACGCCGACCCGGCGGCTGGATCGTCGTCGCTCCAGCCGCGCGCAGGGAAGCGGCGGATAACTTCGCGGGCGTCAAGCTCGCGCCAGCAGCCACGCCTGCCCCCGGCCTTCGCCGGCGGCTATCACGGTTAATTCGGCGAATGCCGCGGCGAGCTCGCCGGGTGCGGCGCGAAACGGACTGGGTTCGGCGCCGACTTCGCTCAGTGCCGAAGCTGCCAGCAGCCCGCCCGGTGCCAAGCGCTCGATGAAGGCGTGGTCCAGGTGCGGGTCGCGGAACCGGTGGCAGACGATCACGTCAACGAGGGGCCCGTCCGGCAGTCCGTCGTCGAGATCCACGACGTCAAACCGGCATCGGTGCTCGACGCCGCTGTGCCGCGCCAGCTCCCGTGCTTGACCGACGGCCACCGCGGAGACGTCCAATCCGATGACGTCCAGCCCGCGCTGGGCCAACCAGACCGCGGCGAAGCCGCGGCCGCACGCGACGTCGAGAGCCCGCCCGGCGGTCGGGAAGGCATCCGCATAGTCGGCAAAGACGCCGGGTGCGCCAACCGCACCACTGAATGCCGGTGCCTTGCTGGTGTACCGCTCGTCCCAACGGCGCTGGTCCTCCCGGGTCACAGCCGTCACTCTACGAGTCGCGGGACGAGAACGACCAACCGGATTTTCTGGACATCTGTCTGTATTTGACGTCAGAGGTTTGGCCGCCGGCGTTGTGCCGCCATTGCCGATGACCTGACGACGAATGCTGTCGCTGCAGCAACGGCCCTTTTGGCGGGGATCGGGCGGTGTGGTTGGCTGCGCGCGTTCCGTTTCCTACACTGGACGAGTGTCTAGAGAAGCGATTCATCCTGCCGAAGCGGTGACCGGCACCGGCGGTTCCCGCCGGTCGGACCGCCGGCCGGGACAAACGATTCGCAAGGTTCTCGACGCCGGGCTGGAGGAACTGCGCGAATCGTCGTTCGCCAACCTGACGATGCGTGCGGTTGCGGCCCGGGCCGCAGTGTCGCCCGCGAGCGCCTACACGTACTTTCCGTCGAAAAGCGCGCTGGTGGCCGCGGTGTATCTGCGATTTCTGCGCGCATTGCCGCTGCACACCAATTTCAACGACACCACCAAGACCCGGGTGAGCGCGACGCTGCGGGACATGGCCGTGGCGGTGGCCGAAGAGCCCGAGCTCACCGCTGCCTGCGGAGCCGCGTTGATGGCCGACGATCCGGCCGTCCAGCCGCTGCGCGAACAGATCGGCGAAGAAGTGTCGAAGCGGATAGCGGCGGCGCTAGGTCCGGGATGGCCGCGTGCCGTCAAGTCCACCCTGCAAATGACGTTCGCCGGTGCGCTGATGACGGCGCGGTTCGTCAGCTACGAGGAGATCGCCGGGCAACTCGACGAGGCGGTCAACCTTATATTGGGGGCCTCGGTTGCCTGATAGTCCAACCGCACAAGTGAATTGGACTATTCAACCCCGCCGGCGGACACCGGCAAACCTCGAGGAGAGTCATGGGAGATCAACTCGGGCGGCGAGAAGATCTTCGCCGAGGAAGTAGAGGCCGCGATGGCCGAGCATCCCGGCAGCTACGACGTCGTCGTCACCGGACGGCCTTCGCAGCGCTGGGGCCAGGAGGTAGTCGCGATCGTTCAACTCGTCGAGGGCCGGGATCCCTCCGACGAGGAGCTGCTCGAAACGTGCCAACAGCACATCGCTCGATGCAAAATTGCCCAAGGCCATCATCCGCACGGCCACGGTCGGCGCTCGCCAGCCGGCAAGGCTGACTATCGGTGGGCCAAGCAGGTCGCAGCTGAAAATCTAGCCACCACAACGGGATCCGATTAGACTGCCGGCGTCAGCGACCGGGACGACTGGTCGGCACGCAAGAATCGGCCGAACCTCTGCTTGCCCAGCACCGGCGAGGCGTGGCCCGCACTGAATACCAGTTGCCCGGACACCAGCACGTTGCTGACGGTGTCGTCGTTGCGATTCACCATCCGCGAGAGCCCGCCATAGGATTCGACCGGATTCTCGGCATAGGCGTCGAGGGATTCGTCGAGCTTGTCGGGGTTGATCACCACGATGTCGGCGCGGTCGCCCTCGCGCAGTGTGCCTGCATCGATTCCGTACCAGGCACCGAGCTCGCCGGTGAGCCGGTGCACCGCACGCTCGATGGACAGGAACGCCATGCCCTGCTTCTCGGCATCGTGCACATGCCGCAGCAGTCGCAGCCCCGAGTTGTAGAACGCCATGTTGCGCAGGTGCGCGCCCGCGTCGGAGAACCCCATCTGAACATTCGGGCTCTGCGCCAGCTTCTTGAGCAACTCGGGCCGGTGGTTGGAGATCGTGGTCCGCCACCGCAGCGCCTCGCCATGCTCGAGCACCAGATCGAGGAAAGCGTCGACCGGGTGCAGGCCGCCGCGGTCGACTCCTACTTGCCCGAACGACTTACCGACGACCGATTCATCGGGGCAGGCCACGATGTCGGCGTCGAAGAAGTCACGGTGCCACACCCGTGGCCCGTATTTCTGGTCGTAGTCCTTGCGGAACTGCCGCCGATATCCCTCGTCGCGCATCAGCTCGTTGCGGGCCATCTCATCCTGTAGATGCAGGGCCGCGGCGCCGGAACCGAACTCCTCGAAGATGACCAGCGAAATCCCGTCGGCGTAGACCTCGAACGGCACCGGCAGATGCTGCCAACGGAAGTCACCACCGAGGGCGTTGACAATCCGCGCCAGCGCGTCCATCAAGTAGATTACCGGCGGTAAGGACTTGACATCAGCGGCCGACAGCAGGCTGGTCTTGAGGCGACGACGTCCTACCCCGAGTGACGTCGCCAGCTGGGAAACGATGGAGAGCGGATTCTTGATGTCGGGGCCGGACTGCAGAATCTTCTTGCGCCGCCGCAAGATCGCGTTCAAGCGGCGCAGTTCGCGTGGCGTGGCGTACGTCGACGGCAGAGTGCGCGAGCGGCAGATCTCGCCGTCAAGTTTGTCGAACAGCAGTTGCTGCGAAGACATCCCGACGAAACCCTCGTCCAGGGCCTCCTCCAGCATCGACTCCATCCGCGCGAGTTCCGTCGGCGACGGGCGAATGTCCTTGCGGGTCGCCCGGTCCAGTCCCATGGTGGCGGCCCGCATATCGGAGTGCCCGATGAAGGCCGCAATGTTGGGACCCAGGTTCAGCTCCTCGAGGGCGGCCACATATTCCTTCGGGTTGTTCCAGGAACGGGCTTCGTCGAGTTGCTCGATCACATAGCGCCGCGGAATCGCCTCGACCCGGCCGAAGATGTCGCCAGCGTCGACGTTTTCCAGGTACACCGTGGACAGCGAACAGGATCCCAACATCACGGTCGTGACGCCGTGTCGCAGTGATTCGGAAAGTGCTGGCTCACAGAGTGTTTCGATGTCGTAATGGGTGTGGATGTCGATTATCCCGGGAATCACCCAGTGCCCGGACGCGTCGATGATATCGGCGCCCGTCGTATCCAGCGGCCCGTCGGTGATGGTGGCGACCCGGCCGTCGCACACGCCGATGTTGCGAACAGCCGATGGCGCGCCCGTCCCGTCGAACCAGCGTCCGTTCATGATCACGGTGTCGTACTGCATATCCCGGGCCTCCTGATTTGCAGTGATCATACACACGTCAGATAGTGTCTCGTCGTGAGTCGAACCGACATCGGGGCGTTGATTTCAGGTCAGCCGCGCACATCAGCAACGATCGTCTAGCTGCGACGATATGATCGAGCCGTGATGACGACCGACGACACGTCTGCCACCCGCTAAGCATGCGCAGCCACGGTTGGGCAGGGAACACGCCCGCCTCCGACGAGGAGGCGATCGAGCGGATCCTGGATGCGGCGGACAAAATCATCGACGAGCGCGGATCGGCCATGCGAATCGCCGACGTCGCCCGCGCGTTGGGCGTGACCAGGCAGACCGTGTACCGATATTTCCCCGGAACCCAGGCTTTGCTGGTGGCCAGCGCGATGCGGTCGGCCGACGGCTTCCTCGACCATCTGGCGGCCCATCTCAAAGGCATAACCGACCCCGTCCTGGCGGTGACCGAAAGCTTCGCGTTCGCATTCGAACAGCTGGCCTCCGACAATCAGCTCGAGTTGGTGCTCAATCGGCGCCACCGCGGCGGTCAAACGATCTCCATCGTGTCGGACACCGCGCTAACCTTCGGCCGCTCAATGCTGCACCGCTTCGATATCGATTGGGAACAACATGGTTTCGACGATGCCGGCCTGGACGAGTTGAACGAGTTCACCCTTCGGCTGCTGCACTCGTTCCTGGCAGACCCCGGCCGGCCCCCGCGCAGCGGCACGGATCTTCGGCGCTACCTGATCCGTTGGATCGGACCCGCGATTGCCTACCCGCGAATCGCGGAGGCAATGGACCCGCTGCGCGTTTCCGAGCCACAGGTCCGTCGGCGACCATCGGCGGCGTCCTGATCCCGGACCATCGGCGCGAGGAGGAGCAGACGTGGTCGGACTGGCACAGATCGCCCTGGACAGCGCGCCCGTTTTCGGTGCCGCCATGCTCGCGATTGCGGCCGTGCAATTCCGAGGCACCGACTATCGGAAATTGATCCAGCAGGACATGGACCTGCTGGATCGCCTCCCGCCGGAGGCTACCGAAAGGCGCGACGCGCTGCGGCGCTCGATCGATGCCCGTGTCGACGACCTGGTCGATTCCGCAGACCGGAGCCGCGCATTGCGCAGGGCCGCGCTGTCGTACCAGGGGAACTGGCGCGATGTGGTGGTGTTGCTGTGCGCGGTGCTGTTTACGATCGTCTGGTGGGACGTCGACCACAGCAGAGGCAACTGGTTGGCGATGGCCATCTTGCTGGTCGTGTTGTGCGTTGTGACCGCCGCCTACGCATTCCGCGGCGTGCTGCGTGCCGGCAGCGCGTTTCTGCGCAGGCGACACGTTGGTGGACCAGCGGCACCAAAGTAGTTGAGCCACAACGAAATGGCGCGTAGTGGTCAATGCGGATATATTGAGCAAGCGCGCGTGGTGAAAATGTGACAAAATTCAACACGTGAAGGCGTACGCCCTCCCTGTTTTATTCTGTGCCGCTGCAACGTTCGCCTGGACGCTGCTGATCGTCCCCGCTCCCTCCGGCGCTGCCGAACCGTGCCCCGACGTCGAAGTTGTGTTCGCTCGAGGGACCGACGAGGCGCCCGGAGTGGGCGATGTCGGTGCGAGTTTCGTCGACTCGCTGCGTGCACATGTCGGCGCAAAGTCTGTCGGGGTGTATCCGGTGAACTATCCGGCGAGTATGGACTTTCCCAGAGCCGTCGACGGGATCACCGACGCGGGTGCTCACATTCAACAGATGGCAACGAGCTGCCCCAAATCGATGATGGTGCTTGGCGGTTACTCTCAGGGAGCGGCCGTGATGGGCTTCGTCACCGCCAACCAGGTGCCGGACGGGACGAGTCTGGGGCAGGGCCTGCAGCCGATGCCCGTCGACGTTGCTAACCACGTCGCCGCGGTCGTACTGTTCGGGAAACCGTCGACCCAGTTCATGAACCTGATCAATCAGCCCTCCGTCACGGTCGGTCCCCTGTACGCGGCCAAGACGATCGAGCTGTGCGCGCCCAACGACCCGATCTGTGCGGGTTCGGGAGATTTCTCCGCGCATCGGCAGTACCAGCAGGCCGGAATGATCGATCAGGCTGCGGATTTCACCGCCAATCGCATCGCCGAGACAATTCCACCGGGCGGCACATCTCCGACGTCGGGACCGACTCATCCACCGGCGCCGGTGCATTCACCCTCACCGTCACCGACGCCCGCACCGATCGCGTCGCACCACCCGGGACCACCCCCGGGGCCGGCAGCGTAAGTGGTCGAGTGGCAGATCGGCAGCCTTCACCAGATGAGGACGTCGGGTCCGCGGACTTCGATGTCGCAGATCGATTGGCGATCATCAATTTGTTGGGCGCCTACGCTCACAGCTACGACCAAAACCGGCTGGACGAGTTTCGTGCGCTGTTCACCGAGGCGCCGCAGCTCGGCCTGCTGCACGAGGGTACCGAGCTATCGCAGGACATCGATACGGTCATGAGTCTGCTCGCGGTCCGGAAAGCGAAATTCAAGGCCGAGAACAACCAGCGCCGTCATGCGTTGAACTCGTTTTGGTTTTCCAGCCAGGGCCCCACCAACGCGACTGGGCACTGCTATGTGCAGGTCTTCGCGATCAAGGAAGGTGGTCCTCCCATCCCCGACCTCACCGGTCGATACGAATTCACCGCGGTCAAGCAGCACGGGGTGTGGCGATTCAGCCGCTGGGTCGTGGCGATGGACCAGGCACAACTGGCCGAGTAAATACGCTCGGCCGCTGAATGATTCGCTCAGTAGCGGGGTGCCGCCTCGAGCACCTCGACAGCCGCGTCGATGTTGGGAATGATCGTGGGACCGTAGCTACCCACCACTTGCGCGAGCGCGCGGACGATATGCGCGCCGACAGCGCCCGCGGGGAGCACCTCCTCCGCCAGGACGATGCCATTGACCACGTGGCCGGTGCTCAAGCGGCCATCGGCAGTGACCTCGTAGCGCCAGTCGCCGATCTGCACCCGCTCGGGCGCAGACCGGAAAAGGCCGCGGCGCGCCGGGGTCAGGATGACGCCCGGGACCCCGCAGAACACTCTGACGACTTGCCCAACTCCCCCGGGCCCGGCCAAGGCGGCACCGATGGCGAGACTGGCTCGCTGATGGTCGAAGCTGGTCATCCATCACTCATCGGAAGCACAAACGATGGTGTGATGGTTTGCGGTTCGCCGACGCGGCGCACGGCGGTGCCGGCCACGTAGAACTCGACGGTGTGATGTCCCCACGCGTAGTTCGAGATGGCGAAATGCACGCCGACGATGCCGTTTGCGCCATCCCGCTCGGCCTCGGCCTGCATGCGGGACATCGCGAGTTCCCGGGATTGGTAGCTGCCCTGCGTCCACTGCGGCATCTCGGCGTTGCGGCCCACCTGACTGAGGGTCCGCAGAAAGCCTTGCACGGCAATGTGAAACACGCAGTTGCCCATCACGAAGGCGACCGGGGCGAACCCGGAGCGCAGCAGCGTGGTCAAATCCTGGCCGGTCAGGTGACTCGAGAAAGCCTGCCCGTTCGGGCGTCGAAAGGCTCCCGGCTTCTCGGTGTAGCGCACGGCGGTTCCAACCGCGATGAACTCGAGGTGCTCGCCTTCGCCCTGATGGCGCCAATCGAGCCGAACGCCGACCACTCCGTCGGCACCGAGCGCGTCGGCCTCGGCCTGCATCCGCGACATCGCGTTCCAGCGCGCCCGGTAGGTCGCGTCGGTCAGTACGGGCAGCTCCGATTGCTGCCGGATCCCGGTGAACTGGTAGCCGACGTGATAGACCGACACCCCCATCACAAGCTCTATCGGCTCGAATCCGGCCCCGTGCAGCAGTGCGAATTCATTGATCGAAAGGTCGGACGTGAATATCTTCCCGGCGTGCGAGAGACGTTCGCTGGCGACGGGATCGAGCGAGTTCGGTTGCATTGTCAAAGACCCTCCTGCGGTTCGCAGCCAGCGTAGGCCGCGGGGCCTAGGAACACATGCATAACGTGCAAGGAGCGGCCTGAAGTTAGCGACAGGTACGTGACTGTGTGCTCTGGACGCCGCGGCCCGGCGTGTCACCACCCTGGGTGCACAGTGAAAACCGTGAACTCACAGCGAGCCCCGTCACGCATCCGGCGGGTAGCTGTCTTGCGGCTTAGTGTTGCTGCACTCCAGCAGCTCCTTGAGGGCATCGGGAAACGCGTCGGCCACGCCCCACAGGTCAGGCAACAGGTCGGGACAGGCGATCAACCCGATCCCGAGTTCGCCGTTGAGCGACATCACGGTGATGTTGAGTCCGGCGTCGCCGATGATCGGCCCGAGCGGGTACATCGCGTCGACCCGGCAGCCCAGGAAATACAACTGATCCTGCGGCCCCGGGACGTTCGACAGGATCAGGTTGTAGGCGCTGCGGTTGATCGGAATGCGTGGCAGCAGTCGCATCGCCGCGCCGAACGTCGTCGGCCCACCGAACTGCGTCCAGTCGTGCAGCAGCGTGGGGCCCAGGGCCGCGGTGTGCTCTTTGGCGGCGCTGTTTCCCGCGGCGATCGCGCGGATACGTTCGGCGGGATCGCTGATTTGGCTTTCCACCCGGCAGAACATCCACGTCGTCTGGTTGCGCCCAGGACGATCGGACTTACCGCGCACCGACACCGGCACGGTGGCCACCAGCGGGTTTTCGGGCAGCTCGCCGCGCTCGAGTAGGAATCGCCGTAATACGCCGGCGCACAGCGCCACCACCACGTCGTTGACGGTGACCCCGAAGCGTTCCTTGACTCGCTTGACGTCGCGCATATCCAGCTGGGTATAGGCGATGTTGCGATACCGGGTGACGGAGCCGTTCAACACCGACGATGGCGCCGAAAACGGTGCTGCCATGGTGCGGCCCTCGCGTGCTCGCAGCACCGTCTGCATCAACGTCAGCGCCGTCGTGGGCAGCACAGTCGCCAATCGCAACGGACGGCGGGCAAATCCGAGCAGTCCGCTCACCACGATCTGCAAAGGGTTAGCGCCGCCCGCACCCTCGACGGCTCGCGGGGCCGGCGCATCGGCCTGCATGCTGCACAGGTGAGCCAGCAGGTTGGCGCCCGCAACGCCATCGACCAGCGCGTGATGGATCTTGAGCATCACGACAATCGAGTCATTGTCCGCGCCGCCCTGCAGCACCCACATCTCCCACAGCGGTCGATCACGGTCGAGTGGCAGCCCCGCGACGTATCCACAGATCTCGGCCAGCTCGCGACGACCCCCGGGCGCCGGCACGCCGACATGCTGCAGATGACGTTCCAGCTGGAAGTTCTCGTCGTCCACCCACACCGGGTGATCCAGGTTCAGCTGGTTGTCGGCGAGCTTCATCCGGAATTCCGGCACCGCGGCGACGCTGCGCGCCAACGCCGCGCGAAACCCCCCGTATGTGTAGCCCTCCGGCATCGTCGACGTGTCCAGCTCCGACACGCAGCACACGTTCAACGGTTGTGTCGGCGTCTCCAAGTAGAGGAAAACGCATCAAGCCCGCTCAGTCGTTCCATAGCCGCCCGCTCGACTAGTGACGTCCTAAACCCCCGGCGCCTAGGAGTCTAGGTAGCTGACCAATGGTCAGCTACACCCCGAGAAGGCGAACTCGGTTAAATTTTGAAGACATACCGCCGCGGTATTGAACGATCGTTGGATGTTTCTTCGATCCCCGCGCCGTCGGCCTCAGCTGGCTGAACCGAGCACCGCCGGGTCTCGTATTACGAGATATCAGCATCCTGGCCGCCGTATCCAGGAAGCGGCCGGCTAGCGCTGATCACGTGCGGAATCGCAGGAGGATCATGTTCAGACGAGCCGAAATCGCCGATGGTCCCAAGCACAAGCTGCTGACGATCGAATTGTGTGATGTGGTCCGCGAATACCAGATCGGCGGACAAACCGTACGTGCGCTCGACCAGATCAGCCTGCGGCTCGAGGGCGGGCAGTTCGTGTCGATGGTCGGGCCTTCCGGCGCGGGAAAGAGCACCCTGCTGCATTTGCTCGGTGCGCTGGACTCCCCCGATTCCGGATCGATCGAATTCGACGGCGACGAAATCGGCCGCCTCAACGACGCACAGCAGTCGCAGTTTCGCCATCATCGCGTCGGCTTCATCTTTCAGTTCTTCAACCTGTTGCCGACCCTGTCGGCGTGGGAGAACGTCGCGGTCCCGAAACTACTTGACGGCGTGCGGCTGGGCAAAGCCAAACCGGATGCGATTCGGCTGCTGGAACGAGTCGGCCTCGGGCACCGGACCGAGCACCGGCCCGCGGAACTGTCGGGCGGTCAGATGCAGCGCGTGGCCGTAGCGCGCGCATTGATGATGGATCCACCGTTGATCCTGGCCGACGAGCCCACCGGAAACCTCGACTCCAGTACGGGCGCTTCGATATTGACGCTGCTCGGCGAAGTCGCGCACGAGGCCGGACGCGGCCGGCTAGTGGTAATGGTGACCCACAACCCCGAGGCCGCGGAGGCAACCGACCGGGTGGTCATGCTGGCCGACGGGCGGATTGTTTCCAACGAACGATCGGCGGCCCTGGTGTGAGACGGGCTTCCGCGATCGGAGCCACCGCGAGCCGGCTGCGTGTGTTTAGCCTGCGTGAGCTCGCCATGCACCGGCGGCGCACGATCGCATCCATTGCGGTAATGGCGGTCTCCGCAATGTATTTGGTGGCGATATTCGGGATCTTCGGGTCGATCACCGGATCGGTCAATCGCCTCAGCGATGGAATCGCCGGCGTCGCCTCGCTGGAGGTCTCCGGCATCACCGACGCGGGATTTCCCGACACCATCGCCGCCGACGTCGCCGCGGTTCCCGGGGTGGCGACCGCCGCACCCATGATCCGCACGCCGGTGTCCACCTCGTCGGGCCCGGTTCTGCTGTTCGGCGCCGACGAACGCCTCGCGGCGCTCGGCGGTGCGCTCAAGGACGCGTTGAAAAGCGGTGCGCCAGAACAACTGGCGAATCCATCTGGACCCGCGAACGGGGTCCGGATCGGGCCGGGTATCGGTCGTGCCAAGGGTGAGACGTTCCAGCTCGGCTCGGATTCGGTCACGGTGACCGAAGTGCTCGCCGGAAAAGAGGTTTCGGCTCTCAACGGCGGGCACTATGTCCTTGCGCCACTTGCGTTCGCGCAGAACATCACCGGGCGACAGGGCCAGCTCGACTCGATCCTGATCACGATCAAACCCGGTGCGGATCTGAGCCAGGTCCGCACCGCGGTCAGTGCGGCGGTGAACGGCCGCGCCATCGTCGCCGACCCGAGTATGCGGGCTACCCGGGCCGGCGACGGTGTCAAGCTGATGAACTACATGGCCCTGATGGGTGCGATGGTGGCGTTGATGGTCGGCGCCTTCCTGATCTACACCACGATGACCATGGCGATTACCCAGCGCCGGCCGGTCATCTCGCTGCTGCGCGCGCTCGGCGGCCGGCGCGCGGTCATCGTCCGCGACATGCTTGCGGAAGCGGCAATCCTCGGGGTGATCGGCGGCGGGATCGGATCGGCACTCGGAATTCTGCTGGGCCGCAGCGCGATTAGCCAATTGCCACCGGCCATGACGCAAGGCCTCGAAGCCCGCATCGAATTCTGGCTACCCAGCTACGCGATACCGATCGCCATCGTGACGACTGCACTCACCAGCGTGGTCGCCTCGGCGATGGCGGCACGCCAGGTGTACAAGGTGGCTCCGATCGAGGCGTTGGCACCCGTCGGAGTGTCAGCCGCGGACCACGTTCCGCGCTGGCTACGGGTCGGGTGTGGACTCGGGGCGATTCTGGTCTTCGCGGTATCGATCGCAGTCGTCATCACGCAGCGCGGCGTCCTGGCGTTCATCGCGATGTCAGCCATCTTCTCCGCGGAGATCGCACTTGGTTTCGCACTCACCATGCCCATCGTCAACGCCGCGGCCGCCACTGCGCGAATATTCGGAACCGTCGGCGCCCTTGCCGCGGCGACGATTGAGCGCGCGCCACGACGGGTGTGGGCGACGGTGATGACGGTGGTCATCGCGGTCATCACGACCGTCACGATTACCGGCACAAACAACGATATGATCCGATCCGCGCGTGGCATCTTCACATCGGTGGTGGACACCCCCGTGTGGGTGAGCGCGAATCCGCCTGACACCTACCCCACTGACGCTCTCCCGCAACGGCTTTCCGACAAGCTGGCCGGCGTACCGGGAGTTGGGCATGTCACCGAGGGCGCGTTCGGGTTCGCCGAGGTCGGGGGCACGCGGGTGATGCTCGACGGATTCTCCGCCGGGACCGCGGACCCGCTATACCGGGCACTTGGCCAACAGGTGCGCGACGACGTGCTGGCCGGGCGGGGCGTGGTGCTCTCGCAGAACCTCGGCAAGACCCTGCACGTTCGGGTCGGAGACCAACTCCGCATGCAAACGCCGCACGGTGTGCGGCAGGCGACGGTGCTGGCCCTGGTGCCCTATTTCTCGACGGTCATCGGCACGCTGGGTCTGGGTCTGGATCAGATGCGGGCGTGGTTCGACCGTCCGGTGACGACGACCCTGCAGATCGCCGCGGCCCCGGGCGTGGATTCGCGTCGGTTGCTGACCGACGTCCGTGCGGCGGTGCCCACCCCGAACTACGTCTATGACGGCAACGCCGAGCTGGCCGGGCTCGAAGCGCCGATGCACCAGAGCATGTTCATCGCCAACGCCGTCTGGATCATCGTCGTCCTGGTCGCCGCCGTCGCGCTGCTCAACACCTTGACACTGTCCGTGCTGGAACGCCGCCGCGAAATAGGGGTGCTGCGCGCGATGGGCTCCAGCCGCCGGTTCACCCTGCGGATGGTGCTGGCCGAGGCGGCCGGAATCGGGTTCGTGGGCGGACTTTTGGGGTTGACGTTCGGGTGCGTCGACCAGTGGCTGTTCAGCCTGGTCAGCGGCGACATGATGAATTTCCACGTCAGCTTCCACCCCAGCTGGATGGCGCTTGCCTTCACCCTCGGCGCGCTGGCGATCAGCCTGCTCGGCTCAGTGCCGCCGGCTCGCCGCGCGGCACGACTGAACATCATCGAAGCCGTCGGGGTCGAGTAAGAGCTACTCCACCAGGGTCGCGAATCCCTGCAGATGAGGTTTGCACGGAAACGGCACCGGGGTGCGGATGCTGCGCAGTCCCCGGGTGTCGAATCCGGCGGCGGCAATGGAATCGACGGTCCGCCGGTTGGGCTTACACCCCGCCGCCAACCAGGACCACGGCTTGGCGATTAGATCCTGGAATCGGCCCGTAGCGCCCTCGCCGCGCACATGCTCGAGGACGACCAGCCTGCCGCCCGGCACCAGGACTCTCCGGATCTCGGCGAGCGTCGCGGCGACGTCATCCACCGAGCACAGCACCAGGCCGATATGGACGGAGTCGAAACTGTTGTCGCCGAACGGGATCGACTCGCCGGTTCCCTCGACTATGTCAGCTGCTATGCCGTGGCGAATCGCGAGACGAGACGCCATGTGCCGAAATGTCTGCACCGGCTCCACCGCGGAGATCGAAGTCACTGAGGGCGGTACGAACTTCAGGTCGGTTCCCGGTCCGAGACCCACCATCAGTAGCCGGCCGGTCGCGTGAGCGATGGCGTCTCGGCGATACCGGTTGTAGAACAGGCGATCGAAGAACGGCTGGCCGAGACGATGTATGTAGGGAAATAACGGATTTCCGGGCGTTATCTGCTACCTAGGTCCATACGGAAGGGCGGATATTCATCACTCATCAACGATACATACACCGCCACCCGGTAGCGCCATCGCACGATACCCATCAGAAGATCGAACATGCCCCGCGGGATCGTTCCGGTGCACAACAATGCCACCGCTGCGATCACCGTGAGCACCTGCAGCGGCGCCTCCAGCGCCCAGCACAGGAGTATCTGCGGCACCGCCAACAGCCACGGCTTCACCAGTACCGCCCAATTCTTAAGGCGCTCCGGATATTCGACCTCCAGATCGCCCGGATAGTCGGGGCGGGCGGCCAGCGTGAACGGCGGGTACTTGTCGGTGCTGTTCATTCGGAAACCGGTAGTTCATGACGCGCCAGGACCAGCGCAGCACGCCGACATTGAAATCGAAGATCGGGCGCGGATACTGGCCGGTGAACAGAATCGCGACGCCGGCCGCGAGGGTCATGAATGGATACACCAGATATAGAAGGATCAGGATCGGATAGTGCGGTACGGCCAGCACACACCATTTGACCAGCCATAGCCAGCGCGACGGCGCATCGACGGCGCCTCGTACGCGCACGGTATCGACTGGCGCCGCTTCGCTCTCGACGACTCTGGGTCTGGTCACTGTGGGCACGACACAATAGGACTTGCCGCCGCGAGACCTCGATCGATTCGGGCGGCGATCCGGGGATGGCTGGTCATTCGCACGAATTTGGTCAATGTCCAGGTGTGCAGTCGATCTGACATCAGCGCCGCCGGTCTCAACACGGATTCGCCATGGGCGACTTGCAGCGACGCCACCTTGGATACGGCGCTGACTTGGCGCCGCCGGGTCTTTTCATACCAGCGCAGTGCCCGCGAGAGTTCGGCGCGGTTTTCATTGCCACCAAGACTCGAAATCGCCTCGCACAACACCATCGTGTCGAGCAGGGCCTGGTTGGTTCCCTGCGCGAGGGTGGGTGGCATGGTGTGCGCGGCGTCGCCGAGCAAGGTCACCGGCCCGGCGTTCAGCGTGGCGGGAATCGGATGACGGAAGTGGGGATAAGGCGAGGAGGCCAGATCTTCGTCGGTCAATTTCGCCAGTACCAGATCGACCGAGTCCGACCAGCCCGCAAAGTTGGCTCGGATCTCCTCGACGGGGTGGTGGGGCCTAATGAAATCGTGCGACCACGGCAAGTCGAACCACCACTGCACGTGTGAACCACCGGCCGGCCAAAGACCGGTGTTTCCGTGCTCGCCGATGACGATGTAAGCGACCTCCCGGTCAACGATCTCCGGGAGGCGGACGAGACCCTGCCAGCTGCACCAGCCGGTCGGCTCGGCGGGCGGTGCGCCGACCACATCCCGGATCACCGAATGCAGACCGTCGGCACCGATTAAAAGGTCGCCTTCCACCACGCTGCCGTCCTCGAACCCAACCGCCACGCCGTCGGGCATCGTGATGACCCGGGCCGCGCGGGTGTCGCAGCGGATGCGATCGGCCGGAAAGTCTGCCAGCAACCGCTCCAGCAGGACCCGGCGCGGAACCATCCGAACTGCTGCGCCCAGGCGCTTCACCATCGTGGTCACGTCCAACGTGGCGACTCGATGCCCCTTGGACGTCAGCACCCGGACGCTGGACAACAGTTGACCTGCCCCATCCATGTCGACGCCGAGCTGTCGCAGCACCGTCTCGCCGTTGGACCAGATGGTCACCGCGCCACCGCCGGCCCGGGTATCGGCGCGCTGATCGAAGACGGTGACGTCGTGTCCGTCCCGCAGCAATCCGCGGGCTACCGAAATGCCGCTTACCCCGGCACCGATCACCAGGACCCGCAACGGCCGCCTGGATCTCGCCTCCGGTGGTAGACAGCTGATATGACTGCTGACGCCTGCGCGATCACGCTGTTCCATCCGCCCTCTGATCCTGCGCGATTCGGCCAGTGGGTGGTCAGCTATCTTGCTTCGGCTCGTCACTCTCCTGGACACGTAGGCGCGCGCGAATCGGTTCAAGGAAGCAGACCGCTCGATTGGGCAGTCGAAGTCGCCTTCCACGATGCGGATTCACTCGATGCCTGGCTGGACAGCCCGGACCGTCAGGCCGTACTCCGCGATGGTAAAACTCAGGGCTGCTGGCAGTGTGCCTCCGATTTGGTTCTGACCGCGGGCGAGTCGCCGGCCGCCGACGTCGGCGTCTTCCTGCACAGCGTGACTCCCGGTAAGGAAGCCGAATTCATCGCCGCCCAAAGTGAACTCACGCGCAGCAGCTCCGCCTTTCCCGGATACGAAGGCACCGCGGTGTTTCCCGCCGATTCCTCTGGACAACAGTGGATGTCGGTACTGCGATTTCGCAGCCCCGGTCAACTGACGAAATGGATGCGCTCGCGAGAACGTCAGGAAGCCCTACCGGACTTGCGCGGCGGATTGACCCGCGACTTTGCCGAGTTGGCGCGCAGCGCACCATTCGGGTCCACGGTCCGAGTTGCCGACGGGCAGACCAGGATCACGCCGGCGTGGAAGTCGGCGATGCTGGTGCTGCTGTGCCTCTACCCAACCGTGATGCTGCTGTCGAAGTCGCTCTCCCCCGCTCTGGGCAATCTCGGAGTCAGCCAGTCGGTGTCGGTATTCACCGGAAATGTCATCAGTATCGTTGCGCTGCAATGGTTATTGGTCCCAGCCGTTTCGCGGCCCTTTCGGTGCTGGCTGGACCCGATCGACGGGGCGCCGGTCCGGATCAGCGTGGCCGGAGCGGCGGCGATTGTGGTCGGCTACGCCGCGCTACTGGTGGCTTTCCTGCTCGGAGGTTAGCTGCGAGCACCAATCATCTTGTGCAAGTGCTCGATCGACCACGGCTGCGCGTCATGATGGTCGCGATAGCCCAACAGGGACGGCGTTGGCCGATCGAAGCGGCCGACGAATCCGCCTGCCGCCACCAGGATCTGACCCGTCACGTCCCGCGCCAGGTCGCTGGCGAGATATGCATAGAGCGGGGCCACGAAGGAGGGTGGCGCACTGTCCAGCGAGGCCTGCATTGTTACGTCGTCCAGCAATCCCCGGCCGTGCAGATCCGCGATGTGCTTCTCGTATCCGGCTCCGGTGGACAGTCGTGTTCGCGCGCCGGGACACACCACGTTGGCCCGGACCCCTTTGGCTTTGAGCTCCGCGGCGATGGCAACGGTCAGGCCGTTGACGGCGCCCTTGCCCGCGGGATAGCCGGTGCCGCCGTAGTCGCCCAGAAAAGCCACGGAACTGGTGTTGATGATCGTCCCGTGTCCCTGCTCGACCATGGCGGGGGCCGCGACCCGGCAAGTGTGGAACACCGTGCCGACGTGAGCGCTGATCAGGCGGTTGAATTCGTCGGGCGTGATGTCCAGGATCGAAGAGCCGGGCGGCTCGGCGATCCCGGCGCAGTTGATCAAGATGTCGAGTCGCCCGAAGGTGTCCCGGCAGGTGTCGACGAGCGCTACGGCAACGGTCTCATCGTCCGCGGCTCCGGCCACCGCGGTGGCACGTCCTCCCGATGCGGTGACCGCCGCCACGGTTTCGGACACGGCAGCAGCGTCCCGGCCGTTGACCACGACGTTTGCGCCCAGGTTGCAGAGCAGTTCGACGACGGCACGCCCGATACCGCGGCTTCCCCCGGTTACCACCGCAGCGCGCCCGGCCAGTAGTCCCCGATCGCTCATCGGCACCGCCTTCGGGAATCGTGGTCGCGATGATGTTCGCAGGCGCGCCCCTCGGCGCTGGTCACCGACATTTGCCGAACAGTACCCACTCGCCACCGGAACCGACTGCGGGAGATCGTTTTGGTGGGGCGACCCGCGGAACCAGACGCGGCTGCCGATCTTGACGGGGTTGCCCGGCGGGCGGGTAAACACAAAGAAACACCGAAGCGGGTGCTTGGGGCGTAGGATCGGCAATTAAGTCCGTTCTGGACACGTCGCCGTTTAGCTAAAAGCGGTCAGCCAGCCGCACGGCTGCTGGGCTTGGCTCCGGTATTTAGCTTCCTGGGTCGCCCTTCCGTTCCTGCGTGCTGAAAACAGCTGAACCGTGTCGACGGATAGGTCAGTGGAGTGCCGTGCGCACGCCTGCGATGCCTCGCTGCCCGGCGACTTTGGGAAGTGTGCTTGCAATGCAAAGCCTTTGGTGCACAGATATTTTCAAAACCGTCGAGCCGGGCGGGGGCGGTTAGGAAGATGACCGAAGCCCTTGCTCCACCCCGGCCCACTCGGCCGGCCAAAACTCGCAACGACGATTCCTACGACGACGTCATCGCAATGTTCTTGATGCTGCGCACGATGCCTGCCGAATCGCACGAATACCGGCGTCAGCGCGAATGCATCGTGACGCGGTGTCTCCCGCTCGCCGACCACGTCGCCCGCCACTTCGGACGACGGGGCGAAGGTCTCGACGACCTAACCCAGGTGGCGCGCCTGGGACTGATGAACGCCATCAACCGATTCGACCCCGACAAAGGACCTAGTTTTATCGGGTTCGCGATCCCCACCATGATGGGCGAGGTCCGACGGCATTTCCGCGACTACAGCTGGGGCATGCGGGTGCCACGGCGACTGCGTGAGCTCCATGTCCAAATCAGCAGGGCCACAGGCGATTTAGTCCAGAAGCTGGGCAGGGCACCGACCGCGCGCGAGCTGTCGGCGGAGCTGGGAGTCCCGCACGACGAGATCGTCGAATGCCTCGTCGCAGGCGATGCCTACCAACTCGACTCATTGGACGCCCCGGTTGGTCCCGACGACTCCGGCAACTCTCGCCGCATCGCCGACGCGGTGGGTGCCGTCGACCCCCAGATCGACCACATCACCGACCGTGAAGCGGTGCGCTCCCTGGTGACCGGGCTCCCGCGGCGTGAACGCGAGGTTCTGCACATGCGATTCTTCGAATCGATGACGCAAAGCCAGATCGCGGAGCGAATCGGGGTGTCACAGATGCAGGTGTCGCGCATTCTGGCCAACACCTTGACATCCCTGCGTGACCAGCTGGATTAGCCCTCGAATCGGTGCCCGGGCCGTCTTGCGACAAACGCACTGTACTGTGCGTTTGGGGTGAAATCGACTCCGTCGCCAGATCCAGCCTGGAAGGAGCACGAGCCGATGAGGCTTTCACAACCGGTGATCGCGGGGGTCGCCGCAGCAACTGTGCTGGCGCTGTCCGTGGCCGGCTGCGGCGGCAATCAGAAGCCATCGCCGACAACATCGGGATCGGCAACGTCGTCGACCAGTAAGAGCAGCGCGGCGCCCAGCTCGTCGCCGTCGTTGGCGCCGACACAGGGCAACGACTACACCGGTTGGTTGATCCAGGCGACCGATATCGACGCGCCGGTGCCCTTCACGGGCACGCCGCCGACGAACAACCCGAACGGCCAGCCCGGTGCGGCGACGACGTTCAGCACCGAAGACAAGAGTCACGTCATCAAAGACACCATCCAGGTGCTGGCCGACCCCGACGCGGCGACCAGCGCATTGAACGCCGCGAAATCGTCACAGGGTGGCGCCATCAAGCATCCCGAGACGCAGGCGCTCAAGATCGGCACGGACGGAACTGTGGTGTCCGGCAATTCCCCCGACAACTCCAAGGGCATCGCGGTGGTGCTCTTCACCGAGGGCAAGGCCTTCGTCACGCTCGAATTCGACGGCCCGCCCGACACGCTCCCGCCGCCGGACTTCGTCAACGACGTCGGCCAGAAGCAGGATGCGGCCGTGAAGAAGGGGCTCGGCGGCTGAACCAGCGCGGCCGTCCGTCGCACGGTCCTCGAAGCGTCACGATGCCGGCTGGCTAAGCACGGATCGAACGAGGCGGTGCGAGTGACAACGACGACAGCGATAACGACACCAGTTGCCGTGGTCGGGGCGTGTCTGGGACTTCTCTTCGCCGCCGGGTGTGGTGGGTCCACCGGCCACCCGACCGCCTCCAATCCGCCTGCCGCACAGTCTTCAACGCAGGCCCCGAAGTCAAAGCAACCCGGCGAGCCGACGCCGCCCGGGTCGGGGACGGTGAAAATTCGCTATGAAGACGCCACCACACCGGAGGCGCAGCGCGGCCGCCAGCTCATGCAGGACGCGACGGTACTGGACGGCCTCGCACAACACATCGAGGACACCTTGGCGCTGCCGTCCGACTTGACCGTGGTCGGTAAGCAATGCGACACGAACAACGACTTCTACCTTCCCGACGCCAACGAGATAGACCTCTGCTACGAGGCCAGAGAACACGCCGAAAAGCTCGCGGCGGGCAGCGGCATACCCGACCCGGCAACCCCTGCGGTCGACGAAACGATTTCCGCGGCGTATCACGAACTCGGCCACGCCACGCTCGCCATCTACCAGCTGGCATTCACCGGGCGCGAGGAGGACGTGGCTGACCAACTTTCCGCGTTCATGCTTCTCAACCCCGGCGCCGACGGAAAGTCCTATCCCGACGGTGTTCGCATCGCAACCAACACGGCGACGGAATGGAAGCTCAGCGCGAAAGAGTCAGGCGATGCCAATGAATTACCGTTCTGGGATGGGCATTCCATGGACATCACCCGGATGTACAACTGGGAGTGCTGGATCTACGGCTCCAATCCGGCCGCCAACGCCAGCATCGTCTCCTCCGGAGATCTGCCGGACGATCGAGCCGGCAACTGCGAGGAAGAGTTTCAGAACATGCAGCGCGGCTGGGAATCACTGCTGGGTCCGCATCTGCGCAAGCCCAGTTAGTGCCATGAGTCGTTAGTTCGTGGGCGCATTGCCACCAAAGCATTGCGCGTCCTGGAATCCCGAGATCGACGCTAGCGTGCAGCTTCCTGGCGTTTCTTCGCGCCAGCGTCGATCTCGGGGAAGAGTCGCTGCGGCACCACAGGTGCTTTGCAATCAACGACTCACGACACTGGAACGGCAGCGACACGGATTAAATAAACGGCTTGATTTAATCCGCTGAGCAGTGTTCACTGAGGCGGTGAAAGCTGAGCCGACGGCGCGCTCCCACCGGTCGACGAATACCCGGGAGGCGATCCTGTCGGCTGCCGAAGAGTTGTTTGCCGAGCGCGGAATGTATGCCGTGTCCAACCGGCAGATCAGTGAAGCCGCCGGGCAGGGCAACAACGCAGCCGCTTGCTATCACTTCGGAACACGGACCGAATTGCTGCGCGCGATCGAAAGCAAGCACCGCGAGCCGATCGAAGAACTCCGTGCCCAGATGTTGAGCGAAATCGGCGATTCGACCGAGTTGCGGGATTGGGTCAGCACTTTGGTGCGGCCGCTCACCGACCACCTGGCCGCCCTGGGCACGCCCAGCTGGTATGCGCGTTTCGCGGCCCAGGCCATGGCCGACCCCACCTATCACCACGTCGTCACCAAAGACGCCCTGATGTCCCCGAAGCTGGTGCAGACGATCGAAGGCATCACCCGATGCCTTCCCGATCTGCCCAAGCGGGTGCGATCCGAACGGATCGTCATGGTCCGAAATCTGCTGATGCACACCTGTGCCGAGCATGAAGGCGCACTGGCCGAGCACGGGGCGCGGTCACGTTCGAGTTGGCCGGTCGCCGGTGAGGGCTTGATCGACGCGATTGTCGGATTGTGGCGCGCGCCGGTTCATGTGAGCGCAGCCGGCGACTGAGCACCGGCGAAAGGCAGGGAGCACGATGACCGACATCTCAACGGATGCTGCCACCGACATCCCAGATTTCCCGATGACGCGCGCCGCCGGCTGCCCGTTCGCTCCTCCCCCGGAATCGTTGGCGCTCAACATAACCAAACAATTGAGCCGAGTGCGGATCTGGGATGGCAGCACTCCGTGGTTGATTCATGGCTACGACGCGATACGGTCGCTGTTCACCGATTCGCGCACCAGCGTCGACGACCGGCTGCCGGGCTATCCACACTGGAACGAGGGGATGCTGGCGACCGTACACAAGCGGCCGCGCTCGGTGTTCACCTCGGACGCCGAAGAGCACACTCGCTACCGCCGAATGTTGTCCAAGCCCTTCACTTTCAAGCGCGTCGAAGGGCTGCGCCCGGCGGTGCGCAAAATCGCCGACGAACGCATCGACGCCCTGTTGGCCGGCCCCAACCCCGGCGACATCGTCAGCACGCTGGCGCTGCCGGTCCCCTCCCTGGTCATCAGTGAGATGTTGGGTGTGCCGTACCAGGACGCAGATTTTTTCCAGGAGCAAGCCCAACGGGGCACCGGACGCTACGCGACCGAAGAGGACACCGCTTCCGGTGCCGCCTCGTTGGCGAAGTACATCGCCAAGCTGATCCGTACCAGGATGCAGAGCCCCTCAGAGGATTTGGTATCCGATCTGGCAGAGCGGGTCAACGCCGAAGAGATCAGCGTGCGAGAAGCCACCCAACTGGCCCTCGGCGTGCTGATCGCAGGTCACGAAACCACCGCGAACATGATCAGCCTCAGCATTGCGGCCCTGCTCGAACACCCCGATCAGCGGCAGTTGTTGTGCGACACCGATGATCCGAAGGCGATCGCCAATGCCGTCGAGGAGCTGATGCGGTATCTGAGCATCATCCAAACCGGTCAGCGTCGCATCGCCGTCGAGGACATAGAAGTCGGCGGCGAGACGATCCGTGCCGGCGACGGCATCATTCTCGATGTCGCACCGGCGAACTGGGATACCCGTCAATTCCCCAACGCCGACCAGCTCGACCTCGCTCGCGACGACGGCGCACACGTCGGGTTCGGCTACGGCCGCCACCAATGCGTGGGACAACAGTTGGCCCGCATGGAATTACAGATTGTGCTGCCGACCTTGCTACGTCGCGTGCCGACATTGCGGCTGGCGGTGCCGGTCGAGGAACTTCCGTTCAAGCACGATACGTTGGCCTACGGCGTCTACGAGCTTCCCGTCACATGGTGAAGCCGAATCTCACATTGGCCGTGCCGGATCTGTCCGGCAAGTGCGCGGTTGTCACCGGGGCTAATAGTGGTCTGGGATTCGGTCTGGCGAAGCGGTTGGCGGCCGCCGGCGCCGATGTCGTGATGGCCATCCGGAGCAAGGCCAAGGGTGAGGCAGCCATTGCCGAGATCCGCCGCGAGGTGCCCGCCGCGAAGCTCAGCATCAAACGGCTGGATTTGGCCTCGTTGGAAAGCATTGCAGCACTGGGGGAAGAACTGGCGGCCGAGGGCCGGCCGATAGACGTCTTGATTAACAACGCCGGCGTCATGACTCCGCCACAGCGCCAGCTGACCAGCGACGGCTTCGAGTTGCAGTTCGGCGCCAACCATTTGGGCCACTTTGCTCTGACGGGGCACCTGATGCCGCTGCTGCGCACGGCGAAGGCGTCGAGGGTAGTGACTGTGAGCAGCATCTCGGCGACCCAACCGAAACTGTCCTTCGACGACCCCAACGCCCAGAACGGCTACAAACCGATGGTCTCATACGGCATCGCCAAGCTGGCGCAGTTGATGTTCGCCGCCGAACTCGACCGGCGCAGCAACCGCAGCGGCTGGGGCGTGATCTCCAACGCCGCGCATCCTGGGCTGAGCAAGACCAACCTGCTCAGCGGCGCATCATATGGGCGGGACAAACCGACGCTGCAGGCGCGCCTCACCCGATTGACCTGGCGGCTGCTGCCGTTCATGTGGCTTGACATCGACGAGGGCATCAAACCGACCCTGTACGCGTCGGTTTCGGCGGAGGCCGAAGGGGGACGCTACTACGGACCGCGGGGCTTTTACGAAACCGCCGGAGGCGGAGTCACATTCGCCGGCGTGCCACGGCTCGCGCGCAGCGAGATCGATATGCAGCAACTGTGGCAGCTCTCCGAAGAACTCACCGGCGTCACCTATCCGGAATGACACGTGGATGGCTCCGATACAGGGAAGTGGTGAACTATGGCGTTCGTCGGCCGCAGTGACGTAAAGGATCCGGGCGCCCAGCAGGACCAATGGGAACGACTGGCACGCCGGCGCGAGCGACTCTACGCCGACGACATGCAGTTTTGCGCTACCTGGCCGGACGAACGAATCGCCGCCGCGGCCCGCGCACCCGGGCTTCGGATCGGCGAGGTCATGGCGACGGTGTTGCGCGGCTACGCCGACCGGCCGGCGCTGGGACAGCGTGTC
Source organism: Mycobacterium montefiorense (assembly GCF_025823255.1). Lineage (NCBI taxonomy): Bacteria > Bacillati > Actinomycetota > Actinomycetes > Mycobacteriales > Mycobacteriaceae > Mycobacterium > Mycobacterium montefiorense. Next base: position 103,688 of record NZ_JACKVL010000018.1, on the reverse strand, counting down.
CGCGAGGTGATTACGGATCCCGCGACGGGCCGTTCGACGCTGAACTACCTGCCGCGCTTTGAGACCGTCAGCTATGCGGACCTGTGGGCGCGTGTCCAAGCGCTGGCCGGTGATTGGCACCATCACGAGCGGTATCCGGTCCGGACCGGGGATTTCGTGTGCGTGCTGGGGTTCGCCAGCATCGACTACACGGCGATCGAATGCGCCTGCATTCACCTCGGCGCCGTGGTGGTGCCCTTACAGACCAGCGCACCGGCCGCTCAGCACGCACCGATCCTCACCGAGACGCAACCACGAATTTTCGCGGTGGGAATCGACAACCTCGAGATTGCCGTCGAGGCGGCCCTGGCCGGCACCGCCCCTCAGCGTCTTGTCGTCTTCGACTACGAGTCCCGTGATGACGACCAGCGCGCCAGTTACCTGTCGGCACGCGCCCGGTTGGAAGCCGCGGGCAGCGCCTTGGTCATCGAGACACTCGATGACGTTGTCGCGCGGGGAATGTCACACCCTGCTCCGCCGCTGCATGTCGCGCCGGGTGACGAGGACCCGCTGGCATGGGTGTTCTACACGTCCGGCAGCACCGGCACGCCCAAGGGCGCGATGTTCACCGAGAGTCTGTGTATCGGGACCTGGCTCGCACAGTCCGATCAGCCGGTCATCACATTGAGCTACATGCCGATGAGTCACCTGATCGGCTACGGCTACGTGATTTTGACCTTGGCCAACGGCGGTACTAGCTATTTCGCCGCCAAGAGTGACCTGTCGACGCTGTTCGAAGATCTGGCCCTGGTACGACCGACTTCGATGAGCCTGGTACCGCGGGTCTGCGAGATGTTCTACCACCACTATCAGCGCGAGTTAGATCGGCGAGCCCCGGGCGGAGGCGGGTCGCATCATGCGGCCGAGGAACTGACCACCGCCATCCGCGAGCAGATTCTGGGTGGCCGCGTGCTGGCCGTGGGTTGCGGGTCGGCGGCCCTGTCCCCGGAAATCAAGGATTTCATGGAGACCGTGCTCGACCAGCACCTGCTGATCGGCTATTCGTCCACCGAGATCGCGGGCGGGATGATCGTGGCCGACGAGCATGTGCTGCGACCGCCGGTGATCGATTACAAGCTGCTCGACGTCCCCGAACTCGGCTACTTCAACACCGACAAGCCCTATCCCCGTGGTGAGTTGGCGGTCAAGTCGGCCCGATTCATGGCGGGTTACTACAACCGCCCCGACCTCACCGCGACGATGTTCGATGAGGACGGCTACTACAAGACCGGCGACATCATGGCAGAGGTCGGCACCGACCGATTGCGCTACGTGGACCGCCGCAACAACGTCATCAAGCTAGCGCAGGGCGAGTTCGTCGCTGTCTCACGGCTGGAGGCGTTGTACTCGACCAGCCCGTTGATTCACCAGATCTATGTCTACGGCAACAGCGAACGATCCTTCCTGCTCGCCGTGATCGTGCCCACCGAAGACGGCGTGGGCACCTCGACGATCGCCGAATCGCTCCGGCACATCGCACGCGACAACGCGCTCAACGGATATGAAATCCCCCGTGATTTCCTCGTCGAGACCGAACCGTTCAGCTTGGCCAACGGGCTGCTGTCGGGCGTGGGTAAATTCCTGCGGCCCAAACTCAAAGCCCGTTACGGCGAGCGCCTCGAGCAGCTTTACGCGCTGATGGCCGACGACCAACTCCGGCAGTTGCGCACATTGCGCACCGGCGGTGCCGACCAGCCGGTGCTGGCCACCGTCAGCAAGGCCGTGCAGGCCACCCTGGGCGTTGCGGCGGCCGACGTTTCCCCGGAAGCCAGATTCATCGATCTCGGCGGCGATTCGCTCTCCGCGCTGACCTTTTCGACGCTGCTGGCCGACATCTACGGCGTCGAGGTGCCGGTCGGCGTGGTGATCGACCCGACCGGGGACCTGCTCCGCATCGCCGATCACATTGAGCAACATCGCAATTGCATCGGCCTACGGCCCCGCTACGCATCCGTGCACGACACCGCCAGCCATGAGGTGTTGGCCGGTGATCTGCGTCTGGATAAGTTCATCGACGACGACGTCCTGAAGAGCGCGATGTTGTTGCCCGCTCCCACCAGTGAGATCCGCACCGTCCTGCTCACCGGCTCGACCGGCTTCCTGGGGCGCTTCCTCGGCCTGGAATGGCTGCGACGACTGGCGGATTCGGGCGGCACCCTGGTGTGCCTGACACGCGGCGCCGACGCCGCGCATGCGCGCCAGCGTATCGAGGCAGCTTTGGACTCCGACCCCAAGCTGCTCGACCGTTTCCGGACCCTGGCCGAAGGTCACCTCGAGGTTGTGGCCGGAGACATCGGCGAGCCCAATTTCGGGCTCGACGACGCCACCTGGCAGCGGCTGACCGAGTCGGTCGACCTCATCGTGCACCCGGCGGCACACGTCAACCACGTGCTGCCTTATCAACAGTTGTTCGGCCCCAACGTCGTGGGCACCGCCGAAGTGATCCGGCTGGCGATCACGGCCAAACTCAAACCGATCCACTACATCTCCACGATGGGTGTCAGTGCCGTGGCTCATCAGATCGTGGATGAGGACACCGACATCCGGCGCTCCGTTCCCGCCTGTGCCGTCGGCGACAGTTACGCCAACGGTTATGGGATCAGTAAGTGGGCCGGCGAGGTATTGATGCGCGAGGCGCACGATCTGTGTGGCCTGCCCGTGGCGGTGTTCCGGCCGGGCATGATCCTCGCCGACAGCCGGTATGCGGGACAGCTCAACGCGCCGGACATCTTCACGCGGCTGCTGTTCAGTCTGGTGGCCACCGGCATCGCTCCCCGGTCCTTCTATTACGCCGGTGGGCCAGGCCGCACTACGAGGGCCTGCCGGTCGACTTCCTCGCCGAGGCGATCGCCGCAATTGGACCGTTGCACGGCAGCAGTTTCGACACGTACAACACCACCAATCCGCATGACGACGGCATCTCTATGGACACCTTCGTCGACTGGATCATCGCCGCGGGGTACCCGGTCGAGAAGATCGACGACTATCCGAGCTGGCTGGCCAGGTTCGAGACCTCCATGCGCGCCCTGCCGGAGCGCCAGCGCGCCCAGTCAGTCCTCACCGTGCTGGACGTCTACCGTGAACCCATGCTCGCTATCGCCGGATCACCGGTACCGGGCGCGCAATTCCGGTCCGCGGTCGAACACTCCGGTCGCGCCATCCCCCACGTCTCGCAACAGTTGATCGAGAAGTACCTCGCCGACCTGGAACGGATCGGTGTGCTCAGCAGGTGATCGCAACGAAGGGACGATGATGTCCAGCCCAGCCCACACCCTGTATCCCGACGGCGTCATCGGTGCCCCCAAGCACCGACGGGGTCACGCGGCCGAATTCAACACCGGTCTGCCACCGGGCACCGAGGTGTTCTCCGCCGACAACCACATCTCCGTGGCCGACGACATCTTCTATGAGCGCTTTCCTGACGACCTGAAAGACCAAGCGCCACGGATCTGGTACGAGGATGGCGCGTATTTGCTTGGCCAACCGGGACAGTCAATGGTGGTCGGCGATTTTAGCGCGGTGCTGATGCAATACGACGATCTGGCCGGCGCCGCCACCAACAATGTCGAAGCAAGAGTCCGTGAACTCGCCGAAGACGGTGTCGACAAGGAGCTGGCCTTCCCCAACGCGGTCCTCGCGCTGTTCCACCACCCCGACCACAACATTCGCGAGCGAATCTTCCGGGTGTACAACGAGCACATCGCCGAGGTTCAGCAACGAGCGGGCGGCCGTTGCTACGGAGTGGGATTGATCAACTGGTGGGACGCCCGCGGCGCCCGTCGAACGCTCACTGAGCTGAAATCGTTGGGGCTCAAAACGTTTCTGATGCCAATCAACCCGGGCAACGACGGGAACGGACAGCCCATCGACTACTCCAGCACGGCGATGAGCGGGGTGTGGGATGAGATCGAAGAGGCCGGTCTGCCCATCACTCACCACATCGGGGAGAGTCAGCCGAAGTTCCCCAGCGAAGTCAACAGTGTCGCGGTGGCCATGATGGTCAATATCGACTCATTTCGGGAGATGTTCTCCAAGTATATCTTCGGCGGTATTCTCGACCGGCATCGACGGCTTCGGATCGGCTGGTTCGAAGGTGGAATAGCCTGGGTACCAACGACACTGCAGGACGCCGAGCACGTGCTGGCCTCCTATCAACACATGCTGGCACACCAGCCCGATCACGACATCCGCTACTACTGGGACACGCACATGTGCGCCTCGTTCATGGTCGATGGTCTGGGCCTGCGACAGATCGACGAGATCGGCATCGACAGGGTGATGTGGTCCTCCGACTATCCGCACAACGAAAGCACTTTCGGCTATTCGGAGCGATCGCTGGCCGCGGTGGTCGACGCCGTCGGCCCCGAGGACGCCGTGCGGGTCGTCGGCGGCAACATCAAGAAGTTCCTGGGGATCTGAGCGTGACGAACACCGTGTCAGCCCGCCGCTCAGTTCTCGACGCACCCGAGGAGCCGGACTGGGCCCGGATGCGTACCGAGGTCGGAGCGCGGCTGCGGTCCGCGATGGCGCAGCATGGCGTCGATGCGCTCATCCTGCTGATGAACGGCTACGTCGGCTACGCGACGGGTGCTAGCTGGCCGCTCCTGGACGCCGGTCTCTCGCATGTGGAGCGTCCGGTCGCCGTGGTGCTGGCCGATGACGTGCATCCGCATCTATTCATGCCGTTCCGCAGCGGAGCCCGCGCGGAGATCCCGGTGCCCGAAGACCACCTGCACGGCCCGGCCTATCTCGAATTCGACTACGGCGTACAGGATTTCGCTCGGAAGCTGGCCGGCCTCGTCCGGCCGGGCGCGAGTATCGCCGTCGACGAGCTCACCGGGGCGATGCGGCGAGCGGCACCGAAGCTCTTCCCCGCGGGCCCGCCGTCGGATGCCGCGATGGTACTCGGCGCGGCGCAATTGGTGAAGACCCGTGACGAGCTGTCCTGTTTGCGCAGGGCGGCCCGGATCACCGAACAAGCCATTGTCGACGTGCAGCAGGCGCTGGTGCCGGGCGTACGGCAGATTGATCTTTCGGCCACGTTTGTACGTCGCGCCTTCGAGCTAGGTGCCACCACCAACATGCTGGAGGCCATCTGGCAGGTGATGCCGAGTTCGCGGGAATCCGGTGTCTGGACGACGCACGGGGATCTCGCGCTGCCGCTGCTGCCCACCGATCGTGAACTGGCCGCCGGAGATGTGCTGTGGACCGACATCAGCATCACCTACCACGGATACTGCTCCGACTTCGGCCGGACCTGGGTGGTCGGCGAGAAACCGACGGCACCGCAGCAAGATCAATTCCGTCAGTGGCGAGCTGTCCTGGACGCCGTGCTCGCGGTGATCAAAGCCGGTGTGACATCAGGGGATTTAGCGCGGACGGCGATAGCGGCCAACGGCGGCCGCAAACCGTGGCTTCCGCACTTCTATCTGGGCCACGGCATCGGCACCTACCCTGCCGAGGCTCCGATGATCGGAACCGATCTCGGCGAGGAGTTCGACGACAACTTCGTCTTTCCGCCAGGAATGGTCCTGGTCCTGGAACCCGTCATGTGGGAGGACGGAACCGGAGGCTATCGCAGTGAGGAGATCGTGGTGATCACCGAAGACGGCTACGCGCCGATTACCGACTACCCATACACGCCTTATGGCGACTGAGGTTCTGCCCGATACTCGGGCACTCCGGATCGGACGGCGCGAACGCGCGCTGGCCGAAATGGACAAACATCGCCTCGACATCCTGGTGCTGGGCCGGCAAGCCAATATCCGCTACGTCACCGGCGCGCCACAGCTGTGGATAGCCGGCACCCGACCGTTCGGCCCGATGTGTGTGCTGGTGCGCGCCACCGGCGACATCTACCTCAACAGCACCGACGACGAGGGGGTCCCGGAGGAGATCGACCACGATCACCTGTATGGACTGGCCTGGAACCCGATGACGCTGATCGACGTCCTAAAGAAGGTCGACGGCGCCGAAGCAGCGCGACGAGTCGGAACAGACGCGATCACCCCGACTTTCGCCGCGTTACTGCCCGATGCATTCCCGAATGCCGAACTCATCGATGCCGAGCCGGCGATGCGCGCCGCACGCCGGATCAAGACGCCGGAAGAAATCGCGGCGATGGATGCCGCACTTCGCATCGCCGAACACGGACTCGCCACTGCCCGAGCCGAATTGGCGCCGGGATCCTCGGAACAGACGCTGGCGGGGGTCATGATGGAGGCGATGGCCGCGGGCGGAGTAAGCACGCCGGCCACCCAGGACGCCGCGTGGGTGACCTCACGGGAACACCCGTGGCGTCGCGGCCACGCGCAGGCTCGGCAGGGCGACCTGGTCGCCTTCGCTGCCGGCGCCCTGGCGAATGGCTATGTCGCCGAGGTGGGCCGCACCTGGCCGGTCGGCGCTGCGGCCGACGGCGAGGTCCGCAAGCTGTTCGAACGGTCGAAGACGCTGTACGACAACATGCTTGGCGCGTGTCGCCCCGATGCGTCTATCCGCGATCTGCTCGCCGCGTATGACGCGGCCGGCGAGCAGATACCGCCGATGCCGATAGCGCACGGGCTGGGGCTGGGGTTCGACCCGCCCGTGGTGTCCGAGACTCTGTTGGCTGCAGGCGAACACGATACGCTTGAGGCCGGGATGGTGTTGGCGATCACCGGCTACGTGTGGCAGCAGGGCATCGGTGCGGTATTCCGCCGTGACACCGTTCACATCACCAACGCCGGTCACGAAGTGCTCACCAGGAGCCCGGCGTGGGGCGACGGGAGCTAGGCGACCCACCTTCGTAATCCCTTGTGTCACTATGATTTCAGTAGTCACAAGGGCGGGTTTTCTGTCGGTGGGCATCGATAGTTTCGAAGTGTGATAGATCGGGAGAGGTGGTCGGCGGCTTTCGACACCATCGACGCTGCCTTCGACGATCTGATTGGGCAAGACTGCGACGCATTAGTCACCCGTGAGCAGTTGGCGCTGTTGAGACGCTGCGAAAAGGTTCGCCGTCGGCTGCCGTTACTGATCAATGGCCTGGCCCGCCAGGCCAAACCCGGAGAGATTGGCGGCAAGCTGTCGCATGCGATCGCCGAATCGACTCTGATCAGCCGCGCCGAGGCTTCGCGGCGTATCCGCGAGGCCGCCGATTTGGGGATGCGGTGTGGAATAACCGGGGATCCGGTGCCGCCGGTCTTGGCGGCGACCGCCGCGGGGCAACGCCAGGGCACACTGGGGCCGGGACAAGTGGCCCCGATCCGCAAGTTCTACCACCAATTGCCCGGCTGGATTGATGCCGGCACCCGCGAGCAGGCCGAAACCAAATTGGCCGTAGAAGGCACTAGGTTTCGGCCCGAACAAATCGCGGAGCTGGCCACCATCCTCGCCGATTGCCTCAACCCTGACGGGATCTACACCGACGAGGACCGATCGCGCCGTCGCGGACTGAATCTGGGTAATCAGGGTTGCGACGGGATGTCGGAATTGCGAGGCTGGTTGACCCCCGAGGTACGCGCAACCGTGGAAGCGGTTTGGGCGAAATTGGGCGCTCCAGGGATGTGCAATCCGGATGACGAAAATCCATGTGTCGAAGGCAATCCGACCGAGCAGTCGATCGAACGCGATTCCCGCAGCAATGCCCAGCGCCATCATGACGCGCTGAATGCGGCGCTGAGAGTATTGCTCGCCTCGGGCGAACTGGGCAACCACAACGGGTTACGCGCTTCGATCGTCGTCACCACCACGCTGGCCGAGAGGGAGGCGGCCGCTGGACGCGGCCTTACCGGCGGCGGCACCATCCTGCCGATGAGCGACGTGATCCGGTTGGCCCGGCACGCGCGTCATTATCTGGCCATCTTTGACAAGGGAAAAGCCCTGGCGCTGTACAGCACCAAACGCCTGGCGTCACCGGCACAGCGAATCGTCCTGTACGCCAAGGATCGCGGGTGTTCGGCTCCGGGCTGCACTGTGCCTGGTTACTACTGCGAAGTGCATCACGTCACCGACTGGTCCGAGTGCCACACCACCGACGTCAACGAGTTGACCTTCGCATGCGGGCCCCATCATCGCCTCCTGCGGCCCGGCGGCTGGACCACTTGCGAGAACGCCAGGGGTGACACCGAATGGCTTCCGCCCCCGCACTTGGACCGTGGTCAACCACGCATCAACACATTCCACCACCCCGAGAAGCTGCTCCAAGACCGAGACGACGACGCGCCTTAACTCACTTCGGCCAGCACCTCGTCGAGTAACTCCCCCACCCGATACCGCTCCCACAGGTTCAGCAGATTCGACAGCATCTGCAGTGGCGCGCGCACGCTCTCGTCATCCCTGATGCGCGGATCCTTGCGCGTACTGGGCACGGTGTCGAATCGCTTGCTTATCAGGGCCGGTACATCCAACAGCCAGGCGACTCCCATGGTGGCCGCGTACAGCAGGGTGTGCCGGCGCAATCGGACTGGATCGAGCCGAGGGCCGCCGTGGCGATGGACTTCGGCGACGAACAGCTGCAGCAAATCGTCTAGATGGACGTCCCACAGCGCGGTCTCGGCTCCGGACATGGCACCCCAGATGGCCATGCCGAGATTCATCTGGCTGACGCAGCCCCAGTCCATCAGGCCGCAGTGCAGAACGTCACCGGTGTCTCGCCAGAACCAGGCATTGTCGATGTTGGCGTTCCAATGGCACAGCGCGACGTAGTCGGCGTCATTGGCCAGTTGGCTTGTGACCGTGTGCTCTTGGGATGCGAGGCGGGGCACATCCTCGCGCAGCCGTGCCAGAAATTCCGGTGAACCGGCATTCGTGGGCAGCAGTCCGGGATTGGTTTGGGTGAACTCGGCGAGCTGGTTTACCCGTCGTTCCAGCTTGTCCACCGACAGCGGGGCCCGCTCGCCGACCGTCGCGGCCCGCACGTCCAGCGGGAAGTGTGCGGTCTGTGCCGCCGGAAGCCGCCCGGATCGATAGGTTCCGGCTAGCCGGGCCAGGGCGGTGACCAGAGCTCGGTAATGCTCGAGCGGCTCGGGCAATTCGTAGTCGAGGCACTTATGATATTGACGTTCAATTCCGTTGTCGCCAAAACCGATTCGTTCGGTGATCAGAATCCCGGTTCCGCTCGGCTGGTGATAGTCGCCGAAGAATGCGCTGGGCACCGCGATCGGAAAGCCGGGTGCCCGCGACAGCGACGCGAAACGCACCTCCGGCTCCATCTGGGTCTTCCCGCGATCACGCACCGGGTTGTCGAGATCGCGGGAGAACTTGACGAACAAGTCGGTGTGCAGACCCGGTGCGGCCACGTCGTATTCGACCGACAGCATCACCTTGCGTCCCGTGCTACCACCGCGCACCTCGGCGAAGTTCGTAATCCCGGTGACAGCATTGCCGTCGGTGAGGACACCGGAAGCCCGGAACGCGGCAGTGAGGAACCCCGCCCCGCCAGTGCGCAACGACACTGGATCGAGCGGAATCGCCAACCCGAACTGGTCACCGGTGACCCAGCGGTGATCGTCGGGCTGCAACATGGTCACCAGGTCTGTTCGGCGGCGCGCACCAGCATGTGGTTGACCGCAACCCGGCGATCGCGGGTCACCATGAACAGCACCGCGTCGGCAATGTCCTCGGGCCGCAGCTTGACCATGCCGGCCGTTTGGCGTTCGAACGCCTGCCGCGACGTTTCGGCCAGATGGCTGAAGATTTCGGTGTCGACGGTTCCGGGACCCACCACTCCGACCCGAACCCGCTTGCCGAGCACCTCTTGCCGCAGACCCTCACTGAAGGCGTTCACCCCGAACTTGGTCAGGGAATACACCGCGGTGTTCGGGCGGGCCACCCAGCCGGCAGTGGAACTGATGGTGACCAGATCGGCGACGCCGCGCGGCGAGTCGGCGGCCGCCTCGATCAGGTGTGGCAGCGCCGCTCGGGTGGCGTAGAGAACCCCCTGCACGTTCACGGACACCATCTGGTCCCAGTCCTGCAGCGGTGCCTCGGTGGCGGGTGCGGACTGCATCAGTCCGGCATTGTTGACCAGGATGTCGAGGCGTCCCAATTCCGTGATGGTTTGCTGAACGGCGGAAGCCACTTGCTCGGCGTCGGTGACGTCGGCGGGCACGACCAGCGCTGTGCCCCCGGCGGATTCGATGTCGGCTTTCAGTTCGCCCAGCCGGTCGGCCCGGCGCGCCAGTAGGGCGACCGCTGCGCCCTGTGCGGCGAGCGCTTTGGCGGTTGCCGCACCGATGCCGCTGCTGGCACCCGTCACCAGTGCCGCCGTCTGCGTCAGTGTCATAACCCGCCCAACGTTGGTGCTCCGGTCAGTATTTCGTGCAGAACATAATCGGTGTCCTCGCCCAGGTCCGGGGCACCCTTCTCGATTCGGGCCGGCCCGCGCGTCATTCGCCATGACGGCCCCAATACCGGACGCTGGCCTTCGCGGTGATCAGAGACAAAGCGGTACAACTCGCGGTCCCAGAGTTGTTGATCGCCAATCACATCAATCGCGGTGGCACTCTTGGTGACCGGAACGCCCGCCGCGCGCAGCCGATGCGCGAGATCTTCGGCGTCCAAGTTTCGGGTCAGCAGCGCGAGATCGGCGTCGAGCGCTTCGACGTGCTTTCGTCGGTTGTCCAATGCGGCGAAGCGAGGATCGGCAGCCAGTGCGGGAGCATCGAGCACGCCGCACAACCGGCACCATTCGTCGTCGTTGGCGACCGCCACACTGACCCACGAACCGTCGGAGCACGGGTAACAGCCGTGTGGGCACAGGTCGGCGTGGTTGTTGCCGTCTGGACCGAGGCGGCGTCCGGTAAGGCTTTGTTCCAGCAGGCAGTCACCGATCATCGAGGAGAGTGTTTCGACGGCCGAGATGTCGACGAATTGCCCGGTGCCACTCAGCTCGCGGTGCAACAGTGCAACCACGGCGGCATACGCGGCCGCGGCACCGACCGTGGAATCCCCGTAACGCATGCTAGTTCCCAGCGGCGGCCCACCCGGATAGCCGACCAGCGGCGCAAGTCCGGCCAGCGCGGCGAAGCAGGGAGCGTAACCGGTCTGATGACCGAGCGGTCCGTCATTGCCCCACATTTTGATCGAAACCGAGATGATGTCGGATTTGATCTCGACGAGTTGGCGGTACCCCAGACCCTGGCGTTCCATTGCGCCGGGGCGCAAGTTGTTGATGACAATGTCGCTGCGGGCAATCAGCTCACGCAGTTGCCTCATCCCCTCGGCCGACTTGATATCGATGTCCACACTGAGGATCTCGGGATTGATACTCAGAAAGAACGGTGCATGGTTGATATCGGTGCCGCCGTAAGCCCGCATCTCCTCGGGCAGGGCCGTCGTTTCGACCTTGATCACCTCGGCACCCAACAGTGCCAGCAGCTTGCCGGCGTACGGGCCCGCCCACACCTTGGTCAACTCGACGACGCGCACGCCTTCAAGCGGGCCTCCGCGTGGGTTCTTCGGCGGCTTGAGTTGTGCCGCCCGTACTGCCGGTGGCACATGCGCAGTAGCGAGCCTGTCCAGGATCGGCGCGGTATGCCGACCGAGTGTGGGTGCGGCCGCTGTGATTTCGGCAGGCGATGCGCTGAGCAGGTACGGCACCGTGGGATATGCCGCGTCGCCCAACACAGGGTGGCTGACGTCGGCAAAGAATCCGCGGTGGCGGTACTGCGGCGACTGATGCAGATCCGTGGCATCGTTGACCGGAACCAGCGGCACGCCCAGACGCTGGGCTTCCTCGGCCGCCGTCTCCTTATCCAGGCCGGCGACCCACGCGGCGAAGCCCTGTTGGAATGCCACGACTTTTTCGGGCGTGACCGAGAACTCCAGCCAGTCGTCGTCGAACTCGTCGAGCCAAACCGGTTGACCCATCAGCTTCTTGACTCCGAGCCAATGCGCCCGGCTGGTCATGTACAGGTACACGAAGCCATCGGCGCAGCCGAAGAACGATGCCGGGCCCTGCTGGTCGTAGTCGTCGCGGGTGCCCAGGGCGGGGACTTCGCCGGTGATCAGCCGCCCGAGAATGCAATCGGCGCGCGAAACCAGCACGGCATGCTGGGAGATGTCGATGGATTCGCCGCGGCCCGAGTGCAGACGCCCGAACAACGCTGACGCCACGCAGAGCGCCGCATCCAGCCCAGCTTCGTAGTCGGCCGTGAACCGGCCCGGCCCCTGCAGCGGAGGCTTGGCCGGGTCTGGATGGCTGGGTGTGTGATAGCCCCAACCGCTGGCGTGGAATACGTTGATGCTCTTCGCATTCGCGTACTCGGCTGCCGCACCCTGACCGAACGGCGTGATCGAGCAGAACACCACGCCCGGATGCCGGTCTGCCCCACTGGTCGCGCCGTCGTCGATGACGGCGTCGGCGGTGCCGATGAGCTCGTGCAGACGCTCATCGGCGGCCGAAATGCCCTCGAGTACGACGGACTGTTTGTTGGTGTTGAGGTAGGCGAATAGCGCACTGCCGTCACACCCGGTGCCGTCGTCGAGGACGGGCGCCATAGCCCGCGTTGGGCTACCACACCCCGCCGCCTCTACCTTGATCACGTCCGCGCCGAAGTCGGCCAGCAGTTTGCCGCAGTACTCCCCTGCGACCGACCCCGCCAGCTCAACGACCCTGAAACCCTTCAGCGCCGACATGTGAGCTCTCCCAAGACTGTCAGGGCTTCGCGCGCCCGGAGCGGCTCAGGCGCCACTCCGGCGGGAAGTTCATGTCGTTATCCTTGACCACGTTGTTGAGACCCTTTTCGAACGTGCCTCCGGTGAGGTCGACGTCGTTGCGCGCATCGTTCTGAATCATCGGCAGCATGCCCTCGACCATGCCGGTCAGCAGGCTACCGAAGTACTCACCCTTGTGTTGCTTGTACAGCTCCAGGAAGGTCTTCTGCACCGCGACCGTGTCGGTGGGGCGAGACCGAGAGCATGCCAGCGCGTACTTCTCGGTCTCTGCTTCCAGCTTGTCGCGGGGCACCACGCTGTTGACGAAGCCACAGTCGTACATCTCCTTGGCACTGAACGGCCGTCCGGTGAACAACATTTCGGAAAATTTCCGTAGACCCATGGTCTCGGCCCACCACCACAGCCGCGGTCCCCAGCCCACGTAGCGGAACGCCGGGTGGCCGAACAGAGCGTCATCGGAGGAGATCACCAAATCGGCGTCGCCGGCCTGGTAGAAATGCCAGCCGTAGCAGTAGCCCTTGGCCTCGATGATGCTGATCTTGCGGAGCTCTTGCAGCGGCCGGTTACCCGCACGCGCCTTGGCGTAGAAGTCCGTGACGGTGGACAGGTAGCGGTAGGAACCACCCGGCGGGTACTTGACGTCATCGTCGTTGATCGCCAGCTCATGATGCAGTGGAAGGCCGGGGTTCTCAAGCATGGGACGCTGCTCCGGCAGATCCCCGCCGCTACCGAAGTCTTGTCCCTCACCGCGGATTACGACGACCTTGACGTCGTCGTCCACATTGCACTTGTGGATCAGATCGGCGTAGTTCTGCCGCATGCCCAAGCTGGTGGCGTTCTGCGCGTCGGGGCGATCAAAGGTGATGTAGGCAATTCGATTCTTCTTGTCCTTCTCGAACTTGATGTACTGCTCGGCTTCTTTCTTCATTTCTTCGTAGTCGAATTCAGGCATGAGCTGTCTCCACTTCGTCGTGCTTTATTGCGGTCGTTTTCCTAGTTGAGTGAGTGCCTATTTGAGCAAGCTTCCCGCGTCAACGGGAAGCGAAACACCAGTGACATACCGTGATTCATCAGAGGCGAGGAACAAAACAGCGTTGCTGATATCGACCGGATCAACCCAGGGCACCGGCAAGGTATGCATCATCTGCGAGATCGGGGCGAAGTCTTCGGGCCCAGGCTCGGCCAGGTCCGGGCGAAAGAGGCGGTAGGTGTTTTCGTTCATCACCATCGTGGTGCTGACCTGCGAGGGCAGCACCGAGTTGACCCGGATCATGTCCTGGCCTAATTCGACGGCGAAGGCACGCATCAGCCCGATGACGCCGTGCTTGGCCGCCACGTAGTGGCCGGTGTTCTGGTATGCCTTACGCCCGCCGACCGAGCTGGTGAGCACGATCGAGCCCCCGCGGCCGCCCGAAAGGATGTGTGGTACCCCCGCTTTGACCGTGTGCCAGACGCCGCTCAGGTTGATGTCGATGATGTCCTGCCAGACGTTCTCCCGAATCTTGTGCAGCCTGCGGCCATCGGTGCCCACGCCCGCGTTGGCGACAATGATGTCGAGCCGGCCCAGTTGTTCGACACCGCTGTCCACAGCGGCCTTGAGCCCGTCGAAGTCGCGAACGTCGACCTTCGCGGTCACGATGCGACGGTCGAGGTTCTTGACCAGGTCTGCGGTTTCGGCCAGATCCTCAGGGGTGGCATGTGGGTAAGCCAAGTTGTCGATCGGTCCGCACACATCGATCGCGATGATGTCGGCGCCCTCCTGAGCCAGGCGCACCGCATGACTGCGGCCCTGGCCGCGAGCGGCCCCGCTGATGAAGGCGACCTTGCCTTCGACGCGGCCGGTCATCAGGGCACCAGTGTCGGCAGGGTTTCCCAGCCCCGCACCGACGACGTCGGGCTGAGCGTGGCGTTGGCCAGATCGGGCTCCCACTCCGGGAAGCGCTTGAGGATTTCTTCCAGGGCGACACGGCCTTCCATTCGGGCCAGCGCCGAGCCCAGGCAGAAGTGGGCTCCCACACTGAAGGTGAGGTGGGGCCGGGCGGCGCGATGAATATTGAATTTGCCCGCATCTGCACCGAACTGCCGCTCGTCGCGGCAGGCCGCGCCGAGCAGCATCAGCATCACGCTGCCTTCCGGCACCGTCTGGTCATACAGACTGACATCGCGAGTTACATACCGCGCCATGTGCGGCGCGGGCGGCTCGAAGCGCAGCAGCTCCTCGATCGCCTGCGGGATCAGGGCGGGATTCTCGACGAGTTCGCGGCGCTGGTCGGGGTGCTCCGCGAGAACCTTGCCCGCCCAACCGATCAGCCGCGTCGTTGTTTCGTTGCCCGCGCCGGCCACCACATTGAGGTAGACGAGAATCTCTTGGCGCGTCAGCCGTCTCGTGATTCCGGTCTCGTCGACGAATTCGACGTTGAGCAACTCGGTCATGATGTCGTCGGACGGGTTCTCGGCACGCCAGTCGATGTAAGCCTCGAACTGCTCGCCCACAGACAAGCCATGCTCGGCGGCACTCATCGGCTTGCCGGGCTCGGTGCGCAACTGGGCGTTTCCGCGATCGCGGATGTACTCCTGATCGGCTTCGGGAATCCCAAGCAGTGCGCTGATGACCTTCATCGGCATGATCGCGCCCAAGTCGGTGACGAAATCGAACTGGCCGGAGCCCACCAACGGATCCAGCGATTGCGCGCAGAAGTCGCGGATCATCGGCTCTAGGGCGGCGATCTTGCGCGGCGTGAACATTCGCGACAGCAGCTTGCGGTGCACGTCGTGGATCGGGGGGTCTTCGAAGATCAGCATGCCCGATGGGATCTCGAGGTTGGCCTTGATCAACTCCATGATCACGCCGCGCGCCGAGCTGTAGGTGCCGTGGTCGATGATGCCCTTGTTGACATCGGCGAAGCGGCTCAGCGCGTAAAAGTCGTATTCGGAGTTGTAGTAGAGCGGTGCCTCGTCCCGCAGGCGCGCAAACATCGGATACGGGTCGGCAATGAGCTCGACATTGTATGGATCGAAACTGACATGACTTTCGGTGCTCGCCGTCACGAAATCCCTCCTAGCGCTTCCGATTCCGCGGGCCGACCCGTTCCAGACATCACTGCAGTTGCCAGTGAGTCAGCGCCGGACCCGGTTCGGGCAATTTGTACATTCCGCTTAAATGGCTTTGCTCGGACAAAGGCACGGACTCGGCTGATAATGGACTCGCCGACGGCCCGTGAACGTCGACTTACTCTATTCTCGTAGAGAACCATATAGCGGGTGCTCTGGCAAGACCCAAAGGCACGAAACACGGCGCGTCGCCCGTTTATCAGCCGGATCCCGCGGCCCGACGGCCGCGTGCCGAATGCACGTCGCCGGCCACGGTCAGCCGGCCCTTGTCCGGACTCCTCAGGATGCCCGTGGCGATCGCCGTCAGGATTGCGTCGAGTTGCTCCGGGCTGCCGACAACGAGGTCGCCATGAGCGGCTCGCATCAGCAGCCCGTTGATGAACGTCAGCGTGACATTGCTCAGGTCCTCGACGACGGCCGATTCCAGTTCGGCCCCGTGCGGCATCAGTTGCACAAGAATTTCGCGGTGCAGCTTGGTAAATGCATCCGTCGCTTGCTGCAGTATCGCGGCCATCGCGGGATCGCGTGCCGCCTGCATCGTCAGCTCGTAGCGCGCCTTGGTCCAGGACAACTGCGGCTCGGTGCCGGCCTGGATCACTACTTGCGACAGCAGCGACGGTGTCGGGTTGTCGCCCTGGCTGCCGGCGCTGTCGGCGATGGACTGCAGGCGTTCCAGATCCAGTTCGGCCAGCCGTTCGGCGACCGCACGAAGCAGCGCCGAGCGGGTACGGAAATAGAACGAGGTGGTGCCGTCGGGAACGGCGGCCTTGCGGTCCACCTTGAGGTGGCTCAATCCCTTCGCGCCGTCAGCGGCCAACAGCTCGATCGCCGCATCACAGAGATCGCGGCGACGCTCCGCGGGATTTGGCTTTCGCCTTTTCGCCGTGGCGGACGTGTATTGAACCATCAACAGCGGCTTTCGTGGCAAGCTTTTCAACTGAACATTCGCTGAGCAGGACCATACTCTATGTTCGTAGTGTCCGTAAAGCACCCGGTAGCGCCTCGCTAGCGCAACGGTGTCATCACGATTGGCGCCGACTGCGCCCTATTGGGCGACAACCGGCGTTCGACCTACTTTGCTTGAGATCGATGATGTCGACGACGACTGCCAGGCTGGCCAGCGCCATTCTGCTCGGCGTGCTGGCATGCGGCTGCCAGACAAGCCAGCACCCGGCCCCTGCAGCCACCTCGGCCAGCACCGCGGCACCGACGCCACCACCGGTGGCACCGGTCGTGAAGATTGCACCACTGCCGGTTCGGCCGGTGGAGAAGTCACAGCCGACTACCCCCGACAAGTGCCCGGCGACGAATCCGGCCGTTCCGGCGCCGCCAGCTAACCCCCTTGTCACCTGCGACATCGCCCGAACCACGCGCTATACCTTGGGCCCTGAGACGATGCGATTGGAGCTGACACACGTGGACCCGCCCAAGCCGCTGACGTCCGATTTCTACGAAGTGAATCTGACGATGGATCCGGCCTCGGCGACCGCGTGGGCGACCTACACCGGCGCACATCTGCACGCTCATGTCGCCTTCATCCGCGACGATCTGGTCGTGGAAGCGCCGATGATCGAAGAAAAGGTCACATCCGGCCAGATCGCGCTGACGACCCAAACGGCTCAGGCCGCCGCCCAATTGGCTCAATTGGCGAGCCGCCCGGCATGACCGAGCTGGCCATCGGCTTCCTCAACGGATTCGGGCTTCCGCCAGTCGAATTCGTCGACCTTGCCGCGGACCTTGGTTGCCGCTACTTCTCGGCAGTGGTACAGGGCGCGCCGCTGGTGCCGCTCGGCTATCCGCCCTTTTCACTCAAGGACGACCCCGCCCTTCGTAAGGAGGTGCTCGCCGCGATGCAGCACCGCGGTGTGTCCGCCTCGCTGGGCGACGGGTTCCTGGTGCTGCCGGACAGCGAAATCATGGCATTCGGCGCGGATCTCGATGTGTTGGCCGAGCTCGGCGTGCCCCGGATCAACGTCGTCAGCCTCGACGCCGATCTGGCCCGCACATTCGACCAGTTCGCCGCGCTCACCGAGCTGGCCGCCCAGCGCAGCATCGAGACCCTCGTCGAACCGGTACCCGGCCTGACAGTGGGCGACCTGCCGACAGCATTGGCCGCACGAGATCACTTCGGCCGGAATGACTTTCGGTTGCTGATCGACACCATGCATCTGATTCGCTCCGGCGCCAGCGCAGTCCAGCTGGCCGCCGTCGATCCCGCCCACATCGGCTACGCCCAACTCAACGACACGACTTTGCAGCCGCGCTTGGACAACTACATGGAAGAAGCCATGTTCGAGCGCATGGTTCCGGGCGAGGGTGAACTCCCGCTAGCCGATATCCTTGCCGCGCTTCCCGACGACATCGTGCTCGAAATCGAAGTCCCGCAGCGGTCATTGGCGCTGGCCGCGGTCAGCCCGATTGATCGGCTGCGCCCGTGTGTCCAAGCAGCCCGCCAGTTGTTAAATCAACGGCAGCAATAACTTTCAGCTCGGCTCACGATGCGGCAGCCCCGCCGCGCGATAGACGGCATCGATGACGGTCATGTTCTCGATCGCGTCCTGTGGATTCGTTGTCACCGGCTCGCCGCGCAGCACCGCCGCAGCAAACGCGTCGAGCTGATAGGCGTAGGAGGCGCGGCGGGGAAAGCCTTCCACCCGATTGTCATCCGCGGTTCGCACAGAGATTCGGTGAAACATCTGGGGCATCAAGGGATTGAGCATATTCAACTCTCCCCGATCACCGACCACCTTCGCGCTCATATCGAAAAGACGCCGCGACCACATCGAGCAACGCACCCGGCCGGTATGTCCGGCGGCGAACTGGAGCTCGGCCGTCATGGCTCGATCGACCTTCGAATCACGCAATTTCGCTTGTGCCGAAACGACTTCCGGGGTCGAGCCGCCATACGTGCGGATCATGTGGACCGCGTAACACCCCGCATCCATCGTCGCGCCGCCGGCCAGCGGGTAGTAATAGCGGATGTCGGAGAACTTCGGCAGTGGAAAGCACAGCGAGGCTTCCACCCGCTTGAGCGTGCCCAGCTCCCCCGAGGCGATGATCTCAAGGGCCCGCGATGTCAGCGGGTGATAGCGATAGTGGAAGGCTTCCATCACCACTCGATCAGACTTGGCGGCCACCTCGGCGATCTCGCGAGCTTCGGCAGCGTTGGCGGTGAAGGGTTTTTCGCATAGCACGTGTTTGCCGGCGTCCAATGCGGCTCGGGTCCACTTGCCGTGCAGGCCGTTTGGCAGCGGGTTGTAGATCGCGTCGAGATCCGGATCCGCGATCAGCGATGCGTAGTCATCGTGCACCCGGGCGATGCCGTGTTTGGCGGCGAAGGCTCGGGCGCGCGAGCCGTCGCGGGCGGCCACCGCGGCAACCACCACCTCAGCGTTGTCCCTGGCAGGATTGATGAGTGCCGTCGGCGCGATCCGGGCAGCGCCCAAGATACCGATACGCAGGTGTTCAGCCATGGACCCGACGCTACCGACGGGCGAATGCGGGGGCGCGCTCGGGCCTGACGCCGACACCGATGAAGTATGCCGGCAAGAAGGACAGCCACGGCAGCCGCTGCATCACGCCCAGGAAGGCCGTCGGCGGAGTGGGGTCGGCGCCGCGCAGCAACGGCCCGAGTCCACGCTGGAGCACCCGTTGCACGCCCTGGGTAACCGCGGTGGGAAATAACCGGCGCCGCCGCACCCCCGCCAGATCCCGATCGGTGACCCGGTGCTGCCGTAGCGGCTCGGCCAAGATGGTCGCGGTCGCGACGGCGTCCTGGACGGCCAGGTTGATGCCGACGCCGCCCAGCGGAGACATCGCATGTGCGGCATCTCCGATGCACAGCAATCCGTCTGTGTGCCAACGGCGCAGCCGATCGACACGGACATCGAGATGCTTGATGTCGTCCATCGACGTCAGTGACGCGACCGCGGCGGCCGATTCCGGCAACAGGGCGGCGACGTCGCGACGAAACGCTTCGATACCTTTCGCGCGCAGTTCGGCGTCAGTCCCCTTGGCGCCGAGGTAGGCGATCTGGTTGTAACCCTCACGCGGGATCACGCCCATGGCCTTGCCGGGACCCACCCGCGGCAGGAACGAGAACTCCTGATCGCCGTCGCGCGGCAACGTGAACCACCAGACGTCGAAATTCACCGGGAATTCGCGACTCTGCAGGCCGGCCGCGGCGCGCGCCATCGACCACCGGCCGTCGCACGCGACGGTCAACTCGGCCTCCAACTCGTTTGGCCCATCGGGGCTTTGGTAGCGCACGCCGGTTACCCGGCCGCCCTCTCGCAGTAGCCCGGTGGCCTCGCTCTTCATCCGCAGCGTGAAGGTCGGTTCCTGCTGGGCGGCATCGGCGAGCAGGTTGAGCAGATCCCACTGCGGCACCATCGCGACAAAGGGATGGGGCTGGCGCAGTCGACCGAAGTCGACGTACGTCACCGACCGACCGCCCGATTCGAATTTCGCGCTGCGCACCTCGCTGTGCGGTAAGGCCGCGAAACGCTCCCACAGGCCCAGCTCGTCAAGGAGGCGCAGCGTGGTCGGATGCACGGTGTCACCGCGAAAGTCGCGGAGAAAGTCGCCGTGCTTTTCCAGCAGCGTGACCTCGACGCCCGTCCGAGCCAGCAGCAGCCCGAGAACCATCCCGGCCGGGCCGCCACCGATCACCGCGCAGGTCGTCTTTTCAGCCATGGCTGCCTCGAATTCTGTTGCTGTAAAACGTGATTAGCTCAGCAGCTGCGGGTCGACGTCGTAAACCGACACGGGCTCGGTGAGCACCCCGTTGTCCTCGACGTAGCGATCCCATAACTGGAGAAGCTCGGCCAGCTTGTCGGGATGCGCTTGGGCAAGGTCGTGGATCTCGCCGCGGTCCTCGGAAAGGTCGTAGAGCTGCCAGGCGCCCGGACCGTACGGCGGGGGCAGGTAGAGGGCCTTCCAGTCACCTTGGCGGATCGCGCGGCGGCCGAACAGTTCCCAGCCGGTGCCGGTTTCGCCCGGGTGCACCGCCTCGGCGTCGGCGGACAAATACGGCACCAGCGACCGACCGAGCATCGGTTCGACGTCGCGGTCACGGTAGGAGGTGCCGGGATGCTCCACGCCGGCGAGCTCCAGCACGGTGGGAGCGATGTCCATGACGGTTGCGAATGCGGTGCCGATCTCGCTTTGACGCGTGAACCCGGGCCAGGTGAAAAAGCCGACCACCCGGATCCCGCCTTCGGTGGTGAACGCCTTGTGCAGCCGCGACGGTGCCGTGGCGGCTTGGGCCCAGCGGGGGCCGTACCAGATGAACGAGGTGGGCCGACCCAGGTTGTCGAGGCTGTTGTCGCAGTTCTTCTGGATCTGCGCCACGATTTGGGGGCCGCGCAGTGGCATCGCCTCGACGATCGCACCCTCGGCGCCGTTGTCGGACATGAACATCACGACCGTGTTGTCCAGCTCGCCGGTCTCGGCCAAGTAGTCGATCACCCGGCCGATGTTCCAGTCCATCCGGTCCACCATTCCGGCGTAGACCTCCATGGATCGCGCCGAAATCGCGCGTTCGTCGTCCGTCATGTCGGCCCACTCCGGAGCGCCGTCGGCTACCACCGGGTGCGGCTCGACATCGGGGGCACACAGGCCGAGGCGCTTGAGCGCGGCCAGCCGCTCCTCACGCAACGCATCCGGGCCGGCGTCGTAACGGCCGCGATACTTGGCGACGGATTCCTCGGGTGCCTGCAATGGCCAGTGCGGTGCCTGAAACGGCAGGTACGCGAAGAACGGCCGGTCGTCCTGCGCGCGGTCGCGGAAGTAGCCCAGCAGAGTGTCGGTGTAGGAATCCGACGAGTAGAAATCTTCGCCCACCGTTACGAACTGGTCATCTTCGGTGTAAAGCGTTGGCACGGGTGAGAATCCGCGTCCCGCGGCACCACCGTAGTGGCTAGCACCGGCTGGTAGCAGCGCGAACGATCGCTCGAATCCGCGGGCCCACGGCGACCTTTCGATCGTGTGGCCCAGATGCCATTTGCCGGACATCAGCGTCAGGTAACCCGCGTCGCGGAGAAGCTCGGGCAGCGCGACAACCCGGTCGTTGAGATAACCCTCGTAGCCGGGCGCACCCTGAAATCCGGGGACCGCGACCTCCAGCATGGTGCCGATTCCGGCTACGTGGTGGTCGGTTCCGGTCAGCAGCATCGCCCGGGTGGGCGAACAGGCCGGCGCGGAATGGAAATCGGTGAGCCGGATCCCCGCGTGGGCGAGCCGGTCGAGGTTGGGCGTTTCGATCTCACTCCCGAAGGCACCTATGTCGGAAAACCCGAGGTCGTCTGCCAGGATCACCAAGAAATTGGGCCGCTTCACGCTGAAGCATCCTGTCAGGTCCAGCGCCCGAATGGAACGACCGACAAATGACTAGGCTCGATTCGGCGAAACACCGCGCCCGGACATCGACGAAGGGGCATCCCCATGTTGGCACCGTTCGAGATGTCCATCCCGTTGGTCGCGGCTCCGATGTCGGGTGGCCCGACCACGCCGGCGATGGTCTCAGCCGCGACCGGGGCGGGCGGTCTGGGCATGCTTGCCGCGGGCTACAAGACCATCCAGGCTGTCGAAGCCGAGCTCAAGACTGTTCGCGCCGAGGGAATCCCGTTCGGCATCAACCTGTTTGCGCCTAACCCGGTGCCGGTCGATCCGGACAGTTACCGGGCGTATGCCGCGATCATCCAGAAAGAAGCCGATCAGTTCGGGCTGACCCTGCCTGCAGAGCCGATCGAGGACAACGACCGGTTCGACGAGAAGGTAGCGCTGTTGCTCGACGATCCGGTGCCGATGGTGTCGTTCACCTTCGGCATCCCGCCGCGCAACGTGATCGTCGCGCTGCAGCAAGCCAACACCGTGGTCGTCCAAACGGTGACGACGCCGCAGGAGGCGGCACAAGCACACGACGCCGGCGTCGACATGCTGGCGTTGCAGGCCGCGGTCGCCGGCGGGCATTCTGGCACGTTCTCGCCGCAGCGTCCGTTGCCGCCGGTTCCGATCGTCGACCTCGTCAAACAGGTAACGGCGACCGTACCGCTCCCAGTGCTGGCCGCCGGCGGGCTGGCCACCCCCGACGCGGTGGCCGACGTGATCCGCGCGGGCGCCGCCGCGGCCATTGTCGGCACGGTTCTGCTGCGCGCCACCGAAAGCGGCGCGTCGGCAACACACCAGGCAGCCCTGACCGATCCCGCCCGCAACGAGACGGTGCGCACGCATGCCTTCACCGGACGTCCCGCCCGCGGACTGCGCAACACGTTCATCGATAATTACGAGGCGCAGGCGCCGTTCGGTTATCCCGCAATTCACTACCTGACCAGCCCGCTGCGCAAAGCCGCCGCCGCGGCAGGAAAACCGGACTATGTCCACCTATGGGCGGGGACGGGATACCGGCACGCCACCGCGGAACCCACCGCGGACATCCTGCGGCGTCTTGCTTCCGGTCTGTGATCGTCTAACGATCAGCCGAAAGACTCAGTTGCTCAGGTAGAGATACCACAGGCCATCCGAGTGCTGGACACACGAGAAATGCGTCCAGGTCCCAGGGTGGACGACCTCGACGTGCGGGCCGTCCGCCATGCAGCCTGCCTGAGTCGCATAGTTGCCCTCGACCAGAATCTCGTCGGCGGTGCTAATTCCAACCCCGGTGGTTATTAGCCCAGCAAACGCCAGGACGCTAGCGGGGATAATCTTTCTCACCAGTCACCTCCAGTTCACATCCGCCCTTGAGGCCGATATACCCAGCATGTTGCTGGCATATCGACGCTAGCTGAGCCGCACCCGATCACCCAGAGCAAAAGAGAAATATTTGCGCGGACATAACATTCGCGCCACCAGGCGCAAGCTTTAGAACGTAAAGCGGTTGAGTATGTCGTACGGCCCGAACGGGGAAGCACTGAAGTAGCGGTAGATCCACCGCACGACGGTGCTGTCGATCTTCTGGTAGCCGGCCAGTGCCGGCGTCTGCTCGACCAGTCGTAGCTTCGGGTTCCACGTCTCTATGTCACGCGCGTTGCCGATGCCCCACTTGATGATCCCCCTGGTGAACACCTTCGACATGCGCGGCGCCAGAGCTGAGAGCGTGTCGAATTGCATTTCACCGCAGTCGAATCGATCGAGCAGACGTGCCACCAGCTGGCGAACTTCACTCTCCTGGATATACATCAGCAGTCCCTCGGCGACGACAAGCGTCGGGTGGCCGGTGGGAATCTGATCGACCCACTGCGGGTCGGTCACCGAGGAGCCGATCATCCGATAGCGCTCGGTTTCGTCATACAGCTGGCGGCGCAGGTCGATGACGCCTGGCTGGTCGAGGTCAAACCATTGCACCGCCGGTGGTACGTCGAGGCGGAAGGCGCGACCGTCGAGGCCACAGCCCAGGTGTAAGACCACCGCGTCGCAGTGGCGGGCCAGGAAATCGGCGCACCAGTCGTCGAGCTGTTTTGCGCGCAACGCGACCAGATACTGGTTGGACGCCGGCAACGAGATCCGATGTACGCGTTTGAAGTCGTAGTCGATCCGGTCGACGGCCGCTGCGGCCGCGTGGTCACCCAGAATCGGATGCCGAGAACGGCTTTCATGGGCGCGCAAGTACAACGTCACGAGGTTCGTCCACTCCACCGAACCCCACTCGACCGAGCCGAAATCAACCTTGGACGTCGTCACTGTCCCTCCTCCGTTAGTGCGACCCCTCCACACGGACAGCGAAGCGCATCCAACGCCAAGATGGCCACCCCTGGTCCAGTCGAGACTCAAACGCGCAGTTCACGCCCGGTACCGGCGCGCCGAGCCGAAGTGTGCCCATCCGGGCGCCCCTGTGTGCTCCGAAGAACTATCGAGCAACGGTTGTGGCGGGTGACACCGCTAGGTCTAGAAAGGGGCCTCTCGATGCGACAGGTGACGTTCAAAATGGTTGCTGCTGGCGACGGTTCACCACCAACCTCGACCGGATACTGCTACTACCTGATGGCCCACGCTGTCGCGACGGTCTTGCTGCTGATCACGCTGGTTGCCGCGGTGTGGCAATTCATGGATTGGGTCGTGACGCCGTCGTGCCTGGCGGCCAGCTCAGTGTCGACGGAGACTCCGGTCAGCACGGCACCTGTCGCGTCGGGCACCGTCACGAAGGCCGAAGAGATCCGTAACAGCCCTGGTCAACCCGGTATCACCAACAGCACGTGGACGGAGCGGCCCGCGTCATACCGCAACGCGGCACGGACCGAGACCGTGGCCGGGTTCGGGGCCGACTCCGGTGACTGCCCCTGCCCGAAGACCGGCAAGTGACCGGCGGGGTACGACGCAGTCAGAACGCCTCGGGATCCTGCTGCACGGCCGCCGGAACCGGATGCCGGTACAGGCGCGCAGCGTTCTCCCAGGTGAACTTGCGGATCGCGTCCGGCGGCAGATCACCGATCTCTTCGTGGATCGTTTGTTGAGTGTGTGGCCAGGTCGAGTCACAGTGCGGATAGTCGGCTTCGAGCATGATGTTGTCCATACCGATTCGGTCGCGTTGCACGAACGACGACTTGTCCTCGACCGCGCAGAACCAGAAGTTTCGGGTGAAAACCTCTGCAGGAGTGAGCTTCTCTCCCAGCGCCTGCCAAGTGCCGTACATCGCGTGATAACTGAGCATATGGTCAAGACGATCGAGTAAGCCTGCCACCCAGCCAATTCCGCCTTCGGACAAGCAGATCTTGAGATCCGGGAATCTGCTGGGCAATCCGGAGTACAACCAGTCGACGGCCGCCGAAATGGCGTAAGCAAAGAACAGCACGCCCTGTACGTCCGGCGGTGCGTCCTCGGTGGTCGATGGCGAGGAGCCCGAAGATCCGATATGCAGATTCACCACCGTTTCGGTTTCGGCGCAGGCGGCCATGATCGGATCCCAGTGGCCTGAATGAATACTCGGCAGTCCGAGCATCGCGGGGTTCTCGCTGAACGTGACGGCGTGAAAGCCGCGCTCGGCGTTCTCGCGGATCATCTGGGCGCCGAGGTCGGGGTCCAGCAGCCAGGGCAACTGGCATGCAATGATCCGTTCCGGATACGATCCGGCCCACACCTCGAGATGCCAGTCGTTCCAGGCGCGAACCGACGCCAGCGCCAGGTCGCGATCTTTGGTCACCTGCTGCAGCCGCTGGCCGGCGAAGCCCGGCAGGAACGACGGAAAGTTCAGCGACGCGTAGATGCCGTTGAGATCCATGTCCTTGACGCGTTCATGGATGTCCCATGCGCCCCTGCGCATTTCGTCGAATCGGACCGGTTCGAAACCGTACTCCGCTACCGGCCGCCCGACGACGGCGTTGAACCCGACGTTGGGCAGTTCCCGATTGTCGTAAACCCAGGTCTGTCCGCCACTGTCGGTCTCGACGACCCGAGGCGCCCGGTCGGCGAATTTTCTCGGCAGTCGGCCGGTGAACGTGTCCGGAGGTTCGACAATGTGATCGTCGACCGAGATCACGGTGTAGCGGCGTGGCGCCCGCGGCGGGTCCGGCAGGAACGTAACTGACCGCTCGTCGCCGGTTTTAGCTGTCGTGAAATTCAGATTGGTCGCCAGCTCGTCAATCGCTTTCACTAATCAACCTCCTCGCTGGCAGAGCATTTGGTGTGCGGCGACGGCTCGACGACGGACTCAGCTGAGCACATCGGGATCCGCCTTGATCGTCATACGCGCTGCCCCAGCCCAATACACGTCGGCGGCCCGCTCGATGAGCGATCGCTGCATGCCCGCCGTGTCGGACCAGTCCATCGCGATCGGCTCCTTGCCGGTGAGCATGACGTCGTAGGCCAGCTTGCATACCCGCTCGATCGACGCCGCCCGGTATACCGCCTCGGCCAGGTTGCGACCGGTCGCGATGACGCCATGGTTGGCCAGAATCGTCAAATTGGCGCCACCGATGCGCGCCGCAAGATCGGCTGCGCGGTTGGGGCTATCGATCTCACCGTCGTACTCGCTGACGAGGCACAGGTCATCCAGGAACAGCGAACCGGTCTGATGCACGAGTTCGGGCAGCCTGCCCAGCGCGGCGAGCACGCAGACGTAATACGGATGATTGTGAATGACTACCCGGGCGTCCTCGCGGAACCGGTGCAGCTCGGTGTGAATGTGGATCGCCGGCGTGACATCCCAACGACCACTGACCACCCGGGCGTCGCTGTCGACCTGGCAGATATCCGACGCGGTGAGTTCCTGCCACCACAGGCCCCACGGATTGACCAGCATGTCGGTTTGCCCGTCGAGCTGCCAGGTGATGTGTCCGGCCATGTTTTCGGAAAATCCGGTGCCGGCCAGGTGGCGGAAGGCCACGGCGAGCGCCTGCTCGTTGGACAGATCTACACCGATCGGAGGCACGACCGACGGCGCCCACACCTGCAAGCCGCCTCGTCGTGGATTAGGCGTGTTCATGATCGGCCTCCATCCTTGCTCGAATATCTCCGCGGAGCTCGCCTTTGGCGACCTTTCCGCCCGACGACCGGGGTATTTCGTCGACGACGATGAGCCGTTCGGGCAGAAGCTCTTTGGAAACCCCCAGCGCCAGCAGGTGCTCGACGAGGGTGGGCAGGTCGATCGTTGCGCAGTCGGCGAGCTCGGCGTACAGGCAGACCCTCTCCCCGAATACCGGGTCCGGCATCGCCACCGCCGCCGCCAGCGCAATCGCCGGATGGGTCATCACCGCGTCCTCGACCTGCGATGCACTGATGTTCTTGCCGGCACGCAGGATGAAATCGGATGTTCGGCCGGTGACCGTGAGGTAGCCATCGGCGTCGAGTTCGCAGATATCGCCCATCAGCATCCACCCGTCGCGAGTGAACAGCTTGTCGTGGTCGGTACCGCCGAGATAGCCGAGGCTGGTCGCCGGGCCCCGGCAGGCCGGCTGGCCTCGGCCCGTCGCGGTGACATCTCGATCCCCATCGAACAGCCGGACCGCCATTTCGGGAACGATCCGGCCGCCAGTGCGCAGTCGACGTTCCGCGGAGTCGTCGAGAGTCGTCGCGCTGAGCAGACCGGTTTCATTCGAACCGTAAAATTGCAGGATCTTCGCGCCGGTCAGCTGTTCGAATTCGGCGGCGGGCCGGTACGGTATCGCCTCGCCCCCGGTGAAGACGACACGCAGCGAGCTCAGATCATAATCCCGAGACTCATGGTCGGCCATCAGCATCGTCAATTGCGAACTAACACAACACAACACAGTTACCTTGTGGCGCGCTATCGCCTCACACGCAGCGTGCGTGGTGAAGCGCTGCAGGATCACCGAACTGGCGCCGAGGTAGATCGGGGTGGTGTGGCTGGTCCATATGCCGAAGCCGAAAGGCGTGGGGATGACCGGCAAGAACACGTCGTCGGACCTCAACAGCGCGTTGGCAACCGCCTTCTGGTGAAAGTAGTGCCACCGGTTCTGCGTATGCACAACACACTTGGGCAGGCCAGTGGTCCCTGAGGTGGAGTTGATCAGAAAAACGTCGTCGGCGCCGAGTCGAGATTCGGCCGCGACCGCCTTGCTCGGTACGTCGGAGTCCAGGCGCGGCAGACCCGCGCCCTGCCCCAGCGCCAGCATCCGAACCGACGATTCGGCTGCCGCGCGGGCCGCGACATCACGGTGCATGGGGTCGCTGATCAGGATCTTTGGCTCCGCATTGCGCAGTAGCGCGCCCACTTCACGGGTGCCGGCCCGAGCGCCGATGCCGACGACAACGGCGCCGCAGCGTTCGATAGCGACGAACAACACGTGGATTCCGCTGGAATCGCCGTGCCAGACCGCAACTCGATCGCCACGCCCAATGCCGAGACCGGCCAGCTGATTGGCCAAACTGGTTGCCGCAGCATCGAATTCACGCCAGGTCAGGGAGGTTCCGGGCTCGTCGGAGTAGGCGAGACGGTCGGCTGAATGTTCGGCGTTGCGGCGCACCGCATCCGACAGCGTCGAATCCGACCACCATCCGGCCGCACGAAACCGGGCCGGGTCCTCGTCGGTGAAAGCCGGCGAGCCTACGGTATCCAGCTCACCGGCGCTCATTAGGAAATGATAGGAAAACCGCGCGTGATTCGGTTGTCGGGCTGGCGCGGCCGTGTCCTGCTATGGATTCTGAGGCGCAGGAGCGCCCGGTTGCGGACCGTGCGGGACACTCGGATGGCGGCGTGCGGGCGGCGGTCGCGGTGGGTTGATCGGCCCACAGTTCAGGCCGAGGATGCAGCCACCGCCGCCTCCGGCGGGTTTGACCGGAAGGGCGCCGCCGCTATCCCCCGGCGCTCCGGGTGCGGGGACCACACTGGACGAAGCAACCGTTGCGCTGATCGGCGACTCATCAGCTGAGCCAATATCGCCGAGCGCCAAGGCAAGCAGGGCCGCACCGCCGCACGCCGCGGCTACCGTCCTGGCCTTGCGATTCCCCACGGCGACCACTGTAGTTACTCGGCGCAACTATTGCGGAGTCCCGCGACGCGGAGGGTTCGTCGCGGGCGGCGGGCGGGGCGGATTGATGCGCCCACAGTTCAGGCCGGGTATGCAGCTGGCGCCGCTTCCTTCGGGCCGGACCGATAGACCCATCGGCTGCGACGCGTCGCTCGCCCAGCAGCAGGGCCCGGGCGAGGGCGCCGGGTCCGCGTTGGTCTGCGGGGCACCAGTAACGCCGACCCCGCCGAGCGCAAAGGTGAGCACAGCCGCACCGCCACACGCCGCGGCTGCCCTTCTGCTCGTGCGTTGAAGCACGTCCCGAATTTTAGTTTTCTCGGCGCGGAATGTGTAGAGCTCCAACGGGGCAGTACGTCGCGGCGGCGCGCCTATCATTGCCGGGGTGTGGTCTGGACTGCAAGGAAAACCGCTGTGGCCCGGAGTGCTCAGTGGCGCGGCCGCGGGCGCCGCAGGCACCACGGCACTGAACGTGATCACCTACCTCGACATCGCGGTGCGGGGCCGCCCGACGAGCAGCACCCCGGAGCGGACCGTCGACGCCATGGCGCGGTTGTTCGGTCTCACGGTCCCCGGCAACGGTGACGTGCTCGCCAGCCGAATCTCCGGGCTCGGCGCGCTCACCGGGTACGCCGCGGGCATCGGGATGGGCATCATTCTCGGATTGGCCTATCCCCTGGGCTACAGACCTGGGCTCCTGGCCGCCACGCTGGTCGCCTCAGCGATCGCCCTGGTCGGCACCAACGGCCCGATGACGGTGCTCGGGGTGACCAATCCGCTCAGCTGGAGCCTCGGCGACTGGATCAGTGACCTGATTCCGCATCTCGGTTACGGCATCGTCACTGCCCTGGTGTTGCACTACCTCGCGCCGCTGCGCCAGCGTCCGGACGAAACACTCCCATCGGGATAGCGGTCGCGGCCGCGCGCTGCTGTTCGCGCTGCGGCCGGTCAACCTCGACGCAGGCTGGCGCGCACCGCGCTCGGACAATCCAAAGCGCGCAGACGAAAGGTTTCCGCGCTCCGCGGTGTTGAGAGTCGTCGTGGTCACTGCACAGGCGAATAGCCTGCTCGAACGGTATCGGTCGGCTGGGCGTTTCTTCACCGTCGGGGGGATCAAGTCCTTCGTTCTGGACGAGGGTCCGCGAGATGCCCCCGCCGTGGTGTGCGTGCACGGTGTTCCGTCATCGGCCTACCTGTACCGCAAGGTGGTTCCCGCACTGGCCGGAGCGGGATTGCGCGCGATCGCGATCGACCTGCCCGGGCTTGGGCTTGCCGAACGGCCCCATTACGCCGATTACACCTGGACGGGTCTGGGCCGCTGGTTGATGTCGGCGATCGACGAGTTGCAACTCGACCGCTTCCACCTCGTGCTGCACGACATCGGCGGACCCATCGGATTCGAGGTGGCCAACGCAGTTCCCGAGCGGGTGCTGTCGATGACGTTGCTGAACACCATCATCGAAGTGCATTCGTTCCATCGCCCCTGGCCGATGGCGCCTTTCGCGCATCGCGGTATCGGCGAAGTGTGGCTGGCGTCGCTGCGCGTGCCGGGCGCCTTCCTGTCGCTCATGCGCCTTGTCGCGGTGAGCCGCCGCGTGCCGGCCGCTGAGATCGCTTGCTGGGTTCCGTTGTTGTTCGGCGACGACGGCGGGCGGGCCTTCCTGAAGATCATGCGCGGCTTCGAGTTGACCGCGGCAAAGGAGCAGCTCTACCTCGACACTCTCCGCAACGCGCCATATCCGGTGCAGGTCGTTTGGGGAGCGAACGACAGGATGCTGCCGTGGCGACGCTGGGGCGTCCAGGCTCAGCGGGCCGCCGGTGCGCAAGGCGCAATCAAGCTGCCCGCCAAGCATTTTCTGCAAGAGGACTATCCGCAAGAGATCGCCGAGGCCGTGTACCGGTTTACCCAGGGCTAGCCCCAACGGTGGGGCGGATCGTGACATCGACGCCGGCGACGTCGGGGTCGGGGACTCCAGTGATCGCCACGACTTTGCCCTCGATCCCGGTGATTCTCGTATTGTCTCCTCTGTGCTGATCGGATTCCTACTCGCTCTGGGTTGTTCGGTGTGCTACGGCACCGCGTCCGTGCTGCAGGCTGTCGCAACGCGGTCGGTGGAATCCGGCGGTAAGTCCGGTGTCGATGCGAGGCTGCTGTTGCGCGCCCTGCGGCAGTGGCGCTACCTCGCGGGCGTCGGCCTCGACGGGCTCGGTTTTGTGCTGCAGGTCGCCGCACTTCGCCTGGTACCGATCTACGTCGTGGCGGCGGCATTGGCCGCCTCGATCGCGGTGACCGGGATCGTGTCCGCCTGGGTGCTCTCGGCCCGACTTTCGAAGGCCGAATGGGCGGCCGTGGGCGTGGTCTGCGTAAGCCTCGCCGCACTCGCTTGTGCCGCCGGGCCCGGGCACTTCCGCCACGGTCCGCCGGGGCTCGGCTGGGCGTTGATCGTCGTGGTGGTCGCCATCTTCCTGGGCGGTGCCGTTGCGGGCCGGTTGCCCGACCGCGAACGCGCCCTTGCGCTGGGTCTCGCGACCGGAAGCGGGTTCGGTGTCGTCGAGATCGGTGTGCGCCTGCTCGACCAGATCGACCCCACCAAAGCCGCGTTCTACACCAACCCGGCGCTGTACGCCGCGGCCGGTGGTGGTGCCGCGGGGTTTCTGTTGTTCACCTCCGCACTACAGCGCGGATCCGTCACCACCACGGTCGCCGCGATGGTGGTCGGTGAAACAATCGCGCCGGCACTCGTCGGCGTGATGTGGCTGGGCGATACCGCTCGGCCCGGCTGGGGTTGGGTGGTGATCGCGGGATTCATCGTCGCGGTGGCCGGGACCCTGGTCTTGGCCCGCTTCGGCGAGGCGCCGACTCCGGCCGAAACCGGCTGAGGCTAACAGGAGCGGCGTCAGCCTCCGGTTGTGCCGCGACCGAGATGGCCTGATCACCAACGGTATACGTCGTGCCGCGCGGCGCCCGGGTCAGCAGCACGCCGCCCTGGGCGCTGATGCCGGCGGCAATCAACTCGCGCTTGAGGATCTTGTTGGTGGCCGTCGCCGGAAGGTCGTCGTTGATGCGGACATACCGTGGCCACGCCTTCGGGGACAAGTCGTTTTGTGCGGCCAGGAACTGCTCTAGATCCGTTGGGCGCAAATTCATGCCGCTGCGAAGC
This sequence comes from Mycobacterium montefiorense, assembly GCF_025823255.1. Taxonomy (NCBI): domain Bacteria; kingdom Bacillati; phylum Actinomycetota; class Actinomycetes; order Mycobacteriales; family Mycobacteriaceae; genus Mycobacterium; species Mycobacterium montefiorense. The sequence goes on along the minus strand of NZ_JACKVL010000018.1, from coordinate 71,302 downwards.
ACCAGCGCCGCCATCACCTGATCGCCGACCCGTTCGTCCGGAACGGCATACACCGCGACCTGGCTGATCTGCGGCAGCCGTTCCAGGATCCGCTCAATCGGTGCGGCCGCCAGGTTTTCGCCGTCCACCCGCATCCAGTCGGCCGTGCGGCCGGCAAGATAGATCCAGCCGTCGGTGTCGCGGTAAGCCAAGTCACCCGCCCAGTACATGCCGTGTCGCATTCGCTCGGCGGTGGCCGACGGATCGTTGTAATAGCCGACGAACGGACCCGCCCCCGCGGTGTTGACCAGTTCACCGACCGCCTCGTCGAAGTTCATCAGCGCGCCGTGTTCATCGAACTGTCCGACGGCGCATTCCTTGAGGGTTGTCGGGTTGTAGATGCTGACCCCGGCATAGGGCTTACCGATGGAGCCGGGCGGCGTGCCGTCTTCTCGCACCACGATCACCGCGAACTCGCTGGATCCGAAGCTGTCGATCACCCGGCACCCGAAACGCCGGGCGAATTCGGCGATATCGCGATCGGTGGCCTCGTTGCCGAACGCCACGCGCAGGGTCGTGTCGGCGTCGTCGGGCCGCTCCGGAGTGGAAAGGATCAGGGCAAGCGGCTTGCCGACGTAGTTCAGGTACGTCACGCGATAGCGGCGCACGTCTTCGATGAAGCGTGACGGCGAAAACTTGGCAGGGACCATCAGCGCGCCGCTGCCGATAGCGACGGCCCAGCCGGCGGCAACACCGTTGGAATGAAATAGCGGCATCGCCAGATAGCACACGTCGGCGGCGGTGACGTCGTATTGAATGATCAGGCTGGCGCCGCACATGATCGCCATCCCGTGCGCGAACCGAACGGCCTTGGGATTGCCGCTGGTTCCGGAGGTGAAGATCATCATGAACGTGTCGGCGGCGCAGACCTCGCGGTACGCAGTCAGCGCCGGTGCCGCGGCGACCGCATCGCGGTAACGCGTGCCGTCCACGTCGAGAACTTGAATCCCGTTGAGATCCAGGCCCTCCAGCAACGACGTGTGCTCGTCGTCGACGAGCAGGATCTGGCAATCGGAGCGCTGGATGTCGGACAGCAGAGCCGGTCCGCGGCGTGTCGTGTTGAGGCCGCACAGCACGTACCCGCCCAACGCTGCGGCGGCCATCGCGCGCAGCATTGCCGGTGAATTGCCCAGCGCGGCACCGACATGCAACGGACGCGCCGGATCGGCAATGGTGATCAGCGCCGCCGCCTCGGTCTCGGCTTCGGCCAGGTGCTCGCGCCAGGTCCAGGTCTGCTCACCGTGGGCGATCGCGGGCGTGTCGTCATGCCTGCGCTGTCGCAAGAGCTGCTGAACCGTCTCCGGCACTGTCTCACTTCCCCTTTGATCTCGTCGTCAAGACCAAACCGGCGTACTCATGAGCGGCCACATCGTCGCAGTGGCGCCGGTAGGTGCCGAACCCGCCGATATAGGGCATGAAGGTTCGCTTCTTGCCTTCGATAATGGCGCCCAGGTACCACGACGACGCCGCCTTGGGGAACAGCGTCCGCTCGGCAGCTTGGGCAACGTGGTGGGTCCAGGCAACGGCCGCATCGCGGCGGGGCTCGACCTCGTGCACGCCCAGTTGTCGCGCCGCCCGCAGCAGATCGATGACCCAGTCGACCTGGACCTCGGCGTGCAGCACCATGTTCGCCAGCACCGAGGGGCTACCCGGGCCGCTGATCGTGAACAGGTTCGGCAGGCCGGGCACCATCAGGCCGAGGAACGTCAGCGGGCCGTCGGCCCAGATGTCCCGCAGTCGCTGTGCCCCGGGCCCACTCGGGTTGATCCGGGTCAATGCGCCGGTCATGGCGTCGAAGCCGGTCGCAAAGATCAGCACATCACAGGGATACTCCGCTTCCCTGGTGCGTACCGCGTCGGCGGTGATCACGTCGATGCGTTCGCGGCGCAGGTTCACCAGCCGCACGTTGTCGCGGTTGAAGGTGGCGTAGTAGCCGTTGTCGGTGCAGATCCGTTTGGTGCCGATCGGGTGATCGACCGGGATCAGGTCGGTTGCAACGACGGGATCGGTGACAATTTCCCGGATTCTCTCCTCGGCAAACTGCCTGGCGACGTCGTTGGCGGACAGGTCGCTGGTCTGGTCGGGGAAGGTCTTGGCGAACAGTACGCCGCCTTCGCGCCAGGTCTTCCACAGCGCCTCGACCCGCTCCCGGGGTTCGGCGTCGAGGGCTTTCTTGTGGTAGGTGCCGTGCGGCGTACCAGCCTGCGCGTAGGCGGAGACTCGGCGACGCTCGGGATACTGCTGCTGGATCTGTTGCTGTTCGTCGGTAGACCAGGGCCGGTTAGGCATCGGAATGGTGTAGTTCGCGGATCGCTGGAATACGACCAGCTTTTCGGCCTGAGCCGCGACGATCGGTGCCACCTGGATCCCGGATGATCCCGTGCCGATGAGACCTACCCGCTTACCGCGTAGATCGGGATCCTCGCGCGGCCACGCCGCCGTGAAATAGACCTCACCCGAGAAGTCCTCAACGCCAGGGATATTCGGCCGGTTCAACGCCGACAGACAGCCGGTCGCGCACAACAGAAACTGTGCGGAAAACCTGTCCCCGGTCGCGGTGTCGACCTGCCAACGACCATCGCCCTGGTCGAAGGAGGCACCGACCACGTCAACGCCGAAACGGTAGTGACGGCGTAGATCGAAGCGGTCGGCTACGTGGCGCAGATAGGCCAGGATCTCGGGCTGGGCGGCGAAGCGTTCGCTCCACTGCCAGCTCTGCTGCAGCATTTCGTCGAAAGAGTAGGAATAGTCCACACTTTCGACGTCGCATCGCGCGCCTGGATAGCGGTTCCAGTACCAGGTACCACCCACGTCGGGGGCCGCCTCGACAGCGGTCACCGATAGGCCCGAGGAGGCGAGGCGATGCACCGCGTAGAGCCCGCCGAACCCGGCGCCGATGACGATGACGTCGCTTACCTCGGTCATGTCGAGGTGTCTGGGTACGCCGGCCGCAGCAGCCGGCCCAGGTCCGCGCAGACCAGTTGCAGCGCCGACGCCGCCGGCCCGAAGGATTGGATGGTCATGAAGCCATGGAACAAACCGGGAAAGTCTCGGTGCACCACCGGCACTCCCCCATCACGCAACCGGTGGGCATAGTCGCATCCTTCGCTGTGCAGGGGGTCCAGCCCGGCAGTAACGATCACTGCGGGCGCCAGGCCCGCATGAGAGTCCGCATCAGCAGGAGCCACCAGATAAGGCGGATCGAAAACCTGCCCATCGCCGAGGTATTGACGCCAGTACCACTGCATCGCGGCGCGGGTGTTGAAGTATCCGGTGCCATAGCGCTGGTAGCTGTCCGTATCGCACGACGGATCAATCGCCGGGTAGCACAGCAACTGTGCGACAGGTTGGGTGACGCCGCGGTCGCGGCACAGGATCGCGGTCACCGCGGCGAGGTTGCCGCCGGCGCTGTCGCCGGCGACGGCGGTGCGCATGGGATCGATGCCCAGTTCGGTGGCGTGCTCGATCGCCCAGCGAAACACCGTGTACGCGTCCAGGGCGGCCGCCGGCGCGCGATGTTCGGGAGCCAGTCGGTAGTCGACCGACACCACCACGGCTTGGCTACCGCGCGCCAGGGCCCGGCAGAATCCATCGTGAGATTCGATGCCGCAGAACACGAACCCGCCCCCGTGATAGAACACGATCGCGGCACGGTCGTCCGCGCGCACACCGTGCGGGTGGTAGACGCGGATGGGGATGGCGCCGTTGGGGCCAGGCACCGACCGGTCCGCGGCGCTCTGGACATCGTCGAGGTTGTTGACCGGCATGCGCCGTTCGGCCACCGCGGCGCGAGCCTGCGAGCCGGTCATGTTCTCGACGCGCGGGAATCCGGTGTTCAACTGGTCGAGCATCGCTTGCACCGAGCCATTAACGGGGTCGTCCATGTACACCTCCGAACCTCACCGTTGAGGTCATACCGGCCGGTACTTCAAAAGGGTGATGCCTGCTTCGGGCAGATCGTAGAACACCGGTGCCACCCGCATACCGATCCGGATATCGTTCGGGTCGACGTCGACCAATTCGGTACTGAGCCGCGGCCCGGCATCCCACTGCACCACGGCGAGCAACTGCGGCACCGCGTTTGCCCACGGCGGGCCGGTCGGTCGACGAGCGACGGTGTAGGTGTACAGCGTTCCCGCGCCGTCGATTTCGCGCCATTCCAGGTCGTCAGCGAGGGTGCCGGGGGCCAGGACGCGCGGATAGAAGACATAGCGCTGCAACGAGGGCGAGTACTGCACCAGGATTCGGCGCTGAGCCAGTCCGTCCCAGAAGGGCTGTGAGACAGGTGTGGGCTCGGCGGTCGGCAGGTTCATGGCGTCAGTCCCCCTGCATCAGCAGCGCGACCTGCTCGCTCATGATGCCGCCGTTGCCGGTGACGAACGCGGTGTGGCAGTCCGGTACCTGGGCGTCGCGGGCTCGTCCCATCACCTGCCGTGCCCCATCGACCACGTGATGCATGCCGCCGGCCATGCCGGCCTGACCGAAGGACAGCTGACCTCCGGCGGTGTTGAGCGGAAAATCGCCGCGATGCGTCAGGTCATGGTCGACAATCCAGGACATGCCTTGGCCTTTCGCGCAGAAGCCGGCGTCTTCCAGGCTCATCAGCACCGTGATCGTGTAGCAGTCGTAGATCGACGCAATATCGACATCGGAGCGGTTCAGCCCGGACATCGCGAACGCCTTGTCGGCGGCCCGCGCGATCGGGGTGTGCAGCACGTCGTCGGCGTAGGTGGGGGTCTTGAAGGCGATGTGTTCGCCGAAGCCTTTGATCCACACCGGGCGGTGGCGACCTCGGCGTGCAATGTCGGCGTTGGCGAGTAAAACACCTACTCCCCCGTGCACCCGCATCACCGTTTCGAGCAGGTGGATCGGGTCTGCGATCATCGGACTGGCCAGCACCTCATCGACCGTGATCGCAGTGCCATGGAAAACCGCACCCGGATGCGCACAGGCGTTGACACGTTGATCGACCGCGATCTTGGCGACGGCGGCAGGGTCGTAGCCGAATTCCGCGGCGTAGCGCTGGGCGATCTGAGCGTACGGCGCGTTCTGGCCCAAATTGCCGTACGGGATCTCGAACTCGGCCTGCGGCGACCCGTAGTTATTCGAGGACGCCCCATACCAATTCGGGGCGACGGGCGGGTGTCGCTCTGATTGCGGCACCGCCGCTGATCCGGGCACCACGGCGAGCACGGCGTCGCAGATGCCGAGTTCGATGGCCGCGGCGACCCGCCAGATCATTCCGGCCGACGTCGCCCCGCCGAGATCCACCCGCTCGCCGAAATCCAATGCCAGGCCAAGGTATTCGCACAGCGTCGCCGGGGCGAACATCGCCGATTCGACAATGCCATGGGTGAGTAGGCCGTTGATGTGCGCCGGGTCGACACCGGCGTCCTCGACGGCCATCTTCGCCAGCAGCGCGTACTGATCGAGGGTGAACTGTGGCGGCCCGGTCGGACGGCGCTGCGCGGGCAACTCCGCGATGCCGACGATGGCCGCTTCGCCACGCAGCCCCGTCACGACGGCGTCCCGCTGATGGTTTTTCGAAGGGGCAGCTCGACCGTTGCGGTTCCCGGCATCAGCACGGTGTCGTCGCGGCGACCGGCAATCTCGATATCCACCAGCCCGGCGCCGTCCGACAGACGCTTGCCGGTCACGACACCTCCGAAGGTCAGCGACTCGCCGGGCAATGCCGTCGCCCGGTTCTGCACCGAGAACGACACCAGCCGACCGCGCCCACCAATCCAGTCACCGATCGCGCGGGCCAGCAGTGCCGCCTGTAGCGGGCCGTGCACCAACACGTTGTCGTAGCCTTCGACGCCGCGCGCCCACTGTTTGTCGTAGTGAATCCGGTGACCGTTGTAGGTCGCGGCGCTGAAAAAGAACAGCTGGGTTTCATCGGTGGTCACGTCCAGCGGCGGAATCTGCTCGCCCACGTCGATGTCGTCGTAAAAAACCTGCTCGCGCGTCATGACATTCCTAGGGTCGGGCGATCATCGACGTCGACGCTTCGGCGACCAGCTCGCGATGCTGGTTCCGATAGACCGTATGCCACGTGACCAGTACGAATCTGCCGGAACGGCCTTGCTTTTCGACGATGGACTCGATGCTGCGAATCATTTCGATCTCGTCGCGGTGATAGGCCGGCAGGTGAAAGGTGAAGCTCTCGCCGCCGGCCATTCGCTTGGGAGCACGCGGAAACGCGAGACTGCCCGACGCCGCACCCGAGGAACCATCAGGCCGCAGCCCGTCAAGATGCGTGACGCCGAGCACCGCATACTGCAGGAAAAGCGGTGGGCAGATGATGTCGCGAAAGCCGTTGGCGCGGGCATGATCCGGATCGAAATACAGCGGATTACGGTCGCCGACCGCTGCCGCCCAGCGCTGCCAGTCGCGTCGATTCACCTCGCCGGTCGCGGAAGCGGCGACGGTACCCACGCGCGACGCCGACTCGGCATCGATCAGAGAGTCTTCACTCACCGATTTCCTCCTCCAGCCAGACCGCTGCGACTTCGGCCGCGCCACCGAGAGTTGAAACGAGCCTTGCCCGTTCGGTCCACAAGTGCAGGTCGGTCTCGGTCACATAACCGATCCCGCCGTGCAATTGATGGGCATCCAGCGTGATCAGCCGGGCAGCCTTGCCGGCATGCATGCGTGCGATGGCCGTCTGCCGGGTCGCCGTCTGTCCTCGTGCGATCCAGAAGACCGCGGAATGCGCGGCCAACCGCGCGGCGGCCAAGGCGATGTGCATGTTGGCGATCAGATGTTGTGCCGCCTGGAAGGATGCGATCGGGCGCCCGAACTGATGACGCAGCTTGGTGTATTCGACGGTGCGATCCAATACCGCCTGCCCGACCCCGACCAGATCGCATGACCCCAGAGCCACCGTCGCATTGGCCAAGCGGCGCAGCGCCATCCGGGCGTCACCGGCGGGGTCGTCGAGCAGGGCTTCGGCGCCGACGATCACATCGTCGAAGCGCAGCGCGAACGCTCGGTGCCCGCCCGCCATGGCAAGCGGCGCCATGGTCAGCCCCCTCGCCCGGGTGTCAACGGCAAAGAACAGTGTGCGGTCCTGCGCGCTGGCCGATACCACGATCAGGTCGGCGACGTCGGCGTCGGCGATATAGTCCGCGATTCCGTTGAGCCGCCACCCTGTCGCGACGGAATCGGCGCGCAGCACGGCGGCGACGTCGGCGGCGTCCCGGACGTTCCACAACGCGGTGGTGCCGCGAACATTCCCGCTTACCAGCGGCTGCAGCCACGCGGTCTTGGCCTTGGGTGAGCCGAGCTGGTCGACCGCCAGCACGGCGGCAATGGAGCTGTGTACCGTCGTCGGACACAGCCCGCGACCGGCCTCCGTGTAGAACACTGCGAGATCGTCGAGTGTGCCGCCCGCACCGCCATATTCCTCGGCGACCGCAAGCCCGAACACGCCGGCATCGGCCAGTGCCTTCCACAGCGCTGGGGTGCTTCGGTCGGTGCCGGGTTCACTCAGCTCACGCACGAGACCGACAGGGCACTGGGCGGCCAGCACCGCCCGCAACGACGAGGCGAACTGGCGATGCTCGGCCGTCGGTATCGCTTTCATCCGTCAGCGCCCATAGGAAGGCATTCCATGGCCGCGCTGGGCGATCACGTCACGCAACACTTCGTTGGTACCGCCGCCAAAGCGCATCAAGGGGGCTGCCCGGTACAGCCGTTCGAATTTGCCTGCCAGCGGTGCACTTTCGCTGCGATGGGAGAGCAGACCGTCCGGGCCGAGCAAGTCGAGCGCTAGATCAGCGATGCGCTGGCGAAGTTCACTGGTGAAGACCTTCTCGACGCTGACCTCCACGGTGGGGATCGCGTCGCTGTCCAGGATCGAAGCGGCCTCGTAGCCCATCAGCGTAGCCACCTCGACATCGGCCTCGGCCTGCGCCAGGCGACGGCGAACAGCCGCATCGTCAGCAGGCAGCGAGCCGTCACGTCGCGGGCTGCGGGCAAGCTCGGTCAACTCCTCCACAGCGCGACGCAGATCGCCCGCGTTGGTCAGCGCGCCCCGTTCCAGGTCGAGCGCGCCGGTGATGTAGGTCCAGCCGCGGTTGACCTCACCGACCAGATTCGTGACGGGGACCCGCACGTCGTCGAAGTGCACCTCGTTGGTGCGGTAGCCCGACCACGCATACAGCGGGCGGATCTGGATGCCTGCGCTGTCAATCGGCACGATGATGACCGAAATACCGCGATGGCGTACCCCATTCGGGTCGGTGCGCACACACAACCACTCATGAGTGGCGCGCTGCGCCCCGCTGTTCCAGGTCTTGCTGCCGTTGATCACCCAATACTCGCCATCGCGTGTCGCACGGGTCCGCAGGCTGGCTAGGTCCGTTCCAGCATCAGGCTCGGAATAGCCGACGGCGCAGATCATTTCGCCCTTAGCGATCAGTGGGAGCCAGTCGTTCTTGTTCTGCTCGGTGCCATGTCGCATGATCATCGGCGCCACCGAAGTGACCGTGAGGTCGGGTCCGGGCACGCCCCAATACTCGAACTCACTCATCAGCAGATGCTGGTACACCGCGCCGAGTCCGAGACCGCCGTACTCGCGCGGCCAGTTCAGTCCGAACCAGCCCTTCGCGCCGATCCTGCGGCGAAATCGCGTCACCTCGCCGTTGGGGAATTCGAGATCGTGCTCAGCCAGTTCGGCCCGCAATTCCGGGGTGACGTTTTCGGAAAGGAATTCGCGAACCTCGTTCAGCCACGCGCGTTGCGCGGTTTCGAGTTCGAAATCCATTACGGCCCACCTAGCCCTTCCATCCGGCCGCGTCAGCGTAACGCCGCTGCGCGATTTCGCCCGCTATTTCGTCCTGACGTTACGCTCGGTCCGCCCCGCACCCGGCGCGCCCCGTTCGCTGCTCAGCTTCACGTCATCCAGTTCTCACTGACACCCGTCATTGACGGGTGGCAACGAAATGTGTAGGTTTGCCGACATGCCATCGACGGCACCGGAAGCCGAGGTTTCGCCGATCGTCAACGCCAGGCAGGCGCAGCGACTCCTAACGCGTGCACGCCTTTTCGACGCTGCGGTCGCCGAGATCGGACGGTCCGGCTTGGCGGGTACAGATGTGGCGACAATCGCCGCGGCCACCGGGGTCGCACGTGGAACCTTCTATTTCCACTTCCCGACCAAAGAGCATGTGCTGGCCGAACTGGAGCGGACCGAAGAGGCCAGGATCGTGGCAAAACTCGCCAAGGCAAGCCGGCCACGCGATCTGACATCGATGCTCACCCAGCTGGTACGCCAGGTGCTCGCCGCCGAGGAGCGGCTGGGCCCAGTGGTCTTCAGGGACATGCTGGGATTGCACTTCTCCCCAACACGTCCCATTGAGGACGAGACCGCCGAACATCCGCTCGCCGAATTCGTTATCGGCGCAATCGGCGAAGCGCAGGCCGCGCGAGGGATATCGCGGGATGCCGACGCCGGCGAGCTCGGCGTGATCTTCATGACCGGGCTGTTCGCCTTGCTCGCTACCAGCGGAGCGTCCAAATCGCGCGCCGCGCTATTGGACCGATATGTCAAAACCATCATTAAAGGAATGGAGGCTCCATGACCGGCACTGGAATCGACGGCTACCGGGCCTACCTGGCGCGGCGCGACGGCGACACCGATCTGCTGCATCGCCGGCTTGCCAACCGAGAAGACTTCTTCACGTCGTTGCAGACCGATCCGGTGGAGTCTGCTCGCCCGATGGATCGGAATGTGTTTCTGCGGAACCTGCGTCGCCGCCGTCCCGAGCCAGGGCTGTCGCCCGAGATGCTGTTCCTATTGGCCACCGCCAAGCTGAACCAGGCGGAGCGATTCGGTGTGGACCTGGGCGACACCTACGGGCGCATCGGCGGTGAGGACCAGCCTCGCGAACGCATCTACCTAGCGCTCGAGGAGCACTATCACACCCGGCTGTTGGCCTATGTGCTCGACATATTCGGGCTGCCGTTCCAGGTGGTTGTGCCGCCGTTCGTGATGCGTCAATTCGTCAAGATGGAAGTGTTTCTCCCCGAGCGGTTCGGATTCCCGTTCGTGGGTGCCGCGGAAATGGCGGGCTGCATCATGTTCGACGAGCTACGTCGCGTCGGCGTCGAATTGTTCGCCGACGAGCCGGCCGTCGCCGCACGCATCGACCGCCTCTACTCCGAAATCCTGACCGACGAGCTGGGCCATGTCGGCTATTGCGCAGCGCGCTGTAGCGGTGCGGAAAGAACGGTAATGCGCTGGCTTTACCCGCATTTCGGGCGCCTGTTCGCCCGCCAGACCGCGGAGATCAGCCGCCTCATCGATTCCGATGGGCTGCACGCGCGTCTGGACGCACCGTTCGATGCCGCGGGACTGGCCGCGGGCGTCCCGAACGACACGTTTATTGCCGCGCATCCTTGATTGCCGGCTGCCGCGCCGCTCTATGTAAATACGCTGTCAAACTCGCGTTAAAACACAGCCGCCCCATCGCTGCAACGGGGCACAGCTGGGATGATCTTGAAATTGACTCGACGAAAATCGGGAGACGTCATGCCCACTACTGAGACGCGCCTTCGCCAGGAGTTGCAAAACTATGCCGTCGAATTGCGCCGGCTCGCATACACCCTGCCCGATGGGGTGGGCGAGCATGGTCTGCTTCAACTATCAGACCGGATGCGCGCCGCGGCTGAGCAGGTGGTCCGCAAGGGGGCCTGACCACTCGCATTGGATCGCTGACACCCATCGTCGAGTGGTCAGCGCCCGCCTTTGAGGCGAATCTTCCAGCGCACGAAGCCCAGGTAGAAAACGCTGATTGCGATCAGCATGCCGAAGTCGAACCACCACGTGGCGGCATTGTGATGCCACAGTGAGTCCTTCGGAACCTGAGGGCCAGGTTCCAACTTGGTCAGGTCGATCGTGGACGCCGATGCCGCAAAACCCCATCGTGCAGGTGTGGCCCAAGACATTTGGTCCAACCCGATGCGGCCCGTGACCGGAATCATGCCGCCGGAAAACACCAGCTGCGACATCACCGCAACCACCAGAAGCGGCATGATCTGATCGTTGGACTTCGCGATCGACGACAACAACAAGCCGAGCATCGCCGAGGCGACGGTGGTCGCCGCGACATCGATGAACAGCTCTAGCGGAGCCTTCCCCAGCGCCGCGGCGCCCTGCGTCGGTCCGCCCTTACCCAACAGCGTGATGACGGTAACGATGGCTGATTGCACGACCGCGAACACGGTGTAGACGCAGACCTTCGCCAACAAATACGCGGATGTGGATAACCCGACCGCCTGTTCGCGTAGGAAGATCGCGCGTTCACCGATCAGGTCGCGAATCGTCAGCGCCGTCCCCATGAAAACGGCGCCGACATTGAGCAGCACCAGGATCTGCCCGGGCTCCGTCGGCGCGGTGCCGACCGGGTTCGGGATGCCGAAACCGACGTCGCCCGGCACCGACATCGATAGCGAACCCATGATGAAGGGCAGCAGTGCGAGGAAGACGAAGTAACCGCGGTCGGAGACGATCAACCGCATTTGGCGTCGGGCGATCGTGGAGAACTGCCGTAGCAGGCTGGTGTGCGACGGATCGCCGATCTCGGCCGGTTTCTCCGCCGGCGGTGGTGGCGGTTGTGGACCGGTCCGCGCTAGATATTGGGCCTTGGCCGAGTCGGGGTCCCCGGCGACTGAACTGAAGATGTCGGCCCAGTTCGTCGTCCCCATGGCAGCGCCGATTTGGGCGAGCGGGCCGCAGAATGCCGTCTTGCCGCCGGGAGCCAGCAACAGCACCTGGTCGCAGACGTCCAGGTAAGTCAGCGAGTGGGTGACCACGAGCACCACGCGCCCGGCGTCGGCCAACTGCCGCAGCATAGTCATCACCTGCCGGTCCAGCGCGGGATCCAGACCTGACGTCGGCTCGTCGAGGATCAGCAACGACGGCCCGGTCAGCAACTCCAGCGCCACCGACGCACGCTTGCGCTGACCGCCGGACAGCTTATCGACGCGGGTGTGCAGGTGCTGGGTCATCTCCAGCTCCTCGAGCACTCGGGCGACCACTTGCTCGCGGTCGTCCTTGGTGGTGTCCGGTGGCAGCCGGAGTTCGGCTGCGTACCCGAGCGCCTGTTCCACGGTGAGTTGACCGTGCACCACGTCGTCCTGCGGCACCATCCCGATTCTGCTGCGCAGCGAGGCATATTCGGCGTGAACGTTGTGGCCCTCGAACGCCACGGTGCCGTTGGTGGGGTGGGTGTAGCCGGCCACCAACCTGGCGAACGTCGACTTGCCCGCACCGGACGGGCCGATAACCGCGGTGAGCGTTCCAGGACTGGCGCCCAACGAGATGTCGTCCAGCAGTGTTTTGGTGTTTTCGATCGTCCAGGTCACCCCGCGCACGTCCAAACCGCCGAGGCGGGTCTGCGCTGCAGTGTCGGCATCGCGGCGCGCCAACGCACCGCCGGCGAACACCAGGTCGATGTTGCCGATCGTGACGACGTCGCCGTCCTTCAGCAGCGCTGAGTCGACGCGCTGACCATTGACGAAAGTGCCGTTGATGCTGCGGTTGTCATGGATTTCGGTGCCACCCGGCACCGGAATCAAGGTCGCGTGGTGCCGCGAAGCCAGCACCTCGGGAATGACGATGTCGTTGTCGTTGGCCCGGCCGATCTTGACCGCGCCCGGCGCGTCCATTCCCGCTTTGCCCGGCCGCAGGATCTTCATCATCGATGTCGCGAGGTTCGCGGCGTCGCCACCGACACGCCCGGTCATCGCTGTCGGTGGGTCGACCGGCGCAGCCGGAGGAACGGCAGCCGGAGGAACGTTCGCGGGTTGGGCCCGATAGATGTGCGGCGACGACACCGGTCCGCTGGCTGGTCCCGCCGGTTGCGTCCCGGTTTGGTGATGCTGCACCGAACCGGTCGGATTGATCGGCTGCGACCCGGTCGGATACGTCGGCAGTGGCCCCGACGGCGGGGCGGATTGCTGCCCAGTCGGTGGATACGACGGCATCGGCCGCGACGGGTTCGCCGATGGCTGCGGAGGCAGCCCCTGCGATACCGAGCCGGTTGGTGGACGCCCTTGGGCCAGGCGCGGATCAGCCGGCCCGGTAAGTGGGTTGACGATGGGGATGGACGTCGTCAAGGGCGGGGTCCCGGCGGACCCCTGATGGCGACCGACCTCGAATGTCACCGCCGGTCCGTCGGGATTTCCGATGTTGACCCGCTGGCCGTCCTGGATGTCGACGGCCGGTACCCGGCGATTGTTGACGTACAAGCCATTGAGGCTGCCGTTGTCGATGGCGATCCACCGGCCCTGATCAAAGCGCAACACCAGGTGTATCCGGGAAATCAGCGGATGCGCGACACGGACATCTGCCCGCAAGTCACGCCCGATGACCACATCGTTGCCGGGTGCAAAGGTCCGTTGGGATCCCTCGTACCGCACAGTCAGCACGGGTGGGGCTGCTCGGCTCACGAGCCCCACTGTATCGGCGTCGGGGCCGATAATGGGACTTGTCGTCGATACGTGTTACCGCGCTGGGACGTTTTGCCGCTGGTGGCGGACCGAGGATGCGACCGGTTTTGATCGATCCACCGACGCCGTTGAGCAGCAATGCACGACTGGCGAATCTCTCGACCGACGACAGCTCGACGCCAGCCGCGACAACGCTTACGAGCCTTCGTGGGCGACCGATTCCGATTAGCAGCAGCACAAGACGGTCGTGCTCGTCTCAGGAGACCAATAGAGATTTCGCGTCACTCCAACATGAATATTATTGCAGCACATGATATTTCGGAACACCCGCGGTCAGCAGAAGGACTATCCCGCGGTAGCGCTAAGCCGCCCTCCCCCGCCTGCCTGGAAGCTGGACCTCGGCGCGGGAATGCCTGTCCAACAAGAACTTCGCCAATCGCCGTGCGCATAGAACCACGACATCCCACTGCGAGTCCCTCTGGCCACCAACGCCGCATAACCGGCTGATTTAAAAGCAAGTCGCCCCCGATTAGCAGGTCAATCGCATGACTGTGCGCTGGCCGAGCTCTCAACGGCCCTGTACAAGACCTAACTCGCCATCACCACCACGAATGCCGTGGCGACCTCCCCGAACCCGCACTTGGACGCGGTGGCAACCGACTCTTTAGCAACCCAAATGATAAGAACTTATTACTTATTCGCGCCGCAGATGTCGGCCGCCAATCATTAGCGGTAGAGGTTGAATTCCGTGCTAGGAAGATCGTTGACTGGTTGCTTCGAGCAAGTTATTTGAAAATTCTATGCGGCACAAGCCTGAGTAGAACTTAAGCACATTTGCGTGACCCAGGTAACACGAATGTAATGGTCGCCGGGTCGTTCTTAATTCGGCTGATAGCCTAGGTAACACGCAGTTAAGAAAGCGATTCTGAATTGAAATGTGATTTGTCACAAGCCGTTCGTATCGCGTCAGCGCAGAGGGAGGAAGACACAAATAATGGGGACAGGCAAGGTCATGACTATCGCTAAGATGGCCGCGTTCGCTGTCGCGGGTGGCGTCACGCTGGGAGTGGAATTCCCGGCCCAGGCGAATCCGGGCAACATGGACGAAAACCCCTACACGACCTCAGACAACATCGATGAAGATCCGCTGGCCGCCGCTGGGCGCTGCCATCAGCTCAATTCCCAGCTCCCAATGCCAATCCGTGATCAAGTCTGCGGTCCGATTGATAATCATTCCGATGATCGACAAGGTTACATAGTCACGGGCGATCTGGACGATCACGATTGGCACGACTCGAACAATGACATCCCCGACCTGCCTGGCGGGATGGCCGATCATTGGTTCAATCATTGGCTCGACTATGGGAACAATTCACCGAGGGGCGACGAGAACCGCGATGCGTCTGTCACCGGTCCATCCGTCACCGGTCCATCCGACAGCGGTCCATCCGTCACCGGTCCATCCGACAGCGGTCCATCCGACAGCGGTCCATCCGTCGACTCGTACAGCAGCGACTCGTCCTCCGATTCGTACAGCAGCGACTCGTCTTCCGACTGGTCCAGCAGCGACTCGTCTTCCGACTGGTGAAAGAAGCACGAACATCGATCTAGCGAACGCATTCTCAAACTGGTCCGAGGTGCGCTGCACCAATAGGTGAGATCTGAAGCGGCCCACCCCATTGGGGTGGGCCGCAACGATGTCCTTATGCCAAGGCCTCGATGCCGATCGATTTCGCCCAGTGCTCGAAGATGTGAGCATGGAACAAGCAACACAGCTGTTGGCCGACCGGGTCGCGGTGGTGACCGGCGGCGGTGGCGGTATCGGTGCGGCAACCGCGCAATTGTTCACCCAACACGGCGCCCACGTGGTCATCGCC
The DNA here is from genome assembly GCF_025823255.1 of Mycobacterium montefiorense. Lineage (NCBI taxonomy): Bacteria > Bacillati > Actinomycetota > Actinomycetes > Mycobacteriales > Mycobacteriaceae > Mycobacterium > Mycobacterium montefiorense. The sequence goes on along the minus strand of NZ_JACKVL010000018.1, from coordinate 55,928 downwards.
GATATCGACGCCGAACTCGCGGAGCGAACCGCGCAGGGGATCGCGACATCTGGCGGGTCGGCGCTTCCGATCATCACCGACGTGCGAGACCCCGATCAGGTGGGCGCCCTGGCGCGATCGGTGTTGGATCGGTTTGGCCGGATCGATGTGTTGGTCAACAACGTTGGCCATTGGCTACGCCACCCGGGCAATTTCGTTGATACCGATCCGCAGTTCTGGGATGAGCTCTACCGAATCAATTTGCACCACGTCTTTTTGGTCACCCACGCGTTCCTGCCGGCGATGATCGACCGACGCCGCGGCTCGATTGTCAACGTCTCCTCCGTCGAAGGGCTACGCGGCTATCCCGAGGATCCGGTCTACGCCGCGTTCAAGGCCGCCGTCATTCATTTCACCCGCAGCCTCGCGGTTCAGGTGGGCCGTGACGGTCTGCGGGTCAACGCAATTGGCCCCGACGTCACCGAATCGCTACAGGTGCCCTACTCACAGTGGTTGTCCGACGAGGAGCAAGCGCAATGGCCGCAATGGGTTCCGGCAGGACGGATGGGTCTGCCCGACGACCAGGCCCGCGTGATCCTGTTTCTGGCCTCGGACCTCTCGGCGTTCGTCACGGGCCACACGATCCCGACCGACGGTGGCACCGGCGCCGCTGGCGGATGGTTCCGCTCAGCAAGGCGGACCGACCGGCAATGGACGAACCGTCCGATAGCGCCCTGACCGGTCAGACGTAGGCCAATGCGGCGTTTTCCAGGCGGATCCGCTCGTGCAGTACCAACGCGTTGGCAAGGGTGAACACCATCGCCGTCAGCCATGCTGAATGGATCAGCGGCAGCGCAGCGACCTCGGCCACCACGGCGATGTAGTCGGGGTGACGCACCCATCGATATGGGCCGTGCCGTACCAGCGGCGCACCCGGGATCACGATGAGCCGAGGATTCCAGTGTCTGCCCAGTGCGGCAGCACAGCGCCAGCGAATCACGCAGCTGAGCACTACGACGGCAACCATCGGCCATCCCAGCCAGGGGATGAAGGGGCGTCCCAGGGCCCAGACTTCCACCAGACAGGACACCAGCAACAACGCATGCATGCTGACCATCGCCGGGTAATGGTCGAGCCCTAATTCCTTGCCTCCCTGGGCGATTGCCCACTTGGCATTGCGGTGTGCGGCGACGAGCCCGATCAGGCGTTCGATGCCGACGATGACGATCAACAGGTAGTAATACACGGCTTCGCCCCCTTCCCGGTGCACGTGATCCCACAGCGCCGCCACTATGCCCACGAGGTTGCGCCCTGGACGGTTCAGCAACCGTTGAAAGCGTGCATCAATCCACAGTAGGAACGCCGCTATGATCTGCATCTCGATGCGCGGCACTGATCACCGCGGCGAGGGCCAGAACTATTGGCAGGGCTACGTTTTGCGTCAGCTGCTCTGCGCGGTCTCGTATCGCGCTTGGTCTTCCAGCACTGTCACCGGAATCCCGTTGAGGACACCGTTTCCCGACGGCTCGTCGACGAATGTGGGGAGGGAAAGCGCATTGGTGTTCGCACCCGGTGAACTGTTGGCCACCGACATGCGAGTACCTGGCTTGCCATGGCCCCAGCCGTGTGGCATCGACACCACGCCGGGCCTGATCGCGTCCGTGATCTCGACCGGCACTTTGATCTCGCCGGCCTCCGATTTCACCGTGACAACGTCGTTGTCGGACACACCACAGCGCATCGCGTCATCGGGGTGGATCAACAGCGTGCACCGGTCCTTGCCCTTCATCAAGGCGGGCACGTTGTGCAGCCAGGTGTTATTCGAGCGCAGGTGCCGGCGGCTCACCAGGACCAGCGGCTCGGCGGGCCGGTCCAACCGCGCGGCCAGCCGCGGCAAGTCGTCGAGCAGATACTGCGGAGCCAGCCGGATCTTCTTGTCCGGCGTCCCCAGAATCTCCGGCAGCTGCGGCACCATCGGCCCGAAGTCGATGCCGTTCGGATTGGCCTTCAGCAGGTCCAGCGTGAGCCCGCCGGGGTTCTTGCCGTATTGATCCCCGAAGGGACCGGTTCGCAGCGTGAGGTCCAGCATCCGCTCGGGGCCGCCGTGGTCGTACAGTTTGCGGATCTCGGCTCCGTCGACACCCCGGGTGAAGGCCAGATAGTCGAAGAAGCCGTCGTCGATCGCGGCGACGTCGACGTCCTCGGCCGGGGTGCCAGTGCACAGGCCGGTCAGCCGAATCAGGATTTCCCACTCGTGCGGACGGTCGCCCGGATCGAACACAGGCGCGGAGTAATTCGCGATGCTGTGGATCGCGAACAACAGGATCAGATCGTCGTGGTGTGGCTGCTCGAGCGGTGACAGCCCGGGCAGGATCACATCGGCATGGCGCGTCGTCTCGTTGAGCCAGAGATCGATGGAGATCATCGCCTCCAGCGTCGGCAACACTTCGTCGAGCTTGTCGCCGCCGGGCATCGACAACACCGGGTTGCCCGCGACCGTGATCAGCGCCTTGAGCTGCCCGTCTCCCGGCGTGGCGATCTCTTCGGTCATACACGACACCGGGGCCTGCCCGAGCACCTCTTTGGCCCCGCGCACCCGGGTGTGCCAGCGGCCGAATTCCGGGAGGCCGCCCTCGAGGCCGGGTAACGGCTGCGTAGTGATCGACCAGGCCGCCGGCTTGGGAAACATGGCGCCGCCCGGGGTGTCGAAATTTCCGGTCAGAATGTTGATCACGTCGACCAGCCAGCTAGCCAGGCTGCCAAACTCCTGGTTACACAACCCAATTCGGCCGTACACCACTGATTTCTCGGCGCCGGAAAGTTCGCGCGCCAAGCGCCGGATCGCGTCTTCGTCAATACCGGTGACGTCGCTGACCCGCTCCGGCGACCACTCCGCGGCGACCCGGCGCATCGTGTCGACACCGTCCACATGCGGGCCGGGATTGACCAGGTCCTCGTCAAAGAGTGTGTGCGCGACCGCCAGCAACAGCGCGGCGTCGGTGCCCGGCACGATCGGCAGCCACTCGTCGGCCTGGGCCGCGGTCTGCGTGCGTACCGGATCGATCACGATCACCTTGCCGCGTTTGCGAATTCCGTGGATCAGGCCCATCACGTCGGGCGCGGCCAGCAGTGAACCCTGCGACGCGGCGGGGTTGGCGCCCATGATGACCAGCAGGTCGGTGCGCTCGATGTCCGGCACGGGGAAGTTCCACCACAGGCCGTACATCAGGTGCGATGACAGGTTTTTCGGCCACTGATCGACCGTGCCCGGCGAATACGTGACCGGCATACCGGACATGCCCATCAGCACGCCGGCGTACCGGGCAAGCGAGAACGAATGTGCCAGCGGGTTGCCGGTGTAAGCGGTGACCGCGCCGATTCCGTACTTCTCGATCACCGGCGTCAACAACTCGGTGCAACGCCGAAACGCCGCCTCCCAGCTGACTTCCTGCCACTGTCCGTCGACCCTGATCAGCGGGCTGCGGATGCGGTCCGGGTCGTGGTGCACCGCGCCCAGTGACACGCCCTTCGGGCAGAGATGTCCGCGGCTCCATACATCGTCACGGTTGCCGCGGATGCCGGTGACGGTGCCGGCTTCGACGTGAATCTCCAAGCCGCACATGGCTTCACACAGTGGGCATGTCCGTATATGGGTGCCATCAACGCCTGGTTTCATCCACCCACTGTATTGCGATACCACGAGTAGCGGAAGTGGCAAAAGTTGAGGTCAGGCCACCCAGGGCCCAATGCCACCAACCTTGTCGATGCGAATGCGGGTGAGGTATCCCGGCGGTCCGTCGTCCGGCGGGAATTGCAGGTTCGGGTCCCCAAGAATCGGATTGAGCTCCTTGAGCAGCTCGGGCGCACCACCATCAGCGATTCGTGCGGTCCCGGTGATGGACAGGTAGGGCCGCATCCCCTGACCGGACTGGTCCAGCGACACGATGGTCACGGCTACCCGTGGATCCCTGCGCACGTTGCGGACCTTCTTGTGTTCGGCGAGGTGTGCGGTGACCAACTCGTCGCCGTCCGGCGTCGACTGCAATGCGACCCAGACCAGGCTCACCTGGGGGCTGCCGTCGGGATTGATGGTCACCAGGGTGGCGTCGGCACCCTGGCCGATGAGTTTTCGTGCGGCATCGTTGAGTTCCATGCGTCTTTCTACCGCTTAACGACGCGATTCATTCCCGCTCGGGCCGCCCGACGGCTGTAACCGGCCGCAGCATTCCCGAAAAGAGATTTGAATCTGACCAGTTTCCTGTGCATGGCGGACGCATCCACCCTAGCGTCGAGTGCGACCTCGAAATCTGCCCCAGGAGCTGAGAACCATAGACGCGGCCATGACTGCTCCGGGCTCGAACTCGCCGCTGACCAGCGCCCACAGGTTCTCCTCGCGCTGAATGGGTGGCGCAGGCCGGTTCTGTTGGGTAGCGAACCGGTCCGTACAGCCCCGTCGGATAGCAGATTCTCTGGGATTTGCTGTGCCATAAAACAACTCGGTCGATTTAGAGTAGGAATTCGTCTCGCCATGCTCAATTACGGTGTGCAACCGGACTTGCTTGGTCCGTTGACTGCCGGCCAGTGGGCCATTTGGGCTGCCCAGCAATTGCTGCCCGAGGTCCCGTATAACTTCGCCGGTTTTCTCGCCCTCGGTCACGATGTCGATGCCGAGCGGCTCTTCGTCGCGTGTGAATCAGCCGTCACATGTTTCGGCTCACCGTGCGCGCGGATAGCGGTGGTCGATGGCGAACCGGTCTACGTGGTCGATCGCGCGTTTGCGCAGTCCTTGCACTGTGTCGACCTGCGTGCCGAGGCTGACGCGGTCGCCGCTGCTCGCAAGTGGATGGAAAATGACTACTGCCATCCCGTTGATCTGTTCCGGGATCGCCTCATCAACCTCGCGCTGCTGCGCATCACCGACGATTTGTCGTACTTCTACTTTCGTATGCACCACGTCCTAATGGACGGGTACGCCGCCAACAACTTCCTGCGCCACGTCGCGGCCGTCTACTCGGGAGAATCCCCCGACACCGGCGAAATCGATTTCTCTGGGTTTGCCGCAATCCGTAACGCCGATCAGAAGTATCAGCAGTCTTCGCGCAGTCAGGCCGATGCCGAGTACTGGAAGACTGTCGTGCGCGGGCCGCTGAAAATCGCCGACCTGGCCGGGACGCAGAGGTGGGTGGCGCCAAGGCATCCGCTTGTGCGCGAGCTGGTGTGCCCGCAATTGCTGTCAGAGGACAGGCATGACTTGTCCGATATCTCGAGGGTTGTCGCGGCAATGGCGGTGTTCATCGCGAAAACCACAGGACTCCAGGATGTTTCGTTATCTCTGCCGGTTTCGGCACGCATGACTGCCGCGCTGAAAAAATCTGCGGGCATGGTGTCGAATCTCGTGCCACTATTTATCCGGGTCGATGACGGGGACACCATCGGCACAGTGACCGATCAGGCCGCCCAAGCCGTGGTCGGTGCACTGCGGCATCAACAATTCCGCCGTTGGCCCGACCTCGTCGCCGATGCTGGTCGGCCTGGCATGAATGTCGAATTCGGCCAGGTGATCAACATTTTCACCTTTGCGGCCCCGCTTCATTTCGGACCTTCGGAAGCCATAGTTAACGTGTTGACCACGTTCCCCGTCCAGGACGTCGCCGTCAACATCTATCCGCAGCTAAGTAACGGCTCGCAGCGAATTCAGTTCGGGTGGAATCCAGATCGCTACACCGCTGACGAGATCGCTGGACACATCAGGCGTCTGGAATCACTGTTCGACCGTCTTTTGATAGCCGACCCATCCGTGGTGGTGGGCGGGGTGCCGTTGCTTGATGCCGGCGAACACACCCGGCTCGATACATGGGGTAATCGGGCGGTACTGACCCAACCCGTTACCGGGATATCGATCCCGGAACTGTTCGCCACACAAGTAGCGCGCACTCCTGACGCAGTAGCACTCACCTACCAGGGCCAGTCACTGACCTACCGCGAACTCGACGAATCGTCTAACCGGTTAGCGCACCTACTCTTTGATCACGGCGTTGGCCCGGGTCAATGTGTGGCACTGCTATTTACACGTTCAGCACAAGCAATCACCGCAATCGTGGCAGTCCTCAAAACCGGCGCCGCCTACCTGCCCATCGATCCCGCAGTACCCGATGCCCGCATCGAGTTCATGCTCAGCGATGCCACACCAATCGCCGCACTCACCACCGCCAAACTCACAGAACGACTCGCTGGATACGAACTCACAGTCATCGACGTCAACAACCCACACATCAACACCCAACCCACAACGCCGCTTTCCTGGCCAGCCGCAAATGATATCGCCTACGTCATCTACACCTCAGGCACCACCGGCACCCCCAAAGGTGTTGCAATAACCCATCACAACGTCACCCAACTGATCGAATCCATGACCCCCCAATGGCCATCAGGACCCGAACAAACCTGGTCACAATGCCACTCGTATGCGTTTGATGTCTCAGTATGGGAAATCTTCGGAGCCTTACTACACGGATCTCGACTAACAGTGGTACCCGAGTCAGTAGTCCACTCACCACAAGACCTGCACACATTACTGATCACCGAACAAGTCACCGTGTTGAGCCAAACACCATCAGCGGCAGCGGCTTTGCCTCTCCAGGGGTTGGAATCAGTAACGTTGGTGGTGGCCGGTGAAGCCTGCCTACCCGAGGTGGTGGATCGGTGGGCGCCGGGTCGGGTAATGACCAACGCCTACGGGCCCACAGAGACCACCGTGTACGCGGCGGCCAGCGCTCCGCTGAGACCCGAATCCGGGATGGTGCCGATTGGTGCGCCGGTGTCGGGTGCGGCGTTGTTTGTGTTGGATGGGTGGTTGCGTCCGGTGCCAGTTGGGGTGGTCGGTGAGTTGTATGTGGCCGGCCGTGGTGTGGGGGTCGGCTATCTGGGTCGGGCCGGGTTGACAGCGTCACGATTTGTCGCCTGCCCCTTTGCACCACAGCAACGCATGTACCGCACCGGAGACCTGGTCCGTTGGGGCACTGATGGGCAACTGCAGTATTTCGGGCGAGCCGATGAACAAGTCAAGATCCGCGGGTATCGCATCGAACTCGGCGAAATCCGTTCCGCTCTAGCCAGGTTGGACGGAGTCAACACCGCAGCAGTCATTGTGCGTGAAGACCAACCCGGCGACAAACGCCTCGTCGGATACATCACCGGGACCGCCGACCCCGCAGAAACACGCACACAGTTGGCCAAACAACTACCCGCCTACATGGTGCCCACCACGATAGCGGCCATCGACACATTGCCATTGACCGTCAACGGCAAACTCGACACCCGCGCCCTACCCGTCCCGCACTACCACCAAGAGCAATACCGGGCCCCGAGCAACGCCATCGAAGACATCCTGGCCAATATCTACGCCCAAGTCTTAGGGCTAGACCGCGTCGGTATCGACGACTCCTTCTTCGACCTCGGCGGAGATTCACTATCGGCCATGCGCCTCATCGCCGCCATCAACACGACACTAAACACCCCGATCGAGGTCCGCACCCTATTCGACGCACCCACAGTGAGCAGCCTGAGCCAGCAGTTGGACATACACGCCGTCGATCCGCACTTTGTGGCCGTGCACGGGCACAGACCTAGTCGCGTGCATGCCACCGACCTCACCTTGGACAAGTTCATCGACGCCGCAACGTTGTCCGCGGCACCGGCACTGCCCGGTCCCAATGCCGAGGTGCGCACCGTCCTATTGACGGGGGGGACGGATTTCCTGGGGCGCTATCTGGTACTGGAATGGCTGCAACGTCTGGAGTTAACGGACGGTACGTTGATCTGTTTAGTACCGGCCGATTCCGATGAGGAAGCGCGGGCTCGCCTGGACAAGACCTTCGACAGCGGTGATCCGGAACTGATGCGGCGCTACCAAGAACTGGCCGCCGACCATCTGCAGGTCATCGCCGGCGACAAAGGTAAGGTCAACCTTGGCCTCGGCCAGCCCACCTGGCAACGGCTGGCCGACACCGTCGATCTAATCGTCGATCCCGCAGCCATGATCAATGCCGTCTTGTACAGCGACCTATTCGGACCCAATGTGGTAGGCACCGCCGAGCTGATCCGGATTGCGCTGACCACCAAGCTGAAGTCCGTCGCCTACGTGTCGACTACCAACGTGGGTGACGGGATCGAGCCCTCGGCGTTCACCGAGGATGCCGACATTCGAGTCATCAGCCCCACTCGCATCAACGACGGCAGTTACGTCAACGGCTACGGCAACAGCAAGTGGGCCGGCGAGGTGTTGCTGCGCGCGGCAAACGATCTGTGCGGGTTGCCGGGCGCGGTGTTTCGCTGCCATATGATATTGGCCGACACCACCTATGCGGGCCAGCTCAACATGTCGGACGCGGTCACTCGGATGGTGCTCAGCATCGCGGCCGCCGGTGTTGCGCCGCGCTCGTTCTACCAGCTCGACGCCGAAGGCAACCGCCAACGTACGCATTTCAACGCGCTGCCGGTCGAATTCGTTGCCGAAGCGATCGCCACACTGGGCACTCGGGTCGTCGAGGGGTTTCAGACCTATCACGTGATAAACCCGCACGACGACGGCATCGGACTCGACGAGTACGTCGACTGGGTGATCGAGGCCGGCTACCCCATCGAGCGCGTCGATGACTACGGAGAATGGGTACACCGACTTGAGGCCGGCCTGCGCGCCCTGCCGAATCAGCAACGCCAGCAGTCCATGCTGGAGGTGCTGCAGTCGCGCGATTCCAATAAGCTGCAGCCCCCAAAGCCGAGGAGTAAGGCCCTCGCGCCGACCGACCGATTCCGTACCGCGGTCCAAGAAGCCAAAATCGGCATCGACAACGACATTCCACACGTTTCGGCGCCGATCATCATCAAATACATCACCGACCTACAGTTGCTCGGACTGCTCTAACCATTCGAGAACCGGGCCGCTGGTGATCCTTGCGCTGGATAGAACGCCATCGAAGGCTCGTTGCGATTCTGGCAGAGTCCGAGATCTGGTTCCTCGCGTTGGCGATCGGGTCGTGCGGGCCGAGCGCGAACTCGCGCTGGAACTGATGAAGGAAATCCGGTGCCATTCCCGAGAAGAGATTTGAATCTGACCAGTTGCCTGTACATGGCGGACGCATCCACCCTAGCGTCGGGTGCGACCTCGAAATCTGCCCCAGGAGCTGAAAGCCACAGGCGCGGCCATGACTAATCACGAGCCCCCCACAAACATCGACTACCTCAGGCACCAGGTACTCGCCCGAATCGACGCCCACCCACTCGAAGACTGGTCCCCCGCGATGTTGCGGGCCATGATCGCGGTCTTCGACCTGAACGGCATCGTGCCCAAACCCGTCCATGCCTTCCGGCCGCGCATCGTCAAGTAAGGCGGCACCAGCGTTCTCCCGGCCTTGACTAGGGTGCTATGCGATACGCGGTACCCGCGGCCGTTGAGGAGTCACGACGATGCAGATGTGGGAGTTGGTGGCACGCGAGCAGATCCGCGACACGCTCGCCCGATACAACTGGTCGGGTGACTCCGGCCGGATCGACGGGTTGGCCGAGACATTCTGCGCCGATGGCGTTCTCGAGATTCGCGGTGCCGAGCCACTGTGCGGCCGTTCCGAGATCACGGTATTCCTCAGCGGTGTCACCGGGAAGATCGCGGTCGACGCGGACGTCAAACCGATCGTTCGACACAACGTCGCCAACATCCTGTTCATGGACCTGACACCCGACGAGGCGCAGGTCTGCTGCTATTTCACCGTCGTCACCCATATCGGGCTCGACCATTTCGGCCGCTATCGCGACACCTTGGTGCCCGTGGCCGACACCTGGCTGATCAAGCATCGCAAGGTGTCCACCGATTGGTCCGCCGCCAACTCCGCTATGGCCCGGCCGTCGTCTGGCACGTGAGCTGATGGCGCACAGTCGCTTTCGCACGCTGGTTGAGTGTCCAGCCTAGGTTTTGAGTGCGCTTCCTGGGCGGAGAATCGGCGAAATATTCGCCCTGAGCGCACACTCAAAACCGTCAGCGGACAGCCACATGGCAGGGTGAGGGCCGTGGCAAATACCTCTCAAGCGACCGTTGAGCAAGACCTGCGCGAAATCACCACCCCGAAGGGCGCTTTGCGCTACTACGACTGCGGCCAGGATTCCGGCCCGGTGCTGCTGTTCCTGCACGGGTCGGGCCCCGGGGTCACCGGCTGGCGCAACTTCCGCGGGATTCTGCCCACATTCGCCGAGCACTTCCGCTGCCTGATCCTGGAATTCCCTGGCTTCGGGGTCACCGACGACTTCGGCGGTCACCCGATGGTCACCGCGTTCGGCAGCGTTGCGCCGTTTCTGGACGCACTGGGAGTGGAGAAGACACACATCGTAGGCAACTCGATGGGTGGCGGCGTCGGTATCAACTTCGCCATCGGTAATCCCGACCGCATCGACCGGCTGGTGACTATCGGCGGCATCGGCACCAACATCTTCAGTCCCAGCCCCAGCGAGGGCATCCGGCTGTTGCAGGAATTCGTCGAGGACCCGACCCGGCAGCGGCTGGTCGACTGGCTCAAGTCGATGGTCTACGACCAGGGTTTGGTGACCGACGAACTGATCGAGGAACGTTGGCAGCTGGCCACCGACCCCGTCACGCTGGCCGCGGCACGGCGGATGTACGGCAAGGCGGCATTCGCCGCGATGAACTCAGCGATGGCGGCCTCGGACCGGCCGTTCCCGTGGGCGGTCATGCACAAGTTGGCCGCACCCACGCTGCTGACGTGGGGCCGCGACGATCGGGTGAGCCCGCCTGACATGGCGCTGATCCCGATGCGCACCATTCCCAACGCGGAGCTTCATATCTTCCCCAACTCCGGACACTGGGCCATGATCGAAGCCAAGACCGCTTTCGAGAGCACGGTGCTGGGCTTCCTGTCCCGCTAGGGCGCTCCCGCAAGGCCTTTCATCAGCAGGGCATGCGCGTCGGGATTACCGTCGAGAACTCGACTGGTACGGGTGCTGATCCGCCACTGGTCGTCGATTCGGCGCAGTGCGAAATGGTGCGCGGTGGCCCGCCAGACCCGATAGCCGTCGTTATCGCGGACGAGTACCACGGATTCACATACGGCCACGGCCTCATCGCCGGTGACCGTCACCACGCACGGCCCCAGGAAGTGACTGCAGCCCTTGCCCACCAACTTCTGGTGGGCGTCCGAGCTGATCATCGCGTGCACGTCAGCCTGGCTCTCCATCCGCCAGCCGTCGACGTCATACACGCCGTCGCTGGCCCATAGACGCGCGGCGGCATCCGGGTCACCGGCGTCGACGGCCGGACCGTAGGACGCGATCAACTGCCTGATGTCGCGGTCGTCCTCAAGCCGGCGCAACCGGGCCGCCAAGTCTGCCAAGTCCGTCACAGTCGTCTCCTCATCGCTGGGTGCAGCCCGCGTCGACGGGCAGCGTCACCGCGGTGATATATCGCGCCTCGTCGGAGGCCAAAAACAGCGCGGCGTTGGCGACATCGACCGCGTCGATCCACGGCACCGCAAGCATATTCATCGCCTCCGCCGCCTCGGCGAATTCCGCTCGGGTGGGCGGCCGGTCCAAGTCCGGCCGGAATGCGCCGCTGACGACGTCGTTTTGGATCATGGGCGTGTCGACATTGGTCGGGTTGATGCAGTTGACCCGAACATTGTGCGGTGCAAACTCATTCGCGAGGCTACGCATCAGACCGACCACGCCGTGCTTGGCTGCGGTGTAATGCGCAACACCGACCAGGCCGCGCAGTCCGGCGACGGAGCTTGTCAGCACCATAGCGCCGGCACCGCGCGCAATCAGGTGTGGCGCGGCGGCGCGGCAGGTGTGCCACACGCCGGTGAGGTTGACATCCAGCATCGCGCGCCAGGCGTTTTCGTTCAGCTCGACCGCCATGCCACGGGAGGTGATTCCGGCCGTCGCGCAGACCGCGTCCAAGCCGCCGAAGCGCTCGACGCCGCGGTCGGTGGCGGCCTGCACACCGTCGAGGTCGCGCACGTCGACAATTTCGGTGTGTACCCGCACGCCGGCGGCGGCGACCAACGCGGCCGTCTGCTCGAGGTCGGCTGGGGTGCTGTGCGGGATCGCGACGGTCTCGACCGGACCGCACACGTCCAACGCCACGATGTCGGCACCCTCCTGGGCGAACCGCACGGCCTGTGCGCGACCGATCCCCCGCGCCGCGCCGGTGATCAGGGCGACCTTGCCAACGAGGCGCCCGGTCATGTCGTCTTCTGCGTCAGGCCGGCATCTACGACGAGCTGGGTGCCGGTGATGTAGCGGGCGTGATCGGAGGCCAGGAACACGACGGCGTTGGCGATGTCGACGGGCTCCACCCACGGGATCGGCAGCAGATTACGTGCCTGCAGCACCTCGGCGGCGTCGGCCGCCGTCGGATTGGCCAGATCGGGCCGCAGCTTCCGGTACATCTGCTCGTTGAGCACCATTGGCGTTGCGACCGGCCCCGGGTGCACGGTGTTGACCGGGATGCCGCTTGGCCCCAGCTCGTTGGCGAGCGTGCGCGCCAGCCCGACCACCGCGTGCTTGCTGGCCGTGTAGTGGGCGGTGTTCGCGGTGCCGCGAAGGCCGTTGGTGGAGCTGATCAGGACGACGGATCCACCGTCGGGACCGATGTGCGGCACACCGGCTCTGACGGTATGCCAGACCCCGGTGAGGTTGATGTCGAGTGTGCGCTGCCAGACCTGTGGGTCGAGTTCCCAGGACGGGCCACCCGCGAGGTGGATGCCGGCATTGGCGATGATGACGTCTAACCGGCCCAGCTCGGCAACACCGCCGTCGATCGCCGACGTCACGGCCGCGAGGTCGCTCACGTCGGCGAAACCCGTGACACAGCGCCGGCCCCGGCTGTTGACTTCGGCTGCCGTACCGGCCAACTCATCGGCCAGCGTGTCGATATCCAGGGCGATCACGTCGGCGCCCTCGTCGGCGAAGCGCTGACAGTGCACCCGCCCGGTGCCTTTTGCGGCGCCGGTGACCACGACGACCTTGTCGAGTAATCCCGTCATTGCTGGATTAGATCGAAGCCCCGGTAGCCGGCGTCGGCCACCTCGGCGCAGATGTCGTTATAGGTGGCGAAGCCGCCGACGAACAACATGAAGCCCCTTGGTTTTCCGGGCACGTTCGCGCCCATGTACCACGAGTTGGCCTTGGTGAACAACGTCGTCTCGGCACGCCGGGCGCATTCGGCGCCCCAACCGTCGACGCTGTCCACGGTGGCTTCGATGGCGGCGCACCCGTGGCTATCGAGATAATCGATCGCTTGGGCGACCCAGTTCACCTGAGCCTCCGCGTGCAGCACCATGTTCGCCAGCACGGCCGGCGCTCCCGGGCCCGAGATCAGGAACAGATTGGGAAAACCGTCGACACCTAATCCCAGATAGGTGCGTGGTCCGTGCGCCCAGTCCTCCCGCAACGTCGAATCGCCTCGCCCGACGATGTCGATGCTGTCCAACGCCCCGGTCATCGCATCGAAACCGGTTGCCAGCACGATCATGTCGAGGTCGTAGTGCATCTCGCTGGTGGTGATGCCCGTGGCGTCGATCGACTCGATCGCGGTGTCGCGGACACTGACCAGTGACACATTGGAGCGGTTGAACGTCTGAAAGTAGTTGCTGTCGGTGCAGATTCGCTTGGTTCCGATTGGATGGTCGGTGGGGATCAGCAGGTCGGCGACGGTCGCATCGTCGATCACCGCGCGGACCTTCTCCTCATAGAATTTGCGGGCCTCCTCGTTGGCTTGCAGGTCCGTCATCTGGTCCGGGAACGTCTTCGAGAACAGCACGCCGCCGAGCTGCCATCGCTTTTCGAACGCCGCCCGCCGCTCCTGCCCGGTGAACTCCATCGTCGGCTTCGCCGCGGTGATGTGCGGTGAGCCGCCACTGCTACGCCACGACAACCGGCGCCGCTGCGGGTAGCCCGACTTGAGCTCGTCGAGTTCTGCGGCCGACAACGGTGTGTTGCCGGCCGGGACGCTGTAGTTGGGGGTTCGCTGGAAGACGTACAGGTGTGCTGCTTGCTCGGCGATGATCGGAATCGATTGGATGCCAGAGGATCCGGTGCCGATGACCGCCACCCGTTTGCCAGTGAAGTCGACGGGGTCGAGCGGCCAATGTGCGGTGTGATGGATCTCGCCCGCAAAGGTATCCAGGCCGGGGAAATTCGGGGTCAGCGCGGCCGACAACGGACCCGTCGCCATCACAACGAAGCGAGCCGAGAGCACCAGCCCGGTGTCGGTGGTGACCGTCCAGCGCAGCGTCCTCTCATCGAGCACGGCGGAGATGACGCGGGCGTCCAAGGCGATGTCGCGGCGCAGGTCGAGTCTGGCGGCCACCCAGTTCAGGTATTCGAGAATCTCCGATTGGGTGGCGTACTTCTCCGTCCAGCACCACTGCTGCTGGAGCTCGTCCGAGAACGAGTAGCAGTAGTCGACGCTCTCGACATCGCAGCGCGCGCCGGGATACCGGTTGTAAAACCAGGTCCCGCCCAGCTCGGGAGCGGCCTCGAGCACCCGCACCGAGAGCCCCTGCGCGCGCAGCTTGTGCAAGGCATACAAGCCAGCAAACCCGGCGCCCACCACGACCACGTCGACAGCATCATTCACAAGCAGTCACGCTATTGGCCCCGTTCATCGTCAGGCGCCGGCTTTCCCGGTGACCGGACACGCATTTCCGCCCGCTCATCGGGATTTCCTTTGGGACGGCCGGGGACTGCGGTAGACCATTACTTAGCCCACACACGTAAGGACAACGATATGAGCGACCGGGTACTTGACCGGGTAGTGGCCATGGCCGACCAATTGCGCGACCAGGCCGCGGAAGCCGAACAAATCGGCCGGCTTACCGACGACACCGTCAAGCTGATGAAGGGCGCCGGCCTGATACGGCTGCTACAGACGAAGCAATATCAAGGCTTCGAGGTGCACCCCCGCGAGTTCGCCGAGACGACGATGGCCACCGCGGCGCTGGATCCGGCCGCCGGCTGGATCGTCGGTGTGGTCGGCGTGCATCCCTACCAGTTGGCCTATGCAGACCCGAAAGTCGCCGCCGAGATCTGGGCCGACGACGTCGACACCTGGATGGCCTCCCCCTACGCGCCGCAGGGCGTGGCGAAACCCGTCGACGGCGGCTACCTCTTCAACGGCCGCTGGCAGTTCAGCTCGGGCACCGACCATTGCGACTGGATCATCCTGGGCGCCATGCTCGGCGACGCGAAGGGCATCCCGTTGATGCCGCCGCAGATGCTACACATGATCCTGCCGCGCAAGGACTACGAGATTGTCGAGGACTCGTGGAATGTGGTCGGGCTGGGCGGAACCGGCTCCAAGGACGTGATCGTCTCCGACGCCTTCGTCCCCGCCTACCGGACAATGGATGCGACGAAGGTGATGGACGGCACCGCGCAGCGGGAAGCCGGCATGACCGAACCGCTCTACCTGATGCCGTGGTCGACGATGTTCCCGCTGGGCATCTCCGCGGCGACCATCGGCATCGCCGAGGGCGCGCTGGCCGCACACCTGGACTATCAGCGCGAGCGCGTCGGCGCCACCCGAACCGCGATCAAGGACGACCCATACGTCATGCACGCGATCGGTGAGGCCGCCGCTGATATCAACGCGGCCCGCCAGGAGTTGCTGGCCAACGCCGACCGGATCTACGACATGGTCGCCGCCGGTAAGAAGGTGTCGTTCGCCGATCGTGCCGCCGGACGCCGCACCCAGGTGCGCGCGGTGTGGCGCGCGGTGTCGGCCGTCGACGAGATCTTCGCCCGCTCGGGCGGCAATGCCGCCCGGATGGACAAGCCGCTGCAACGGTACTGGCGTGACATCCACGTCGGTCAGATGCATGCCATCCATGTACCCGGCACCACTTACCATGCGTCGGCGCTAAGTTCGATAGGCATCGAGCCCCCCGAGGGCCCGCTGCGGGCGTTGATCTAGGAAGGCCGGCCAGCATGAGTGATCTGAAAAGCCTGGGCTACATCACCATTTCGACGAACGACATCGACCGCTGGCGCCGTTTCGCTTTCGGCGTCCTGGGTTTCGCCGAAGGCAAGGGCCCCGACGAGTCCGCGCTGTATCTGCGGATGGACGAGCGGGCGGCTCGGTTGATCGTGGTGCCGGGCGAGACCGACCGGGTGCTCACCATCGGCTGGGAGGTGCGCGATCACCCGGCGCTGCAGCGGGTCAAGACTGCCCTCGACGGTGCCGGGGTGCCGTTCAAGCAAATGTCCGTCGACGACGCCGAAGCTCGCCGGGTGGAAGAGGTGATCACCTTCGAGGATCCGGCCGGCACCACTATCGAGGTGTTCCACGGCGCGGTGCTCGATCACAGCCCGGTCGTCACTCCGTTCGGCGCGCGATTCGTCACCGGCGATCAGGGCCTGGGCCACGTCGTGGTGCCCGCAATGGATCCCAATGGACTGTTCGACTTCTACACCGAGGTCCTGGGATTCCGCTCCCGCGGGGCGTTCCGGGTGCCGTTGCCGAAAGAGTTCGGCCCGGTGCGGGTTCGATTCCTCGGGATCAACGAACGCCATCACAGCATGGCGATCGTGCCCGCCGCACACATGCGCGACCCCCGGCTGGTGCACATCATGGTCGAGGTCGACACTCTTGACGCGGTGGGTCAGGCGCTCGACCGGGTCAACGCCGAGGGCTTCCAGTTGTCGTCCACGCTCGGCCGCCACACCAACGACAAGATGCTCTCCTTCTACGTCCGGGCGCCCGGCGATTGGGACATCGAGTTCGGCACCGAAGGCATGCGGGTCGACGAAAACTATTACACCGCAGAGGAAATCACCGCTGACAGCTACTGGGGCCACCAGTGGGTCGGCGAGATGCCCGCGGCCATGCAGCTATGACACCTGACACCGACGTCACGCCCGTGCTGGCGTCGTCGATCACCGCGTGGGATCACGAAGCCGACGTTGTCATCGCGGGCTACGGCGTTGCCGGTGCGGCTGCCGCGGTCGAAGCTTCCCGCTCGGGTGCCGACGTCCTGGTGGCTGAACGCACCGGGTCCTGGGGCGGTGCCGCGGCCATGGCCGGCGGGTTCATCTACCTCGGCGGTGGCACGCCACTGCAAAAAGCCTGTGGTTTCACCGATTCCGTCGACAACATGGCGGCCTACCTCAACGTGGCGATGGGACCCGGCGCCGACGAGAACCGGATCGCCGACTACTGCGCCGGCAGCGTCGCGCACTTCGACTGGCTCATCGGGTGCGGCGTGCCGTTCAAGGCGGAGTTCTTTTCCGAGCCCGGCTGGGAGCCGATGGGCGATCAGGGGCTGATGTACAGCGGCGGCGAAAATTCGTTCCCGTTCAACACGATCGCCTCCCCCGCCCCGCGCGGGCATGTCCCGCAGATGCAGAACAAAAAGCAGGGCGAGGCCAGCGCGGGCTACATGCTGATGAAGCCGCTCGTCGAAACCGCCACCGCGGCAGGCGCACGCGCGCTCTACGACGTGCGGGTGCAGTGCCTGATAGTCGAATCCGACGGCCGGGTGGTCGGCATCCGCGCCCGGCAGTACGGCACCGAGATGACGATCCGGGCGCGCAGCGGGGTCGTCCTCGCGACCGGGAGCTTCGCCTACAACGACGCGATGGTGGCGCGCTACGCGCCGCGAATCGCCGGACGCCCGGCCGCGTCGATTGAGGAGCACGACGGGCAGGCGATCCGGATGGCGCAGGCCCTCGGCGCCGATCTGGCTCACATGGACGCCACCGAAGTCGCGATCTTCATCGACCCGCAGCAGCTGGTGCGCGGGATCTTGGTCAACGGGCGCGGCCAGCGCTACGTCGCCGAGGACACCTACCCGGGCCGCATCGGACAACTCACGCTCTACCACCAGGACAACACCGCCTACCTGATCATCGACAACGATGCCCAGCAAGAGGCAATGACGTCGTGGTCACCGAAGTTCATGCTGCGACAGCCGACGTGGGTGGCCGACAGCGTGGCGGACCTGGAGCGCGACATCGGCCTGGCGCCCGGCTCGCTGCAGGCGACCGTCGCCGCCTACAACGACGGCGCCGTACGCGGCGAGGATCCGCTGCTACACATGAAGCCGGAGTGGCTCAAACCGATCGGCAGCCCGCTCGGAGCGATCGATCTGCGGGAGAACACCGGCGGGTTCACCTTGGGCGGGCTCGCCACCACGCTGGACGCCGAGGTGCTGCACGTGAGCGGCGAACCAATCCCGGGGCTCTTCGCCGCCGGTCGTTCGACCGCCGGATTGGCCGCCTGGGGCTATGCCAGCGGCGTCTCACTCGGCGACGGCAGCTTCTATGGCCGACGCGCCGGACGGTCGGCAGCCAAGGCCTGACGCTTTTCACTCGCGCCGTGGGGTCCGCTGGGTCCGCCGGCGATTTTCGTGTCGTGTGTGACAGCGGCCACATCCGTATGGTACAAACAGATATTACTACTAGGCATATAACGGCCAGATAGAAATAGCTGATGGAGGAACCGATGACTGGGACCGTGCGCGCCGCTGCGACCGAATCAAGCACACCCACCGCCGTCATCGACCGCATCTCGTTGGTCCTCGACGCATTCGACGGGCCGGGGCGCCTCACGCTCGCCCAGATCGTTCGGCGCACCGGCCTGCCGCGTTCGTCGGCGCACCGGATGCTCGAACGCCTGGTGCAGCTGCGCTGGCTGCGCCGCAGCGGACGCGACTACGAACTCGGCATGCGCTTGGTGGAACTCGGATCGCTGGCCGTGCACCAGGACCGCCTGGTGCGTGCGGCCGGCCCACTACTGGGCGAGTTACACCGCGCCACCGGACTGGTGGCCCATCTCGCGGTGCTGGACGGACCCGACGTGGTCTACCTCGACAAGACCGGCGACCGAATGGCCGACGCGATCCCCACCCGGGTCGGCGCCCGCCAGCCCGCGCATTGCACCGCCGTAGGCAAGGCGATCCTGGCCTACTGTGACGAGGACGCCCAAGTCGATCTGCGGGTCCGCAAGACCAAGTACTCGATGTCCACCAGCTCACAACTCGCCGCGGAACTGGCCAAGGTGCGCGCCCATGGTGTGGCGTTCGAGCGCGAGGAGTCGTTGCTCGGATTCGGTTGTGTCGCAGCGCCCATCGGCGGCCCGGGCGACGCTGTTGCCGCGGTGTCGGTCTGCGGCCCGATCAATCGCATGATGTTCCATCAGCGACTCACCGCGCCGGTACGCATGACGGCGATGGGCATCTGGCGCAACGTCGAAGACGGCCCACGGCGGGTCGCACCGACGCTGCAGCCGCTGCGCCCACTACTCCCCCAGCGTCAGCCTCACACTCCCGCGCCACGGCCCGCCTTGCAATACGCGTGAATCCGTTCGACGGCGGCGTCGCAGTCATCACCGGAGCCGGCGCGGGTATCGGTGCGGGCCTGGCCCGTCACGCGGTCACGTTGGGGATGACCGTGGTGCCGGCCGACATCGACGCCGACGCCATCGCGGCCTTGCGTGAGGAGCTCTGCGCTGCAGGAGGATCCGCGGTCGACATCGGGTGCGACGTCCGCGATCCGGGCGCGGTGCAACAACTCGCCGAGCGCACCTACCACGATGTCGGCGCGGTGCGGCTATTGGTGAACAACGCCGGCGTGGAGCAGTTCGGATACCTGTGGGACACGCCCCTGTCCAACTGGCAGCGCGTCGTCGACATCAACATCAGCGGGGTGTTCCACGGCGTACGCGCGTTCCTGCCGAAGATGATGGCCACCGACGAGCACGCCTGGGTGTGGAACCTGTCGTCAGTCGGTGGTGTGGTGGCAATTCCATTGCAGGCGCCCTACATCGTGAGCAAACATGCGGTGCTGGCGTTGACCGAATGCCTATATCTCGATGTCCAGGCGGCCGGACATGCCCACCACATTCACGTGCAGGCGGTGCTGCCGGGTGCGGTGAAGTCCGACATTTTCGAGTCCGCTGGCGACGTCGGCCCCGGCGGTGATAGCGCCGTCGCCGAAGCGCAGCGCGCTGCGATGCTGGAAGTCAAGTCCGCGGCAATGGACCCACAGGCGGCCGCGGTGACTCTTTTCGAGCAGGCCGTCGACGGCCGGTTCTATCTGCTCACCGAGCCGGAGTATGTAGGCGCGGCGATGGTGGAGCGGGCGAATGTGCTTGCTGCCCAGCGCCCCCCAGTCTTCCGACCCTAGGCAATTTGTTCAGCTCTGAGGGACAACGGCCCGCTGTGTCTCACCGATCGGAAGGCTCCCCGGTAGCCGGTAACGACACCGATCCGGCGCCGGCACGGGCCAGGTTTTCCTGCCGAGGCGCGGCCGAGCTGTTCGAGGAACACACTCCGATCAAGGTTTCAGCTGCATCGGCTGTACTCCAGACGGTTGCTAAGACAGGCCTGGCGGCAGAGTCGGTCTTGAGTCCCTCATTGACCGAGGTAACCGGGTTGGCCTACCTCGCCTATCAATTTGAAATGGATTTCATCTGCTGTTGCACTCGGAACCTTCCGGATGTGTTATAGCTGATCCGAATTAAACCCCGCTCATGTCTGCCTCCGCCGCGGATGTGACCAGTACCGATTCGACTCCTTTTCGATATAAACGCGTGACGCAGTAGCCCGACGCTCGTATGGCATCATACGATAGCAAGAATATCGATTCGGCGTGCTTATCGAGTTATGGAGGACGATGTTCAATTTAGCTTTCCTATCCCGACAAAGCTTAATTCCTATTACGTCTGCAATTACGATCATATTCGGAGAAATCTCCTCAGCCGAGGCGAGTGCCACACCGAAAGCCGATCAGCTGAACTGGACAGTAACGAAACTGACGTCCAGGCTTGACGATCAGAAAGCTCTAGTTAATCCGCTGATGCCGGAAGATTTCGTGCAAAATCCCCCCACTGGACGATGCGCCGCCAGGGACGGGGTACCCACCTGCGTTTACAGAATAGATAGACGACCGCCCCACACGAGTACAGATACAGACACGCTTGGCATTTTCGACACGGGATTCGAAACGCTAGGAAGAAATGGAAACCTTCTCGATCACCTCAATGGCAGAAGCACCAGAATTCCACCGTTTCAATCAGGGGACAGCATGTTCGTAGCCACGACCACAAGTCGTGACTATTACCGCGAACATGCTTCTCGTAGCCTGCAAGGCACAGAGCGGGTGTGGTTATACACGATCCGGCCGACTCGCTCATTTCACTCGGTGAGACGCAGTCTGGAGAGGGCTAGCTGGTCCGCTGACCGGGCAGTTCGGAACGAGGCGCGAAATACATTGCGAAGTTTTGAGTACCAGGCGGAATGGGTCTCTTATGGAGATGTTGGGCCGGAGTGGATAGAATCAGCTGTTCCGGTGACCCTGAGGGGCGGGCAGCTATCTTTTGAATTCGACAGTGGGGTGTCTAATCCGCGATTCAATCGATGGTTGGCCGCCGACGCCAACCCGGACCCCTATCCGATTGAGCGTAGAACGCTCCGCGACAATGAACCTACCCCGTCATTCGGGTTTCGGAATCCTCGCAATCCTAATCGATGGTTCAGAGCAGGGATATTTTGCAGTGGAAACTACGAATACGGTCATGATAAAAGAAGGAAAAGAGATGTAAACGACGCAATGTGCACTAGGGCTGAACCGATTCCTGGTTCCATTCCTGCCCCCAGGGGCGTGTCGTCTGATGCGGCATGGTTTAAAGGCGCTTGGGTTATGTGGGATGGCTCGGTAACCGCACCTAATGGATATTATCTCTCTATCCGCATCAAGTCCAAGCCGCCAGCGGCGTCGTGGACTTGGCTTACGCCATCCAATGCCGGACGTGAGACGCTTCCCACACCGCGCAGAAAGCGGCAGTATTACGATGTCCTGTACGTTCTTCGAGACAGCAATACCGGTAAAGACTATGAGTCTAAATCAGCCACTGTGTACACCGAGTGCGGATTCCTCAAGTGCTGGGGGTCTGAACCGCTGCTCGATCTCGATGATGTTTTGATATTCGATTAACCAAAAGGGTCGATAGGGACCGGTACAAGGAGTGGTGCGTGAGAATATATTCGCACCTTTACTCGTCTACTCGGCACGCAAGTCCAACAGCACACATAGCTCCTGACAGTGCCGGTAGGCCATGGCGGTACCGGACCGATGTAGGCCGTCCGCGGCGACCTCGACAGGCGGCCTGCGGCACCAGCCGGCAGTGCCCGGGAACGGGAGTGCCCGAACGCTGCATTCAATCTTCCAATGTGGCGTCGACGCAGTTCGGCGACCTTTCGGATACCGGAAAGTACTGGGCTTCGCAGTAGTGGGCTCCGCAGGAGCCGCCCGTTTTGTTGAGGTTCTCGACCGCCTTGCGCTATCTGCTCGGCATTTCCCGCAAGGTCTGCTGCCACATGTAGGTGACGTTGCGCAGCGACATCAGCAGATTCGCCGGGGTAGCGATGATGATCTTGCTGCGTTTCGCGCGTAATCCCCAGCCCGGGGCCGTGCCCGAGCGACGCGTGAGCGGCGATGGCGGAGCGGGCGAATGTGCTTGCCGCCCAACGCCCCCCGGCGCCGAGATAATCCACGTACCTATTCGTCGACGATAGAAAGCTCGCCGTGGCGCACCGCGTCGAGGATCGACTCGCGCAGCGCCGAACACACCAGGAACACACCCCGGTCGGCGTGCGCCGACACCTTCTGAGCTCCGGCGCGCTCGGTGCACCGGTCCGTCGCATCGGCATTCCACTGCACGCTGGTTTGGCTCCAGGTGCTCTTGCGCACCAGCACACGCGCTCCGCAGCTGCGACATGCCACGGGCATCATCGGCATCGCGTCGAGCCGATTGTCCGTCCGCGCAGGCGAATCGGCTGCCATCACACCGAGCCGGCTGGGTGGGCAGCCATGTTCGCCTCGACCTCTTTCATCCACGCCTCATAGGGGCGTGCGGTGTCCAGCTCGAACTCGAAGCGGTCCACCATATCCGGCTGCACGTCCCCGGCGTCGACGTAGAACTGCTGATACCAGCGTCGCAGTTGATAGACCGGACCGTCCTCCTCGACCAGCAGCGGGTTGTCGATACGAGCCTTGTGCCGCCAGATCTCGACGTCCTGCTCGAAACCCAGCTTGACGTAATCACCCAGTTGGATTGCGGTTCTCATGGCCTCATCGCCGGGCAACGCCTCCGATTTCTTGACGATGATGCCGTATTGCAGCACAAAGGAATTCGAGTCGATCGGATAGTGGCAATTGATCAGGATCGACTGCGCGTCGCCATACTCGTAGTGGTAGGTCAGGTCGTCGATCATGAACGACGGGCCATAGTACGACGCCATTGAGGTATTGCCCAGCATCTTGGCGCCTTCGGTGCTGCCCATGTCGGGTCGGCCTTCGCCGTTCATGTACTGCGTCGCGATGTGTCCCTCGAAGATGTTTTTGAAGTAAGTCGGCAACGCGCCGTGGATATAGAAGAAGTGCGCCATATCCACGACGTTGTCGATGATTTCACGGCAATTGCTGGTGCCCACGACCGTGGTGTACCAGTGCCAGTCGGTCCACTCATCGCTGGTAGCTCCCTCGATATGCGGGATCGTGACCTCCGGCGGCGGTGGTTTGCGCTCCGGGTCGTTCCAGACGAACAACATGCCGTCCTGCTCCAGCGTGGTCCAGGTCGCCGTGCGGGCCAGCCTGGGTGCTCGTCGGGCGTACGGCACCTGCTTGCATCGCCCGTCACCACCCCAGCGCCAGGCGTGGAATGGACAGGCGATCTCGTCGCCCTTCACCTCGCCCTGGGACAGGTCGCCGCCCATGTGCCGGCAGTAGCTGTCGAGGACGTTGATCTTGCCGTCGCCGCTTCGGAAAACCACCAGCTTCTGACCGAAGGCGTTGATCGCGTGCGGTTTGCCGTCGCCGAAATCTCTGATCAATCCCAGGCAATGCCAGCCGCGGGCAAACCGGGTCGGTGCGGCCTGGGCCTCAATGAGCCGAACGTCGTCGGTGTCATGCATGCGCATGATCGAACTCCCGGGGACGCGCCTTTGGGTCGCATTGTTCCACTCATCAGGACGGCTATTCCTGCGTCACGCGGCCCGGGCATACGGTGCTCGGCGTGGCACTGCACAGCGCGACGATCCCCGCCGGACTTCCCGTCACCGACACCATCGTCGACCTGCTTGTCGTGGGCTCGGGCACCGGGATGGCCGCGGCGCTGGCCGCCCACGAACTCGGGCTGTCGGTACTGGTCGTGGAGAAGGCGTCGCACGTGGGCGGCTCGACCGCGCGGTCCGGCGGCGCGCTGTGGCTGCCCGCGGGGCCGGTGCTCGCCGAGGCCGGCGCCGGCGATACACAGGAGCGGGCCGCCACCTACCTCCATTCGGTGGTTGCGGACTCGGCACCCCAGCAGCGCTCGACGGCATTCCTGACGCATGTGTCCGCGACGGTCGGCATGCTGCGACGAAACACGCCTCTGCGATTCTTTTGGGCGCGCGACTATTCCGACTATCACCCTGAGGAGCCCGGTGGCAGCGCGGCGGGCCGCACCTGTGAATGTCAGCCGTTCGACACGTCGCTTCTGGGCGTCTACCGCACCCGGTTGGAGCCCGGTTTGATGGAGGTCAGCGTTCCGGTGCCGACGACGGGTGCCGACTACCGCTGGATGAATCTGGTGGCGCGGGTACCGCGCAAGGGAATTCCGACGTTCGCCAAACGGATCGCGCAAGGCGTGGGCGGTCGGATGCTGGGCCGGCGCTACGCCGCGGGCGGCCAGGGCCTGGCGGCCGGCCTGTTCGCGGGTGTGCTGCGCGCCGGTATCCCAGTGTGGACGGACACCACCCTGCTGCGCCTCGACGGCGACGGTGCGCGGCGCGCTCGTGGCGCACGCCGGCCGCGAGGTGACGATCGCGGCTCGACGCGGCGTCGTGCTGGCCACCGGCGGTTTCGACCACAGCATAGACATGCGATGGAAATTTCAGTCCGAGTCGCTGGGTAGCAATCTCAGCCTTGGTGCGGCGACCAACACCGGCGACGGGATCCGCGCCGGGCAAGAAATCGGCGGCAACATCGATCTGATGGACCAGGCGTGGTGGTTTCCGGCCATCGCGCCGCTCCCGGGCGAGGCGCCGGCCGTGATGCTGGCCGAACGATCGCTTCCGGGCAGTCTGATCGTGAACCAGCACGGTCGCCGATTCGCCAACGAGTCGTCGGACTACATGTCGTTCGGCCAGCGCTTGCTCGAGCTGGAGCGGTCAGGCAGCCCGGCCGAAACGATGTGGATCATCTTCGATCAGCAGTATCGCAACAGCTATGTCTTTGGTGCCCAACTATTTCCGCGGATGCGTATCCCACAGACGTGGTATGACGCGGGCATTGCGGTGCGCGCCGATAACTTCGCCGAACTGGGCGCTCGGATCGGCCTGCCGGTTCCGGACTTCACCGAAACGGTCACGCGGTTCAACCAAAACGCCTCAGCCGGAGATGATCCCGACTTTGGCCGGGGCGACAGCGCCTACGACCGCTACTACGGCGACCCGACGATCTCCCCGAACCCCAACCTGCGCGCCCTGATCAAAGGTCCGTTCTACGCCGTTGCGATGGTGCTCAGCGACCTGGGCACCTGCGGCGGATTGACAGCCGACCACCGGGCTCGGGTGCTGCGCGAGGACGGGACCGTGATCAACGGGCTGTATGCGATCGGCAACACCGCCGCCAACGCATTCGGCACGACTTATCCGGGTGCGGGCGCAACGATCGCGCAGGGACTCGTGTACGGCTACATCGCGGCCCGGGATGCGGCCGGCGCCGACTAATCGGCTTCGCGCTTGGCCTCGACCTGCTTTTCGACCTCGCGCCAATAGCCGGGCGTGGTGCGCGGTTTGCCGGAACTACCCTTTGGTGCCGTCTGCAATATGCGGTCGGCCTCGTCGATGTCCTTCATCATCTCCAGCGCGAACTCACGCTCGGCGGCGTAGTACTTGGCCGCCCAGCGCAACGCGATCACCGAGTACGCCCAGGCGGGTTCGGCTTCGGCTCCCTCGGCGTCCTCGAGTGCCTTGCGGTGGCAGGACTCGGTGTAGGCCACGTACTCCTGCAGCACTTCCTTGAGCCGGGCCGGATTACTCAGATGCCCCAACGTCATCCGCATCAGCACGCTGTGTTTGAGCACCGGCGGATCCACGGGTGCGTCAGTGGCCCAGTCGGTGACCGCGTCCATGCCGGCCTTGGTGATCTTGTAGAGCCGGCGGCTGCGGGTGCCCTCATCATGCTCGACGCGAGACGTGGCCAAACCCAGGCCTTCCAACTTCTTCAGCTCGGTGTAGATCTGGCTGTACGAGGGGCTCCAGTAGTAGAGGTCGACGCTCCAGTCGATCCACTTCTTCAGGTCGTAGCCGGAGACTTCCTCTTCATAGGACAGCATGCCAAGCAGCGCCCAGCTGGTCGCCGCAAGCGCCCCTTTCACCGGCTTTTCACTGCTCTCCGCCACGTCGCCAGGTTAACAACCCGAAGACCCGATTGAGCGGCACTGACCGCTGGCCGGGACACCGCAATGTGGGCGATTCAGGGTAACGGCCACTGCGCAGTGAGCTTTGATTTCCTTGTCGGCCGCGCCTGATAAGGAGTCCCTGCGTGAAATTCGTCTTCCCTCTGCCGCATATGCTCCGCCTCAAGGCAACGATGCAGTCCTGGGAACCAACGGTCACCGGACCCGACCAAACGCGAATGGCGAAATGTGCCGACCGCTGGGGCTACGACATGATTGCCATCCCCGAGCATCTCGTCATTCCCGCCGAGCATGTCGAATTGTCCGGGCCGCACTATCTGCACTCAACGGTCGCTCAGGCCCATATCGCCGGGGCCACCGAACACATCGCCATCAATTCCTGCGTCACTATCCTGCCGCTGCAGCATCCGATCGTCCTGGCCAAGGCACTGGCGACCGCCGACTGGATGAGTGGAGGCCGAATGGTGGTCACCTTCGGGGTCGGTTGGCTGGCGCGGGAGTTCGAACTCTTGCGCGTGCCGTTTCACGAGCGGGGCCGCATCGCCGACGAATACCTGGCGGCGATCGTCGAATTGTGGACCAGCGACACGCCGCAGTTCGATGGCCGCTATGTGTCATTCGACAACATCGCATTCGAACCGAAGCCCGTTCAGCAGCCTCACCTCCCGATCTGGGTCGGCGGCGACGCCGATGCGGCGCTGCGCAGAGCGGCCAAATACGCATCCGGGTGGTGGCCGTTTCTGACAACTCCCGAGCAGATCGCCGAAAAGCTGGACTACATCAAGGCCCAGCCCGGCTATGACGGTCGGCCTTTCGACGTGATGCACGGCATGGGCACCAATCGGGTCGGCGAGGGGCACGTGATCCGCAGGGGCTCGGGCGACCGACCGGGCATGAGCATCCAGCAAATCATCGACCGTTTGAATTGGCTCGCCGAGCAGGGTGTGACGGTCAGCGCCGTACCGATTCCCGCTGTCGGCGGCGTCGACGAATATCTCGATTACGCGCAGTGGGTTATTGAAGAGATCAAACCCAACGTCGGTTAGCTGCCTCCGCCCACGGGCCGTCGCCGCGTAAGAGGAAAAGCCTTCTATGCGATAGGACACGTGTCGTAGCCCTGGCGGTATGTCAACGACACCATGGAGTTGTCCGCACGGTCTTACGGGCAACGCCCACGTCCGTGTCGTGGCGGTCAACTCCCGGACGAAAGGTGCGGACAATCGTGGCTCGAAGATTCGCTGTTGCCGGTCGATCGCAACATCTGTGCACATCGCACCCGGCCGGCTCCGCGCTACCGCCGCGCCTGTTAGCTCCCGGCCATCGTTTGCTCGCTCCAATTCAACTGGGCGCGATGTACGCACCGAACCGGATTCTGATGGCGCCCATGACGCGCACCCGCGCCGCGGACGACGGCGTGCCGACCAAGCTGATGGCTGATTACTATGCGCAGCGGGCAACTGCGGGACTGATCATCACCGAGGGCACGTTCCCTTCGGCGCGGGGCCAGGCGTACCCCAAACAGCCCGGTGTGCACACTGACGCACAGCAAGCCGGATGGGCACGGGTCGCGGAAGCCGTCCACGCAGCGGGTGGCCGAATTGTGGTGCAGCTCATGCATTCTGGCCGCATGTCCCATCCCGAAATCCTTGGCGGCCAACAGCCCGTCGCAGCGTCGGCGATCAGGCCCGCCGGCACGGTTCACACCGCCGCTGGGGAGAAGCCCTTTGTCACTCCGCACGAACTGACCGTCCACGAAATAGGTTCGGTGATTTCTGATTTCGTCGCCGCAGCGTGTCGCGCGCGAGCGGCCGGGGCAGACGGCGTTGAGATCAATGCCGCGAACGGCTACCTGTTGAGTCAATTTCTGTCCTACGACGCGAATTACCGGCGTGACGCCTACGGCGGGTCTGCTCAGGATCGCGCCCGATTTCCGACCGAGGTCATTGGCGCGGTCGCCGATGTGATCGGCCCCGAACGCTTGGGGTTGCGCATATCTCCGGGCAATCCGGAGAACGACATCCACGAACCGGACCTCGAAGCGCATTTGATTCTCGCCAAGAACGCCCGCGAATTGGGATTGGCGTATCTGCATGCGCGAGTCCCACCCGAACGGCCCATCTACTCGTGGCTGCGTCGTCGATGGCCGGACCGCCTGTTGCTCAACGGCGGGTTCGGAAAGACGACCTCCCGTGAGCAAGCCGTCGATTTCGTCAAGACCGGCACCGCGGACGCCGTGACCGTTGGCCGCGCATATCTGGCGAATCCGGATTTAGTGCGGCGATGGACCTACGGGGCACAACTCAATGCGCCACGAAACGAATTTCTCTACACCGGTGGCGCACAGGGTTATACGGATTACCCATCCTGGCGCTGACGAGTAACGAAGGTCACATCCAAGTGGGGCCACCCCGTTGTCGTCCGGGCGGTGTTCTGGTTCGAAGAACAGATAAAGATGGAAGGACACACCATGACGAGCGGATCACTGCACGGCACGCAACTGGCCGAGATGGGCGACGACCGAGATGAGCGGGCGGCGCAGCGGGTGGCCGAGTTGTTCGACAAGGATCCCCAATTTCGCGCGGCGGCCCCCGTTCCGGAGGTGGTCGAGGCGGCCTGCACACCCGGCCTGCGGCTCGTTGAGGTGTTCGAGACGATCGTCGAGGGCTATGCCGATCGCCCAGCTCTCGGGCAGCGCACCCGCGAAATGGTCACCGACGCCGATGGCCGCACGTCCGCGCAGCTGCGGCCGCGTTTCGAGACCATCAGCTACCGAGACGTTTGGGACCGAGTGCGTGCCATCGCCAGTGCCTGGCACCATGACCCCGAGAACCCGGTCACGCCTGGGGATGTCGTCGCGACCGTCGGATTCTCCAGCGCCGATTATCTGGTCGTCGACATGGTGTGTGCATATCTCGGATTGGTGACCGTCCCGCTGCAACACAACGCTCCGGTGACCAGACTCCGCCCGATCATCGAGGAATGCGAGCCGAAGATCGTGGCGGTCAGCGCCGAGTATCTCGACCTGGCCGTGGAGTCCGTGCTGACCAGCTCGTCGTTACGGCAGCTGATGGTGTTCGACTACCACCCCGAGGTCGACGAGCAGCGGGAGAACTTCGAACAGAGCCGTATTCGCTTGCAGGGCAGGGGGGCTCAGGTTGTCGTCAGCACGGTCGACGACGTCGTGGAGCGCGGCCAACAACGGTCCGCCGGCCCGGCCTTCACCGAGGGCAGCGATGAGCGCCTGGCCATGATCATGTACACCTCCGGTAGCACCGGGACGCCCAAGGGAGCCATGTACACCGAGCGAACGATCGCCAGGGTGTGGACGTCAGGGTTCTTCCTCAACCCCGGCATGCCAGTGCTCAACGTGAATTTCATGCCGCTGAACCACCTCGGCGGCCGACTGCCAGTAGCATCGGCATTCATCGCCGGCGGTACCAACTATTTCGTCCCCGAGTCCGATCTGTCCACCCTGTTCGAAGACTGGGCATTGGTGCGGCCCACCGAACTCGGAGTGGTTCCCCGCGTAGTGGAGATGCTGTACCAGCACTACCGCGGCGCGGTTGATCGCGGGATCGCGGAGGGGGCAGATCCCGCAACCGCGGAGCAGGACGCGGCGACCGAGGTGCGTGAGCATGTCTTGGGCGGCCGGGTGCTTGGCGGTTTCGTCGGCAGCGCTCCGCTGGCCGCAGAGATGAAGACATTCCTGGATTGGACGCTGGGTGCGCACATCGTGGACGGCTACGGTCTGACCGAGACCGGCATCCTGGCCCGAGACGGCGTGATCAGTCGCAAGCGGGTCATCGATTACAAGCTGGTCGACGTCCCGGAGCTCGGCTACTTCCTCACCGACCGGCCGTATCCGCGTGGGGAATTGCTCGTCAAGACGGACACGATGACGCCGGGCTACTACAAGCGACCGGACATCACCGCCGAGGTTTTCGACGAAGACGGCTTCTACAAGACCGGCGACGTGATGGCAGAAATCGAAGCCGACCATCTCGTCTACGTCGATCGCCGCAACAACGTCCTCAAGCTTGCTCAGGGCGAGTTCGTCGCGGTGACGAATCTGGAGTCCATCTACGCCGGGGCTCCACTGGTGCAACAGATCTTCGTGTACGGCAACAGCGAACGGCCCAGTCTGCTCGCTGTCATTGTGCCCACTCCCGAAGCGCTGGCCGAATACGGCAACAGTCCGGCATTGAAAGCGGCGATACATCAGTCGCTTCAGCAGAGTGCCGCGGCCGCGCAGCTGCAGTCGTACGAAGTGCCCGTCGACTTCATCCTGGAAACGAAACCTTTCACCGACGTGAACGGATTGCTCTCCGGCTTGGGTAAGCAACTGCGCCCCAGACTGAAGGAGCGCTACGGCGAACGCCTTGAGGAGCTGTACACCGAAATTGCGGCCGCGCAGGTCGACGAGATCCGGGTGCTACGCGAGACTGCTGCCGACCGACCCGTGGTAGAGACACTGGCCGGAGCATGCCGCGCCCTGCTCGGCACCTCTGCCGCCGGCCCCGAGGCGCATTTCACCGACCTCGGTGGAGATTCGTTGTCCGCGTTGACCTTCTCGCACCTGCTCGAGGAGATCTTCCGCGTCGAGGTTCCAGTTTCGGTGATCACCAGCCCGGCTAACAGCATCGGGAAAATCGCCGACTACATCGAGACTCAGCGCGGTACTGGCATCCAACGCCCGACTTTCAGTACTGTTCACGGGCAAGACGCGAGGGGTATTGCAGCCGCTGACCTGACGTTGGACAAGTTCGTGGACGCCCAAACATTAGCCACCGCACCGTCATTGCCGCACATCACCGGCGCGCCGCATACCGTTCTGCTGACCGGCGCGAACGGATGGCTCGGGCGATTCTTGACCCTCGAGTGGCTGGAACGACTCGCCAAGCGGGGCGGAAAGCTGGTCACTATCGTCCGCGGCAGCGACGCCAAGGAGGCCAGGACACGACTGGAGGCGGCGTTCGACAGGGGCGATCCCGAGCTGCTGAACCGGTTCCGCGAGCTTTCCGCCCTACACCTCGAGGTGCTGCCGGGCGATATCGCCGACCTAAATCTAGGGCTGGACCCCGCAACCTGGCAACGGCTCGCCGACACCGTCGATGTGATCGTGCACCCGGCCGCACTGGTCAACCATGTGCTGCCTTACAGTCAGCTGTTCGGGCCGAATGTTGTTGGGACCGCAGAACTTATCCGGTTGGCAATCACCACTCACATCAAGCCCATCACCTACTTGTCCACCATCGCTGTAGCAATGACCGTGCCGCAAGGCCAATTCCAGGAGGACGGCGACATCCGGCAGGTGAGCCCCAATCGCCCACTCAACGACGACTACGCCAACGGCTATGCAAACAGCAAGTGGGCCGGTGAGGTGCTGCTCCGGGAAGCCAACGACGTGTGCGGACTGCCGGTCGCGGTGTTCCGGTCCGACATGATCCTCGCGCACACCCGATACCGTGGGCAGCTCAATGTGCCAGACATGTTCACCCGGCTGATCTTCAGCTTGCTGGTGACCGGCATTGCCCCGCATTCGTTTTACGAACGCGAGGGCGTGGGCAGCCGGGCTCGCGCGCACTACGACGGCCTGCCGGTCGACTTCATCGCCGAGGCGATCACCACGATCGGCTCCAGGGTCACCGAAGGCTACAGCTCGTTCGACGTGATGAACCCGTACGACGACGGCGTTTCTCTGGATGTGTTCGTGGACTGGCTGATTCGGGCCGGCAACAAGATCCAGCGCATCGCTGATTACGACGATTGGCTGGCCCGGTTCCAGACCGCGCTGACGGGATTGCCTGAGCGGCAACGTCAGCAGTCGATCCTCCCGCTGCTGCACGCGTTCCGCAAGCCGGAAAAGCCACTCCGAGGCGCGGCCGCACCGACCGCGGCATTCCACACCGCGGTGCGCGCGGGCGAGGTCGGGCCGGACAACGACATCCCGCACATCTCCGCGGAGTTGATCGACAAATACGCCGACGACTTGCGCCAGCTGTCCTTACTCGGCTGAGCGTCGGACCCGGAGAGAGGATATCCATGGACATCACAATTCTCAGCATGCTCGGAGACGGCGACCCGCGCGCGGTGGCGGACAGCTATATCGAGCTGGTTTCGCGCGTCGCCGCAGAGGGCTTCGCTCGCATGTGGACGGCCCAACTTCCATGGGAGCCAGATCTACTGACGGTGCAGGCTCTCGCATTCCGCGAGGTGCCGGGTATCGAGTTGGGTGTGGGAGTGCTGCCCATCCAGGTCGCACACCCCATGCTGACCGCCCAGCGCGCGCTGACCCTCAGCGCACTATCCGGTGGGCGGTTCAAAATCGGCCTTGGGTTAGCTCACCCGACTTTCAGCCAGGACTTGTGGGGCATCCCGTGGGAAAGGCCGGTCCGGCGTATGAACGAGTATCTGGACGGTGTGCAACCGCTGCTCGCCGGTGAGGAAGCCCATGCGATCGGCGAGATGGTGACGACTGGTGGCTCGCTGCGAATATCCGGCGTCACGCCCCCACCGCTCTATATCGCCGCGCTGGGTCCGCAGATGCTGCGCGTGGCGGCCCGCCGCACCGCCGGAACAATCACCTGGATGACCGGGCCCAAGACGCTGGCGAATCACATCGTCCCCACCCTGCGCGACGCAGCGGCCGCGGCCGGCCGCCCCGAGGGCGCGGTCACGGTATTGGCCAGTCTGCCTGTCTGTGTCACGGATGACGCGGACGGCGCCAGGGCCCGCGCGGCCGAAGAATTCGCGTACTACAGCACCCTGCCGTCGTATCGCGCGATGTTCGAGCGGGAAGGCATCACCGGCCCCGAGGAGATCACGCTGGTCGGCGACGAAGCCACCGTCGCCAACCGCATCGACGAGATACGCAGCGCCGGTGTCGACGAATTCGCGGCGTTTCCGTTCGGTGACGAAGAAACCGTTACCCGAACCCGGGCGTTGTTGCGGAAGGTCGCCGACCGGCCGGTCATCTGATCCGCAGGCCTCGTTTGTGCACCCAGAGCACCGCCGCGACGCTTCCGGTCGCCCACACCAATAGCGCGATGGCAAGGTGCACAAAGCTTTTGGTGTCGCGGCCGAACACCGGCCAGACCAGCGCGGGTAGTTTTGTCCACAACAACTGATGCTCAACGCCGTTCATCGGGTCGGCGAAGTAGTACAGCGCGTAGGGCAGCGTCAGCGCGCCGATCCAGCCGCGGGTGCGGCGACGATCGCCGCGCTGCCGCCACCGCCGTAGCAACGGCTCGACGCTGACCGGGTGAAGCACCGAGAACACGTTGCCCACCCCGAGCCAGGACACGATGGGCACCGCGACCGTGGGAATCGTAATAGCCAGGCGCGCCGGGGTTTCCAGCCAAAGGGTCAACACCATCGCCGTCACCAAGGTCGGCAGTCCGACGATCACCAGCAGGGCCAGGTTCTTGATCAACAGCACCCGCCAGAACGGCACCCCGTCGGACACAGCCTGAACGACGCGATAGTGATCGGCACCGAACAGGTTGGTGGTAGTGACATCGGCGAGGATCCACGATGAGAAGTAGGTTCCGACCAGTACTACCCAGTCCTGGTGGCGGCCCAGCGTTAGTGGCTGCACCACCAACCACCCCACGGCGAAGACCAAGTTGGCCACCACGCCCATCAGCCAGGTGCGCGGCGAAGTGAACGCCCAGCGGATTTCCGCGACCACAGCCGGCCATAGGTCTCGGCGCAAATCCTTGGCGGCATATTTGGCCGCGGTGGGACGCGGTGCCGACGCACGCGCCACCGTACGGAGCACGGCGCGCACCCGAGGGCGCACCGCCTGCTCTAACTCGACCATCTGTCCACCGCGCGAATGGCGGTCCGTACAACCACCTGCCCTACCAATCCTTTTCGGTTCTTCGACTAAACGGGGCGCTCGGGCGTGGACTGGATGAACCGCCGGTGCAATTCCTCGGTGAGCACGTGAATCTGGCGGGTGAGCTCGGTGTTGGTCTTCAGCTCCAACTCCTGAGTCTGGAAGTCGTGGTCGGCCCTGGCCTGCTGGAAAGCAGCCTGACGGTTCTGGCCGATCATCACGAAGGTCGACAGGAAAATCGCCTCGAGGGACACCACCAGGGTCAGCGTCGGCCAAGGATTGCGTTCCACGAACACCATCCAGACGCCGAACAACGCCGCGTGCAGCCAGACGAAATTCATCGACCCGGCAAACGCTGTGATCCGGTCTGCCAAGCGCAACTGAAGATTGTCGCTGCGCCGTTTGGCTTCCTCCAGTACGGCGGGGTGATGGAGCTGTCCGCCGCGCAGCAGCCGGCGCGGAATCAATTGCGGGTTGTGTCGATGGTCGTCGGCTGGTGTCGTCATCGCGAGCCGTTCCTTTCCTCTGCCACGGTGATCCGTCACCTCGACCGCCGCGGCGGGTGCACGGGACCGCTGGCTAATGCTAGTGGCCAAAGCGCCGTGAAACGGTGAAGACGTCGACGCTCAGCGGCCTGGCGCGGTGACGACGATCGATTCCTCGCCGGGCTGCCAGGCAGCGGTGAAGGTGGCGACGCTGACCTGCTCGTCGGCATGGTCGGCGCCGGGGTCGTTCAAGTGAACGAGCTGCTTATCGATATCGATTCCAGCGACGACAAGATAGTGATCGGCCTTGGTGCGCTGGTCGCTGGTGTTCCAGATGACCGCCGAATTGACCCAGGCGATCGCCTTACGCCCGTTACGCAGGTACTGCTGCAACGCGGGCATGCCGGTGCATAAATCGGCCCTGAATTGCTGCCCGACGGCGTGTTCTGCGCCAGCGTGATCATCTGCTGTTCCGTCGGCTCGTCTCCGGTGATCTCACCGACCACGTCGGCCACCGACATCAGCCCGCAGTTGTCCTCGAGCGACTGCGCCCGCCAATACTTGGCAGCCGCAGCGGGGTCACCGTACACACCGGCGCTGGCGGCCACCGATGAGATCGTCGACGATGGCCTAGATGCCGTCGTCGAATGACACCCCGAAACCACGGGCACACCGGCCACACCAAGGAAAGCGACCACCGCGGCCGTACGCGCGGCGGTAGCGATCCGGGAGCTGAACACGGTGCTGATCGGGCTAGTGAACCACCAATTCGCATGCCTCGCCTGGGTTCCCCGCAATCGACGGCGGCACTCCGGAGCACTCAATAGAACGTGTTACAGTTTTGCCGACCGCGACCGAGCGCCAGGGCAGCCGGACGTTGCGTCTGAGGAGGCTCGCATGGATTCCATCGTCGGCAGCCCGACGCGGCCATCGCCACAAAACGTCCCTGCAGCACAACGGAACTCGGCCTAATGGCGCCGCGCAAGCGCGTCGTCGTCGCGGGGCTGGGAGATGTGGGGCTGTTGACCGCGATCCGCCTGTCCCGGCACGCCGATGTCGTCGGAATCTCGGTCAAGTCCGCGCTGGTAAGTGGCCAGGAGCTCGGCGTCCGGCTCTCCCGCCCCACCGATTGGGCACGCGACTACTGGATTCCGTTCGACCGATTCCGCGGCTTGGATCGAGTGCGCACGATTCAGGCCACGCTGACCAATGTGGACTTCGCTGCCCGAACGGTGTTCGCGCGCAGTGGCGATGGCCAGACCATCGCCGAGGAATTCGATGCACTGGTGATCTCGACCGGGGTCACCAACGGTTTCTGGCGGCAACCGACCCTGCAGTCGGCCGATGAGATCGGCGCCGGCCTGCAGGCTGCGCACCACCAACTGGCCACCGCCGGCTCGGTGATCGTCGTCGGCGGCGGCGCAGCGGCAGTCAGCAGCGCCGTGAACATCGCAAACACGTGGCCGGACAAGCGGATCGACCTGTACTTCCCCGGCGAGGCGGCTTTGGGCGGGTATCACCCGCGGATCTGGAACCGGATCCGTGGTCGGCTCCGCGAATTGGGTGTTGGCGTGCACCCCGGGCACCGTGCGGTGATCTCGAACGGCTCCGCCGGTCAGGAAATCACCAGTGAGCCCATCAATTGGAGCACCGGACAACCGCCGGCCACCGCAGATGCCGTGCTCTGGGCGGTGGGCCGGGTACGGCCCAACACCGACTGGCTGCCACCCGACCTGCTCGACGAAAACGGCTTCGTGCGAGTGACTCCGGAGCTCGAAGTTCCCGGCCATCACGGTGTCTTCGCTGTCGGGGACGTCGCGGCGAGCGACCCGCTGCGCAGCTCGGCGCGCAATCGTGGAGATTCGCTGGTAGCCCACAACATTCGTGCCGAATTCACGGGCCGCCGACTGCGCACCTATCGCACGCCGGGACGGCGGTGGGGTTCACTGGTGGGAATCCAAGCCGACGGGCTGGAGGTCTTCCTGCCCACCGGGCAAGCGTTCCGGCTTCCCGCGTGGTCAGTCCAGCGGATAGTGATGCCGGGGGTGGTCCGCTGGGGCATGTATCGCGGAGTGCGAGAAAACGACCCGCTGAAATAACGGCGCAGGTTTCGCGATACTGAACGGGTGCCGATCTATCCTGTCCAGCGGCGCCGCGACGGCTATTCCCGTCGGTGTGATTCCAATTCGCGCCGAAGGGGAATAGTGAGCGGGTGAGCGAGCCGGGGGTTAGCGCATTTGAGAAGTTGGTGGCGCTGCTCAACTATCCGATGTTCGTCGTCACCACGCAGGCCAACGGCACCACGGCTGGCTGCCTGGTGGGGTTCGCCTGCCAAGCCAGCATCTCCCCGCCACGTTTTCTGGTCGGCCTGTCCCTGCAGAACCACACCTTCCGGGTGGCCGCCAACGCCACGCATCTGGCGGTACATGTGTTCGATATCGAACACATCGATGTCGTCGAACTGTTCGGCAGCCAGACGGGAGACGAAACCAACAAATTCGACCGCTGCCGGTGGCATCGCGGCCCAGCACAGCTGCCCATCCTCGACGATGCGGCCGCCTGGTTCGTCGGCAAGATCGTCGATCGGGTTCCGCTCGGCGATCACGTCGGGCATCTGCTGGAACCGCTGGACGGCGACCCACCGACCGACGAGGAGCAATGGGTGTCCTTCGACGATGTGCGCTCGCTTGACCCGGGCCACGAGGCATGACCGCATCCGATCGTTACCGCCGGCAGGCGGACACGGTGAACGATTCGCCGCGCGTGGGCACGGTCAACGACGTCTTTGAACTCGCATCGTTCTATGCCGAGCCCCCGGAGGGCGTGCGCGTCAACATGATCTACAGCGCCGACGGTGCCGCCGTGTTCGGCGGTCGCGCCGGGCCGTTGTCGAGTCAGACCGATCAACAACTGCTGAAGATCTTGCGGGGGTTCGCCGACGTCGTTCTGGTCGGCGCGGCCACCGCGCGCGCCGAGAATTACGGTCCGGTGCGGCTCAGCGACGCACAACTTGCCCAACGCCAACAGGACGGCAAGAGCAAGCCGCCCCCCATCGCCGTGATCAGCCAAACCGGCGAACTGCCGACCAGACTGGTCAGCGACCCCGGCCAGCCACCACTGCTGGTGACCTGTGCGGAGACTGCCGCGCGACACAACAGCAGCAGCGATCAACGATGCGGCGTCTTGGTGGCGGGCGAGGACACCGTGGACGTCAGGCGCGCTGTTGCCCTGCTGCGCTCACACGGACTGTCCCGAGTCCTCTGCGAGGGCGGGCCGACCCTGCTCGACGAGCTCGTGGATGCCGACGTCGTGGTGGAGGTCTGCGTAACGCTGGCTCCCAAGCTGGCGGCTAGCCAACCGATCGGCCACCGACAGCAGCCGTCGCGATTGCCGCTACCTGCCACGTTGCGCCTCAAACACGCATTGGTCTACGACGACTACCTGTTCTTGAAGTATCGCCGCTGATTGCGAACCCTTTTGGGCGGGCGCCGATGCGGCCCGGCCGGTTAACCCCGCGGGTATCCCCGGCGCACGGTGCGGTCGAGAATGCCCAGCGTCGCCCGCAGGGCGCCCTCGGAGATCACCGGGAAAATTCCTGCTTCGCGCCACTTCGGGTCGATCTTCGACCAGTCGTAGAACGAGGTGACGACGGTGGCCGCCGCATCCTCGGCCGGCTCGAGCTGGAACCCGTAGACGTGACCGATCTGGGGGCGAAGCTGGCCGAGAACCGTCCACGAGATCAGTCGGTCGGGTTCGAACTCCTTGATCTCGACGGTGACGTCGTACCTGCCGAGCTGTGGATAGTCGTTGAGTGCCGCACGGTCCATATGGACGACAAAGCTGTCGCCGGCCGCGCCTACTGGGTCGCCGTCGGCGTCTTGGAGCATCCCCGTCGAGTCGATGGCCACGTGGCCCTGCGGATCGCACAACAGTCCGAAGATATCGGGTGCCGGTGCCGGGATCGTGCGCTGAATCTCGATACGTTCGGTCATGCGTCCTCCCAGCAAACGGTGATGGGTCGCGGGCTACTTTACGACGGTCGCGCCCGCTGAGGTGCGAAACCGGATGCCCCGCAACGGTTGCATCGCCGCGTGCGCTGTTGCGCTCCGATGGCGCCGACCACGGTGCTGTGCCACGGTGGATAGATGAGGCGGTGCAATTCCCGGCAGAACGTCGGGGCCCATCCCCCGATTCGGCGTGCCACCGACGACTCCCAGGCAAGCGCCCGGTTTCGGTGCGGTGACACACGTTCAAACGGTCGTCGAATTGCCTGTGCGACTTCACCTTGCGCCCACCGTCATTTACTTTCTCGCGTTTCCGGAGGAGGACCATCGGCCAGGTGAGCAATTCAGACGACGACGGCGGCTACCGCAACATCGCGGTGAACGGACTGCGGCCCAACGAACTTCACTGGGCTCTCAATCATGATTCCGTGCACGGCATTGCCTACGCGTTCAAAAATCCCGTTGCGGTAGCCGACTCCAGCGACGATCCCGACGACGATCGACAGACCTACCTGGTGCGGATCAAACGCGACCATTTAGCCACGGCGCTGGGAAGCATCAATGAATGGATCGTGCGGAATCCCGGCAAAACCGGGATGCACGCATACGGCTTTCTCAGGGCGTTGTCGAGGGAGGGCCTCCGTGAAAGCCGAACAGGCGACGAAGAGCACCGCTGAGCAGGAATTGACCGACGCCGGGTGATCCGCATTTCGGCCGCGATTAGCGGGCGGCTTTGCCACCGCCACCGGTGCCTTAAGCCCGGAATATTGAAATCACCGGCATTCTCTCTATTCACCGTGCCCCCGGCTGGCCCAAACTATTAGCCTTATGCCTGGCATGGAGGAGTCGGCAATGGGTGACACCGCGGGTTCGCGGGAGGGCTCGCAGTTCGGGCCCTATCTGCTACGGCGACTGGTGGGTCGTGGCGGGATGGGCGACGTCTACGAGGCCGAGGACACGGTCCGCGAGCGGGTCGTCGCGCTGAAGCTGATGTCGCAGACGCTGTCCAGCGACCCGGTCTTCCGCACCCGCATGCAGCGCGAGGCCCGCACCGCTGGACGGCTGCAGGAACCACACGTCGTCCCGATTCACGATTTCGGCGAAATCGACGGACAGCTCTATGTGGACATGCGCCTGATCGACGGCCGCGACGTTGCAACGATCTTGAGCCGATACGGACCGCTGACACCGCCACGCGCGGTCGCAATCCTGCGCCAGATCGGTTCCGCACTCGACGCCGCGCACGCTGCCGGAGTGATGCATCGCGACGTCAAACCGGAGAACATTCTGGTCAGCGCGGACGACTTCGCCTATTTGGTCGACTTCGGGATCGCCAGCGCCACCTCCGATGAGAAGCTGACCCAGTTCGGCACCACGGTGGGCACCTTCAAATACATGGCCCCGGAACGGTTCAGCGACTCCGACGTCACCTACCGAGCCGATATCTATGCGCTGGCCTGCGTTCTGTATGAGTGCTTGACCGGATCTCCGCCGTACCAGGGCGATCAGATCAGCGTGATGAGCGCGCACCTGCACCAGGCGATTCCGCGACCCAGTGCCGCGCGGCCAGGCATTCCGGCCGCCTTCGACCAAGTGATCGCGCGCGGCATGGCCAAGGACCCGCTGGACCGCTATCCCACCTGCGGGGACCTGTCGGCGGCCGCGTACGCCGCCCTGGCCACGCCCGACCAGGATCGGGCAACCGACATTCTGCAGCGCAGCCAGGCCGCCGAATTACCGGCCGCGTTCGCGGGTCAGGCGCCCACCGGCTTTCCGCCCGCTCCCCCCGCCATTGCGAGCCAGACTCCGCCCCAGGGCCCGGGTTGGCCCGCGTCGGCAACCGGGACACCGTTTCCGCCGAGCGGGCCCATCCCCGCGCAGACGGGCTGGCCGGGCGCTCCCGGCTGGGGTACCGGCGATGCCGGCAGCGTGGTGGCGCCGTCGTGGGGGCAACCGGCACCCCGTGCATCGCGTAACGCTTGGCTATGGGTCAGCCTTGCGGCTTTTGTCGTCGTCGCGGTGGTGGGCGCCGTCCTCGTTGTCGCCCAACCGTGGCGGTCGTCGGGGCCGGGCGGGTCGAAACCGCCCGCGGCAAGCGACGCGGTCGAGCTCCGCGTCCTCGATGACGGAGTGTTGGTCGGCAGCTCGGCCGCACCGGTGACGATCGATATTTTCAACGAGCCCATCTGCCCGCCGTGCGGCAGCTTCATCCGGTCGAATGCGGGCGACATCGAAACCGCGGTGAACAACAAGAAACTCGCGGTGCGCTACCACCTACTGAACTTCCTCGACGACAAGTCGCACAGTCAGAACTACTCGACTCGCGCGGTGGCGGCAACCTACTGCGTCGCGGCCCAGAACGACCCGAAGCTCTACATGAGCTTCTACTCGGGAATCTTCGCCAGCGCCTTCCAGCCGCAAGAGGGTGCCGCGGAAGATCGGACCGACGGCGAACTAGCGCAATTGGCCAAAACCGGCGGCGTCGACGCCGACGCGATCAACTGCATCAAATCCGGCGGGGACATGGCCACCGCCAAGGCAAAAGCGGAGGCCGGCGACACGACGCTGGCGGGGTTCAATGCCTCTGGGACGCCGTTCGTCTGGGACGGTACCAAGTCCCTCAACTACCAAGACGCGACCTGGCTGACCAAGCTTCTCGGGTAGTCCGCGGTCGCCCGTGTGCTCTTGCACCGACGGTGTGCTTGACAACTCAATTCGACGGTCCCCCACACATTTCCGGAAGCGCGAAATCCTCACACGGACGATCCTGATGGACTTTCTTGTGGCAGAACATGTCTCACTCAACCGCGTCACGCGCCACTGCGCCGTCCGGCAAAGTTGAGGTAGCACGCCCGCGCAGGCGACACCGCGATGTTGTAGTTTTCGAGCGGTGAGGATTGGTCGCGGCATACCGTGATGGTTGCCAGACCGTGAATAGGAGTCAGCGATGACCGGCGCGCAGGGCTCGCGGTCGGGGACGATGTTCGGTCCCTACTACCTCAAACGGCTGCTGGGCCGCGGCGGGATGGGCGAGGTCTACGAAGCCGAGCACACCGTGAAAAAGTGGACGGTGGCGGTCAAACTGATGTCGGTGGCCTTCAGCCAGGACCCCGTGTTTCGCAAGCGGATGGAACGCGAGGCCCGCATCACTGGGCGCCTGCTCGAGCCTCACGTGGTCCCAATCCACGACTACGGCGAAATCGACGGGCAACTGTATTTGGAGATGCGCCTGATCGAGGGCATCGATCTGGGCAGTCTGCTCGAGCGGGACGGGCCACTGCCCGCGCCCCGGGCAGTGGCAATCATCCATCAGATCGCGTCGGCGCTGGATGCCGCGCACGCCGCCGGGGTGACACACCGCGACGTCAAACCGCAGAACATCCTGATCACCGGCAACGACTTCGCGTATCTGGTCGATTTCGGAATCGCCAGCGCGAAAACCGATGAGAAACTCACTCAACTGGGTACCGCGGTGGGCACCTGGAAATACATGGCCCCCGAACGGTTTTCGGAGAATGAGGTGACACCCCGTGCTGACGTCTACGCGTTGGCCTGTGTGCTGTACGAATGCTTGACCGGCGAACCTCCATACCGCGCCGACACCGCCGCCATGCTGGTCACCTCCCACATGATGGAACCCATCCCGCGGCCCAGCGCAGAAGGCCTCGGGGTGGACCAGGCTTTCGATAACGTGATTGCGGTCGGCATGGCCAAGGACCCGATCGAACGCTATGCCAGCGCCGGCGACTTGGCCGAGTCCGCGCACGACGCGCTTTCCAGACCGGAGCGCGACCGTGCCGCCACCATCCTGCGCCGCAGCGACACCTCGGCGAGGCCGCAATTCACCCAACCGGGCGGTCCACCGCCGCCGTTGACCGCGCCAGGCATCGTCGGACCTGACCAACCGGGAACGCCGCGCCGACGCAACCTCTGGCCGATCCTGGTGACAGCCGGCGTCGTCGTCGTGGTCGTCATCGCGGTAGTCGGCATCTGGCTGACGGTGAAACCCGCCGGCCAGCAAGCGTCGAAGGCTGGCGGGGTGAAAACTCCGGTGCCGTCCAGCCAAGCTCCCAACAATGATCAAGCCCGCCTATTCAGCCTGCTACCGCAGGGCTACCTTGCCGGCACCTGCACACCGGCCACGCCGGAATCGGGCAGCATTTGGACCAGTGCCGTGGCATTGGTGACATGCGGGCAGAACACCCAGCCCGGCGGCCCCAGTCATGCCACCTACGGGCTGTTCCCGACACCGAATCGGCTGAAGAAGGCCTTCACCGACGACATCGGCAACGTCAGCCTGGTGAACTGCCCCGGCGAGGAAGCCTCGCCCGTGAGCTGGCACTACGACCAAACCCCCAACGAGATGGCCGGTTTGGTCGCGTGCGGCCATTACAACGGCCACCCCATCGTGATTTGGACCAACGAGGAAAAGCTGATGCTCAGCGACGTTGCCGGCGACCCGGCCACCGTCGAAGACTTGCACACGTGGTGGGATGCCTACGGCTGATCATTCGACCAGTGGCGGCACTGGCACGAACTTTGTCGGATCCGTCGACACTTTCGCCCCCAGACGTTTCAGGCAGACGGATGGATCGACGTCTTCGAGGTCGATCCCGGCGAAGGTGTCCGCGTCGGCGCGCACCGCGATCAAGCACGACCGGGTCGGTTGACCAGTGCTCGGATCCGTCGTTTCGACCACACCGTTGAAGATCACCACCTCGAATCCGCGGCCGCCGTCCATTCGGAAAGCAGTCGCCAGCGATAGCAGCGTAAGCTGCGCAATGATGCTCGCGTACAACGCTTTTAGCTGACCCACCGGCCGCGCGGTCGCGACGACCGTCTCCTGGCTCTTGACGTACCGGTACGCCTTGGCGTGCGGGACGACACTCACCACGGGCAGTTCATACTCGAGCACCAATCGGCGGGTGGCCGGCGAGTAGTCAACGGTGAGTGCGGGGGTGATGTTGCACGGCAACGGCATCGCCGTCAGCACCCGTTCGACGCTTGCCACCAATTCGGACGGAGCAGACTGCGGCACCTCCTTGAGGTGCCGCAAACCCGTTCGCAACAGAACGGTCAGGGCGGCCACCTGGGATTCGATTTTCGCGTTCTGCCGTTCCACCTGGTCGGCGATGCCGGCGAGGTTGTAAATTTCGCTGTCCAGGACAACGCCTTTGGGCCAGCGGCCCGACTGCCACTCGCGTTGGCGCGCTATCTCGGCAGCCCTGGCTCTGGCCTGGGCGGCCTGCACCGTCGCATAAAGCACCTTCGTCGTCTCGAGTTCTCTGCGGCGCTGCTGTTCACGCACGGGGTGCCGGCGACGGGCCAGCTGATATCGGTGGCGGGCTTGCGTCAGCAGCTGCTGGGCATCGGGCAGTCGGTCGTAGGCAGGCCGTTGGACAAA
Organism: Mycobacterium montefiorense; assembly: GCF_025823255.1. Taxonomy (NCBI): domain Bacteria; kingdom Bacillati; phylum Actinomycetota; class Actinomycetes; order Mycobacteriales; family Mycobacteriaceae; genus Mycobacterium; species Mycobacterium montefiorense. The sequence continues at coordinate 11,749 of NZ_JACKVL010000018.1, read as the reverse complement.
GTCCGCGAGCCGGGGCAACGGCTCGGCGATCTCCAAGTACCGCAGGCGCATCTCACAGACGTCGGCGTCGTCGCGGGCTTTGCCAACGGTGTAGTAACTTTCAAGCATCCGACAGGCCGACTCCCAATTCTGCAGGGCCGCCGAGGTCTGTTGCGAGGAGCGCCACAGGTTCCACAGCGCGTGATACGCCTCCAGCGCCGCAGCCCATCGCTGGCCGCCGTCAAATGGCCCCATGCTCTCCCCTGACCGGGTGACCTCCGTTAACGTGTCAGGTACGGCATGCGCAGTGTGACGCTTAGGTGCCGGTATCTGCGATGCGGTGGGCGACCGTGATGAGCGCCTTGCCTCGACTGAGCTCGGTTGCTAACCAATCATCCACTGGTGACCTGGTCCCTCAGAGGATGTAGAGCATCTCCTGGTACGTGGGTAACGGCCACAGGTCATCGGCTACAACACATTCCAATTCGTCGGCAGCGGTACGCACCGCCTCCATCGCCGGCAGCAGAACCTCTTGGGCATGCGTTGCCTCTTCGAGTGCCGACTCCCCCGAATGATCCGACAGGGCTGCTTTCAAACTGGTCAGCGCCGCCGAAAGATCAGCCAGTGGGACCGAAACCGCTTCCAACGCAGCGGTGCTGGGCTGTACACCCGCCTGCTTCATTGTCGCTACGTTCTGAGCGAGTTCGGTCTGGTAGCGAACCGCGGCGGGCAGGATGATCGTGTTCCCGATCTCCAGCGCCAGCTTCGCCTCGACTCCGATCGTCAACGCGTACTGCTCTAGGCGAACTTCGTAGCGGCTGTGCAACTCCCGTACGTTGAACACCCCGTACCGCGCAAAGAGTTCGACCGCGTCCGGCTTGATCAGCTCCGGAATGGCATCCAAGGTGGTCTTCAGGTTCGGCAGGCCGCGCTCGGCCGCCTCGATCTGCCAGTTCTCGGAGTAGCCGTCCCCGTTGAACACCACCGCACCGTGCTCAGTGATGATATCGGTGAGCATCTTCTGCACGGCTGCGTCGAATCCTTCGCCATCGGCAACGGCCTGCTCGAGAGCCGTGGCCATGTAGTCCAACGAGTCGGCCATGATCGTATTCAGCACGATCAACGGCACGGCCACGGTCTGGCCCGAGCCCGGCGCCCTGAACTCGAACCGGTTGCCGGTGAAGGCGAACGGGCTGGTGCGGTTGCGGTCGCCGGCATCCGTGGGCAGGTGCGGCAGCGTATCGACACCAATAATCATGGTGCCCTCACCCTTTGATGACGTGGCCGCGCCCTTCGCAATCTGCTCGAACACGTCGGCGAGCTGCTCGCCGAGGAAGATCGAGATGATTGCAGGCGGCGCCTCATTTGCGCCCAAGCGGTGATCGTTGGTGGCCGACGCGACCGACACCCGCAGCAGGCCGGAGAATTTGTGCACGGCGCGAATCACCGCCGCGCAGAACACCAGGAATTGGGCGTTCTCGTGCGGGGTGTCGCCCGGGACGAGAAGCGAGCCCAGCTCGGAGTTTCCCAGCGAGAAGTTGACGTGCTTGCCTGATCCGTTGACGCCGGCGAACGGCTTCTCGTGGAACAGACATTCCATGCCGTGCTTCTTGGCGATCGTTTTGAAAACCGTCATCAGCAACTGCTGGTGGTCGGAGGCGATGTTGGCTCGCTCGAACATCGGCGCGATCTCGAACTGGCCGGGCGCAACCTCGTTGTGGCGAGTCTTAGCCGGGATACCGAGTTTGAACAGCTCGCGCTCGGTGTCCATCATGAAGCCAAGGACCCGCTCGGGCACCGCGCCGAAATAGTGGTCGTCGAACTCCTGTCCCTTCGGCGGTCTGGCGCCGAACACCGTGCGACCAGCGTTCAGCAGATCCGGCCGCGCCAAGAAGAAGTGGCGATCGACCAAGAAATACTCTTGCTCCGGCCCGCAGAAGGACACGACCTTGTTGAGTTCCTTGTGACCGAATAACGTCAGGATTCGCTCGGCGTGCACACCCATGGCCTGCTGGCTGCGAAGCAGCGGCGTCTTGTAGTCCAGCGCCTCACCGGTCATCGACACGAAAACCGTTGGAATGCACAGCGTGTTTCCGTTCGGATTCTCGAGTACATAGGCGGGGCTGGTCACGTCCCACCCGGTGTAGCCGCGCGCCTCAAAAGTGCTCCGCAACCCGCCCGACGGGAAGCTGGAGGCATCGGGCTCACCCTGGATGAGGGTCTTACCCGCGAACTCGGCGAGTGTCTGGCCATCGGAGACGGGTTCCAGAAAGCTGTCGTGCTTTTCGGCGGTCAGGCCGGTCATCGGATAGAACACGTGCGCGTAGTGGGTAGCGCCCTTCTCCAGCGCCCAGTCCTTCATCGCGACGGCGACCGCGTCGGCAACCGCGGAGTCGAGCTTGGCGCCCTTTTCGAGCGTCGCCACCACCGACTTGTACACCGACTTGGGCAGCCGCGCCTGCATCTCGGCCTTGGTGAAGACGTTGGCCCCGAAGATCTCGCCGGGAGCCTCACCGGCGACGAAGCTAATGGCCGGAGGGACGTACGCCTCGACGTTGTTGATCGCCTGCAGGCGCGCTGCGTTTCCGCTCAATGGTGTTCCTATCGCTGAGGGGGTCCACGACCTTCCTTTGCCGAAGGTGGACCGCCCCACCTGAGGAACTTTCGATGCCAAACTTGTTACGCGCACGTCAACGATTCGCTCCAAGCGTTGCAAGTGCGCGACGAACTCAGACCGCGGCCGTCGCCTGCTTGCGCCCATCGTGCCCGGCCCGCCACTGCAGGGGCGGCGCAAAAGTCACGGTGATGCAAAGAGCCGGACACCGGTCGGTGCCTGCACGGACGGCGCGGTCTCACGACGGCAACATCCGCGTTTTTCGTCCACGATTTCACCGGCTTCGCGTTAAATGCTCCGAAGAGGGCGACCCGTGACCCTTTTCTCAATACAGCAGCGCGCCGCCACCGCGGCTCGAGAAAAGGACACCGATGGCCCGCACCCTGACGACCAAGGTCGCCGCGGCCGCGCGCGTCGTCGCGGTGTTATGCGCAATGACCGCTGCGTCGTCGGTCACCTGGGCCGGCGCTTCCCACGCCGCCCCGGGCCCTCCCGTCCCGGACGCCGACCACGAGGCGGGGATGTACGGCGACCCCGCGGCAGCCGCACCCTTCTGGCGCCGGCAACACGCTTCCGACTGTGGGGAGATGGCGGTTGCCGACGTCGTCGGTGAGATCACCGGCCGGCAGCCCACCGAACGGCAAATCACCGTTGTTGCCGAAAATATCTCGGGCACAACGGGTTCCGGCCCGATATGGAAGCCGCCCCGTGATACCGACATCAGGGATTTGCCGATGCTGCTCTGGCACTACTGGATTCGGGCGGACAACGTCGCGACCAATACCATCGCCTTGGAGCAGTTTCTCGCGGACAAGCGCAAGGTGATCGCCCTCGTCAATGCCGAAACCATCTGGAACCGGGCCGGCAATCGTGACGCCGCGAACCACTTCGTCGTGGTCACCGGCATCGACACCAAATCCGCAGTCGTACATCTCAACGACAGCGGTATCAACGCCGGCCGCGATGAGCAGATTCCGCTGGCGACCTTCGAGCGGGCGTGGGCGCGCCCAACGACAACTCCGCAATCGTGACGAAGTCAGGTTAAGCCCGGTTCAGGTCAGGCTTTTCGTCGAGTCCGACTCGATCACCGCGGATCCGCGACGCCCAGTGGACAAGCTGCACGACTCGGTCAACTCAGGTCCATAGGTGGCCGCACCGCACTCACATTCCCAGCAGACGTGTCTGCCGCAGGAACACGGAATGCTGGCCACGATCATGTGTCCCGGCAACAGCCAGTGACCACGCGCACACCGTTGTGGTGGTCTGTCCATCCATTGCGTGCGCGAGGCGTGCGCCAATTCGTCGACATGAACACTCACGGGCACCACCCTCCCATTGGCCAAGGTGGCAAACCAGGGTGAGGTGTCAATCGTTATCGACTCGTTGACCGTGTCGTAGTCTTCGCGATCGCGGGTCGATGATCAGTTCTTTTCGAGGGTTACCTGGTTGACGTCGATCTGGCCGGTGCGGAACGCGTTGGCCCGGCCGGTCAGGTAGTGCAGGTATCGCTCGTAGACCTCTTCGGACTGCATCTCGATGGCTTCGGCCTTATGCGCCTCGAGCGCCTCGGTCCACAGGTCGAGGGTCTTGGCGTAATGCGGCTGCAGCCGCTCGCGCTGGGTCAGGATGAAGCCCGCCTCTGTCGCGTGCTGCTCCATCGGGTCGGCGGACGGCGAACCCGCCATCGTGTGCAAGAACATCACGCCATCGGCGGGCAGGACGGTGTAGGCCATCTCGAAGAAGTCGTCATAGCGGGCGTAGCCGTGCTCGAACGCCCCGATGGACACGATCCGGTCGACGGGTTGGGCGAATTCCTCCCAACCCTGCAGCATCACCCACTTGCTGCGCTGGGTCTCCATCTCGTCGAACAACTTCTGCACGTAGGCGGCCTGATCACTGGACGATGTCAAGCCGACGACGTTGACGTCGTACTTCTCGACCGCGCGGCGCATGGTGGTGCCCCAGCCGCAGGCGATGTCGAGCAGGGTCATCCCGGGCCGCAGATCCAGCTCGGCCAGCGCCAAATCGATCTTGGCGATCTGGGCCTCTTCCAGCGTCATGTCGTCGCGATCGAAATAGGCGCAGCTATAGGTCTGGGTCCGATCGAGGAACAGCCGGAAAAAATCGTCGGATAAGTCGTACCTTGCCCGCACATCGTCAATGTGCGGGATCAATCCCTGGGTCATGATTACGTGCCTTTCCGGACCCAGGGCCCCCCGGGTGACGCTTCAAGTCTGCGCATTGAGATACCCAAGCGCTCGTCCGGCAAACTAATTCAAAGCTAATTCCCAGCTTTGAGCGGCGCTTATCCGAATCGCTGTGACGGTCCGTGGCGGCTGCCGGCGAGTGCTCCGCGATGAATTCCGGGTACACCGCCAGTCAGACCTTTGAGCCGCAGAATTCTTCAGAGCAAAGGTGGATCCCATGTCGACGAACACGCAAGCCCTGCCGCCAATCGTCGATCAGCAGAGCTGGCGCACCGCGCTCGACGAACTGCGCACGCGCGAGAAGGCCGCCACCCGCGAACTGGATGCGATCGCCGCGCAGCGGCGCCGTCTGCCGATGGTCGAGTTGCCGGACTACACCCTGATCGGAGCCGACGGGCCCATCCGCCTGGTCGACGTGTTCGGTGGCCGATCGCAGCTCATCATCTACCACCACATGTGGACGGACGGTGCACAGTGGCAGTGCGGCGGATGCACGGGTTTCACCTCGCAGTTCACCCGATTGGAGTTTCTCGACAACTACGACGCCCGCTTCGTGATCGTCACCAATGGTCCGATCGAGGAGGCACTCGCCTACCAGCGCAGGGTGGGCAATCGAATGCTGTGGTACTCGTCGTCACAAAGCCCGTTCGGCGCCGACGTCGATGCGCCGCCGGGCGGCGGCTTCGGAGTCAACGTGTTCCTCCGCGACGGCGAAACGGTGTATCGCACCTGGCACACGAACGGACGTGGCACCGAGCAACTCAGTCACTCGTTTCCGCTCATCGACGTGTTGCCCTGGGGCCGTCAGGAGGAATGGCTCGATTCGCCCGAGGGTTGGCCGTCGCGGCCCACCTACTCCGGCTGGCTCGACTCCCCCGACATCGCCCGCGCCTACGGGACAGAAGGCTAACGCCCGCCGTCGACCACCTTCACCTGTTTGTGTGGATAGCGGCGTTCCGCGTATTCCTTAGCCTTGGAATTCGGCAGCACGTACAGAGTTTCCTTCCTGTCCTGCAACGGTTTTAATACCAGGTCCATGAAGCTCTTGCGGTTGTCCAGGTACGGCTCGATAACGTCCTCGCCAGCCGGACACACGGCGAGGCAGTAGGCGGCCTTGTAGTTCGGCTTGAACGACAGACTCTGCCACATCGATGCATTCTCGGAATCGGTTACCCGCGAACGGAAGTCAGCCGCGTCGGCACTGTCGGCGACGGTTTGGACCCAATCGGTGAAGCCGCCCATGAATTCGCGGTAGTTGTGCGTCGAACACGCCAGCCAATCAAAGCTGCCATCCTTTCCGATCGCGCCTACCGGGCATGCGGCCACGCACAGCTTGCATTCCAGGCATGGGCTGTAGTCCAGCGGCTTGCCGTAGCTCGTGATCGGCGCGTCCACCAAGATCGTGCCCAGCAGAATGAAGTTGCCGAACTTGGGGTGAATCACGTTGCGGTGGATTCCCATGACGCCCAGCCCCGCCGCGACGGCAACGGGTTTGCGCGCCACCACCCAAATCCGGCCGGGGTAGTTATCCATCTCCATCGGAAAGGTTGCCGACGGGTTCAGCACCCGGTAGCCGGAATCCTGAAGCCGACGGACGATGCGGTAGGCAGCCTCGTTGAGCAGCTCACCACTGCGGTGAAACTCTTGGTTGGCGACACTGCGCGCCGTCGAGCGAATGTTGTCGCGGTTCATCTTGACCACGAGCGAGATGTAGCTCTTGGTGCCCGGCAAGGCGGCCTCGACATGCTCGACCTCCGAGGCCAGATCCGGGTTGTCGACGCTGGCGAACCCGACGTCATCGACGCCGGCCTGCAGACACATCTCGCGCAGCCAATCCGCGTCGAGTGCGCCGGGTTTCTGCGTTTGACGGGTTCGAACCTTCCGCACCGTGGGATGTTCCGCCAACCGGCCAGGGAGTCTCTCAGTCATGCTGAGTATCCTACACAATACTCAGCATGACCGCTTCGTACACGAACGCATCGCCGACTCAAGTCCGGTGTGACTTACCGAAGCGGTTCGGCGTCAGTCGGATTCGTCGTTCTCCGCATCGGCCACCGTCAAGGGCAGTGCCAGGTCTTCCAGGGCGCGTTGTTCGGCCGCGATCCCCAGCCACAGCTCAACCAGGCCGGCGGCCGCCATCACGATCGCCCCGATCAAAAACGACCAGAGCACCTGACCGCGATCTCCGGAATTGATCAACTCGCCGAACAACACGGGCCCGGTGATCCCGCCGATCGCGGTGCCGACCGCATAGAAGAACGCGATCGCCAGCGCCCTGGTCTCCATCGGGAAGATCTCGCTGACGGTCAAGTAGGCCGCGCTTGCACCCGCCGAGGCCAGGAAGAACGCGGCCGCCAGCACGAGGATGAACGTCCAGACACCGCCGGTGTCGTTCACGAACAGCGCCCCGAGCACGACCGCGATGGCCGCGGACCCGATGTAGGTCGCGGTGATCATCGGTTTGCGGCCGATGGTGTCGAACAGCCGCCCCAGAATCAACGGGCCGAGGAAATTGCTCATTGCCCAAAATATGAAGAACACCGGTACTTTTCCGGAGGGAATGCCGTAGAACGTGCTCAACAGCGTGCCGAGATTGAACGTGACGCCGTTGTAGAGGAACGCCTGACCGATGAACAACGCGAGCCCGAGCACGGCGCGTTTCGGATAGAGCTTGAACGCCACCCGCCCGATCTCCAGAAATGAAATCGACTGGCGCTGGCGTATCGTCAGTGGCTTGCCTTGTAACTCGGGCAGCGGTTGCCCGGTTTCTCGCTGCACATCTTCTTCGATCTCGCCGACGATCCGCTCGGCTTCCTCGTCGCGCCCGTGAATGAACAGCCACCGCGGGCTCTCCGGAATGTTGCGCCGGACAAGTAGAACGAAGATGCCGAAGATGGCGCCGATGCCGAAGGCAAGCCGCCAGCCGATGTTCGCCGGGAAGTTCGACGTGTCCAGAAGGACCAGCGCGCCTGCGGCTCCAGCCGCCGAACCCAGCCAGTAGGTGCCGTTGATGATCAGGTCGACGCGGCCGCGCACCCGTGCCGGAATCAACTCGTCGATCGCCGAATTGATCGCCGCGTATTCGCCGCCTATGCCGGCGCCGGTAAAGAAGCGGGTAATGAAGAAATACCAAGGCGCGAACGCGAATGCCGTCGCGACGGTGGCGACCAGATAGACCGCCAGGGTCAGGATGAACAGATTGCGCCGTCCGAACCGGTCCGTCAGGTGCCCGAAGAACAACGCGCCCAGGCACGCCCCGGTGATATAGATTGCCGCCGCGTAGCCGATCTGCGCCGGGTTGAGCTCGATGCCGCTGCCCTTCTCGGTCAGCCGGGCCGACACGTTGCCGACCATCGTGACCTCGAGTCCGTCGAGGATCCATACCCCGCCAAGGCCCAAAACAACGCGCCAGTGAAACCGCGACCACGGCAGCCGGTCCAGTCGCGCCGGCACCTGTGTCGTGATGGTTTTCGTTTGAACGCCTGGGCTCATGTCGTCTCCGTTCTGGGTGGGTACGGCGTTACCCGCTACGAGTGTCGCTAGCCTCCGGGGAAACGAGGAAGCTACCGACTCAGCAGCGGGCTGGGCCGCAGGCGCACGGGTAGGTTTTTGAGTCCGTTTAGTGCCATGCTGGCATTCAGCGCGGGGTCACCGGCCAGGGCCAGATCGGGGAATCGAGCAAACAGCGACTGCAAGCCAATATCCAGTTCCATCCGCGCTAGCGCCGCCCCCAAGCAAGCGTGGATACCGCTGCCGAAGCTGATATGTTCGCGTGCATTAGCACGAGTGATATCGAATTCTCCAGGACGTTCGAAGACCGCCGGATCACGGTTGGCTCCACCGAGCAAAAACAATATGGCTTGTCCGGGTCGAAAATTCTGACCCCCAAGTTCCAGAGTTTCCGTAGCGACCCGCACCCCCAACGGGATGGAAGTCTCGTAGCGCAATACCTCTTCCACGGCATTGGGCCAGCCCTCAGGATGTGCCTGAAGGCTAGCCAACTGATCGGGGTGCCGAAGCAGTATGGAGACACCATTGCCCATGACATTGGTTGTTGTGACGATCCCCGCGGCGAGCAACAACATCACAAACACCCGGACATCGCGTTCGGACAGGTCGCCTGCCCGCACAATGCCCGCCATGATGCTGTCGTCGTTGCCACGCTGACGCAGCTGCTCGATATGCATCGCAAGGTACGGCTCGAATTCGCGCGCCGTATTGATGGCTGCCTGAAAGTCCCGCCAGGCCGGCGCTGCGCCAGAAAGCAATCGGGTCGCATGCTCGCTCACCGCATCCAGATGTGAGGTCTCCTCCCTCGGTATTCCCAGCACTTCAGCGATGGCCTCAATGGGAAGCCGAGAGGTGTAACCGGCGACCAGGTCGCATTCGGCCGCATCTTCCAGGTCGTCCAACAGTCCGTTGGCGATCGTTTGAATCCGGCTGCGCAGCCTCTGGATCGCACGCGGCGTAAATGCCTGCGACACCAAGCGACGTAACCGCGCATGTTCTGGCGGATCAGACATCAGCATCGACGGCGGTTTAGTAGCGTCCAGTACGTTGGGATCGGTCTTGTCCAAGATCCACCGTACGAGGCGAAACGGGGCCTGATCCTGTGGCTTGATAGTCCGAAACCGGTCGTCTCGAAAGATTTCACGGATGATTCGCATATCCGCGGTTATCAGGCCACCACCTGCGAACCGAACAATGCGCCCGCGTGTTCGTATATCGTCAACCAATTCATATACGTTCTTGCGACGTTCATCAACGAACAGCTGCAATACCGGATCACCTTGACGCGCCGCGAGTTTCACCGCCAAACGAGTAACGCCCGCCCCCGTCAGCCAATGCATACGGTCTTTGACCGACACCGCCATGCCCATCAGAGAAACGTAACAGACCTCTCGCCACAAGCGTATCCGCGGCAATTATCTATCACCCGAGAGAGGCAGATACCGCGCGATCAACTAGCTTTTATCAGACCGAATGCGTTATTGGGCCGGTGAGTATCGATCGCCAGCTGCATCACCGAACCGCCCTGACGCGCAAACAGTTTCAACGCTACACGAGAAGAGCATATTGGCAAATTCGATTTCGAGCGCCAAGAGAACATCCAGTTCTGCTCCGTACTAGAGCAGCGGGTTCGCGACCGCACCGCCGCGCTGAGCACACCACAGCTGTGTGGTTGCCCGCCTCGATGTCGACAGGCTCAAACGAGCCAATGACGATTAGCCAGCACCCTTGCCATTGTCGACCCGGTAGACGGCACCGTGGACGGCGGCTGCGGCATCGCTGGCAAGGAACGCGACAACGTTCGCGACGTCGAGAGGCGCCATCATGCCGCGCGGTGAAGCCGTGCGCATGATCAGGTCGTAGTTCGGATTCTCTGGCGCACTGAACTGTTCCAGTTGCGGCGTGAGCATGCCGCCGGGGCAGACCGCGTTGACGCGCAAGCGATCCGCGGTGTACTCCACCGCCAAAGCCCGAGTCAACCCGATGAGCCCATGCTTAGCAGCGCAGTAGCCGGCCGAGTAAGCCTGGCCTTCGACGCCGGCAATGGAGGCGACGTTGACGATGTTGCCTCCTCGTTTTAGCAGCACCGGCAGCGCCGCCCTGCACAGGTAAAACGGGCCGTTCAGATTGACGACGAGGTCCTGTGTCCAGTCGTCGTCGGTCATCGACTCCGTTCGGCGCATCTGGTGCTTCCCGGCGATGTTGACCAGGACGTCGAGTCCACCGAACTCCCGGACGCACTGCTCGACCGCGTCCGTGCAGGCCTGCGCCGAGCCGACGTCCACCGATGCATATGAACCACGCGCTACGTCGGCGAATACCTCGGCCAAGCGTGCGGTATCCCGGGCTATCCCGAAAACCGTTGCGCCCTGCCGGGAAAGCAGCTTTGCTGTTTCAGCGCCCAAACCCGACGAGGCGCCGGTCACGAGGATGACCTTGCCTTGCAGTGCTGTCATAACAGTTTCTCGTCCTCTCCAACCGCGATCCGCCCACCTGCCGCGTCGCGCGGGGCGTGCGACTAGCAAAGCAACTCTCGCGGGAGCGCACCCCACCAGGGGCCCCGGGCTATTCACACCAGGCTGGTGCGCCTCAATACGACAGCAACACCGCTTCGCAAGAGTTCAAGCGGCTCAACGGATCTCAGGTCGGAAACGGCCACCGCGTCGCGGAGCAGGCGCTGCGCCAGAAGGCTCCGGCGAATACGGCGTGCGGCCACCAGCATGACGAAGCTCATCCCGAGTCTGCCTATCGCGACCCGACTCGTACGCTTCCGCCATGTCGACGGCGTTGCATCCGAGCGCCGACCGACGTAGTAGCCGAGGCACGTCATCGTCGCGAGCGCACAGATCACCGCAAAAACCGCCATGATGACGAGCGTCCTTTGCCGCTGTCGCGGGAAGGTCACGCGCGAGATACACCTCGGCCAACAAACCGCTCCGGACTACCAGCGAAGTGTCAATTCTGCGCTGGCGGTCGCGCGGCTTCGACGGTAGCCAGATCGGATAAGCCGCTCAGGGTGAGGCTGCGCATCAGCAGCGGGTGGGCAATGACGTGGATGTGGTCGGCCACCGTGAACAGAGCGTTGATGGCAGCGCTGTCCAAATACTCCACATCGCTGAGGTCGACGATGAGCGATTGGCCGCTGCCCACAACTTCCGCCGTAGCGGTGCCGAGGGCCTGGTCGAACGCTTCGATGTTGCTCAGATCGATTTCGCCCGCCGCGATCAGCGCGAGTTTTCCATCGTCGGAGCGCACAGTGTCGAGGGTGAGCGACGTGGCCATCATGTGATCCTTACGGATAGCTGAACTGTTGTTCCGTCGGGGTCGGGGTCGATCGTGACATCGTGCATGAGTCCTCGCATCAGGGTGATGCCGCGACCGCGATGTGGGTTGGCCTCGGGCTGCGGAGGTATCCAGGAGCCGCTGTCGGTGATGGTCA
>NZ_JACKVL010000017.1:0-1249835 GCF_025823255.1 Mycobacterium montefiorense | reverse complement strand
AATGCCAGTGCAAGTTCGGATTCCACGTCCTGATAGGGCCGCCCGGACAAGTCGATAGTGACCGCAGCGATGGTGCCGCCGGTGAAGGTGAATGGGGCTTTGTAGTGGCTGGACACTGCCGATCCGCCGTTTCGGCCGACGGTGATGCCGGCACCGGCCAGCCCGAACGTGCCCGGGTGGGTGACGACGCCGGCGAGCGTGCCGACCACCTCGTCGTCGATGAACAGGGTGACGTCGCCCAGCGGCGTGTGGCTGTTCTCGACGGTTCCGGTGCGCGCATAGCTGGCACCGAACAAGTGTCTGCCCAACGGCACTGCGCTCGAAGAGGACACCAGCTGGTGACGTTCGCCCAGGAAGTTGTAGACATAGTGCAGGCGACCGTCCTGGATGAACAGCACATGCCCGCCGTGCGCACCGCCCTGTTTGAACAGCACCCCTTCGGCGCCAGTGGTATCCACGGTCACGTCGGCGAGCACGCCGAACGAGCGGCCTCGAATTTCGGCGGCGGCGCCGATTCCGACGTCGGCGCAATCCGGATAGTAGATGTAGCTGGCCCGCTCGCCCACCAGGTAGGGCCGGAAGCGGGTCAGCGTTTCCATCAGGTTCAGGTCGGCCAGCGGTAGCCCGTTGTACTTGGCGGCTTCGGAAAACCAGAGCGCCTTAAGCTCTTCCAGCTTCTCGGGTTGCTCGGCAGCCAGGTCATGGCACTGACTGCGGTCGGCCTCGATGTGGAACAACTCCCACCGATCGGCATCGAAGTGCGACCAGCCCGCCGGGGTGGCGGCGTGCACGGTGTTGGCGAACCAGCCGTCGTGCCAGATCCCACGGGTGCCCAGCATCGTGTAGAACTGGGTCCGCTTTCCGGTGCTCGCGGCCGAATCTGCCAGCGCTGCCGCGAAGCTCACACCATCGAGCGGCTTCTGCGTGATGCCCTTGACCGTCTCCGGCGGCGCCATACCCAGCAGGTCATAGATCGTCGGGGTGATATCGGAAACGTTGACGTAGTTGTCGCGAACCTCGCCGTGTGCCGCAATACCGTTGGGCCAGGAGACGATCGCCGTGTCGGCGATGCCGCCTTCGTGGGAGGCGTAGCGCTTGAACAGCTTATAGGGTGTGTTGAACGCCATCGCCCACCCGATCGGGTAATGGTTGTAGGTCTGGGGTCCACCGAGGTGATCGAAGAGCTTCATGCTCTGCTCCACGGTGTCGATGTAGCCGTTGAAGAACTTGCCTTCGTTGACCGACCCGTTCGGCCCGCCCTCGCCGCTGGCACCGTTGTCGGAGATCACCACAATGATGGTGTTGTCCAGCTGACCGGATTCCTCGAGATAGTCCAGAATCCGCCCGATCTGGGCGTCGGTGTAGCTCAAGAACCCCGCGAACACCTCCGCCATCCGGGAAAACAACTTCTTTTCTTCATCGGTGAGCCCATCCCAGGGCCGCACCGTGTCCTGCAGCGGCCACGGCTCACCGTTGGGCCCCTTGACATCCAGATACGGGTTAATGGGCGACAGCTCGGTGTCCGCCGGGACCAGCCCCATCGCCTTCTGTCGTTGCAGCGCGATCTCGCGGTAACGCTCATAACCCATGTCGAACGTGCCGGCGTACTTGTCCGCCCACTCGGTGAACACGTGATGCGGGGCGTGTCCGGCGCCGGGGCACACATAGCTGAACCACGGCTTGTCCGGCGCAATCACCTTGGCGTCACGGATGAATTCAATTGCCTTGTCGGCCAGGTCTTTTGACAGGTGGTAGCCATCCTCGGGGGTGCCAGGAGGGTTCACCGGGTGGTTGTCGTACACCAGATCGGGATACCACTGATCGGTCTCCCCGCCCATGAACCCATAGAACCGTTCGAAACCGCGCGACGTCGGCCAGTGCCGCTTCGTCGAGGCCATGCTGGACTCCTCCAACGGCGTCAGGTGCCACTTACCCACGCAGTACGTGTTGTAGCCGCGCTCATTGAGCACCTCGGACAGCAAGGCCGTGTCGGTCGGGATGCGGCCATTGCAGTTCGGGAAACCGTCGGTGAACTCCTCAATCGTGGCCATCCCCACCGTCGTGGCATTGCGACCAGTCAGCAGCGACGCCCGCGTCGGTGAACACAGCGCAGTCGTATGGAACTGCGACAACCGGACACCACGCTCGGCGATCCGCGTCATCGCGGGCATCTCCACCAGGNTCGTGGCATTGCGACCAGTCAGCAGCGACGCCCGCGTCGGTGAACACAGCGCAGTCGTATGGAACTGCGACAACCGGACACCACGCTCGGCGATCCGCGTCATCGCGGGCATCTCCACCAGGGTTCCGGCCGCTGCTCCAGCGGGAGCGTGGTCAGCGTATTCGCCTGCACGCCTTCGCTGGTCGCCCCATTACACGCCGCGTCGCCATCGATCACGTGATCTTTGGTCGCGACATCCTCAGCGGCCACCTCACCGACGACCAGATCCTCAGTGGTCTCATTTTCCGACTCGATTAGTGAAGACATTTCTTTTGTGCAGGTCCTCCCCCCGGGTCATCCCGGATTTGGCCGCGCGGCACCCGTGGCGATGCTTGATTCCAGTTCACACGGATGTCGCGACATGCAAAGGTCTATCAGTCATCACAGCAAGTGGCCGACGAGTACTACGTGGAATACCGCGCGGACCGCTTGTGTGTCTAGCCGCCAGATTGCGTGATCACTATGGCATGCACGGTGCTTCAGCGACAAGCCGTCGCTTCTTCTCCGGCCCCGCAGGCGATGAACCAGAATTGCTTATTTGCAATGGTTTTCATAACGTCAACGTCGATCGCGATCACGCCTCACGCGTGACGCTAGCGCCGGCGGTATCGCATCTGAAAGTTTCCTATTGGTCGCAACGCCCGCCGATCAACGGGGCAGCACTTCGAGTACCTGCTCCGCCAGCGGCCCGGCCGAGGCGGGGTTCTGGCCGGTGTAGAGATTGCGGTCCGACACCGTGAACGGCTTCCACATTTCCCCCCGGACGAAGTCGATGCCCAACTTGACGAGTTCGTCCTCGACCGTCCAAGGCGCCTTCTCCCGGAGTCCGACGCCGTCCTCTTCGTCGTTAGTGAAGGCGGTAACCCGATAACCCGCAAAGGGCGAAACACCGTCGCGGCGGGTGGCCAGGATCGCGGCCGGCGCGTGGCAGACGATCGCCAACGGCTTACCCGACGCGAGGGCAGCAACGAGCAGTCGGCCGGAATCCGCGTCGCGCCAGAGGTCTTCCATCGGGCCGTGGCCACCGGGGTAATAGATGGCGTCGTAGTCGTCTAGGCGGACGCTGGCGAGTTGGATTGGCGCGCGCAGCTGTTCGGCCGAGCGCAATATCCCTTCGAGCTTTTCGGCGATCTCGACGCTGCCGGCCATCGACGGACGCAGGCTCATCACGTCCACGTAGGGCACCGTGCCGCCAGGCGTGGCCACCACGATTTGGTGTCCGGCCCGGCTGAGCGCGTCGTAGGGAGCGGCGAATTCTTCGGCCCAATACCCGGTGGGATGCCGAGTGCCGTCCTTGAGTGTCCAGTAACTCGTTGCGGTGACGACGAACAGGATCTTGGCCATAAGCAGTCACGCCCCTTATCGAGAGACTGCAAATCCTACGTCGCCACCGCAACGTCGGCAATGCGCCGAAACAGCTTGTGCCCTAGGCCCTAAAACCAGACCTTTCGGCCGCCCACCGGACGTCCGACCGCCCCGAGGATCCACAAGACCACGCCGATCAGCACCAGGATGCCGCCGATCGTTTCCAGAATCGGGATGGCGGCGAAATAGCCGATTACAACGAGAATGATGCCTAAAACAATCACGTCATGCCCCCTTCTATTGGGCGTCCGTTGAATTGATCTAGTACGGACTACCCCGGCACGAACGCGGTCAATCACGCCTACTGATTGCCGTTGATCAGTGCTGCGCGCGCCAGCGTCTGCTCCGCCTGCTTCACATGGGCGGCGTCGACCAGCACGCCGTTGACGCCGACCGCGCCGCGGCCCTTGGCCTCGGCCTCCCGATAGGCAGTGACATTTGCTTCGGCTCGGGCGATCTCATCGGCGGTCGGCGCGTAGACCCCGTTGGCGACAGGCACCTGGTCGGGATGAATGGCCCACTTTCCGGTGTAGCCGAGCAACGATGCGCGCCGCGCGTCACGCTCGTAGCCCGACAGGTCCCGATAGTCGGGATAGGGTGCGTCGATCGCGTCAATTCCCGCGATGCGCGCCGCCACTATCACCTTGTTGCGCGCGTAAGCCCAGAATTCACCGGGGTATTCGCCGAGCGGGACGAAGTTGGTGTCGACCCGCGCGCCCTGCGACAGCGAGAAATCGCCGACCCCGAAGATCAACGCGTCCAGCCGCGGACTTGCCGCCGCGATCTCCTCCGCGTTTGCCAGGCCTTCCACTTCTTCGATCAGGACCTCGAGCCGAATCCGTTTACCCAGACCGAGTTTCGATTCCAATTGGGTGAGTAGCACATCCACCCACCAGACGTCGCGGGCCGTGCGTGCTTTCGGGATGATGATGGTGTCCAGGTTCTCGCCGGCGTTGCTGACGACATCAATGACGTCGTCATGGCACCACTGGGTGTGCAGACCGTTGATCCGGATGGCGCGGGCGGTGCGCCCCCAGTCGATGTCGTTGAGCGCGGCGATCGCCTTAACGCGCGACTCTTCCTTGACCGCCGGGGGCACCGCATCCTCGAGGTCGAGGAACACCAGGTCGGCGCCACACCGGGCGCCCTTCTCGAACATGTTGTCGTTGCTCGCGGGCACCGCGAGTTCGGAACGACGGAGCAGATCGGTCACCTGTAAGAACTTCCTTCTGTCACAGCACGCCGCGGGCGCGCAGGTCGTCAATGTCTTTGGAAGTCAAGCCAAGTAGCTCGCCGTAGACTTCGGCATTGTGCTCGCCGAGGTAGGGCCCGAGATGGCCGACTGTTCCGGACGCCGACGAAAAACGTGGCACCGGGGCCTGCACCGTCATCTGCCCCAGCTGATCATCCTCGACAGAGATGAACACCTCGCGATGCGTCAGCTGCTCGTCGGCGACCAGATCGCGGATGTCGTAGACGGGCGCCGCAGCTACTTCGTGAGCTTCGAAGGTCTCCATCGCTTCCGAAAGCGTCTTGGTCGCAACCCAATCCGCAACCACGGCATCGACCTCACGAGCCCGGGCCAGCCGCCGCTGCGGGTCGGAGAAGTCGGGGTCGGACAGCAGGTCGTCGCGGCCGATTGCGCGAAAAACCCTCAGCGCCAACGCCGGTGAGCTGCCGGACATGGCCAGCCAACGTCCGTCCGCGGTTTGGTAGGTGTTGCGCGGAGCCGAGATGTCCCAGCGATTGCCGGCGCGCTCGGGCACCAAACCCAATTGGTCATACCCCAACAGGGTCTGCTCCAGCAGCCGGGCCAGCGGGTCGATCAGGTTGACATCGATCAGCTGTCCCGGTGCACCGTGCACGTCGCGGTGATAGAGCGCCATCATGACCGCGTAGGTGGCGTTCAGCGAGGCCACGCCGTCGGCCAACATGAACGGCGGCAGCGTGGGCGGGCCGCCGGCCGGTCCGGTGAGGTGGGCGAACCCGCTCATCGCCTCGCCGAGCGTGCCGAAGCCCGGGCGTTCGCTCTTCGGTCCGGTCAACCCGTATCCGGTGATGTGCAACATCACGATTCGGTCGTTGACCGCGCGTAGGTTCTCGTAGTCCAGGCCCCATTTGCGCAATGTCTGGGGCCGGGTGTTGAAGATGACGACGTCGGCATGCTCGACCAGCCGACGCACCATTGCCTGACCTTCGGCGCAGCGCAGATCCAGCGTGATCGCTCGCTTGTTGCGCGATAAGGACTTCCACATCAGCCCGACATCCTCGCGCTGATTGCCCCAACCGCGGATCGGATCGCCGTGTCGCGGGTCTTCGACCTTGATCACGTCGGCGCCGAAGTCGCCCAAGTACGTCGCGACCAGTGGGGCCGCCGCCAAAGTGGCGAGGTCGAGCACTCGCACCCCGTCAAGCATTCGCACCGGCACCCACGTGTGCGTTCGAGGGCCGTTGTAGCCCAAGGTGTCCCCGCAACGTCGAGGACTCGTACTCGGTGCGGAACAGGCCGCGTCGTTGCAGTTCCGGAACCACCATCCGCACCACATCTTCAAACGCGCCGGGCAGATGCGTTGCGGCCAGCACGAAACCGTCGCAGGCTCCGCTTTCGAACCAGTCCGCCATCTGATCGGCAACCTGTTCGCCGGTGCCGACGAAGCGGGGCCCCTGCAGCAGCGTCGCGCGATGGCCGGCCAGATCGCGCACGGTCACCGTGTCGCCACCGATGTGCTTGCGCAGGTTCTGCACCAGGCCGCGAATTCCGGAGGACGACGCGATCAGCTCGTCGGTCACGGGATCGTCCAGATCGTGTTGCGCGAAGTCGTAATTCATCAACTCCGACAACAGTGTCAGTGATGCCATGGGATGAACCAGTTCGTTGAGGAACAGAGCTTCGCGCTCCTTGGCGTGGGCCTCGGACTCGCCTACCACAGCGTAGGCCATCGGGCAGATCCGTACTGCGGAAGGATAACGCCCGGCATCGGCGATTCGTTCTTTCTGGTCGGCGTAGTGACTGCGCGCGACCTCGATGCCCGGATCCCCGGTGAAGATCAATTCCGCCCACTGGGAGGCGAATTCGCGTCCACGTCCCGAAGAGCCGGCCTGGATGATCACCGGCCGGCCTTGCGGGGTCCGCGGCACGGTCAGCGGCCCACGCGATGAGAAGTACCGCCCGACGTGAGCCAGTTCGTGCACCTTGTCCGGATCTGCGTAGTGCCCGGTCGCCCGGTCATGCAGGACCGCGTCGTCTTCCCAGGTGTCCCAGAGTCCGGCGACAACGTCCATGAACTCGTCGGCGCGGTCGTAGCGCTCGTCGTGGCCGAGGTGGGCGTTGACACCGAAGTTCTGCGCCTCGCTGTCGTTGACGGAGGTGACCACGTTCCAGCCGGCCCGGCCGCCGGACAAGTGATCCAGCGTGGCGAAAGTTCGGGCGACGTGGAACGGCTGGTAGTAGGTGGTCGAGTAGGTCGCGCCCAGTCCGATGCGCGAGGTGGCCTGGGCCAGCACGCCGAGGACGATGCTCAGGTCCAGTTTGACCGGCCGAGCCCCGTAGGACACCGCCTCGGCGACCGATCCCCCATAAACCCCGGGCATCGCGAGCCGGTCGTCGAAGAACATCAGATCGAAGCAGCCTTCTTCGAGCTGGCGGGCGATCTTGGCGTAGTACGAAGCGTCGAGGTAGCCATGTTCGGTCGCCGGGTGCCGCCACGATCCGGCGTACACCGAGGTGCTGCCGGCCTGCATGAACGCAACGAGGGCCATCTTGTCTTGTCGTCGATCAGCCATACCCGAAATCTAACATCTGATATTTCAGATATCAGATGTTAGGTGCGTTGTTTGATAGCATTCGCGGATGGCAGCGATCGACATCTCCGGCACGGTCCGCGAACGCGCCGCCCGCGAACTCCGCGACCGCATCCTTACCGGCGCCTTGCCCGCCGGCGCCCGGGTCGACCTCGATGCCATCACCGAGGAGTTCGCGACCAGCCGGACCCCGGTCCGCGAGGCGCTGCTCGAGCTCTCCTTCGAAGGATTGGTCCAGGTGGCACCCCGCAGCGGCGTCACCGTGATCGGCATCAGCCCCACCGACGTGATGGACAGCTTCACCATCCTCGGAGTCCTCACCGGACAGGCCGCCGCGTGGGCGGCCGAACGGATCGAATCCGAAGAGCTCGACATGCTGCGCGCGCTCGCGGCCGACGTGGTCGCTCGCTCCGGTGACGACAGCATCGGCGAGGCGAACTGGCACTTTCACCAAAAGATCCACCGCGCCGCTCACTCGCCGCGGCTGATGACGCAGATCAAGCAGGCCGCTCGGGTGGTGCCGAGCAACTTCCTCACCCTGTTTCCCGACCACGAGAAGCATTCGCTCGACGAGCACCAGGAGCTACTGGACGCACTCGGCGACAAGGACGTCGAACGTGCCCGCACGATCGCCGAGCGCCATGTTCTGGACGCCGGGCGCTCGCTGGCCGACTGGCTCGAGCAGCGCCGCATCGCCTAGCTTTCGCCGCGCAACCTCACACGCCGCAGCGCTTGCCGGCGTGGCGCCAGGACTTGAGTATTTTCGTGGGGTGCCTTCGCCTCCTGGGCCTCCCGTCCCCGCACAAGTCCCAGCGCAATACACGCTGTCGCCTGCCGCACCCAGCCCACGCACGCTGATCGAGATCCTTTATGAGACCGCTGCGCGCTATCCGGACGCGACGGCCATCGATGACGGCACCGTCCAGCTCACCTACAGCGAACTGATTAGCGACATCGAGGCCAGCGTGGAATGGCTGGCGGCCAGAGGTATCGGCCGGGGGGACCGGATCGGCATCCGAATGCCGTCGGGCAGCTATGCGTTGTATGTGGCGATCCTGGCGACGCTGGCCACCGGAGCCGCCTACGTGCCCGTCGACGCCGACGACCCCGAGGAACGCGCCGAGTTGGTGTTCGGTGAGGCCGCCGTCGTGGGCGTCATCACCGAGGCGGGCTTGCTCCGCGGCGTCGGCTTGTCGCGAGGCTGGCGAGCCACCTCGCCGCTGGGCCGCGACGACGCCTGGATCATCTTCACGTCCGGCTCGACCGGAATGCCGAAGGGCGTTGCGGTCACGCACCGCAGCGCGGCCGCATTCGTCGATGCCGAGGCACAGATGTTCTTGCAGGACAACCCGATTGGCCCGGGTGACCGGGTACTTGCCGGACTGTCAGTAGCTTTCGACGCGTCATGCGAGGAGATGTGGCTGGCCTGGCGGCATGGCGCCTGCCTGGTGCCCGCACCGCGATCGTTGGTGCGCAGCGGGATGGACCTCGGTCCCTGGTTGGTCACCCGCGATGTGACCGTGGTGTCGACGGTGCCGACACTGGCCGCGCTGTGGCCCAGCGAGGCGCTCGAAGCGGTGCGCCTGTTGATCTTTGGCGGTGAGGCCTGCCCGCCGGAACTGGTCGAGCGGCTCGCCGGCGATGGACGGGAGGTGTGGAACACCTACGGCCCGACCGAGGCCACCGTCGTCGCGTGCGCGGCGAAGCTCGACAGCTCGGGACCGATCAGCATCGGGCTGCCGTTGCCGGGCTGGGACCTGGCCGTGGTCGACGCCGACTGCCTGCCGGTCGCCTACGGCGATGTCGGCGAGCTGGTGATCGGCGGCGTCGGGCTGGCCCGCTACCTGGACAAGGACAAGGACGCCGAGAAGTACGCCGCGATGCCGTCGCTGGGCTGGCAGCGCGCCTATCGCAGCGGCGATCTGGTTCGGCTGGAACGCGACGGGCTGTATTTCTGCGGCCGCGGCGACGACCAGGTCAAGCTCGGCGGCCGGCGTATCGAGCTGGGCGAGGTCGACTCGGCGCTGGTGCACCTGCCGGGAGTCAGCGGTGGAGCGGCGGCGGTTCGCCACACCGTCACCGGCACGCCGGTACTGGTCGGCTACGTCGTCAGCACCGACCCGGCGTTCGACGTCGACGAGGCGCGCGCCCGCCTTGCCGAGCAACTGCCGGCCTCGCTGGTGCCACGGCTGGTGCGGGTGCCCGAACTGCCCACCCGAACGTCGGGCAAGGTCGACCGTGACGCGCTGCCGTGGCCACCGCCGGGCGGCGAGTCGGACGAGTCGGCCGATCTCGGCGGCACGGCCGGCCGGCTGGCCGGGCTGTGGCGAGATCTGCTCGGGGCGGCGGTCGACACTGTCGAAGCGGATTTCTTCGCACTCGGCGGCGGCTCGCTGGCCGCCGCGCAACTGGTATCCGGGCTGCGGCAGCAGTATCCGCAGGTCACCGTCGCCGACCTGTACGACCATCCCCGGTTGGGCTCACTCGCCGGGTTCCTCGACGAACTCGAGCCGCCACCGCAGGTCACCGAGCGCACGGTCCGGCCGACACCGTGGCTGACGGGGTTCACGCAGACCTTGCTGGCCCTGCCATTGGCGACGCTGGCGGCGCTGCCATGGTTGACGTGGCTGGCGCTGGGCAACAACGTCGCTCGCGCCCTGCACGTGGTGCCGTGGACCGTGGCGGTGAACTGGTGGCTGGTCGCGGCGGCATTCGTCGCATTCGTCACGCCGTTGGGCCGGATGGGCATCGCGGTGTTGTTCGCGCGAATGCTGCTGTCGCGCGTCCGCCCCGGCAGCTATCCTCGCGGCGGCTCGGTGCACCTGCGGATCTGGTTCACCGAACGGCTGGCGGAGGCCAGCGGCGCCCACAACCTGTCCGGTGCGCCGTGGCTGGTGTACTACGCCCGCGCGCTCGGCGCCGACATCGGCAAGGGTGTCGACCTGCATTCGCTGCCGCCGGTCACCGGGTTGCTCACGGTCGGCCAGCGCTGTGCCGTCGAGCCCGAAGTCGACCTGAGCGGTCACTGGATCGACGGGGACACGTTCCACGTCGGTGAGATCACGATCGGCGATGACGCCACGATTGGCGCGCGGTCGACGCTGCTGCCCGGCGCGGTCGTCGGCAAGAACGCCGACGTTGCACCCGGCGCCGGCGTGCTGGACAAGATCAAAAACGGCCGGTACTGGAAGGGATCGCCGGCAGTGAAGTCCGGGCGGGTCAACCACCCCTGGCCGGACGAGCGGCCGCCGCACCGCACGCGCTGGGTCGTCATGTACGGATTGACGTCGGTTCTGCTGGGGGCGCTGCCGCTGCTCGCCGTGGCGGCCGGCCTGGCGGTCATCGTGGTCGCGGTCCGCCACACCCACCGCCTGTCGCAGGCCGTGGTCCCCGCGCTGCTGTGGACACCGGCCGCGACGCTGGCCGGACTCACGATGTACACGCTGCTGACAGTGATTGGCGTGCGGGTGTTGTCGCTGCGACTGCGCGAGGGCTATCACCCGGTACGCAGCCGAGCCGGCTGGCAGCTGTGGGCCACCGAGCGGCTGATGGATGCCGCGCGCAATTATCTGTTCCCGCTGTATGCCAGCCTGCTGACGCCGATGTGGCTGCGGCTGCTTGGCGCCAAAGTGGGTCATGGCACTGAGATTTCGACCGTATTGATGACCCCGAAGTTCGCCGTCATCGAGGACGGTGCCTTCCTGGCCGACGACACGATGGTCGCGTCCTACGAGCTCGGCGGCGGCTGGATCTACGCGGCGAAGACAACCGTCGGCAGGCGCGCGTTCCTCGGCAACTCCGGGATTACCCAGCCGGGCCGCCGAGTTCCCGACGACGGATTGGTGGCGGTGCTGTCGGCCGCGCCGCCCAAGGCCAAGCGCGGCTCGTCCTGGCTGGGTAGCCCACCGATGCGGCTGCGCCGTCGCCCCGCGGAGGCCGACGAGGCGACCACGTATGACCCACCGCAGAGTTTGAAGACGATGCGGGCGCTGGTGGAAACACTCCGGTTACTGCCGGTGATCGCGTCGGTCGCGATCGGTCTGGCCGTACTGGGCGGATTGCAAGCACTGGCACGGATATTCAGCATCTGGTGGGCGGCACTGGGCGGTGGCCTGGTGCTGCTGGCGGCCGGCGCGATCGCCGGTGGCATCGCGATCGTCGCGAAGTGGCTTCTGGTCGGCCGGATCAGGGCCAGCGAATATCCGCTGTGGTCGTCGTTCGTCTGGCGCAACGAAGTAGCCGACACGTTCGTCGAAACCGTCGCCGCACCATGGTTCGCCCGGGCGGCCAGCGGCACGCCGGTGCTGAACATGTGGCTGCGCGCGCTCGGCGCCCGCATCGGCCGGGGCGTGTGGTGTGAAAGCTATTGGCTCCCTGAGGCAGATCTCGTCACGCTGGACGACGGGTCCACCGTCAACCGTGGCTGCGTGGTGCAGACCCACCTCTTCCACGACCGGATCATGCGAATGGACCGCGTCGTGTTGGAACCCGGTGCGACGCTGGGGCCGCATTGCGTCGCGCTACCCGCCGCCCGGCTGGGTGCCGGTGCGACCGTCGGTCCCGCGTCCCTGGTGGTCCGCGGTGACGAGGTACCAGGATCAACACGCTGGCAAGGTAATCCGATCAGACCGTGGAATCCTGGCCGCAAGAAGGCAGGCAAGGCCGGCTCCGGGCGCGGCGTCGAGGACACCGCCGCGTGAAGCCCTCCCCGAAAAAAGCGCTGCCGGAAGTGGTCGATGAGTACCTGCCGAAAAACGGCAATGCCGGATACCAGGTGTCGCGGTACGAGTTGGATCTGGACTACAGGGTCGCGTTGAATCGGCTGTCCGCAACGGCCACGATCACTGCTGTCACGCTGACCGAATTGCAGCAACTGACGCTCGACCTGTCGAATGCGCTGACCGTGTCCAAGGTCTCGGTGAACGGCAGGCGGGTGGATCAATTCTCTTGTCGCGGAGGAAAATTACGCATCCGATTGGGATCGAAGCTGCCAACCGGGGCCGCGTTGTCGATCGTGGTCCGATACGGCGGTTCGCCGAGGCCGATTCGCTCACTATGGGGCGACGTCGGTTTCGAGGAGCTGACCGATGGTGTATTGGTCGCCGGGCAACCCAACGGCGCCGCTTCGTGGTTCCCCTGCAACGACCACCCCAGCGCCAAAGCCGCGTTCCATATCCAGGTCAGCACCGAAAGCCGGTACCGAGTGGTTACCAACGGGCAGCTGCTGTCACGCCGGGCCCGCGCCTCGCGCACCGAGTGGACCTACGAGCAGCGCGAGCCGACATCGACCTACTTGATCACCCTGCAAATCGGCAACTACGAATTGCGGCGGCTGGCCCGCACGCCGGTGCCGATACAGGCGGTACTGCCCGAGCGGTTACGCCGGGAGTTCGATCACGATTTCGCCCGCCAGCCCCAGATGATGCAGTTGTTCATCGAGCTGTTTGGATCATATCCGCTTGCTACCGGCTTCACAGTGGTTGTCACCGACGATCCGCTGGACATACCCCTGGAAGCCCAAGGGATTTCGATCTTCGGCGCTAACCATTGCGACGGCACGCGGTCCAGCGAGCGGCTGATCGCCCATGAACTTGCACATCAGTGGTTCGGCAACTCGGTGACCGCGGGCCAATGGCGCGACATCTGGCTACACGAAGGATTCGCGTGCTACGCGGAGTGGTTGTGGTCCGAACACGGCGGCGGCCCCAGCGCCGACGAACTGGCCCAGCTGCACCACGCAAAGCTGCGCACTCAGCCACAGGACCTGCTACTGACCGATCCCGGGGCGCGCGACATGTTCGACGACCGAGTCTACAAACGCGGTGCGCTGACCCTGCATGCGCTGCGCGGTCGATTGGGTGACGATAATTTCTTTGCGCTACTGAAGGATTGGACGTCGCGGCATCGTCACGGCACCGCCGTCACCGACGACTTCACCGGGCTGGCGGCCAACTATTCCGATGAGTCGCTGCGCTCGCTGTGGGACACGTGGCTGTACTCGACGGTCGTGCCCTGACATCAGCCTCCGCCGGCACCCGCTCCCCCGCCCGGCGCGTTGTCGCCGCCATAACCACCCGGCGGGCCCACCGAACTGGGCACACCAGGGTTCGGTGCCGTCTCCGACGAGGTTGGTGGCGATGTCTTCGGCGTGCCTTGCGGGCTGGCGGCAGCGCCGCCACATGCGACCACGAGAGCGGTCAACCCCGCACCGCCGACGAGCGCACAAGTTCGCTTCACCGCACAAGATTTCATCATCGCACCCCACGTTTCCGCCGTCTGATCCAGCAGAGGCACCCAATGTTTCTGCTGTCTGATCTAGCAGCGGTACCCGCTCACCAGCAAGCCCAATCAACGCGTTCAAGAAAGATAACCTCAGCCGAGGGCCGACAGCACGGTGTCGGTCAGCAGCTGGACCGATTTCCATGCTTCGTCGACGGGCATGCCGCCGACCAGCGGATGCAGCACCAGCGGCCCGTAGTCGTCGGTGTCCCGGATTTCGGCGATGAGCTGATCGGGAGTCAGAAACCGGTAAAGCCCCGATGCTCTGACCTCATCCAGCGTCCGCACACCGGGCAGGTGCATCAAGGATCGTTGGTCGGTGGACCATTCGCCGTAAGTGACTGCTTCCCAGAGGATGTGACCGCCAAGTTCAGCCCAAGCCCGGTCGGGATCCTCGTGTAGATAGATCATTCCGCGGTTGATCGGGCCGGGCATCAGGATCAGGGGTTTCATGCCGGCGGCAGAACACAGTTCCCGATAGTAGGCGGCGATGTCGGGCAGATGGTCGGCCAGGCTGAGCGGCAGCTCGAAGCGCGCCGCGCGCCGGGCGGTGGCTCGCGCGCCGCCACCCACATACAGCGGCGGATGCGGCCGACTCCAGGTACCGGTACAAATTCCAGCATTCGCTTCGGCGCCGGACCACACCGACAGCATCCGTTCGACCAGGCTGTCCATCAACGCACCTCGCTGGCTGAAATCCAGGCCGAGCGAGTCGTATTCGACGGGCCGGTAACCCAGACCGACCGTGGTATGCAACCGTCCACGACTCATGTTGTCCACCAGCGCAATGTCTTCGGCGAGCCGTACCGGATTCCACAACGGCCCTAGCGCGCAGTCCACGCTGGCAATCATTGTTGAGGTCCGCGCCAGGAACATCGCCGCGGCCATGATCGGATTGCAGCTCCACCCGTGGCCGGTGACATGGTGCTCGTCGACGCTCATCGACGTGATGCCATGGGACTCACCCCATTGCACCAGTTCGAGGGCTGCGGATAGCAGCTTGCTTTGCGTGCGTGGTTCCCCGTTCGGCGAGGCGAAGTTGAAGCGCAACACCGTCAGTACCATGTCAGGCTCCGGCGGGGCCAGGTGCGGCGATGGACTCAACGAACGCGGCGAAGTCGGGGAATAGCGCGCGGTCGACGATCTCGATGCGGGTGCCGAACTCATCGACGTAGTAGGCGAACATCCCAAACTCCGAATCCGGTATTGCTCCGGTCATTTCGAAGCAGAAGCCGTTGTTCTCCAATGCACGCGCGGTCTCGACGAGGTTGTCGGTGAAATAACCGACATGGTGGACGGAATTGCCCGGTGCGGGCGTCCAGGGCGTGCCCGCAACCTCCTGCACCAGTTCAATGTGCGGGCTCTGCACGGAATAGACGATCGTCGAAGTCAGGTCGCGAACCCCTTCGGTGGTGCGGAAGGGCAACGTGTAGCGCAGCGGCGTGATCCATCGATAGCCGGCCAATGCGCTGAGCCGGGCCATCGCGGCGTCGAGGTCAGGCACCACGATGCCGGTGTGATAGAAGTCGTTGGGGTGCAATGCAAATGCCATAGTGATGTCCTCACCGTGCTGTCACGAGTTAGTCGCAATTTGTCTTGAGAGCCAGGCTCTTTCCCAGAAGTTGGTGGTGGCGTCCAGCAGGCTTTGGTGCGCTTCCCTGAGCACTTCACGTGCTCCCGGATGGTCCGGCTGCGCGGTGGTGACCAGCTCGGCAAGGTGGATGGCGTGCAGTGGGCGGCTCTGGGTGAGGTGCGCCGTTGCGCGCGCCGTCAGCTCATCGGCTCCGGCCAGTTCCACCACGTCGGTGCCGACGGCGTCGAACCCAATGGAGTAGAGCTCGGTGGTCGACCGGTGGTGGAACCAGCCCGAGTAGTTCTCCCACACCGCCCGCACATCCCAGGAGACCTTTCCATAGCCCTGGCCCACCTCGTATTCCGCGGGCAAGACGATCTCGTTCATCAGCGTCTGGACATCTTTTCCGGCATTCATCCCGGCCACGGTCTGGTCGTGAATGTAGGCAATGGCGTTGCGCAACCGGGTGAGCTCGGCGTGGATGCGATCTGCGCCCGCGATCGGTTCGAAGTGACCCGTCACCAGGAGTTCAGGCGCAAGATCACGAACCCGCTCGACCGAAGCGATAGCGGTCAGGGCATCTCGGTAGCGGTCGCCGCGCATCGTCACCAAGTTAGGAATGTGTCCGAATACTGGTCCAAACGTATTTCCACACAAACAGATTCGTTCATCGGGCAGCCATATCACCAATGAATCGGTGGTCTCACCGCCCGGGACCGAGATCAGCTCCAGCCGTCGGCCCCCGACGTCGAGGGTGAGCGTGTCGTCGAAGTCGAGGTCGACGGTGGGAACGCTCTGAGCGGGCAGCCGCGTGGTGCCCAGGCGGCGCTGAACGGCCTGGATGCCCGTCGCCAGGGTGTCGGAGAAGGCGAAGGCGCTGCGGCTGGCACGGTACGGAATCAGGCGTTCGTTGTCGTCCCGCCATTGAGTCCAGTTCGCTTGGGCCACAACGGTTGTGTCTGGGTCGCAGACGCTGTCCAGTCCGCCCACGTGGTCGACGTGCCCCTGGGTGAAGATGATGTAGCGCACCGGCGAAGGGTCGACGGCGTCGAAGTTCGCGCGATGCACCGGGCCCTCGAAGCCCATGCCGGTGTTGACGATGACCCGGCCGTCGTCGGTAGTCAGCAGGTACGCATTCGACAGACCCGGCGAGCACCACAGTCCCGCCGCGATCTGTTCGGCCTGTTCGGCAGCCGCCGGCCGCAGCCCGTCAGCGCCCGGCCTGCTGCGATAGACCGGCTCAAAGTCTTGGCTACCCATCGATGCTCCTCATTCGGGGCGGACGTCGAACCGGTCGAGGTAGAAGTCGAACCGTCCGCGCAGTTCATCGGCCGAGACGCCGAAGTGCCGTTGCAGGTCGTAGCGGATACGGCCATGCTTGCCGCGCGGATTGCCGTCCAAGTATCGCTGGAACCCGTTGCGCGCCTTCGGCGTCAATTCGACTCCGCCGCGCGCGTATAGCTGTTCGAGCAGCGGCATTTCGTTGCCGTTGAGCTCGTCGAAGGTCATGTCGATGCTACGTTCGGCCGGCACCAGCTCGCGATCGCGGACACATGCGCGCAGCAGCCGGTGCACCCGATCGGTCCAGTAATCCAGTAGCCACCCCGGATCGATGCTCGTCCGGCGCAGCCGATCGGAGTACGCCATCATCGTGATCGCCGACTGGACGACCGCGACAGGATCGCGATGCGTGAAGGCCACCGTCGCGTCGGGAAAGGTCGCCATCAATGGGCCGAGTTGCTCACAGTGCTGGGGACTCTTGAGGATCCAGGTGCGCGGCCCGCGCAGAAAGGTCAGCGCCTGCAAGACCTTTTTCAGATACGCGTAGTGGCGTGTTTGGTCGAGTGCGAGGTAGTAGTCGCGCCAAGCCGGTACGCGGGCATGCCATTCCAGGACATAGCCGGCCAGGTCGAGGTCAAGGAGTTCGACCTCTTCCTCGATCGCCCCGGGGAATCGGTCGTGCATGGCGGCCACCACCGGGGCGCTGACCATCAATGCGTCGTGTTCGGACTTGGCACGCGCATAACGAGGGTCGACCCCGAAGACGTCGGGGCCCTCACCGCGCGCCGGTATCGGTTCTTGACTCTCCCAATACGGCAGCGCGCGCCGGCGTGGGTCGGCGGCAATGAGATTCACCAGATGGGTGGTGCCGGATCGCGGCATCCCGACAACAATGAAGGGCTTCTCGATCGGGATCGACTCGATCTCGGGATAGCGTGCGACGAGCTCGGTCAGCGACAACCGGTTTCGTAGCAAGCGAACCACTCGCTGCCGCAACGTCGAGCGGCTCAGCTGCCGCAGCCCGTCGTCGGCCTCGATCGCGGCGACGTGCGCCCTGAGCCGGTCACCGAAGCCATCCGTGTCGTCCAGGTCGTCAGCGCCGGCTTGCCCGACGGCCTCCGCGATCATTTCGTTGATGTCGAAGTCGACCCGTTTGGCCTCAGTGAATTCCAGTATTTGACGCTGTATGTCGGTTAGCTGCGGAGAGGTGAGATCGTCGAAATCGATGTCAGCGATGTCGGGGCCCGCAGAGCCCATGCGACCGCCTCCTCGACCCGGTGTCGAATATTCGACGTATCATTCGAAATATGATACGGACGGTAGCTGCGGAGCCGACACCTCGTCAACCCACTTCTCCGCCGACCGAGCGCGTCGTCGCAGTCATGGCGCTGCTCGGGTCGCAGCCCACTCGAGCGTTCTCCCTCGCCGAGATCACCCGCGAGCTGGCCATCAGCCGGGCCACCGGCCACGCAATCCTGACCACGCTGGCCGCCCACCATTGGGTGGTGCGCGACATCGCCACCGCCGCCTACTCCTGGGGACCGGGTATTGCAACGCTTGCGAAGCCCGCCGGCGACCGGGTCTTCCACGGAATTCTGCAGCAGCTCGCCGAATCCACAGCGGCACAAGCCTTTCTAGCCCGCCGCGAGGGCAACGCGATCGTCGTGGTGGACAGCGCCGGTGAATCGGCTTCCGGAATGCGGATCCATCGTGGATTGCGAATGCCTTTGGTCGCACCGTTCGGCCGCGATTACATCGCCGGCAGCCCGCTCACCGCACAGCGCGCCTGGCTGGAAGGCATCGGTAAGCCTTCGACCGCGCTACACCGGCGAATCACCACGGTGCTCAGCGAGATTCGTGACCGCGGATACACCGTCGAACGGCTCAGCCGCGAATACCTCCAGGTGTACACGGCGCTACGCGCACTTCGCGGGGACGGGGGACCCGATGCGATCACCGCGCGGCTCGCCCAGGCTTTCGCCGACCTCACCGTGATCGACGTCCTAGACGCCGAACTCATCGAGGACGACACACACAGCATCGCCACCATCTCCGCCCCGATCTTCGACGAGGACGGGGTCGTCGCGATGTCGATCAGCGCCGCACCATTCACCGACTTGTCCGCGGCTGAGGTCCTGCGATTGAGCGAGCAGGTTTGCTCCGCGGCACGACGGATCGAACCGCAGATCGCGAGCCCTACAAGTTAGCCAGGTCGTCAGGAACGTCGACTTGGTGTTCCATCAGTGTCTCAAGGGGAACGACCTCGAGGGTGCGTTCGTGGGTGCAGGCCAGCACCACCGGGGCGGCGCACCCGTCCCGATGAGCCCGCAGCCAATTCAGGGCTGTGACGCACCAGCGATCGCCGGATAGCAGGCCGGGAAACCGGTACTCGGGAACCGGCGTCAACAGATCGTTGCCGATCGAACGCTGATGCTCGAGAAACTCGGCAGTCATTACGGCACAGATCGTGTGGCGGCCGACATCCTCGGGCCCGCTTGAGCAACAGCCGTCGCGGTAGTAACCGGTGAGAGGCTCGGTGCCGCACGGCTGCAGCACGCCGCCGAGCACGTTGCGATCGGACATATCGCTAGTATCGCGCCGTCCGGGGGGAAGTTAGAAGAGATATGAGGGTTTGCGGTCTACGAATTTGCGCCGCCGCTCACCTACCCGGCCAGCGGAAAGCTGATCGGCGGGCGGATCCGCTGCAGGCTGCCGGCCGCGGCGGCATCGGTCTCGGAGTACATCCGGGCGATCTCGACCAGCGCGGAACCCGTACGCGCCAGTTCGGCATGTGCCCCG
Source organism: Mycobacterium montefiorense (assembly GCF_025823255.1). NCBI lineage: Bacteria > Bacillati > Actinomycetota > Actinomycetes > Mycobacteriales > Mycobacteriaceae > Mycobacterium > Mycobacterium montefiorense. The sequence continues at coordinate 1,230,516 of NZ_JACKVL010000017.1, read as the reverse complement.
TTTACCAAGGCCAGCAACTGGGTGGCCTCTGCTGCGAACGCCGCCGCTGCCTGAGCTGAGACCTCCTCAGCACCGGCGGGAATCAGCACTGTCATCGACGGCGATGCGGCGGCACCGGCGGCCACGGCCTGCATCGTGCTGCCCACAACGTCGATGCCAACACCGGCCACCGCGGGGTCGAAGAATATGGGCTGCATCTGTGTACTCCTGAAGCCAGCAAACGCTGTTAGAGACGATAGTAGCAGTAGGCAATTATTTCTGTCTACAAATGTTGCATGATGCGAGAGTGTTGCTGGCGGCGCTGGCAGACCGAATGGACGCACCCGCGACAGAAGAGTTAACTCATGCCAATGTCGACGCCGAACCCGCCCGGATTCCCGCCGCCGCAGGGTTGGCAGCCGCCCGGTTACTTCCCGCCCCAGGGTCCCCCGATGCCGCCACCGGGATACCCGGGGTACCCGCAGCAACCCGGCTATCCACCACCGCACCCCTATCCCGGTTATGCCGGGTATCCCGGAATCCCGGTCGGCCCTCAAGCGCCGTTTGGCCGCGATCCCGTCACGGGTGTGCCCCTGTCCGATAAGTCCGCCACGACGGCCGGGCTGTTACAGCTGTTTTTCGGAGTGTTCGGTATCGGTCGCTTCTACATCGACTCGACCCAGATCGCGGTCGCCCAGTTGCTACTGGGCTTGTTCGGACTCATCTTCAGCGTCTTCTGCTTCTTCGGGCTGCCGGTCCTACTCGGCAGCATCATCTGGGCCGTCGTCGACGCGATCGTGATGTTCACCGGCAGCACGAAAGACAACTACGGCCGCAAGCTTCGCTAGTGCCGGATCACGATCAGGTCACAATTTCCTACCTCACAGATTGCAATCGGCGCGTCTAACCGCCTGCACGACAAGGGAAATCTAGTGTCACTTCGTGAACCGCCGAACGGCCATGAAGCTCCCGCTGATGTTGGCAGCGGGAGCGGCTCTGGCCCAAGCGCCGCGCGCCTCTGCCGAGGCGGCCCGGTGGTCGCCGGACCGCGCCAATGCCTGGTACCGCGCGCAGGGCTGGCTGGTGGGCGCGAACTACATCCCGTCGACCGCTATCAATCAGCTGGAGATGTTTCAGCCGGGAACCTTTGACCCGCAACGCATTGACGGCGAGCTGGGTGCGGCCCGCGCGCTCGGCTTCAACACCATGCGGGTCTTCCTGCACGACCAATTGTGGGCCGCAGACCGCCAGGGCTTCCAAAGCCGTCTCGCCCAATTCGTTGGCATCACGTCGCGCCACGGCATCAAGCCGCTGTTCGTATTGTTCGACTCCTGTTGGGACCCAATCCCCAAGTCCGGCCCGCAGCACGCGCCGGTACCGGGGGTGCACAACTCCGGCTGGGTGCAAAGCCCGGGTGCCGAACGCCTCGGCGACCCCCGCTACATCCCCGTGATGCAGGACTACGTCACGGGAGTGTTGAGCCAATTCCGCAATGACGACCGGGTTTTGGGATGGGATCTATGGAACGAACCCGACAATCCCGCGAAAGAATACCGCAAGGTCGAGCGCTCGGACAAACTGGAGCGTGTGGCCGACCTGCTTCCCCAGGTGTTCCGATGGGCACGCTCGGTTGACCCCGCTCAACCCCTGACGAGTGGTGTGTGGCAAGGATCCTGGGGAGACCCGCGAAACCGTAGCCCAATCAGCGCTATTCAGCTCGACAACGCCGACGTGATCACGTTTCACAACTACGGCAAGCCGGCCGAGTTCGAATCGAAGATCAATGAACTGGCACCGATGGGGCGCCCGATCATCTGCACCGAATACATGGCTCGCCCCCAGGGCAGCAGCATCGAAGGGATCCTGCCAATTGCCAAGCGCCACAATGTTGGTGCAATCAACTGGGGTCTGGTGGCCGGGAAGACCCAAACCTACTTTCCGTGGGACTCTTGGAATCACCCGTACACCGCGCCGCCGAAGGTTTGGTTTCACGACCTTCTGTTGCCCGACGGCAAGCCCTACCGGCAAGGCGAAGTTCAGGCGGCTCGGAGGCTGACCGGCGGGCTGGGCTAAGCCGCGTCTGATAACACCGGGTAACAGAATTTTGCGCCCGAATTAGTCGTTTAACGCTGTAAGACGCCGACGCCCGAACCGAGAGGCCAGCGCATGCGGATCCTGTTCAGTTGTGTGCCCGAGCATGGGCACCTCATTCCGTTGTTGCCGCTTGCCCGGGCTTTCCGGGCGCGGGGACACACCGTCGCAATCATGGTTCCCCGGACTGAAGTACCGGTTGTGTCGGACGAAGATCTGCACGTGCTGGTGGCCGGTGCGGACATTCCGTCCATGATCGCGGAGGTCATGCGGCGCACCGGTGAGGATGTCACGGGCGAGTGCACCCGCGAAGCGGTACTGGAAGCGTTTACCACCACCAGAATCGATATGTCAGTTGATGACTCGCTCGCGGTGGCGAAAGCCTGGCGTCCAGATCTGGTAGTCCACGACCTGATGGACTACCTGGGGCCGCTGGTAGCCGCGGCCTGCGATGTCGAGCGCGTCTGCCACACCTTCGGCGCGTACGTGTCCGCGGACTTCGTCCAAGCCGCCGAGGTGCGTGCCGCCGCCGACTACCAGGCCCGCGGTGTGCGGTGGCGACGGTCGAAGTGGGTCGTCGATATATGCCCACCAGGGCTGCAGGTCGACGCTTGGCAGAAGCCGCGAGGATGGCTACCCATGCGACCCGAAGCCCATCAGTCGCCCGGCACGTCGCAACCCAGAATTCCAAAGCCCTTCGCTCACAGGCCTGGAATCCTGCTGACATTCGGCACGGTGTTCGGTGGTCCTGAAGTGCTTGATCCCATCATCCAGGCATTGTCGGAGAACGATCGATCGCTGCGAGTCACGCTTGGTCCCAAGCATTCACGTGGCGATTTCGCCGTCGGCCGCGAGTGCGTCAGTTTCGAAGAGTTCATGCCATACCGCGAACTCCTCGAGGGCGTCGACGTCGTGGTTGCTCACGGCGGCGCCGGCAGCAATCTGGGCGCCCTCTCCGTCGGTGTTCCGCTGGTGCTCGCACCCCAGGGCGCAGATCAGGGCGCTCAAGCCGAGCGTGTCGGAGCCGCGGGCGCCGGAATTTGTATCACGCGCGAAGAGTTCAGTCCGCAACGAGTTGTGTTGGCGGTAAAGGAGATTCTGGAAAATCCAACCTACCGGACGGCGGCCAACAAGATTGCCCGGCAAATTCGCGATATGCCCACGCCGCACGAAGTGGCAGCGATTCTGTCGAATTGAGTCTCGGCGCGCTACCCGCCGGCGTTGTTCAGCGTCGCCGTCGAACTTCAGGACAACCGCTCGACGCTACGGAGATAACCGCGGCGCGCGATCGCGTCGACGCGGAACAACATTTCGTCTAGGCCGAAGGCGCGTTTTATGCGGTCGGCAATCCACGGCGGCGTTCCGGCGACGAGTCTGGCGACCGTGCCCAGCTCACGGGGAACGTACAGCTCCTCTTTTCCGGTGCGAAGCGCTGTGACGATGGCGTCGGCAACCGCGTCCGGGCTGACGAATCGCATTCCTCGCTGTGTTTCGAGTCCGCCGGACATGTCAGTCCGGGTGAATCCGGGCATGACGATAGTCGTTCGCACACCGGTGCCGCGTGTCTCGGCGCGGATCGCTCGGGTGAACCCCACCACCGCATGCTTGGTGGCCGCATACGTGGCCTCGCCCGCCAGGGCGATCTGGCCGCCGGCGGAAGCCATATTGACGATGTGGCCATGCCCGCGGGGCAGGAAACGCCGCAGGGCCAACCGGGTTCCGGTCATCACCCCGCTCAGATTGATATCCAGCGATCGCTGAGTGTCGGCGGGATCTTCGTGAACGAAGCTGCCGATGTACACGATGCCGGCGTTGTTGATCAGTGCATCCAGCGGACCGATGTGTTCTTCGGAGCGGGCAAGGAAAGCCTCGAACTGCTCGCCATTACGCACATCAAGACCGAACCCGACCGCACGGTCACCCAATTGTTCTGCTATTGCCGCACTTTGAGTTCCGCTGCGAGCGCCGATCGCGACAGACATCCCGGCCCGCACACATGCCTGCGCCGTGGCGAGGCCAATGCCGCGGGTACCTCCAGTGATCGCGACCCGCGCGACATCCATCGATTTCACCTCACCGTGTCGGCTTTGCCTCCAGGATGTGGGCGAGTAGCAGGACACGGCCAGGAGAGATTTCCTCCCACATAGGAGGACGCAGCTATCAGCGCACGGTCGCCGCGAGATTCTCCGCAACCTCGTGTTGCCAAAACTTGTTGGCGTGGTTGGTGTCTACCTCGATTTCGAAGCGGTCGGTCATCTCTGCGGTGACATCGGCGGCGTCGACGTAGAACTGCTCGTACCAGCGCCGGTGCTGATACACCGCACCGTCCTCCTCGGTGAGCAACGGGTTCTCGATGCGCGTCTTGTGCTTCCAGATCTCGACGTCTTCGAGGAAGCCCTCGCCGAACGATCGGCTCATCGTGGCGGCGAGCTTGGTCGCCTTGGCCGCCGGCAGCCCGGGGAGCTCCTGAACCGCCACGCCCCACTGCAGCACGAATGAGTCATGACTGACCGGGTAATGGCAGTTGATCAGCGCCACTTCAATCGTGAAGTCCGGCGCCACATCGTTGTGCAGCCAGTTGATCATGTAGGCCGGGCCGAAATACGTTGCTTCGGAACGAAGTCTCGTTCCCTCCCAGAGATTGTCGTAGTTCGCCGTGGTGTCGGGACGAGCCTTCGACTCCATCAGCTGGGTCGCCGTGTGGCCTTCGATGATGTTCTTGAAGAACGTCGGGTACGCGTGGTGGATATAGAAGAAATGGGCCATGTCGACGTTGTTGTCGACGATCTCCCGGCAGTGTGACCCCTCGATGAGGATCGAGTTCCACGACCACGGTGACCACTGTCCTTCGGCGTACCCGTCGATCGTCGGCGGGAAGACCTCGGCCGGGGGCATCGCCCCCTCGGGGTCGTGCCAGACCAGCAGTTGGCCATTGACCTCCCCGGTCGGCCATCGCCGCGTCCGCGCCAGTCGGGGCGTGCGCTTGGCGTAGGGCACCAGTGAACAGCGACCGGTCGAGCCCTGCCAGCGCCAGTCGTGGAACGGGCACGCCACCGAATCGCCCTTGATGGTCCCCTGGGACAGGTCGCCACCCATGTGGCGGCAATACGCGTCGAGGACGTGCAACTCGCCCTGCGAGTCCGCGAACACCACGAGGCGAGACCCAAATGCGTTGATCGCGTGAGGACTTCCGTCGCGGAAATTTACGGCCAGGCCTATGCAGTGCCAGCCGCGGGCGAAGCGCGTCATGGGTGCGCCGGTATCGATGTCCCGGACTTCGTTGGTGATTGTGACCACAGCGATTCCTCCTCAGCTGTCTTCCGCTAGTCGCCGCACGGTGGTCAGCCACTCCTCGACGATGTCGAGGACCACCTCCCGCGAGCGCCGTACCTTGTTGATCGACCCGATGATCTGGCCCGCCGGAGAACCCGACAGCGCGCTGGATCGCGCCCGCATGAACCGTGCCGAGGCGTCGGCATACACAATGCCTTGCAACGGCATTGGCAGCGGGGCGGGACTGTCTGGGCCTTCCCAAGCCTCGGTCCAGTCGGTGCGGATCTGACGGGCCGGCTTGCCGGTCATCGCGCGCGACCGCACCGTGTCGCTGTACCCGGCCCTCAGCAGGTTGTCGACGACCCATGGTTCGGTAGCCGCTTCGGCCACCGTCAGCCACAACGACCCGGTCCACGCTCCTTGTGCGCCGAGGGCCATCGCCGCCGCCATCTGCCGGCCGTTACCGATACCCCCGGCGGCCAGCACGGGGACGTTTGGACCAACCTCGTCCACGACCGCGGGCACCAGAACCATGGTGGCGATCTCTCCGGTGTGTCCCCCGGCCTCGCCGCCCTGGGCGATGATCACGTCCACTCCCGCATCGACATTGCGCCGGGCGTGCCGCGGCGAGCCGCTCAATGCGCCCACCAGAACCCCTTTTTCGTGTGCGGCCTCGATCGCGTATGCCGGTGGCGGGCCCAGCGCATTGACAATCATCGACACCGGATGACGCAGTGCGACCGCTACCTGGCCCGGCCCTTCTGCCTCGACACCGAGGCCGGCCGCTATCACCCGTCGCTCGGTGTCGTCCGGCAGCGGCGGCACACCGTGGCTAGTCAGCACCTGTTCCATGTGTTCGGTGTGACCGAGTGGGATTTGTTCGCGCAGTGCATCCAGGCTGAACGACTCGCCCTTGCCGACGAACTTCTCCGGCATCGCGAAGTCCACGCCGTACGGCCGACCGCCGACGTGTTCGTCGATCCAGGAAAGCTCGACCTCGAGGCGTTCGGCGTTATAGGCCAGTGCGCCCAACACCCCATATCCGCCGGCCTTGCTGACCTCGGCGACCACGTCGCGGCAGTGCGAGAATGCAAATAGTGGGAACTCGATGCCGAGCCGCTCGGATAGGGAATTCGCCATGGTCAGTCTCCTCGATGTCGCGGTGCGTTGCTCACAGCGGGTTCCATCGAGCCGTCCCGTCGTCGCGGAACGCGGCGAAGGAATTCGCCAGATCCCCATTGCCCGTGCACATCACCTGTGTCCGATTCTCGATGTCGAGTGCGTGACGCAGGCTCGGCGAGTCGATGGTCTGCCACATGGTTTCCTTCGTCATCCAGACAGCCAGGGGCGAGTTCTGGGCTATTTCACGGGCTTTAGCGACGGCGGTGTCGAGCAGGCTCGACGGGTCGAGCACTTCGAGAACCAATCCGATCGCGACCGCTTCGGCCGTGTCGAAGACCCGTCCAGTGAGCATTAATTCGGCAGCCCGTGCGGCTCCGACCAGGCGCGGCAGGAAATAGCTGGTGCCCATGTCGCACGCCGACACCCCGTGCCGGATGAAAACCGCGCCGAACGTCGCCGACCGCGCGGCGTACCGGATGTCGCAGGCCAAAGCCAGTGCGAAACCACCGCCAAGGGCAAACCCGTTGACCGCGGCGATAACCGGGACGCGCAGCCGGTGGACCTTCTCGAAAGCCGAGGCCATGAGTTCCTGCGCGGCCATCGTGACCGCGACGGTCGAGGTCGCCGCGGATCGCAGCTCGGCGTAGGGGACACCCGCGCTATCGGAGAGATCACCCGGCTGCGACTTCAAGTCGGCGCCAGAGCAGAACGAGACACCCGTGCCCGTCACCACGATCGCTCGCAGCGTGGGGTCGCCGTTCAATGTGTCCAGCAGGCGGTGCATGTCGACGAGCGTCTGTGAGTCCAAGGCATTTCGACGCGTTGGACGATTAATCGTCAAGATCGCGATGGCGCCGTCGTCGAGGCGCTCAACGGTGATCGGCGTATCGGCGGTCACGAGCTTCCCTCGGCAAACCCCGCGACCATCGCGGCGGACACCATGGGGTTGTCGAACTCGCGCCACAACGTGATCTTGCCGTCGCGGAACTCGAACACGCCGATGTAGTCATTCTGGTAGACGACGGGCTTGGCCCGTCCCAGCGCGTCGCCCCGATAGCGCGCCACCAACATGTTCGGGTCAAGCATCTCGTAGACATCGGTGAGCGTGATCGTGAACTTTTCGAACATCACGAACATCGAACCCAGCAGGTCGCGAATACCGTCCTGGCCGGAGTCCGGAACCGCTGCCTCGTAAGGTAATTCAAAGCGGACATCATCATGGAGTTCACCGAGGACCGCCTCAAGATCGAGCCCGCTGATAGCGTCCATCGCCCGTCGGAGCGTTTGCTTGTTGGATTCGCGGGTTGCGCTGTCGGTGTCGATGTCGATGTCGGTCATTATTGCCTTCCTACCGGGCTACCATGCCACCGTCGGCAATGATGGTCTGCCCGGTGATGAAACTTCCGGCGTCGCAGAGCAATAGCAGTGCGGGAGGCACCATCTCGGCGGCGTCGGCGATCCGCTTCAGCAGTGCGGATGCCTTCATCACCTCGATGAATTCCGGCGGGTTGCCGCGCACCATGTCGGTGTCGACCGATCCGGGCGCCAGGGCATTGACGCGGATGTCCTGCGATGCGAACTCCGCGGCCATGGACCGCGTGAACGACACCATCGCGGCTTTGGCAGCCGAATACATCGACACCGCCGGCGAATAAATGAAGGCGCCCGCGGACACGACGTTGAGCACCGACGCGTGCTCGCTCTTGCGAAGATGCGGAAGCGCCGACTGGATCAGGAACACCGGGCCTTGCAGGTTGACCGAGAACGACTTCGACCACGCTTCGGCAGTGAACTCGCCCAATGGCAGCGACAGCGCATTGGCGGCGTTGTTGACCACCATGTCGATGCCGCCGAACTCCGCGACGGTGGCTTCGACGAGTCGGTCGATCGCGTCGAGGTCACCCAGATGCGTGGGGACGCCGACGGCTCGGCCGCCGCCCAGCGCCTGCAGCTTCTCGGCGGCCGCGGTGCAAGCGTCGGCCTTTCGGCTGGCGACGACCACATTGGCTCCGCAGTCGACCAAGCCCTCTGCGATGGCCAGTCCGATGCCGCGCGTCCCGCCGGTGACGATGGCGGTGCGGCCAGTCAGGTCGAAGAGCGCGTGCAGCGACTTCTTGGTCAAGGTCTCCGAAGCCTCCTCCGCACCCGCCTGCAGCGTCATTACCTTACACAATGTAAGGAAATTATTCGTTGCCGGTGACTCCATGGATGATCAACGACCTCAGGTGCGCGATCAGTTCGGACTCTCCGAGTGCCTTGTTGACCGAAGTGTGCAGCGTGACAGCACCGCGCACGGTGTCCATCAGGGCACTCCCGTCGACTTCGGGCCGCACCAGACCCTGCGCCTTTCCGCGTTCGATCAGGCGGACCCACCGCGCCCGAATCGGGGCCATGTAGCGGGCTTCCACCTGTTCGACCAGGTCGGGCCGGCTGTAGAGCACGGTCGCGACACCCGGCATGCCTGCCAGGTATGCCGGGTCCGACTGCACCCGCACCATGCCGGTGATCAGGCTGGTCAGCGCGTCAGCGAAGGGGAGTTCGTCGATCGCGGGAAGCTCACCGGGGGCGGAGAAAATGGCGTCCTCGACGAGCGCGAACTTGCTGCCCCAATGGTCGTAGACGAAGGGCCGCGATACCCCGGCATGGCGCGCGACGCCGGCCAGGGTGATTTCGTCGTAGCCGTTGGCGATCAGGAGTTCACGGGTGGCGGCGATGACGGCCGCTCGGCGCTGCATGTCGCGGGGGCGCCCGCGCGTGGCATCTTCGGCAGCCCCGCCGCTCTCGCGCTCCGCGGCCGGCGTCATCGTCGAACCATACCCACCGAATTGTGGCGGTGGCGTATCGCGATTGCGCGCTGCTAGTTTCACGGTGTGTGCTCAGCGTCCGAGAGAACCGCTTGATGTCGTACAAAATCGACCCGGATTCGCTGCACAAGATCGCGGAGCAAGTTGTCGGCCTGCCGCTCGCGGCGGGCGAGTTGATCACGCGGGCCGTCGAATTGATCGCCGGTGAATATCCGGACCTCGTCGATCCGACGCCGGGCCGATGGGTAGGCAGCAAGGCCGGCGGGATCCTCGGCAAGGTCCGCTTTCTCTACTTCAGCCCGCGTGAGTACATCGTGATCTTCGGATCCCCCACTGGCACACAAGGCTTTTCGGGCCGCTACAAGCATGTGGAAATCCACAAGTTCCTGATGGCCGGCCAAATCGACTCGTACGATCTCGAGTCTGACGACGCCCTACCCATGACGCTGATGCCAGGTGAACACACCTGCCTCGAGAAGGGCCGCGCGCGGGGTCTGACCATTCACCCCGGCTCGTGGCACATCGAGTACGGCCGCGGGGCGGTCGCCACCACGCTGCCGTTCGCGATGGTGGACACGCTGCTGGTGTCACTGGAACTCGAATCCGTCCGCCGCTCCACGGTCGAATTCGCCAAGCTCGCCGCCAGGCGGTTTCGTCGCTGATTCAGGCCGCGCTCACACGCGATCGATAACAATCGCCCAGCCCGCGAACAGCAGTGCAGCGCAAGAATAAAGAATGACAACATCAGCCGCCGGACGACCTCGACAAATCCGGGCAATGCAGGTGATATTCGCGGGAGCCGCAACCGTCGCGACGCTCATGCTGCTAGACACTGGCCGACCGGCGCCGGCCGTTGCCCAATTCGGCGCCGGCGGACTCGCTGCAGACGACCCCTCGGATCCGGGCTGGAATCCAATACCGGAACCGGATGTGAATACCCCGACGAATCCGGGTTGGAGCTCTCAATCGGATCCAGGCTGGAATGCTTCGCCGGGCTGGGATTTTCAGCCGTCTCCCGAGAACTAGGCGCGCGATGCCGGCTCAGACCGCGAGTGCGTGGCGGCAAGTCTGATTGCCCCCGCCCCTTTTGGCTTCATACATTGCGGTATCCGCGTGGGCGATCAGCTGGTGAAACGCTTGGTCGACATGTGCGGCGGCGGTACTGCGCAATGCCAGGTTGGCGATTCCGACGCTGGCTGTCACGGGATGCTTGATCGCGGCCACCGCGTCACAGAACTGTCGCCCCCACTCGGGCAGCTCTTCTGACGTCACGACGTCAGCGACCAAGAATTCCTCCCCGCCGACGCGACCGACCACGGCGCTCTCACCGCATGCCGCGGTCAACGCCCCCCCGACCGCGATGAGCGCTTCATCGCCGGCGGCATGTCCGAGTGTGTCGTTGAGTTTTTTGAAGCGGTCCAGATCAACCATGGCCACCGCCAAAAACATGTGATTGGCGCCAGCGAGCATCCGGCCCACTACCGCCCGGTCGCAGGCTCGCCGATTCAGCAGGCCGGTCAGCGGGTCGCGGTTGGCGCGCAATAGGTCAACCCACACTGCGCGCACGACGACCTGAATGGCAAGCGGGACAACAACATTGAGTTCAAGGACCAGAAAATAACCAGAGAAGGCCAGCACCGCTTGCCCCGCGCCGGCCACCCGCACCGCCTGCCAGGCCGCAATTGTGCTGGCGAGCCCAAAGTTCAGTGCCATGTACTTGGCGGTATGGAAGAACGCGAGGTAGCCGCCGGTGATCGACAGCGCCGAGCATGCCATCAGCGCGACAAGCGGCTGGGGTTGCCACAAACACCCGATGCCGATGATCACGCTGCCGGTCAAAATGAAGAAAAGGGACTGGCGCCGAGTGGGCCACCCGCGCAACCACAGCACCGCCATGCCCAGCCCAATCAGGGCAGCCAGGACGGAATACACGATCGCCAGAGGCCGATAAGCCTGGGTGGGACCAAACCACACGTTGGCCGGCACCAGCACCAACGAGGCGGCCACCCCGGCCAACAGCCTGCGAGTGTTTGCACCCAGCCCGTGGGCTTGCAAATAGCCTGTCAGCCAATCGAAATGGTCGGCCTGGCCCCACCACGCCCCCAACCACCTCATCGGTCTGCCCTCTCCCCGACTCACTGCCCCACGAACCACGTTGTCGGCGGCCACTGAGTGAGTTGGGTCACAGTAAATAGGATCGTGAGTTCCAAATACCGCGAATCGACGAGAAAGTCGGACCGGATGGGTTTTTCTCACCGGGATAGGCTCGGCGCTTCGCGGCCTGAAACTGGTGCCGGACCGGACCGCGGCGGCGGGATTGCCACTACCCGCAAAGCGACGGAGTGACTCGGCAACTGGCGAGGTTTGGTAGCAAACCCGAAAAGTAGGCGACTACCTGCGAATTCTCGCCGGTAGTTTTGGCGGTGGCGGAGGGATTTGAACCCTCGGACGGTTTTAGCCGTCACACGCTTTCGAGGCGTGCTCCTTAGGCCGCTCGGACACGCCACCGCCGAGCAGCTTACCCAAACAGTCGCCGCTCACCCCAATCGCTGGCGGGCGAAGAACTCCTCCAGCGGCGCGGCGCATTCCTGGGCGAGCACTCCGCCGCGCACCTCCGGGCGGTGATTGAGCCGACGGTCGCGGACCACATCCCACAGCGATCCGACCGCTCCGGTCTTGGGTTCCCACGCACCGAACACCAGCCGGGCGACGCGCGCCAGAACCAAGGCGCCCGCGCACATCGTGCAGGGCTCGACGGTGACGGCCAGCGTCGCTCCCTCTAGCCGCCACCCGTCACCGAGCACCGTGGCCGCGGCGCGCATCGCTACAACTTCCGCGTGCGCGGTCGGATCCCCAAGGGCCTCACGGGCATTCACCGCCCGGGCGAGTTCGGTTCCGTCGGCGGCGACCACCACAGCTCCGATCGGCACATCGCGCGGGCCAGCCGTTGCAGCGGCCTCCAGCGCGGCCCGGATCAGATCTTCGTCAGTCCTCACCGACCGAGGCGGTCGATCACCGCCGACAGCTGGTCGGCGAAGCCCATCTCGCGGGCGATGCGGCCCAATTGCTCGTCGGCATAGAGGTCGGACTCGTCGACAATGACACCCAGCACCGCCTCGGGCAGCCCGATATCGGACAGCAACCCGAGGTCGCCTTCTTCGAACGGCTCCGACTCTTCGAGGTCCTCGGCATCGATGTCGGCGTCCAGGTTGTCCAGAACTTCGGCAGCGATGTCATAGTCCAGTGCCGCCGTCGCATCCGAGAGCAGCAGCCGGGTTCCCGACGGTGCGGGACGCACGATGACGAAGAATTCGTCGTCGATGTCGAGGAGCCCGAAGACCGCTCCCGAACTACGCAGTTCACGCAATTCTGTCTCGGCGGCAGCCAGGCTCGTCAGCGATTTGGGGGCCATCACAGAACAACGCCATTGGCCCTCTTCGCGAACGACGGCGACGCCAAATCCGTCCGGTGTATCCACGGACGGACCTTGCGTTGCGGCCCGCTCTCGTCCCATGGGCGCCTACGCTAGTCGCTGACCAGGCGGCTTGACCAGAAGACGCAAACTAGCGTGGGGACCTCGACCCGCCATCGTCGACTCAACTGTGCCAACCTTGCACTGTGGCACGGACTGCGACGCGAACCCCGGTGTGTGTGCTCGGGTTAGGACTTATCGGCGGTTCGATCATGCGAGCGGCGGTGGCCGCGGGCCGTGAAGTGTTCGGCTACAACCGCTCGGTAGAGGGTGCACACGGAGCGCTCGCCGATGGTTTTGCCGCCACCACCGAGCTCAATGACACGCTGATCCGGGCCGCCGACGTCGAGGCCTTGATCGTGTTGGCCGTGCCGATGCCCGCGCTGCCGGCGATGCTCGCCCACGTCCGCGAGTTCGCCCCGAAATGCCCGCTCACCGACGTCACCAGCGTCAAAACGGCAGTGCTCGACGAGGTCATCGCGGCCGGTCTGCAGGACCGCTTTGTCGGCGGCCACCCGATGACGGGCACCGAAAGCTCGGGCTGGGCGGCCGGCCATGCCGGATTGTTCACGGCGGCACCGTGGGTGGTCAGCGTCGACGACCACGTGGACCCGGTGGTGTGGTGGATGGTGATGACGCTGGCGCTGGATTGCGGCGCGGTGGTGGTGCCGGCCAAATCCGATGAGCACGACGCCGCCGCGGCCGCCATTTCGCATCTGCCACACCTGCTCGCCGAGGCGTTGGCGGTGACGGCCGCAGAAGTTCCGCTGGCGTTCGCGCTGGCCGCCGGGTCTTTCCGGGACGGCACCCGGGTGGCGGGCAGCGCCCCGGATCTGGTGCGCGCGATGTGTGAAGGCAACACCGCCCACCTGCTGACGGCGGTCGACCGGATGATGGACCTGCTCAGCCGCACCCGCGACTCGCTGGATTGGGACAATTCGGTGGCCGACCTCGTCGAGGCGGGCCACGCCGCGCGAACGCGCTACGACCGCTTCCCGCGCTCCGACATCTTCACCGTCGTGATCGGCGCGGAGAACTGGCGCGAAGAACTGGCCGCCGCCGGCCGGGCGGGCGGAGTCATCAGATCCGCTCTGCCAATCCGGGATAGTCCACGATGAAGCCTTCGTCGTCGACGGTCACGGTGGTGTCGGCGACCGGCGAACGCAGCTTGATCCCTTCGGGGCCGCCCTGCCCGGTGTAGCTCACCGTGGCCGCGTCGACCGTCATGTCCGGCACGTTGACGTAGACCACTGGCAACGTGATGGTTTCGGCCCGTTCGTGTAGCCCCAGACGACGGATGGGCAGCGCATTGAAGAACGGGCTGAACACCACGTCGAGGTCGAGTGCGCCGTTGTATCCCTCGCGTCGCTCGCCCTGATGGTCGGTGATCATCCACATGTTTTCCTCGTCACGCGCGATCGCGAGCTGACGCTCCCGCTCGGCGAGGGTGATCGTCAGCCCGAACCTCTTGGTGGCTCCGCTCTCGTCGGTCTGCAGTTCATAGAAGGCGCCGAATGCCGGGTTCGTCGCGGTAGCCGCGGCCACGATGCGGCCGGTAGCCTTAATTCGCTTGCCGGACACCTGTACTCGCACCGATTCCATCCGGGAGATATCCGGTGCACGCCAGATCAGCATCGCGTTCCAGACGCGCTGAGTCGGGTCAGAGGGGCTGTTCACACTCCCTACCGTAGGACGTGGCCCCCGGCCGCGGCAGGCTGGTCGCCAACTGCGGTCACTGTCACACCGTCGCGCCGCGCAGGCCTGCGCAACCGTCCGGTGCCCGGCACCGAAGCCCAGACCGCCGTCGCCAGCAGCCCGTCGAGGATCAGCGCCAGCGCGGCGACCATCAGCGCACCGACCAGAGCGAGCTGGAATTCGCGTTCTTTGATTCCGTCGATCAGGTAGCGGCCCAGCCCGCCGAGGCTGGCATACGCGGCCACGGTCGCGGTGGCGACGACCTGCAGCGTGGCGTTGCGCAGCCCGCCGAGAATCAACGGCATCGCGTTGGGGACCTCGACGCGCAGCAACACTTGGGCCTCCGTCATGCCCATCGCGCGGGCGGCGTCGACAGCCACCGGATCTACGTTGGCGATGCCCGCGTACGTGCCGGCCAGCAGCGATGGCACACCGAGCAGCATCAGGGCGACCAGCGGCGGCCCGAAACCCAGCCCGAACAGCAGCACGCCCAGCAACAGCACCCCGAGCGTCGGCAGTGACCGCAGCCCGTTGACCGCGCCCACGACCAGAAGCGTGCCGCGGCCGGTGTGACCGACGACCATCCCGACCGGAACCGCGATCAGTGCCGACGCGCCCACCGCCATGGCGGTGTACTCGATGTGCTCCAAGATGCGTGCCGCCAGACCGACCGGGCCGGTCCAGTTGTCGACGGTAAGCAGATACGAGACCGCCTGGCCGATGAAGTTCATCGCGCACCACCGACCACCGGGACCGCCACCGACCGCCGCCGCGCGGCGCCACCCGCGCGGGACCAAGGCGTGGCCAGCCGGCCGGCCAGCACGATCAACACGTCGATCACCACCGCCAACACGAACAGCGCGACGATGCCGGCCAGGATCTGGTCACTCTTGTCGGTCTGATACCCCTCGGTGAACCAGGTTCCCAGGCCGCCGATCCCGATCACCGAACCCACCGAGACCATCGCGATATTGGTCACCACCACCACCCGCAGCCCCGCAACCATGACCGGAATCGACAGCGGGAGTTCAACTTTCAGAATTCTCTTGACGGCCGAGTAGCCGACCGCGGTGGCGGCGTCACGGACCTGAGCCGGCACCGCGTCCAGCGCCTCTAGCACCGCGCGCACCATCAGCGCGGTGGTGTAGGCCGTCAGCGCGACAAGGACGTTGGCCTCGTCGAGTATCCGGGTCCCGATGATCACCGGCAGCGCCACGAATAGCGCCAGCGACGGAACGGTGAACACCACACTGGCGGTCGCCGTCGTCAGCTGCCGCGCAATCGGTTGACGCTGCACCAGAACCCCCAGCGGCACCGCGATCAACAGCCCAATCAGCACCGGCACCAACGACAACCGCAGATGGATCACGGTCAGCGTCCAGGCATCGCCCAGGTGCGTGAGCAGATAGTGCATGGTCAGGTCCGTCGCTGAGATTCGACCGCGGCCAGCACGTCGGCGGCCAATACCCCGCCGATGACCTTGCCGTCGTCGTCGACGGCGATCCCCACGGCCGACGGCGACGACAGCGACGCGTCCAGCGCGTGGCTGAGATTGCCGCCAGGGCGCAACAATGCGCCGACGGCGCTGATGCTGTCGGTCAACGACGCACCACCGGCATGCCGGCGCAGGCCGTCGCCGTCGATCCAGCCCAGCGGTGCGCCGTGGTCGTCGACCACTACCACCCAGCCGGTGATCAATCGATCGGTCAGCCCACTGGCGGAGACGGTGTCGACGGTGTGCAGCGGCAGGCCGTTCGCGTCGATCAGCTGCAGCCACCGGTAGCCACGCCCGAGACCGATGAATCTCGTCACGAAATCGTTGGCCGGCCGGGAAAGGACTTCGGTGGGTTCGTCGTACTGTTGCAACGCGCCCCCTCGCCCGAAGATCGCGGCTTGGTCGGCAAGTTTGAGCGCCTCGTCGATGTCGTGCGTCACGAACACGATGGTTTTGTGCAATTCGCTTTGCAGGCGCAATATTTCGTTCTGCAGCTCAAGACGAACCACGGGGTCCACAGCCGAGAACGGCTCGTCCATCAACAGGATTGGCGGGTCGGCGGCCAGTGCGCGAGCGACACCGATGCGCTGTTGTTCTCCGCCGGAGAGCTGCGCCGGGTAGCGGTTGGCCAGGTTGGCGTCCAGCCCGACGCGCTCGAGTACGTCGTAGGCCGCCTTTCGTGCCGCCCGGCGTGACTGCCCCCGCAACACCGGAACCGTCGCGACGTTGTCGATGACGCGTTGATGCGGCATCAGCCCGGCGTGCTGAATCACGTATCCGATTCCGAGCCGCAGCTTCACCGGGTCGACGCCAGCGACGTCCCGTCCGTCGACGGTAATGGTGCCCGATGTCGGCTCGATCATCCGGTTGATCATCCGCAGCGCCGTGGTCTTACCGCTACCGGAGGAACCGACGAAGACCGTCAACTTGCCGTAGGGGACCACCAGACTGAGCCCGTCCACCGCGGTGGTCCCGTCGGTGAATACCTTGCTGACATTGTCGAAGATGATCAACGCGCCACACCCCAGCCGGCTGTCATTGGGTAATCGGATGGTTGAAGCCGTTGTCCCGGACCCAGTTTCGAGCAGCCTGGTCGGGATCGATGCCGGAGTTGCCCGCCACCGCCGCGTTGAGCCCGGCCAGGCAGTCAGTGGTCAGCTTCGCCGAGACCGCATCCAGGACCACTTTGAGGTGATCGGACTTCTTCTGCGAATTCACCAGCGGCACAATGTTGCCGGCCACGAAATTGTGTTCGGGGTCCTCGAGCGTCACCAGATGGTCTTGCCTGATCGCCGGTGAGGTGGTGAAGATGTTGGCCGCGGTGACCCTTCCCCCGACCAACGCGCGCACCGTCACCGCGCCGCCACCGTCGTCGATGACGATGCAGTTGCCGGGACTGATGTTGAGCGAGTACTTCTGGCGCAGCCCGGGCAGGCCGGATGGGCGGTTCTCGAACGCCGACGGTGCCCCGAATTTCACTTCCGGGGAGTGAGCGGCCAGGTCGGCGATGGTTTTGAGGTTCCACTGGGCGGCGGTTGTGCTGGTGACACTGACCGTGTCGGTGTCGGACGCCGGTGACGGCGTCAGCAGCGACAGGTCACCCGGCAATTTCTGGTAGAGCTCCAATTCGACGGCTCCCAGCATGGTCGCGGTCGAGTTGGGAGCGAAGTAGCGCAGTAGATTACCGACGTATTCCGGTACCAAATCGATGGAATGGTCTTTGAGCGCCGGGATGTACGTCTCGCGACTGCCGATACCCATTCGCCGCCCGACATCGAAACCGTTGGCCTGCAACGTCTGTGCATAGATCTCGGCGATGATCTGGGATTCCGGGAAGTCTGCGGACCCGACCACGATGGATTTCATGCTGCGCATTTGCGGCGCCAGCGGATCGGAATTGCTGCAGGCCGCGACCAGGCACGTGGCCGCACACCACACCGCCGCAGGGATGATCGCGCGGCGCACGCGCCGCAGCATCCTCATAACGCTGACACTAACGGCAGAAGCGGCCTGGCGCTGTCGCCATGAAGCATGCGGTTTGCGTGGTTTGGTTTCATTCTGCGTGCGATGGGACAAAGATGGATCTATGAGCAGCAACCACCCTGGCTCGCCGGACAACCCGCCGCCAACGCCCGCTTCGGGGCCTCCCCCCAAGTCCGTCCCGGCGCCTCCCCCAGCGCCCACTGCCGGCGCGAAGTCCAGCGAACCGGCCATCGGATTCACCCGAGCCGGTGCCCTGTGGACTGCGTTGATCGCGGGCTTCTTGATCCTGATTCTGTTGCTGATCTTCATCACCCAGAACACGACGTCGACGCCTTTCCAGTTCTTGGGCTGGCATTGGAACCTGCCACTGGGGGTGGCCATCCTGCTGGCTGCCGTGGTTGGTGGATTACTCACCGTGGCCGTCGGCACCGCGCGCATCCTGCAACTACGTCGCGCCGCCAAGAAGCAGCACGCCGCGGCGATGCGGCGCTAGCCGGGCAGCTTGGCTAGCTCCCCGAGTCCCCGCGAGATCAACGGCGCGACCACCTCGGGCATGTGCTCGGAGTCTTTACCGCTGGCCTGATCCGACATCCGCCTGCGGAAGTCGATGCCGGCCGCGATGATGGCGAGCTTGAAATAGGCCAACGCCATGTAGAACTCCCAATGCGCCAGCGGTATCCCGGCGACCAGCGAGTACCGATCGGCCAACTCGTCGGCCGTCGGCAGCAGCGGTGACGTCCAGGCGGCCTGCGCATTGACGATCAGATCCAGCGCCGGGTCGCGATACACACACATCAGGGCCGCGTCGGACAGCGGATCTCCCAGCGTCGAGAGTTCCCAATCCACCACGGCGCGCACCCGCGTCGGGTCGTCGGCGTCCAGGATGGTGTTGTCGATCCGGTAGTCACCGTGCACGATCGAAGTGCGACTCTGTTGCGGAATCGCTTGCTGCAGGCCGGAATGCAGTCGTTCGACGTCGGCGTCGCGATGGTCGTCGGGCAGCCGCACCAGTTCCCATTGGGAGCCCCAGCGACGCACTTGACGTTCCAGATAGCCGCTGGGTTTGCCGAAGTCGGCCAGCCCCACCGCATTCGGGTCGACGTTGTGCAAGTCGACGAGCACCCGGATCAGTCCGTCAACGCATTTGTCGATCACGGTGTGATTGAAGGCTTCGAGTTGAGCGCGGCGGCGCACCACCTGCCCGGCAACGAACTCGACGATCTGGAACGGTGCGCCCAGCACCGAGTCGTCCTCGCACAGCGCGATCGCGCGGGCCACCGGAACGGGCGTGTCGTGCAGGGCCGCCACCACTTTGTACTCGCGGGCCATATCGTGCGCCGACGGGGTCAGGCCGTGTAGCGGTGGACGGCGCACCAGCCAGTTCGTTTTGTCGTCGTAGACCCGGAACGTCAGATTGGAGCGACCGCCGGAGATGAAGTCCCCACGCAAGTGGCCGTCGCGTTCGATGCCAAGCGAACGCAAATACCGGTCCAGCGCGGGCAGGTCCAGCCCGTCGAGTCGATCAGCCGAAGTCACCGAACTTGTCTACCATCGCTGGTTACGCGGCAACAGGTCCCACACGTGTTCGACCGCATTGACTCCAGCCACCGTCGCCTGGCCGCTCCGCGAGTACAGCAGCCGAGTCACCGATGCGTAGTCGACGGGAAACGACAACAGCCGGGTCGTCCCGAGGATCTCGTGCAGCAGCAAGTTGATCACCCCACCGTGGCTGAACACCGCAACGGTGTCTTCGGGTTCGGCGGACGCGACGAGATCGTCCACCGCCGCCGTCACCCGCGCCCGGAACGCGTCCTCGTCGACCGCACTGGGCAGACGGCCCTGGGCCAGTCGCTCCCACTCTTTCGGATTTTCCTGACGGATCTGCTCGATGGGGATGTACACGGGAAGGTCGCGATCGTATTCGGCAAAGCGCTCGTCAATTTCGACGGACAACTCCCGGGCCACCGCGACCGGTTCGGCGGTCTGCACGGCGCGCCGCTGAGGGCTGCTGATGACCCGGGAGATCGGGAACCGGGCGAGCGCCTCGGGCAGGCGCGCGATCTGGGCCACTCCCTCCTCCGACAGGTCCGGGTCGGAACCCTGGCCGTGTTCGCTGCGCAGCGGCAACGCATGCCGGACCAGAAGCACTTGCATGGTTCTCCCTGTGGTCGGGTGATCAGTGGCCGGTTCGCAGTTTCTCATCGCGCCCTGCCGCGGCGCGCGGCCGTCTCCTAATCTGCAAGAGAGGTAGGCCCGATCTCGAGGAGGACAGATGACCCAGCCGAACATCGATTGGGATGCCGCCTACCGACAAGAAGCGCCACCGCCGTGGAGCATCGGCAGGCCGCAGCCCAAGCTGGCATCGCTGATCGATCAAGGCAAGGTCCGCGGCGAGGTGCTGGACGCCGGCTGCGGCCACGCCGCCCTGGCACTCGACCTCGCCGCGCGCGGTTACCCCGTCGTCGGGCTGGACGCCAGCGCGACCGCGGTCGACGCCGCAGCCGCGGCCGAACAAGGACTGACAACAGCAACTTTCACACAGGCCGACGTCACCGACTTCGGCGGCTATGACGGACGCTTTGCCACCATCCTTGACAGTGGGCTGTTCCACGCTTTGGCGCCCGAGGGCCGTCAGGGTTATCTGCGGTCGATCTCGCGGGCCGCCGCGCCCGGGGCGACGCTCTACATCCTGGCGTTCGCCGCAGGCGCGCTGGGCGAGCAGAACGGCGTGCCCGGTCCACGTGGCTTCACGGAAAGCGAATTGCGGGACGCCGTCTCGACGCTGTGGCAGGTCGACGGCATCCGTGCCGCCAAGGTGTACGGCAACGACGCATCACTCGATGCCGAGTTGCCGAACGCCGAGCACGACGGCGAAGGGCACTTCATGGTGCCGGGGCTCCTGCTCAGCGCGCACAAGCCGGGGTAGCGGGTCTGCGCACGCTCTGGCGCCGCCGGTGGAGAATGCTATTCTCCACACAGAGAGTGGGGTGTGCGGACAATGACGACTGCTGGTGGAACCCCACTGGACCCGGGTGTGCTGGGTCGATGGCTCGATGCCAACGACGCACCGGGCGGCGGCGAAGAACCGTCGCTGGAACAACTCAAAGGCGGCTCGCAGAACACGCTGTATCTGATTGCGCGTGGCAGCGAGCGCATGGTGCTGCGGATGCCCGGCGCCCGCGCGGACGCCGCCCGTATCGACGGCTTGCTGCGCGAGATCCGGCTGGTGCGGGCACTGTCCGGCACCGATGTACCGCACGCCGAGCTGATCGCCGCCGACGACAGTGGCACCGTGCTCGGCATGCCGTTTTACGTGATGCGAGCAATCGACGGCTGGAGCCCGATGGACGGGGGCTGGCAGCCACCGTTCGACACCGACCCGGACGCCCGCCGCGGCCTCGCATTCGAACTCGTCGAGGGTGCCGCCAAGCTGGGCCGGGTGGATTGGCGACGCCAAGGACTCGAGGGCTTCGGCCGCCCGGACGGATTTCACGATCGGCAAGTCGATCGTTGGCTGGCGTTTCTCGACTCCTACAAGGTCCGCGAGCTGCCCGGCCTGGACGAGGCCGCCGCGTGGCTGCGCCGCAATCGGCCCGCGCAGTACCAGCCGGGCATCATGCACGGCGACTACCAGTTCGCCAACGTGATGTTCGCGCATGGGGGCACGGCTCAGCTCGCCGCGATCGTGGATTGGGAGATGACGACGGTAGGCGATCCACTGCTCGATCTCGCCTGGGCGTTGCTGGGCTACGACGGCGAAACCCCCAAGGCGGACGGGTTTTATCTGGACATGGCCGGGATGCCGACGCGCAGCGAATTGCTGAGTCACTACGAGTTAGTCAGCGGGCTTTCCACCGAGAACATCGACTACTACCTGGTGCTGGCCAACTGGAAACTCGGCATCGTGCTGGAAAAGACGTACGCTGCCGGCGTGCGGACCGGAAAAGTCGACCCGAAGATCACCGATGCATTCGGGCCGATGATCCTTGCGCTCATCGCGACGGCGGCTCAGATGGCCCACAACCTGCCTGCTGGAGCGCGCTGAAATGGGTTATGCCGACCAACTTTTCGAACTCACCGACCGCGTGGTGCTGATCACCGGCGGCAGCCGTGGTTTGGGCCGGGAAATGGCGTTCGCTGCCGCGCGCTGCGGGGCCGACGTGGTGATCGCCAGCCGCAACTTCGACAACTGCGTCGCCACCGCCAAGGAGGTCGAGTCCAAGACCGGGCGCGCCGCGATGCCTTATGGTGTGCACGTCGGGCGCTGGGATCAACTCGACGGCTTGGTCGCTGCCACCTACGAGCGGTTCGGCAAAGTCGACACCTTGATCAACAACGCGGGCATGTCGCCGCTGTACGACAAGCTGAGCAACGTCACCGAGAAGCTGTTCGACGCGGTGGTGAACCTGAATCTTAAAGGGCCGTTTAGGTTATCGGCGTTAGTGGGTGAGCGGATGGTCGCCGCGGGCAGCGGGTCGATCATCAACGTGAGCTCCACCGGGTCGCTGCGGCCCAACGGTGGCATCATTCCCTACGCGGCCGCCAAAGCCGGGCTCAACGCGATGACCGAAGGGCTGGCGCAGGCATTCGGTCCGACGGTACGGGTCAACACGCTGATGGCCGGGCCCTACCTGACCGACGTCAGCAAGGCGTGGGATCTGTCCGGAGACAACAACTTCAGCCACCTCCACCTGAAACGCGCCGGCGATCCGCGCGAAGTTGTCGGCGCCGCGCTCTTCTTGGCGTCCGACGCGTCCAGTTTCACGACCGGTTCGATTCTGCGGACCGACGGCGGAATTCCCTAACGTGGCGATCGCAAGCGCGGCACAGCCGAGCGCAGCCGGTCGGCACGGCTGAACGAGTAGGAGTATTCGAATGTCATGGGACTTCTCTACCGAGCCGGAGTTCGAGAAGAAGCTCGCCTGGGTTCGCGAGTTCGTCCGCGAAGAAGTCGAGCCGCTCGAGGTGCTTTTCCCGGGCTGCGAGTTCCTGCCGCTCAATGACGAGCGGCGGCGTATCGTCGATCCGCTCAAGCAGCAGGTCCGCGACAATGGCTTGTGGGCACCGCATCTGGGCCCGGAGCTGGGCGGGCAAGGCTTCGGCGCAGTCAAGCTGACGTTGATCAACGAGATTCTGGGCCGCAGCCCGTGGGCGCCGATCGTCTTCGGCACCCAAGCGCCCGATACCGGCAACGCGGAGATCATCGCGCGCTTCGGTACGAAGGACCAGAAGGACCGCTACCTGTCCGGGCTGCTATCCGGCGAGATATTTTCCTGCTTCTCAATGACCGAACCGCAAGGCGGTACCGATCCGCGCGTGTTCACCACCCGTGCCGTCCGTGACGGCGACGAATGGGTGATCAGCGGGCGAAAGTACTTCTCCTCCAACGCCGCTGTCGCATCGTTCTTCATTATCGTCGCGATCACCGATCCCGACGTACCCGTCCATCGCGGCGCCTCGACGTTCCTGATCCCCGCCGACACCGAAGGGCTGATCCTGGAAGCCAACCACCATCTGGTGGGAGCTGACCCGCACGAACCGGGGCATTCCCTGGTGCACTACAACGGGGTGCGGGTACCTGCGGACGCGTTGCTCGGCGAGCCCGGTCAGGGCTTTTTGATCCTGCAAACCCGATTGGCCGGCGGGCGGCTGCACCATGCGATGCGCGCCATCGGGATGGCGCAGCGCGCGGTCGACATGATGTCGCGGCGCGCGAAAAGCCGCTTCACCCAGGGTAGCTCGTTGGCAGACAAGCAGCTGGTGCAACAGTTTGTCGCCGACTCCTATACCGAGCTGATCCCGTTCCGGTTGACGGTGCTGCACGCCGCGTGGCTGATCGACAGCGGCGACGAGCATGGTGCCCGCGCCGAAATCAGCGTGTGCAAGATTCTTGCTTCCCAGGTGTTGAAATCGATTGCGCTACGGGCTATCCAAGTGCACGGCGCGCTCGGGCTTACCGATCAGCTGCCCCTGGTGAACGTGTTGCTGGGCGGCATCGCGCTCGGCCTGGCCGACGGGCCGACCGAGGCGCACAAGGTCAATCTGGCCCGGATGCTGCTCAAGGGGTACGACGCCGAAGAAGGCGACTGGCCCAGTGAAATGCTCGAAGTTCGTCGCGCCGCGGCCCGGGAAAAGTACGGCGCTCTCGTCGGTAGCGTTCCCGCGCACCCACATTCGCCATGACCAACAGGGTCACCGCAGCCGTCGAGCGCGCCCTCGACGACCGGCAGCGGGGGGCTACCGCGGAGGTCGAACGCATCCTGGCTGCCGCGGTACGGGTGATGGAGCGCGTCGCGCCCGAGGAGCCGCGTGTCAGCGACATCGTCACCGAGGCCGGGTCGTCGAACAAGGCGTTCTACCGGTATTTCGCCGGCAAGGACGATCTCATCCTGGCGGTAATGGAACGCGGGGTGGGAATCGTGTTGTCCTACCTCGAACACCAGATGGCCAAGGAGTCCCAACCGCGGGACAAGATCGCCCGCTGGATCGAAGGCACGCTGGCACAGGTCGCCGAGCCCGACCTGATCAGGAAAAGCCGCGCTGCGGCCGGTCAGATGGCGACGGCGACGAACTGGCGTACGGTCGATCACGAAATGATGTACCCGCTGCGCGATCTTCTGGTCGAACCGATTGCGGCACTGGGAAGTACCGATGTCGAGCGCGACGTCGAGGCGGTGTTCTGCTGCACGGCGGCGACGATGCGCCGATACATGGGATCGGCTGTTCGGCCCGCGCCCGACGACATCGCACACGTGGTGAAGTTCTGCCTCAACGGATTGGGAGTCAATTGATGCGCGCCGTTGTCTGTCACTCCGACGGTCCGCCGGAGAGTTTGGTGCTCGACGATGTTCCCGAGCCCGTTCCGGCGCCCGGCCAGATGTTGGTGCGGGTACACGCCGCGGCAGTCAACTTCCCCGACGTGCTGTTCATCGCCGGCAAGTGCCAGATCAAGATTCCACCGCCATTCATCCCCGGCAACGAGATTGCCGGAGAGGTGATCTCCGTCGGTATTGACGCGGCGTTTCGCCCGGGCCAGCGGGTAGCCGGAACCACCTTCGGGGCATTCGCCGAACAGGCGCTACTCGACACGACTCAGGCCTCGCTGATCCCCGACGACGCCGACTTCGCGTCGGCTGCGGCCTTCGGCGTGACCTACCGCACCGCATACCACGCGTTGCGGTCGACCGCCGCTGTCACAGAAGGGGATTGGGTCGTGGTGCTGGGCGCGGCAGGCGGAGTGGGTCTGGCCGCCGTTGAACTGGCCGTAGCGATGGGAGCTCGCGTGCTGGCCGCGGCGTCGAGCCCGGACAAGCTTGAGCTGTGTCGGCAACGCGGTGCCGAGGCCGTTGTGGATTACGACCGCGAGAACCTCAAGCTGCGGATCCGTGAACTCACCGGAGATGCCGCCCGAGTGGTGCTGGATCCGGTCGGCGGCTCGTATTCGGAGCCGGCGCTGCGCGGTCTGGCGCGCGGCGGTATCTTCGTCACCCTGGGCTATGCGGCGGGCACGATCCCCGCGATTCCGCTCAATCTCGTAATGCTCAAAGACATCTGCGTGCGCGGTATGGAGATCCGCACTTTCATGAGCGACTACCCCGATGAGGCCGTACGCGACATTGAAGAGTTGACACAGATGTTCGCCGCGGGCACGGTCCGGCCCTACATCGGCGCGCGATTCCCGCTGTCCGAGGCTCCCGCGGCACTGCGGTATGTCGCCGATCGCAAAGTCCTGGGCAAGGTCGTCATCGACGTCGCGTGACCCGACGGTTACGGCGTGACGATGTTGAAGCTCGGGTTGGGCTCGTCCAGGACGCCCAGAAATGCCTGCAGCGCATTGCGGTCGCCGGAGATTTCCAGGCCCGGCGACGTGAAGTCCCCCATCGCTGTCCTCAGCAGACGAATCTTGGTGTCCAGCTTGACCGTAACGGTTGCCGATGCGGGGTCGGCGCCGACTTTGCGATATACGAGCACCCCGTTGCGCAGCGCGAGCCGGTAGTTCACGGCCAGGTCCGCGAAGGTCAGGTCGATGGCGATATCGAGGTCCCAGCTCCGGGGCCCGTTGACCCGAATGGCAAGGCTGTCGAAGATTTGCTCAGGCGTCAGTTGCGACACCATTGACGGCGATGTGGCCTGTGTCGCGGTACCGAAGTTTCCGTCGCGCAGTTCGCTGGTCCCGCTCATGAAGAAGTTGCGCCACGTCGCGTTCTCGGCGCCGTAGCCCAGTTGCTCCAAGGTGTCCGCGTACAGCGCGCGAGCGGCGGCGTGATCATCGTTGGTGAAAATTGCATGATCGAGCAGCGTTGCAGCCCAACGGAAATCGCTGGCATCGAAGGCCGCTTGGGCAAGCTCGACGACGCGGTCGATCCCGCCCATCGCGTCGACATAGCGGGGCGCAAGGGCCTCGGGGGGATGCGGCCACAGCCGGCCCGGGTTGCCGTCGAACCAGCCCATATAACGTTGGTAGACGGCCTTGACATTGTGGCTGACCGATCCGTAGTACCCCCGGGTGTGCCATACCCGGTCCAAAGCCGGTGGCATCTCGAATGTTTCGGCGATTTCGACCCCCGTGTAGCCTTGGTTAAGCAGCCGCAATGTCTGGTCGTGCAGATAGGCGTACAGGTCGCGCTGAAGCGACAGGAACTCGACGATGCTCTGGTGTCCCCAGGTTGGCCAGTGGTGGGACGCGAACACGACATCGGAACGTCCGGAAAAAGTGTCGATGGCCTCGGTGAGATAGCCCGACCAGGCGTGCGGGTCGCGGACCAGCGCACCACGCAAAGTGAGCAGGTTATGCAGGTTGTGGGTGGCATTCTCGGCCATGCACAACGCGCGGAAACGTGGGAAGTAGAAATGCATTTCGGCGGGAGCCTCGGTGCCGGGCGCCATCTGGAATTCGATCTCCACACCATCGATCGTGTGCTTCTCGCCGGTCTCCCGGATATCGCTGGTCGGAACGATGATGGCCACCTCACCGCTGGAGGCGGCCTGACCAAGACCGCAGCCCACCTGCTCCTGAGGTCCGCGCGCCAGCAGACTGCCGTACATATACGTGGCTCGGCGAGTCATTGCCGGACCGGCGTAGACGTTCTCCTGAACGGCGTGCGCGGTGAACCCCTCCGGCGCCAGTACGGCAACCGCGCCCGCATCCACGTCCGCCTGCGATGTCACGCCCAGCACTCCGCCGAAATGGTCGACATGGCTATGGGTGTAGATCACCGCGACTACGGGACGGTCGCTGCCGCGGTGGGTGCGATAGAGGTCCAGTGCCGCGGCGGCTACCTCGGTGGACACCAACGGGTCGATCACGATGATCCCGGTGTCGCCCTCGATGAAGCTGATGTTGGAGATGTCGAAGCCGCGGACCTGATAGATGCCCGGCACCACCTCGTACAGGCCCTGTTTGGCGTTCAGCCCCGATTGGCGCCACAAGCTGGGGTGCACCGAGCTTGGCGCGGGACCGTCAAGGAAGGCGTAGACATCGTTGTCCCACACCACACGCCCGTCGGCCGCCTTGATGACGCAGGGAGACAGGGACGCGATGAATCCACGGTCGGCATTGTCGAAATCCGTTGTGTCGTCCCAGGGCAGCGAATGTTCGCGATGCGCCGACTCGATGACCGCGGCGGGAGGTTTGTGGTCCACCGGCAATACATTGCCATCAACGCACCCTTGCCGGAAAGCACAGGCTGAGAGCGACCGGGTTAACCGGGACGAAACAATTTGGCCCAACCCCTTGGTTGCAGCCAGGCAAACCCGCATACTGCGTTGACGGCCCTCATTGTTGAGGGCCGCAACGATCGGGCAAAGGAGAACAGGTGAAGCGTGAACTGACGGTCGCGGTAGCCGGAGCAGCCATTCTGGTCGCCGGTATTTCCGGCTGTTCGAGCGACAAGAAAAGTTCGAGTGGGTCCTCTTCGGGCGCAAGCACTTCCGCTAGTGCCGGCGGAGGTGGTGGCACCAAGGTGATCATCGACGGCAAGGACCAGAACGTAAGCGGCTCAGTCGTGTGCACAACGGCAGGCGGCAACGTCAACATCGCGATCGGTGGGGCCGCGACCGGCATCGCCGCCGTGCTGACCGACGCCAACCCGCCCGTAGTGACGTCCGTCGGGCTGGGCAACGTCAACGGCGTGACACTCGCATACGCCGCGGCTGGCGGCGGCGGCAACGCCTCGGCCACGAAGAGTGGCAACACCTACAAAATCACCGGGAATGCCACCGGCGTTGACATGGCCAACCCCATGCAGCCGGTGAACAAGCCCTTCGAGATCGACGTCACTTGCAATAGCTAAGCGAGGCCGCGGGCGGTTGCCACCCGTTGAGTGGCAGCCGCACCGTGAACTCGGTATGACCCGGCGAGCTGTTGACGGTGATAGTCCCGTTGTGCGCCTTGACGACGGCGGAGACGATCGCCAATCCCAGCCCGGTGCTGCCCCCTTTACGGGAGCGCGAGGTATCGCCGCGGGCGAACCGCTCGAACACCTCGGACTGCAATGCCACCGGAATGCCGGGGCCGTTGTCGATCACCTGCAGCAAACTGTGCGTGGGTTCGGTGCTCAGCCGGGTTGTCACGACCGTCCCCGCGGCGGTGTGGATGCGGGCATTGGCAAGCAGATTCGTCAACACCTGATGGAGCCGCGCCGCATCACCGACCACGACCACGGGTTCCTCGGGCAGGTCGAGCTCCCACTGATGATCCGGTCCCGCGACGTGCGCGTCACTGACCGCGTCGACCGCCACCCGTGACAAGTCGACCGCTTCGCGTTCCAATGGCCGGCCCGAGTCCAGACGGGCCAATAGCAGCAGATCCTCGACGAGGCGGGTGATCCGCTCGGTCTCGGACGCGACGCGGCTCATCGCGTGGGCTACCGCTTCGCGGTCATCGCCCATGCGCTGGGTGAGTTCGGTGTAGCCGCGGATCGCGGCCAGGGGTGTGCGCAGTTCGTGACTCGCGTCGGCGACGAACTGACGGACCCGGGTCTCGCTGGCCTGGCGCGCCGACAGCGCGGCCGCGATGTGGTCGAGCATCCGGTTGAGCGCCGAGCCGAGCTGGCCCACCTCAGTGGATGGGTTGGCGTCGGATTCGGGAACCCGCACCGGCAGTTCGACTTCGCCGCGGTCCAACGGCAGGTTCGACACCCGTCGCGCGGTCTGCGCGACGCGGCGCAGCGGCGCGAGCGCTCGCCTGATGATCACCATCCCGGCGATCGTGGCCGCGGCCAATGCGATTACGGTGACCACCCCAAAAATGACCAGCATCTGCAGCAGCGTGGCGTCGACGTCGGACATGGACAGTCCGGTGACGATCAAGTCGCCCCCGCGCCGGCTGGGTGCGGCGACGACACGGTACCGGCCGAGGCCGTCGAGATCCAGGGTCACCGGCTCGCGGCTGCCGGCGATCGCCGCCAATTGGTCCTGGGCCCTGTCGCTCAACGCGGCCCGGGAACCGATGCTGGTCAGGTAGCCGGCGTCGACCGTCTTACCATCGCTGACCACCGCCGCGACCATGCCCGCCGGCTGGCCGGGAGCATCGAGGAACCGCGGGCCCGGGCCCGGGCGCGGGTAATACGAGTGTTGTTGGTGGTGCCATCCCGGGCGGTTCGGTTCGGGATACATCAACGCCGAGCGGTGCGAGGTCCCGCTGAGTTGCCCGTCGAGCTGGCGGACCAAGTGATGATTCAGCGATAGTTCGGTTGCCGCGGTGATCCCGACGCAGACCAAGGCGAGCACGACGACTTGGCCGACCAGAAGCCGCAGCCGAAGCGACCAGACTCGCCGTGTCCTAACGGGCTGGCTTGAGGACATAACCCGCACCGCGCAACGTGTGGATCATCGGATCGTGACCGTTGTCGATCTTCTTGCGCAGGTACGAGATATACAGCTCGACGATGTTGGAACGGCCGCCGAAATCGTAGCTCCACACCCGATCGAGAATCTGCGCCTTGCTCAGCACCCGCTTGGAGTTGCGCATCATGAACCGCAACAGCTCAAACTCGGTGGAGGTCAACGAAATCGGTTCACCGGCCCGAGTCACCTCGTGGCTGTCCTCGTCCAGCACCAGGTCGCCGACAACCAGCTGCGCGCCGCTGTCCACCGTCGTGACGCCGGTGCGCCGCAACAACGCTCGTAGCCGCAGCACCACCTCTTCGATGCTGAACGGTTTGGTGACATAGTCGTCACCACCCGCGGTCAACCCGGCGATGCGATCTTCCACCGCATCCTTGGCTGTCAACAGCAGCACCGGCAGCTGCGGATTCTCTTCGCGCAGTTTGTGTAATACGTCCAACCCGCTCATATCGGGCAACATCACGTCGAGCACGACCACATCGGGTCGCTGGGCCCGGGCCGTCGCGATTGCCGATGACCCGTCACCGGCGGTCGCGATGTTCCAGCCCTCGTACCGCAGCGCCATCGACACCATTTCGGCCAAAACCGATTCGTCGTCCACCACCAGCACGTTGATCGGATTGCCGTCCGCACGGCACATCACAACGCGCTCTACGGAGGTTCGAGGCTGCGTCACAGGTTCCAGTATCCGCGAGCGACTGGGCCGCCGCTATGACATTCCTTTGTGTGTCCTGTGAAACCGCAGGCGAACCTGCCTGGCGGTGGCTAGTACCAGTACCGCCTGCCGCCGACCGGGCGCCCGACCGAGCCGAGGACCCACAACACCGCGCCGATGACGACTAGGACAATGCCAATCGTCCACAGCAAAGGAATGGCGAAAACATATCCGAGAATGAGTAGGACGATGCCCAAGACAACCATGACAGTTTCCTTTACGCGAGGGACTCTAAGTTGTTGCTATGCATTGAACTGGGTTGCGGTACATGGCAATCCTTGACTTTCGGGTTGACGCCCCCGTAGTTCAAAGGCCCCGCGACCACTGTCAGCGCGATGTTTCCCGCTGTGACACAATCTGTTTGCCCGGTCTTGAAGTAATCGCGTTGCCATGCTGCGAAAACCCCAACGAGCAGCCACACCAAAACGATCGCGCCGATTATTCCGCGACCACGCATCGTGACCTCCGTTGTGTTCGAGAAGGATTTTCTCGTTGCGTAGCGATACCCGTTGAACGCGTGTCTAAACATCGCCGTGGCTAACCTATGCAGCCTGAAAATAACGACCTGAGCACTGCTAATGAGCCGCCACTGAGCGACCCACCCGGGCGGGTCGCTCGGCGACCCTAGCGCTCAAGCATTTTGGCCAATAGTGCCGTGAGCCGCTTCTGCTCAGCGGCGTTCAGCCCGCCAGTCATCGGCGCCATCAGCTCACCGATCTCGGCGATGACCCGAACCTCCAGTCGGCGCGCCTCCGTCGTGAGGCTGACCCGTACCGACCGGCCGTCGACGGGGTCAGTGGCCTTTCGAACCAGGCCGCGCTGGACCGCGCGGTCGATGAGCCCACTGACGGTCGAGCGCTCCAGCCCGAGGTAGGTCGCCAAGTCGGCCATCGCCGGCTCGCGATCACGCAGTATCCCCAACACCCGCAGCAACGTCAGGGACAGATCGTGTTCGGCGGCAACACGGTTCAGCACCGCGATCACCCCGAATGACACCTGCACAAGACTGTCCCTAAGCTCGTCGACCGCCTCCATGCGGAAAATCATACCTTGAAACAGTTCGTAATACCATTTAATCTAGTTCGTATTACCATCTAAATTTAGAGTCATCCTCAAGGAGGACCACCATGCACGCAGCCGTTGTCACCGCGTTCGACAAGCCTCCCGCCTACCGCGAGTTCCCCAGTCCCACTCCGCAAACCGGTGATGAGGTGGTAGTCGACGTGATCGCCGCCGGCCTGCATCCGCGCGTCCGGTCTCAGGCTGACGGCTCGCATTACACCAGCTCCGGGGAGCTACCCCTGGTCCCCGGCATCGACGGGGTGGGCCGCGCGCCCGACGGCACGCTTCGCTACTTCGTGCTGCCCGACACGACGATGGGCGCGATGGCTGAGCAGACCGTCATTGACCAACGCCGCAGTGTCGCTCTTCCGGACGGCACCGACCCCGTCCTGGTGGCCGCGGCGATGAACCCCGTCATGTCCTCGTGGCTGGCGCTGCGCCGGCGCATCGACTTCCAGCCCGGGCAAACGGTGCTGATTCTCGGCGCCACTGGCAACTCGGGCCGGATGGCAGTACGGGTCGCCAAACAACTGGGCGCCGCTGATGTCATCGGCGCCGGACGCGACGCGCGGCGGCTCGCCGCCCTGCCCGGGCTAGGAGCCGACGCCGTCGTTCAAATCGACAATGACGCTGCGATAGGCGATCTCGCTCGGGCAGCACGCGACGTCGATGTCGTGATCGACTATCTGTGGGGTCCGATCACGGCTCAGGTGATGGCGGGTATCGCCACCCACCGCGCCGATCGCGGAAAGCCGCTCACCTGGCTCGAAATCGGCTCGGTCGCGGGACCTTCGGCCGAGATCTTCTCCGCGGCACTGCGTGCCGTACGCCTGCAGATCGTGGGCAGCGGCCAGGGCTCGGTGCCCACCCGCGACATCCTGGCCGAACTGCCTGCCATTGCCGCCGAGATCAGCAGCGGCGGTTTCAAACTCGATGCCCGTGCGGTGCCGCTCGCCGAAGTCGAGGCCGCGTTCAACGACACCGATGCCGATCAGCGAATCGTCATTACGCCTTAATGGCGTCGCTGCGCGGACACGTACAGGGTGGGCGGCATGGCATCGTCGGCGCCTTCCGGCATGGTGCGGTGGTAGCGGGCCATCAACTCGTCGAAGCTTGCCGCCGACACATCCCAGCCATGTTCACGTAGCCAATCGTCGACCGGGGTGCGCTCCTCCGCGTACCAGAGGTCGTCGAAATCCGTGACCTCCGTGTCGACCAGCTTGGCAGCCGCAGCGCGCATGCGTTGCATGTCTTCACGCTGCCGTCGTACCCGATCGGGATCGGTAAAGCCTGGGCTGGGAACGTTGGACGCCAGCCAACTGCCCGGCGCGCTGAGCGAATGCATCCGCTCGAACAGCAAATCCTGGGCTTTCGACGGCAGGTAACGCACCAGCCCCTCGGCAGACCAGGCACTCGGCTTCGAAGCGTCAAACCCCGCATCCTGCAATGCCTTCGGCCAATCCTGACGCAGATCGATCGGTATGGTAACCAGCTGGGCCGTCGGGTGTGCACCGTGCGCTTTCAGCGTGCCCGTTTTGAAGTCCAGCACCTTGGGCTGATCGAGTTCGTACACCACGGTGCCGGCGGGCCACGGCAGGCGCCACGAGCGGGCGTCGAGACCCGACGCCAGGATGACTACCTGACGGACACCGGCGTCGGCCGCACCGAGAAAGAACTCGTCGAAAAACGCCGTCCGGGTCGCCATGAAGTCGATCATCACCTGGACCCGGCTACGCACAACGGGTTCGATTTCGGCTGCCTTGGCCAACAGGGCGGGATCGGCGGTGAGGCTCCACATCCCCTCCCCCGCGGCGTCCACGAAGACACGCGCGAAGGGGTCGTTGATGAGTGGATTCTCGCTCTCGGTCTCAGCGGCGCGGGCCGCCGCAACGCCGAGTGCGGTGGCTCCCACGCTCTGAGTGATGTCCCAGGAATCGTTGTCGGTGCGCGGCATCGCCGTTCCTCTCCACCTTGATAGTCGCTGGCGTTCACTATTCTTCCAGCCGCCGACACCTCCTGGCACCCGCGGAGGGTGAATTAGGCTTTTTCCCAGAGGGTCCACAGGTTGGAAAAGGAGCGCCGCGATGACACGTACGCCGCAGGAAGTCTTCGCTCATCACGGGAAGGCGCTGGTTGCGGGCGACCTCGACGAGATCGTCGCCGACTATGCCGATGACTCGGTGGTGATCGGCCCTTCCGGGCGTCGCGCGCGGCAAGAACGGCATCCGCAACGTCTTCGCCAACTTACTCGCCGATCTGCCCAACGCAGCCTGGGACCTGAAGACGCAGTTCTTCGACGACGACGTCTTGTTCCTCGAGTGGGCCGCCGATTCGGCGATCAACCGGGTCGACGACGGCGTCGACACCTTCGTGTTCCGCGGCGGCATGATCCGCGCCCAGACCGTCCGGTACACACCGAAACCGAAGGGCCCAGTGCCCGCAGAGTAGGTTCACACCACGTGGAGCAAGTGGACTTGGATGCCGTCGCGGAATGGATGTCCGAGCAGGGATTGGGCGAGGGCCCGCTGCACGACGTTTCCGCCGTCACCGGCGGAACGCAGAACGTGATGCTGCGGTTCGTCAGGTCTCACCGGCCCTACGTACTGCGGCGCGGACCACGACACCTGCGTCCGCGCAGCAACAGTGTCATCCTGCGAGAAACCAAAGTCCTTGCGGCGCTGGCCGGTTCCGATGTGCCGCATCCGCACCTGATCGCGGTGTGCGACGACACGAGTGTGCTCGGCGACGCCGTCTTCTACCTGATGGACCCGGTCGACGGATTCAACGCAGGCGAGGGCCTGGCGCCGCTCCACGCGGGCGATGCCGGCGTGCGGCACGGCATGGGCTTGTCGATGGCCGATGCACTGGCGAAGCTGGGCGCCATCGACCACGTCGCGGTGGGTCTCGCCGACTTCGGCAAGCCGGAGGGCTTCCTGGAACGCCAGGTGCCGCGCTGGCTTTCGGAGCTGGACTCTTACAGCGAGTACGACGGCTACCCCGGGCCGCAGATCCCGGGCATCGAGGAAGTGTCGACCTGGCTGGAACATCATCGTCCGGTGACCTGGACGCCGGGCATCATGCACGGCGACTACCACGCCGCCAACGTGATGTTCTCCCGCACCGGGCCGGACGTGGTCGCGATCGTCGACTGGGAGATGTGCACGATCGGCGACCCGCTGCTAGACCTGGGCTGGCTGCTGGCCACCTGGCGCCAGTCCGACGGATCCAGCGTGTTCAGCCATGCCCTGGGCGGGCAGGACGGATTGGCCAGCACCGACGAGCTGTTCGAGCGCTACGCCGCCAACACCACCCGCGACCTGTCGCAGATCACCTGGTACACCGTGCTGGCCTGTTTCAAGCTGGGCATCGTCATCGAGGGCACGCTGGCTCGTGCCTGCGCCGGCAAGGCCGAGAAAGAAGTCGGCGATCAACTCCACGCGGCCACGGTCCACCTGTTCGAGCGGGCGCTGACCCACATCGGCAACGAGTCCTGACGGCGCTAGCATCGGTTGACGTGCCTCCTTATCCAAAGGAACCCGACTACTACTCCGAGTACGAGCCGACGATGGCGGCTCGATACGGCGGGCGGATACGACCCCGCGCCCGAACCGGAGCCCCCAACACCCTGGTATCGCCGTCCGTTAGCGCTGGTCGCGGCGGGTGCCGTTGGGGTCATCGTGCTCGGGCTGGCGATCTACGCCGTCGTGACGCTGCTGAGCAGCTCGCCGGCCCCGAGTCCGACGACAACGACGACGCCCACGCCGTCGCCCACCACGACGGTGGCCACCACTACCGAGGCGCCGCCTCGGCATCAGCCGCCCGGTGGCGGAGGTGGTCCCGCCCCGACGCAGACGGTGACCGAAACGGCTCCGCCGCCCAGCACCGACACGCCCACGACGACTGTTCCGCCGAGCACCGTCACGGTGTCACCGAGCACCGAGACAAGCACGGTCACCCAGACGGTGACCGTGCCGACGCGCCGGCCGTTCGAACCACGTCCATGGCGGTCTCAGAAGCCGAGCAACTAGGGTCATGGCCATGAGTCGGCTCGAACGCGGACTGGCACGGTTACGGGACATGCGCTTCGACTTGTATGCGCAACCCATGCGGCAGGTGAGCCTGGAGCTGAAGATCGTTTTCTTCTCCGTCCACCTGCCGATCGCCGGCGGTAAGACGCTGAAGGTCCCCATGATCGCGACGGTGGGGCCGATGCCGGACAAGTCCAAGGAGAGCGACGCCGGCGACGGCGACGCGTAGCGCAAGCGCACCTCGCTCAGCGCACCATCGTCCGGTCGCCGATGACCGGAGCAAAGTCAAATTCCGCATCACCAAGCGCTCCCGCGTCGGAGCAAAGCAATCATTGACCTCTCCAAAGTGAGCACTTACATTTAGCAAGAGCTCACTGCACGCCGTGGACACTGCCCCGCGGCGCTAGGTCAGGCCGTCAGGCCCTCTGATCAAGTCTGTGTCGATTGTTGCCACCCTCGACTCGAAAAGAGATGGAGCTCATGGACTTTGGGTTGCTGCCGCCGGAAGTCAACTCGGCATTGATATACACCGGACCGGGGTCGGGGCCGATGTTGGCCGCCGCGGCGGGGTGGGACGCGTTGGCCGCTCAACTGGAAACCGCCGCCAGCGGCTACTCGTCGGAGATTTCTGGACTCACCGGCTGGTGGTTCGGTCCGTCGTCCATGCGAATGGCCACCGCGGCCGCGCCCTACATCGGATGGCTGCACGCCAGCGCCGCCCAAGCCGGACAAACCGCGGCCCAGGCATATGGAGCGGCGGCCGCCTATGAGGCGGCCTTGTCGATGACGGTGCCACCGCCGGCAATCGTGGCCAACCGCGCGCAGTTGATGGCGTTGATCGCAACCAATTTTCTCGGGCAGAACACCCCGGCGATCGCGGTCACCGAGGCCCAGTACATGGAGATGTGGGTCCAGGACGCCACCGCGATGTACGCCTATGCCGCGGACTCCGAGGTCGCCAGCACCCTGGCCCCGTATGACGAGCCGCCACAAACCACAAACCAATCCGGACAGGCTGACCAGACCGCGGCGGTCACCCGGGCAGCCAGCGACGCGACCAGCGCCCGCACCCAAGCGGCGGTCCAGCTAGCCTCGGCCGCCGAGGCCGGCGACACGACCCTGCCGGTGGGCAGCAGTGCTGGTGTCGCACCCGGCGGCGCCGTCCTGGAACCCGGCGTGACCGTCACCGTCACCGCCGACTACCCCGCCGTCACTACCGCTTTTGGTGTCCAGATCAAAACGATCACCGACGTCACCTGGAGCTACTTCGGATTTACGTACACAATCCCCGCCGGCATCGAAACAAACTTTGCCGGCGGCGGATTCTTCGAAGGCGGCACCTTCACCGTGCTGCCACCCCTAACCAGCGATGCCGCTGTCATGATGCCGGCCGGTGGCGTCACCGCTCTTGGCCCTGGCGTCACCGTCACCGTCGACGCCGGTGGCTTCGTTACCGCGGTCAATACCGGTGCCATCACATCCAGCGCTGCCATCACCCCCATCGCCCCGGTGGCGCCCATCGCGTCCAGCGCGTCTGGCGCGGCGGCGGTGGCACCCGCAGCGGCCGCACCGGGTCTGGCCGGAACCGCGGGAACCGCCGGAATCCAGGCTCCGGTCAATGTGGAGGGGATGTTGCAATGGGCTCAACCCGTAACTGAGGTAGCGATCGCGGCCGGCTAACGACGTAACCCGAATTGGCAGTAAGCGCGCCCGAAGGGATTCGAACCCCTAACCTTCTGATCCGTAGTCAGATGCTCTATCCGTTGAGCTACGGGCGCCGGTACTTCAGTTGTGTCCTTGGCGGAGGCGAGAGGATTTGAACCTCCGGTCCCCGTTAAGGGGGACAACTCATTAGCAGTGAGTCCCATTCGGCCGCTCTGGCACGCCTCCCTTGGACTTCCTGAGGGTACCCGACCCATTCTCGGGATCCCTGAACCGCCGGAGGCATAGCGTACACAGCGGGGACATATGCTGTCGAAATGACTGCCCGCCTACGGCCAGAGCTGGCCGGGCTGCCAGTTTATGTTCCTGGCAAGACGGTGCCGGGTTCGATGAAACTGGCCAGCAACGAGACGGTGTTCGGCCCGCTGCCCAGCGTCCGCGCCGCCATTGAGCAAGCGACCGACGTCATCAACCGCTATCCGGACAACGGCTGCGTGCAACTCAAGGCGGCACTGGCCAAGCATCTGGGTTCGGGTTTCGAACCCGAACACGTCGCTGTCGGCGCCGGCTCAGTCAGCCTGTGCCAGCAGCTGGTTCAGATCACCGCGGCGGCCGGTGACGAGGTGGTCTTTGGATGGCGCACCTTCGAGCTCTACCCGCCGCAGGTCCAGGTCGCGGGCGCGACGGCGATCAAAGTGCCGCTGATCGACCACACCTTCGACCTCTACGCGATGCTCGCCGCGATCACCGAACGCACCCGGCTGATCTTCGTCTGCAACCCCAACAATCCGACCTCCACGGTCGTCGACCCGGACGCGCTGACCCGCTTCGTCGAGGCCGTTCCGCCGCACATCGTGATCGCCATCGACGAGGCCTACGTCGAATACATCCGCGACGGCATGGCACCCGACAGCCTGGGCCTGGTCCGTTCTCGGCGCAACGTTGTTGTGCTGCGCACCTTTTCGAAGGCATACGGGCTGGCGGGCCTGCGCGTCGGCTACGCGATCGGCCACCCGGATCTGATCACCGCCCTGGACCAGGTGTACGTGCCGTTCTCCGTCACGAGCGTCTCGCAGGCCGCCGCCGTCGCCTCGCTGGACGCCGCCGACGAATTGCTGGCCCGCACCGACGCGTTGGTCGCCGACCGTGTTCGGGTCAGCGCGCAGTTGCGCGACGCCGGCTTCGCCTTGCCGCCGTCGCAGTCGAACTTCGTGTGGCTACCGTTGGGGTCCCGCACCCCGGATTTCGTCACGCGGGCGGCCGACGCGGGGATTGTCGTTCGCCAGTACGGCAGCGACGGAGTTCGCGTCTCCATCGGCGCGCCCGACGAAAACGATGCGCTGCTGGCATTTGCCGGCGATTGGATTACCCACCCGGAGGTCTGACGAATGAGCCTTGCCCGCAAGAAGTTCGATGAGTTCAAGGAACGCGGCGACAAGATCGACGACGCCGAGCTCGACGATTTCTGGGCCAGCCTCGCGCCGGCAACGATCGACGGCATGCTGGGCGAGTGGAAGGGCGGCGACTTTTTCACCGGCCACATGATGAACGCGCTGCTGGAGAAGGCCCGCTGGTACGGCAAGACCTTCAAATCCGCCCGCGACGTTCAGCCGCTGGTCTGCCTGGACGCCGACGGAAACAAGTTCTCCAACAAGGAGATGGGCAAGGGTGAGGCCAGCCTGTGGCTCGAGGACTTCCGCGGCGAGGTCACCGCGACGATGGTCTACGACGGCCAGCCCGTGCACGATCACTTCAAGACGGTCGACGACGACACCGTGATGGGCATCATGAACGGCAAGGGCGTCCGGGATAACGGCCGGTATTACTATTTCTACCTCGAGCGGGTGTAGCTGCGAGCCTGCTGCGCCTCGCCGTGTTTCCGGCGGGGTTGCGGCCGGTGAACGCGACGAGCTGGTCCGGGTCGCAAATCACGAGGCACATTCGCCACGCTACGGTCTCGATATGGGCGATACATACGAATCCGTCACCGTCGAGATCAAAGATCACGTTGCGCAAGTGACGCTGATCGGACCCGGTAAGGGCAACGCGATGGGGCCTGCATTCTGGTCGGAGATGCCGCAGGTGTTCACGGCGCTGGACGCCGACCGCGACGTGCGCGCCATCGTCATCACCGGGTCGGGGAAGAATTTCAGCTACGGCCTGGATCTGCCCGCGATGGGCGGCACGTTCGCGCCGTTGATGGCCGACGGCGCGCTGGCCCGGCCGCGCACGGATTTCCACACCGAGCTGCGGCGCATGCAGGGTGCGATCACCGCCATCGCCGACTGCCGCACCCCCACCATCGCCTCGGTGCACGGCTGGTGCATCGGCGGTGGCGTCGACCTGGTGTCCGCGGTGGACATCCGCTACGCCAGCGCCGACGCCAAGTTCTCGGTGCGTGAGGTCAAGCTGGCCATCGTCGCCGACGTCGGCAGCCTCGCCCGCCTGCCCCTGATCCTCAACGATGGACACCTGCGTGAACTCGCACTGACGGGCAAGGACATCGACGCGGCCCGCGCCGAGAAAATCGGCCTGGTCAACGACGTGTACGACGATGCCGAGGCCTCGTTGGCCGCGGCCCACGGCACCGCAGCCGAGATCGCCGCCAACCCGCCGCTGGCCGTGTACGGCGTCAAGGATGTGCTCGACCAGCAGCGCATTGCGGCGGTGTCGGAGAGCTTGCGCTACGTCGCGGCCTGGAATTCGGCGTTCCTGCCGTCCAAGGACCTGACCGAGGGCATCCAGGCGACGTTCGCCAAGCGTCCGCCGCAGTTCACCGGCGAGTAGCCGGGCGGCACGTACCCTCGCGGGGGTGGCGAACACGACCGCGAATATGACCCCGGACGGCAAGATCCGTGTCCCGGCCGACTTGGACTCAGTCACCGCGGTAGGTGAAGAGGATCACTCGGAAATCGACGGCGCCGCCGTCGAACGCATCTGGCAGGTCGCCCGCCACTGGTATCAGGCGGGCATGCACCCGGCGATCCAGTTGTGTATTCGGCACCGCGGCCGGGTCGTGCTCAACCGGGCGATCGGCCACGGCTGGGGCAACGCGCCCACCGACGATCCCGATGCCGAGAAGATCCCCGTCACGACCGACACACCGTTTTGCGTGTACTCGGCGGCCAAGGGCATCACCGCGACCGTGGTGCACATGCTCGCCGAACGCGGGGTGTTCTCACTCGACGACCGCGTCTGCGACTACATGCCCGGCTTCACCAGCCACGGCAAGGACCGCATCACGATCCGGCACGTGATGACCCACAGCGCCGGCCTCCCGTTTCCGTCCGGGCCGCTGCCCGACCTCAAACGCGCCGACGATCACGAGTACGCGCAGGAGATGCTCAGCAATTTACGGCCGCTCTACCGGCCGGGGTTGATGCACCTGTACCACGCGCTGACCTGGGGGCCACTGATGCGCGAGACCGTCTACGCGGCCACGGGCAAGGACATTCGCGAAATCCTGGCCACCGAAATCCTCGACCCGCTGGGCTTTCGGTGGACCAACTTCGGCGTCGCCAAGCAAGACCTCGACCGGGTCGCACCCAGCCATGCCACCGGTCGGCCATTGCCACCGGTGATCGCGCAGATATTCCGCAAGGCGATCGGCGGGACGATGCACGAGATGATCCCGGTGACCAACACCCCATTCTTCTTGACCACAGTGATCCCGTCGTCGAATACCGTGTCGACCGCCAACGAGATGTCGCGTTTCGCTGAAATCTGGCGCCGCGGAGGCGAACTCGACGACGTGCAAGTAATGCGGCCGGAGACGCTGCGCGGCGCGGTGGCCGAATGCCGCAGGTTGCGACCCGACTTCGCGATGGGACTGATGCCGGCTCGCTGGGGTACCGGATTCGCCCTCGGAACCACCAAATTCGGGCCGTTCGGACGTAACGCGCCGGCCGCGTTCGGCCATCTCGGCCTGGTCAACGTCGCGCACTGGGCCGACCCCGAGCGCAATCTGGCCGCCGGTCTGATCAGCAGCGGCAAACCCGGCCGGGATCCCGAATCCCGCCGCCACGTGGCGCTGATGAACACCATCGCCGCACAGATCCCGACCGGTTGAACCCGCCGGCAGTGGCGACACTGCGGCGACGGCGACTGATCGTTCTTCGACGACACCGAGGACGACCCACGGCTGACCGTGTTTTGCATTTCGGCCCCATGGGCAACCTAAGCGCAATGAATACTGGCCGCTTCCGTCTACTGCTCGATACGCCGGGGCCGTTCGCCTCGGTGTATTTCGCGGAGTCAGATGAACAGGACGGGTCCGCGCAGCCGATTCGTGGTACGTGGCCGCAGTTGCACGAACAACTAGTCGAGCAGGGCGCGGACGAATCGGTCATCGGCAAGATCGAGCACGCCGTGATGGAACTGACCCCGCCGATATGCCGCGGCGGGCGCGCGGTGGTCGCGGGAGCCACCGGCGTCGTGCTCAACGAATAGCTGCTCCGTGCGGCCGCGAAGCCGGTCGTCCGGGTATCCGAGCTGCCCTACATCGTCCCGATCCTGCAACACGGGCTCGAGCACGCGCACTATCTGCTCGTCGTGGTTGACCCCGAGGGAGCGTTGATTACCCGGCACAATGCCACTCGGCATTCGGAGACGGTCCGGGCCAGCAGTCTCGCCGAGCGGGAAGCCGCAGCCCAAGCTAACGACCCGCGGCCGTGCGCCGTTGCCGATCGAGTCAGCGAACTGGTGCACGATACGTCCTACCAAGCGATGTTCGTCGTGGGCGACGAGGGCTTACGTTCGGGGCTGCTCGCGAGGTTGCCGGCAGAAGTCCGTGAGCGGACGACGTCGCTATCGATCGGCGTCCGGCGCGGCGGCTACGACTTCGAGGAGATTCAGCGTGCCG
This sequence comes from Mycobacterium montefiorense, assembly GCF_025823255.1. Lineage (NCBI taxonomy): Bacteria > Bacillati > Actinomycetota > Actinomycetes > Mycobacteriales > Mycobacteriaceae > Mycobacterium > Mycobacterium montefiorense. The sequence goes on along the minus strand of NZ_JACKVL010000017.1, from coordinate 1,188,427 downwards.
TCGACCTCACTTTGCTACGCCAGCGGCTGAATCTGGTGGACAGCGCCACGGAGCGATTCAACACAGAGATCGGCCGGCGATCCGGCCTGGCCGCCGAGGGACTCGGGGCCGTTTGCTCGGCGCTGCGTGAGGGAACCGTCGACACGATGATCATCGGCGAGATCGACGACGCCACCGTGGTCGCCGACGAGGGCATGACCACTGTCGCGCCGAGCGCCGACCTGCTCTCTGAGCAGGGCGCCGCTGCGGCCAAGACGCTGCGGGCCGATGAAGCCTTGCCGCTGTTGGCGATATCCGTCGGGGCAGCACTGGTCCGCACGGACGAACGGATCGCGCCCGCCGACGGAATCGGCGCCGTCCTTCGCTATACGCCGACACTGCACTAGTCGGGGCCGTCGCAACCCGTGAACATGCTTTGTGACTCAGCCTTTCAAGCAACAATGGTGCATGGATTCGGGCCGTTTTCGCGAGTTGCTGGGTGTGCCCGGTCCGTTCGCGTCGGTCTACTTCGAGGACTCGGGCGACGACGACGACCCCAATGCTCGACTGGAACTGAAATGGCGCGTACTGCGCGACGAACTTGCGCAGCACGGAGCGGACGCATCGATCATCGCCGCAATCGAGCACGCCGTGCTGCAACTGCGTTTGCCGATCGGCCGGGGCGGACGCGCGGTGATCGCAGCCGCGCCGGGGGTGCTGGTCAACGAGTATCTACTCCGGCCCACTGCCCGGCCGGTCGTCCGAGTGTCCGAACTGCCCTACATCGTTCCCATCCTCGAATACGGCGTCACCCAATCGGACTATTTGCTGGTCGTGGCCGACCCGGCCGGCGCGTTCATCACCAGCCACTTCGATGCCACGCGGCTCTCCGAAACCATCGAAGCCGAACTGCACACCGTCGCGGACCGGATCGGTGAACTCGTGCACGACACGTCGTGGCGCTCACTGTTCTTGGTTGGCGACGAGGGATCCCGCTCAAGCCTGGCCGCAGCACTGCCAGACCGGATTCGCGAACGGGTGACACCGCTGCCGATCGCGGTCCGGCGCGGCGGATATGACTTCGAGGAGATTCAACGGGCCATCGACTCCACGCTGCTGATGCAACGGCGCAGTGCCATGGATACCGCGGCAGCACGCTTCACCGAGGAGCTTGACCGGCGATCCGGACTGGCTGTCGAGGGACTCGGTGCGGTCTGCTCGGCGCTGAGTCAGGGTGCGGTCGACACGATGATCATCGGCGAGATCGACGACGCCACCGTGGTTTCCGACGAAGGCCTGACCGCTGTCGCGCCGAGCGCCGACATGCTCGGTACGCAAGGCGCCGCGCCCGCCAAGACGCGGCGGGCCGACGAGGCGCTGCCGCTGCTGGCGATATCCGGTGGTGCGTCGGTGGTCCGCACCGACGAACGGATTGTTCCCGCCGACGGAATCGGCGCGGTTCTTAACTACTCAGCGGCGCCGAATCAGACCCGCCGCTGAACACGGCGGTGGCGGAGGGATTTGAACCCCCGGACGGTTTTAGCCGTCTCTCGCTTTCAAGGCGAGTGCATTAGGCCGCTCTGCCACGCCACCGCTGACAAGGGTAACGGGACTAGTACCGTGGCCGGCATGCGCGCCATTGTCGCCGAATCCTCCGATCAGCTCGTCTGGCAAGAGGTACCCGACGTTTCCGCCGGGCCCGGCGAGGTGCTGATCAAAGTCACAGCGGCCGGCGTCAACCGCGCCGACGTGCTGCAGGCTGCCGGTAAGTATCCGCCCCCGCCGGGAGCCAGCGACATCATCGGCATGGAAGTATCCGGCGTCGTCGCCGAATTGGGCACCGGTGTCACGCAATGGACTGTCGGACAAGATATTTGCGCGCTGTTGGCCGGTGGGGGTTACGCCGAATACGTCGCGGTTCCTGCTCCGCAGGTGTTGCCGATTCCGGACGGCGTCGACCTCGAGGATGCCGCGGGACTGCCCGAGGTGGCATGCACGGTGTGGTCGAATCTGGTGCTCACCGCCCACCTGCACGAGGGCCAGCTGCTGCTGATGCACGGCGGGGCCAGCGGCATCGGCACCCACGCGATTCAGGTTGCGCGCGCGTTGGGCGCCCGGGTGGCCGTCACCGCCGGGTCCGAGGAAAAGCTGCAGACCTGCCGCGACCTGGGCGCCGAGATCACCATCAACTATCGCGAAGAGGATTTCGTCGCGCGGCTGCAAGAGTCCGGCGGCGCCGACGTGATCTTCGACATCATGGGCGCCTCCTATCTGGACCGCAATCTCGACGCCCTGGCCACCGACGGACAGCTGGTCATCATCGGCATGCAGGGCGGCCTCAAGGGCGAACTCAATATCGGCAAGCTGCTGCCCAAGCGCTTACGGGTCATCGGCACCACACTGCGGGGCCGGCCGGCAAGCGGCCCGAACAGCAAGGGCGAGATCGTTGCCGCGGTGACGGCGTCGGTGTGGCCGATGGTTGCCGACGGCCGGGTCCGGCCGTTCATCGGCGCGCGCCTGCCGATTCAGCAGGCGGGCGAAGCGCATAAGAAACTGGTGTCGGGCGAAGTGCACGGAAAGATCGTCTTGGCCATTTAGCGGCGTGCTCGGCCGAATTCGTTCAGCCCAACGACGCCAGCGCGCGCACCAGCTGATCGACTTCGGCCGTCGTCGAGTAATGCGCCAGCCCGACGGTCACCGCGCCGCCGACCTCGTTGGCGCCCAGCGCATCGAGCACGCGTGAACTCTCGTTGGAGACGGCCAGGATCCCGTTGTCCGCCAACCGCTGAACGACCCGCTCGGCGGGCACGCCCTGCAGCGCGAAGCTGACCACCGGTATCCGGACCTCCGGGCGACCGATGAGCATCATCAACGGCAACGACCGCAACGAGACCATCAGGTAGTCGAAGATCCGGTTCAGATACGAGCCTGCGGACTGCATCGACACCGAGAGCCGCTCGCGTCGGCTGCCGCGCGCCGACTCGTCCAATGCCGCAAGGTATTCGATGCTGGCGACCACGCCGGCCAGCAAACCGAACTGATGCGCGCCCACCTCCAGGCGCGCCGGGCCGGTGGCATGGGGATCGGCGGCGACCGAACCGAACGTGTTGATCAGCGCCGGATCGCGGAACACGATCGCGCCGATCGGTGGGCCGCCCCACGCGAGGGCGTTCACCGCGACCACGTCGACCTCGGTTTCTTTGATGTCGAGCAGTCGGTATGGCGCGGCCGCGGAATGGTCGACGACCACCAGGCCGCCGACGTCGTGGACCAGCTTGGTCATCGCCCGCAGATCGGTGACCGTGCCCAGCGTTCCCGACGCCGAGGTGACCGCCACCAGCCGCGTCGACTTCCCAATCAGGCTTTCCCACTGCCACGTCGGCAGCTCACCGTTCTCGATGTCGACTTCGGCCCACTTCACCTTCGCGCCGTAGCGATGGGCGGCCCGCAGCCACGGGGCGATGTTCGCTTCGTCGTCCAGGCGGCTGACGATCACCTCGTACCCCAGGCCGGCGCGCGAAGACGACGCTTCGGCCAACGACGACAGCAGGATCGCGCGATCGGCCCCCAGCACGACGCCCGCCGGGTCGGCATTGAACAGATCCGCCACGGCCCCTCGGGCCGCATCCAGCACGGCGGCGCTGCGCTGCGCCGCCGGGTGCGCACCCGAGGTGCTGTTGCCGGACCGGCGGAACGCAGTGGAGACGGTGGTCGCGACGGAATCCGGTATCAGCATTCCGGCCGGCGCGTCGAAGTGCGCCCATCCGTCACCCAAAGACGGATGCAGTCCGCGCACCCGGGCGACGTCATAAGCCATGCCAGCCACCTTAAAGCTTCCGCAATTCCGCGAAATTGTGACGGTAGCGGGTGCCACGGCCGTTGGAGCCAACCGGTGGCTTCCCGAGCCAGGTCACCCGGCCAGCCATACTAGTCGAGTGGGGCTCTGGTTCGGAACGCTGATCGCACTGTTTTTGCTGATCGCCCCGGGGACAATCGTTGCGCGTATCGCCCAGCTAACGTGGCCGATCGCGGTCGCAGTTGGCCCGGCGCTGACCTACGGTGTCGTCGCGCTGGCGATCATTCCCTACGGTGCGTTCGGAATCCCCTGGAACGGTTGGACGGCCCTCGCGGCGCTGGCCGTCGTGTGCGTGGCGGTGACGTGTTTGCAGGTGCTGCTCACCCGCTATCGCGACACCGACGCCGAGGCCCACGGAATCCGTGGCTGGCCCGCGCTGGCGGTGGCCGCCGGGGTGCTGCTGGGCACGCTGCTGATCATGTGGGCGGCCTATCGCGGCATCACTCATTGGCAGTCCGTCCCCAGCACCTGGGATGCGGTGTGGCATGCCAACGAGGTGCGCTTCATGCTCGACACCGGGCAGGCGTCCTCCACGCACATGGGCGAGCTGCGCAACGTCGAGACCCACCAGGCGCTGTACTACCCATCGGTGTTCCACGCCCTGATCGCGGTGCTCTGCCAACTCACCGGTGCGGCGCCGACCACCGGCTACACCCTGAGCTCGGTGGCGGCCTCGGTGTGGCTGTTTCCGACCAGCGCAGCGATCCTGTCGTGGCATCTGCTGCGCCCGGTGGCGACCGCGTGGCGGGCGGCCGCGGTTGCGGCCACCGCGGCAGCGCTGTCCGCGTCGTTCACCTCGGTGCCTTACGTCGAGTTCGGTGTGGCCGCGATGCCCAACCTGGCGGCCTACGGCGTCGCGATCCCGACCTTCGTGTTGATCACCTCGACGTTGCGGCATCGCGACCGCATACCGCTGGCCGTGCTGGCGCTGGTCGGTGCGCTGTCGGTGCACCTGACCGGCGGGTTCATCGTCATCTTGTTCCTGATGGGCTGGTGGCTGCTGGATGTGCTGTGGCACCCGGTCCGCGGTCGACTCGCCGACATCGCAGTCCTGGCTGCCACGGCGGTGCCGACCGGGCTGATCCTGGCGCCGCAGTTCATCGGTGTGCTCAAGCAGGCCGACATCATCGCCGGGCACGCCTTCCCCAGCTTCAAGAGCGCCAAGCAGGGCGTTATCGATGCGCTGCTGCTGCACACCCGCCACCTCAACGACTTCCCGACCCAATACGGCCTTATCGTGCTGGTCTACCTCGGCATGGCGTATCTGCTGTACAAGCGCATCTGGTGGCCGGCGGCGATCTGGCTGGTGCTGACCGTGGCAACCATCTACTCGGGGGCGCCGTTTCACAATGCGGCCGGCGCCGTGATCGAACAGTTCAGCCAGTTCTTCTACAACGATCCGCGCCGGCTGACGTCGGTGGTGACGATGCTGGTGACACCGATGGCAGCCGTCGCGCTGTTCGGCGCGGTCATGCTCGCGGTTGCGATCGCCAGACGAATCACCGGCCGGTTCAAAGAATTCCCCACGCCGATCTGGGTCGCGGCTACCGCGATCCTGCTGGTGCTGACGACGGTGTTCACCGCGCGGCATTACTTCTATCGACACCTGGTGCTGTTCGGCGACAAATACGACTCGGTGATGATCGATCAGCGTGACCTGATGGCGATGGCGTATTTGTCGAAACTGCCCGGCGCCCGCGACACCTTGATCGGCAACGCCAACACCGACGGCACCGCCTGGATGTACGCGGTGGCGGATCTGCATCCGCTGTGGACCCACTACGACTACCCGCAACAGACCGGCCCGGGGCCGCAGCGCTACATCATCTGGGCTTACGCCCGCCGCGGCACTTCCGATCCGAAGGTCGTCGAGGCGATTACGGCGCTCAATATCCGGTACATCTACACCAGCACACCCACGGTTCGCGGGTTCGCGGTACCCGACGGACTAGTGTCGCTGGAAAAATCGAAGTCGTGGGCGCTGATCTACGACAACGGTGGAGCAAAGATTTACGAGTGGCGCGGAAATCCCACACCGCCCCGCCCATAGAAGCACAAGAGGATGGTGACCGTATTGACTAACGGCAACGACGATGACGACGGCATCGAGATCATCGGTGGCGTCGATCCGCGGATCATGGCGATTCGCGAGGCAGCCGACGACGAGGATTCCGACGAGCGCTCCCTGACCGACCTTGTCGAGCAGCCCGCCAAGGTGATGCGCATCGGCACCATGATCAAGCAACTGCTCGAAGAGGTGCGTGCGGCACCGCTCGACGAGGCCAGCCGCAAGCGGCTACGCGATATCCACGCCACCAGCATCCGGGAGCTCGAAGACGGTCTGGCGCCGGAACTTCGCGAGGAACTCGACCGGCTCACCCTGCCGTTCAACGAGGACGATGATCCGTCGGACGCCGAGTTGCGCATCGCCCAGGCCCAGTTGGTCGGCTGGCTTGAGGGACTGTTCCACGGCATCCAGACCGCTTTGTTCGCTCAGCAGATGGCCGCCCGTGCGCAGCTCGAGCAGATGCGCCAAGGAGCCCTGCCCCCCGGAATCGGGCGACCGAGCCACGGTCCGGGCTCGGGCACCGGGCAATACCTGTAAGAGCAGGCATCAGTGTCCGGTCCTAGCGGTCCGCATATCGAGACCAGCAATGCGTGGGTGGAATTTCCCATCTTTGACGCAAAGTCGCGATCGTTGAAGAAGGCCTTCCTGGGCAAGGCTGGCGGCACGATCGGTCGCAACAACTCCAACGTCGTCGTCGTCGAGGCGTTGCGGGACATCACCATGTCGCTGCAGATGGGCGACCGGGTCGGTTTGGTCGGCCACAACGGCGCCGGGAAATCGACTCTGCTGCGCCTACTTTCGGGCATCTACGAACCCACCCGGGGCTGGGCGAGGGTCACCGGCCGGGTCGCGCCGGTGTTCGACCTCGGCGTCGGGATGGACCCGGAGATCTCCGGCTACGAGAACATCATCATCCGCGGCTTGTTCCTGGGGCAGAGTCGAAAGCAGATGCTGAGCAAGGTCGACGAGATCGCCGAGTTCACCGAGCTCGGGGACTACCTGTCGATGCCGCTGCGCACGTATTCCACCGGTATGCGGGTCCGGCTGGCGATGGGCGTGGTCACCAGCATCGACCCCGAGATTCTGCTGCTCGACGAGGGTATCGGCGCCGTGGACGCCGACTTCCTGAAGAAGGCCCAGTCCCGATTGCAGGGCTTGGTGGAGCGGTCCGGAATCCTGGTATTCGCAAGCCATTCCAACGAATTCCTGGCTCGGCTGTGTAAGACCGCGATGTGGATCGACCACGGAGTCATTCGCCAGACCGGCGATATCGAAGACGTGGTACGCGGCTACGAGGGCGAGGACGCGGCACGGCATGTCCGCGAGGTACTCGAAGAGACCCGCCTGCAGGGTCGGGCCGGAAAACCGCTGGCGCAAAGCGCTTCCGGGGATGAGTGAATCCATCTTCGCCGTCGTGGTCACCCACCGGCGCGCGCAAGAACTCGCCAACTCGCTGGGCATGCTCAGCGCGCAGACCCGGTTGCCCGATCACCTGATCGTCGTCGACAACGATGGCGGTGCCGATAGCCGGATCCGCGACCTGGTTGCCGCCCAGCCGATCTCGACCACCTACCTGGCGTCGCGCCGAAACCTCGGCGGCGCGGGTGGCTTCGCACTGGGCATACTGCACGCGCTGGCCCAGGGTGCCGACTGGGTGTGGCTGGCCGACGACGACGGCCGTCCGCAGGACTCCCGGGTGCTGGCCACGCTGCTGGCCTGCGCCCAAACACACGGCCTGGCCGAGGTGTCGCCGATGGTGTGCAACTCCGACGACCCGGAGCGGCTGGCGTTCCCGTTGCGACGCGGTCTGGTATGGCGCAGGCGCGCAAGCGAATTGCGTACCGAAGCGGGGCAGGATTTACTGCCGGGAATCGCGTCACTGTTCAACGGCGCGTTGTTCCGGGCGTCCACCCTGGACGCGGTCGGCGTCCCGGACATGCGGCTGTTCATCCGCGGCGACGAGGTGGAATTGCACCGCCGGCTGGTTCGGTCCGGCCTGCCCTTCGGGACCTGCCTGGACACGATTTACCTGCATCCCTGCGGATCCGACGAATTCCGGCCGATCCTGGGCGGCCGCATGCACACCCAGTATCCGGACAACCCCACCAAGCGGTTCTACACCTACCGCAACCGCGGCTACCTGTTGTCGCAGCCGGGTCTGCGCAAACTGCTGGTGCAGGAGTGGGTTCGGTTCGGTTGGTTCTTCCTGATCTCCCGCCGCGACCCCAAAGGCCTGCTGGATTGGATTCGGTTGCGCCGCTTGGGACGTCGTGAGCAATTCGGCAAGCCTGGAGGACCCGTATGACATTCATCGACGCCGCCGCGCAGTCGCGGACCTTTACCCGGGCCCGCGGCGACCTGGTCGACGGGTTCCGCCGTCGCGAGCTCTGGCTGCACTTGGGCTGGCAGGACATCAAGCAGCGGTATCGCCGCTCGGTGCTGGGCCCGTTCTGGATCACCATCGCGACCGGAACCACTGCGGTCGCGATGGGCGGGCTGTATTCGAAGCTGTTTCACCTCGACCTGGCCGTACACCTGCCGTATGTCACCCTCGGCCTGATCATCTGGAACCTGATCAACGCCGCCATCCTGGAGGGCGCCGACGTCTTCGTCGCCAACGAGGGACTGATCAAACAATTGCCGACGCCGTTGAGCGTGCACGTCTACCGGCTGGTGTGGCGGCAGATGATCCTGTTCGGCCACAACATCGTGATCTATCTCGTCGTCGCCATCATCTTCCCCAAACCGTGGTCGTGGGCCGACCTGTCGGTGATTCCGGCGTTAGGCCTGATCGTGCTCAATTGCATCTGGGTGTCCCTGTGCTTCGGCATCCTGGCGACTCGCTACCGCGACATCGGTCCCCTGCTGTTTTCGATTGTGCAGTTGCTGTTCTTCATGACGCCGATCATCTGGAACGACGACACACTGCGACAGCAGGGCGCCGGGCGCTGGTCGAGCATTGTCGAACTCAACCCGCTGCTGCACTACCTCGACATCGTGCGTGCCCCCCTGCTCGGCTCCCACCAGGAGCTGCGGCACTGGGCGGTGGTGCTGGCGCTGACCGTTGTCGGCTGGATTCTGGCGGCGTTCGCGATGCGGCAATACCGCGCCCGGGTGCCTTACTGGGTCTAGCGCGTTCGAGCGTGCCGCCAAGGATCCTTTGAGAATCCGCCAAGGCGCCTCCCAGACGCTGTGTTGACGGGAAACACCCTGGATAACAGGCGATTTGGCAGGCGCCGGTGCGCAGCGAAAGGTTCCACATGCATCACGTCCGACAGCGAACGGATCGCGGTGCCGGCGTTTTTCTTTGCGGGCAAACCTGCCGAAACTCGACGCGTAAACCCGTCGTGGGGGAATATGCGATCGTGAGCGACGCCTCAGCAATCGGATGTGTCGGGAAGCTGGTCGTTGCCACCCGCGGCGACCGCGGCCCCGGCGAGGTGGTGGTGACCGTCCGGGGATCGAAGGAGACCCTGCTGGCATGGTCCGACGACCCATTACCGAAGGGCAGCAAGGTCCTGGTGGTGGAAGAACGGGGCGGGCGGACCGTGGTGGTCGAGCCCTGGAACGCCACTGAGCAGGACCTAGCCTGATCGAACGTGACGAGCGAAATCCCCTGCTAGGCAACACTGAATCGTAAGGAGTCCAAGAATGCTCGGTTATAGGGTGCCCTCCCCGGACGAGGCGTTACTGATCTCCGGCGGCCGGGCAAAAGGCAACGCCCCGTTCCGCGTCGTCACCGGCCACGGCGCCTTCGTCCTCCCGTTCTTCCGCAAAGCGCGCTTTCTCACCCTGGCCATGTGCGAATCCGAGGTAGGCGAAAAGTGCGTCACCCAACAAGGAATCACGCTCAACGTCCGGGCGGTGATCGCGTTCAAGGTCGGCAACGACACCGAAAGCATCATCAGCGCCGCACAGCGATTTCTGTCCGAGCAAGACCAGATGTCCGTGCTCACCGGACGGATCTTCGCCGGCCACCTGCGCTCGATCATCGGCTCGATGACCGTCGAGCAGATCATCCGGGAACGCCAGAAGCTGGCCACCGAGGTGCTCGACGGCTCCAAGGAGGAGATGGCTCGCATCGGCCTCAGCGTTGACGCGCTGCAGATCCAGTCCATCGACGACGACGGCCTCGGCTACATCAATGCGATGTCGGCGCCACACAACGCCGCTATCCAGCAGCAGGCGCAGATCGCTCAGGCCCAGGCCAACCAGGCGGCGGCCGAAGCCGAGCAGGAGTCCCAGCGCAAACAAGCGGAATTCGCTCGCGAGACCGCGATCGTCAAGGCGCAGTACAAGGCCGAGGTCGACAAGGCTCAGGCCGAAGCCGCGCAAGCGGGCCCGCTGGCCGAAGCCGAGGCGCAGCGCGAGGTGCTACAGATGAGGACCGAGCTGGCCCAGCGCGCCGCCGAGCTGCGCCAGCAGGAGCTGGTCGCGGAGGTGGTCAAGCCCGCCGAGGCCGAGGCCGAACGGGTCCGCATCATGGCCGTGGCCGACGCCGAGAAGATGAAAATCCAGGCCGAGGCGGCGGCATCGCACAACCGCGTCGCGCTGGACAAGGCACTCATCGACCAGCTGCCTCAGATCGTCGAGAAGGCCGCGATCGGCCTGTCGAACTCCAACCTGACGGTGCTCAATGGCGCCGAGGGCCTCGGTCAGGTGGCCGCCGGGCTGGTTTCGCAGGGCATGGCGATCTTCGACGCGCTGCGCGGCGACATCGTGCAGTACGACGACGAAAGCCTGGTTCCGAACGGCGAATCACACCAGTAATACGCACCCTCGCGGCGCAAAAAACGCCTCCGCGCAGCTACGGCTGTAGCACTAAGGCGTGCAATTGCCGCGGAAACTAATCACGTGACCGTAAATGTCATTCCGCTTTTGTTCGGCGTAATCAATGCTGGCCCACGTGCTGTCGTTCGGCGTAAAAAGGTAAGGCCCTTGCCTGTGACTTGTAATGAGTGCCTGCACAGCGCTATTCATATTTTGGGAGGCGCGCTCCAACTTGTCGAGCAAGGGAGCCAGTCCTGGAATAGGGCTATCTGCGTTGAGGTCTTTGATGTAATGAATACCTTGATCGACCCTGGCGAGTTCAACCTTGGCATCTCTCACCTGTCGCCTATCATCAGAAGTGTAAAACCATCCAGTGTCTCGGGCGATCACAATTCGTACCGCGCCAATACCGTCACTCACTTCATTGTCGATATGCTCAATCATGCGATCGCGTTTTCCGCAGGGAACCTGCGATGGCGTCTCGGCATTGGCCTGCGGCACGGTGCTTACCATCAAAAAGGCGAACACCGCAGCAATTTTCAGCACCATATTTCCCCTTACTCCAACCAACGGATCTATCCCTCCGATGAAGCTCGCGCGCATTTGCTGAATACCGTTCCCGACGCAGCTGCGCATGAGATACACGCCACACCTTCAGGATCGGGTATTTGTCGGCACGCCTTCGCGCGTATAGCAAATCGAATGGTGTAATCCCGCTCACTTGGCATGGCTACGGACGTGAAAGCCGTTGCAGAAGTGAATAGTTGGAGAAGCGAATAGTTGCGCAACTCACAGCAGGGTTTAGTATGCAGCCCACAACCACACGCCCGCGGTCATCGAAACCAGGTACGCTGGGTGGTGTTCGTTACACTGAGACCACAGATGTCGCAGCAATCGCGGTTTCGAAGGAAATTTGTGAGTAGTCCAGCCCGCTTGAATGGGAGTTACCCGGAGAAGGTCGAAGACGGCGCGAATCCTGTTCGTGAGCAATAAAATCCCAATGCGCAAATCAAATCAAGATCTAATCAACTTTGGCCCATTACCCAGCAAATCCATCGTATGGCGGCGGGCGATACACCAGTCGCCACGGACAAACGGGGATGAAATCGGCGAACGATGAAATACATTAAAGAACCGACTGCAAGAGCTTATCGGATACCGGTGGCGGCCGCGCCTAATTGGTGTAAAATCTAGTGCCACGAATCTGATCTAGGGCGAATAGGCAATTGGCACACACCGTGAAAGGTCGACGGACGTGACTAAAAAAGTCCAATCAGTGGCGGACGCGGCGCGCGAAAGCCTCGCCGCGGAGCTGGACCGGCTGCGGCAGCGGCGCGCGCTCCTCGAGGCCGAGGTCAAAGACGACCGCGGCATGACCGGTGATCATGGGGACGCGGCGGAGGCAATCCAGCGAGCCGAGGAGCTGGTTGGCCTCGGCGACCGGATCAATGAACTGGACCGCCGGCTGCGGACCGGGCCGTCGCGCTCCGACAAGGACGCGACGCTGCCCGGTGGCACCGAGGTGACCTTGAAATTCGCCGACGGCGAAGTCGTCAAGATGCACGTGATCTCCATCGTCGAGGAGACCCCGGTCGGTCGCGAGGCCGAGACACTGACCTCCCACAGCCCGTTGGCGCTGGCCCTGGTGGGACACAAAGCGGGCGACAAGGTCACCTACTCGACACCGCAGGGCGAAAGCCAGGTTGAGCTGATCTCGGTGAAGCTGCCAAAGTAGCCGACGCTGGGGCGCGCACGCCCTAGTTAAACTCCCCGAATGCTTCCCCCAGAGTCCGATACCGCGCCGGCGGGCCTGAGTCTGTCCACGCAGATCATGCGCTTCGTCGTGACCGGCGGGCTGGCGGCCGTGGTCGACTTCAGCATCTACGCGGCGCTATACAGGGGGGCGGGCCTGCAGGTCGACGTGTCCAAGGCCCTGAGTTTCATCGTCGGCACCGTTACCGCCTACCTGATCAACCGACGATGGACATTCCAGGCCTCACCGAGCACCGCGCGGTTTGTCGCGGTCATGGTTCTGTATGCCGTCACCTTCGCGGTGCAGGTCGGTCTCAACCACCTGTGCCTGGTGTTGTTGCACTACACGGGGTGGGCGATGCCCGTCGCGTTCGTGATCGCACAGGGCACCGCCACGGTGATCAACTTCATCGTGCAGCGAGTCGTAATCTTCCGCATCCACTGACCCGTCTCGCGCAAGCGGTACCCTCTTTGACGATGTTGAGCGCCGACTTTCCAACCACCCCCACCCGGCTGACGGGCTTTGGGCGCACCGCGCCGTCGGTGGCCCAGGTGCTCTCGACACCCGATCCCGAAGTGATTGCCAAGGCAGTTGCCCGGGTGGCCGATTCCGGCGGCCGGGGCGTCATCGCGCGCGGGCTGGGCCGGTCCTACGGGGACAACGCGCAAAACGGCGGCGGCCTGGTGATCGACATGACGGTGCTCAACCGCATTCACTCGATCAGCGCCGACACCCAGTTGGTCGACGTCGACGCCGGCGTCAGCCTGGACCACCTGATGAAAGCGGCGCTGCCATTCGGGTTGTGGGTTCCCGTGTTACCGGGAACCCGCCAAGTGACCATCGGCGGTGCGATCGCGTCCGACATCCACGGCAAGAACCATCACAGCGCGGGCAGCTTTGGCAGCCATGTGCGGTCGATGGACCTGTTGATGGCCGACGGCTCGGTGCGCGCCATCACCCCCGACGGCCCGACGAGTGAAGACGCCGAGCTGTTCTGGGCGACCGTCGGCGGCAACGGACTGACCGGAATCGTTTTGCGCGCCACCATCGCGATGACGCCGACCGAGACCGCGTACTTCATCGCCGACGGCGTGGCCACCAAGGACCTCGACGAGACGGTCGCCGCGCACATCGACGGCAGCGAAAATAGGTACACCTACTCCAGCGCCTGGTTCGACTTGATCAACCCACCACCGAAACTCGGCCGCGCCGCCATCAGCCGGGGCAGCCTGGCAAAGCTGGACCAGCTGCCGGCAAAGCTCGCCAAGAACCCGCTGAAATTCGATGCGCCACAACTGTTGACAGTGCCCGACCTATTTCCGGTCAGCGCCATGAACAAGTTGTCGTTCATGGCGATCGGCGAGGTGTACTACCGGCTGGGCGGAACCTACGTCGGCAAGATCCAGAATCTGTCGAAGTTCTACCACATGCTCGACCTCGTCAGCGGCTGGAATAATGCTTACGGGCCAACAGGTTTCGCGCAGCATCAGTTCCTGGTTCCACCGGACGCGATGGACGAATTCAAAGCCATAATCGGATGGATCCAGACCCAGGGCCACTATTCGGCGCTGAACGTGTTCAAGCTGTTCGGCCCGGGCAACCGCGCGCCGCTGAGTTTCCCGATGGCTGGCTGGAACGTCGCGATGGACTTCCCCAACAAGCCCGGTATCAACGAATTCCTCAACGAACTCGACCGCCGGGTACTCGAATTTGGCGGGCGGGTCTACACGGCCAAGGATTCACGCACCACCGCCGAAACCTTTCACGCCATGTATCCGCGCATCGACGAGTGGATCGCCGTGCGCCGCAAGGCCGACCCGACGCGGGTCTTCGCCTCCGACATGGCCCGACGTTTGGAGCTGCTCTAAATGGTGCTCGATGCCGTAGGAAACCCGCAGACCATCCTGCTGCTGGGCGGTACCTCCGAGATCGGGCTGGCGATTTGTGAGCACTATCTACAGAACGCGCACGCGCGAATCCTGTTGGCCGCCATGCCCGGTGACCCCGGTCGCGACGACGCCGTCGCGCAGATGAAGGCTGCCGGTGCGCGCTCGGTCGAGCTGATCGACTTCGAAGCCACCGCCCCCGAGAGTCACCCCAAGATGATCGATGCGGCCTTCGCGGGCGGCGACGTCGACGTGGCCATCGTGGCCTTCGGCATCCTCGGGGATGCCGAAGAGCTTTGGCAGAACCAGCACAAGGCCGTGCTGGCAGCCGAGATCAATTACACGGCCGCTGTCTCCGTGGGCGTGCTACTGGGCGAGAAAATGCGTGCCCAGGGCTTTGGCCAGATCATCGCGATGAGCTCGGCGGCCGGAGAGCGAGTGCGGCGGTCCAACTTCGTCTACGGCTCCACTAAGGCCGGTCTGGATGGCTTCTACCTCGGACTGACAGAGGCGTTGCGCGAGTACGGAGTTCGGGTTCTGGTGATTCGCCCCGGCCAGGTTCGCACCAGGATGAGCGCGCATGTCAAAGAAGCGCCACTTACCGTCGACAAGGAGTACGTCGCCAACCTCGCGGTGACCGCGTCCGCAAAAGGTAAGGAATTGGTTTGGGCGCCAGGAGCATTCAGGTACGTGATGATGGTGTTGCGACACATCCCGCGGCCCATCTTCCGCAAGCTGCCCATCTGATCATGCGTAACGCACTGGCCACCCTCGGCCAGATGTTCGCCGCGGTGACGGTGGCCGTCGTCGTCTCGGTGATCTCGCTGATCGCCATCGCGCGGGTCCAGTGGCCCGCGTTTCCGTCGTCGAATCAACTGCACGCGCTGACCACCGTCGGTCAGGTCGGTTGCCTGATCGGGTTGGTGGGCGTCGGCTGGCTGTGGCGGCGTTCCGGCCGGTGGCGGTTGGTCGCCCAGCTGGGCGGGCTGGTGTTCGTGTCGGCGTTGTCCATCGTGACGCTGGGCATGCCGCTGGGGGCGACCAAGCTGTATCTGTTCGGCATCTCGGTTGACCAGCAATTCCGCACCGAGTACCTGACGCGCCTGACCGACAGCCCGGCATTGCACGACATGACCTACCTGGGGCTGCCGTCCTTCTACCCCCCGGGCTGGTTCTGGATCGGCGGGCGCGCCGCCGCATTGACCGGGATGCCGGCGTGGGAGATGTACAAGCCGTGGGCGATCACCTCGATCACGATCGCGATCGCGGTCGCGCTGGTGCTGTGGTGGCGGATGGTCCGGTTCGAGCACGCGCTGATCGTCACGACCGCGACCGCCGCGGTGGCGCTGGCTTACAGCTCGCCGGAGCCCTACGCGGCGATGATCACCGTGCTGCTGCCGCCGGTGCTGGTGCTGACGTGGTCGGGTCTGCGCGCCGGCGAATGTGACGCCACAGTCACGTTGGAGGCCGAGCGTGACGGCAGCGCCACGCTCGAGCCACGGGCCCAAGGCTGGGCGGCCGTGATCGGCGCCGGGTTGTTCCTGGGCTTTACCGCCACCTGGTACACGCTGCTGTTCGGCTTCACCGCGTTCACGATGGCGCTGATGGCACTGGTGCTGGTGGCGTCCCGCTGGCGACGATCCGGGTTCAGCGCCGCGCTCGACCCGATGCGCCGGGTCGCCGTCATCGCCGTCATCGCCGCCGCCGTCGCGGCCACCTCCTGGCTGCCGTTCTTGGTGCGCACGCTGCACGACCCGGTCAGCGATAGCGGCAGCGCGTTCCACTACCTGCCGGCCGACGGGGCCGAGCTGACCTTCCCGATGCTGCAGTTCTCGCTGCTGGGAGCGATCTGCATGATCGGCACGCTGTGGCTGGTGGTGCGCACCCGTCCCTCGCAAGCGGGAGGTGCCCCCACGTCGGTCCGCGCCAGCGCCCTGACCGTCGGCGTGCTGGCCGTCTACCTGTGGTCGCTGCTGTCTATGCTGACCACGCTGGCGCGCACCACGCTGCTGTCGTTCCGGCTGCAGCCGACCTTGAGCGTGCTGCTGGTCGCAGCCGGAGTGTTCGGGTGCATCGAGGCGACGCATGCGCTACGCAGGCGAAGCCGCGCGATCGTTGCGGTGGCCGGCGCGATCGGGTTGACCACCGCTATCGCGTTCAGCCAAGACATTCCCGACGTGCTGCGGCCGGATCTGACCATCGCCTACACCGACACCGACGGCCACGGCCAGCGCGGCGACCAGCGACCCGCGGGCTCGGAGAAGTTCTACTCCGCGATCGACGCCGCGATCGTGGGCGTCACCGGGCGGCCGCGGGATCAAACGGTGGTGTTGACCGCCGACTACAGCTTCCTGTCCTACTACCCGTACTGGGGCTTCCAGGGGTTGACGTCGCACTACGCAAACCCGCTGGCGCAGTTCGACTTGCGGGCCGCGCAGATCAAGAAGTGGTCCGAGCTCAAGAGCCCCGACGAATTCATCCACGCGCTGGACACGTCCCCCTGGGCGCCGCCGACGGTGTTCCTGATGCGCCGGGGCGCGAACAACAACTACTCGCTGCGGTTGGCCGAGGACGTTTATCCCAACCAGCCCAACGTTCGTCGCTATGCCGTCGAGCTACGCGCCGCGCTGTTCGACGACCCACGGTTTGCCGTGCAAAGCGTCGGCCCGTTTGTGCTGGCCATCCGCCGGCCCGCGGCCCAACCGGCGGCCGGTCGCTGATGGCTACCGAGACCTCGCGCGACTTGGCCGAAGAACTACCATCTACGTCCGTGAAGGGCACGGGAGCAAGTCACCGGATCGCTCGCATCGTGGCCGTCGTCGCCGGCCTGCTCGGAGCCTTGCTGGCGATCGCCACCCCCCTGCTCCCGGTCAACCAAACCACCGCCCAGCTCAACTGGCCGCAGAACGGCAACTTCGAAAGCATCGAGGCGCCGCTGATCGGATATGTGGCCACCGACCTGAACGTCGCGGTGCCGTGCCAGGCAGCCGCGGGACTGGCCGGACCGCAGAACACCGGTAAGACGATTCTGTTGTCGACGGTGCCAAAGCAAGCCCCGAAAGCCATCGACCGCGGGCTGCTGATCCAGCGCTCCAACGACGAACTGGTACTCGTGGTGCGCAACGTCCCGGTGGTCACCGCGCCACTTAGCCAGGTCCTCAGGCCGGCCTGCCAGCGACTGACTTTCACCGCCCACGCCGATCGCATTACCGCCGAATTCGTCGGGCTGACACAGGGACCCAACGCCGAGCACCCCGGCTCGCCGCTGCGCGGTGAGAAGAGCGGTTACGACTTCCGGCCGCAGATCGTCGGCGTCTTCACCGACCTGTCCGGGCCCGTGCCGCCGGGCCTGAGTTTCTCGGCGACCGTCGACACCCGCTACAGCAGCAGCCCCACGCCGCTGAAGATGGCCGCGATGATCCTCGGTGTGGTGCTGACCGCCGTGGCACTGATCGCGCTGCACGTCCTTGACACCGCCGACGGCACCCGGCACCGCCGCTTCCTGCCGTCGCGATGGTGGTCGATCGGCGGTCTCGACGCCCTCGTCATCGGCGTGCTGGTGTGGTGGCAGTTCGTCGGGGCCAACACCTCCGACGACGGCTACATCCTGACCATGGCCCGGGTGTCTGAGCACGCCGGCTACATGGCCAACTACTACCGCTGGCTGGGCACCCCGGAGGCGCCGTTCGGCTGGTACTACGACCTGTTGGCCCTGTGGGCGCACATCAGCACCAACAGCGTCTGGATGCGGCTACCTACCCTGGCGATGGCGTTGACATGCTGGTGGGCGATCAGCCGCGAGGTAATCCCCCGGCTGGGCCATGCCGTGAAGACCAACCGCGCGGCGGCGTGGACGGCGGCGGGACTGTTTCTGGCGACCTGGTTGCCGCTCGACAACGGGCTACGCCCCGAGCCGATCATTGCCCTGGGCATCCTGCTCACCTGGTGCTCGGTGGAGCGCGCGGTGGCCACCAATCGGCTGCTGCCGGTGGCGATCGCCTGCATCATCGGCGCGCTGACCCTGTTCTCCGGGCCGACTGGCATCGCGTCGATCGGCGCCCTGCTGGTCGCGGTCGGGCCGCTGCGCACGATCGTGCACCGGCGATCCAGACAGTTCGGCGTGCTGCCGCTGCTGGCGCCCATTGTGGCCGCGGTGACCGTCACCGTGATCCTGATCTTCCGCGATCAGACGCTGGCCGGCGAGATGCGGGCGACCGCGCTCAAGCGGGCGCTTGGTCCCAGCCTGAGCTGGTTCGACGAGCACATCCGCTACGAGCGGTTGTTCATGGCCAGCCCCGATGGATCCGTCGCCCGGCGCTTCGCGGTGCTGGCGGTGCTGCTCGCGCTGGGCATCACCGTGGCAATGTCGTTGCGCAAGGGCCGAATTCCGGGTACCGCCGCCGGACCGAGCCGTCGCATCGTCGGCATCACGATCATCTCGTTCCTCGCAATGATGTTCACGCCGACGAAATGGACACACCACTTCGGGGTGTTCGCCGGTTTAGCGGGCTCGCTCGGTGCGCTGGCCGCGGTAGCGGTAACAAGTGTGGCGATGCGCTCACGCCGCAACCGCACCGTGTTCGCCGCGACGGTGCTGTTCCTGGTGGCCTTGTCGTTCGCCAGCGTCAACGGCTGGTGGTATGTCTCCAATTTCGGTGTGCCATGGTCGAATTCATTCCCAGCATGGCACTATGCGTTTGCCACCGCGCTGCTCGGGTTGACAGTACTGGTGCTACTGCTGTCGGCGTGGTTCCACTTCATGTCACCGGGCGGGCCCTTCAGTGGTCCCCTGAAAACCCGCACCGGGACACGAATGGCCGGAATCATTCAGTCCCCGTTGGCAATTGCGGCGTGGGCTCTGGTGACGTTCGAAGTCGTCTCGCTGACGCTGGCGATGATCGGGCAGTACCCCGCCTGGTCGGTGGGCCGGTCCAACCTGGAGGCACTGACCGGCAAGTCCTGCGGGCTGGCCGAGGATGTCATGGTGGAGCAGGATCCCAATGCCGGCATGCTGTGGCCGGTGTCCGGTTCGGTGGGCGACGCGCTCGGTGCCGGGCTGTCGGAAGCCTTCACGCCCAACGGCATTCCTTCCGACGTCTCGGCCGACCCGGTAATGGAGCGTCCGGGCGATCGCAGCTTCATCAACGAAGACGGAAAGACAACCACCAGCGAGGCCGGCACCGAGGGCGGCACCAGCGCCGCACCGGGCGTCAACGGCTCGCGAGCCCAGCTGCCTTACAACCTCGATCCGGCGCACACTCCGGTGCTGGGCAGCTGGCGATCCGGCATCCAGGTTCCCGCGATGCTGCGCTCGGGCTGGTATCGATTGCCGCCGCGCGACAAGGCGAAACCGTTGCTGGTGGTGTCGGCGGCCGGCCGGTTCGATCCCCGCGAGGTGCAGGTGCAGTGGGCCACCGATGACGAGGCGGCCGCCGGAAAGCCGGGCGGGTCGTTCCAGTTCTTCGACGTCGGCGCGTCCCCGGCCTGGCGCAATCTGCGGCTGCCGTTGTCCTGGATTCCCGACACCGCCACCCAGATCCGCTTGGTCGCCAATGATGAAGACCTGGCACCGCAGCACTGGATCGCGGTCACGGCCCCGCGGATTCCAGAGCTGCACACGCTGCAGCAAGTGGTGGGTTCGGCGGACCCGGTGTTCCTGGACTGGCTGGTGGGTCTGGCGTTCCCGTGCCAGCGACCGTTCGGCCACGAAAACGGTGTCGACGAGACACCCAAGTGGCGCATCCTGCCGGACCGGTTCGGCGCCGAGGCCAACTCGCCGGTGATGGACAACAACGGCGGTGGGCCGCTGGGTGTCACCGAGCTGCTGGTGAAAGCGACCACAATCTCGACCTATCTCAAGGACGATTGGTCGCGCGATTGGGGCTCGCTGCAACGGCTTACGCCTTACTACCCCAACGCGCAACCCGCCCGTCTGCAGTTGGGCACGGCCACGCGCAGCGGCCTGTGGGACCCGGCACCGCTGCGCCGCGGCTAGCTATTACAGTCCCGGCAGGCAGTTGATGAATGGGATGCACGGCGGCGACGGCGGCCGCGGCGGTGGAAAGCCCTCGATGATGGTGGAGTTCGTCACCGGGCTGTTCTGGTCGAAATACCAAGGGTGACAGGTATTCCTGTCCCAATCCGGCATGTTCTTCATGATCGGCGAACCCGGGCACCACTGGTAGGTGCAGCTGTTCGTCGGCGTGGGTACCGTGCCGCCGTCCTGGCAGACCATCGGTGCGGGCTGCGCCTGGCCGATTCCCGCGGCCAAACCCAGTCCGACGACGGCGAAGCCGCCGGACAGCACCGCACCAGCGAGGATTCGCTTCATAGTGTGAGTGTTGTTCATGGCGCCACTGCACACGGCCGAAATTGCTACCGATCCCAAACACTCAGCGATTCCCGGGCAGCGGCCCTTCGGCATATTGCTGGTCGGTAAGCCGGTGATACTGGTGGCAGACGTTCATGTCCCAGGTCAACGGCGGGTTCGAAGCAGGCATGTTCTGCCCGGGGCACCAGTAGGTCGGCCCATCGCCTAAGGCGAACGCACCCAAGCCCCAACCGGCCGCCGCGATGCCACCCGAAACCAGCATCCCGGCGATGATCCGCATCCAGTTCCCAGAGGTGTTCATGGTCGGTTCCTTTGCGCTTTCGTCGCTGTCGGCCCGCGACGTTTGCTCGGTTTGGGTTGCCGACAGCGGTAGTTTCACGCAGACCACTTGCTGGGACTATGCGAGATTCTTGCGAAATTCATGCGTCCAATTCTCAGTCGGAGAGGCATGTTGCCCGTCATTGGTAAGCGTAAGCTTACGGTTCGTGATGGCTTACCAATCCGAAGGTGATGCGTGGCTGGCGCTGGCGGACCGGACGCGGCGGGCCATCATGGAGCGGCTTGCGCATGGTCCGACGGCCGTCGGTGAACTGGCCCGGGATCTACCCGTCAGCAGGCCGGCCGTTTCACAGCACCTCAAGGTGCTCCAGTGCGCGGGGCTGGTGCGCGACCACGCGGCCGGCACCCGGCGGGTCTATCAACTCGACCCGGCCGGCCTCGAGGCGTTGCGCTCCGAGCTGGACCGGTTCTGGACGCGAGCCCTGGGCAACTACGCAGCCAAGTTCAACGCGATCGAAGGAGACGCGTCATGACGCAGCCGGGAATCCCGGAGATTCAGCATCAGGTGATCGTCAACGCCTCGATCGAGCGCGCGTTCGCCGTCTTCACCGAGCAGTTCGGCGACTTCAAGCCGCGCGAACACAACCTGCTGGCGGTCCCGATCGCCGAGACCGTGTTCGAAACGCATGCGGGAGGCCACATTTACGACCGCGGCACCGACGGCAGCGAGTGCCGATGGGCGCGGGTGCTGGTTTACGACCCCCCACACCGATTGGTGTTCAGCTGGGACATCAGCCCGGCCTGGCAAGTAGAACCCGACCCCTCGCGGACCAGCGAGGTCGAGGTGCGCTTCACCGCGGAGTCCGAAGAGCGCACGCGCGTCGAGCTCGAACACCGCCACCTGGAGCGGCACGGCCCGGGTTGGCGCTCGGTTGCCGACGGAGTCGACGGCGACGCCGGATGGCCGCTGTACCTGCACCACTACGTCGGCCTCGTCACCGCCGGAGCAGGGCAGTGATTGCGGAGGAGTCCACGATGAGCATGGCCCGCGCCGAGCGGGCCGACCTCGCGGATTTTCTGTCCACCGTTGCGCCACAGGACTGGCAGACGCCCAGCCTCTGTTCTGAGTGGACCGTCAAAGATGTTGTCGCACATGTGATCAGCTACGAAGAGCTCGGTACCCTGGGCCTTCTTAAGCGTTTCGCCAAGGGCTGGGTGGTACGAGCGAACCGGGTGGGCGTCGACGAGTTCGCGACGCTGAGCCCACAACAGCTGCTGGCATTTCTGCGCAACCACCTCCAGCCACGCGGATTGACAGCGGGTTTCGGCGGCATGATCGCCCTTGTCGACGGAACGATCCATCACCAGGACATCCGCCGCTCGCTGGGTCGGCCGCGCCGCATTCCCGTCGAGCGGCTCGAGCGGGTGCTGGGCGCGGTGCCCGGCAACCCACGGCTGGGCGCCGGCCGCCGGATCCGGGGACTGCAACTGCGCGCCACCGATGTCGACTGGGTACACGGTCGAAGGCCCGAGGTGACGGGGCCGGGCGAAGCTCTGCTGATGGCGATGACCGGCCGCCGCGCAGCGCTGACAGAACTCAGCGGCCCCGGTCGCGACACCCTGGCCACACGAATTCACGAATAGCATTCAGCCCGAACGTATTTCGACGGTGAACTCGCGGCCGCCAATTCGGATGTGATCACCGTCGGCGAGACTGGCGCTGCCGCGAATGCGATTGCCCTGTACCTCGACACCGTTGGTGGAGCGTAGATCGGTGATCACGAACCCGGTGCCGCTGTCGGTGATCGCGGCGTGGTAGCGGCTGACGTCGTTGTCGTCGAGCACGATGTCGTTGTCGGGGAAACGCCCGATCCGGGTGGTGGCGTCGTTGAGCCGATACTGCCGACCGGCGTTGTCGCGCAACAACACAACGGCGGACGCGCGGATCGCAACGGCCGCATCGTCGGGCGCGTCGACGCTGACTTTCAGCGTGGTCACGGCTGCCCGGGTGGTAGCCGGTGGTTCCTGACGCAGGATCCGCTCGTGTAACTCGGTAACCGTGGGCCCTGGATCGATGCCGAGCCCATCGGCCAGGGCGGTCTTGAGTCGCCGATATGCACCGAGAGCGTCGGACTGGCGCTCGGTCACGTAGTAGGCGGTCATCAGCTGCGCCCAAAGTCGTTCCCGGTAAGGATGTTCGGCGGTAAGCGCCTCGAGTTCACCGATGACGGCTTCCGCGCGCCCGCAGGCGATCTCCGCCTCGGCGCGCGCAGTGTGGACCGCGACCTTGTCTTCGGTCAACGCGGTGGCGAACGCATCGACAAAGGCGAAGTCGCGCAGATCGTCGAGGACCGGCCCGCGCCATTCGCGCAACGCCGCGGACAGGTGGCTGCTGGCCTCCTCGAAGCGTCCCACCGCGGCAGCCTGCGCGCCCGCGGCCTTCTCGGCGCCGAAACGGCCGATGTCGCAGTCGGCGTCTGCGGCGCTGAGTTGATAGCCGGGCGGGACGCTGGCCAGCACCTGGTTGGATTCGGCCGCCGCGGTGCGTAGCAACCGCCGCAAGTTGGACACGTGGGACTGGATGCTGATCCGCGCGGCGGGCACCGGATCCTCGTCCCAGACCGCGCTGATCAACGAGTCGACGGATACCGGCCGGTTGCGGTTGATCAGCAGCATCGCGAACACGGCTCGCTGCTTCGGGGCGCCCAACGACATCCTGGTGCCGTTGGCTGTCAGCAGCAACGGCCCCAGCACGCCGAACCCGAGACCTGAGTCCGTCATCGCATTGAATGGTTTCAGACCTGACCGCAGAAATGTATGAATCTTCGAAGGTGTCCGGCAGGTCTGCGCGCGCTCACCCACCCGTTGCGCGGCCCCGCGTCCTCACCCGACAAAGCACCGTCGCTTACCATCGGACCCCGTGCCCCAAGACGGTAATGAGCGATCGCAGCGGATCCTCCGCTTGGTCGCCGTCGTCGCCGGGCTTGCGGGCCTGCTGTTGTGCCTCACCGTTCCGTTGCTCCCCGTCAAGCAGACCACCGCGACCATCGCCTGGCCGCAGGGCACGGTGAACGGGCACGTCCCCCAGATCACCGCGCCCCTGGTGTCCGGGGCACCGCGCGCGCTCGACATCTCCGTCCCCTGCCCCGCGATAGCCACCCTGCCGCCCAGCGGCGGATTGGTGGTCTCGACCCTGCCGATCGGCGGCGTGGACTCGGGCAAGGACGGGCTGTTCGTTCGTGCCGACAAGGATGTGGTCGTCGTCGCGTTCCGGGACACGGTCGCCGCGGTGGCCAAGCGCTCGGCCATCGCCGCCGGCGCCTGCAGCGTGCTGCACGTCTGGGCCGACGCGGGCGCCGCGGGTGCCGATTTCGTCGGCCTGCCGGGCGCCGCCGGGGTGCTGCCCGCCGAGAAGAAGCCGCAGGTCGGGGGCATCTTCACCGATCTGAAAGTGGCCGCGGAACCGGGGTTGTCGGCCCGGGTCGACATCGACACCCGGTTCATCACGACGCCGACAGCGCTCAAGAAGCTGGTGATGGCGGCGGGTGCGCTGGCGGTGCTGATCGCCATCTTCGCGCTGGCCGTGCTGGATCGCCACAGCCGCGGCGGGACGCTGGTCAACTGGCGATCCCCGATCGCCTGGCTGTCGCGCTACCGTCCGCGCGAGCAGCGGGCCACGTGGTGGCGGATCGGCTGGGCCAACTGGCTGACCGATGCGGGTGTGATCGCGACGCTGCTGGTCTGGC
This sequence comes from Mycobacterium montefiorense, assembly GCF_025823255.1. Classification (NCBI taxonomy): domain Bacteria; kingdom Bacillati; phylum Actinomycetota; class Actinomycetes; order Mycobacteriales; family Mycobacteriaceae; genus Mycobacterium; species Mycobacterium montefiorense. The sequence continues at coordinate 1,163,759 of NZ_JACKVL010000017.1, read as the reverse complement.
ATGTCATCGGCGCCACCTCGTCCGACGACGGCTACAACCTGACCATCGCGCGGATAGCGCCGAAAGCCGGGTATGTGGCGAACTACTACCGCTACTTCGGGACCACCGATGCGCCATTCGACTGGTACCTCTCGGTGCTCGCCAAGCTGGCCTCGGTCAGCACCGCGGGCGTGTGGATGCGGCTACCGGCCACGCTGGCCGGGATCGCCTGCTGGCTGATCATCAGCCACTGGGTGCTGCGCCGGCTCGGACCCGGCAAGGGCGGCCTGGGATCCAACACGGTGGCGGTGCTGACCGGTGGCGTGGTTTTCCTGGCGGCGTGGCTGCCGTTCAACAACGGCCTGCGCCCCGAGCCGCTGATCGCCCTCGGCGTGATCGTCACCTGGATGCTCGTCGAGCGCGCGATCGCGTTGCAGCGGCTGGCTCCGGCCGCGGTTGCGATCGCGGTGGCGATGCTGACCGTGACGCTGGCGCCGCAGGGGTTGATTGCCGTCGCCGCCCTGCTGACCGGGGCGCGCGCGATCGCGTCGATCGTCCGGCGCCGCCGGGCCACCGACGGGTCGGTCGCGCCGCTGGCCGTGCTAGCCGCGTCGCTGTCGCTGATCCTGGTGGTGGTGCTCCGCAGCCAGACGCTGGCGACGGTCGCCGAGTCGGCTCGCATCAAATACAAGGTCGGGCCGACGATCGCGTGGTACCAGGATTGGCTGCGCTACTACTTCCTCACGGTCGAGTCGAACCCCGACGGATCGATGGCGCGGCGCTTCGCGGTGCTGGTGCTGTTTCTGTGCCTGTTCGGGATGCTGGTGGTGATGCTGCGCCGCGGCCGGGTGCAGGGGCTGGCCAGCGGTCCGGCCTGGCGGCTGATCGGCACCACCGCGCTCGGCCTGCTGCTGCTGACGTTCACGCCGACGAAGTGGGCCGTGCAGTTCGGGGCGTTCGCCAGCCTGGCCGGCGCGCTCGGCGCGGTCACCGCGTTCGCGTTCGCCCGCATCGGCCTGCACAGTCGCCGCAATCTGACGCTCTACGTGACCGCGCTGCTGTTCGTGCTGGCGTGGGCGACCTCGGGCATCAACGGCTGGTTCTACGTCGGCAACTACGGAGTGCCGTGGTTCGACATCCAGCCCGTCGTCGCGAGCCACCCGGTGACGTCGATGTTTTTGGCGCTGTCGATAGCGACCGGGCTGCTGGGTGCTTGGCAGCATTTCCGGATGGACTACGCCGGACACACCGAGATCAAGGAGAACCGGCGCAACCGCGTGCTGGCGTCCACCCCGCTGCTGGTGGTCGCGACGATCATGGTGCTGGGCGAAGTCGGCTCGCTGGCCAAGGGGGCGGTGTTCCGGTACCCGCTCTACACCACCGGCAAGGCGAACCTCGCGGCTATCACGTCCGAACTGTCGCCCACCAGCTGCGCGATGGCCGACGAAGTGCTAACCGAACCTGATCCCAATGTCGGCCTGCTGCAGCCAGTTCCGGGCCAGAAGTTCGGCCCCGGCGGCCCGCTCGGCGGTGCTAACCCGGTCGGGTTCAAACCGGACGGGGTGGGCGATGACTTGAGGTCGTACCCGGTGGTGACCAAACCAGGGGTGGTGAATTCCGACGCGTCGCCCAACAAGCCCAACGCCGCGATGAGTGACTCCGCGGGCACCGCCGGCGGGAAAGGCCCGGTCGGGGTGAACGGGTCGAACGTGGCACTACCGTTCGGCCTCGACCCGGCCCGCACGCCGGTGATGGGCAGCTACGGCGAGAATTCGCTGGCGGCTACCGCCACCTCTTCCTGGTACCAATTGCCTGCGCGCACACCGGACCGCCCGCTGGTAGTGGTCTCCGCGGCGGGAGCCATCTGGTCGTACAAGGAGGACGGCACCTTCACCTACGGGCAGTCGCTGAAACTGCAGTGGGGTGTCGCCCGCCCCGATGGGACCACTGCGCCACTCACCGAGGTGCAGCCCATAGACATCGGGCCGGAGCCGGCCTGGCGCAATCTGCGGTTCCCGCTGAGCTGGGCGCCGCCGGAGGCAAACGTGGCACGCATCGTCGCCTACGACCCGAACCTGAGTGAGGGTCAGTGGTTCGCATTCACACCGCCGCGGGTCCCGGTGCTGCAAACTCTGCAGCAGCTGATCGGTTCGCAGAACCCGGTGCTGATGGACATCGCGACTGCCGCGAACTTCCCATGTCAGCGGCCGTTCTCCGAACATCTTGGCGTGGCCGAGCTTCCCGGCTACCGCATCCTGCCCGATCACAAGCAGACGGCGGCGTCGTCGAACGGGTGGCAGGCGGGCGAGGCCGGCGGTCCGTTCCTGTTCGCCCAGACGTTGTTGCGGACCTCGACGGTCTCGACCTACCTGCGCGGCGACTGGTATCGCGATTGGGGATCGGTCGAGCAGTACCTCCCACTGGTGCCGAGTGATCAAGCGCCGAACGCCGTCGTCGAACAGGGTGTGATGACCGTGAACGGCTGGAGCCGGCAAGGACCGATTCGGGCACTACCGTGAGCGTCATCGACCACGAAGAAAAGTCAGCCACCGGCGGGCGCCGTACCCGCGACGACGTCCGGGTCACCCGGTGGGTCGCCACGATCGCCGGGCTTGTCGGCTTCGTGTTGTCTGTCGCGACACCCCTGTTGCCGGTGGTGCAGACAACCGCGATGCTGAACTGGCCTCAGAACGGCCAATTGAATAACGTTACGGCGCCGCTTATTTCACTGAGCCCAGTCGACGTGACGGCCAGCGTGCCATGTGCTGTGGTCCGCGACCTGCCAGCCGACGGCGGTGTGGTGCTGAGCACCGCACCCAAGAAGGGCAAGGACGCCGCCCTCAATGCGTTGTTCGTCGTCGTCAACGGCAAGCGCGTCGACGTCACCGACCGCAACGTCGTGATCGCCAGCGTGTCACGCGAGCAGGCAGAGTCTCCGCAGTGCCAGCGCATCGAGATAACCTCCACGCACGCCGGCACTTTCGCCACCTTCGTCGGTTTGACCGATCCGGCGGGTAAGCCGCAGGCCGGCGGCTTCGCCGATCCCAACCTGCGGCCGCAGATCGTCGGGGTGTTTACCGATCTGACCCGTCCCGCGCCACCCGGGCTCAAGTTCTCGGCGACCATCGACACCCGATTCTCCACCACCCCAACGACACTCAAGCTGCTGACGATGATCGGCGCCATCCTGTCCACCATCGTCTCGCTGGTCGCGCTGTGGCGGCTGGACCAGCTGGACGGTCGCAGGATGCACCGCCTGATCCCGACTCGCTGGAAAAAGTTCACCCTCGCCGACGCCACGGTGCTTTTCGGGTTCGTGCTGTGGCATGTGATCGGGGCGAACTCCTCTGACGACGGTTACATCCTGGGCATGGCCCGGGTCGCCGACCACGCCGGCTACATGTCCAACTACTTCCGTTGGTTCGGCAGCCCGGAGGACCCCTTCGGTTGGTACTACAACCTGCTGGCGGTGATGACCCACGTCAGCGACGACAGTCTGTGGATACGACTGCCCGACCTGATCGCCGGGCTGGTGTGCTGGCTGCTGCTGTCGCGTGAGGTGCTGCCGCGGTTGGGGCCCGCCGTAACGTCGAGTAAGGCAGCGAATTGGGCGGCGGGCATGGTCCTGCTGACCGCGTGGATGCCGTTCGACAACGGTCTGCGTCCCGAACCCATCATCGCGCTGGGTTCGTTGCTCACCTGGGTCCTGATCGAACGCACGATGTGCGCCTCACGGCTGACCCCGGCTGCCCTGGCGGTGGTGACCGCGGCATTCACCCTGGGTGTACAGCCGACGGGGCTGATCGCGGTGGCCGCGCTGGTTGCCGGTGGTCGTCCGATCCTGCGAATACTGGTGCGCCGCCATCGCCTGGTCGGAACCTGGCCGCTGGTGGCCCCGATGCTGGCCGCCGGTTTCGTCATCCTCACCGTGGTGTTTGCCGACCAGACGTTGTCAACGGTGTTGGAAGCCACCAGGATTCGCACCGCGATCGGGCCCAGTCAGGCTTGGTACACCGAGAACCTGCGTTACTACTACCTGATCCTGCCCACCGTCGACGGGTCGCTGTCGCGCCGATTCGGCTTTTTGCTGACCGCGCTGTGCTTGTTCACCGCGGTGTTCATCATGTTGCGGCGCAAGCGCGTTCCGGGAGTGGCCCGCGGGCCGGCATGGCGACTGATGGGTGTCATCTTCGGCACCATGTTCTTCCTGATGTTCACCCCGACCAAGTGGGTGCACCATTTCGGGCTGTTCGCCGCGGTGGGCGCGGCGATGGCCGCGCTGACGACCGTGCTGGTGTCGCCCAAGGTGCTGCGTTGGTCGCGCAACCGGATGGCGTTCCTGGCGGCGCTGTTGTTCGTGTTGGCGCTGTGCTTCGCCACCACCAACGGTTGGTGGTACGTCTCGAGCTATGGCGTGCCGTTCAACAGCTCCATGCCGAAAATCGGCGGAATCACAATCAGCGGAATCTTTTTCGCACTATTCGTGATTGTCGCCGTATACGCGGCCTGGTTGCACTTCGTGGACACCAGCCATGGCGAGGGCCGGCTGGCGCGCGCTCTGACAGTGGCTCCGATACCGCTCGCGGCCGGTTTCATGGCGCTGGTGTTCGTGGCGTCGATGGTGGCCGGCATCGTGCGCCAGTACCCCACCTACTCGAATGCCTGGGACAACCTGCGCGAATTCAGCGGCGGCTGCGGGCTTGCCGACGACGTGCTCGTCGAGCCGGACAGCAACGCCGGCTTCATGACGCCGTACCCCGGAAGCTACGGCCCGTTGGGTGCGCTGGGTGGTCTCGCCCCCATCGGATTCAGCCCCAACGGCATCCCGGAACGCACCCTGGCCGAAGCGGTTCGGGAGACGGCGGTGCCGCAGCCCGGTACCGACTACGACTGGTACGGGCCGACCAAACTCAAGGCGCCGGGTATCAACGGATCGACGGTACCGCTGCCGTACGGCCTGGACCCCGCTCGAGTTCCGATCGCGGGCAGCTACACCAGCGGCCCGCAACAGCAGAGCCGGCTCACCTCGGCGTGGTACCAGCTGCCGAAGCCGGACGACGGGCATCCGCTGGTGGTGGTCACCGCGGCGGGTTCGATCGCCGGCAACAGCATCCTGCACCACCACACGGCCGGCCAGACCGTAGAACTGGAATACGCCCGGCCCGGCCCCGACGGCGAACTGGTGCCGGCCGGTCGCCTGGTGCCCTACGACTTGTACGGGGAGCAGCCGAAGGTGTGGCGCAATCTGCGCTTCGCGCGCGCGCAGATGCCCACCGACGCGATCGCGGTACGGGTGGTCGCCGAGGACCCATCCCTGACGGCGGACGACTGGATCGCGGTGACCCCGCCCCGGGTACCGGAGCTGCGCTCGCTGCAGGAGTACGTCGGCTCGACGCAGCCAGTGCTGATGGACTGGGCGGTCGGGTTGGCCTTCCCCTGCCAGCAGCCGATGCTGCACGTCAACGGCGTCACCGAGATTCCGAAGTTCCGCATCACCCCCGACTACAACGCCAAGAAGCAGGACACCGACACCTGGCAGGACGGCGTCAACGGCGGCCTGCTGGGCATCACCGACTTACTGCTGCGGGCGCACGTGATGTCGACTTACCTGTCGCACGACTGGGGCCGCGACTGGGGATCGCTGCGCGAGTTCGAGACCATCGCCGACGCCCAGCCCGCACAACTCGACCTGGGCGCCGCGACCCGCACCGGCTGGTGGTCGCCCGGCCAGATCCGGATCAAGCCGTAATAACCGCGGCGAAAACACTTGCATTGCATAAGTTTTGCAATTTAATCGACGACAATTTGGCACCGGTAAAATAGCCGCAACAATTGACGCTTGAGTAATTCTTTCCAATTGGTTTAATTCCGGCGAACAAAGGTCAATATCTATTCTGCTGTGAAGCAGCAAACACGGGGGGAAAGGTTGGCCGATGCAAACATGGAAGGGCCTAGCCGCCTGCGGGGCGGCATTTACCGCGGCGATGGCCCCGGTGGCGACCGCGGGGATCGCTATAGCCGGGGCCGAAGCCGGGACGATTGTCGTGTTGGACAGCAAGCTCAGGCGTTGCGATTTCAGCCTGATAAGCACCGTGCCCATGGTGCCGCGGTCCGCCCTGGGCACCGGTGAAGTGATCATTCATTCCACCGGGGGGAAAGCGAGCGCGGAGGTGCATCTGTCGGATGCACCCCAGCCGGGAACCCACTTCGACGTCGGCCTGATTCAGGAACCTCGGCGGGCGGCGGGCGGCTGTGGCCCGGGAAGTACGGGCACCGCCTATTCCGGCCTTGACACCGACGGGGCCGGCGGCGGAACGACGACGGTGTCGGACACCATTCGGCAGGGCACGACTGGGGTCTGGGTGATTATCTCGCGGCCGAATCCGAATTCCCAGAACCCGGCCGAGTTCTACACCTCGGAGTTCGTCGCACCGGTATAACGTCGCGGCATGAGCGACTACGACGTAGAGGCCGTGGACCGGCTGCCTTTCTGCACTGAAGAAAAGTCGCAGCGCTACCGGACGGACAGCTACCACAGCGCCGCCGGCCTCAACTGGTACCTGACCGACCCCACGCTGCAGTTCACCATGGCCTACTACCTGCGGCCCGACGAATTGGCGGTCCTAGAACCCCATTTGACGAGCATCGGTGCGCTGATGGGCGGTCCGGTGACACGCTGGGCCGACGAGACGGATCGCAACCCGCCGCGGCTTCAGCGCTACGACCGGTGGGGACACGATGTCAGTCATGTCGTGATGCCGGACTCGTTCGCGCAGTCCAAGCGCGCGGTGCTAGCGGCTCAGCAGGCGCTGCGCACCGATGCGCGCGCGGCCAAAGTGAGCTCGGGGCTGGCGCTGTTCGCATCCAACTATCTGCTCAACCAAGCCGACATCGGGATGGGCTGCGCACTGGGCACCGGCGGCGGCATGGTCCAGTCTCTGGTCGCCGCGTACGCGCCGGCCGACGTCGCCGAGTATGTGCTGGCCAAGTTCTCCTCCGGCGAATGGGCGGGCGAGACGGCGCAGTTGCTGACCGAGCGCACCGGCGGCTCCGATCTCGGGGCACTGGAGACGACTGCCACCCGTAGCGGAGACGATGGCAGGTGGCTAATCAACGGCTTCAAGTGGTTCGCCTCCAACTGCGCCGGGGAGGCCTTCGTGGTGATGGCCAAACCCGAGGGTGCGCCCGATTCGACCCGCGGCATCGCTAACTTCCTGGTGCTGCGCACCCGCCGCGACGGTTCGCGCAACGGCGTGCGGGTGCGGCGATTGAAGGACAAGCTCGGCACCCGCTCGGTGGCCTCCGGCGAGGTCGAGTTCGTCGACGCCGAGGCGTTTCTATTGTCCGAGAAGCCGACCGGCGACACGGGCCCGTCCGATGGCAAGGGCCTGGGTCGGATGATGGAGTTGACCAACGCCGCGCGCCTCAGGATCGCGTTGTTCGGGTTGGGCAACGCGCGCCGCGCCCTGGTCGAGTCGCTGTGCTACGCGCGGCAGCGCCACGCGTTCGGCGGTGCGCTCATCGACAAGCCGCTGATGCGGCGCAAGCTGGCGGAACTGATCGTCGACGTCGAAGCCGCGCAGGCAATGGTTTTCGACGGAACCGGAGCCGCCAACCATCGCCAGCCGCGCAGCATGCGGCAGCGCATCGCGGTGCCGGTCACCAAGCTCAAGGTGTGCCGGCTGGGGATCACCGCGGCCTCGGATGCGATCGAGATTCACGGTGGCAATGGCTATATCGAAACTTGGCCGGTGGCAAGGCTTTTGCGCGATGCACAAGTGAACACGATCTGGGAGGGCCCGGACAACATCCTGTGCCTCGACGTGCGCCGCGGTATCCAACAGACCCAGGCGCACGAGACGTTATTGGCGCGTCTGCACGACGCGGTGTCGGTCTCCCACGACGGCGAAACCACTCCCCTGGTGGCCCGCCGCATCGAGGATCTCGACGCGGCGATCACGGCCTGGACCAAACTCGACAGCACCGTCGCCGAGGCGCGGCTGTTCCCGCTGGCCCAATTCATGGGCGACGTTTACGCGGGCGCGCTGCTGATCGAACAGGCCGCCTGGGAGCGCGATACCCGCGGCGGTGAGCGCAAGGCACTGGTCGCCGCGTTGTATGCGCAGCGCTACCTCGCCGATCGCGGACCGTTGCGCGGTATCGACGCCGATTCCGAGATGGCGCTGGACCGGTTCGAGGAACTGCTAGACGGGACGCTGCGGTTATGAGGAAACTCGGCGCCGTTTTCGTAATTGTGCTGTCGTTCTTAGCTTTTGCACCAGTCGGAGTCGCCGGTGCGGCACCGATCGTGGAACAGGACGTCGTCGCCAGCCTCAACATCGCTGACCCCGATGCCCCGGTGGGTGTGGCGTTCGGCCGACATGCCGCCATCTATCGGCTGGCGCGCGATGACCCGAATTTCGCCCCATGGCTTGCGCTCTTGCAACGCAGCCTGAAGAACGGAACTGCGGTCCGCTTCTCCTATGACGTGGTTGGCCCGCGACTGACCATCGTGGAGTCGGCCCAGTAGCGGGCTCCGACTACAACACCCATGGTCCCACTCGGCTTCGGCCAAGCACTCCCACCGAATTCGCCTTACAGTGCTTTACAAGCCGCCAACGGGGTCTAGGAAAGGCAACGACATGGTTGAGGAGCTGACGCCGCATTTCGAGGACGTCCAGGCGCACTACGACCTATCCGACGATTTCTTCCGCCTGTTCCTCGATCGCACCCAGATGTACACCTGCGCCTATTGGCTTGGCAGCGAGGACATGACTCTGGTAGAGGCGCAGATCGCCAAGATCGACCTCTCGCTGAGCAAGCTGGGCTTGCAGCCAGGCATGACACTGCTCGACCTCGGTTGCGGCTGGGGCGCCGCCATGCTGCGCGCCATCGAGAAATACGACGTCAACGTCGTTGGCCTGACGCTGTCCAAGAACCAAGTTGCCCACGTCGAACAGCTGTTCGCGGAATCGGCTAGCCCGCGTTCCAAGCGGGTGCTGCTCGAGGGCTGGGAGCGCTTTCACGACCCGGTGGACAGGATCGTGGCGATCGGCCCGCTCGAGCATGTCGGTTACGACCGCTACGCCGCATTCTTCGAGAGGGCGTACGAGCTGTTGCCGGCCGGTGGCACGTTCTTGCTGCACACGATCACCGTCTTATCGGAGAAGGAAATCATCACGTCGGGATTGCCGCTGACTCCAGCGATAGTCGAGTTCAGCGACTTCATGAAAACGGAGATCTTCCCCGGTGGTTACCTGCCGACCATCGATATGGTCAAGGAGTTCTCGGCGAAAGCCGGCTTCAAGCTGAAGCGTCGCCAATCGCTGCAGCGGCATTACGCAAAGACCCTGGATGTATGGGCCGCGGGCCTGCAAGCACGCAAAGACGAGGCCATCGCGATTCAGTCCGAAGAGGTCTACGAGATGTACATGAGGTACCTCACCGGCTGCGCGAACCTCTTTCGCAAGGGCTACACCGACCTCAATCAGTTCACCCTGCGGAAGTAGCGGCCAGCCACACCAGCACCAAAAAGGCTGGGCTAGACCGGGATCAGCCCGTGCTTGCGTGCCGTGCGGAACCATAACTGCTTGTCGCGCAACAGCTTCATGGACTTGCGGATCAACAGCCGCGTCTCGTGTGGGTCGACGACCGAGTCGATGAACCCGCGTTCGGCGGCGGTCCACGGTATCGCCATGTTGAGGTTGTAGCCCTCGATGAAGTCCTTCTTGATCTGCTGCGCCTCGGGCGTGGTCGGATCCGGGAATCGCTTCATCAGCAGCTGCGCGGCCCCCTCGGCGCCGATCACCGCGATGCGTGCGGTCGGCCACGCGAAGTTGAAATCGGCGGTCAGCTGCCGGGACCCCATCACGGCGTAGGCGCCGCCGTAGGACTTGCGGATGGTGATCGTCACCTTGGGCACGTCGGCTTCCACGACGGAGTAAAGGAAGCGGCCGCCGCGCTTGATGATGCCGTTGCGCTCCTGCTCAGCCCCGGGCAGGAAGCCGGGGGTATCCACCACGAAGACCAGGGGGATCTCGAACGCGTCGCAGAAGCGGATGAAACGTGCGGCCTTGTCGGAGGCCTCATTATCGATCGACCCGGCCAAGTACATGGGCTGGTTGGCGATCACGCCGACCGGACGCCCGTCGACCCGGGCGTACCCGGTGATGATTGCCGGCCCGTGCTGCGCGGCGACGTCGAGGAAGTCGCCGTCGTCGAAGATCCGCAGCAGGATTTCGTGCATGTCGTAGGCCGCATTGTCGGAGTCCGGCACGATCGTGTCGAGCTCGAGGTCACTCGGCGTGATCTGGGGCTCCAACCCGGGATTGATGATCGGCGGCTTGTCGAAGGCGTTCGACGGCAGAAACGACAGGAAGTCGCGGACGTACTGGAACCCCTCGGCTTCGGAGTCCACCACCTGGTGGATGTTGCCGTAGCGCGCCTGCGTGTCGGAGCCACCAAGTTCGTCGAGGCTGACGTCTTCGCCGGTGACCTCCCGGATCACGTCCGGCCCGGTCACGAAGAAGTAGCCCTGGTCGCGCACCGAGACCAGCAGATCGTCCTGAATCGGCGAATAGACCGCCCCCCCAGCGCATTTACCGAAAATGAGGGAGATCTGCGGCACCAGCCCGGACAGTGCCTCGTGGCGCCGGCCCAGCTCGGCGTACCAGGCCAGCGACGTGACCGCGTCCTGAATCCGGGCGCCACCCGAGTCCTGGATCCCGACGATCGGGCACCCGACCATCGCGCACCACTCCATCAGCCGGGCCACCTTGCGGCCGAACATCTCGCCGACGGTGCCCTGGAACACGGTCTGGTCGTGGGAGAACACCCCGACCGGCCGGCCGTCGATCAGGCCGTGGCCGGTGATGCAGCCGTCGCCGTAGAGCGCATTCGGGTCGTTCGGGGTCTTGGCCAGCGCCCCGACTTCGAAGAACGTGCCCGGGTCCAGCAGCGCATGGATGCGGGACCGGGCGCTCGGGATGCCCTTCGCGTCGCGCTTGGCGGCGGCCTTCTCGCCGCCGGGCTCCTTGGCCAATTCGAGACGGGCGTTGAGATCGACCAGCTTCTCGGCCGTGGTGTGGGGAGAGGGAGCTGGTGCGGCTTCCGTCACGACTTGCCTACCTCACTTGTCTGACTGGTTTGCGCCTCCACCTTATTCAGCACGTCGGCCAGGTGCGCACCGACCTTGCCGATGATGGGTTCGTCGATGGCCTGGATGTGCTCGCCACCGATCGGCACCACCTCGAGGTCGGCCACATACTCGCCCCAACCGCCGTCCGGCTTACGCACGGCGTATCGCGGCTCGAACTCGATGACGTCATCGTGGTAGCGATCGGCCATGTAGAGGGTCACGTGGCCGTCGTAAGGCTCGATCTCGACGGTTTCGAGCGCCCGGTTGTCCAGATAGGACGTCCGTTGGTGCTCGACGATGCCACCCGGAACCTGCACGCCGCTTTGCGCGACGATGTCCAACACGAACTTGACCTGCCCCTCGTCGTCGAGCTCTTCGAGCTGCTCGTAGGGGATCCCGGGAATCTCGACGTTGAAGGTTCGCTCGGCGAACTTCGCGTAACGGTCCCAGCGCTTGCGGGTTTCCTCCTTGGTCTGCGGGATCTCCTCGCCGGCGCGCACCGTGTCGATCATCCCGACAAAACGCACGTCGGCGCCGGCCTGCTTCAACCCGATCGCGCACGCGTAGGCCAGCGCACCGCCAAGCGACCACCCGGCCAGGATGAACGGCTTTCCCTCGTTCATTTCCAACAGCTTGGGCACATACTGGGCAGCCCGCTCCTGAACAGTGCCCTCCACCCGCTCGAACCCGTACATCGGAGTGTCCGCCGGCAACCGGTTGAGCAGCGGCTCGTACACCACGGTCGAGCCACCGGCGGGGTGGAACACGAACACCGGCACCTTGGAGTCGTCGTCGGGACGGGCGCGCAGGGTGCGGACGAAGCCGTCGATCTGGCCGGCCTCGAAGTAGGCGCGCACCTTCTCTGCCAACGCTTCGATGGTCTGCGAGGTCAGCACATCCTCGGCGCTGATCGGCCCCTCGGCGCGCTCGGCCAGTCGTTGCGCCATCTTGGCGGCGGTGGCGTCGTCGAGCTTGGGCAACGGGTTGAAGATGCCGCCCGGGGACTTACCCGTGACGATCGCCCAGGTGGCGAAGGTGACCCGCTCGGCGGCATCGCGCGGCGGGACGTCGGAGTTCAGCGCCTTGGCGACCGTCTCCTGACTGAGTGCCTCGGCCGCCCCAGCCAGATTCGGCTTGGCGCCGTTGGTCGAAGGGCCGGACGGATCCGTCGGCGGCGGCGGGATCGGTGCGTCCGAGGCATCCGGCCCAGGCGTCGGTGCAGCACCGCTGAGTAACTGGGCCTGCTCCTTGGCGATCTCGTCGGCCGTCAGGGTCTTCTGGTGCTCGTGCAGCTCCTGGACCTCGTCGCGGTGCTCGATCGCATACTCAATCAGCTGCTCGACGGCGTAGAGATTGGCGTCGCGCACCGCCGTCAACTGAATGGGCGGCAGGTCGAAGTCGTACTCGACGCGGTTCTTGATCCGCACCGCCATCAGCGAGTCCAGGCCCAGCTCGATCAGCGGCACTTCCCAGGGCAGGTCCTCGGGTTCGTAACCCATGGCCGCCGAGACGATGGTGCCGAGCCGAACCGCGATGGTCTCGCCGGAATCCGGCGACCATCTGCCTATGTCGCTCGATAAGTAGCGGTTGGTCAGGCTGTCCGTCAGCGTTTCGGCGTCGTCATCCTCGGCGAGACCCTCCGCAACGGGCGCGGCGGTCGTGTCGGCGACGGAAGTCCCCGCTGTGAGCGCGGTGCCGGCACCGACCGCGGTCGGCAGCACCGAAGCCGCATCACCCCGGGCGACCAGCGCGTCGTAGACCAGAGTGAACGACTCGTCGATGCGGGCGTGCACCTGAACCGACGCGCCACCGGGGTGCCGCGTCAACGTCGTCACCAGCCGGGCACCCGGGCCGGGCACCGCACGCTGCTCCGAGGCGGTCAGCTTCGCGTCCGGCAGCACCGCCGTCGCAGCGGATCGCACCAGCGCGGCGAGGTCGGCAATGTCGCGCGGCGCGTACTCCCACACGTGCCGGCCGTCCGGCAGCGCGACGTGGTTGCCCGGCATCATTACCGAGCCGTCGCCCGCGAAGTGCGCGTCCAGCCAGTGCTCTTTGCGCTTGAACCGGGTCGGCGGAATGTTGGCGTAGTCCTGCGGCTCTTTAGCGCGGCTGAACATCGTCCGGATGTCCAGGTCGTGGCCGAACACGTAGAGCTGCGCCAGAGTCGTCGTGATCGACTCGACCTCGTCCTGCTTGCGGGCCAGCGTCGGGATCAGCTGGGCGTCATGCAGGCCGGCGTCCGCGGTGGTCAGGCCCACCTGCGTCAGCGCCACCGGATTAGGGGCAAGCTCCAGGAACGTGGTGTGCCCGCTGTCTACGGCGTTGCGGATCCCGTGGGTGAAGTACACGCTGTGGCGCAGGCCCTTTTTCCAGTAGTCCACGTCGTGGATCGGCTCGCTGCCCGGCTTGATGTAGCTGCCTTCGTGCACCGTCAAGAAGATGCCTGCGGTGGGGCTCAGCGGCTTGATCCCCTGCAGCTCGGCGGTGAGCTCGCCGAGCAGCGGATCCATCTGTTGGGTGTGGCTGGCGCCCTTGGTCTGGAACTTTCGGGCGAACTTGCCCTCGGATTCGGCGCGCGCGATGATCGCGTCGACCTGGTCGGGCGGGCCGCCGATCACGGTCTGGGTTGGCGCGGCGTAGACGCACACCTCGAGATCGGGGAAGTCGGAGAACACCGTCTTGACTTCGTCGGCGGAGTACTCCACCAGCGCCATCAGCCGGATGTATTCGCCGAACAGCATCGCCTCGCCCTCACCCATTAGGTGCGAGCGCGAGCAGATCGCGCGGGTGGCGTCGCGCAGCGACAGGCCACCGGCGAAGTAGGCCGACGCGGCCTCACCCAGCGACTGGCCCACCACAGCGGCGGGTTTGGCGCCGTGATGCTTGAGCAGCTCACCCAGTGCGATCTGGATCGTGAAGATGGTGACCTGGGTGGTTTCGATGCCGTAGTCCTGCGAGTCGTCGAGGATCAACTCGAGCACCGAGTAGCCCAGCTCGTCTTGGACCAGTGCGTCGACCTTTTCGATCCACTCGGCGAAAACCGCGTCCCGCAAATACAGGCTCTTGCCCATCTTGCGGTGCTGCGCACCGAATCCGGCGAGCACCCACACCGGGCCGTTGGTCACCGGGCCGTCGACGCTGAACACTCCTGGTCGTTGCTTACCATCGGCCACCGCGCGCAAGCCCTTGACGGCTTCCTCGTGGTCGTGGGCTAGCACCACCGCGCGCGAGCGGCCATGGTTGCGCCGCGACAGCGACCGGCCGATCGATTCCAGCGACGCCGCCTGGCCTTCGGGGCTTTGGATCCAGTCCGCCAGTTCGGCCGCCGCGGTTTTCTTGCGCGAGGTCAAAAATGCCGACACCGCCAACGGGATCAGCGGCTTGGTTGGCTCTGAATCTTCCTGTGCCGCAAGCTCTTCCAATGCGGCCTCTTTGAGGGCCCGCGCCTCTTCGGTCACGCCCGGCAGCTCGGGCTCGGCGTCGTCGCCGACAAAGTCGTCGGTGATGATGTTGCCGAAGTCGTCGAAATTCAGCGAGTGGGCTTCGAGTGCGGGCGCCTGCGCCTGCTCGGCTTCGGCGGCCACGGCCACCGCGGGCTCGGGCTCACGTTCGGCGACGTCGCCTGGCAACACCTCACGCACCACCAAGTGCGCGTTGGCTCCTCCGAAGCCGAAGCTCGACACCCCCGCCACTGCGAAACCACCGTAGCGCGGCCAATCTGTAGCAGTATCAACGACTTTCAAGTGCATGCCGTCGAAGTCGATGTAGGGGCTGGGCCCGGCGAAGTTGATCGACGGCGGCAGCTTGTCGTGCTGCAGTGACAGCACCACCTTGGCCATGGCGGCCACGCCGGCCGCCGACTCCAGGTGCCCGATGTTGGTCTTGATCGCGCCCAGCAGCGCCGGCTGATCGGCCTGGCGTCCCCTGCCCACCACCCGCCCAAGTGCCTCGGCTTCGATCGGGTCACCGAGGATGGTGCCGGTGCCGTGCGCCTCGATGTAGTCGACGGTGCGCGGGTTGATGCCGGCGTCCTTGTACGCCCGGCGCAGCACCTCAGCCTGCGCGTCCTGGTTGGGGGCGATCAGGCCGTTGGAGCGGCCGTCGTGGTTGATGGCACTACCGGCAATGACGGCCAGGATCTGGTCGCCGTCGCGGCGCGCGTCGTCGACCCGCTTGAGCACCAGCATGCCGGCGCCCTCTGAGCGGGTGTAGCCGTCGGCGTCCGACGAGAACGACTTGATCCGGCCGTCGGGTGCCAGCACCGCGCCGATCTCGTCGAAACCGAGGGTCACCGCGGGAGTGATCAGCGCATTGACACCACCGGCAACCGCCACGTCGCACTCACCGTTGCGCAGCGCCTGCACCGCTTGATGGGTTGCCACCAGCGAACTCGAGCAGGCGGTATCGACGGCGACCGAAGGGCCGCGGAAGTCATAGAAATACGACACCCGGTTGGCGATGATCGCGGTCGAGTTACCGGTGATCGCGTAGGGATGCGCGACGGTCGGGTCCGAAATGGCCAGAAAGCCATAGTCGTTGTTGGTGAAGCCGACATAGACGCCGACGGCTTCACCGCGCAGGCTGGACGCCGGGATGCGGGCGTGCTCGAGCGCCTCCCAGGTCATCTCCAATGCCAGCCGCTGTTGCGGGTCGATGTTGTCGGCCTCGGTCTTGGCCACCGCGAAGAACTCGGAGTCGAAGCCTTTGATGTCCTTGAGGTAACCGCCGCGGGTGCGGGCGGCGGCGACCCGCTCGGCCAGCCGGGGTTCTTCGAGGAACTCCGACCAACGCCCTTCGGGCAAGTCGGTGATGGCGTCGCGACCCTCCATCAAGGCTTGCCAGGTTTCGTCCGGGCTGTTCATGTCGCCGGGCAGCCGAGTAGCCAAACCCACGATCGCGATGTCCACGCGCTCGGCCGGGCCGGTGCGCGTCCAGTCGACACCGTCGAGGTCGTCGTCGGGCCGTTCCGGTTCGCCCTCGATGATCCGGGTCGCCAGCGACTCGATGGTCGGATGCTGGAACGCCACCGCGACCGACAGCATCACACCGGTCATGTCTTCGATGTCGGCGGCCATCGCGACGGCGTCGCGTGATGACAGCCCCAGCTCGACCATCGGAATCGACTCGTCGATCGCGTCGGGTGACTGCCCGACGGCCTTGCCCACCCAGTTGCGCAGCCACTGCCGCATCTCGGGGACCGTCATCTCGGTCTTCTTGGCGGGCACCTCCCCGGTCTCGTCGCCGGGGACCGAGGCGGTGTTATCCGAGTTGTCCGGGAGGTCAGATTCTGTGTCAGCCATGGTTCCTGAATTCAGTCTGTTGCGGTGGCGAAAGCGGTCGGGGAGCCGACACCGCTGCGCAGACTGCCGTCGAGATAGGCGGCGCGGCAGGCGCGGTGCCCGATCTTGCCGCTGGAGGTGCGAGGAATCGTCCCCGACTGCACCAGCAGCAGGTCACGGATCGTGACCCCGTGACGCACGGCGATGGCCGCGCGAATGTCGTCTGCGATGGGTTGGTAGTCGAGCTTGTGCGTGCCGGCCGCACGCTCGGCGACGATCACCAGCTGCTCGGAGGTGTCCTCCGCGTCGAACTTGAGCCCGGCGTGCGGGTTGTCGAACACCTCTTGCGGTAGCTGGTTGGCCGGGACCGAGAAGGCGGCCACATATCCGGTGCGCAGCGCCTTGCTGGCCTCCTGCGCCGAATACTCAAGATCCTGGGGGTAGTGGTTACGCCCGTCGATGATGACCAGGTCCTTGATGCGGCCCGCTATATAGAGGTCGCCGTTGAAGTAGGTGCCGTAGTCGCCGGTGCGTACCCACAGCCCATCGTCAGCCGCACCTTCGGCGTGGGACTCGGGAACGCGCGACTTGAGGATATTGCGGAAAGTCTCGGTGGTCTCGGCTTCCTTACCCCAGTAGCCGACGCCCAGATTCTTGCCGTGCAGCCAGATCTCGCCGATGTGCTCGTCGGGCACCTCGCTGGCGGTGTCGGGATCGACGATGACGGCCCATTCGTCGACACCAATCCGTCCCGCGGATACCTGCGCGACGGCGGTCGGCGCGTCGGGAGCCACCTCGACGAAGCGGTGGTTGTTCAGCTCGTCGCGATCTACATGGATGACCGTCGGTGCGGTGTTGGGCGGGGTGGTCGAAACGAACAGCGTCGCCTCGGCCAGGCCGTAAGACGGTTTGATCGCCGTCTCCGGCAAACCGTAGGGCGCAAACGCCTCGTAGAACTTGCGCATCGACGCCGGCGATACCGGCTCGCTGCCGTTGAGGATGCCTTTGACGTTGCTCAGGTCCAGTGGCGGCTCGTCGTCGCGGGGCAGGCCGCGAACGGCGGCGTGTTCGAAGGCAAAGTTCGGCGCGGCCGAGAAAACGCCGCCCGTCTCGCCGGGCTTACGCGCCAGCTCCCGAATCCAGCGGCCGGGCCGGCGGACGAACGCAGCGGGCGTCATGATGGTGAAGCTTTGACCGAGCACCGGCGCCAACAGCGCCGTGATCAAGCCCATGTCGTGGAAGAGCGGCAGCCAGGACAGGCCGCGGTCACCCTCGGTGCCCTCCAAGGCCTGCAGCACCTGCAGCACATTGGTGGGCAGGTTCAGGTGGCTGATCTGCACGCCGGTCGGGGTGCGGGTGGAGCCCGAGGTGTACTGCAGGTAGGCGGTGGTGTTCTCGTCTGCCTCCGGCTCTACCCAGGTGGCGGCAACCTCGTCGGGCACCGCGTCGACAGCGATCACCCGGGGCCGTTCCTTGGCCGCCCGAGCGCGGATGAATTTGCGGACGCCTTCGGCGGAGTCGGTGGTGGTCAGGATCGTCGAGGGGGAGCAGTCGTCGAGCACCGCGTGTAACCGGCCGATATGGCCCGGCTCGGCCGGGTCGAACAGCGGAACCGCGATGCGGCCCGAGTACAGCGCGCCAAAGAAGGAAACGAGGTAATCCAGGTTCTGCGGGCACAGGATGGCGATGCGATCACCGGGCTGCGTGACCTGCTGCAGACGAGCACCCACGGCACGGTTGCGGACGCTGAAGTCGGACCAGACGATGTCGCGCTCCACACCGTCGCGCTCGGTGGAGTAGTCGATGAATCGATAGGCCAACTTGCTGCCACGAACCTTCGCCCACTTCTCAACGTGACGAACCAGGTTCGTGTTATCCGGGAACTTGATTCGACCGTTCACAATGAACGGGTTGTGGTAAGCCATGCCGCCCTCTCCTGTTACACACTCGCCGGCCAGCTACTCCGGCGGTCCTAGTTGTCGGCCTCGCCGACGATTTCCCTGCGCGGGCCGGCTTCCTGCACAGCGCAAACTGCGCCGGTCCGTGCGAGCTTCGACCCGGTCAGGAACCGACAAACACTGATAGCTCTTAGTTTTCTCTTAATGTTAGGCGTCGGCGCGCAGCAGACCAAATCTCAAGGTACCGCCGATTGCCCCCGGTACGGCCGACCTAACCGCTGTGTCCCCTCGTCCAGCTACCCCCCGCGCCGTCCGGCCCGCCGGCTTTGTCCGCGGCCACCCGGGCGGTCACCCATGCTTGGGATGTGGCGCATTTTCGATGAGATTACGCGTCCAGTTCAACGTCCAATCCGTGGCCGCGGCGCCGTCCAAATTCCAGAACTGGGTGGTGGCGTACATGGCGTGGATCGGCTGGCCCGCACCGCCGGCCAGCGTGTTGAGTGTATTCGGCAGGTTCGCGACGCTGAACGCCTCGTTCGGAGCGGCGCAAATCAGGTCACCCGGCGCGCAGATCTCGTTGGTCTTGGCGTTGAGATCGCCGAAGCCGCCGGGCCGCGCACCGGTCATCGTCAAACCGAGCCCGGACAACATCGGCACCTCGTGCAGCGTGACCTCGGCGCCCTCACCCGGCGGGTTGGGCCCGATGTCGTTGCCGACGCCCTGCTGGCGGCGGCCGTCGGCGATCACCGTCACCCCGAGCACCAGGTCGTCGTCGACGGGTCCGCGGCCGTTGCCGACATCGCTGGCGATGTCGCCCGCGATCACCGCGCCCTGCGAAAAACCCACCAGCACATAGCTGGTCAACGGGCACTTGTTGTTCATGTCGGTCAGCGCTTGGACGGCCGCGCGGGTGCCTTCCGCCCGGCTTTCGTTGTAGGACATCTGCGTGTCGGAGCTCAACGGGTTATGGAACTGTGCCGTGTAGGGGACGGTGTAGGTCAGCACCCGCGAGGGCGGGAACTGCGCGCTGATCGCCCCGGTCAGCTTGTGCAGCAACGCATTAGGAAACTGCACCGGGTTGAGGGGATCGTCCTGCAGGGATGACTCCCACGTCCCGGGAATCACCATCAGCTCGACGTCGGGGCAAGAAGCGTCCTGCGAAGCGGGCCGCGGCTTGTGCGGATGCGTCGTCGTCGAGGACGGCGGCAGCACGCCCGGCGGCACCGCGCTGGGCGGTGATTCGGTGTTGCGCAGCATGGTCACGACCGCCACGATCACCAACAGCACGACCCCGGCCATGCTGAGCGCGGCCACCCAGGCGAGGATCCGGCGGCGTCTGTTGCGCTGGGCGTTCGTGCTCATGTTCTCCTGCTAGCAGAGTCGGCGGGTCGCTCCTCGAATACAGACAAGCGGCCATCCCGGCCCTGCTGCACTCAATACACGGTACCGGCTGAGCGCGCGGCGCCGTCCCTGCTGCCAGCGAGGCCGGGTGGCTAGCGGATCGCGCCCACGATGTCGCCCGACATGGCACCCAGCTGTCCCGACCACGAGCCCCAGCCGTTGTCGCCGCCACCCGGGAAGTCGAAGTGGCCGTTGTGCCCGCCGTCGTTGCGGTACTGCGAGTAGAACATCCGGCTGTTGCCCATCGCCTCACCGGCTTGCCCGATCATCGCGGCCGCATCGCCGCCCATGTTGGTCGGGCTCCAGACCCATACCCGGGTGTTGTTCTGCGCCAGCAGCGCGGCGTGCACGTAAGGGTCGTGCCACTTCCACCGGCCCAGCTGCGGGGCTCCCCACATGCCGTTGCCGTCCACGCCGCCGAACTGCTGCAGGCCGGCCAGGATCGCGCCACCCGTGGTGGTGTTGGACGGGTAGAGGAATCCGGACAGCGAGCCGGCGAAGCCGAATCGGTCGGGGTGGAAGGCGGCCAGCGCCATTGCGGCATAGCCACCCTGGGAGGCGCCGACGGCGGCGTGGCCACCGGGTGCCAGACCCTTATTGGCCGCCAGCCAGTCGGGTAGTTCGCTGGACAGGAATGTGTCCCATTGCTTGCTGCCGTCCTGCTCCCAGTTGGTGTACATGCTCCAGGCCCCCCCAGCGGGCGCCACCACCGAGATCCCCTTGCCGCCCAGCGTGTTCATCGCGTTACCCGCGGTCACCCAGTTGCTGACGTCCGGGGCGGCGTTGAACGCGTCCAACAGATACACCGCGTGCGGACCACCCGCCAGGAAGGCGACCGGGATATCGCGGCCCATGGCGCCCGAGGGCACCATCAGCGTCTCGTAACTGGCCGCTGCAGCCTTGCCCGTCATTCCCGTCGCCACACCGCCGAACCCCAGTGTTAGCGCGGCAACGCAAAGCACCCGCAGAAGCGCTGACAGACCCCGCACGTTACCCATGTGACCCTCCATCATGTCGTCGCTGTGTTTGCACAGTAACCAGGGCTGAAGTGAAGCCGACCCGCAGGGTAGTGAAATGGACCACACCCGACGACGGCCACGCGGATAGCTAACGGCGGCGACCCGTGAGGATCGCCGCCGTTAGCTGTTTTGCTTTGGTTTTTCGCTGCCGGACTAGGTGCCCTGAGTGGAACCTGCGTTGGAAGCGGTGGCCGGGCCGGCGCCCGGGGTAGCGCCCAGCGCCGACTGCAGGTCAGGCAGCATCGCGTGCAGCTGCGAGCCCCAGTAGGGCCAGTCGTGGGTTCCGTTGGCGTCGAAGTTCCACACCGCGTTGTGACCACCGGCCGCGTTGTAGGCGTCCTGGAACTTCAGGTTGCTGGTCCGCACGAAGCCTTCCAGGAACTTGGCGGGCAGGTTGTCGCCACCGAGGTCGGACGGCTTGCCGTTACCGCAGTACACCCAGATCCGGGTGTTGTTCGCGACCAGCTTGCCGACCTGCAACGACGGGTCGTTACGCTGCCACGCCCCACCGTCGGTCGGGCCCCACATGTCGTCCTTCTTGTAGCCGCCGGCGTCACCCATGGCGAGGCCGATCAGCGACGGGCCCATCCCCTGCGACGGGTCCAGCAGCGCCGAAAGCGAGCCGGCGTATGGGAACACGTCGGGGTGGTAGGCAGCCAGGATCAGCGCCGACGACCCGGCCATCGACAGACCGACGGCCGCGCCGCCGGTCGGCTTGACCTGCTTCTCAGCCGACAGGTACTGCGGCAACTCGCTGGTCAGGAAGGTCTCCCACTTGTAGGTGGTGCAACCGGCCTTACCGCAGGCGGGCTTGTACCAGTCGGAGTAGAAGCTGGACTGGCCACCGACGGGCATCACGACCGAGATGCCCGATTGGTTGTACCACTCGAAGGCGGGGGTGTTGATGTCCCAACCGTTGAAGTCGTCCTGAGCGCGCATGCCGTCGAGCAGGTACAGTCCGGGCGAGTTCGCGCCACCGCTCTGGAACTGGACCTTGATGTCGCGGCCCATTGCGGCCGAGGGAACCTGCAGGTACTCCACCGGCAGACCCGGGCGAGAGAACGCCGCTGCGGTCGCCGGTCCCCCCACGACGCCAATCAGACCCGAAAGCAGGGCCGCGCCCACAGCTCCCACCGCGAGCCGGCGTGGCATGCGTGCCACGGCGCCGCGAAACCTGTCAACAAACGTCATCCTTGCTTCCTCATCTTCTCGGCGCACCCAACATCAGGACGCGTCGTTGATTGGGGTCGAACTGCATGCGATCTCCGCGCAGCAGTGCTCTTGTAGTGAACCACACCAACCCGCGCGGGCTCTCATTGAGACGGTTCCGCAAACCCTCGTCCGGCCGTGATTTCTTGGGGTTTTCAGGCCGGGCACCAAAGCTTGGAGCGCCATTTCCGCATGTGCCGGACGGTGAACGCATACAGGTGAACGTGCAAATGTGAATTTGCTGTCAGCATCAGGAAGCAAAAATTGTGCCGCGTTCGAGATCTGTGAGATTTCTCCCCGCAATATTCACTCGCGCGGGGGCGGGGGACTCGGCTCGGGGACCGGAAGACCGCACCGGGCGAGCTCGTAGAGCGGGACCCTATCGATCCGGTAGGCGGTGAATTCAAAGGAGTGCAAGAAGTTTGAGAAGAACCGGTGCAGCGACATCGGGGCGCGCACCGACGCCAGCATCGCCTTCGTCTCGGGGCATTGCAGCGCCGCCACGGCCTGGGCGACCCAATTCGCGTCCAGGTAGCCCGGAATCCCCGGATATACCTTCACCCACGGGCCGTCGGCGATCACCCAGTCCGGGAAGAGGTTTTTGTCGTGCCCGATCCTGCCGTGCGTGAGGCGCTGCGTGTGCTGGGCGAGCGGGTTCGCCAAACCGATTTGGTCGATCACTCGGACGTCGAGCCCGACGTTCATGCCCAGCATGCCCAAGTTCGTGAAAAACACTGCATGCTGCGGCTTTTGCGGCGGCCTGCTATCGGCAGGGCTGCCGGGCGCCGGCGGTGGCTGCTGCAGTTGCGGCACGATGTCCCACTGGATGTAGTTGCCCGACGGCAGCAACAACGCCCCGTCCGGAGTGTTGTCCAGCGCGGCCAGCACGGCCGCCATCCTCGGGTAGTCCAGGTAATCGGCGGCGGTCAGCGGGTGCGCGTGCCCGGTCGCCTGCGCATAGAAGCGGCGCTCGTCGACGATGCCGCTGTAGGTGACGTGGGTGGCGTCGTAGCCCATCCCCGGTGAGTTTGCTGCCCACAGCGACCAGCCCGCGATGCCGAGCCAGAGCGCGCTGGCGGCACCGGCCAACCAGTAACCCGTCTCGCGTGAGTAGTCCTGCCCGTCGGGGATCAGCACGGGGATGACGGCGACGGGGGCCAGCAAACAAAATAGCGGCGCCAACAGCACCCGCGCATGCATGAAATCGCCGCCCTGACGGGTCCAGTACAGCGCCTGCAGCAGCCCGCTCACGAGGACGAATGCCACCACCGCGGGTGGGCTCTGCACCGCATGAGCCAGCCGGCCGTAATTGGGCGCGAGCATCGGGCGTAAGAACGACGGGCGGCGCCGCGCACCCGACAGCAGCAGCCCCAGCGGCACCAGCAGCAGCACCGGCAGCCAGACGGCGTAGGGCGAGACGAAGTTCGACAGATAGGTCATGCCCTGAGACCACTTGTCACCAGCGGCATCCTTGGCCAGAGCCGTCCCGGGAACCAGCAGCCCGTAGTAGCCCATCCGGAAGATCTGGTAGGCCACCGGCAGGAGCCCGCCGGCCACCACGATCAGCGTCCGACGGCGCCAGGTCCGGGCCGCGATCAGCATCATGATCAGCGCCAGCCCGCCCATCAACGCCAGCTCCGGTCGCACCAGAACACTGAACCCCGCGACGAACGCCAGCAGGCCGGTGAACACCTCGTTGTCCGGACGGTTTCGCAGCGCCTGCGACCAGCGGACCATCATCCACCACAGCAACCCCAGGTAGGCCAGGGCCAGCCCACTCTCGAGGCCGGAGGTGGCGAAGTCACGCGCCGGTGGCAGCGCAATGTAGACCAGCACCCCGGCGGGCAGCATGATCGCCCGTCGCCCCCGCAAGCTGGGGGCGTATAGGCGGCCGGCGCCCAGCATCAGCAGCGCCACACCCAGCACGGAAAGGATCAGCGCCAGCGTCAGTGCCACGTACTCCATGCGCACCGGTCCACCGACCCAGCTTCCGACGTACATCAGGTAGGTCCACGCCGTCGAGGTATTCGCCTCGACCCGCTCGCCCTGGTTGAAAACCGGCCCGTTGCCGGCCAACAGGTTGCGCACGGTGCGCAACACGATCAGTCCGTCGTCGGCGATCCAGCGTCGCTGCCAGGCTCCCCACCCGAAGAGCACCGCGACAATCGCGACACTGATCCACAGGCTGACCCGGGTCACGGTGTCGTACGGGAAGGGCTGTCGGCCACCCCGCCTGACCCTGGGCCGGTGGCGCATCAACTCGCGCTTGATGGCCTCCAGACCGGGGCTAGCCGAAGGCAACCGCGGCACCAACTGTTGCGATCCACGCTAGGAACAGCAGCTGCAACACCCGGTCACGCAGCGCGATTTCTTCGGGCTCACCGGCCAGCCCGCCGTCGACGTCGACCGCGTAGCGCAGGACCGCGATGGTCAGCGGGACCATCGACACCGCGTACCAAGAGCCCGAACCCCGGTCCCGCTCGAACGCCCACAACCCGTAACACATCACAAAGGCCGTGGCCGACATCGTCCAGACGAACCGCAGATAGGTACTGGTGTAGCTCTCCAGCGACTTGCGGATCGCGGCTCCGGTCCGCTCGGCCAACTGCAGTTCGGCGTAGCGCTTGCCGGCCGCCATGAACAGCGACCCGAACGCCATGATCAGTAGGAACCACTGGGACAGTGGGATGTCGGCGGCCGCGCCGCCGGCGATGGCCCGGATCAGATAGGCCGAGGAGACGATGCAGATGTCCAGCACCGCTTGGTGTTTGAGGCCGAAGCAGTACGCCAGCTGCATGCCGATATAGATGGCCATCACCACGGCCAGGTTCGGCGTCAGCCACCAGGCGATGCCCAGCGACGCGGTGCCCAGGACCACGGCCAGGGTGTAGGCCAGCCATTCGGGAACCACGCCGGCCGCGATCGGCCGGAATCGCTTGGTGGGGTGTTCCCGGTCGGCCTGGACGTCGCGGACGTCATTGATCAGGTAGATCGCCGAGGCCGCCAGGCAGAACACGACAAACGCCACGCCCACCTTGGTCGCCACTTCGGCGTAGTCGTAGCGGACTCCACGGCCGGCTGCGGCGACCGGCGCGGCCGCCACCAACACGTTCTTCACCCATTGCCGCGGGCGCATCGCCTTGATCACCCCGATGATCAAATTCGCCGGGGGTTGTCCGGTCGCCACGTCTTCACTCATTTCGGCCACACCTATCTCGACTTTCTATCGAGCCAGAGTGCAAGGCGGGCGACCGCGGCGCCGAGCGCCACGCCGAAAGCAACGTCGCTGGGATAGTGCACGCCCAGCAGTATCCGTGACAGCGCCATCGGCGGAACCAGCAGCACGGGCAACGGCAGATCGGTGGCCCGGCCCATCAAAACGGCCGCGGCCGTGGTGGAGGTGGCATGCGCCGACGGGAAGCTCAGTTGGCTGGGGGTGCCGACATTGACCGCGACGGCCGGATGATGTGGGCGTTTACGGCGCACCACCCGTTTGATCAGCACGGCGGCCGCGTGCGCGGAAAACGTGCCGCCGGCGGCTACCAGCCACTCCCGGCGTCGGCGCCGGATCAACGACGCACCGAGCAACTGCACGATCAGCCAACCGACGCTGTGCTCACCGAAGTGGGACATGCCACGGGCGGTGGCCAACACGCCGGGCCGGTCTGCCAGCGCCGCCTGCACGGCCACCATCGCGGCGACTTCGCCGCGCGGCGCCGCTTCATCCATGTTTCGACTTTTGTCCGGTCGGCTGGCTCGTCTGGGGCAGTAGCACCGTCTCCCACTTCTGCTTGCTGGACAGCACCGGCAACGCTTCCTGGTACACCCGGCGCATCTCGTCGAATCGGCTCAACAGCTGACGCTGGCGGCGCAGCGACTTCAGTAGCAGCGTGAACATCTTGCGCCGATCACGCTGCCGGTAGACCACGCCGCAGCCATCGGCGGTGGTGACGGTGACACCGTCGACGGTGCATAGCCGGAACCAGCGCGCGTCCTGGGTCGGCACGTTGAACTCCGGGCGGCGGTGGCTTTCCGGGTCGGCGGCGGTGAGGTTGTGCAATATCCCGCGGGCCAGCCGGTAAGCGATGGACACCGGGTTCACCGGCGGCTTCATCGCCTTGCTCTGATTCAGCGGTGCGGGCAGCTCGGTCGCCGCCGGCAGCACGACGGCGTCCGGGTACTCCTTGCGCAGCCGATGCACTTCCGGCAGCCCCGATTCCAGAATCGAGAAGATGTGCTCCGGGCCGGCGAGGAAGTCGTCGATGGCCCTGTTCTGGATCACAACCGTTGAATATTCAAGGCAGGCAAGGTGTTTCAGTGTCGCCTTGAGGTGGCTACGGACCAGGCCGGTGATGTCGCCGTCCCAGTGCATGGCCGCGACCACCAGCCGATTGCGCAGGTGGAAGTAGGCCTGCCAGTCGATGGCGTCGTCCTTGTCGCTCCAGGCCATGTGCCAGATCGCGGCGCCGGGCAGCGTGACGGTCGGGTAGCCGTGCTCGCCGGCGCGCAGGCCGTATTCGGCGTCGTCCCACTTGATGAACAGCGGCAGCGGCTGGCCGAGCTCCTCGGCGACTTGGCGCGGGATCATGCATGTCCACCAGCCGTTGAAGTCGACGTCGATGCGCCGGTGCAGCAGCGCGCTGCGATCGCTCTTGTCGCTCAACGGGAATTCGGCGAAGTCGTGGTCGTATTCGGTGTGCGGCGCGGCGGTCCACATGAAGTTCGATTCGTTGACGACCTCGCCCATGATGTGCAGGTGCGACGGCTCCTGCAGATTGAGCATCTGACCGCCGATCAGCATCGGCGTCTTGGCGAAGCGGTTCATCGCCAACACCCGCAGGATCGTGTCCGGCTCGATGCGAATGTCGTCGTCCATGAACAAAATCTGTTGGCAGTCAGTGTTTTTCAGCGCCTCGTACATCACCCGGCTGTAGCCACCGGACCCGCCAAGGTTGGGCTGATTGTGGATGGAGAGCCGACTACCCAGGCCCGCCGCCGCCGCCGGAAAGTCCGGGTGCTCGCGCACCTTGCGAGTTCCCTGGTCCGGAACGATCACCGCACCAATTACCTTGTCCACCAAGGGGTCTGCGGTGAGGTCGGCCAGCGCGTTCACACAGTCCGCGGGCCGGTTGAACGTCGGGATACCGACGGCGATGTTGGCCGTGCCCGGAGCGGGTTCGGTCGCGTACCAGCCTCCGCTCACCAAGTTGACCGCGGTGTCGGTGGTGATGTCGAACCAGATCCAGCCGCCGTCCTCGAACGACTTGAGTGGCACCTCGATCTCGACGACGGCCGGCTGATCCTCGGTGCCGACGAACGCGCGGCCCTCCACCGAGATCCGCACCCCGGTGGCCTTGGTCCGGTACAGGTCGACGCGTCCGGTTCCGGTCAGCTCGACGCGCAGCACCACCGATTTGCAGATCGACCAGCGGCGCCAATAGCTCGCCGGGAAGGCATTGAAGTAGGTGGCGAACGAGACCTCGGACTCCTTGCCGATCTCCAGCGAGGTACGGCCGGTCGCATGCGCACGCCGGGAGTTAGTGGTCGACTCCTCGAGGTAGAGCTTGCGCACGTCGAGCGGTTCACCCGGACGCGGCAAGATGATTCGGGACAGCAAGCTCACGGCACTCATCCGCGCGCGCCTTCCTCTTCTTCGGCTAAAGCGGCGCCGTCGCGCAGGTGTGGCGCCAGGGTGTTGTCGTACATGTTCAGTGCGCTGGCAATCGCCATATGCATATCCAGATACTGATAGGTGCCCAACCGCCCCCCGAAAAGCACCTTCGAAGCGGCGGTCTCGGACTTCGCCCTCGCTCGATAGGCGGCCAACAGGGCGCGGTCGGCTTCGGTATTAATCGGATAGTAGGGCTCATCGTCGTCCGCGGCGAACCGGGAGTACTCCCGCATGATCACCGTCTTGTCGGTCGGGTAGTCGCGCTCGACATGGAAGTGACGGAATTCGTGGATGCGGGTGTAGGGAACGTCGGGATCGTTGTAGTTCATCACCGGCGTGCCCTGGAAATCGCCCACAGGTAAGACCTCGAGCTCGAAGTCCAGGGTGCGCCAGCCAAGCCGGCCCTCGGCATAGTCGAAGTAGCGGTCCAGCGGGCCGGTGTAGACGACGGGAGCATCGGGGCTGTCGGCCCGCAGTTGGTCGCGGACTTCGAACCAGTCGGTGTCGGTGCGGACCTCGATGCGGTCGTCGGCGGCCATGTTCTGCAGCCACGCTGTGTATCCGTCGACCGGCAGTCCCTCGTAGGTGTCGTTGAAGTAGCGGTTGTCGAAGGTGTAGCGCACCGGCAGCCGGGTGATGTTCGCCGCGGGCAGTTCCCTCGGGTCGGTCTGCCACTGCTTGGCCGTGTAGCCCTTCACGAAAGCCTCGTAGAGCGGCCGGCCGATCAGCGAGATGGCTTTTTCCTCGAGGTTCTGCGCGTCGCCGGTGTCGATCTCGGCGGCCTGCTCGGCGATCAGCTGCCGGGCCTGCTCGGGGGTGAAGTACTTACCGAAGAACTGCGACACCAGGCCCAGGCCCATCGGGAACTGGTAGGCCTGTCCGTTGTGCATCGCGAACACACGGTGCTGGTAGTTGGTGAATTCGGTGAACTGGCGCACGTAATCCCACACCCTCTTGTTCGAGGTGTGGAACAGGTGGGCGCCGTACTTGTGCACCTCGATCCCGGTCTGCGGCTCGGGCTCGGAATAGGCGTTGCCACCGAGGTGCGGGCGTCTTTCGACGACAAGCACACGCTTCCCGAGTTGGCTGGCCACGCGCTCGGCGATGGTGAGGCCGAAGAATCCGGAACCGACAACGAGGAGGTCAAAACGAGCGGTCATCGGTTGCTTAGGCTATCTGACACCGGAGGCGCACCCTCATCTGACGAGGCTGATGCGCCGGTGTTCGGGCACGTGAAGACTGGTTTGCAATGACCCGAATCACACGTAACGCGCAGGGTCGCAATAACCTCACGATTCAATATCACCACTCTAGTAACACCTTCCTCACTCGTACCATCGACTGTGTGCGGTTCCCACCGGATAAGTCCGGCAGGACACGCCGACACAACCGATAGATTGAGGAGACTTCCGTGCCGAACCGACGCCGTCGCAAGCTCTCGACAGCCATGAGCGCCGTCGCCGCCCTGGCAGTGGCGAGTCCTTGCGCCTACTTCCTTGTTTACGAATCGACTTCTGGCAGCAAGCCGCCGGAGCACCACGAGTTCAAGCAGGCAGCGGTCATGACCGACCTGCCCGGCGAGCTCGTGGGCGCGCTGACGCAAGGCCTGTCCTCGTTCGGGATCAATCTGCCCCCGGTGCCCGCTCTGGGCGGTGCCGGTACCGGCACCACGGGCCTGACTTCGGGCCTGACCAGCCCCGGTCTGACCAGCCCCGGTCTGGGAACTCCCGGCTTGGGCACTCCTGGCCTGACGAACCCCGGCTTGACGAGTCCAGGCTTGACGAGTCCGGGCCTGACTCCCGGTCTCACCAACCCGGGCCTGACTCCTGGTGCCGCGCCCGGTGCGCTGACGCCCGGTGTGCCGACCACGCCCGGTATGCCGACCACGCCGGGTGCAGGGTTGAACCCGGCGCTTGCCAACCCGGGGCTGACCAGCCCGGCCGGGCTCACCCCCGGCGGTCTGGGTGCTCCCGGTGAGGTGCCGATCAGCGCACCGATGGACCCGGGTGCCGACGGCACCTACCCGATCCTGGGTGACCCGTCGACCCTGGGTGGCGCGTCGGGTCTCGGCGGTGCCGGCACCGGCGGCAGCGGCGCAAGCGGCGGTCTCGTCAACGACGTGATGCAGGCCGCCAACCAGCTGGGCGCCGGTCAGGCCATCGACCTACTCAAGGGCGTGCTGATGCCGGCCATCATGCAGGCTCGCGGCGGCGCAGGTGCCGCTGGCGCTCTGCCCGGTGCGGCTGGTGCTCTGCCGGGTGCGGCCGCAGCGCTCCCGCCGGCGCTGCCTCCCGTCTAAAGCTTCGGGGGTCCTGTTACCTGACGGCATCGCAGAGGCACACCCTCTGCGATGCCGTCGAACAGTTTCTGCAGCGGTTTTAGACACCAGGAAACTCGTGTCGCCTCATAGATAACATCAGAATCACACGTAACATCAGCTGGTGTCGTCCCGCAGCCGTGCGCCAACGATGTTGCTTACTGCCGTCGCGGCCACGGTTGTCATCGTTTCGGCGGTGGCGGACTTAACTCGCGATCGCGGCGCCACCGTCTCCGCGCCATCCCCACGCGAAACCCAACTCGCCGAGCAGCCGCTGATCGGCCTGGGCGGCGGCGTCACGGTTCGCGAGCTCACCCAGGGGACGCCGTTTTCTCTGGTGGCACTCACCGGCGACCTGGCCGGCACCTCGACCCGGGTGCGTGCGAAGCACCCCGATGGTTCGTGGGGCCCCTGGTATCAGACCGAGTACGAGACCGCGGCTCCCGACACCAAGCCGTCGGATAGCGGATCCGGCCCCACCGAAGGTCCCCGCAGCACCGATCCGCTCTTCGTGGGGACCACGACCACCGTGCAGATCGCGGTCACCCGGCCGCTCGACGCCGCGCTGACCCGGCCGCCCGCACTGCCACCATCGGATAACGATCTCGGATACCGGCCGGCCTCCAAGGAACAGCCCTTCGGGCAGAACATCTCCGCGATCCTGATCTCGCCGCCGCAAGCGCCCGCCAAGACGCAGTGGACGCCGCCGGCCGGGGTACTGATGCCCGGCCAGGCGCCCCCTATCATCAGCCGCGCGGAGTGGGGTGCCGACGAGTCGCTGCGATGCGGTAGCCCGCAATACGACAACGGGATTCGCGCCGCCGTCATCCATCACACCGCGGGCAGCAACGACTACTCGCCGCTTGAATCGGCGGGGATCGTCAAGGCCATTTACACCTACCACAGCAAGACATTGGGCTGGTGCGACATCGCCTACAACGCGCTGGTCGACAAGTACGGTCAGGTGTTCGAGGGCAGCGCCGGCGGTCTCACCAAGGCGGTCGAGGGTTTCCACACCGGTGGCTTCAACCGCAACACCTGGGGTGTCGCGATGATCGGCAACTTCGACGACGTGCCGCCGACTCCTCTTCAGCTTCGTGCCGTCGGGCGGTTGCTGGGCTGGCGCCTTGGAATGGACGGCGTCGACCCCAAGGGCACGGTCACCTTGGAGTCCGCGGGTAGTCACTACACCACGTTTCCGGCCGGCGCCTTCGCGACGCTGCCGACGATTTTCACCCATCGCGACGTCGGTAACACCGATTGCCCCGGCAACGCCGCCTACGCGCTGATGGACGAAATCCGGGATATCGCATCCCATCTCAACGACCCGCCCGAGGAGTTGATCAAGGCGCTGCAGGGCGGGGCCATCTACCAGCACTGGCAGGAGATGGGCGGCATGAACAGCGTGCTGGGCGCTCCGACCTCGCCGGAAGACAACGCCGATGGGGACGGGCGCTACTCCACCTTCGCCAAGGGCGCCATGTACTGGTCACCGGTGACCGGAGCACAGCCCGTCACCGGCGCGATCTATGACGCCTGGGCCTCGCAGAGCTACGAACGCGGACCGCTTGGCTTGCCGACCAGCGCCGAAATCCAAGAGCCGCTGCAGATCACGCAGAACTTCGCGCATGGAACGCTGAATTACAACCGGCTGACCGGGGACGTCAACGAGGTGCTCGACGGGATCACCACACCGCTCTCGTCACAAAACCCCAGCGCTCCGAGCGTCCCGCCGGAACACTTCTCGCTACCGACGCACCCGGACGCCTGACCGACGGCCCCGGGGCACGACGCCGCCGCGCGTACTAGTCTGCGACCTGTGCCCGAGTCACCGTATCTGAGCATCGATCTTGGTCAGGTGCGCAAGAACTTCCGGGCGCTGCGCACCGCACTGCCCGACGCGCAGATCCGCTACGCGGTCAAAGCGAACCCGGCCGAACAGATCCTGCGTCTGCTCGCGGCACAGGGGTCCGCATTCGACGTCGCATCGGTCGGCGAGATCGACACGTGCGACGACGCCGGCATCGACGGCGGCTTGCTGACGTTCGGGAACACCGTCAAGAAAGCCGCCGACGTTGCCCGGGCGTATGCGCGCGGGGTCCGTCGGTTCACGTTCGACAGCGAGCAGGGTATGGCGGCCATCGCCGAGCACGCCCCCGGCGCGGCGGTGGAATGCCGTATAGCACCGGACTTTCCGTCTTCGGTGACGCCATTCGGGCACAAGTTCGGCTGCACGCCGGAAGCGGCGACGGGGCTGCTGGACCGCGCCCGGCTGCTCGGGCTGCAACCGCAAGGCGTGTCCTTTCACGTCGGCTCGCAGCAGCTCGACCCCGAGGCATGGGCGTTGGGAATTCGCTGTGCCGCACCAATTTTTGATGCGATAGCAGAACTCAGCACGATCAATATCGGCGGTGGCTACCCGCTGGCATACGCGGTCGGTGCACCCGATCTCGACGTCATCGCCGACGTCATCACCTCGGCGCTGGCCCGGCATTTCGGCGCGGACCCACCGCAGCTGGCTGTCGAACCCGGGCGGGTTATCGCGGGTTCGGCGGGCACGATCAGCTGCGAGGTGGTGTCGGTGCGTACCGGCACCGACGACCGGCGCTGGGTGTACCTCGACATCGGCCGCTACGGTGGTCTGGCCGAGACGGAGAACGAGTACATCCGGTACCGGCTGCGAACCGACCGCGACGGCGATCGGGTCGATGACGCAGTGGTCGCCGGGCCGACCTGTGACGGCGACGACGTGCTGTACCGAAACTATCCGCTTCCGGTAACGCTGCGCCCCGGCGATCGGGTCGAGATCGACGACGCCGGCGCCTACACCGCGAGCTACGCGTCGGTGGAGTTCAATGGATTTCCTTCACTGCCAACGTATTTCGTAGGTTCACCCGACAAGAGTCGGGAGATCGTCGAGCCGCTGGCGCCGGGGCTGACCCGAAGCTGGCATATCTCCAAGGTCATCTGCGACGTGGACACCGAATTCCAGAACCTGGTGATCGGCCACACCCACCAAGGCGTCGCGTTGTTCAGCGACGGCGAACGGCAGAGCACCGAATTCAGCCAGCTCGTCTATCACGAGGCGTTGCTGGTGCCCGCGCTGCTGCTGGCCGGCGACATCGATCGCGTGCTCGTCATCGGGTCGGGCGAGGGCGTGGTCAGCCAGCTGGCGGTATCGGCGGGCGCCACACACGTCGACCACGTCGACATCGACCGCGAAGCGGTTCGGCTGTGCGCGCAGCATCTCCCCTACGGCTACACCGTGGACGAACTGCACAGAGCGGAAACAGGATTCGGGCCTGTCGCGGTGCACTACTGCGACGGCTGGGAATTCGTCGAACGGTCCACCACGCCATACGACATCGCGGTCATCGATCTGCCCGACGAGCGAACCGAGCCCGC
This sequence comes from Mycobacterium montefiorense, assembly GCF_025823255.1. Taxonomy (NCBI): domain Bacteria; kingdom Bacillati; phylum Actinomycetota; class Actinomycetes; order Mycobacteriales; family Mycobacteriaceae; genus Mycobacterium; species Mycobacterium montefiorense. The sequence continues at coordinate 1,130,444 of NZ_JACKVL010000017.1, read as the reverse complement.
CCAGCACAACCGGCTCTACGACACCGAGTTTCTGCAGCGCTGCCGCGACGTCAGTCATGTAGTTGTAGCTCAGGCCGGTTGCCCGACGCTGTGGCGCAACGAGTCCCTACATACCTCCTGGCAGCGATTCCGTGAAACCTTCGGCACCGTCCTATATTTCGGCAGCGACGAGCACGAATGGGCGTTTCTTTCCGGGCTGACCGAAACCCACGACGATCCCGTCGCGCTGATGTCGGCGCGATTACCGACGCTGCCGTACCGGCCGGGCACCGTCGACACAGAGACGCTGCGTGCGTCCACCATCCCCCCGAAAAGCCTGCGGGATCGCTAGAGAATCGCGACCGCCACCACGATGCCGAGCGCGACCTGTGCGGCGGCCACCATCAATGCCTCATAGCTGAATTCGTCGGCGTTGAACAATGTGTCCATGTCGATACCGATCACCATGGTCGCGATCCGCATCATGATCACCTGGGCGATGATTCCGACCAGTCCGAAGACCGCCGACCCGACCAGCCCTTCGATCAGCTTGCCGGACGACGAGTAGATCGCCAGCACCACGATCAACGCCATGCTCACCATGCCGGCGGCGGACACGATGATCGCGTTCGGCTTCCCCACGTTGACCATCTTGCGCAGCGGCCCCGGTGTGGTCAGGTCGATGGCATAGAACCCGACCAGCATCAGCACCAGGCCGATGACCGCGTACAAGACAATGGCGCCCGCGCCACGGCCCAGCACCGTCCAATAGCCGGCATCCCAATAGCCCGAATTCAGCGCCACGATGGTTGTTGTCATCGATCAACTCCGTTCACTTGCTCAGAAGTTCACTTCTGGGGGATCCGATGTGGGACAAAGGCTGCACCGTCATCGGTGATCAGACCCGCGGTCTCGCGGATACCAAGCCCGGCCGCCGAATCGCCGACGATCCACGCACCCAACGCGGGACGCATGTCGTCGAATTCCGGCAGCGGGTCCAGCAACTGATAGACGTATCCCTCTTCGCCATAGACGCCGCCGGTGGCGGTTTCCATCCCGGCGCCGACGACGCTGATGTTCGAGCCCTCGCGACCCAGCTTGGGCTTACGCACGTACTCGGTCAACTCGTGCGGATCATCGATATAGGCGGGCAACAGATTTGGGTGTCCCGGGTACATCTCCCACAGCACACCCAGAATTGCCTTGTTGGACAACAACGTCTTCCACAGCGGTTCGATCCACGCCGTCTGCGGCAGGCTGGACACCACGTGCTTGCCGAACTCGTCGTCGAGCACCCACTCCCACGGGTAGAGCTTGAAGACCGCGTGAATCTGCGACTCTTCCAAGTCGACGAAGCGCTCCAAGGCGGAGTCCCAGCCGAGGTCCTCAATCGTGAGGCCAACGGTCTGAAAGCCGGCCTCCGCGGCGGTTTCCTGCATATAGGTCGTGGTGATCTGGTCCTCGCCGGTGGCTTCCACGCCGGACCAGCTCAAGTGCAATTCGTCGCTGGGCAGCAGATCCCGCAGCTGCTTCCAGCGGGCGACTAGCTGCTCATGCAATGAGTTCCACTGGTCATCGCCCGGGGAAACGTCCTTAAGCCAATACCATTGCAGGATGGCGGCTTCCAGCAGCGTCGTGGGTGTATCGGCGTTGTACTCGAGCAGCACTGCCGGCCGTCGCCCGTCGTAACGTAAGTCAAAGCGCCCGTACACATGCGGGTCGGCGCGGCGCCATGATTCGCCGATGGCCTGCCAACTCCATTCCGGCAGACCGAAATCCGCGTAGCGCTCCATCAGGACCACCTGCTCGACGGCGTTCAGGCACATCGAATGCAGCAGTTCGACATCGGCTTCCAGCGCCAGGATCTCGTCCATCTCGAATTCGTAGTGCACCGATTCATCCCAATACGGCCGGTCCCGGCCCCTGGCATCGCGCGCGGGTGTCCCATACACCAGTCCTTGCGATTCCACGGTCGCCTGCCAGTTCGGACGCGGCTGCCGGCGCACCCGCTTCACGAGCCGCTGCTCTTCCCGGGGGACGAGCCACCCAGGCCGCCGCGCGAAATGCTGGTGCCCGACTTGGTGGTGATGTTGGCGCCCTTGGGCGCGACGGTCGAGCCGCCGATCGGCCGCGAACCCACTGACCCCGAACTGCCGTAGTAGTAGTGGTATTGGTGGCCACCGAAATAGTAGAAGCCGTTGAGCCCCGCCGTGTGTCCGGTGCAGTAGCTGTCCGGCACGATTATCGGTTGACCGTTCGGATCCTCTTGAACGCACTGGGCGGTGACATCGGGTGTCGAGAGCATCCAATATCCAAGGCCGGCAACCAGACCGACCACGCCGACAGCGGCCGCGGCACCCATCAACACGCGGCGCTGGTGGCGCTGCTTGTCCTCGGCCTCGATGCGTGCCTCTTCGAGTTCCTTCTGCTTTTTGGCGTACTTGTCCCGCGCCCGCAGTTCGGCGGGCGTCGGCGGTCGCGGCTTGGTAGTCGCCGCATCCTGGAACTCGATACTGCCGCCGGACGAGTAGTCGCCCTCGGGTTCGGGTTGCTCGGTGTCGCCTTCGTCGGGTTGCTTGACCTGCTCGAACTTGTCGTCCGCGGGCTCGCCGCCCTTCGGCGGCTCTTCGTCGGACACCGCTACCGATCCTTCTCGCCGCGAACGGCGCCATCACCCGTCGACCAAGCGAACATGTAATGACAGAAGGCGGGCACGCGGGCAGTCTGCCACATTTGCTACGGCTGCGGCAGAGGTCAGCACCGAACGCGGTCGGCTAGCCCCACCAACGTTCCAGCACGCGTCCCACCCCGTCGTCGCTGTTGGGTGCGGTGACCTCGTCGGCGACGGCGCGCACCTCGGGGTGGGCATTGCCCATCGCCACGCCGTGACCGGCCCACCGCAGCATCGGAATGTCATTGGGCATGTCGCCGAACGCCACCACCTGGCCGCTATCGATCTCCAGCGGCCTGGCGATCTCTTCGATGCCGGTGGCCTTGCTGATTCCCAGTGGCACTATCTCCACCAGCCCGTTGTTGGTGGAGTAGGTGATGTCGCCCTCGACACCGACGTGCTTGACGAGTTCAGCCGCCATATCGGCGCTGCGGGCGCCCGCCTGGCGGATCAACAGTTTGATCGCCGGTGCGCTGAGCAGGTCTTCGATCGAGACCTCGGTGTTGTCCGGGTTCAGCCACGCGTGCTCATAGCCCGGCGAACTTACGAACTGCGGGGTCGCGGTGTCGTGGGCGCTGCGCCCGATCCGCTCCACTGCCAGGCCCGCACCCGGGATGACGCGCATCGCAAGCTCGGCCAATTCGGCCAGGGAGTCGACGGGCAATGTGCGCGTCGAGACCACCCGGTCGTTGGCGGGGTCGTAGATGACGGCGCCGTTGGCGCACACCGCCATCGGTGCGAATCCCAGCTCGTCCACGATCGGGCGTATCCAGCGAGGCGGGCGGCCAGTTGCCACAACGAATTTGGCGCCGGCGGCGACGGCGGCGCGCACTGCGTCGCGGGTACGTGGGGTGATGGTTTCGTCGTCGCCGAACAAGGTGCCGTCGACGTCGCAGGCAATCAGCGCCGGCCTTGGAGTCGGCGCCGTCATTGAGCTGTCACTAAGCCGATCCGCCTGTCCGGCCGGCCGCGCTGGTCAATGCCGGCCGCTTTGCGCGTCTCCCGGCCGGGTCACCCCGTCGGTGCCGTATTTCTTTGCCCGCTCTTGCAACTCGACCAGCCGGATCGCCTGGGAGTCGTCCCGGTTCGGGGCGCTGCCGCCCAGCCGCCGCGGCACCCAGAACTCCCCCTCCGGGTGTGGGTACTCCTCCTGCACCCGGTAGAGCAAGCCGTTCATGGCTTCGCGCAACGCGGCGTTGAGTTGCTCGACGCCACCCTGCGGCGGGATCGGCCTGCCGACGGACACGGTGATCGGAACCTTGTTGCGGAACACCTTCTTTGGATGGTCTTTCGGCCAAATGCGATGGGCGCCCCAGACAATCACCGGGATGACGGGCACCTGTGCTTCCAAGGCCATCCGTGCCGCGCCGGACTTGAATTCCCTGAGTTCGAAACTGCGGCTGATGGTGGCCTCGGGGTGCGTCCCGATCAGCTCGCCCGCGCGCAGCCGCTGCACGGCTGACGCGAAAGCGCCCTGCCCATTGCGGCGGTCCACCGGAATCAGCCGGGCGTGCTTGATCACATAGTCGACGGCCTTCACGTCGGCCATCTCGGCCTTAATCATGAAGTACATGCGCCGGTTGCGCTCCCGCGCGGCGAACAGGGACGGTAGCCAGTCCAGGTAGCTGGTGTGATTCTGGGCAAGCAGTGCGCCGCCCCGTTGCGGAATGTTTTCAAGCCCGTGGAAAGTGAACTTGGTCCCATTCATCGCGACGAGCGAGGGAACGATCAACTCCCCTAACCGGTAGAACGGCTCTGCCATGTCTTCTCCTTCGCTGTAAGGCTACTGGCGCGGGGGGCGGTTCGCTGCCCGCGCCAGTAGCCTTACAGCCTCGATCTGCGCGGCCTCCTCCAACGTCGGTGCCGCGCCGCCCAGCCGGTGTGGCACCCAATATTGTCCGGCCGGGTGCGGATACTGCTGCTGCGCCTCGTAGAGCAGCTTGGTCATCGAGTCGCGCAGCGCCGCGTCGGTCTGCGCGATGTCGTCGGTGGCATGCAACGGCGGGCCGACCTGCACGGTGATCGGCACCTGGTGCCGGCCGAGGCGTCGGGGGTGGTCCTTGGTCCAGATCCGCTGCGCACCCCAGACGATGATCGGCACGATCGGGACGTCCGCTTCGCTGGCCATCCGGGCGGCGCCCGTCTTGAACTCCTTGAGCTCGAAGCTGCGGCTGATGGTGGCTTCCGGATAGACCCCGACCAGCTCGCCCTCGCGTAGCCGCTGCACGGCCACCGCATAGGCACCCGACCCGGCGTTGCGGTCCACCGGAATGGTGCCGGTCCGCTTGATCAGGAAGCTGACCACCTTCACTTGTTCCATCTCGGCCTTGATCATGAATCGCAGCCGACGGCGCCGCCGCCGCATGGCCAGCCCGGCCGGCAGCCAGTCGATGTAGCTGGTGTGATTGATGGCGACCACCGCACCGCCGCGCTCGGGGATGTTCTGCACCCCGCCGTAGCTGATCGCGGTGCCAGTGGCCAATACGCCCACCTGCGCCAGCAGCTCGCACGTGCGATAGGTCGGCTCCACCATCGGCAGCTACTCCGGCGCCCCCGCGGCTTGGGCCCGCCGAGCCGCGCGCGCGGCGGCCTCCTCGGCGTCTGGGCGCGCAGCGTCAGCCAACGATGGGGCGCCGCCGCCCAACCGGTGCGGTACCCAGAACTCACCAGCCGGGTGAGGTCCGTACTGTTCCTGCGCCTTTTCCAGTAAATGCTGCATCCGCGAGTGCAGCAGCCCCCGCAATTCCGGCACGCCCAGTGTCGGTTCGATCGGCTCACCGACCAGCACTGTGATCGGCACCTTCGGGCGTCCGAGCTTTTTCGGGTGGTCCTTGGTCCAGATTCGCTGGGCGCCCCACACGATGTGCGGGACAATCGGCACCCCCGCCTCCACCGCCATCCGGGCGGCGCCGCTCTTGCATTCCTTGATCTCGAAGCTGCGGCTGATGGTCGCTTCGGGATAAACCCCGACCAGCTCACCGTCCTTGAGGTTTCGGACGGCCGCTTCGTAGGAGGCGGCCCCGTCCTGCCGGTCCACCGGGATGTGCCGCAGGCTGCGCATGATGGGCCCAGTGGTTTTAGAGTCGAACACCTCTTGCTTGGCCATGAACCGTACTTTGCGGCCCAGACCCTGCTGGTAAGCGGGAAGGCCGGCGAACGTGAAGTCGAGGTAGCCGGTGTGGTTGATAGCGATCACTGCCCCACCGCTAGTCGGCAGATTCTCGACGCCCGTGACGGTGATCTTCAGGCCCTGCAGACGCCAGATCGAACGAGCGAGCAGGATCGCAGTGCCGTATACCGGTTCCACAGCTTGTCAGCCTAGTGCTACCAGCTGTGCGTCGCCTGAAGTGGTGAAAAGAGGTGAGCAGTGACCTTCCCGTCGTCGCAGCCCCCGGTACCCGCAATCGTTGACGGATTCGCCGGCGGCCGGCCCGTGCAGGCTGTCTGGGTCAACGACGAGGGCGGGGTGACGTTCCGGCTGGGCTTGGCCAGCTCCGATCGCGAGTTCGTCAAGGTGGCCAACGCGCGCGGCACCGACTTTGCCGGCGAAGCACGGCGGCTGCGCTGGGCGGCCCGGTACGTGGCGGTGCCACAGGTGCTCGGGGTCGGGGTCGACGCAGAACGTGCCTGGCTGTACACCCGTGGATTGCCGGGCCTGTCCGCGGTGCACCCCCGCTGGGTGGCGGCCCCGGACGTTGCGGTGCGCGCGATCGGCACGGGGCTTCGCGAGCTGCACGACGGATTGCCGACGCACACTTGCCCTTTCGAGTGGTCGGCGACCAGCAGGCTGGCCGCGCTGTCTCCCGCTGCCCGGTTACGTGTGGGCGAGCCGCCACCGGTCGATCGGCTGGTGGTCTGTCACGGCGACGCGTGTGCCCCCAACACCTTGATCGACGACGACGGCCGGTGCTGCGGGCATGTCGACCTCGGCGAACTCGGCGTGGCCGACCGCTGGGCGGATCTCGCGGTGGCGACACTCTCATTGGGCTGGAATTATCCCGGCCGGGCATGGGAGGCCGAGTTCTTCACCGCCTACGGCGTCGCACCAGACCCGGCGCGCATCGACTACTACCGGCGACTTTGGCAGGCCTTCGATGGCACCTCGGACAGCACCTCACGCTAAGCTCGAACCGATTCACCGGAACCATTCGAAAGGCATTTGTGCAGGTCACGAGCGTCGGTCACGCTGGATTTCTGATCCAAACCCAGGCGGGCAGCATTCTGTGCGACCCCTGGGTTAATCCGGCCTACTTCGCGTCGTGGTTCCCGTTCCCGGATAACACGGGGCTGGACTGGGCTGCGCTGGGCGACTGCGACTACCTGTACGTCTCGCACCTGCACAAGGACCACTTCGACGCGAAGCATCTCCGCGATCACGTCAACAAGGACGCTGTGGTGCTGCTTCCTGATTTCCCGGTGCCCGATCTTCGAAATGAGTTGGAAAAAGTAGGGTTTCACCGCTTCGTTGAGACCAGCGACTCGATGAAACACCAAATCAGCGGGCCCAAGGGTGACCTCGACATCATGGTCATCGCGCTGCGGGCGCCCGCCGACGGCCCGATCGGCGACTCGGCGCTGGTTGTCTCCGACGGTGCGACAACGCTTTTCAACATGAACGACGCCCGGCCCGTCGATCTCGACATGCTGACGGCCGAGTTCGGGCACATCGATGTGCACCTGCTGCAGTATTCCGGCGCGATCTGGTACCCGATGGTCTACGACATGCCGGCCCGGGCCAAGGCGTCGTTCGGGACCCAGAAGCGGCAGCGTCAAATGGATCGCGCTCGTCAGTACGTCGCCCAGGTGGATGCGACCTGGGTGGTGCCATCGGCCGGGCCGCCGTGCTTTTTGGATCCGGAGTTGCGGCACCTCAACGACGACCACGGGGATCCGGCCAACATCTTCCCCGATCAAATGGTGTTCCTGGACCAGATGCGCAACCACGGACACGACCGGGGCCTGCTGATGATTCCTGGTACGGTTGCGGATTTCACTGGCACGTCATTGAATTCGCTACAACATCCGCTACCGCTCGACGAAGTCGAGGCCATCTTCACCACCGGCAAGGCGGCCTATATCGCCGACTTCGCCGATCGGATGGCGCCGGTGCTGGCCGCGGAGCGCGCCGGCTGGGCTCCGCCGACCGGCGAGCCGCTGCTGGAGCCACTGCGGGCATTGTTCGAGCCGGTGATGCTGGGCAGCAACGAGATCTGTGACGGCATCGGCTATCCGGTCGAGCTAGTCATCGGCCCCGAGACCGTGGTCCTTGACTTCCCGAAACGGACAGTGCGCGAACGTATTCCGCACGAGAAAGTCCGCTACGGCTTCGCCATCGCGCCGGAGTTGGTCCGCACCGTGCTGCGCGATCACGAACCCGACTGGGTCAACACCATCTTTTTGTCCACACGTTTCCGGGCGTGGCGGGTCGGTGGCTACAACGAATACCTGTACACCTTCTTCAAGTGCTTGACCGACGAGCGAATCGCCTACGCCGACGGCTGGTTCGCCGAGACCCACGACGACTCCGCGTCGATCACGATGGACGGCTGGGAGATGCAGCGTCGTTGCCCGCACCTCAAAGCCGACTTGTCGAAATTCGGTGTGGTAGAAGACGGCACGCTGACCTGCAATCTGCATGGCTGGCAGTGGCGGCTACAGGACGGTCGCTGCCTGACCACCCGCGGGCACCAGCTGCGAAGCCGCCGGACATGAGCGACACCTACCAGGACGGCGTGGTGCAGCTGGACCGCACGGCGATCACGTTGCGCCGCTATCACTTTCCGTCCGGCACGTCGAAGATCATCGCGCTGGAAGCGATCCGTGGGTACAAGGCTCAATCGCTGGGCTGGTTCACGGCCCGGTTCACCTTCTGGGGCGGTACCGACCCGCGCCATTGGCTGCCACTGGACGTGCAGCGCCCACTGAAGTCGACGCTGATCACGCTGGACGTTCCGGGGACCCGCCCAAGTCCGGCGTTCACCCCGTCGCGCCCGGACGAGTTCCTCGCCCTGCTGGAGGAGCTGCTGGCCCGGATCGGCTAGCGATCGGCCAGCGCCGCATGAGCGGCGTTGTAGCCCGGGGTGAACGTGATCCCGGGGCCGCCGTGGCAGCCCGCACTGCCCAGGTATAAGCCTTTGATCGGGATGGGTTGGCCGAGAAAGCCTTTCGGTCCAGGCCGGTTGGGGCCGACCTGATTCGCATTCAACAGACCGTGGCAGTAGTCGCCGCCGGGAGCGCCGAACATCACACCCATATGCCGGGGCGTGAAGGTGGTGTGCCGGATGATGGTGCGCTCGAAATTCGGTGCCAGCCGGGTGATCTTGTCGATCACGCGCTGACCCATTTCGACCTTCGCCTGCCCGTAATCCACGTCGCCCTCGATCGGGAAAAACAGCGCGAACGCCGACGCGGCATGCTTGCCCTCGGGCGCCAGGTCCGGGTCGTTCTGCGACGGGATCTGCAACACGACCGTCGGATCAGCCGGAACAATTCCGCGCCGAGCATCCTCCCACTGCTGCTGGACTTCCTCCGGCGTGCAGAACAGACCGATCGAGGCCTGCATGGCCGGATCGTTGAGGACCTCGTACGGCGCCACAAATTCGGGAGCCTCGTCCAGCGCGAAGTGCATCTGCAGATAGCTGCCGCGGTGGTCGATGCGCGCATAGCGTTCCCGGACATCGGCGGGCAGCGCGGCCGGATCGATCAGCTCGTTGAGCGTGACGTCCGGCGCGATTCCGGACACGACGATCGGGGCGTTCAACGTCTCGCCCGCCTCGGTGCGCACTCCGGTCACCCGCCCGTCGGCGACCAGAATCTCGGTCACCTTGGTACGCAACCGAACTTCGCCGCCATGGCTCTCAAGCACCTCGCGCAGATGCGCGGTGAGCGCGCCGATGCCCCCGCGCAGCTTCTTCATCTGCATGGTGTCCCCGTCGGGAACGCCGAGTCCGAAAGCGAGCGCCGCCGCGCTGCCCGGCGTGGACGGCCCCCGGTAAAGCGTGTTGACGGCCAGCACGGTCATCGAGCCGCGGATCGCGCCGTGCTTCTCGCGGTCGGGAAGGTAGCGGTCCAACACGTCGGTGACCGATCCGAACAACATGTCATCGATCGCCGAGCGCTCGAATTCATTGGTGGCACACGCATACATCTCGTCGATGCTCTTGGGCGGTAGTCCGGCTTCGAACCGGCCCAACGCGCGGTTCGGTGCCTGGGCCCATCCCATCAGCCCCGCCATGCCGTTGACGGCGTCCGCCCCGTGCACCTCGTTGAGGTGGGTGAACAGCTTGATCGGGTCGCTGTACTGAATCAGCGGATCGTCACCCACACCGCGCACTGCCACCGACATCACGTCCAAGTCGATAGTCGGCATGGCGTCCAGGCCCAGCTCGCTGACCACCTTGGACGAGGTCGGGAACAGCACCGAACCCGCGATCTCGAACTGGTATCCGTCGAAAAGCTCGACGGTGGATGCCATGCCGCCCGCGTAGAGCTTGGGGTCCAGGCACAGCGTGCGCAGTCCCGCCTTCTGCAGCAGCACGGCCGCGGTCAGCCCGTTATGCCCTGCACCGATAACTATCGCGTCATAACCAGTCATGTCCCTGTCCTCCGAAGAGGAGGCTCGCACGACCGCGAAGTTTTGTCAATTATGACGAAACTTGGCGGACGGTGGCCGTAATCCAGGAGTCGGTGATCCCCGCGCGCAGCGACTCCAGCGCCGCGTGGCACAGGCGCGCGAGTTCGCCCAGCGACCGATCGTCGCTTTCCATCCATACCTCCATCGCGCCGAACACCGCGGCCGCAATGCATCGCGCAGTCACCGCGGTGCGCACCTGTTGGTCGGCCGTACGCTCGGCGGTTCCGCTGGCAGCGCGACTACGTCGTTCCAATTGCGCCGCAATGGCATCGGCGAAGTCGGCTTGGACCTCCCGAATGTGGCGGACGATGCGCCCGGGATCCAGCTCGCCTTGGCGCAGGGCGGCGATTTTGCTCACCGCGTCAACGTCGTACGGGAACGCGAAGATGGCCGACTGCACCGAATCGATGATCGGTTCGTCGGCCGGCCCGGCATCCAGGGCCGCCCGAAACCAGTGCAGCCCGGTGTAGTCCGCGAACAGCAGGTCGTGCTTCGAGCTGAAGTGGCGGTAGAACGTGCGCAGCGACACCCCGGCATCGGCGGCGATCTGTTCGGCCGAGGTGTCTTCCACGCCCTGTGCCAGGAATCTCACCACCGCGGCCTGGCGCAACGCTTCACGCGTGCGCTCGCTGCGCGCCGTCTGTGCGGGCCTGACCATTTCAGTAAGGTACCAAGAAATATTGTGTCAATATTGACAAAACTTCGCGATGGGGGTGAGACTGCGCCCATGGTCTCCCTCATCACCCACGCGGTACTCGGACTGGCAGTCATCACCTGGATTGTCAGATCCAACTCCAAGGTCTTCGCCCGGCCGGCCGGCGGCCCGCTCTTCTCACCCATGGAAATCGTGTACTACGTCGTCGGCATCGCATCGGTCGCGCTCGGCTGGTACTTCAACATCACCTACGTCGAGGAGTACTCGCACGGCTCCACCAACCCGCTTTGGGGCGAACACGGGAGCTGGGCCGAATACATCAAGCTGATGTTCACCAACCCGGCCGCCAGCTCGGCCAGTCAGGACTACACGATCGCGAATGTGGTTCTGCTGCCAATCTTTACGATCGTGGACGGCCATCGCCGCGGTCTGCGCCACCCATGGCTGTACTTCGTATCCAGCCTGTTCACCAGCTTCGCGTTCGCGTTCGCGTTCTACTTCGCGACGATGGAACGGCAGCGCCGCCACGAACTGGACCGCGCGGCCGTCAACGCCTAACCGCCTAGGGCTTCGGTTCCAACGCCTCGGCGCCGACGAATGGAACCAATGCTTCGGGCACCCGCACGCTGCCGTCGGGCTGCTGGTGGTTCTCCAGGATCGACACCAGCCAGCGGGTGGTGCCCAGCGTTCCGTTGAGCGTGGCCGCGGTCTGCGGCTTGCCGTTGTCGTCGCGGTAGCGGGTCGCTAGCCGGCGCGCCTGGAACGTGGTGCAGTTCGACGTCGACGTCAGCTCGCGGTAGGTCTGCTGCGTGGGAACCCATGCCTCGCAGTCGAACTTGCGGGCGGCCGACGAGCCGAGATCGCCCGCGGCGACGTCGATGACCCGGTACGGCACCTCGATGAGAGCCAGCATCTCGCGCTGCCAGCCCAGCAGCCGCTGGTGTTCGGCCTCGGCGTCAGCCGGCGTGCAGTAGACGAAACCCTCGACCTTGTCGAACTGATGCACCCGGATGATGCCGCGGGTGTCCTTGCCGTAGCTGCCGGCCTCGCGGCGGAAACACGACGACCAGCCCGCATACCGCAGCGGCCCGTCGGACAGATCCAGGATCTCGTTCGAGTGGTAGCCGGCCAGCGGCACCTCCGAGGTGCCGACCAGGTACAGGTCGTCGGCTTCCACCCGATAGATCTCGTCGGCGTGAGCACCCAGGAATCCGGTGCCGGCCATCACCTCCGGGCGCACCAGCACCGGGGGGATCATCGGGACGAAGCCGTTCTCGACGGCCAGGCGCAGCGCCAGCTGCAGCAGGCCGAGCTGTAGCAGCGCGCCCGGACCGGTCAGGAAGTAGAACCGCGAGCCGGACACCTTGGCGCCGCGCTGCATGTCGATGAGGCCCAGCGACTCACCCAGCTCAAGGTGATCCTTGGGGTTGGCGATCGCCGGTGGCTCTCCGACGACGTCGAGAACGGCGAAGTTGTCTTCCCCGCCGGCCGGAACCCCGTCGATGACGACGTTCGAGATCGCCATGTGTGCCGCGGTGAACGCCGTCTCCGCGTCGGCCTGGGCCGTCTCGGCGGCCTTCACCTGCTCGGCCAGCTCCTTGGCGCGCGCCAACAACGCCGGGCGTTCGTCGGACGAGGCGGCGCCCACGCTCTTGCTGGCGGACTTCTGGTCGGCCCGCAGCGTGTCGGCGGTCGAGATCGCGGACCGGCGGGCGCCGTCGGCGCTCAGTAGCGCATCCACCAGCGCCGGGTCCTCGCCGCGGCTGCGTTGGGAGCGGCGGACGGCGTCGGGGTCTTCCCGGAGCAGCTTGAGGTCGATCACGGCAGCAAGATTACTTTCGGTTCGGCACCGGCCGCGCGCAGCATCGGCCAGGGCTAACCCCAGGACTCACATCTGTAACGTTTGTCACGTTAGCTTGGGCGCCCTGTCAGAATGGAGTCGATGTCGGACACGCTCGAGACTCAAGTCGCCGCAGCCAGCCCGCCCGCCACTGAGGCGGAGCAGCAGCTGGCCGGCTTTCAGTGGCCGCGCACTTTGCAGGCGACGGCGACCCGGCGGGCGTTGCTGCTGTTCGCGCTCGGCGGCCTTTTGATCGCGGGACTGGTAACCGCGCTGCCGGTTGGCGGACCCGGGCAGGGCCGGCTTGCGGGCTACCTCGACAGCAATCCCGTGCCCAGCACCGGAGCTAAGACAGACGCCGCGTTCAATCGCGCCAAAACCGGCGATTGCCTGATGTGGCCGGATGTCACGCCGGAGTCCGCAAGCATCGTCAAGTGCATCGACGACCACAAGTTCGAGGTCGCCGAGTCCATCGACATGAGAACTTTCCCCGGCTCGGAATACGGGCCCAACGCCGCCCCGCCGTCGCCGGCGCGCATCCAGCAGATCAGCCAGGAGCAATGCGAGGCGGCGGTGCGCCGATACCTGGGCCCTAAGTACGATCCCAACAGCAAATTCAGTGTGAGCCTGCTGTGGGCGGGTGACCGAGCGTGGCGTCAGTCCGGCGAGCGCCGCATGTTGTGCGGGCTGCAGATGCCCGGCTCGAACAACGAACAAGCCGCCTTCAAGGGCAAGGTCTCCGACGTCGACCAATCCAAGATCTGGCCGTCGGGCACCTGCCTGGGCATCGACTCGACGGCCAACCAGCCCATCGACGTCCCGGTTGACTGCAAGGCGCCGCATGCCATGGAGGTCACCGGGACGGTCAACCTGGCCGAGAAATTCCCCGGTGCGCTGCCCGCGGAGCCCGAGCAGGACGGCTACATCAAGGACGCGTGCACGAAGATGACCGACGCGTACCTGGCGCCGATCAAGTTGCGCACCACGACGCTGACGCTGATCTACCCCACCGTGTCGCTGCCCAGTTGGTCGGCGGGTAGCCGGGAGGTCGCGTGCAGCATTGGCGCCACTCTGGGCAACGGGGGCTGGGCCGCGCTGGTCAACAGCGCCAAGGGCCAACTGCTGATCAACGGTCAGACACCGGTGCCCCCACCCGATATTCCCGAGGAGCGGCTCACCCTGCCGCCGATTCCGGTGCAGGCACCGGCCAGCCCTCCCCAGCAGTCCAACACTCCGCCGGAGATGCCGCAGGGCAATCAGCACCTGCCGCAACAACAGCCAGTGGTGACGCCACCCCGGGCGACCGCCACGCAGGCGCCGGCCACCCAGGCGCCGCAGGATCAGCCGCCACCTCCGGCCGACGGTGGTGCGCCGCCACCGGCCAACCAGGCGCCGCCGCCCATGCCGGATGCACCGGCACCGGGCGCGCCTCCGCCAGCCGAGCCGGCACCGGGAGGTTAGCCGGGTGGCCGTGCGGATGGATCCGCAGCGGTTCGACGAACTGGTCTCCGACGCACTCGACCTGATTCCCACCCAGCTGGCCGCCGCCATGGACAACGTCGCGATCCTCGTCGAGGATCGTCACCCCGAAGACCCCGAACTGCTGGGGCTCTACGAGGGGGTAGCGCTGACCGAACGCGACTGGAACTACGGCGGATCGCTGCCCGACGCCATCACGATCTACCGCCGCGCGCTGCTGGACATCTGCGAATCCGACGACGACGTCGTGCAGGAGGTGGCGATCACGGTGATCCACGAAATCGCCCACCACTTCGGCATCGACGACGACCGATTGGAAGAGCTGGGCTGGGGCTGAGAATCCGGCGCAAATTCGGGCGCGGCATCGTGGATTTGTCATGCCCTGGTGCTAGGAACGGCGTATGAGCGCAGATTGCCGCGAGTGCCGGGCAGGCTTAGAACACTGCCACGGCACCATCATTCGCCACTCGTTGCGCCGTTCGGAATGCACCGAGCCGGACTGCGTCAGTCCCGAGCTATTGACGCACACGTTCGTCATCGACTGCGACGCCGTCGGCTGCAGCTGCACGGAACTGGTTGCGCTGGCTGTCTGATCAGCCCATCGGATCGGTGCTGGACCGCACCGCGTCGGCGACCGGCGTGACCTCGGCGCTGGGCTCGGGGTAAAACGGGGGCGCCAGGGTTCCCCACCGCACGCAGCTCCACCGTCCGTCGGTGATCGGCGCCAACACCACGGACTCAGCATTGGCCAGATGGTTGTCCAGCGCGAAGTCTGCGTCCACGCCGGCCAGCACCGCGGAAACCAGCCGGATCGCGGCGCCGTGGCTGACGACGACGATGTCACCGTTCCAGTCGCGATCGTCGAGATAGCGCATCCGTAAGTCGGTGAGCACCGGGACGTAGCGGTCCAACACCTCGCTGGCGGTCTCGCCGCCGGGCAACGGCAGATCGAGTTCACCGTGCTGCCATCGGCCGTAGATGGCATTGAACTCCGCTACCGCCTCGTCGTCGTTGCGATTTTCCAGCGCACCGACCTGTACCTCATGGATGCCGGCGACTTCGTGCGGAGCGACGTCGACCTCGGCGCCAATCACCGCGGCCGTCTGCGACGCCCGGTTGGCCACCGAGTGCGCGAGCAGCGCCGGCCGTCCGGCATCGACGGCGAACGCCCGCGCCTGATCCCGTCCCGTGGGCGTCAGATCCGCCCCGGGCGGGCGGGTGTCCAGCCGGCGTTCGACGTTGCCGAAGGACTGGCCGTGCCGCAACAGCACCAACCGACCACTC
The DNA here is from genome assembly GCF_025823255.1 of Mycobacterium montefiorense. NCBI lineage: Bacteria > Bacillati > Actinomycetota > Actinomycetes > Mycobacteriales > Mycobacteriaceae > Mycobacterium > Mycobacterium montefiorense. The sequence continues at coordinate 1,114,903 of NZ_JACKVL010000017.1, read as the reverse complement.
ATCGTTTAGATCCCCCCACCGGATGCTTCGGCCTGTTCAGGTTTGCCCTCCCGTAGCCGCGCCAGCCACCGCGACGCTTCGTCTGGTGGCGGTGGCCCTATCCCCGCTGCCGGGCCAGTCGGCCAGGATCCTAGATATCGCACATCCACACAACGTCGATGCAGTGCCTTGAGTGCCTCGGCGACGTCGCCGTCGTCGATATGCCCCGCACAGTCGGCAAAGAACTGGTAGGTGCCGAGTTCGGTTCGGGTTGGCCGGGATTCGATGCGGGTCAGGTCGATATCGCGGATGCCGAATTCGCCGAGCGCGGCCAGCAGGGCGCCCGGCGCATTCTCGATCCGCAACACCACCGACGTGCGATCGGCTCCAGTGCGGACCGGCGGCGGCCCCGGCAAGCCCACCAGGACGAACCGGGTACGGGCGTTGAGTTCGTCGACCACGCCTTCGGCCAGGGCCGCGAGCTTCCAGTGCTTGGCGGCCAACGGCGACGTGACCGCGGCGTCAGCCTCGCCCTGGGCTACCTGCCTGGCGGCGTCGGCATTGGAGTAGGCCGGCCGCAGTTCGACGTTGGGCAGGTTGGCGGCCAGCCATCGGCGCACCTGGGCCGCGGCCACGGGAAACGCGGCCAGGGTTTTGACCCCATCGGCGCCCGGCGTTTTCTCCAGGCCGGGTTTGACGACGATGCTGAACGCCACATCGAGGGTTGTCTCGGCGAAAATCTGCATCGGCGAACCGTTGGCCAAACTGTCCAATGTCGGCACCACCGTGCCGTCGATCGAGTTCTCGATCGGCACGCACGCGTAGTCGGTCTCCCGGTTACGGACCGCCTCCAGCGCCGCGGGTGTGCTGTCGATCGGCAACCGCTGGACCGGGCTCAGATGTTGGTCGGGGATCAAGCCTGCGGAAATCATCTGCAAGAGCGCCGCCTCGGTGAAGGTGCCTTCGGGACCGAGGTAAGTGATGCCGACCACGACCACAACCCTAGTGGGGTCATTGCAAAAACAGACCTTGCTTCGACCTGCGATCTAAGTTAACTTAGGCTTACCTAAGGATCGAAGGAGAACGGGACGATGTTGCCGCTGACCAGCGCCGCGCCGACGACTGCCGAACGCATCCGCAGCGCCTGCGCCCGGGCCGGCGGTGCCCTTCTGGCCGTCGAACGCGAGGACCCGGTGCCCACCCCGGTGCATCACCTCCTGCACGACGGATCCTTCGCCGTCGCCCTCCCCACCGATAACAGCGCGACCGACCGCCGGGTCTGCGGATCGCAAGCACTGCTCGAACTCACCGACTACGCGCCGCTTCCGCTGCGGGAGCCGGTCCGTTCGCTGGTATGGGTTCGCGGCCGGCTGCAGCAGGTCCCGGCGGCCGAGATCACCCCGACCCTCGATCTGATCGCCAGCGAGTGCCCGCATCCGGCACTGCTGCAAGTTGATACGCCGCAGTGCATGCCGCCCACTCCGGGCGATGAGCGATACACGCTGCTGCGGCTCGAGATCGCCTCCGTCGTGGTGACGGACGCGACCGGCGCCGAGCCCGTCAGCGTCGAAGACCTGCTCGCGGCGCGCCCCGATCCGTTCTGCGAGATGGAGTCGAGCCTGCTGTGGCACCTCGACAACGCCCACAGCGACGTGGTGGCGCGCCTGGTGTCCCGACTGCCAGCGCCGCTGCGGCGCGGACAGGTCCGCCCACTCGGGCTCGACCGCTATGGCGTGCGGTTCCGCATCGAAGGCCACGACGGCGACCACGACATCCGGCTGCCGTTCCTCAAGCCGGTCGACGACATGACCGGCTTGAGCCAGGCCATTCGCGTGCTGATGGGCTGCCCGTTCATCAACGGCCTGCGGGCCCGCCCCTAGCCATCGAAAGCACCGACGCGGACCGCGACGCACGCGGTGGGCGCCTGGATGCACGTAAATTGACCGGGTGACCGGCGACCGATCACCACGACGTGGACGGCCTGCGAGACCGATCCCACCGCGGGAGTCGCGTCCCGAGGCACCGCCGGTGCTGCATCGCCAGACCAATCCGCCACCGTCGGCCGCCGACCCAACGGTGCCGATCCCCCGCGTCTCGGGATCCCCGCCCGCCGCGCCACGGGTGCGCCGCAAGCGCAAAAAACACCGCTGGGGCCGCGCCATCGCGTCGACATTGCTGATCGTCTTGCTGCTGGCACTCGCTGGCGTGCTGGGCGGCGGCCTCTGGCTGGACACGACACTGCATCGCAAGCCGGTATTGGCCGACTACCCCGATCGGCCCGCGCCCGGTCGCGGCACCAACTGGCTGCTCGTCGGGTCGGACAGTCGCGAAGGCCTGTCGGCCGAACAGCAACAAGACTTGGCCACCGGCGGCGACGCCGGGAACAGCCGCACCGACACGATGCTGCTGATACACATCCCCGCATTGGGGTCGCGCACCCCGACGACGCTGGTGTCGATTCCGCGCGACTCGTACGTGCCGATCCCCGAGCACGGCAAGGACAAGCTCAACTCCGCGTTCGCGATCGGCGGGGCATCGTTGCTGTTCCAGACGGTGGAACAGGCCACCGGACTGCGGCTCGATCACTACGCCGAGATCGGGTTCAGCGGGTTCGCCGTCCTGGTGGACGCGCTTGGCGGTGTCACCGCCTGCCCGACCGAGCCGATCAACGATCCGTTGGCCGGCATCGACCTGCCCGCGGGTTGCCAGCAGCTGAACGGTCGCGACGCGCTCGGATACGTCAGGACCCGGGACACCCCTCGGGCCGATCTGGACCGGATGGTCAACCAACGGCAATTCATCTCAGCGCTGCTGCAGCGCGCCGCCAGCCCGTCGGTCTGGCTCAATCCGTGGCGCTGGTATGCCGTGCCGCACGCCGCCGCCGACGCGTTGACCGTCAACGAGGGCGATCACGTCTGGGACCTGGCTCGGCTGGGCTGGGCGATACGCGGATCCGCCACCGCGCTGACCGTCCCGATCGCCGAGTTCACCAGCAACGGCGCCGGCTCGGTCGTGGTGTGGAATCACGACGTTGCCGGCCAGCTGTTCGACGCCCTGGCCTCCGACGCAGCGGTACCCAGCGACGCGCTCGAGGGACCGCCTTAGCGATTTCGTGGCCCTAATGCGGGGTGCAATTCCCGAAATATGAGCAGTGTAATGTGACGCTTCTACACATAGGCGAACCGGGCCTGCATAAATGGCGTGTATATAAGGCTCAGAAACTTTTTCCGAGCTTATCTGACGCTCTTTACGATGCCCTTCTAGCTGCGCTAAGGTGCTTGCATGACCGCGACTGATACTCCCAAGACCAAGTTCCACTCATTACTCCAGGAGCAGATTTCTCACGAATTCACTAGCTCTCAGCAATACGTTGCGATTGCCGTTTATTTTAGCGCCGCCGAACTGCCGCAATTGGCGAGGCATTTTTACGGGCGAGCGCTCGAGGAACGGAATCACGCAATGATGCTGGTGCAGCATCTGCTCGATCGCGACGTGGACGTCGAGATCGCGGGCATCGACGCGGTACGCAATCAATTCGACCAACCACGGGACGCGCTGGTCCTAGCCCTGGAGCAGGAACGGTTGGTCACCGACCAAATCACCCAGCTTGCACGCGTGGCTCGCGACGAGGGTGATTACCTGGGCGAACAGTTCATGCAGTGGTTTCTGCAGGAGCAGGTCGAAGAGGTAGCGGTGATGAAAACCCTGGTGACGGTGTCCGATCGCGCCGGCGCCAACCTGTTCGATCTGGAGAACTTCGTCGCCCGCGAAGTGGGCACTCAGGCCATTAGCGCCAGCGCCCCACCAGCCGCGGGCGGCCACCTCGTCTCGCCGGTCTAGCCAGTCCCTCCGATGGTCCGCGTGTTGTCCAGCCAGGCCTTCGTCCGGCCGGGGTGGTTGGTAGCAATCCAGGCCACCCCCACGTCCCGGCAGAAGTCAACGTCGTCGTACCCGTCGACGGTCCAGCAGTACACGGCCCGGCCCTGGGCGACGGCACGATCCACCAGTTGCGGATAGTCCTTCAGCGCGTCCAGCGACGGCCCGACGGCGGTGGCCCCGACGGCGGTGGCCGCGCTGCTGGTCAGATAGCGAGCGTTCCGGCCGAGCAGCACCGTTGGCAGCAGCGGTGCTGCTCGGCGTATTCGCCAGACCGCTGCCGCTGAGAAGGACATCACCACGGCGCGCGACCGGTCGGCAGATGCCGGCGAGGCGATACCGAAGCGGTGCAGCAGGGCCAGCACCTTGCTCTCGACCAGCGAGCCATACCGCACCGGATGCTTGGTCTCGATGAAGATCTTCACCGGCCGGTTCCAGTCGAGAACCATCGATACCAGGGCATCCAGCGTGAGCAGGCTGGTGTCACCGTGGGTGCCGTCCGATCGCCAACTGTCGTGCCAGGCACCGTATTCCAGCTCGCCTAGCTCGGCGAGGGTCATGGTGCTGACCAAGCCGGCGCCGCTCGACGTCCGGTCCAGCTTGCGGTCGTGCACACACACCAAATGGCCGTCGCGGGTCAACCGCACGTCGCATTCGACGCCGTCGGCGCCCTCCTTGAGCGCGAGGTCGTAAGCAGCAAGCGTGTGTTCGGGGCGAGACGCCGACGCACCTCGGTGGGCAACGACAAAAGGATGCCCGGCGAGCACCTCGTCGGGCCACGTCATACCCCTATGCTGCCGGTTCCTCCCCCTCCAACTCAACAGGAACGGCGGCGGGCGCGCCGGGTTGATCCGGGATATCGGCGGCCACCGCGACCCAGCGATGCGCGGGCCGTGCGACGGGTTTGCGTTCAAATCCCTCAAAAACACGGGCCACAGTGGCCAGGGTCGCCGCCGCGAAAAGGTATCCGAACACCATCAGGACGGTGTTGTTGGCGATGCCTTGGGGGTCGGTCGCGAAGCTGGTGACGATCGCCCAGATTGAAACTAGGTAGCTGAAAACCCAAGCGATCCACCACTCGACGATCGGTCGCCGCGCCCGGCCATAGTGCTCTTCGAGCACGGCCAGCTCGATCACGTAGACCGGAGCCCACAGCAGATTGGCGAACGGAACGGCGCAGCCGGCCCGCAACGCCCTGACGGAACGGTGATCGGACAGGCCGTAGTGCGAGAACACGGCCGCCCGCCGCGCGATCAGCCATCGGATCAGGAACACGCCGGAGGTGATCAGCGCCGCGACCGCCGCCACGCTGGCCAAGTCTGTGAACCAGTCCGCGGCGGCGGCCACTATCGAGTTCAGCAAGGTTTTCCGGTTGAAGACCAACAGGACATACCGGATTACGTACATCAGCGCCGCACTGCCGAGCACCAGCACGCCAATGAACAGCGCAAGGCGCACGGCTGCCGCCGACGGGCCGGTTTGTACCGAAATGTCGTCGGTCGCCGGGGTCTGCTCGACGTGGTCGGTCAAACCCCAACGCGGGATCACGGCGTAACGCGGCGTCGGACCTAGCGACCGTGGTCCCCGCCGCGCGGGGGGAGCGGCGCCGGGGCGCACCGCGATCCACCGGAAACCCGGCGGCAACCGCGGCGGTGTGCGTTGTGGTGCGGCCGAGCGAGCGGGCGGCGGACCACCCTGCGTGCTCCACCGGGGGCCGCCCGGCACATCCGCCAGAGGTGCCATTAGCGCACCCCGACAACGCGGACACCACTCCCGGCGACGTTCGCGCACGTTCCAACGGGTGCCGCACTGGGAGCACACCTGGATCACCGGACCAGCGTAGCGCCGGCGCAGACACGGCCCGCGCAGCAGCGGCGATACCGCGGGATTGCACGGACCGCGGGACGCTTCGCGAAACCTCACCGATGCGAGGGCCGAAATGGCCTTCCGCGAGCCGAATCCGCACCTGTTACCGGCGTCACAGCTACTTCATGGCTATCCACAGTTTCCACAGGTTTATCCACATGGGGGGCGGGGTATAGACGCAATCAATCAGCAACTTGCGGTTAACCCTGGCCCTAACTGTGGATAACGCCGGGCATTTGCAGCGCGCCATCGACAGGCCAGACGAGCAGCGAGCGAATGGACCGTCCCACTGCGCAACAATCGGACCCGCCCAGTCGAAGCTCCGACTCATCCGCGTCCCCGGGTGCACCCCGCCGACACCGGCTACCACGAACCCGCAGCTCAGCGTGTTGTTGCGCGGTACATTTTCCAACCCCATCACAAAGGGTTATGATCGCCATCACGAAAAATGTTGTGACTCACTTCACTCGGCTGAGGTCACCGGCCGATGAAAGGCGATTGATGGCGACGCATTCGTTCGGTCCAGGTACCCCGGCCGCATCGAACTCGTATTACGGATCGCCCGCCTGGAACCACAGCTACAGCATCGCCGCGTTGCGTGCTGGCCTGATCGCGTTGGCGTTGCTCGCGGTTCTCGCGCTCATTGTTTTGTCTTGATTATTTCCTCTTGAAACCCTCTCGGCCGGGTACCCGGTCTATCGGCCCATAAGGGTCGTCCTTGCGGCGCGTGCAGTCATGGAGCAGGGTTGATTACGCTGAGCCTGCCGCGCGGCGGGCTCCGTGCGAATGCGCGTCAAGACGATCATCGAGGAAAGGAATGCCGTGGCTGAATACACGCTGCCCGATTTGGACTGGGACTACGCAGCGCTGGAACCGCATATCTCAGGCCAGATCAACGAGATTCATCACAGCAAGCACCATGCCACCTACGTCAAGGGCTTGAACGACGCCATTGCCAAACTCGAAGAGGCGCGCGCCAATGACGACCACGCCGCGATCTTCTTGAACGAGAAGAACCTCGCGTTCCACTTGGGTGGGCACGTGAATCACTCGATCTGGTGGAAGAACCTGTCGCCGAACGGCGGAGACAAGCCGACCGGTGCGCTAGGCGCCGCCATCGACGACGCCTTCGGCTCGTTCGACAAGTTCCGCGCTCAGTTCAGCGCCGCGGCCAACGGCTTACAGGGCTCGGGCTGGGCGGTGCTCGGCTACGACACCCTCGGCGACCGGCTGCTGACGTTCCAGCTTTACGACCAGCAGGCCAACGTCCCGCTGGGCATCATCCCGCTGCTGCAGGTCGACATGTGGGAGCACGCCTTCTACCTGCAGTACAAGAACGTCAAGGCGGACTACGTCAAGGCGTTCTGGAACGTCGTCAACTGGGCAGATGTGCAGTCGCGCTACGAGGCCGCAACATCGAAGGCGAAGGGCCTGATTTTCGGCTGAGATCAGCTGCTTAAGGCAGGGGCGTCACGCGGATCGCGTGGCGCCCTTACCTTTACCTGGCCTATATGAGCCCGCTGCACAATAGGCATGCGCCAGATGCCGTGTCGAGTTGCAACACGTCTAAACCGCAGGCATTCTTAACTATTCGGGCTACCAGCGTGGTTATTTGCCAACCAACACGTCGCGCGGAGGTCGAGATGGAGACTGGGTCAGGCCAGCCGATAGGGGTTGCGCCCTTCCACGCTCGTGGTGCCCTGAAAGGGTTTGTGATCTCTGGCCGTTGGCCCGATTCGACAAAAGAATGGGCCCAGCTGTTGATGGTCGCTGTGCGGGTAGCATCCTTGCCTGGATTGCTTTCCACCACAACGGTATTCGGAGCCCGCGAAGAGTTGCCCGACGAGCCCGAGCCGGACACCGTCGGCCTGGTGCTGGCCGAAGGCACGGTATTCGGCGAATCGGCAATCCAGCCAGGGTATTTCGCGGATCATCAACCCCCCGCCCTACTGATGCTGCATCCTCCATCAGAGACCACACCGTCGTTGCCGGAATGCACCGGAGCGGCCTCGGGGTGCGTCCTGCTCCCGGGGCTGCCGTATCTGGGACTAGAGCACCGCGCGGCGTGGGTCGAAGCCGAGGCCGATGGCACCATTACCTCGATGGTGAGTCGAGTCGGCGTCGACCCCATCAGCCATCCCGACACCGCGATTCTGGCAATGCTGCTTGCGGCATAAGGATATTCAATCGTTTGGTTCGGAGTCCGAATCCGCAGATGCGGGCGCCCGAACTTCCGGGCCTTCCTGGCGCACCCCGGATTTGCCCGCTAGCCTGGGACCGTCAGCGAAGGGGAGTAGCCCCTAATCGTCGTGTCGACATACTGGCGAATAGCCCGGCCGGCGAACCGATCCCAGCGGATCGGTGGGCGAGACCTTCGACCGGTGTTCGATGACCACAGTGGTTGTCAACGACGCGTCGAAAGGTCATCCGGATGCTCGCGGCGACACTCCTGAGTCTTCCGGTGCTCTTGCCTGCCGAGGTCTCGGTGACGATCGGCCACTTCCTGGGCGCCACGCTGCCGGCGCGGCCGATGGCTCTCGCATCCGCGATCGCGTTCCTGATCTTCGCCGCGTGGGCCTGGCGTGAGGGCGCCGCCGCCGACGACGAAGCCGTCTCGCCCGGGCTCGAACCTCGGTTGGCTCTGCTGACCGACGTGTCGTCATTCGCACTCGCCGAAATGAGCGACAAGACGACATTGGCGCCGGCGATTGGCTCGGGAAGGCTGCTGCACCGCCGCCTTCCCCACCAGCTGCTGCACGTGTTGGCCAGCATGCTGTTTGTGACCATCGGCCTGTGGATGCTGCTCGACAGCGCACTGGGCTGGCGGCCAGCAAACTCTGCGCCGCCGCCACACGGGAGTTTCGCTGTCCGGGAGGTCACCGGAAACCGTCTAAGGTGCTGCGGCGCCGCTTCGCTCAAGCCGTGCGAGCCGGGCAGTCGCCCCCAGAGGTATCTCTGAGGGCTATTTTGTGCACCCTCGCCCTCTTAACGCGCCCAAAAACCGACCCGGCAGCAAAGTAGGCTTTCAAAGAGACTTCATAGACGGCTCGTTGCGAGATATTCGCCCGACACCATCCGCCGGGCCGGTCCGTCGTTCCTCGAGACCACGTCCCAAAGCACGCGCTTCAGACCTGATTTCTGCGGATAACCTGTGAGTTATAGTCCGTTTATGGACACTGCCGTTATTTAGTAAGACGCTCGTGAAGTGCGGACTCAGCGAACCTCGGGGATGTCACCAGCGAAGCCGGCCCGGTTTGCACCTGGTTGTGAGCACAAACTCTCGCTACCATGATCAGCAAATACACATAGGTAATAGTTTCGCTTCTACAGCCGCGTGGAGGTCATATCGATGAGCACGACGTTTTCCGCCCGCCTGAACCGCTTGTTCGACACGGTGTATCCACCCGGTCGCGGGCCGCATACCTCCGCGGAGGTGATCGCGGCACTCAAGTCGGAGGGCATCACGATGTCGGCTCCCTACCTGTCGCAGCTACGCTCCGGCAATCGCACGAACCCGTCGTCGGCGACCATGGCCGCTCTGGCCAACTTCTTCCGAATCAAGTCGGCCTACTTCACTGACGACGAGTACTACGAAAAGCTCGACAAGGAGCTGGTCTGGATGTCCACGATGCGCGACGACGGTGTGCGCCGCATTGCGGTACGCGCCGTCGGGTTGTCCGCACAGGCCCAGCAGGACCTCGTGGAGCGCGTCAACGAACTGCGCCGCGCAGAACACCTCGACGCCTAGCCGGCCACCGAAGCGCAGCCCGCCCTGTTGGGCTGCCGTCGGTCTGTTCCGATTAGGGTTGGCCTCACGGATCGCGCACACGCGAGAGCGATAGTCCAAGAGATACCGGGAGGCGGCCGGGAATGGGCCTGTTTCGCAAGCGAAAGAGTCGCGCGACGCGTCGTGCCGAAGTCCGTGCGATCAAGGCCCGCGCCAAGCTCGAGGCCAAGCTCGCCGCCAAGAACCAGGCGCGCCGATTCAGGGACGACCGTCGAGCCGCCGACAAAGTTCTCAAGGCGCAGATCAAATCGCAGCGCGACAGCGACCGCGCGGCGCTCAAAGTCGCCGAGACCGAGCTCAAGGCGGCACGGGAGGGCAAGTTGTTCTCGCCGACGCGGATCCGACGGGTGCTGACGGTGTCACGGCTGCTGGCGCCCATCCTGACGCCGGTGCTCTACCGGGCGGCAATGGCCGCGCGCGCGCTAATCGACCAGCGTCGCGCGGATCAACTCGGGATTCCGTTGGCCCAGATCGGCCAGTTCTCCGGGCACGGCGCCCAGCTGTCGGCACGCATCGCCGGCGCGGAGAAGTCATTGCGGGCGGTGCAGGAACGCAAGCCCAAGGACGCCGAGACCAAGCAGTTCGTGGCCGCCATCTCCGAGCGGCTCGCCGATCTGTCAGCAGCCGTCACTGCCGCCGAGAACATGCCGGCGGCTCGCCGGCGCGCGGCGCACTCGGCGATCTCCTCGCAGCTCGACGGGATCGAAGCGGATCTGATGGCTCGGCTCGGGTTGACCTGAAAGTGGTGTTGTGACATGCCATTCCGCGCCACCGGGATTTCGCGCGTCCTGATCACCGTCTTCGCCGCCGCCGCACTTTACGTCGGCGCCGCGAGCGTCACTGCGCCGGCGTGGGCGCACGTCCATGCCAGCAGCGACGACGCGGTCCGCGGCGCCATGGCGATCGTGACCTTTGAGGTGCCCAACGAATCCGACAAGGGCGCCGCGACCACGGCACTGACCGTCGCGCTGCCCAATGTCGCATCCGCGCGCACCGAAGCCATGCCAGGATGGACGGCCAAGCTCGACCGCGATGCGTCGTCCGGCACCGTCAGATCGGTGACGTGGACGGCCGCGCAGGGCGGCGGGATCGGCGTCGACCAGTTCGCACTGTTTCGGATATCGGTGAAGCTGCCCGACACCGACACCGTCAGCTTCCCGGCCACCCAGACCTACGCCGACGGGTCGATCGTGAAGTGGGACCAGCAGCCGCTGCCCGACGGCAGTGAGCCCGAGCATCCGGCCCCCATGCTGACGCTGGGCGCTGGGCCCGCTTCCCCGCATGAACACCACCATTCGGGGATACCCACCGGGCACAGTGGCACATCGACCTCCCCATCAGCCGATAACATCGCTCGCGTGCTGGGCGGAGCCGCCCTGGTCGCGGCCGCACTGGGCGTCGTCCTCGTGCTGGCCCGTCGCCGGACATGAGGCGGCTGGTCATCGTCGCCTGGGCGGGCCTGCTGCTGCTCGCCATGCTGTCGACCGCGACACTGACCGCACAAGTCGCGTCGGCGCATGCCAACCGGGTGTCCGCCGACCCCGCGGACAATGCGGTTCTCGCGGCCGGTCCGGCCCGGGTTAGCGCGACCTTCAATGAGCAATTGCAAACGACCTTCGCGGCCATGACCGTCGTCGGCCCGGACGGCAAGGTCTGGTCCAGCGGGGACACCACCGTGCGGGGTGCGGTGGTCGGCGTGGCGGTGCGCCCCCTCGGGCCGGCCGGCACCTACACGGTGAACTACCGGGTGACGTCCGCCGATGGTCATGTGGTGTCCGGGTCCTGGTCGTTTGGGCTGACGGTGGCCGGTACCGGTACACCGGGGCCCAGCGCCGCTACCAGCGACTCCGGCCACGGAATTCCCGTCTGGCCATTTGTCGCGGTAGCTGTGGCAATCGTCGGTGCGGGCCTGCTTTGGACCATGCGCCGCAAGCCCTGACCGACCTGGTCGGCAAAGCCGGACCACACGTCCTGGCATGATGGGTTCCGAGTAACTTTTGATGGCGCTAGAAATGGCCGACAGAAAGAAAGCTGCGAAGGAGCGGCCGCATGGCAGACCCTCAAGATCAACCCAACAGCGAATCCAACGGCGCGGCGACGCCGCCGGAGGCAAACCCGCCCGCCAAGGCCGCGAAAAAGGCACCGGCCAAAAAAGCGCCCGCCAAGAAGGCACCTGCGAAAAAAGCCGCGGCGAAAAAGGCGCCCGCCAAAAAAGCGCCCGCCAAGAAGGCTGTGGCCAATGGCCCTGCGCCCACCCCGCCGAAACCGCCAGCAGCACAACATGATCGACAGTCCCAGATCGGGACTGTCGGTGAAGTTGCCGCTGCCGCAAAAGATGCCGCGGCACAAGCGAAGTCGACAGTAGAAGGCGCCAACAACCCGGTCTCTGCCAACATTCCGCAGGCGGTAGGCGGCCAGTCATTGTTGCCCCTGGCAATAGCAGTCGCGCTCAGCTTGCTCGCGATCCTGCTGATCCGGCAGCTTCGGCGCCGCTGATGAGTGTGTCCTTCGAGGCAACCGCCGACCTTGTCGACAGCATCGGACCAGACGTACGCAGCTGCGATCTTCAGTTCCGCCAGTTCGGTGGGCGCACAGAATTCGCCGGACCGATCAGCACGGTGCGCTGTTTCGAGGACAACGCGCTGCTGAAATCCGTACTATCCCAACCGAGTACGGGCGGAGTGCTGGTGATCGATGGGGCCGGCTCGCTGCACTGCGCGGTGGTCGGCGATCTCATCGCCGACCTCGCCCGCTCCAACGGCTGGGCCGGGCTGATCATCAACGGCGCTGTGCGTGACGCCGCAGCGTTGCGCGGCATCGACATCGGCATCAAGGCGCTGGGCACCAATCCACGCAAAAGCAGCAAGTCCGGCGACGGCGAACGCGACGTCGAGGTCATCCTCGGCGGAGTGACGTTTGTGCCCGGAGAGATCGCCTACAGCGACGACGACGGCATCGTCGTCGTCTAGCCCGCTAAGCCGATACTCGCGCGCGCTTTTTCGCGAATCGCAGGCCTTCATCGGCAACCTTGCCGCGCCGGATCATGCGCATGTCGAACAAATAGTTCTGCTTGAGCCGCCACGGTGCGCGCGATCCCGACTTGGGCAACAGGTGCGCCGAGCGCTGGAAGTAGCCCGGACTGAAGTCCATGAACGGCAGCTCGTCGACGTCGTTGTCGGGACGCTGCGGCTCCACGTTGTCAAAGCCCTTAGCGTCCATGTAATTGAGCAGCCGGCATACGAATTCGGAAACCAGGTCGGCTTTGAGTGTCCATGACGCGTTCGTGTAGCCGAACGTGATGGCGAAATTCGGCACCCCGGAGAACATCAAGCCTTTGTAAGTCATCAGCGACGTCAAGTCGAAGGGCACACCATTGCGGGTGGGCTGCACTCCGCCCAGCAACTGCATGTTCAAACCCGTTGCGGTAACGATGATGTCGGCCGGTAGCTCCTCACCCGAAGCGAGCCTGATTCCGGTCTGGGTAAACCGGTCGATAGTGTCGGTGACGACATCCGCCTTGCCGTGCCGGATGGTCCGGAAGAAATCACCGTCGGGCGCCAGGCACAGCCGCTGGTCCCACACGTTGTAGCTCGGCCCGAAGTGCTTTTCGACGTCGTAGCCCTTCGGCAGACGGTGCTGCGCCATCATCATCAACGTCTTACGCATGTAGGCGGGGCGCTTGCGGGCCAGCTGATACTGGAATGTGCTGAACGCGATGGCTTTCCAGCGGTTCGCGAGGTGCGCAAGGCGTTCCGGCAGCAGCCGGTTGAATCGCACGGCAAACGGGTCGACCCCGGGCAGTGAGCCGATGTAAGTCGGCGAGCGCTGCAACATCGTCACATGTCTGGAGCCCGAATTCACCAGGGCGGGAATCAAAGTGATCGCGGTGGCGCCGGAGCCGATCACGACGATCTTCTTGCCCGCATAGTTGAGGTCGTCGGGCCAGTGCTGCGGATGCACGATCGTGCCGCCGAAGTCTTCGGCGCCGGGGAACGTCGGCGAATATCCCTCGTCGTAGTTGTAGTAGCCGGTGCACGCGATCAGAAAGGAGCAAGTGATCTCGCGCTGTTGGCCGTCGCATTCGACGGTCAGGGTCCAGCGATTGTCGGCGTCGGACCAATCGGTGGCCACGACGCGGTGGCGGTAGCGGATGTGCTGGTCGATTTTGTTCTCGACCACGGTGTCCTTGATGTACGCCTTGATGTCGGCGCCGTCGGCGATCGACTTCGCCGAGCGCCACGGCTTGAACCGGAACCCGAGGGTGAACATGTCCGAGTCCGACCGAATGCCCGGGTATTTGAAAAGGTCCCACGTGCCGCCGAGGTCGTCGCGGCGCTCCAAGATGGCGTAGCTCTTGGTCGGGCAGCGGTCCTGCAGGTGCCAGGCGGCGCTGACGCCGGAGATTCCGGCGCCCACGATGACGACGTCCAGGTGATCAGTCATGGCAGCAACGCTATCAACGCTGCGTCGAACTAGTCAACACACTGTCGAAAATCTCAACTGCGTGTAAAGTAGCGCGGGTGACCACTGCCGGCCAGACTCGCGCTTTGCGTGGCCGTCGTTCCCTGCGCCCATCGGGTGACGATCGTGAGCAGGCGATCCTGGCGACCGCCGAGCGCCTGCTCGAGGACCGCTCGCTGGCCGACATTTCGGTCGATGACCTGGCTAAAGGCGCCGGTATCTCGCGCCCCACGTTCTACTTCTATTTCAAGTCCAAAGAGGCCGTGCTGCTGTCGCTGCTCGAGCCGGTGATCGCGCGCGCCGACTCCGAGTTCGACGGCGCGGTGCAGCGACTCCCGGCCGACCCGCGCCGGGTGTGGCGTAACGGCATCAAAGCGTTCTTCACCGCGTTCAGCACACATCGAGCAGTGGCGCGGACCGCAACCGAGGCGCTGGCCACCAGCTCGGAGCTACGGACGGTCTGGTCGGGTTTCATGCAGAAATGGATCGACCAAACCACCGCCATGATCGCCGCCGAACGGGAACGCGGCGCCGCGCCCGACACCATTCCGGCCGCGGACCTGGCCACCTCGTTGAACCAGATGAACGAGCGCACGATGATGGCCGCGCTGTCCGCCGAAACGCCTGCGGTCGAGGCCGAGCGAGTCGTCGACACCCTCACCCACATCTGGGTGAGCAGCATCTACGGCGACGCCGGCTAGTTGTCACCCCTGCGTGCGAACATATGTTCGTGCGGCGTGAAGCGTCGATCCTGCACGCGGACCTGGATTCGTTCTACGCGTCCGTAGAACAGCGCGACGACCCGACCTTGCGAGGCCGCCCAGTGATCGTTGGCGGCGCAGTCGTGCTGGCCGCCAGTTATGAAGCGAAAGCCTATGGCGTGCGCACGGCGATGGGCGGCAGGCAGGCACGACAACTGTGTCCCGATGCCGTCGTGGTCCCACCACGGATGACGGCCTACTCGCGTGCCAGCGATGCGGTATTCGAGGTGTTCCGAGACGCCACGCCGATCGTGGATCCGCTCTCGGTGGACGAGGCTTTCCTAGACGTCGGCGGCCTGCGCCGGGTCTCCGGCACACCGGTTCAGATCGCGCAGCGGCTGCGCGTCGATGTGTGCGACCGGGTCGGCCTGCCCATCACCGTGGGCATCGCGAGGACCAAGTTCCTGGCCAAGGTCGCCAGCCAGGAGGCCAAGCCGGACGGGCTTCTGCTGGTGCCGCCCGATCGGGAGCTGGCGTTCCTGCGCCCACTGCCGGTGCGCCGGTTATGGGGAGTCGGTGCGGTGACCGCCGACAAGCTGCACGCCTACGGACTCACGACGGTGGCCGACGTCGCCGCGCTCAGCGAGTCGACGCTGGCTTCGCTGCTGGGCGTCGCGATGGGCCGCAAGCTGTATGCGCTGTCGCGCAACATCGACCGCCGCCGGGTGACCGCCGGCGTGCATCGACGGTCTGTGGGCGCCCAACGCGCGCTTGGGAACGCCGGAAACCGTATGTCGGACAACGAGATCGACGCGGTGGTCGTCACCTTGATCGACCGCATCACGGCTCGGATGCGCGGCGCCGGGCGCACGGGTCGCACCGTGGTGCTGCGGCTGCGGTTCGACGACTTCACCCGCGCGACCCGCTCACACACCCTGCCCTGGGCGACATCGTCGACGCAGCCGATCCTGGCCGCAGCCCGACGATTGGTCGCTGCGGTCGCACCCACGATTGCCCAACGCGGCTTGACGCTGATCGGCTTCGCGGTGTCGGGTATCGACCGCAGCGGTGCCCAGCAGCTGATGCTGCCGTTTTACTCCGAATCGCTCGCGGTAGACGCCGCTGTCGACCAGGTCCGTGGGCGCTTCGGCAAGGCCGCACTCACCCGGGGGGTATTGGTTGGACACGATTCGGGTATAGAAATGCCACACCTTCCCGACTGAATATTTTGCTCTGAATCACCAATTTCATTCCAGCCCATGATATTTCGAAGATAAGAGCATTGTTT
Organism: Mycobacterium montefiorense; assembly: GCF_025823255.1. Classification (NCBI taxonomy): domain Bacteria; kingdom Bacillati; phylum Actinomycetota; class Actinomycetes; order Mycobacteriales; family Mycobacteriaceae; genus Mycobacterium; species Mycobacterium montefiorense. Next base: position 1,098,945 of record NZ_JACKVL010000017.1, on the reverse strand, counting down.
GAGATGCTGTGGCCCCCGGCGGGCCCGAGTATCCGCTTGTAAGCTGACGAAAACCCGACCTTGAAAGTGAGTGACTGAACACCATGCCGCCGCCGGACAAAGCCCGCGACAGTGGCCTGCCTCGCGAAGGTCTCTTGCTCGGCTATTGCGCGGTGCTCGCGTTATCCGCGGGCTTCGTCAACGCGGTGGCCCTGCTGATTTTGGCCTTGCCGGTCGGCAACCTCACCGCTATCACCACCCAACTGGGCATGAATACGGCAAATCCGTGGCTGTACGAAGGCCACGTGCTCGGCGCGATCCTGTTCGGCTTCCTGGTCGGCGCGATCACGGCTGGGGCAGTTCTCGCACCCACCCAGGCACTGGCGGGCCGACGCCATGCCGTCGTGCTGTTTACCGAGGCGGTGCTGCTCGCGCTCGCCGCGGCCGGCGTCGAAGACACCTTTGTCAAGGCACAGATCACTTCGCTGGGAATCGAGCTAACCGCCGTGCAGGCGATGTTTGCCGCCGCGGCTTTGGGCCTGCAGAATGGGTTGACCTCGAGCTTTCGCGGAATGTCGATCCGCACTACACACTTCACCGGGACTGTCACCGACCTCGGGCTGATGCTCGGCCGCAGCCGGCACGACGGAATCCAGAAGTGGAAGGCTGCGATCCTCACGACGACGCTGTTGCTGTTTCTCGGCGGCGGCATCGCCGGAATCCTGTTCGGCGTTCACTTAGGCGGATATTCGCTGCTCCTTCCGGCCGCGACGTGCGCGATCGTGGCCGGCGCCAATTTGCTGCACAGCCGCGGCAACAGCGTCGAACCCGTTCCCGAGGCAGCGGAAACGGTCCGGGTCTGAGGTTTCAGTTGGATTCGGTCCACTCCAGCAGCTTGTCGGCCGGCCAGGTGTTGACGATCCGATCGATCGGAACGCCGGCGTCCAGTGCACGCTGGGCGCCGTAGCCCAGGAAGTCCAACTGGCCGGGGGCATGCGCGTCGGTGTCGATGCTGAACACGCAACCGATCTCCAGCGCGAGGTTCAGCAGCCGGGTCGGCGGGTCGCGGCGTTCGGGACGGGAGTTGATCTCGACCGCGGTGCCGTGATCGCGACAGGCGGTGAAGACCTTCTCGGCGTCGAACTTCGACTCCGGCCGGATGCCGCGGTTGCCGGCAACCAGCCGGCCTGTGCAATGGCCCAGCACGTCGGCATGGCCGTCGGAGACGGCGCGAACCATTCGGCGGGTCATTGCCGCGGAGTCCATCGACAACTTGGAATGCACGCTGGCCACGACGACGTCGAGGCGCTCCAGCAGTTCGGGCTCCTGGTCCAGGCTGCCGTCGTCGAGGATGTCGACCTCGATCCCGGTGAGGATGCGCATCGGTGCGAACTTGTCCCGCAGCCCGTCGATCACGCCGAGCTGTTTGCGCAATCGTTGCGCAGACAGTCCGTTGGCAATCGTCAACCGCGGCGAGTGATCGGTCAGCGCACAGTATTCATGGCCCAGGGCCGCGGCGCTGGCCATCATCTCTTCGATCGGTGCCGATCCGTCCGACCAGTTCGAATGCAGATGCAGGTCGCCGCGCAGCGCGGACCGCACCTCGCCGCCACCGAGATCGGTTGCCTCAGAACGCAATTCAATCAACGCGTCGGGCTCGCGGCCGGCCCAGGCCTGGGCGATGACCTTCGCGGTCTTGGGCCCGATACCCGGCAACGTCTGCCAGCTGTTGGCCTGCCCATGGCGCTCACGCTCGGCGTCGTCGAGGGCCTCGACGATATCGGCGGCGTTGCGGTACGCCATCACGCGTTTAGGGTCCTGGCGGCTGCGGTCCTTGTAGTAGGCGATCTGCCGAAGAGCAGCTACCGGGTCCATGGCTCCAGTGTGCCTGGCCCTTCACCACAATTGCCCGGCGATGAAGCCGGCGAATACCGCCGCGAAGCCGCCGATCTCGCCGACGATCAGCAGGGCCATTGCCAACCCCGTCCCCCGCACCGGCTTCTCGAATTGGTTGACGGTGTCGCGCCGTGCACCGTGTTCGATATAACTGGCGATCGCTGCGACGAAGAAGAAGACGACGACCATCGCCGCTGTCAGGTTGACCCAGCTCGGCCAGGCGCTGAGCTCGACGAAGACCGCGAGCAACAGGGTCGCGAACGAATAGAGCAACGCCGCGCGGTGGGCGATGTCGACGTAGGGATGCGCCCGGTGGTCGTCAGACGTCGCGATCCCCCGGTACTTCCAGACCCCGAGCACCAACGCCAACAAAAAGATCAGGCCGGCGAACAGCAGGGTGATCTTGGTGTCAGAGCCCAAGGGCCCAAAAGCGGTAGTCATCGTCCGCACGAGTTTAGTTGCGCTTCATAAATCTCGACTAACTTCGGTGACATGCGATTCGCGTTCAAAACCTCACCACAAAACACCACCTGGCCGGGCATGCTCGCGGTCTGGCAGGCCGCCGACGAGATCGACGTCTTCGAGTCCGGGTGGACGTTCGACCACTTCTACCCGATCTTCTCCGACAGCACCGGCCCGTGTCTGGAGGGCTGGACGACGCTGACCGCGCTGGCCCAGGCCACCAAGCGGCTGCGACTGGGCACCCTGGTCACCGGCATCCACTATCGCCACCCCGCGGTGCTGGCCAATATGGCCGCGGCCCTGGACGTCATCTCCAACGGACGACTCGAACTCGGGATCGGTGCCGGCTGGAACGAGGAGGAGTCCGGCGCGTACGGCATCGAACTGGGCGGCATCAGGGAACGATTCGACCGGTTCGAGGAAGCCTGCCAAGTGCTGATCAGCCTGCTCAGTGAGCAGAAGACGACCTTCGACGGCAAGTACTACCAACTCAAGGACGCACGCAACGAGCCCAAGGGCCCGCAGCACCCGCACCCGCCAATCTGCATCGGCGGCAGCGGCGAGAAGCGCACGCTCCCGCTGACCGCGCGCTACGCGCAGCACTGGAATTTCGCGGGTGGGACACCCGAGGAGTTCGCCCGCAAGCGCGACGTGCTGGCGGCGCGCTGCGCGGACATCGGCCGCGACCCCAAGGAAATCACCATGTCAGCCCACGTCCGCCTGGGTGAAGACCACGACCTCGGGCAAGTGATCGAGACGGCGGCCGGGCTAGGGGCCGAAGGACTGGACTTGGCGATCGTCTACCTGCCCCCGCCGCATGACCCGGCCATCCTGGAACCGTTGGCCGAGACGATCCGGGATTCGGGTTTATGGAAGGGATAAGCGCGGATCTTGGACTGCCTTCGGCGAAATGATGAATTCGGAACGCCGAGCAAACCCGTCCTGGAATTGTGGATAGCTAAGTCAGATCGTTACACCCCGAAGAGTAAGACCTCTTCGGCGGTTACCAAACGTTCCCGCTTAGCGGGGAACTCGCGGCTCTTCACCGGGTGTCGAAGCCAAGACCAGGCCATTCGCCCCACCCGCGAACTAGGTACTGGATTCATATGCACAGTGACCACTCCTGCAATCGGTCTGCCCCAACTGCGGCTCCGCTGTGACGAAGCACACAAGTCGCTATTAGACACCCGCGGCCTGGCAAACCGTGGGAGACGCGCCGGGCAATTCCAGGCGTGTTTCTGATGTGACTGGTGTGATTATTGAAGCGGTGCGGCTGTCGGCTTGATGGGCGCCGGAAGTGCGGTTGACCCCATCAAATACCGGTCCACCCCCGCCGCCGCGGCCCTGCCCTCGGCGATCGCCCAGACGATCAACGACTGACCCCGGCCCATGTCTCCGGCAACGTAAACGCCGGGCACCGAGGTCTCGTAATCGGAGCCGCGCGAGACGTTACCGCGGTCGGTGAGCTTCACATCGAGGTCGGTGAGCAAGCCCGGCTTCTCCGGTCCGACGAAGCCCATCGCCAGCAGCACCAAGTCGGCCTCGAGCTCGAAATCGGAGCCCTCGACCTTGACGAACTTGTCGTCCTCCATCGTCACTTCGTGCGCCTTGAGCGCGGTCACGCGCCCGTCGGTGCCGACGAACATCTCGGTGTTGACCGAGAAGACCCGTTCGCCGCCTTCCTCGTGCGCCGATGACACCCGGTACATCAGCGGGTAGGTCGGCCACGGCGTGGATTCGGCGCGGGCTTCCGGTGGCCGCGGCATGATCTCGAACTGGTGGATGGCGACCGCACCTTGTCGATGCGCGGTGCCCAGGCAGTCGGCTCCGGTGTCGCCGCCGCCGATGATGATGACCTTCTTGCCCTTGGCGGTGATCGGCGGCTGCCCGTCCTCGCCCAGAACGTCATCGCCTTGCTGCACCCGGTTGCCCCACGGCAGGTATTCCATTGCCTGGTGGATGCCGTCCAATTCGCGGCCCGGAACGGGTAGATCGCGCGCGGCGGTGGCACCGCCGGCCAGCACCACCGCATCGAAGTCGGCGAGCAGCTGTTCGGCGGTGATGTCACCTCCGACGTTGACGCCGGCCCGGAATTCGGTTCCCTCGGCACGCATTTGATCCAGTCGCCGGTCGAGGACGCGCTTCTCCATTTTGAATTCCGGAATTCCGTAGCGCAGCAGTCCACCGATGCGGTCGGCTCGCTCGAACACGGTGACGCTGTGCCCGGCGCGGGTCAATTGTTGGGCGGCGGCCAATCCGGCCGGGCCCGAACCGATTACGGCGACGGTCTTTCCGGTCAGCTTGGTCGGCGGCTTCGGCTCGACGAAGCCTTCGTCGAAGGCGTGGTCGATGATCTCCAGCTCGATCTGCTTGATCGTCACCGGATCCTGGTTGATGCCCAGCACACACGCCGGCTCACACGGTGCCGGACACAGCCGGCCAGTGAAGTCGGGGAAGTTGTTGGTAGCGTGCAGCCGTTCAATCGCGTCGCGCCAGCGCCCCCTGCGTACCAGGTCGTTCCATTCCGGGATCAAGTTGCCCAGCGGACAGCCATTGTGGCAGAAGGGAATACCGCAGTCCATGCAACGGGTCGCCTGCTCACGCAGGGTGTCGTCGTTGAAGTCCTCGTAGACCTCTTTCCAGTCTTTCAACCGGAGCGGGACAGGCCGGCGTTGCGGCAGCTCCCGATGTGTGAACTTGAGGAAGCCACTTGGATCAGCCATGCGCCGCCGCCATAATCGCCTTGTCGACATCGGCGCCGTCACGTTCCGCCTGGGCGATCGCCTCCAACACCTTCTTGTAGTCCCGGGGCATCACTTTCGCGAAATGCCGCTGCTGCACCTGCCAGTCGGCCAGGATCCGCTGGCCGACAGCGGAATCGGTGGCATCGACGTGCGCCTGGATACTGCCGTGCAGGAAGTCCACGTCTTCGGAGTCCAGCGCCTCGAGATCCACCATCTCGGTGTTGAGGTTCTGCGGCAGTTCCTCGTCCGGGTCGTAAACGTAGGCCACACCGCCGGACATGCCGGCCGCGAAGTTACGCCCGGTACGGCCGAGGATCACTACCCGCCCGCCGGTCATGTACTCGCAGCCATGATCGCCGACGCCCTCGACCACGGCGTGGGCACCGGAGTTGCGGACCGCGAACCGTTCGCCGACCACGCCGCGCAAGAAGGCCTCGCCGCTGGTGGCTCCGAACAGAATCACGTTGCCACCGATGATGTTTTCCTCCGCGACGTACTCCAGCGGCGCATTGTCTGACGGCCGCACCACGATCCGGCCACCGGACAGTCCCTTGCCGACGTAGTCGTTGGCGTCGCCGTACACCCGCAGGGTAATGCCCTTGGGCACAAAGGCGCCGAAGCTATTGCCAGCGGAGCCGTCGAAGGTGATGTCGATCGTCCCGTCCGGCAAGCCTTGGCCACCATAAGCTTTCGTCAACTCGTGGCCGAGCATAGTGCCGACCGTGCGGTTCACGTTGCTGATGGTAGTGGAGAACCGGACCGGCTTGGCGGAATCCAGCGCCTCGCGGCTCATCACGATCAACTGCTGATCCAGCGCCTTGTCCAGGCCGTGATCTTGACGCGAGCTGCAGTACAGGTCCTGGTTCATGAACGCGGACTCGGGCTCGTGCAGCACCGGAGCCAGGTCCAGCTTGTGCGCCTTCCAGTGTGCGCGGGCCAGCGTAGTGTCCAACGCACCCACCTGGCCGACGGCCTCGTTCAGGGTGCGGAAGCCCAACTGCGCCAGGTACTCCCGGACTTCTTCGGCGATGAACATGAAGAAGTTCTCGACGAATTCCGGCTTGCCGGTGAACCGCTCGCGCAGCACCGGGTTCTGGGTAGCCACGCCGACCGGGCAGGTGTCGAGGTGACATACCCGCATCATGATGCAACCCACCACCACCAGCGGGGCGGTCGCGAAGCCGAACTCCTCGGCGCCCAGCAGCGCACCGATCATCACGTCACGTCCGGTCTTGAGCTGCCCGTCTACCTGGACCACAATCCGGTCGCGTAACCCGTTGAGCAGCAAGGTTTGCTGCGTCTCGGCCAGACCCAGTTCCCACGGAGCACCTGCGTGCTTCTGTGATGTCAGCGGCGTGGCACCGGTGCCGCCGTCGTGTCCGGAGATCAGCACCACGTCGGCGTGTGCCTTGGACACACCCGCCGCGACCGTGCCCACACCGTTCTCGGAGACCAACTTCACGTGCACGCGCGCCTGCGGGTTGGCGTTCTTCAGGTCGTGTATCAGCTGCGCCAGATCCTCGATCGAGTAGATATCGTGGTGCGGCGGCGGTGAGATCAGGCCGACTCCGGGTGTGGAGTGCCGAACCTCGGCCACCCACGGGTACACCTTGTGCCCCGGGAGTTGGCCGCCCTCACCGGGCTTCGCGCCCTGGGCCATCTTGATCTGGATGTCGGAGCAGTTGGTCAGATAGTGCGAGGTGACTCCGAACCGTGCCGAGGCGACCTGCTTGATCGCGCTGCGCCGCCAATCCCCGTTGGCATCGGGGTCGAATCGCTTGACGTCCTCGCCGCCCTCACCGCTGTTGGAGCGGCCACCCAGCCGGTTCATGGCGATGGCGAGCGTCTCGTGCGCCTCGGCGGAGATCGAGCCGTAGCTCATCGCGCCGGTCGAGAATCGTTTGACGATCTCGCTGGCGGGTTCGACTTCTTCCAGCGGAACCGGGGGCCGCACACCCGCACGGAACTTCAACAAGCCACGCAGCGATGCCATCCGCTCGCTCTGGTCGTCGACCAGCCGGGTGTAGTCCTTGAAGATCTTGAACTGGCCGGTGCGGGTGGCGTGCTGGAGCTTGAACACGGTCTCCGGGTTGAACAGGTGGTACTCGCCCTCACGGCGCCACTGGTAATCCCCGCCGACCTCGAGTTCGCGGTGCGCGCGCTCGTCCGGCCGGTCCAGATATGCCAGCTTGTGCCGCACGGCCACGTCCGTGGCAATGTCCTCTAAAGAGATGCCGCCGGTGGGGCAGGCCAGCCCGGTGAAGTACTCGTCGAGCACGTCCTCGGAGATCCCGATGGCCTGGAACAGCTGGGCACCGGTGTAGGACGCCAGTGTCGAAATGCCCATCTTGGACATGACTTTCAGCACGCCCTTGCCCGCGGCCTTCACGTAATTGTTGAGCGCCTTATCGCGGTCGATCCCGTCGATGACATCGCGGTCGAGCATGTCCTCGATCGACTCGAACGCCAGGTACGGGTTGACCGCCGCGGCACCGCAGCCGATCAGCATCGCCATGTGGTGCACCTCGCGGGCATCACCGGACTCAACCACCAGACCCACATGGGTGCGGGTCCGATCGCGCACCAGGTGATGGTGCACCCCGGCGACGGCGAGCAGCGACGGTATCGGGGCCATCTGTTCGTCGGAATCCCGGTCGGAGAGAACTATCACCCGGGCACCGTCGGCAATCGCGGCCGACGCCTGAGCACGCACCTCATCCAGCGCGGCTGCCAGCCCGGCGCCACCGTCGGCGACCGGGTACAGACAGCGAATCGTCTTGGAGCGCATACCGTGTGCGCGCCCGTTGACCTCGTCGTCCGGATTCAGGTTGATCAGCTTGGCCAGCTCGTGGTTACGCAGAATCGGCTGGCGCAGCGCGATCTGGTGGCACGAGTACTCGTTCGGCGTGAGCAAGTCGCGCTCCCCGCCGGTGGTGCCCTGCAGGCTGGTCACCACTTCTTCGCGGATGGCGTCCAGCGGCGGGTTGGTTACCTGAGCGAACAGCTGCTGGAAGTAGTCGTAGAGCATCCGGGGACGCTGCGAGAGCACCGCGACCGGGGTATCGGTACCCATCGAGCCGAGTGGCTCGGCACCGCTGCGCACCATCGGCGCCACCAGTAGGTTGAGCTCTTCATAGGTGTAGCCAAAGGCTAACTGCCGCATGACAAGTCGCTCGTGCGCCATCCGCACGTACTTACCTTGTGGCAACGATTCGAGCGGAACGAGGTTCTTGTCGAGCCATTCCTGGTACGGGTGCTCGGCGGCCAGCTCGGCTTTGATCTCCTCGTCCGCAACGATGCGGCCTAAAGTGGTGTCCACCAAGAACATCCGGCCGGGTTGCAGCCGCATCCGCTGCACCACCGTCGACGGGTCCAGGTCCAACACGCCGGCCTCGGACGCCATCACCACCAAGCCGTCCTCGGTGACCCAAATGCGGGACGGGCGAAGGCCATTGCGGTCGAGCACGGCGCCAACGACGGTGCCGTCGGTAAACGTCATCGACGCCGGGCCGTCCCATGGTTCCATCAGCGATGCGTGGTACTCGTAGAAGGCGCGGCGCGCCGGGTCCATCGACTCGTTACGTTCCCAGGCCTCGGGAATCATCATCAGCACCGCGTGCGGCAGGCTGCGCCCGCCCAGGTGCAGCAATTCAAGCGCCTCATCGAAGCGCGCGGTGTCCGACGCACCGGGCGTGCAGATCGGGAACAACTTGTCCAGGTCGTCGACCGACCCAAAGACGTCGGTCTTTATCAGCGCCTCACGCGCCCGCATCCAGTTCTCGTTGCCGGTGACGGTGTTGATCTCGCCGTTGTGGGCGATACGCCGGAATGGATGCGCCAGCGGCCAGGACGGGAAGGTGTTGGTCGAGAAGCGGGAGTGCACGATGCCCAGCGCGCTGGTCATCCGATCGTCTTGCAGGTCAAGGTAAAACGCCTTGAGCTGCGGGGTGGTCAACATGCCCTTATAGACCATCGTCTGGCCGGACAGGCTTGGGAAGTAGACGGTTTCGCGGCCGGGGCCATCCTGACCGGGGCCCTTGGTGCCGAGTTCGTGTTCGGCACGCTTGCGAACCACGTAGCAACGGCGTTCCAGATTCATGTCGGAGGCACCCGCCATGAACACCTGCCGGAAGGTAGGCATCGCGTCACGCGACAGCGCGCCCAGCGACGAGTCGTCGGTGGGCACATTGCGCCAGCCCAGCACCGTGAGGCCCTCGGCTTCGGCGATTTTCTCCACCGCGGCGCTGGCAGCGGCGGCATCCTTGGACGACTGCGGCAAAAACGCGATACCGGTGGCGTAGCTGCCCGGCGCGGGGAGCTCGAAGTCCACGACTTCCCGCAGGAACGAGTCCGGGACCTGAATCAGGATGCCGGCGCCGTCGCCGCTGCGCGGCTCGGCGCCCTGGGCGCCACGATGTTCGAGGTTGACCAGTGCAGTGATCGCCTTGTCGACGATGTCGCGGCTACGTCGGCCGTGCATGTCGACGACCATGGCTACCCCGCACGAATCGTGCTCGTACGCGGGGTTATACAACCCAACGCGCGTGGGCGTCATATGCACCTGCCTCTTTCACCAGAACCTGCTACGCGACCGTTTTCAGTGGCTCCGACGGGGCCACACCCGGAGGTAGCGGGCCGACCCATTCGGTCTTGTCGATAGGCTGTCTCCCAGACGGCAAATGATCCGATTAGGGAATCGTCCGTGCGGCGCTGAACGGTGGCGTGTACCCGGTCTCGACAAGTCGTAAAACGATATGACAAAAACCGCCTGACATGCCAACTTCGCCAAGTCTAACCCGGCAGGTAGCGACAGCGTAAATTCGCTGCAGGCGACGACCAATAACGCGGGAAAATGGGGTTCAACTACCCACGATACCCTCGCCGCAGCGCAGATCCGCGCGAGTCGCTCCCGGCCTCACCGCGTACCCGAGTTTGCTGTGACCCCGGGCGCACGCCGGCCCCGCGATGGGCGGCGTCACACTGCACAGCCACATCCGCACCAGCGGTCACGATAAAGCGTGGCAGCAATGCCGTCCGGATCGCTCGCGGGCATGCCCGGTAGGCGCCCCGAGCGTCGCGGTGCACCGCATGAGGGCCTAGTGAGTTTGCGCGATACTGATAAGCGCGCGCGTGCGGAGATATTGGCCGGGCATCGCCCTGGGGCCGGCGTAACGCGCCACGATCGATCCCCCGGCACCGAGGAGCCCATGAACGAGCGCGACGAATTCCTGCGGGACCGTCTGCAGCCCGACCGGCCCAGCACACCCACCGCGCGTCCACCCGGTCCGCCTCCCGAGGGCCAGCGGAGCGCGCCTCCCGCAGCATTTCCCCCGCCACGACGGCGACCCGCCCCGCCGCCGTCGTTTCCACCTCCGGCGCCAAGGCCGCCTGCGGCACCCCCGCCGCCCACACACCAACCGCCGCCTGCGCGTCCGCACGTCGCGCCCCCGGCGCCGCCGCGATCCGCTGGCGCACTTGCCTATCCGGCTCCCCCTGCCACGCCGGTCGTCGCACCGCAGGCGGCCGACGCCGGCCGCACCCCGGCGCCCGGAGCGGAACTCCCCGACCGTGGGTGGCGACGCATCCTGCGGCTGCTCACCTTTGGTCTCGTCAACCTGGGTCCGTCACCCGCGCAACTGGAAGACGCCCATTTCGAGGCGGCCATCCGAACCGGCTTCCGGGGCAACCACAAGGTCGGCGTCGTGGGTAAGGGCGGTGTGGGAAAGACGTCGGTCGCCGCCAGTGTCGGATCACTGTTCGCCGAACTCCGCCACCAAGACCACGTGGTCGCGATCGACGCCGACACCGCCTTCGGGCGGTTGAGCAGTCGGATCGATCCGCGGTCGACGAGCTCCTTCTGGGAACTGAACGCCGACAAGAACTTGGAGACCTTCACCGATGTAGCCGAGCGGGTGGGCCGCAATTCGGTCGGCCTGCATGTACTCGCGGGCGAACCGGCGTCGGGTCCGCGCCGGGTACTCGATCCCGCGATCTACCGGGAAGCCGCCTCGCGGCTGGACCGCCACTTCACGATCTCGGTGATCGACTGCGGCTCGACGATGGATTCACCGGTCACCCAGGAAGTCATGCGCGACCTGGATGCGTTGATCGTGGTGTCCTCGCCGTGGGCTGATGGAGCTTCGGCGGCCGCCCGGACCATGGAGTGGCTGTCGGATCAGGGCATGACGGAGTTGTTGCACAACACGATCGTGGTGCTCAACGATTCCGACGGGCACGCCGACAAACGCACCCGGGCGCAGCTGGCCCGCGAGTTCGTCGATCACGGCCAGCCGGTGGTCGAGGTGCCCTATGACCCTCATCTGCGACCCGGCGGCGTCATCGACGTGAGCCACGAGATGGCGGCTCCCACGCGGCGCAAATTTTTGCAGGCCGCCGCGATGATCGCCGGGTATTTCGCGGCGACCCCCGACCGTGTCCGCGGCTGGCGGCCGGGTGACAACGAGAGCTGACGCCGCCGCGCTTCAGGTCGCTGCAATGCGCGCCGAGGGATCGGCGATCGCCTCGATCTTGGTGACGACCGGACCACGGATGGTCAACACAATGGCGGCGAACAGCCGGCGCTGCGCGAATGCGAGCACCACCGGCTGCCCCGCGGGACCGCTGACCAGGGTGACTCCCGGCCACAGATAGCGCATCAGGTTGGTGGCCACCGCATACGGGCCATGGTTGATCTGCGGCGGGGGCGCCGGATCGGCCAGCACCGTGCCCACCCCCCAGACCGTCGGGTCCAGCACGGCGGTCAGCGCGGCGATGTCGCCGTTGGCGCAGGCGGTGATGAATTTCTCGGTGACGAGCTGGTGGTCGACGGAGGTCACATCGCTGTACTTCGGCTGTGCCGCAGTGAATTTCGTGCGCGCACGCCGCGCCAGCTGACGACAGGTGCCGACCGGGCGACCGACGGTCTCGGCAATCGAATCGAAGGGGACGCCGAACACGTCGTGCAGCACGAATGCGACCCGTTCGCCGGGACTGAGTCGTCGCAAGACTTCCATCAGGGCGGCGCGCACCTCGTCGTCGAGGGTGACCCGGTCCGCGGGGTCTGGGCTTCGTGATTCCGCGACTTCAATGTCGCGGTGGCCGTCGAGGGCCTGGCCCAGCCGCTCGTACCGCGTTCGCGCCGAGCGCACCTGGTCGAGGCAGAGCCGGCTGGTAACGACCGTAAGCCAGCCGCGGACGTCGTCGATCTCCTCGGGGTCGACCCGCGAAAGTCGCAGAAATGCCTCTTGCGCAACATCTTCGGCGTCACCAACATCTCCGAGGATCTGATATCCGAGATTGACCAGGTAGGGGCGGTGACGACGCCACGCGTCGGCGATCTGGTCGGTTGGCGGCTGGGCTTGGTTCATAACAACATCGACGATCTGGTGGCGGAAAAAGTTACTTGCTACCGACTGTAACTTTCCCCGCTCCGTGCCCGTCGTTGATGGAGATCTTCGAACTCAGGAGGAAACACCATGACGATCGTCGTCACCGGAGCGACCGGCAATGTCGGACGCCCGCTCGTTGCCGAACTAGTCGCCGCGGGCGCCCGGGTGCGCGCCATCACCCGCACGCCGAAAACCGCCGGGTTGTCCTCGCGCACCGAGGTGGTCGGCACGGTCGCCGAGGCGCTGCCGGGTGCATCCGCGGTATTTCTCAATTCCCGCGCGGTCGGCGAAAATCTCGCCGATGTCGTGACCGAATGCCGGCGCGCGGGGGTTACCAAACTCGTTGCACTGTCCGCGATCAACGCCGATGACGACTTCTCGAGGCAGCCCTCGCGCTTTCGCGGCGACCGTAACAAGGAGGTCGAACAGCTCGCCATCGACTCGGGTCTGGCGTGGGTGAGCCTGCGGCCAACGGTCTTCGCGACGAACTTCGCCGGAATGTGGGCCGCGCAGATACGCGCCGGCGACACGGTGGCCGGGCCTTATCCAGCAGCTTCGACCGCACCGATCGTCGAGAGCGACATCGCAGCGGTCGCGGCGCGCGCGCTGCTCACCGATGATCTTGTCGGTCAGCGGATTCCGTTGACCGGCCCGCAGGCGTTCACTAATTCAGAGCTGCTCGACGTTATCGGCGCCGTGCTGGGGCGAACATTGCAGTACCGGCAAATACCGGCGGACGCGGCGCGACAACGGTTCATCGATTTAGCCTTCAGTCCTGAGTTCGCCGATGCCTATACGGCCATGCTCGCCGAAACACTGGACACCCCCGCACTCGTCACTCATGACGTGGAAAAGATTCTCGGCCGGGCGCCAGTGCCCTTCGCGCAGTGGGTGTCCGAGCACCGCGACCTGTACACGAACTAGACCCCCAAAGGAGTTCCGAGATGTCCGAACCACGTCCGCCGCGCTACCTCAAACCGATGAACAAGATGATGATGGCGGTGCAACGGCTGGGGATACCGACCGGCCCCGCCATGGTGCTTACCGTGCCCGGTCGTAAGTCGGGTCAACCGCGCCGCACACCGATGACGCCGTTCGAGTTTCAGGGCTGCCTCTACGTGGTCGCGGGCTATCCCGGCGCGGATTGGGCGGCCAACGCCCGGGCCGCGGGTACCGGCACGCTCAGCCGGGGCCGACGGTCACGTCAAGTCCGGATCGTCGAACTCACCGCTACCGAAGCGCGGCCGGTACTGCGGACATTTTCCGTGCAGGTGCCCGTCGGTGTGGCATTCGCGAAACGTTCGGGCATGGTGCGTGATGGAACGGCTGACGAATTCGAAGCACTGGCGGGCCGGCTCGCCGTCTTCCGATTCGAGCCGACGTAGCGGCCGCCGGGGCGTTGTGTGCCCCAACGACGCACTGGTGCAAAGCTTCCGGCTGCCAGGAGTCGCTGACCCAGGATCGGCGGCCATAAGCGGGGATTAGGCCGACTTCGCGGCCTCGCGCACCGGATATCCGTTGCGTTCGGCCAGGGACCGCAACTGGTTAAGAGCGAAGGCCCGCGGACGGCCCGATTCGGGAATCACGACGCCGGCCCACAGCCCTTCCACGCCCGGCGACTCGACGGCGTCGCGAGCGCATGACCAGCGACGGGGGCACGCCCGGCATAGCGCCTTGGCCTCCTCGTCGGGAGTGGTGGTCATCCAACGGTCGGGATCCTGTGTGCAGGCGCCGAGCGGGATGTTGTAAAGGGCTGTAGCAGTCATGTCGGTCGTTCCTTCTGAAGCATTGCGTTCCGGTGCTATGTGTTGAACGGTATAGCACTAACCGATGCAACGCAACAGTTCAGTTCCAATGCTGCGTCGCGAGGGTCGGTATGGTCGCTCGGCACTCGTGACGCCTAATCACAAGACTGTGCCGTATGGGCATCCTGAACTGGTGTTTTGATCCGCGTAGGGCGGTATCCGCGTCATCGACCTGACGGTTACGTAACCGTAGCATCGGATTGGCGATGGCCCTGCTCGAACGACTGGAGGCGAGTGCAAACTGTGCAAACCGTAGCGCTGCCAGCCGGGTGTCCGCCGGGTGGCGGTGAGGTGGTCGCTGACCCGCGCTGCCGACCGGTGCGGCGCCGTAGCGATTCGACGGCGCAGCGGAAGCGCTGTGATTTAAAACGTAGCGGCATGCAATAGGAATCCGGGAGTGCAACGGTTAGGATTACAGCGGCGGAAGGCCCGCCCCGCTGCCCCCTCAACCGAGGAATCACCGTAGATGCCCAGCGCCGAGTCGATTACAAAGAAGTCGTCGAATCCTGTCGGGCGCGCCAACGGACACAAATCCGACGGTGAAGAACCGGATCCGGGCATGGCGCGCGCCGGAGCGGCCGCGGCCGCACGCCGGCGCGAACTCGGCATCAGCCAGCGCAGCCTGGCGGCCGACGGGATCATCAACGCGGGCGCACTCATCGCTTTCGAAAAGGGCCGCAGTTGGCCGCGCCAACGAACTCAGGCCAAGCTCGAGCAGCTGCTGCAATGGCCCGCCGGAACTATCGCGGGGATCCGGCGCGGGCAGCCCACCGCCGGCAAACCAACCACAAACGCTGCCGCGCCTGACGCCGCTAACAAGCTCGCGGCGCCCCCGAACTCCGACGCCCCGGCTTCGCTGATCGCGCAGGCGATCGTCGCCGCGGTGGACGGCTGCGGCCTGGCGATTGCCGCCTTGCCGCATGCCGACGATCCCGAATTCACCGAACGGGCGACACCGATCCTCTCCGATCTGCGCCAGCTCGAGGCCATCGCCGTGCGAGCGACCCGCATCAGCCAGATCACGCCCGAATTGATCAAAGCGCTGGGCACGGTTCGCCGTCACTACGACGAACTGATGACGCTCGGCGCGACCGCCCCGGGCGCCCCGCTGGGGCAGCGCCTGTATTCGGCCCGGCGCCGGGCCAACCTCTCCCCGGGGGAGACCGCCGAAGCGGCCGGGGTTGCCGAAGAAATGATCGTGCGTGCCGAAGCCGACGAGGCGGTGCCCGGCAATATTGCCGATGCGATCGAAACGCTAATCGGCCACCTTTAAGAGCGGCTGTCCACACGCAGCCGCGGTACCTCTAGTCCGATCAACGGATCCCTAATGGAAGCCGTTGGCTCCCCCGAAAATTCGTGCACTGACCCCGACTATGCCGCGTTACGCTTAACTAGCGGTAAATGCGCGGTGCGCAGCCCATTCGTAAATGGCTATCCACGGAGGACCTACAAATGTCTGTATTCACACAAGCCGCGAGGGTCCTTGCCTCCCTGGCCGGACTGGGTCAGCAAGCCGCGGGGCTAGGCGTCGGCGGCACCTCCGGAATGGACGCCGAATACATTTCGGGGATGGCGACCAGCGGGGGCGCGGATCTGGGATCCCTGGGGGTATTTGGTTTCCAAAAGTATCTGTCATATCAGGCCAAAGGCATGTCGCAGGGTCAGCTGATCGCTAGGGCCAACCGTATGGGCGGCTCTGAGGGAATGAAGAGTTTCGGCCGAAGCCTCAGCATCATCTCGTGGACCATGGTCACCGTGGAACTCCTGGAGCTGACGATCGGGTTCGGGATCCCGACCGAAGGCGAAGGACTCAAGACCGGTTCCCAGCAGTTCACCACACTCTCCGAGCAGCTGAATGCGGCCCTCCCCGACTACACCTGGAAGGGCTCCGGTTCGGATGCCTATGCCGAGTTGGATGCCGCGCTGGAGACTATGGCGCAGGCGATGGCGGCTCTGGACTTGCAGCTGGCGGCACTTGTGAAGGATCAGGCGGATTGGGTGAATCACGCGCGGCTGGGTTTCGGGGTGCTCAAGGACATCCTTTTGGCGGCACTGATCATTGAACTAGCCATTACGCTTTTGGTGCCCGCCCCGGCCGGCCCCATTGCCGCTAAGGCCTTCGCGATCGCGGTCGCCACTCTTGGGCTCAGCGTCGCCGCAACGTTCATTGGCACCCTGACCTATTTCTCGGTGACCAACGGACAAAAAGCAGAAGCGTTAGCCACTAAATACTCGGACTTGGCCGCCGGCACGACGCAAACGGGCTCGGCCGCGACGGCCAAGGGAGTTGCAGCGGGCGAGACCACGGTCTCCAGCTTCGGCGCCATTTCCGACAGCATGTCCGGGATGTCGGCGTTGTCCGTGACGCCGACCCCCGCCCCGTCTGCCGGCGCGGCGAAGGAATCGAAGGACGAACGCGCCCCACTCAGCGCCCAAGCGGGTGCCGGCGGAACCTCCGTGGTCGGGGCGGCGGAGACGTCGGATCAGACGGCACCGGATGAGACGGCGCCGTCGGCGCCGACCGTCACCATGCCCACGCTGGCTCAGCTGTCCGGGCAAGTCTCGAAGCTGTCCAGCCAACTGTCGCAGCCCACGAGCCTCGTCAATCAGGCGATGGGACAGCTGCAACAGATGGTTCAAACCGCGCAGCAAGGTCAGGGCTCCGCGGCACCCGCCGAAGAGGCCGCCGTCGAAGGTGCCGCCCGCACGGGTGACGCCGAAGGCGCCGGGGCAGGCGTTGGCGCTGCAGCGGCAGAGCGTGCACCCATCGGGGCCGCGCCGGCCGGCACGGAACGGACGCCGGGACCGAACCCCACCGGGCGCGCACTCTGATACCCACCAGCTAAAACCCTTGCACCCCAAGACAATAAACACTAAGGAGCAGAAGTCATGGCCGATGTAGCCGTCACCCCAGCACACCTGGACACGCTGGCGACAGCCCAAGACCAGGCGTCGACCCAGGCCAAGACCGCGGCCTCGGCGGCCTCCAGTCTCGAGGTTGACACCTGGGTGAGCCACGGTGTGGTCAGCTGGTACTCAAACCTCGCCTTCACCAAAGCCGCGAATGCCCGCAAGAGCACGGGCGACGCCATGAGTAAGGCGTCGACCGAACTCTCCGACAAGTTGCGCACCGCCAAAAAGGTCTACGAGAAGACCGATGACCAGGCGGGCAAGAACATCGACCAGCAGGTGCTTGATAGCTGATGTTCATATTGGCCGACGCGGCCAGGCTGATCGCGAACCTGGGCTTCCTGGGCCAGGAGTTCGTCGGAGTCGACAGCGCCGATTTCAGTGGCGAGTACCTCGCGGCGACAGCGACCAGCATGTCCGGGGACGGGTTGGCCGCCACCGCCACCGCCGGCAAAATGATTGGTCCGCGCCTGTATCGGTGGAACTTAGACCGCATGACCGGCGGATTGCTGACCGGCCGCAACGAAGCTCGATACAAAGCCGCGTCAGACGCAACAAAGAGCACAGATCTTATCCTGTGGGCCCTCACCATTGTCGAAGTCCTCGAACTGACCACCGGTTTCGGACCACCGACCGAGGGTGATGCCCTCAAAGAGGGTTCCCAGTATTTCGCCACCCTCGGCGGGCAGCTGACGTCAGCCCTTCCCGACATTGGCAGCTGGGAGGGCACGGCCTCCGAATCCTATGCCGACCTGGATATGTCACTACAGAATCTCGCGCAGACGATGGCCGGCCTGGACCTCGAGCTGGCGGCCGTGGTGAAAGACCAAGCGGAATGGGTCACCCACATGCGCTTGGGCTTCGGAATTTTGAAGAATCTACTCATCGCTGCCTACGCCATCGAGTGGGCGATCAAGCTGTTGGTACCCGCGCCGGGCAACGTGGCCGCATCGCAAGCGTTTGCGATCACGGTGAGCATTCTCGCGGTCGCGATTGCCACCGGCATGCTGACCAACTTGACCGTCTGGTCGGTTCTCAACGGAAAGAAGGCCAATACGTTGGCCGACAAATACGAAGAGGCGGCCGCGGCGACGGTTCAACAGGGTGCACTGGCGCAGGCCAAGGTAGCCACAACTGCACAGTCAACGGTTTCCAGCTTCACGGCAATTTCGGACGGCATGTCCGGGACGTCCACGGTCTCCGCGACGCCGGCCGTCGGCCCGCCGGTCCGCAAGGCCGAGGGCTCGGGGGACGAAAGCGTTCAAGCGAGTGCAAGCCAAACTCCCGGCGACGACGCGCCCGAAGCGCCGATGCAGACGAATTCGCCCGCGCCGGCGGCCCCTATGCCCACCCTGGCTCAGGTGAGCGCCATGTCAGGGCAGCCCCCCCAGCTCTCGGGTCGGTTGTCGACGCACACCAGCCTGGCCAACCAGGCGATGGGACAGATACAGCAGCTCACCCAAACGAGCCGGCAGGGCCAGGGGACGACGGCGCCCGTTGAGGACGATGCCGCCGGGGCACCACCAGCCGCAGCAGGCGCAGCCGCTGCACAGCGCGCCCCCATCGAGGTCGCGACGTCCGACGGCCAACAGACGCCATCGCCCGGCCGGGCGCAGCGCACAACTTGATATCGCTGGCGCCCCAAAACCGTAGCAAGCCAGAGTAATTGCCAGTCACGGCCGAGGAGCTACGTCAGGCTCAGCCGGCCAGCTGTTGGTGTCCACGCGACAAGCCTGATCCAGCTGGCCCACCCGCCGTGTCGCGGAAATTGTTGTCCGACTAGCGAATTGCTGCACCGAACCCTACCTGAGCACTGTTAACCTGAATGAGCCGTTACTACTACACAACTGCAACATTCGGAGCACACGAACAACCGAGGTAAGGGCCTACAGATGTCGATATTTGTCAGTGCGAGTCGCATCATCATGAATCTGGGCAGCGTAGGCTCACAGTCCTACGGCGCCAGCAGCGCCGGATACGGTGGCGAATACCTCGCGAGCAGCGCGAGCAGTATGGGCGCGGACGCGTTGACTCCCTTCGCCGCAGTCGGTTTCGCGAAGCGCGGCAACCTCTTGCGCAAGATGCTAGGTCCGCAACTGTTCAGTAGAGTAGCTACGCGCACGGCTCAAGAGTCTGGCAAGAAAGCCGCGAGCGCCGCCGACATCATCCTTTGGACGATCACCATCGTCGAAATCTTGGAACTAACAACTGGATTCGGTCCACCAGTCGAGGGGGACGCGCTCAAAGATGGTTCGCAGCAATTCAGTCAGCTCTCCGAGCAGCTGAAGTCGGCCCTTCCAGACGACGGCTGGAACGGTACTGGATCGGAGGCCTACGCCCAGCTTGACGTCGCACTGAAAGACCTCGCGCAGACGATGGCCGGGCTCGACCTGCAGCTGGCAACCCTTGTCGAAAATCAGGCCGAATGGGTCACCCACACGCATCTGGGCTTTGGGATATTGAAAAATCTACTACTCGCGGCATTCCTCATTGAGATAACCATGACATTGCTGCCGCCCCCGGCCGGTCCGGTCCCGGCACGAATTTTTGGACTGACGGTGTCCGCGCTCGGCATCGCAGCCGCAACCGGCCTGCTCGGCAATCTGACCTACTGGTCGGTTGAACATGGAAAGAAGGCCAACGCGCTGGCCGACGAATACGAACAGGCCGCCGCGGCGACGGTTCAACGGGGTGCACTGGCGCAGGCCAAGGTAGCCACAACTGCACAGTCAACGGTTTCCAGCTTCACGGCAATTTCGGATGGCATGTCCGGGATGGCGGCTACCCCCTCCTCCTCGCCGAGCGCGGCCAGCAGTTCGCGGGGCAAAAGCACTGCGCTCAGCGCTCAAGCGAGTGCGAGCCAAACGCCGGGCGACGGGGTGCCCGAAGTGGCGGACAAGACCAACCCGCCCGCGCCGGCGACACCTATGCCCACCCTGGCTCAGCTGAGCGCCATGTCAGGGCAAGCCCCCCAGCTCTCGGATCGGCTGTCTTCGCACCCAAACCTGGCCAACCAAGCAGTACAGCAGCTCGCCCAACCGAGCCGGCAAGGCCAGGAGACTACGGCGCCCGCCAAGCAGGCTGCCACCGAAACAGCCCCGCTCGCGAATGACGCCGACCAAGCCGCAGCAGGCGCGGCCGGTGCGCAGCGCGCGCCGATCGAAATCAATACCGCAGAGCACTCCGCTCGCCCCGGCCGCACGCATTGACGGTTCGGGCCCTCCCAGCTCGGCAAACTAGGTCGACCCACATCCCCGGCGGTTGCTGCGGGACCGCACGGACCGTCGCGCGCCCGAGGCGCCATCATCGCCGCCGGCTGAAAATTCGGCCATTTACGCTAACTGGATTTGCTGCCTGCCTCGCCGTTTACACCGGTTGTTTTCCGGGTGTCAACCAATCCTTAATTTTCGTTCGGAGTTAGTTCATCGTTGGCCGAATCCCTTGTGGCCCGGTGAAATTCGTGCAGCAGCCGGTGCCCGTCGGCGTTAGGCTCAACCTACCGTCTACAAGATCGAGGCACCCAACAATCACCGAGCGCGAAGGGAAAACACGGCCGTGAGTCGTTTTGCGGGTATTCATGATCTGGCCTACTGCTTTACCCGGCTGCAGGGCGGTGGGGGCGCCGCGTATTCGGGAGATTGGGTCGGCCTGGGAGCAAACTTGGGGGCGCTCGCCGGCAAGGCGATGTGGTACGGCAGAAATCAGGTCAAAGTCCTCGCCGACGCGTTGAAGGAACAGGGCACCAAGACGCTGCCGACGCCGACGGCAATTGTCGATGTCGCGATGGTGGCGATCTCAGCGGTGGATCTGCTCAATGGATTCTGGACCCCGGATAAGGGCGCCTCATTCACCAACGGCGCTGACAAATACGAGACCGTCTACCTCTATCTAGGTGAGGCGGCTCCGGATGCGCGTGACTGGAGCGGTGACGGAGCCCAGGCCTACGCCGACGCGACGGCGGCGCTGCAAACTCTGGTGCAAACGATGCAGGATCTGGACAAGAAGATGCAGACCCTGATGGCCGACCAAGGCTCCGAGGTCGCCAAGGCGCACAACTGCATCGCGGTGACATTGCTGGGCCTCGTTATCGCTCAGGGCATTGCCTTGTCCCTGTACCTGATCCCGGTTGTGGGCCATGAAGTATCGGCGGCGTGGCAGATCATCGCCGCTTTCGCGGCATGCGCGACCGTCTTAGCGTTCGAGATGTTCACGCTGTCCAACTCGATGTCCATTGCTCACCAGATCCATTCGGTGGCCCTCGACTACAGCACGGTCGCCGAGAAGGCGATCCCC
Source organism: Mycobacterium montefiorense (assembly GCF_025823255.1). NCBI lineage: Bacteria > Bacillati > Actinomycetota > Actinomycetes > Mycobacteriales > Mycobacteriaceae > Mycobacterium > Mycobacterium montefiorense. The sequence goes on along the minus strand of NZ_JACKVL010000017.1, from coordinate 1,077,468 downwards.
AACAGCTCGTTCGCCCGGATAGAGGTGGCAGCTGCCGAGGAGACCGAGACCGGCGACTTCGAAGCCATCTCCGGCGGGATGTCGGGCATGTCAGTCTTTTCCGGCGCGCCGACGGTCGCCTCGTTGGCCGGCTTGGCGCCGGCAGCCGGTGCAACCCAAGAGGAACGTGACGTTCTGAGTGCCCTCAGGAGCGATGGTGCGACTCCCGTAGAGACCACGAGTCAGGTGACGCCGGGGTCCGGACAGCTCGCACAGATGTCCGGACGAATCTCGCAGCCGATGAACTTCGCCAACCAGATGATGGGGCAGGTGCAACAACTTTCCTCAGCGGGTCAGCAGCGCCCAGGGGCGGCGCCACCTGCCGAGACGGCCGCCGCCGATGTGCCCGACTTTGCGGGGAACCGGGATGGGGCGGCGTCAGGTACGGCGGGTGCCGAACGTGCGCCTGTCGACGCAGCAGCGTTCGGCCACGAAGCGGCGCAGGCGCCAGGCCGGCCGCAGCGGGTCCTCTAGACAAGGCAGTGCGAAAAAAAGTGATACGAGCCAAGGCAATAGCGAATAAAATAACGGGCAAGGAGATTACCCATGGCGACTTTAAGCGTCGACGAAAAGTATCTGGAGCAGCTCGCGACGAAACAAGGGCAAGCGGCCACCAAGGCGCAAGAAGCGGCTTCGGCTGCGAGCAATACCGCGACCGCAGTCTGGGTGACGCACGGCGTCATCAGCGGAAGCTCCAACGGTGCCTTTGTCACCGCTGAGAATCAGCGCCGCGGCGCGGGCCGCAACATTGGGCAGCACGCGTCCGACCTAGCCGCGAAGCTGCGTGCCGCCAAGCAAACCTACGAGGGCGTCGACGAGGACTTGAGCGCAAACCTCAACAAGCAGATGCTCGATCACTGATGACTTCCGGTCACCTCGCTAGCGGCCTTGTGGCCCTCGACGATGTCGTCGGGGTGGAGGTGACCGTCGACGGCATGTTGGTGATCGCCGATCGAATGCAGCTGTTCGATTTTCCGGCGACGCTTGGGATTCGCCCGAACATTCCCCAAGAGGAGCTGCGGGACCTCGTCTGGGATCAGGTGCAGCGCGACCTCACCGCCCAAGGAGTGCTGGACCACCAGGGTCAGCCGCACCCGGCGGTGGCAGCGATGGTCGACGCGCTCGGCAGGCCCGACCGCAGCCTGGAGTGCCGGTGGTGGCGACGCGATCTCGGCGGCGTCATGGTGCGTTTTGCGGTGTGCCGCAAGGGTGAGCGCCATGTCATCGCCGCGCGCGACGGTGACATGATGGTGCTTCAGCTGGTGGCTCCGCAGGTCGGTTTGGCGGGCATGGTGACCACCGTGCTCGGCTCCGCTACACCCGCCAACGTCGAACCGTTGACGGGTGTAGCGGGCGAACTGGCCGGCTGCACCACCCCCGCTCAGCTGGTCCAGCACGGCGCGGCGCCCACGTCGGCCCGCATCTACGCCGAGATCATCGGCGACCCGAGCAGCTGGGTGGAGATCACCGCCAGCCAGCGCCACCCCGGGGGCACGTCCACACACAGCAGTGTGGCCGCCGGCGTCCTGGACTCGGTGCACGGCCGGCTCGTGTCGCTTCCCCGCCGTGTCGGCGGCGAACTGTACGGCAGCTTCCTGGCCGGTACCCAAGAAAATTTGCAGCGCGCGCTGGACGGCCTGATGGAGTTCCTTCCGGCGGGCGCCTGGCTCGACCGAGCCGAAGCCTCCTACGGAGGTTGACCCCTCGCCACCCTGGATTGACACGTTCAGAAAGAAGGAACCATGCCGCAGTACGACGACCACGATGATCTGGCCGCCCTGGATTTCTCTGCGGGCGGGTCCGATTCCGAAGCGGTCGAAGAGTCGGACGCACTCGACTTTTCCACCCCTGACGATAGCGACGCCGAGTCGGCCGTCGATGCGCTGCACGACTATGCGCCGAGTGCACCCGAAGACACCGGTGACGACCTCGCCGCCATCGAGTCGCAGACCGACGCCGGCCAGCAAGCGCCAGAGGGCGAAGAAGAAGCCGCCCAAGTGTTCACCGTGACCAATCCTCCCGAAACGGTGTCGGTGTCGGCGCTCATGGACGGCAGGACCCAGCACGTCGAGCTGTCGCCGAAAGTGACGAGCATGACCGAGTCTGAACTCGCGGACGAAATTCTCGTCATCGCCGATTTGGCGCGGCAAAAGGGCCTGGCCGCCCAACACGATTACCTGTTGGAAGATGCTTCCCTGTCGGAAACCATGCGCGAGATGGGGATAGACGGCAACGAGGTGGTGCGTGACTTCATGGAAAACGGCATCGGTTTGACGACGCCGGAGCAGGCCGCTGCCGCGCAGGCGGAGGTGTTCGCCACCCGATACGCAGCCGATAAATGACCGCCAATTTGGCCGGTCTGTTCGAAAGCGCGGTTGGCATGTTGCCCGTGTCACAGACCCGGGCTCTGGATCTGTTCACCGAGATCACGAACTACGACGAGTCCGCCTGCGATGCGTGGATTGGCCGCATCCGTTGCGGCGACACGGAACGCGTGACGCTGTTTCGCGCCTGGTACTCACGCACCCAATTCGGGCAACTGGCCGGCGCGGCCCAGATCTCGATGAACGCCGTGGGGGCGCGGCTCGCGATTGGCGGCCTGTACGGCGACATCACCTATCCGGCCAACTCGCCTCTCGCGATCACCATGGGCTTCGCCGTAAGTGAAGCAGCGCAAGGCAATTACGCGGACGCCATGGAGGCCGTCGAAGGCGCTCCGGCCGCTGGCGCCGAGCACCTGCTGTCGTGGATCAAGGCGGTGATCTACGGCGAGGCGCAACGCTGGACCGAGGTGACCGATGAGGTCAGGGGGGCCGGAAAATGGCCTGACGAGTTCCTGGCCGCCGCCGCCGGTGTCGCGCACGGTGTCGCCGCGGCCAACCTCGGCCTGTTCACCGAAGCCGAACGCCGGCTCACCGATGCGAATTCGTCTCCAGCGGGTGAGGCATGCGCGCGAGCAATTGCCTGGTACCTGGCGATGACGCGCCGCAGCCAGGGGAACGAGGAAGCTGCGGTGGCGCTCCTAGAATGGCTGCAAACCACCCACCCAGAGCCCAAAGTCACTGCCGCACTGAAGGATTCGACGTATCGATTGGCGCCGACCAGCCCCGAACAGATCGCTGCCCGCACCGATCCATGGGACGCGAACACCGCCGTGGCCGACACCTCGGGCCGCGACAAGTTGCTCGAGGAGGCAGAAGCCGAGCTGGAGCGTCAAATTGGGCTCACCCGGGTCAAGGAACAGGTCGAGCGTTACCGCGCCGCGACACAGATGGCGCGGGTTCGCGCGGCCCGTGGCATGAAGGTCGCGCAGCCGAGCAAGCACATGATCTTCACCGGACCGCCCGGTACCGGCAAGACGACCATCGCGAGGGTCGTGGCCAATATCCTCGCCGGGCTGGGCGTCATTGCCGAACCAAAACTGGTCGAGACCGCGCGCAAAGATTTCGTCGCCGAATACGAGGGTCAATCGGCGGTGAAGAGCACCAAGACGATTGATCGCGCCCTGGGCGGCGTGCTGTTCATCGACGAGGCCTACGCGCTTGTGCAGGAACGGGACGGGCGGACCGACCCTTTCGGCCAGGAGGCATTGGACACCTTGCTGGCCCGGATGGAAAACGACCGGGACCGGCTCGTGGTGATCATCGCGGGGTACAGCTCGGACATCGATCGGCTGCTGGAAACCAACGAGGGCCTGCGGTCACGCTTCGCGACACGGATCGAATTCGACTCTTACTCCCCCGAGGAGATTCTCGAGATCGCGAAAGTGATTGCGGCCTCTAATGACTCGGCGATGAGTACGGAAGCGGCCGATAACCTGTTGCAAGCGGCCAAGCTGCTCAGTCAGCAGACGGTGCGTAGTACACCTGCTCTCGACATCGCCGGCAACGGCCGCTATGCACGCCAATTGGTGGAAGCCGGCGAACAATACCGCGACATCCGGCTGACCCGTGCAGTCGACTTCGAATCCCTCGACGAGGACCGGCTTCGCGAAATCAACGGCGAGGACATGACCGAGGCGATCGCCGCGGTACACGGACGACTGAACATCATCGAGTGACGCATGGCGGGCTTACGGCTAACCACCAAGGTTCAGGTCAGCGGCTGGCGCTTCTTGCTGCGGCGACTAGAGCATGCCATCGTCCGCCGCGACACCCGGATGTTCGACGATCCGCTGCAGTTCTACAGCCGGTCGGTCGCGCTGGGCATCCTCGTCTCGGTGCTCGTCATGGTTGGCGCTTTGGCGATGGCGTACTTCAAACCACAGGGCAAGCTCGGCAGCGGCAATCTGTTCGTCGACCGCGCAACTAACCAGCTTTATCTGGTGGTGTCCGGCCAGGTGCATCCCGTCTACAACCTGACCTCGGCCCGGCTGGTGCTGGGCAACGCCGCCGAACCGAAAGTCGTTAAACCTGCCGAACTCAACAGGTTTCCCAAGGGCCAGTCCATCGGCATCCCCGGAGCCCCGTACGCCACGCCAGTGTCGGCAGGCTCCTCATCGACGTGGGCACTGTGCGACACCGTGATCAAGGCCGAGAGTATTGCTCCCACCGTGGAGACGTCGGTGATCGCAATGCCGTTGGCCATCGAGACGCCCGCGATAGACCCGATCCTTTCGAACGAGGCATTGCTGGCGTCCTACGGAGGCAAGGACTGGGTGGTCACCGGCAAGGGCCGGCACGCCACCGACCTGAGTGATCGCCCCTTGACTTTTGCGGTCGGAATACGAAGCACCGCCAAGCCAAGCCCCCTGTCCACGGCCATGTTCAACGCACTACCCGATGCCGGCTCCTGGCAGTTACCGCCGATCCCCGGCGCAGGAGCCCCGAACACTCTTGGGCTGCCGGCAGAGCTGGTCATCGGATCGGTGCTACAGCTGCAAACGACCTTGGGCACAAAATTTTTCGTCGTGCTGCAGGACGGCGTCGCGCTGGTCAACGCCAATACCGCTGCGGCGCTGCGTGCTAATCAATCGTATGGCCTCGTAGTGCCCCCATCGCTGCCGCCGAATGCGGTCGTCCAGGTTCCTGAATTGGAATACGACTCGCCACTTCCCGACGAACCGATCAAGATCGTGTCGCGGCCCACAGATCCCACGTTGTGCTGGAGCTGGGAACGCAAGCCTGGTGAACAGGCTCCCAGGACCGCGGTGCTGACCGGCCGGCATCTACCGATACCGGCATCGGCGATGAGCTCGGGGATCAAGCAGATCCAAGGGCCCGCAACCATCTACATCGATGGCGGCAAGTTCGTGCAGTTGCAGTCGCCGGACCCTCGGTACGGAGAATCCCTGTACTACGTCGACCCGCAGGGTGTGCGCTACGGGCTGCCCGACGCCAAGGCAGCCGGGGCGCTGGGACTGGGTGCGCCGAAGACCGCTCCGTGGGAGATCGTTCGCCTCCTGGTGGACGGCCCGGTGCTGTCCAAAGAGTCCGCCCTGCTCGAGCACGACACATTGCCCGCTGACCCGAGCCCGCGAAAAGCTCCGGCGGCGGCACCCGGAGGGCCTTCATGACGACCAAAAAATTCACCCCCGCCGCCATGCGCGGTCCCCGGCTGACTCCGGGCGAGATCGGCCTCTCCCCACCCGAGGACCTGGGCGTGGACATCCCGCCGTCGGGTGTTCAGAAGGCTCTTCCTTACGTAATGGGTGTCTGCATGCTCGGCATGGTCGCGATCATGGTGATCACTGGCACCAGGCAGCTCTCGCCGTACATGCTGATGATGCCGCTAATGATGATCATGATGTCGATGGGCATGGTGGCCGATCACGGTGGCGGCGGCAAGAAAGTGCCCGAAATCAATGCCGATCGCAAGGAGTACTTGCGCTATCTGGCGGGACTTCGGCCCCGGGTGACGTCGTCGGCTAGCGCTCAGGTCGCGTTCTTCGGCTACCACGCACCCCATCCCGACGATCTGACGTCGCTCGTCGGCACACCACGGCAGTGGTCACGTCCGGCGAACGCCGACTTCTACGCCGCCACCCGAATCGGGATCGGTGACCAGCCGGCCGTGGACCGGCTGATGAAGCCGTCGGCCGGTGGCGAGCTGGCGGGCCCGTCCGCGGCGCCGCAGCCCTATCTCGAGCCGGTCGCCAATATGTGGGTGGTCAAGTTCCTGCGCACCCACGGACTTATCCATGACTGTCCGAAACTGGTGCAGCTGCGTACCTTTCCGACGATCGCGGTAGGCGGCAGCACGGCGGGCGCGGCCGGGTTGTTGACAGCGATGGTCTGCCATCTCGCAGTTTTTCATCCGCCCGACCTGCTGCAGATCCGAGTACTCACCGAGAACCCGGACGACCCCGATTGGTCGTGGCTGAAATGGCTTCCCCACGTGCAACATCCGACCGAGACCGACGCCGCCGGACCGGTCCGCATGATCTACACCCGACCGGATAACCTGTCCGACTTGGCAGCCCGCGGGCCGCATACTCCCGATTCACTTCCCGGCGGCCCCTACGTCGTGGTGGTGGATCTGACCGGTGGCAGGGCGGGATTTCCACCTGACGGCAGGGCGGGTGTCACGGTGATCACGCTGGGCAACCACCGCAGCTCCAACTACCGCATCAGGGTGGCCGACGATGGGACCGCCGATGATCGCCTGCCCGGGCAGCAGTTCCGTCAGGTGACGTCGGTCGCCGACCGTATGTCGGCTCATCAGGCCGCCCGCATCGCACGAAAGCTCGCCGGATGGTCGATCACCGGCACCGTGCTCGACAAGAAAGCCACGGGAGTCCAGAAGAAGACGGCGACGGAATGGCACCAATTGGTCGGCGCCCACAGCGTCGAAGAGGTGATTCCGAGCCGCTGGCGGATGTTCACAGATACCGACCGCGACCGGCTGAAGATTCCGTTCGGTCACGAACTCAAGACCGGCAACGTCATGTACCTGGACATCAAGGAAGGCGCCGAATTCGGCGCCGGACCGCACGGCATGCTGATCGGCACCACCGGTTCGGGAAAATCCGAGTTTCTACGCACTCTCATCTTGTCGCTGGTCGCGATGCACCACCCGGACCAAGTGAATCTGCTGCTCACCGACTTCAAAGGCGGCTCAACGTTTCTGGGGATGGAAAAGCTTCCGCACACCGCCGCTGTGGTCACCAACATGGCAGAGGAAGCCGAACTCGTCAGCCGCATGGGAGAGGTGCTGACCGGCGAACTCGACCGTCGGCAAGGGATCTTGCGCCAGGCCGGCATGCAGGTAGGTGCCGCCGGAGCGCTGTCCGGTGTCGCCGAGTATGAGAAGTACCGCGAGCGTGGCGCCGAGCTGGCGCCATTACCAACGCTTTTCGTCGTGGTCGACGAGTTCGCAGAGCTGCTGCAAAGCCATCCTGACTTCATTGGATTGTTCGACAGGATCTGCCGCGTGGGCCGGTCACTGCGTGTGCACCTGCTGCTGGCCACCCAGTCGCTGCAGACCGGCGGTGTGCGCATCGACAAGCTGGAGCCGAACCTGACGTATCGCATCGCGTTGCGCACCACCAGCTCTCACGAGTCCAAGGCGGTGATCGGCACGCCGGAGGCGCAGTACATCACCAATAAGGAAAGCGGTGTCGGCTTCTTGCGAGTCGGCATGGAAGACCCGGTCAAGTTCAGCACCCTATATACCGGCAATACCTACGTTCCGGCGGCTCGGGCCGAAACAAACGGTGAGGGCAACGGGGCGGTTGCGCAGTCCGGCCCGAAACAGGTGCGTATTCAGCAATTCACCGCAGGCCCGGTGGCCGACGAGGTGGTGGTGTCGTGAGCATTGAGTCGAAGGGCCGGGCGTTGCGCGAGGTGGTGCTCGAACAGCTGAGCACCACCGATTCGCGAGCATACGAGATGTGGCTGCCGCCGTTAACCGACCCGACACCCGCCAACGAACTCATCGAGCGCGACGAACGCCAACCCCTGCGGTTCGCGCTGGGAATCATGGACGAGCCGCGCCAGCACCGGCAGGCGACGTGGGGGGTGGACGTTTCCGGGGCCGGCGGCAACATCGGCATTGGCGGCGCACCCCAAACCGGGAAGTCGACACTGCTGCAAACAATGATGCTGACGGCCGCTGCCACGCATTCACCGAGGCAAATCCAGTTCTACTGCATCGATCTCGGCGGTGGCGGACTGATCTATCTCGACAACCTGCCACACGTCGGGGGGGGGGGTCGCGACCCGGTCGGAGCCCGACCGGGTCATGCGCGTAGTAGCGGAAGTGCAAGCCGTTCTGCGGCAACGGGAAACGATCTTCAAGGAGAACCGGGTCGGTTCGATCGCGGCGTATAGGCAGCTGCGCGAGGATCCGAACCAACCCGTCGCGGCCGACCTATTCGGTGACGTCTTTCTGGTCATCGACGGGTGGCCGGCGTTCGTCAGTGAGTTTCCGGATCTCGAATTGCAGGTTCAGAATCTGGCTGCGCAGGGCTTGTCGTTCGGCGTCCACACCGTGATCACCACGCCACGCTGGACGGAACTGAAGTCGCGGGTCCGCGACTACCTGGGCACCAAGATCGAGTTTCGGCTCGGTGACGTCAACGACACCCAGATCGACCGGGCCACCCGGGAAATTCCGGCGAACCGTGCGGGGCGAGCGATGTCGACGGAAAAGCACCACTTGATGATCGGTGTGCCCCGATTCGACGGCGTGCACGGCGCCGACAACCTGGTGGCGGCAATGACCGCGGCGGTGAATGAGGTTGCCGCACAACACACTGAACAGGCGCCTAGGGTCAGGGTGCTACCGGAACGGATATACCTGCACGAGCTCGATCCGCAACCACCGGGCCCGGATTCCGACTATCGCACGCGCTGGACAATCCCGATCGGCGTACGGGAAGCGGACCTGTCGGTGGCGCACGCGCACATGTACACCGCGCCGCATCTGTTGATTTTCGGTGCCGCCAAAGCAGGCAAGACCAGAACCGCCCACGCGATCGCGCGGGCCATCTGTGCCCGCAACAGTCCAAATCAGGTGCGCTTCATGCTCGCCGACTACCGGTCCGGGCTGTTGGACGCGGTGCCGGACAGCCATCTCCTCGACGCGGGTGCAATCAACCGCAACAGCACCGCGCTGGACGAGGCCATCAAAGCCCTGGCGGCCAACCTGCAAAAGCGATTGCCGCCGGCCAACCTGACCACCGCGCAATTACGATCCCGGTCGTGGTGGAGCGGATTCGATGTTGTGCTTCTTGTCGACGATTGGCACATGATCGTGGCGGCGGCCGGAGGGATGCCGCCGATGGCACCGCTGGCGCCTTTATTACCGGCCGCTTCCGATATCGGGTTGCACATCATTGTCACCTGTCAGATGAGCTCGGCATACAAGGCGACTATGGACAAGTTCGTCGGCGCCGCATACGGCGCGGGATCGCCCACCCTGTTCCTTTCCGGCGACAAGCAGGATTTTCCATCGAGGGACATCCAGGTCAAGCAGCGACCTCCTGGCCAGGCATTTTTCATCGCGCCGGAGGGCAAAGAGGTCATCCAGGCCGCCTACTTAGATCCGCCAGAAGAAGTGCACTCACCACCTCCAGGAGGCGGTTACGATTATCCCAGCGCCCAGTAAGAAGCACTGGACCAACCGCACACTCTACGAACCGAGACTGCGTTGTCTAAAGGGTTCTTTCGTCCAATTGAATTTCAACGCGCGTCAAATTACAGAAGAGAAATTCGCATGCAGAAAATGGCGTTTAATCCGACGGTTGTCGGTATCGGCCGCGTCTACTCGGCGGTCGAGGATGGCGCCGCCACTGCTGCCGGCGTACTAGCCGGCTTGAAACATTAGTCCAAAAGCGTTCGCGGACAAGGGGACCGGATAACCATGTACTGGCACGCGATGCCACCGGAGCTGAACACGGCACGGCTGATGGCCGGAGCCGGTCCCGCGCCGATGCTGCAGGCTGCCGCCGGCTGGGAAGTGCTGGCGGGTGCCCTCGAGACGCAGGCGCTGGAGTTGTCCGCGGCCCTGATCTCCCTGAAGGCAGCGTGGACCGGAATGAGCAGCGAACGTGCCATCGCCGCTGCGGCCCCGATGGTTGTCTGGCTGCAAATTGCGGCACAGCAGGCCCAGGAGCGCGCGGTGCGGGCCACGGCGCAGGCCGCGTCGTACACGAAGGCGCTCGCGATGACACCGTCGCTACCGGAGATCGCGACCAACCACGTCACCCACGCCGTTCTTACCGCCACGAATTTCCTCGGCATCAACCTGGTGCCGATCGGGTTCAACGAGACCGACTATTTCGTCCGGATGTGGACTCAGGCCGCGGCCGTAACGGATATCTATCAGGTCGAGACCATCGCGAATACGACTTTCGAGCCACTTCCGCCCGCGAAGCCGATCCTGCAACCCGGTGTGGGCGAACCGGTGACCACCGAGGCTTCCGCGATGTTTTCGGCGATGGGCTCCGAAGCGATTCCCGGCGTGCTGCGCGGGCTCTCGGAGGCCGAGGACGAAATCCCTGAGGAGGAGCTCCCCGAAACCGGGGTGCCGCTGCAGCCAGCTACGCCGTCTCTTGACCAGATCGGTCAGCTGGGCGCACCGATGCAACAGCTGATGCAGCCACTACAGCAAATGACGTCGATGGCCGGCCAGACCGGCGGAATGGGTGGCCCCAAGGACGGCATGCTCGGCGATAAGCTCGGCCACCTCGCCGGCAAAGAACACCCGAACCTGGGTCTGATCGGCGCGAGCCCGCTGTCCAACCACCCGCTGGCAGGTGGATCGGGATCCAGGATGGGCATGGGGCTGATGCGCTCCGAAGCGTTGCCCGGGGCAGGCGGAACAGCACCGCGCACGTCGCTGATGAGTCAGCTGGTAGATAAGCCGACCCAGGTCATGGCGCCCGCAGGCGCCGGGGCGGGGTCGTCGGCGGCGGGGGGCGCGGCCCCTGTCGGCATGGGTGGTGCCGGTGCCGGTAGCCAGGCCGCCGCCACCAGGCCAGGGCTGGCCGCCCCCGCATTGCTCGCCCCGCACCCGGATGAAGACGACGTCGGCGACTTCGAACACGAGGACGACTGGTGAACCCCCGCAACAACAGACTTCCCGGCCGTCTGGGCCGGAAGACTTGCCATCACTTGGCGAGGAAGGCAAACACAGAAAGTAGTCCAGCATGGCAGAGATGAAGACCGATGCTGCTACCCTCAGCGCCGAGGCTAGCAACTTCGACAGGATCTCCGGCGAGCTCCAGCGGGTCATCCAGACCGTGGAATCGACCGGGGGTGAATTGGCCGGCCACTGGCGCGGCCAGGCAGGTGCGGCCGCTCAGCAGGCGCTGCAGCGCTTCCACCAGGCGGCCAGGCTCAGATCAAAGCGCTGAGCGAAATCTCGCAGAACATTCACGGTGCCGGGATCCAGTACTCCTCGGCCGACGACGAACAAGCCAGTTCACTGTCCTCACAGATGAACTTCTGACCCATAGCTAAACCCTTAGCGAAACAAAGAAACGGAGCAACAATATGTCGGAACAGTCATGGAATTTCGCCGGTATCGAAGCGGGATCCAGCTCGATTGCGGGCGCTGTGCAAACCACCCACGGCCTTCTCGACGAGGGTAAGGCGTCCCTCGGCAAGCTGGCAGAGGCGTGGGGCGGCAGCGGCGCGGAGGCCTACCAGCAAGTCCAGCGGACTTGGGATGACACCTCGGCTGAACTCAACACCTCGTTGCAAGCACTCTCGCAGCGGATCACCGAGGCCAGCCAGGCCATGTCGCAGACCGAATCCGGCGTCACCGGCATGTTCACGTAAGAGGATGGCCTGCGGCGAAGCACGAGATTGGGCCACGTCAACCTGACGGGAGATTTAGGCTCTTCTCGTGCTTCCTCGCATGATCGAGTTTGACGAAAGAATTTGATGGCGGCCGACTACGACCGGCTCTTCGAATCCCCCGAGGGGATGGATATCCCGGATGAGGCCGCGGGGCAGGCGGAATTTGACGTCAACGCGCCGTCCGAAATGCCGCCCGTGCCGATCCATTCGGAGCAACCCAACGGCCATATCCCACCGCCGATGCCGATCGACTTGGCCGAGCAGCCCGGCTCCACTTCGATCGAATCGCCGCCGCCCCCCATGCCGATCGGCTTGGCGGAGCAATCTGTCACTGCCCCAACCGAATCGCCGCTGCCCCCGGTCGATTGGGCTCAGCCGAGCCCAATCGCGCGCCCACCAATGCCGATCAACGTTCCCCAACCACCACCACCGGTCTCACCCGAACCTGCGCCGGTTGACCCGCCAAAGCAACCCCCGCCGGCCCCACCCCAGCTTCCCCCGGTAGCACCGACAGCTGATCGGCCCCGGCAGTCCGCGCCGGTCCGGCCGGAACCCGCCGCGCCCCAACCGGTACCGCGTGAACAGTCCCCGGCCCAGCCGGCGCGACATGCGCAGCGCGGCATGGGCGACGACACCACCGAGGCGAGCCGACGTAGCGCCGGCTCCAGACACAGCCACCGGGCCGCCGCCCAAAACCTCCGGCGCGCCGCCCCCGAACAAGACCGGGCGCAACAAGTCGCCCGCTCCGTTGCCCCACCGAATCAGCGCGCCGACGCACCGCCACCGAACGGCGGCCCCGTGCCGACCTCGCTGCCGGCGCGGCAACGGAAACCGAGCGTCGCAGCCGTCGGCCCCCCGACGCAGCGGCTCGCCGAACCACCGGTCGGGCGTGGTGGTCTTCTCCCACCGGCCTCACCTTCGGTCGCCGTCGGCGAAAGCGGCTCGAAAGCCGCGGTTACCCACATCGGCGTCAAGCCTGCCAAGAAGTCCGGCGCTAAGCCGGTATCGCGACGAGGCTGGCGGCGCTGGGTCCACAAGTTGACGCGTATCAACGTGGGTCTGACGCGCGACGAGAAGCGCGAGCTGGACTTGTACCGCCGAATTCGCCGCAGTCCACATGGTTCTCATCAGATCGCGGTGTTGGGCCTCAAGGGCGGTGTTGGCAAAACCACCTTGACGGTGGCCCTTGGCTCGATGTTGGCGGAGGTGCGCGGCGACCGGATCCTGGCGTTCGACGCGGACGCGGGCTCGGGGAACCTGGCGGATCGGGCAGGACATCGATCGGATTCGACGATCGCGGATCTTCTTGCAAGCAAAGATGTTTCGCACTACAACGACGTGCGTGTGCATACCAGCGCCAATGCGGTCAACCTCGAAGTGCTCGCCGCTGCGGAATACAGCACGTCACCGAACCTGTTCAGCGAAGCGGACTGGCAGTACGCAGCTAACGCGGTGTCGAGGTTCTACAGTGTCGTGCTGGCCGACTTCGGTGCCGGCCTGTCCGACCCGGCGGCGCGCGGCGTGCTCTCGACCGTATCCGGGGTGGTGATCGTGACCAGCGCATCGGTCGACGGCGCCCGGCAAGCCGCCGTCGCAATCGATTGGTTACGCAATAACGGTCACCAGGAATTGCTGAGCCGCGCCTGCGTAGTGATCAACCACGTCGTACCGGGAAAACCCAACGTCGCCGTCACCGACTTGGTGCAGCAATTCGGAGAGCATATTCAGCCGGATCGGGTTGTGGTGCTGCCCTGGGATAAACACATCGCGGCTGGAAAAGAGATCGAAGTCGGTCTGCTCGACCCCCTTTACAAGCGTAAGATAACCGAACTTGCCGCAGCACTTTCCGACGATTTCGACAGGGGTGAACGTCGTTGAGCGCGCCCACCGCTAGTGCCGGCGCAGCCGCGGCTGCGGGGACCGCCGGTGCCACTCCCGCCAGGCCCGCAACGACCCGGGTGACGATCCTGACCGGCCGGCGAATGACCGATGTCGTCTTGCCATCGTCCTCGCCGATAGAGACCTATATCGACGACACCGTTTCGGTGCTGGCCGAATTGCTCGAAGACACCCCGGCTGATGTCCTGGCCGACTTTGACTTCTCCGCCCAGGGCGCTTGGACTTTCGCGCGGCCCGGAGCGCCGCCGCTGCAGCCCGACAAGTCGCTCGACGAGGCCGTCGTCGTCGATGGCTCGCTGCTGACTCTGGTGTCGGTGAGTCGCACGGAGCGATACCGGCCGCTGGTTGAGGATGTCATCGACGCGATTGCTGTACTCGACGAATCGCCTGAGTTCGACCGCACTGCGCTCAATCGCTTTATTGGCGGGGCGATCCCAATTGTCGCTGTCGCGGTTACCGCCATCGCCACGCTGGGGTGGTGGAACACCGGGCGTCACCTGTGGTGGTCACTGGCGTTGGGCATCGCGGGGCTTTTGGCACTGGTGGGCAGCTGGGGCGCCAAGAGGTTCTACCGAAATGTGGGCCTGTCGGAAAGCCTGCTGGCGACGGCAGCGCCGCTGATCACCGTCGCTGCGGCACTGGCCATTCCGCAGCCACGCGGAGCCGAACCGCTGGGCGCACCCCAGCTCGCCGGCGCTGCCGCGGTTGTCTTGTTCTTGACGCTACTGACGCGGGGTGGTCCCCGACGGCGCTCCGAGCTCGTTTCGTTTGTTGTGATCGTCGCGATTGCGGTGACGGCGGGCGCCGTCGCCTTCGGTTACGGCTGGCAGCATTGGGTACCGGCTGGTGCCATCGTGTTTGGGCTCTTCACCGTGACCAATGCGGCCAAACTGACCGTGGCCGTCGCCCGGATCGCGCTCCCCCCGATTCCAGCGCCCGGCGAGGCCGTCGATCACGATGAATTGCTCGATCCCGTTGCGGGCCAAGAGGTCAGCGACGACAAGGAGACCAAGACCTGGCAGGCCATCATCGCCTCGGTGCCCGATTCGGCCGCGCGACTCACCGAGCGCAGCCAACTGGCCAAGCGGCTGCTGACCGGGTTCGTGACGGCCGGCACCCTGGTTCTGGCCGTCGGCGTCATCGCGGTCGTGGTACGTGGACACTTCTTCGTGCACAGCCTGCTGGTCGCCGGTTTGGTAACCGCCGCATGCGCATTCAGGTCGCGTCTGTACGCCGATCGTTGGTGCGCGTGGGCGCTGCTGGCCGCGACCGTCGCCATCCCGATCGGTGCCACTGCCAGATTGGTGCTCTGGTACCCACACAGCGCGTGGCTGTTGCTGACCATCCTGGCGAGCACCAGCCTGATTGCGCTCGCCGGGGTCGCGGCGACAGTGGGGATTCGCCGGGTATCGCCGGTGATGAAGCGCGCCCTGGAATTGCTCGATGGAGTATTGGTCGCCGCGATCCTGCCAATGCTGTTGTGGATCACTGGTGTCTACGACATTGTTCGCAATATCCAATTCTGACGCTCGCCCAGGTGGCGAAAATTGCCGCAGTGGCCGAGGCGCAAGGTTGGGTAAAATCTGTCGTGACGGATACCACGCAGAGGAGGTCGGCTGATGATCGAACCATTGGTCGTTGAGCCTTCCCGCCTGGAAACCGCAGGAAACACGTTGCGGGATCTGCCATTTCCGGTGCCGCCCGCACCGATCGTTGCGCCGGGCACGGATGCGGTGTCAGCGGCTGTCAATGCGACATTGCCGATCATCGAATCACCGGTGACCAGTGGGCTACCTGCCGTCAAAGCCGCCCTGGCAAAGACCGGGTCCAGCATCGCCGCCGCGGCCGGAATGTACTCCGACACCGATCAGCGACTCATCGATCACCTAGACCAGGTCCAATTCCTTAGCGCAGCGCAGGCGCCCGCGGGCGGCACACCGGCGGAGAACCCAGAAGGTACCTCGCCAGAGAAGCCCGCCGGTGATCCCGCAGGCAAACCGGCAGACGGCAAAAAGCCCACTGGCGCCAAGCCGACTCCGCAGCCCGCTGCGCCGCAACTCGATCAATTGGCGGGCGCTGCCGGAGCACTCGGACCCGTCATGCAAACCATGCAGGGAGCGATGGGAAGCCTGCAGGGCATGCAGGGCGCCGGCGCCACACCGGCGCAACTGGCCGACAGCAACAAATCCGACCGCTCCCCCGATGACGAGGCCCGCTTGGTCGACGAACACAAGACCGACGAGGAAGTCTCGCCCGAGGCGCGCGCCGAAGGTGCGGCGCCGGGCACTGAAACGTCGCAGAACGCTCCCGTTGCACCGACCAAGGTGCACCCGGAGGCGGCGCCCGCAAAGATCACGCTCTGAGCACCGCCCTCACTGATTACCAACGGCGACAGCGCTTCTGGCTGCGCTCATGGGCCTAAGAGGTTTTAGCCAGCGCTGCGTTCATCAGTTCGGTGATGTGCTTCCAGTACAGCCAGTCCGCGATGGCCGAGCGTTGAGCGACGGGGTCACCGGCGGTGTGCGCCTGCGTGAGCAGCGCCTCTTGGGCGTACTCGGCGTAGCGGTGATATGCCCGCAGGTGCGGTGCCTGGCGGCCGGGCGAGCGGCTGGCCAGAGGTTTCATCACGTCAAACCACAGCATGGGACGCTGGTCGGCGGGCGGGCCGGCATCCTGGGGCGATTCCTGCAGATCGAGCTTCCCTTCGGCCAACGACGCGGAGAACTGAGCGGCCGTCTCGGGATCGATCAGCTCCTCGGGTGCCCGATGCTGCTCGGCCGACGGCGTCGCATCCGCCGGAGCCGGCGGCAACAGGCTGACCAACCGCACATCGGTGGTCGCCGCCAGGCGTTCGGCCGCGTCCGGATCCACCAACTCCAGCCGCGATCGGCCGATCATGTCGCCGGTGTCTGGGATGTCATCCGGCTTCAGCACGATCTTGGCCGCGCCGGAGTCTGAATTGGCCAACTGTTCCTCGGTCGCGATCACCGCCCGCAGCTTGGTGTCGTGCTGAGCCGCCCAACCCTGCACAGCCATCACGGGATAGGTCGCCCATTGCGCCCGCTCGGCGGCCGAAATCGCCTCGTCGGCGCTGGCCATCTGCACGGGTTCGGGTAGTTGGACCCCGTCAGGGATGTAGGCAAGCCCATAGCTGTTCGCCACTACTATCGCGCCGTCGGTGGTTACAGCCGTCACCCAGAAGAGTCCGAGATCAGCACCGCTGCCCTCGCGTGGTGCGTTCAACGCCGCGGCGACGCGCCGCGCCAACCGCACCGGATCGGCCCCACCGCCCTGTCGATGCGATGCGTCAGCGGTGGCCGCATCGGCGATGGCGTCACGTTCGGCGCGCGCTTTCGAAACCGGGATAATCGGCGTCACCACAACGGCACCCGCCGCCTCCACGCGTTCCACCGACGTAGCCTGATCGTCGGCGAAACCGGAAGGTCGGGTGGTCCGGCTGCTGGCCGCTGCCGGTCGGGTGGTGGCCGAGCTGCCCGCTGCCGCCTGGCCGGCCGCAGCACCCGGAGCAGCGCGGCCCGCGCGTGATCCACCACCTGAGGCGCCCGTCGACCCGGCGGGCACGCCGGCCGGCGCGGCCGGTGCTGGGGCGGCCGACTCTTCCGGCCGGGCTGCCACCGTCGGCGATATCAGCGATGCCGGAGTCATGCCTTTCCCGCGTCCCCCGGCACCAAGCGGTTGCGCCGATGCCGCGGGACTCAGCGGGGCCTGCGGCGCGCCACCCGGGGCGCCGGGTCCGCCCGGGGCACCCGGGGCGCCCGGGACGGCGGGACCGTGCCCACCTGGCTTAGCGGCCGGCGGTACGGGCGGTGGTCCAACGGCAGGCATCCCCGAAGGAGGCGGTGCGACACCGCCCGGCATGGGCATCCCCGGCGGTGACAGCGGGGGTGCCGCCGACGGTGGCAGCCCGGGCTCCGGTGGCGCTGGGGTGGGCCGCGGTCGCTCTTCCTCGACGGGAGGCGCGGGGGCGGGCGGAGTCTCGGGCAGTGTGACCGGAGGTGGTGTCTTCTGGTCGAGCAGATCCTGCAAGGCACTGTCGGGCGGTCGCCAGGACTTGCTCGCCACTATTCGTTCAGCGGTACCGGACACCACTGCGAGATTTGTGCCGTATACCGTGCCGACCACCGTATTGATCGCGGCGGTCCGTTCGGCGGCGTCCAAGCTGGAGTCGTTCTCGAGGACGTCGACTTGCGCCTGTGCGACCTCGACGTTGTCGCTGATATCCCATTTGGCCTGGGTGATCGAATCGGCAATGTAGCGGTGCCAGGTGATTATCGTCGCCAGACCGTTTTGCAGCTTTTTCAGCTCATCGATGTTGGTGCCGAGTTCGGTTCTCGCGGCGCCAGCGGCACCGCCCGACCAGAATCCACCGTCGAAGATCTCGCTCTGTTCGTGCTGGCAGGTCTCCAGCACCTCAGTCAGCTGCCGTAGCACCTCCGTGTACTGCTGGGCCCGGTCGTGGTAGCTGTCCTCATCGAGCTCCGGCCAGGCGTCCGGGACGAGCATCTGCTCGGTATAGCCACCGATTGGCTTGGTGACGCCCATTGCCTACTCCTCTCCCGGCGACGCGGGCCAACAAAACGGCCGCGCAGGGGTACCGGGGATCATGGTTAGTAAGCGTAATCGAGGTTGACCCAAGCTAACTGCGGCAAATTTATCGGTTAGCAGCGCCCCGAAAGGCCCGGCGAGAAGCGCCAAACCGTTGGCCGCCGCCGGGTTTCGCCTAGGTCAAGCCCAGGGCCTCTTTGAGCGATCCGGCGATTCCGGCCACCATCTCGATCAGCTGCTCGTGCTCAGCGTCGATCGCGGCGGTCGCTGCGGCCTGCGCGTTGGCCACCGCCTCGTTGATGCGCTGTTCCACCGTGTCCGCACCCAGACGTAACAGGCCATCCTCGATATGCAGATCGGTCATGCATAACCGCGCGTTGAGGGTTACCTCGACGGTCTCGGATTCGTCGGTGGCAGTGAATGATTCGGTATTCGTCCGGTGCTGCTGGTCTTCAAGGGCCGACTGAAACTGCTGCGCGTGCCGCAGTGCCTCGGCTACCTGGGGATGCATCTCGACGGTCATTGGGGTCCTTACTTATCGGGTGGTGTCTTACGCGGGCGATTCCCGATTACGCCCTCAGTCCATGCTCGCTCCTCGGTATAGAGCGATTCGTCCTCCGATTGCACGCGTTTGCCTTTGCCCTGATTTTGGCCCTGCCCGGCGCCGCCCATCGGGGCCATACCGCCGCCCATGCCACCGCCCGCCGCGCCGCCCGCGCCGGGCATACCGCGACCCGTTGCCGCGGCGCCGGGCGACGCTCCGGCCGGCCGCGACGCTGCCTCGGAATCCACCGCGGGCTGCAACGGCATCGACGGCACACCGCCGCCACCGCCGCCCAACGACGCCGGTTTGAGCCCGCCGCCGGGCCCACCCGGCTTGCCCTTCATCGCATCCTTCATGGCTTCCGTCATGGCCGCCTGATCCGGGGCTCCCCCCATGCCGGCGCCCGGCATGGTGGGCAACATCGGCATCATGGGCGCAGCTGGAAGCCCTCCACCACCACCGCCGCCACCGCCACCGAACGGGTCGTCAATCGTCCCCTCCTCGTCCCCGGGAGCATTGGGATCGGGCGCGGCAATGCGGGTGGCGGTGGGCGGCATCTTCGGATTCACCGGCGTCAAGGGTAATGACGCGTTCGCGATATAGGTGTTTAGTGACGTTTCCGACTTGAGTTGCAGACTTTCGTACCAGCTAACCGCCATGTACAGGTAATAAGGTGATTTCGTCGTGTAGTACTTGTACCAATAATCGCAAAGCGACACCTCGTAGGTGGTGGGGTGCTCCGCCTCGACTGTCCACGTCCCGTCCACCGGGCTTGTGGTCAGTTCGTCCCCGAGCACGCGGGCTTTTTTGTGGGCGCTTACGACACGGAGAGCGTCGTTGCCGAGCGTGACGCACAACTTCGCCATCGCATAGATCCATTGCCGCTGCGCCTCAAAATTTTCCTCGACCAGCGAGGTGGATTCGCCTTCCCAGGACGTGAACGGTCGGAAGCGATAGGTCTCCTTCTGGAACTCTCGCTGGAACGTGTCCCATTCCTTGGCGAATGCCTTGAACGCCGTGCCCTGGTCTCCCGACTCGATCTCCGTCGCGGCCTGCCTGACCTCGTAGTAGGGGTATTCGAACGACGGTGGTGGCTGCGGCGGAGGCGGCGGCGGCAGGTAACCGCCGAAGTCCTCGTCCGGGTCGCAGTTAACCGTCATCTTGCCATTCCCAGCGCCCGCAGTGCCGACCGAAGAATCACCATTGACGGCGTTGATCCCCTCGGCGCTTTCCTCGTCGACCTCTTCGTAGGCCTTGGCCGCATTCCGGAGGGATTTCGCCAGCGCCCTCCACTCCCGCTCGCAAGCCCGCAGGTAGAGCCGCAGTGAGTCGGCGGAGAGCGCGAGTTGAGTGGCAGCATCGTTGACGAACGAAAGGGGACAAGGGGCCGCCGGATTGGTGGCAGGGATCGGCGGAAGCGCTGCCTCGATCTCGTTAGCCCGCGCGATGAGCTCTTCGTATTCGACCTTAAGCGTCTGTGGCATCTCGGCCCATTCTCCTTATGCTGAAGTCCGCAAGGTCGGATATGGAAAGCGATCGGCCGCGAAACTCCGTGGTCGCGGAGCGCAGATAGGTTGTGCCGCAGCGTCACTCGTCGAGCACCACGGGGCGTGCTCGCCCCCCGCCACCACGAATGTCCGGGCAGCACGGGTATCGCTGCTCACGTCGCCGGCGCGGGCGACGTGATCGACAGCATGATGCGGTGCAACCACCGACCACCCCTTTCGTATTGCCGGGCCATGCGGGCGGCGCAGGGGCGCGCTAACCGCCACCGGATTATCCTAATTCACCGAACAGGGCTCAGGTGCACCAATTTCTCCGACCCATTTCGGCTCTTCGGCCCCCGGAAATACCTTGTCTTACAGGGACGTGTCCCCGCTGGACGGCACAGTGCCAGCCACCCGGAAGAAGACGCCGTCGGCCTGAAGCAGGCGACCCGTCCGGACATCGAAGAAGAAGGGCGCGAACCCGGCCAACGCGAATCCCAAAGAACGCACGAGTTCCAACGCCTCCTGACTAGCATGCCGCCGTCATAGAGGGGCTCAAAGGACAGCTCGAGTTCCAGGCCGATGCACTGATCGCGCACGGTTACCGCA
Source organism: Mycobacterium montefiorense (assembly GCF_025823255.1). Taxonomy (NCBI): domain Bacteria; kingdom Bacillati; phylum Actinomycetota; class Actinomycetes; order Mycobacteriales; family Mycobacteriaceae; genus Mycobacterium; species Mycobacterium montefiorense. The sequence continues at coordinate 1,056,577 of NZ_JACKVL010000017.1, read as the reverse complement.
CCGCCGGCGATCACTTGCTTCTCGAAGCCTTGAACATCGATCTTGAGTAAGGCCACATCGTCGGGCAGCAGGATTTCCGGCGCAACAGAATCGAGTCGACAAATGGTCACCTCTTCGGTGCCGACGTAGTTCGCGCTCGGCAGGGCGTCGCGGTGGGATTGCAGCATCGGCAATACGGAGCTGCTCTGGCCCGCGTTGCCCGCGACATGCATCGAAACTGCTCCGTCGTAATCGCCCAGCGCGCATTGCCGACCATCCCAAAGCGGATCACCGGCGGCCGACCGTTGCAGAATCGAGAATGGGGCCGCAAGTGGTTCGAACGAAACGATCCGGCCTTCGAAGCCAGCCTCTCGAAGACTTGCTGCATATTGTCCCGCGTTGGCGCCGACGTCGAGAACGACATTCACTTGCCGGGATCTGAGTTCATTTACGAAATTGCGCCTCCAGTCCACTTCGGAGCGGTAGCGCTTTCCTCCGCCGTCCGGAGGGTCCGTGAACCACAGCAGACTCACCGCGCAACACTAACACGCAATGAAAGGCGCTACGCATCAACGATTTCGGTTCGGCTCGAACCGAATACCCGCGCTGCGAATCGCGCTAAGCTGGCCCCGGACATGAAACTCGACATCCATTTACAGACCCATTCCGACATAAGCGTGCACGGCGCGCACCGGTACGTCGGCGCGGCCAAAAGCGAAATCATGCTGCGCTGCACACAGTCGCTCGTCACGGCGATCAACCGCGTCGACGGCGATGTCATCCTGCGAGTCTTCGATGACCACTCGACACCGGAAGCTGTTGCGACGCTGCGCCGGATACTCGCGCAGTGCAAGCACCCGGTGGAATTCGTCGAACTCGCGGAACGCGGATACAACGCGTCCTGCCTGGCATCGTTTTCCGCAGCGCGGGATGCGGGCCGCGAGCTCATCTACCTCGTCGAGGACGACTACTTGCACGCTCCGTCAGCTATTCAGAAGATGGTTGCGGCGCATGCGCTGTTCAAACAGAGGTTCGCTGGAAGAGAAGTCGCTCTGCATCCTTATGACGATCCGAAGAACTATTGGAGCCCGATATTCAGCCAGGAGGATTGCCGCGTGCTGTACGGCACCGGCAGGCACTGGCGCACCAACACACACACCACCAACACGTGCTGGATAGAAATCGAGACGTTGAGAAGAAACTGGTCCGTCTTTGAACTGCTAGCGCGCTACTCAAGTACGCCGTACGGCGTCGCGAACCACATTTTCGAAGACTCCACTATCAACGAGATCTGGCGCGAACAAGTCCTGCTCTTTACACCGATACCTTCGCTGGCCCTGCACCTCCAATATCAGGAACACAAGGATCCCTTCCTGGACTGGAACCAGTGGTGGGAAGCGGCGGCGTATTGATGCAGTCCGAGCCGGTGGTACAGGTTCAAGTATCGCGGTTCTCGTACAAGTCGCAGTAACTTCGGTCGCCGGCCGACTTGTACTGCCGATACAGCTTGAAACATAGGTCGCCGGCCCGCAGTTGCGCCAGGAACCCCTCCAGGCCGCCGTACAGGTGCTCATACTGCTCTTCGAGCACTGCAAGGTGCGCCCCGGGATCGCCGGTTCGATTCGTGTGCGAGATCCGCAGCGCGAGAACGGAAAGCCGATCCACGATCGTGCCCGGAGTTTCGGTGTATAGCGGCGCGGTCGGGTTGAGGCCGATGTCACGTAGCAGGCTAGCGTCGATCTCCTCGATGGCCGCGTTGCGCCGGGCGTTGAGATCGTCGATGCGACGTTTCCGGCAAGCGACCTCATGGTCACCGATACCGCTCCGGCGAACGGCGTCTTCGTGATGCCACAGGCCGAAGTTCATTGCGTGCAAGTGCAGTGCTTTATTAGCGAGACTGACACTGGCAGAAGAGGTTTCGGGTTCCTCACGGTGCCATGCCGACACGATGTCGTGAAACTGTCGCACCGCGGACAGCAGCTCGCGTTCGGGTACCTCGCGCGGCGCGGCCACCGCTATACCGTTGCGGAGTCGCGACGGATCGCCGGAACGCTCATCGACGAGGCCTTCCATCGCGCTGAACACTTCGTCGACGGTGATGTCGGCCATGGAGTCGCGGTGGAAGTGCCGGTGGGGTGCGAACCTGAATCCCCATATTGCAGGCTGCGTCGGGCTAAAGAGGCCGACGCCCGGGACGCGCGCCAGATCCGCGGCGTGCAGCATGCAGGAATCGACCCCCAGGAATAGGTCCGCTTCGCCTACCATCCCCATCGCAACGTCAAGGGGCAGACCGAGATACGAATAGACGCGGTCGCGTTCACGACCCACATTGAGCTCTTCGTCCCCCATTCCGACAACCCACGCCACAAAATCGTGATGGCGCGAAAGAAATCGGTCCAGCAGGTCGACGAACCTGGTGACCGGCCATCGCTTCTTTACCCAATTGGTGTCGGCGTGCACGGCGAGCACCTTTACGCCCGCGGGCAAGGTGGCACGGATCGCCCGGACTTCCTCTTGGGCGGCTGCTGGGATCGGCACCGGCCGGGCGTAGCTTTCGATCCGAGCCGACGGATCGAACAGGCGCGCCAACTTGAACGTCAGGTCGGCCGAGTGCGGTACATCTCTGGGCACCACGACGTCGTAGGTATCGCCGGTTGGAAACCCAATGCTGGTGCTCGGCGCGAGCAGTTGCCGCAGCGGGCGGACGAACACGTTCGACGGGACATCCCACGGAACGGCATTGATGAAAACGTCGACGGGACCAACCTCGGCCGCCAGAGAGCCGTAATCGATACCTCGATTCGAGGGCGGCCCCAATGCGGGCCCCACGGGGGGTGTTCCGGTGATGTCGACCAGGCGGGCATCTACCTCACGGAAGCACAAATCGAAGGCGATCTTGGGGCAGAGCAATGTGAGTGGAGCGTCAAACATTTCGCCCAACGCCCGCAGCGTCGGCAACGTCAGCACGGAATCCCCGATGAGCGTGGAGAAGTAGACCGCAGGGCGTTGCGCCTGCAGCAGATGATTCAGCACGCCACGCTCGACTCTTACCGAGCGCCCGTCCCGAAGAACCGTGAATTCACTCAACCTGACACCATCCTTCGCCCGAGCTTAAACCGCTCGGCGACCTGGTGGCAGCGGCAAATTCAGTCGACGTCGGCCGGGGCTGGCCGGCCGCTGCGATGGCGAAACACCGAGAACGCGGTTGCCGAGCCCGGCTTTGGCTCAAGCGTGTTCTTGGGCAAGGTCATTCATCGCATCGAGCACCTCGGGCACTGAGATGTCCGCCATCGTGGCCCTATCGACATGCCGGTGCGGGCCGAATCTGAAGCCCCAGGTCGCGGCCCGCGTCGCACCGAACAGCCCGACGCCGGGAACTCTCGCCAGGTCGGCGGCGTGCAGCATGCAGGAATCGATCCCCAGGAACAGGTCCGCGTTGGCGACCAAGCCCATGGCCAGGTCCAGTGGTAGCCCCAGCTGGGGGAAGACACGGTCGCGGTCGCGACCAGCATCGAGTTCCTCGTGCCCCATCCCGACGACCCAGACGACGAAATCGCGATGCAGCTCCAAAAACCGGTCGAGCAGCTGGATGAACCTGGTGACGGGCCACCGTTTCTCGGTCCAATCGGTGTCGGCGTGCACGACGAGCACTTTGGCCCCGTCGGGCACTGCGGCGCGTATCGATCGTGCCTTTTCCATTACGAGCGGTGGGATCGGCAGCGGTTGGGTATAGGTATCGATCCGCAACGAAGGATCGAACAGCCGCGCCAACTTGAACACCTGGTCGGCGGCGTGACATGCCTCGTTGGAGACCACGATGTCGTATGCGTAGTCCGTGGGGAAGCCGACGGTGGTGGTGGGCGCGAGCCGTTCGACCAACGGTCGAACAACGATGCCGGACAACGCGTTCCACGTCAACGTGTCGATGAACAGATCGACAGCACCGATCTCGGACGCGAGTGTTTCATAATCGCGGGCGCGTTGTGCTGACGCAGGACGGGGCCCCGTCAAAGGCAACCCGGTGGTGTCGACATGGCGGTGGCTTACCTCCCGAAAACATAGGTCGAATGCCACCTTGGGGCAGATCAGTGTCAGTGGAGCGGTGAACATTTCGCCTAACGCCCGCAGCGTCGGCAATGTCAGCACGGCGTCCCCGATATTGGAGACGAAACATATCGCGGGGTTTTGCGCCTGCAGCAGCTCGCTTGGCACAACACCGGAACTTCCCTGAAAATCAGCCATCGTCGAATCCGAGCTTAACCCCGGCGGGCCGGTGTGGGCGCAGCTTTCCGAGGGGCTGGCAGACCGTTGTCAGACGCCGGGGTTGCTATCGCGGTGTCGCTGGGATCAAGCCCACGGTCGATTGCAGCGACCCGGCCAGGCCGGCCAGCGAGGCGACCAGGTCGGCCTGCTGCACTTGCAGCGTCGCCGACGCGCTGACCTGTGCTGTCTGTAGCGCCGCGTTGACGCGCCGCTGCACCGTCTCGGCGCCCAACCGCAGCAGTCCGTCCTGGATATCCAGGCCGACGAGGCGACGGTGCCCATCGATGGTCACTTCGACGGTTTCGGCTTCGTCTGTGGCCGTGAAGGATTGGGTGTGTGTCCGGCGCATCTGCGCTTCGAGTGCCGAACTGAATCGCTGCAACTGCTCGAGCGTCTGCGCTACCTGTGGATGTGCTTCGGGGCCCATGCCAAGAGTGCTCATCAGGGGAGGTCCTTTACCTCGGTTGGGTGTTGGCGCGTGAGCCGACAGACGGCCTCGGTCCACACAACCGGGCCTGAGTCTAAAGCGGCGCGGCCGATTGCGCGCGTTGAGCGGCACCCGCCAGAGCCGGCCTCAGGACGCGGTTCCACCCGTCGCAGGCAGGGCCTGTTCGTAGCGACTTTCCTCGGGCGGAGAAACCGGCCGGATCGGTAGCTGCCGGTGCCGGGGTGTACTGACCACGTTGTGTCGCAATGCCACCCGGTCGACGCCGGGGTGCCGGCCGAGATAGCTCGTCGCGTTCGGCCACACCACCTTGGCCTCCGGCCCGATCTGCGCGTCGATCAGCTCCGCGAATTCCCGGAAGTGCGGTCCGAGCGTGACGGTCGCACCCGCGGCCGCGGCCCGCAGCACAAACTGGGTGAACACCCGGGCGTCACCCAAGTTGACACTCGTGTCGACATCGTCGAACGGGAGATAGACCGGGTTTTGGCTCGCTGTCTCACCGACCAGCACGCCCGCCGAGCCGATCGGCAACTGGCAGTGCCGATCGGGGACCAGGGTTTTGCCTTGTACCGCGGCTCGCTGGCCACCGGACAATCGGCAAAACCCACGCCGTTTCTTCGGTCTATTCGGTGTGGTGAGCAGCACCGCGGACTGCGGTGTCGTCCCCGCCACGACACGGACCCTGACGATGGTGTGGTCGGCGGGTGCGGACCACCAGACATCCGGGCCGCCGGGCGCGGAGTAGGCAGTGGTGAAGCCGTCGCGTCCCTTGACCGTCGACCACTTTTCCCGTTCGAACCCGATGTCTGTCGCGCGGTCGAAGTCGTCGAAGCTGCGCCCGCACACCGCGTCGATCCCGTGCCGGGACAGCTCGTCAGCAATCCGCGTCGTCGATGCCACCAGATACCGGACCAGTCCCGCAATTCCGGCGTCACGCCGCCCAGCCGACTTGAGAGCCCGCCGCGGGTCAGCGCGGACGATGATCCAGGTCCGGCGGTGCGCTGGAGCCGGGTCAGCACCGATCACCTGCTCGTACAGGCTCGCCACCTCCTCCGCCGAGGTCTTGGCGACGCGATAGCCGGCCGACACCACGTCGACCTCCAAGTCGGGGCAGTGGACCGACAACGCTTGATCGACCAGCCGGGTGTCCACCACGTCGTCGGTATGGACCTGCCCATCGACGACGACCGTCGGGGTGAACGGCCGGGGAATCAGTTCGATGACTGACACCAAGACTTTGCCTTGCCAGCGCACTGCCACGTGGTCACCCGGCTGGACGGTGGCTCCCACGACGGGTTCGGACGGGGTGTCCAGCGGCCGGCGGCGGCGTACCAGCCACGCGAAGAACGCCGCCACCCACCCGGTCAGTCGCCGGCCGCGGAAGGTCACCGTCGCCAGGATCACAGCCGCCGCCACAATCGCGGGGCCGGCCCACGCGTAGGGCCTGCGGAGAAATAGTGCGATGCATGCCGGGGCCAGCGCCGCCAGCCACCGCGCGTACCCGGTGCTGAACCTTAGCCGTAGTGATCTCATGTTCGTCAGTGCCGCCGTAGGGCTCGCGCCGTCAGCGCGGCCAGTGCCAGCGCGAGGATCAGGCCCGCCACCGAAAGCGCCACGATGGTTATCGGCCCGTGGTCGGGCCCGGGCACCGGCACCGGAGGCTGGATTCGCTGGACCGGGAACGTGGTCGCCTCAGAACCAGCGGGAACATCCCAAGTGAGCGCCGCCACCGCATCAATGATGCCCGCACCGACCGCGTTGTCGACGCCGCCGCCGGGATGTCGCGCGGTGGCCGTGATCCGATTGATGATCTGCGCCGGCCCCAAGTCGGGGAACCGTTGTCTCAGCAGCGCCGCCAGACCCGAGACGTACGCCGCGGCAAACGAGGTGCCGGCGATCGGCACCGGACCTTCCTTACCCGGCAACGCATCCACGGGCTCACCGTGGGGGCCCAGCGCGATGATGTTGTCCGCCGCCGCTGCAACGCCGACCCAGGGTCCGTGCATGGAGAACTCGCTCGGTGCCCCGTCTTGGTCGACACCTCCGACCGTCAGCACCAACGGCGCGTACCACGCGGGCGTGACGATCGTCTGGACCCCCTGCCAGCCTCGGGGATCGGCGGGAATGGACGGGTCGGGCGGCGGATTCTGCGAGCAATCGCCGCCGACGTTGCCGGCCGCCACGACGATCACAGCGCCCTTGACATTCACCGCATAGTTGAGAGCCGCTCCCAAACTGGACTCGTCGACTGGCTTTTTGACCTTGAAGCACGCCGCTTCGCTGATGTTGATCACACCCGCCCCGAGATTGGCGGCGTGCACCACCGCCCGGGCCAGGCTGCGGATCGATCCGGCGGCCGGAGTCGCGTTGGGGTCGTTCTGGTTGTTTTGCGAGTCCTTCGGCTCCCAGGCCTCCGACGTCTGGCGCTCCGAGACCAGCCGAGCATCCGGCGCGACGCCGACGAACCCGTCGGTGAGCGTGGGCCGCCCGGCGATGATGGACGCAGTCAGCGTTCCGTGTGCGTCACAGTCCGACAGGCCGTCGCCGTCCGGAACGACGAAATCGCCGCCGGGCTCAGCCGGGACCCGCGGCGACGCGTCGATACCGGTGTCGATCACGGCGACGGTGACCCCGGCCCCGGTCGCGAATTTCTGAGCCTGGGCAATGCCCAGGTACGTGTTGGGCCAAGGCGGATCGCGGAAATTGGAGGCCGGTAACGTCAACGGCGCCTTGCAGACCCGCTTTTGCTCCAGCGGCTGGTCAGGTCCCGTCACATCGGGCGGCATCGCGCCGGGATCGATCGCCGGCGGAGCAACCGCCGAGGCGGGAGGTGCGCTAACCAATACCAGCGTTAGCGCCACCGTGATCAGGAAGAGACGGTGCACCGCCGGACTCCGTTCGCCTAACGACCGCGCTGACGTGGGCGCACCACCTGACGCCTGCCGAATTTCGGCTAGGAGTGCATCTTAAACATTCCGCGCGTCGGGCATGGCTGAACCGCAGTCTGATCCGAAAGACGACGCAAATTCCGCGCTCAGCACGGTCTCGAGTCCCGGCGGGCGGATTCGGTCAAAGCACTATCGGCACATGCTTTTCCACGCACGCATCCGTCACCGCCGCCACGATGTCCTTGGTGCGTAGCGTCTGCAGATCCTGCACTGTTACTGATCCTTTGTCGACGCGATGCTGTGCGGCCACTCGCGAGTCCCGCAAGCGCTCCGCACGTTCGACGACGTTGCGCGCGAACCGGCCGTTGTGCATGACGTCGATACCGTGCTGGCCATCGGGTGCACGGTAGCCGCGCAGCGTCGCACACGCGGCTTTCAGCGCCTCGGCCGTAGCGGGGTCGAGAACCGTAGCCCGCGGCTTGCCGTAACGGACCGCGATTTCCACCAGCTCGTCGGGCGCGTAGGACTCGAACCGCAATTTGCGATTGAACCGGCCGGCCAGACCCGGGTTTACGGTGAGGAACTCGTCGACTTCCTTCTCGTATCCCGCGCCGATGAAACAGAAATCGAACCGATGCACCTCGAGTGCCACCAGCAGTTGGTTGACCGCCTCCATGCCGATCATGTCCGGCCGGCCGTCCTGATGCCGTTCCACCAGTGAGTAGAACTCATCCATGAACAGGATGCGGCCCAGCGATCGGTCTATCAGCTCGTTGGTTTTCGGTCCCGACGCACCGATGTGCTCGCCGCAGAAGTCTGCCCGCTTGACTTCGACGATCTCTGGATGGCGAACGATGCCCAACCCGGCGTAGATCTTTCCGAGCGCCTCGGCGGTGGTGGTCTTACCGGTGCCGGGCGGTCCGACCAACAGCATGTGATTGGTCTGATTGGCCACCGGCAGGCCCGCCGCCAGACGCAGTGCACGGACCTCGATCTGGTCTTCCAGTTCAGCGACCGCGCGTTTGACGTCGGCCAGCCCAACCTGGTTGTCGAGCAACACGCGCCCCTCCTGCAGGAGTTCGATGCGGCGCTCTTGGTGCTCCTCCTCCTGCCGCTGCTGCTCGGATACCTCGGTGGTCACATCCCACTTATTTGAGCGGGAACTGATGGCATCCTCGTCGGTGACCACCAACTGCAGCGCCGGGTCGGCCAGCGCTTGCTTGGCCGGCTCGATCAAGGCGCCGTTGATCGTCGCTTTGGACAACCAGATCTGCGCCTTGGGTTCGTCTCCCAGCTGGCGGTGCGCCATCCCGCGCACGTAGGCAAGATCGGCGGCGATCAGCGGGAAGTCGGTGGGATCGACTGCGGTGATGGCGGTTTCGAGATGGGAACGCCGCGTCTCGGTCGGCCCACCGAATCCGGCACGCAACTCGACCCGGTCGGTCCACTCCAGCGCGACCCTCGCCTGACCCAGGTGCGCCGCGGCATGTGCCGCCAGCGTGCAGGTGGCCGCGGTGACCGCCGACATGATGATGGCCTGGGGCGGCAGGATCGCCGCCGCCACCGCGATGACGTCCGGCCAGCGTTGCGTGGCGAACATCAGATAGGACTCGATGTACTGCTTCCACTGGTGGTTCTCCCAGGTGTCCAGCAGCGTCGAATCCGCAAGCAGCGCTTCGGCTTTCTCGTACTGGCGATCGTCGATCAGAGCGCTCGCCAGCGCCAGGCCCGCATGCGAGGCCTCGGTCACCGAAATCGACAGATAGGGGCCGGCTTTGATCGGCGCCGACAACCGTGCGCCTATCCGGTTGGTCTCCCGATGCAGCCGGATCCCGTAGATGTAGAGCTGCTCGACGGTGGACAACGCCTCGTCACCCGCGGCGATCCGGCCCAGCCAAGCATCGGCCATCGACGGGTCGACTTCGGTTGCTTCCCGGAACCGCGCCGCCGCTGCGGCGACATCGCTGTCGAGTAGCGCCATCGCCGTATCGAAATACTTGCGCGCGGCAGCCGGCGTGGTGCTGCTGGTCATGAGGTGTCCACCGCTTCAAGATCCGGGGTTCGCAAAGCCATCGGTTCCGACGATACGTACCTGTTCTCGGCTCGGAACAATTCCACTTCCACCGCGTGCAGCTGGCCGTCCGTCGTCACATCAACGGTCGCGGGGCCCGTCTGGGTGATCAGCACATTGGCGGTCCCCCGGTACGGCTCGCCCGGTCCTCCGACAGAAATCAGGGTGTTCGGTCGCGGAGCCGGCGACATGCTGCCGTCGACGACACTGACCGTGGTGCCCGACACCGGCTTCGCCTGATCGGTCACGGCGATGTTCGGCATCCGAACACTGGCCCACCGCTGCATGTTTCGAGTGTGCACCGTGATGCGCTCGCCAGCACCGGCCAAGCGGATGATGAATCGCTTGGCCAGCGCGTCCTCCGCGGCGATGTGCACCCGGCTGAACTCGCCCGCGTCGTCGAGCGGCAACAGCATCCGATTCCCGCCGGTGACCTTGCCGAGCAGCACACCCGACGGTCCGATCGGGACGACGAGCGGCCCGTGCAGGACACCGTGCCGGATTCCGCGCAGCAGCGGCAGCGGACCGCACAGATTGGCCGCGACGGCGTGCGCCTGCTCGCCCCGCAAGGTCCGCAACCGCATGCTCAACGAGGCCGTCGGTGGTTGTGCGCTGCGCACGGTCACCGTGGCCGTAGCGGTGCCGTCGCTGTAAAGCGTGACGTTCTGCGTGATCCCATCGACCCGCGCCGACCACGCTTGCGCCAACTTCTCCGACGTGATGTCGGCGGGCCGGTACCAATAGGTCGTCAACCAACCGCTGTCGCCGCGCACCGACCGCCACCGCCTACCGGAGACATCCAGTGCGGAGCGGCCCAATCTCCGCTCCATCTCGACGATGTCGGTGGCTGTCGCCACCTTGGCGCGGATGCCGTGCTGGCGCAGGGCCGCGCTGATTCGCTGGGCGGCCGCAAGCGTCGCGCTGCCGACCGAGGTTCGCCCGCGCAGCGCCTCGACATTGTCCAGGGCCGAGATCCGGACGATGAGCCAAGTCTCGCGCTGACCGGCATAGGGCGGTGTGCCGATCAACGTGTCGTACACCCGCGGGTAGTCACCGGTGTTGCGCCGGCGTGCCCCGGCCGTGACGACACTGAGCGAATCCAAGGTCAGGCCGAGGCTCTGGTGCAGCAATCCCAGCAGCTCGGTGACGTCGAAGGCGTTGGCGGTGTAGGTGGCGGTCGATCCGGTGAACAGCGTTGGCGTATGCGCCTTCCCGAGCAGTTGGACCGCGGCCGCCGCGACGCCATCCTGGTACCGGATACCACCGCCGGCACGATCATTGGCGACGGTCAGCGGCTCGCTCCACCAGATCGGGCGACGACGCCGCAGCCACAGCACCAGCCAGGACCACAACGGCTGGCCTCGCCACCGGATAACGCCGACCGCAACTCCGAGCACCAAACCTGCTGCCGCACCCGGGTATCCGCCGACTGCCCAACCTGCGACGGCGGCCACGAAGATGGCGGCGATGATGGTCAGCTTCGTCCCGGCGGTCATCGCTCGCGCCGCGCTCGAACGATCAGAGAGACCACCGCGATGGCGGCCAGCACCACGCCGGCGAATACCAGCGCCACCGTGCGGGCACGGTGGTCCGGCGGCGGCGGTGGGGGGACCGGGTGGACGATGCGGCTGGCAGCCGCGGGGGGAAGTCGTTCGCCTGCGGGCACATCGAAGGTCAATGCCGCGACTGGATCGACAACGCCGTAACCGACCTGGTTGTCGACTCCGCGTGGTGGATTGTGTGCGGTCTGCAGAATCCGGTTGATGATCTGATGCGCGGACAGCGCCGGATATTTGGCTCGCACCAGCGCGGCCACCCCGCTGACGTACGCCGCGGAAAAGCTGGTTCCCCAGAACGGCATGTTCTTCTCGCCCGGGCGGATCGGCGGGTAGGCATTCGCCGGTCCCCCGGATTCCGGGGAGAGTCCCATGATTCCGACGCCTGGAGCCGCTGCGGCCACCCACGGTCCCGCCAAGCTCTTGTTGATCGGTGCACCGGTGTTGTCGACCGCACCCACCGACAAGACGTAATCAGAGAACCAGGACGGCGACGAGACTGTCTTGACTTGGTGCCAGTCGCGTGGATCGGAAGCGTTGAGCGGATCAAACGACGGGTTCTGCGCGCAGCCGTCTTCGCTGTCGTTGCCCGCCGCGGCAACGACGACGGCGTCCTTGACTGTGGCCGCATACCAGACAGCGGCGCCGATAGCGCCCTGATCCAGCGGGTCAGCGGCCGAAACACACGCTGTCACACTGATATTGATCACCTTGGCACCGATATTCGCGGCATGCACGATGGCTCTGGCCAGAGTCGCGATGGTGCCGGCCTTCTTGCGCCCCTCAAAGTCGCCGGCGCCGGGATTCACCGGTTCGAAGGCCCGCGAGGACTGGCGGATCGAAATGATGACCGCGTGGGGCGCGACTCCGGCGACACCGTCGGGGGCGCCCGGGGGCGGCGGCGGCACCTCGGGGTCGTCGGGCTGGCCAGGCGCCGGGTCTCCCGGCCCATTCGACGGCACGTCGGGCGGCGGTGGTGGCGGCGGCGCCACGGTCTGCGTGATCGTCACCGGTGAGGGCGGTGGCGGCGGTGCGGGTGGCGGTGGTGGGCCGCCGGGCGGCGGTGCACCGGCATCGGTGGCCGGCGGGCCCGCCGGCGGCGGGAACGCCGGGGCGCTCGGCATCGGCGCGGGCATCGGAATTCCCTGTGGCGCAGCACCAATCAGCGACGCCACGGCGGTGCCGTGCGCGTCGCAGTCGGTGAGACCGTCACCGCCCATGATGTAATCGCCACCCGGCACCACCGGCAGCCGCCGGCTGGGATTGATGCCGGTGTCGATGACCGCGACCCGGACTCCGTTGCCGGTCGAGTACTGCCAGGCCTTGCTGACGTTGAGCATCGTGAAGCCGGGCGCGGGCAGGGCGACATTCGGATCGGCGACGGTAATCGTTCGCGCGCAGGCAAAGCTCTGCCGCATCGGCTGATCCGAAGCCGGCTTGCCGTCGGCCGGTACCCGTCCGGGATCGACCACCGGAGGTGGAATCGCCTGTGCCACAGGAACACCCGCGATCAAAGCGACCAGTAGGCTCGTCAGTGCAGTGGCGGCGACCCGCTGGGTCAATGCGCGAGCGGTGAGAGCCATCTGGGTCATCGCATGCGCACCCAGGTGAACAACCCGCCGATCCATGCGGCCAGCGGCAGGGCCGCGATGATCGCTGCTATTTCCACCCATTCGGCGGTCATCCGCACCAGCGGAGTGAACCTGGTAATCGGCACCAGCAGCGCGGCCAGTAGACCCGCCCCCGCCAAAGCCGGCCAGCACCAGGGCGCCCCACAGCACGCTGTCGCCCGACGAAATTGGTTCGTGCACCACGTATTTGACGACACCGGCGCACAGTGCCGCGGCGGCGCCGCAAACCAGCGCGATCGCCTGCCGTTTGTCGGCGAACGCCCGCCCGCGGCTGATGAAGATCACAACGAAAAGTGTGGCGAGTGCAGCGGCCGGAACGCTGCGTTCATGGCCTGGCACCAGGGTGGCCCACACCGCGACAGGAAGCATCAGCCCGGCTCCGACGCAGATTCCCGTCAGGACGTTGTTGGCGTGAATGGCGGCCAGTGCGATCTGCGCACCGCGCGGCGTGGTGTCCGAATTTGCTTCCTCGTCGGCGCCCTCTTCGACGGGCGATACCGCGTCGGCGGGTAGACCCGCGCTACGGCGGAACAGATCGCGCCCGGTAATCGACCCGAAGTACGGCGGCCGGATCCGCGCGACGCACAACGCGATCGTCGGGGACATGGTCAGCAGCAGTAGCAGGGCGACCAGGGTGCACATCCCCAGCCATTGCGCGGGCACCGGCCACCACATCCGGGCGCCGGCTGCCGCGCCGGCCAAACCGAGTACGGTCACCGCTGTCGCTGCCACATTGGCGTGACGCCCGGTGGCAGCAGCGATTCCGCATGTCAGCACGGCGCCGGCCAGGGCAGCGATGAACACATGCGCGGCCCCTAGGCGGCCGGGAGCCCCGCCCGCAAGGCTCACCGTGAGCAACGGCAACGCGATCCAGCCGAGTCCGTCGACCATATCGGCGCGGCCCGGCTACCACCGCCACACCGTGGCCGCGCCACCGGCGATCAGCAGACCGGCCACACCGGTCACGATGGTGGGCATCCAGGAGTCGGTCGAGAAGCGTTGGCGGACAGCCAGTCCCAGCAGCGTCAGCGAGACCATTGCCAGAATGACCAGCGCGGTGCGGGCAGCGGTTCGCAGGGTTACCGGTTCGAACAACGACTTCCCGACCCTGGCCAGGCCGGTGGACAACGACTCGTACTGCGGCTCGAATGATTCACCCTCTACCGCGGGAACCAGCGTGAGCGTCGCGCCGTCTTCGACGCCGAGTTCGTCAAAAGTCTTGGTCACGTCCAACCGGACCCCGTTGGCCTTGTGGAGTTCATACCCGACACCGGGCTCGAGTCCGGCGAACCCCCGGCGTTTGAGTTCCTCATTGAGCAATTCCACGACGTTGTCGATAAAAGCCTCGATCGGCACCGAGGCGGGGTACACCTGCGAGACCAGGTGTTCGCCACATACGACTGCGACCGCACATCGGGCTGGAAACGAAACCTTACCCTGGTACGGGGCCATTAGCGCGGCCTGTCGGCATCTGGAATGTATTTGTCAGCCAAAGCCGCGGTGATTTCGAATATGCGCAGACGAGTTTTTTTCTTCAGCTCATGCCGGGTATCAATTATCCCGCCTTTAGCGAGGAACGGGTCGTACGGCATGAACTCGACTGTCGCACCTGATTGCGCGAAACGCTCGGTGAGATAGGTACGCGCGTCGGCATCGTATTTATCGCGGCTATCGTTCAGGATGACCATGCTGCGGGACACCAGCTCGTGATAGCCCATCGAGCGCAGCAAGTCGATCGCGCGAGTCACCGGCAACGAGGTGTCTGCCGTCAGGCCGGAGACGAACACCAGCGTGTCGCACGCGTCGAGCACAGCCTTCATCACGGGGTGCTCGAGGTCGTCAGAGGTATCCACCACGATGACGGTGTGGGTGCGGCGCAGCCGCGACAGCACTCCGGAGAACATCGAGGCAACCAGCGGCCGCGGCTGGTCCGACGCTCGGTTGCCGGCCAGCACATCGAGGCCAAGACTGTTCTGCCCCAAGTGTTCCCGGATGTCCGCGTAGCCCTGAACGTCGGTGTCGTTGAGCACCGCGGAGTAGTCGCCCGGCGGGCATTCGTCGATTCGGCCGGCCAGCGTGCCAAAGCCGGGGGCTGCGTCGATCGCGACCACATTCTCGGGCCGGCATTCCCGGAATACCGCGCCGATGCAGGCCGTCATCGTCGTCTTGCCGACACCACCCTTGCCGGAGATGACTCCGACGACGTACTGCTTCCGGATGTGGCGCCGTATCCGCACCTGCAATTCCCGGTAATGCCTTTCGGAAGGCGATTCACCGAAATTAATTGCATGGCCTGACAACTGGTAGAGAAATTTGCGCCAACCGCCCCCGGGCGGAATTTTGCGCGGCGCAACCATATCGGAAATGCGCAAAGTTCCCGATACCGAATCTTGGTTTTGGTAGCGCGCGGCAGGCGCTTCTCGCCGAGTCGGCCCGCCTTGTTCCGGAGAATTAGATGAGCCCGTCCACGGATTTGTCACGATGCCGATGCTATCATTTTCGCACTACCTTTCGACTACACGACTTTTCGGTATGAATGCCATTCTTGGTCGGCAGGTAGCCGCCGCACCATATGGTTGATCGCAGACCCGATGTTGTTCTTGGTCCCCGGCGCGATGATCATCCATTTCTTCGCGCCTGAAGATACGTGTTCGGCCACCAGCCGCCCTTCGGGTGTATCGATGATCGTCACCGCCCCCGGTTCGATGTAGGTCCGGGTGGGGCCGCCGCTGTCCACCCCGGACTGCATCGCGACGATCGAAGCCTGAGCCGATCGGGCGGGATCGGTGGCCAGTTTCAGCAGGTGCACCTGATCGGCTTCGAGCCCTTGCTTGCCCAGGAATTCGTGCAGCGATCCCTCGTCGGTGGCAGCCGCACGCATAGCATCCGCATTCAGTGTGACAGGACGCAACGGCGCGGGATCGATTGCGCCGCAAAGACGCTCGATCTGGGAGTTGAGTGCGGCGGTAGCCGCGCCCTCGTTGCTCGTGATGCCCGCGCCACTAATCCGGACGAGTTCTCCCGACCGTTCGATGGCGACCCACCAATGCGCGAACCTGGCGAGCAGCGCTCGCGTCGTTTCGTCGTCATTGGGCAGCCGGAAGTGCACCAGCAGCGCGATATCGCGGCGCGACAGCACGGTCAGCCACTCAACGATCGTGCCGTCGACGGAGTCCGTTTCGTCGATAGCCCCGGCAGCCCGCAGTTCAGCGGCCACGGGGTGGTCCAGCGCCTTGTGCTTGGGCTCGACGCTGGGCAAGTGGGGTCGCAGCCCCATCTCGGGGGCTAAGACCTCGATGCCGGTGAGGACCTGAAGGACCCACAGGCCGTCAAGAGATGTGGTTAACACGGTCTTCCCTTAAAGCCAAGAGCGGGGACTACAGAAAGAAGCCGCCAATTTGGTTATCCGTATTGATGGCGTTGTCGTGCACCGTGTTTACGGTGTGCCCGTGCAGGCTGACGGTCTGGATCATGTCCTGCAACCCGTGCAGCATCTGCTGTTGTGCGTCGAAAAAGGCCGTGGCACCGTGCCCCTGGAAAAACTCCGCCAACGACTGAGTGATGTGAAGAACGTCGTCGTGAATTTCCATCAATTGCGCGGCCTGCGTTGCGATGTCACCCGAGAGGCCGCTGACCGCGGCGTGGTTGTAAACAATCTGCTCTGACATGTTGGTAGTTCCTTACCTGAATACGCTTTTGGGATTGGCTGCAATGCCGGCTTAGGTGGACTGAACTCCGCCAAACACGCCGTTGAGGCTGTGCGCTGAATCGGCTTCGTGGTGCTCCATCAGCGTTGCCGACTGGCTGAGGCCGTGCGCTAATCGGTTACCGCCGGTCATGATCTGCTGCAGGTCGTGCTGGATTTGGCCTGCCGTGTTCAGCGACGTCGAGCCGGCTTGGCCGGCCCATCCGGTGGCGCTGACGATGTTCTCGTGGCCGCTCAGATATTGATTGGCGATTGCGGCGGCTTCTTGCAATCGCGATTCAATCCGTTGCTTTGAACTCCGTAGTAGTTCCGGTGTGACGACCGTTGTCCCCGCCATGTGTTTCTCCCTTGATTTCCGTAGGCTCCCCGACCTGGATATGGGTAAGGTGTAGACAGGGATCGGGGTCTGTCACTTCAGTTCTATTGCTCGCTGCACAGGCGTTGATTTACCCATTCCCGAATGCCACAAAACACCATGTCAAAGGGTGCTGGCGCCGTCGGCTGAGCCATCGCCGTCGGTATCGGATAATCGGACATCCCAGCGGCCGTCGCCGTCGGAATCGACATAGCCGGTCACGCCGTTTGGATCCGCGCACAGCACCCGGTCGGCCACCCCATTGCCGTCGCTGTCCAGCAGTCGATCATCCGGGCGGCCCTGCCCGTCGAAGTCGACCAACGGACCGCCGGTGTGCTCGACGCCGTCGAGTGAGTACCAGCGCAGTCCCCCGACCCGGTCCACAGCGACGGCCCAGGTCCCCGACCCGTCGTCGGTGAAATACGCCTCGGGTGTGCCGTCGTCGTCGAGATCGAGCACCGCATGATCGACGACGCCGTCGCCGTCGAGGTCCGCCAATGCGTCGTCGCGCAGTCCGTCGTGGTCGAAATCCAGCCCGATCGATTCGAGCCGGCCGTCATGGTCAAGGTCGAGGTCGGGTTGGCCGTGCCAGATGGCGGCCGCACCGCTATCACTAGATAGGCAGTAATCCATACGGGTTCGGACGCGCGGGCATCGTTAACCGTTCCCCCGGGACTGCCACCAGGCCAACAGCTCCGCGGTGGCTTCCTCGTCGGTCAGCGGTCCGCGGTCCAGCCGCAGCTCCTTCAAGAAGCGCCACGCCTCACCGACCTGCGGCCCCGCCGGGATGTCGAGCAGCTCCATGATCCGGTTCCCGTCCAGGTCGGGACGCACCCGCGCCAGATCTTCCTGGGCGGCCAGCTCGGCGATGCGTGCCTCGAGTCGGTCGTAGTTGGCCTGCAGCCGGGCGGCCCGGCGCTTGTTGCGCGTCGTGCAGTCGGCACGCACCAGCTTGTGCAGCTGAGGTAGCAATGGCCCGGCGTCGGTGACGTAGCGGCGCACCGCCGAGTCGGTCCACTTCCCGTCGCCATAACCGTGGAATCGCAGATGCAGATACACCAAGTGCGAGATGTCGTCGACCATCTGTTTGGAGTACTTGAGCGCGCGCAGCCGCTTGCGAACCATCTTGGCGCCGACGACCTCATGGTGATGGAAGCTCACACCGCCGTTGGGTTCGTGGCGTCTGGTGTCGGGCTTACCGATGTCGTGCAGCAGCGCCGCCCAGCGCAGCACCAGGTCCGGGCCGTCATCTTCGAGGCCGACCGCCTGGCGCAACACGGTCAGCGAGTGCTGGTACACGTCCTTGTGCTGGTGATGTTCGTCGATTGCCATCTGCATGGTGCCAACCTCCGGCAGCACCACCTCACCCATTCCGGTCTGCACCAGCGCGTCGATGCCGGCGACCGGGTCCGCGCCAAGGAGTAGCTTGTCCAGCTCGGCGGCTATCCGCTCGGCGCTGATCCGGCCCAGCTGCGGAGCCATCTCCTCGATCGCCGCCCGCACCCGCGGGGCGACGGTGAATCCGAGCTGCGAGACAAACCGCGCGGCGCGCAGCATCCGCAACGGGTCGTCGCCGAAGGACACCGACGGCGCGGCCGGGGTGTCCAGCATGCGTGCCCGCAGCGCCGCCAAACCGCCTAGGGGATCGAGGAATTCGCCGGGCCCGGTCGACGTGATCCGCACGGCCATCGCGTTCACGGTGAAGTCCCGGCGCACCAAGTCGTCGTCGAGATGTTCGCCGAACTGCACCTCGGGATTGCGTGACACCTGGTCATAGCGGTCCGCGCGGAACGTAGTGATTTCCAGGCGATAGTCGTCCTTGCCGACACCCACGGTGCCGAACTCGATCCCGGTATCCCAGACCGCGTCGGCCCACCCCCGCACGATCTGCTGCACCTGTTCGGGGCGCGCGTCGGTGGTGAAGTCCAGGTCCCCGCTCGGGCGGCCCAACAATGCGTCGCGCACCGGACCGCCGACGAGATACAGCTGGTGCCCGGCGTCCGCGAACAGTCCGCCGACCTCGCGCAGCACCCCGGCATGCCGATTCAGGGCCACAGCAGCCGACGTAAGCAGCTCTACATCGCCAGCAGCTTCGGACACGTTCGATCAGCCTAGTCGCGTGACGATGCGGGCTCGCACGGCCTGCTGAGGAGGGCGGCACTCGAACACAGTCGCGCCGCCGCCGAGCCCGCACCAGCGGCGAGTATGTCCGGAAGGCCAGCTCGTCCCAGCTACTATCGCTTGGGTGTCGGATGGCGAGCAAGCCAAACCACGTCGACGCCGGGGGCGCCGTCGGGGTCGTGGCAGCGTCGGTGCGTCCGCGAACGATGCCGATGCCAAAGTGACGGCCGACTCCGGGGCGGCCAACAGGCGCCGACCGCGGGTACCCCGCCGGGTGCCGGAGCGGCTGCGCACCGTGCACGAGACTTCCGCGGGTGGGCTGGTCATCGACGGTATCGACGGGCCGCTCGACGCCCAGGTCGCCGCCCTGATCGGGCGGATCGATCGGCGTGGACGGATGCTGTGGTCGCTACCCAAAGGCCACATCGAACTCGGTGAGACGGCCGAGCAGACCGCCATTCGCGAGGTTGCCGAGGAGACCGGAATCCGCGGCAGCGTGCTGGCTGCGCTGGGGCGCATCGACTACTGGTTCGTCACCGACGGCCGCCGGGTACACAAGACCGTGCACCACTATTTGATGCGCTTCTCCGGGGGCGAGCTCTCCGACGAAGACCTCGAAGTCGCCGAGGTGGCGTGGGTGCCGATGCAGGAGCTGCCTTCCCGGCTTGCTTACGCCGACGAAAGACGGCTGGCCGAGGTCGCCAACGAACTGATCGGAAAGCTGCAGAGCGACGGTCCTGCTTCGCTGCCGCCACTGCCGCCCAGTGCGCCGCGGCGAAACCCGCAGACCCATTCCAGAACCCGGCATTCCGACAAACCCCCCAGTCGTAAGAACGGTCACGGGCCAGGACCGTGACCGCACCGCGACTCTGCTGGGCCGGCTTGTTGCGCCTTGCCGCTGTGGTCGGCATCGTGGCCGGCTTTGCGGTGGTGCTCACCGGACCCGTCGGCATGCCCCGCGCAGCGGCCGACGAGCCCGGAGCGACGCCGTTTGTCCGCGTCCGCATCGACCAGGTGACGCCGGACGTCGTCACCACGACGAGCCCACCGGTCGTCACAGTCAGCGGAACGGTGGCCAACATCGGTGACCGCCCCGTCCGCGACGTGATGGTCCGGCTCGAACACGCCGCCGCCGTCAACGCGTCGGCCGCCCTGCTCACCTCGTTGGACGGCGCCACCGACCAGTACCAGCCGGCCGCTGATTTCCTCACGGTGGCACCCGAGCTGCAGCGCGGCCAAGAGGTCGGCTTCACCCTGTCCGCGCCGCTGCGATCGTTGGCCAAGCCGTCGTTGGACTTCGACGAGCCCGGGATTTACCCCATCCTGGTCAATGTCAACGGAACACCCGACTACGGCGCCCCCGCGCGGCTCGATAATGCGCGGTTCCTGCTGCCGGTGCTGGGGATGCCGCCCGACCGTGCCGATTCCCTGGAATCCGCGGTCGCGCCCGACATCTCGAAACCGGTGTGGGTCACCATGCTGTGGCCGCTGGCCGACCGGCCGCGATTGGCACCGGGCCAACCGGGTGGCACCATCGGCGTCCGGCTGGTCGATGACGACTTGGCCACGTCGTTGGCCACCGGCGGCCGACTGGACATTCTGCTGTCCGCGGCCGAGGTCGCGACCAGCCATGACGTCGATCCCGACGGCGCGGTCGGCCGGGCACTGTGCTTGGCCATTGACCCGGACCTGCTGGTCACCGTCAACGCGATGACGGCCGGCTACGTGGTGTCCAACTCCCCCGACGGTCCCGCGCAGCAGCCCGGCACCCCGACCCATCCGGGCACCGGGCAGGCCGCCGCGACCGGCTGGCTGAACCGGTTACGCGCGCTGGGCAGGCGCACCTGTGTCGCACCGCTGCCCTACGCGCAGGCCGATCTGGACGCTTTGCAACGCGTCAACGATCCGGGGCTCAGCGCGATCGCCACCACCAGCGTCGGCGACATCGTCGACCACATCCTGGATGTCCAGTCCACCCGCGGCGCCACGCTGCTGCCCGACGGCCCGCTGAC
Source organism: Mycobacterium montefiorense (assembly GCF_025823255.1). Lineage (NCBI taxonomy): Bacteria > Bacillati > Actinomycetota > Actinomycetes > Mycobacteriales > Mycobacteriaceae > Mycobacterium > Mycobacterium montefiorense. The sequence continues at coordinate 1,035,550 of NZ_JACKVL010000017.1, read as the reverse complement.
CGGCGGTACTGTCGACCTGCTCAACGCGAACAACAGCACAGTCGCTGTCGCCGCGGGCGATCTGGTCGCGCCGGACTCGCAGCCGTCGTCCGGGCCGGGCGTCGACACCGCCCCCCGGCGGTTGTCCCCGCAAGTCGTGCTCGCACCCTTCGATCCGGCCGTCGGGGCCGCACTGACCGGGGCGGGCAACAGCCCGAGCGTTCCCACCTATCTGGACCCCTCGCTGACGGTTCGGCTCGCGCACGACTCGAACACCGCGCGGCGTCAGGACGCCCTGGGCTCGATGTTCTGGCACGCGCTGGATCGAGACGCTCCGCCGCGCACGCAAATCCTGGTCCCGCCGGCGACGTGGAATCTGCAGGCCGATGACGCGCAGGTCATCCTGACCGCGCTGGCCACCACCATCCGCTCCGGGCTCGGGGTGCCCCGGCCGCTCGCGGCAGTAATCGCCGAGGCCTCGGCCAGCACCGAGCCGCCGGCGCCGCTGGCTGGCTCCGTACCGGAGCGAGGCCGCTTCAGCGAGAACGTCACCGCCAACATCAACGGCCAAGTGGGCCGGCTGTGGAAGCTGACCTCGGCGTTGAGCACCGACGAACGCACGGGGCTGACCGGCGTTCAGTACACCGCGCCGCTGCGCGAGGACATGCTGCGCGCGTTGAGCCAATCGGATCCGCCCGACACCCGCAACGGGCTGGCCCACCAGCGGCTCGAAGTCGTCGGCAACACGATCAACGATTTGTTCGGCGCGGTGACGATCGTCAACCCCGGCGGCTCCTACACGCTGGCCACTGAACACAGTCCACTGCCGTTGGCCCTGCACAACGGCCTGGCCGTGCCGATCAAGGTCCGCGTGCAGGTCGACGCCCCACCGGGAATGACGGTGACCGATGTCGGGCAGATCGAACTGCCCCCCGGCTACCTGCCGCTGCGGGTACCGATCGAAGTGAACTTCACCCAACGGGTCGCCATCGACGTCACGCTGCGGACCCCGGACGGCACCCGATTGGGCGAACCGGTGCGCATGTCGGTGCACTCCAACGCCTACGGCAAGGTGCTGTTCGCGATCACCCTGACCGCGGCGGCGGTGCTGGTGCTGCTCGCCGGGCGCCGGCTTTGGCACCGGTTCCGCGGCCAGCCCGACCGCGCCGACCTGGACCGCCCCGACCCGCCGCACCACCATCCCGCCGACGCGGGGCGCGATGTCGGCGATCGCGTCGACGAAGAGCACCGGGTATGAAACCCGCCTACCGGCGGTCTCACCACCAGCACCCGCCGCCGGGCCGGATTCCGCTGCCGACGGGACCGCTGCCGCCGGTGCCGGACCTGTCCACCCGGCGGGTGGAACTGTCCGATGCTGCGCTGGTATCGCGGTCGTGGGCGATGGCGTTCGCGACACTGGTCAGCCGGATCACCGGCTTCGCCCGGATCGTGGTGCTGGCCGCGATCCTCGGTGCGGCGCTGTCCAGCGCTTTCTCGGTGGCCAATCAGCTGCCGAACCTGGTTGCCGCGCTGGTGCTGGAGGCGACCTTCACCGCGATCTTCGTGCCGGTGCTGGCCCGCGCCGAGCAGAGCGACCCCGACGGCGGTGCCGCGTTCGTCCGGCGCCTGGTCACGGTGACCACCGCGCTGCTGGCATTCGCCACCGTGGTCTCGGTGGTGGCCGCGCCGCTGCTGGTTCGGTTGATGCTGGGTCGCAGCCCGCAGGTTAACGAACCGCTGACCACTGCGTTCGCCTACCTACTGCTGCCGCAGGTGCTCGCCTACGGTCTGACGTCGGTGTTCATGGCAATCCTGAATACCCGCAACGTATTCGGCCCGACGGCGTGGGCTCCGGTCGTCAACAACGTCGTCGCGCTGGTGACACTGGGCGTCTATCTGGCCGTCCCCGGTGAACTGTCGGTCGATCCCGTCCGGATGGGCAACGCCAAGCTACTGGTGCTCGCCATCGGCACCACGTTGGGCGTCTACGCGCAGACCGCGATACTGCTGATCGCCCTGCGCCGCGAGCGCATCAGCCTGCGACCGCTGTGGGGAATCGACGCGCGACTCAAGCGGTTCGGCGCGATGGCCGTCGCGATGGTGCTCTATGTGCTGATCAGCCAGCTGGGCCTGGTGGTGGGAAACCAAATCGCCAGTACCGCAGCGGCTTCCGGCCCCGCGATTTACAACTACACCTGGCTGGTGCTGATGCTGCCGTTCGGCATGATCGGCGTAACGGTGTTGACCGTGGTAATGCCGCGGCTGAGCCGTAACGCGGCCGCCGACGACACCCGGGCCGTGCTCGCCGACCTGTCGCTGGCCACCCGGCTGACGTTGGTCACGCTGATTCCGATCGTGGCGTTCATGACCGTTGGCGGGCCGGCGATCGGTAGCGCGTTGTTCGCCTACGGCCACTTCGGCGGGGTCGACGCCGGGTACCTGGGCGCCGCGATCGCGTTGTCGGCGTTCACGCTGATCCCCTACGGGCTGGTGCTCTTGCAGCTGCGCGTGTTCTACGCGCGGGAGCAGCCGTGGACGCCGATCGTGATCATCCTCGTCATCACCGCCGTCAAAATCGCCGGCTCGGTGCTAGCGCCGCACATCACCCACGACCCCCAACTGGTGGCCGGGTACCTCGGCCTGGCCAATGGGCTCGGATTCCTGATCGGCGCGATCGTCGGCTACTACCTGCTGCGCCGCGTCTTGCTGCCGCGCGGCGGCCATCTGGTTGGGCTCGCGGAGATACGAACGGTCCTGGTGACGGTCGTCGCGTCGATGCTCGCCGGCCTGATCGCCCACGTGGTCGACCGGCTTCTGGGGCTGGCCGCGCTGACCGCGCACGGCGGCGCCGCGGGTTCGCTGCTGCGACTGTTGGTGCTGGGCGCGATCATGGCGCCGATCATCGTGACGGTCATGGTCCGTGCACAGGTGCCCGAGGCGGTGGCGGCGGCTGCGGCCGTGCGGCGCCGCCTCGGCCGGGGCGCTGTCAGCCCGACCGTGGCGCCGGGATCCCGCCCGGCGGCTATCTCACAGGGATCGTCTCACCGGGGCCCTGTCACGTACCCTGAGCAGAGAAATTCGTCCCCGCCGGGGGTTAATGCGGTCCAGGATCCGATCCGGCGCAGGCCTCCGGATCGAGCAGGCGACACCCGGCTAACGAAAGGACCGGAGGTGACCGACCGCCCCTTGGAGAGCGCCGCGTCCGGCCCTGGGTCTGGTTTGGGATCAGGCGGCGACTTGCCGCGGCCGCCCGCCAGCGACTTTCAGCCTGACATTTCGGCCGAACGGACGCCCGAATCGTCGGGGCCACTCCCACCGGAGCAGCGCAACGGCGGTCCCCACGAGCGTGACGCGGAGGCGGCAGGCGACGCCGGGCACCTGGTGCCTGGCGCCCGTATCGCGGGTGGCCGGTATCGGCTGCTGGTCTTCCACGGCGGTGCGCCGCCCCTGCAATTCTGGCAGGCACTCGACACCGCGCTGGACCGGCAGGTGTCGCTGACCTTCGTCGACCCGGACGGGGCACTGCCGGAGGCCGTGCTGCAGGAGATCCTGTCCCGCACGCTGCGGCTCAGCCGGATCGACAGGCCCGGCATCGCGCGCGTGCTCGACGTGGTCCACTCCGATCGTGGCGGCCTGGTCGTCGCGGAATGGATTCGCGGCGGCTCGCTGCAGGAGGTCGCCGATACCGCCCCCTCACCCGTCGGTGCCGTGCGAGCCATGCAGGCGCTGGCCGCCGCCGCCGACACCGCCCACCGCACCGGAGTCGCGCTGTCGATCGATCACCCGAGCCGGGTTCGGGTGAGCATCGAGGGCGACGTCGTGCTCGCCTACCCGGCGACGATGCCCGACGCCAACCCGGAGGACGACATCCGCGGCATCGGCGCCTCGCTGTATGCCTTGTTGGTCAACCGGTGGCCGCTGCCGGAGTTCGGGGTGCGCAGCGGGCTAGCTCCAGCCGACCGGGATGGCTCCGGCCTTCCCGTCGAACCCAACGCCATCGATCGCGACATCCCCTTCCAGATCTCCGCGGTTGCCGTGCGGGCGGTGCAGGACGACGGCGGAATACGCAGTGCGTCAACACTTTTGAATCTCTTGCAGCAGGCTACCGCAGTGGCCGACCGCACCGAGGTGCTAGGCCCGATCGATGACTCGCCACCGCCTGCGGCCCCACGCGTAACCGGCGATGAGCACTTGACGTTGGCGCGCCGGCGCCGCAACCTGATGATCGGCGGCGCCGCGGCACTCGCGATCATTGTGGTCGCGTTGCTGGTGCTGGCCTCGATCGTGAGCAGGATCTTCGGCAACGTCGGTGGCGGCCTGAACAAGGACGAGCTCGGACTCAACGGCCCCGGTTCGTCGAGTTCGTCTTCGTCGTCGGCGAATCCCGCGCCGGCGGGCAGTGTCGTCAAACCCACTCGGGCCACGGTCTTCTCCCCTGACGGGGATCCCGACAACGCGAGCACGGCCGGGCAAGCCATTGACGGCGACCCCACAACCGCCTGGGCGACCGAGGTCTATACCGATGCCGTCCCGTTCCCCAGTTTCAAGGTGGGCGAAGGCCTGATACTGCAACTGCCGAAGCCCACGGTGGTCGGCCAGGTCACTATCGACACACCAAGCACCGGCACCAAGATCGAGATTCGCGCTGCGTCCACGGCGTCACCCGCGAAGCTGGACGACACCACCGTGCTGGCTCCGGCGTTCACGCTCAAGCCCGGCCATAACGTCATCCCGGTCAAGGCCGGATCACCGACGTCGAACCTGTTGGTATGGATCTCCACATTGGGGACAACCAATGGCAAGAGCCAGGCCGGTTTGTCGGAGATCACCGTCCGAGCCGCATCCTGAGACTCACAACCGGGCCTTCGAGTGAAGTGCCGCACGGCATCCCATTGGTTAGTGTCCGGCCGTGGGCATCGGCGGGTACATCCAGCAGGAACGCAGTGACGCCGAGCTGCTGGCCGCACACGTCGCCGGTGACCGTCACGCCTTCGGCGAGTTGTTCGTACGCCATCGACGCCAGTTGCACCGCCTGGCCCGGCTGACCACCCGCAGTCCCGAGGACGCCGAAGACGCGCTGCAGGACGCGATGCTGTCGGCGCACCGGGGTGCCGGCACGTTTCGGTACGACGCCGCGGTCGGCAGCTGGTTGCACCGGATCGTGGTCAACGCCTGCCTGGATCGGCTGCGCCGCACCAAATCCCACCGGACCGAGCCGCTCGAGGACGTCTACCCGGTGGCCGATCGCACGGCTCAGGTTGAGACCGCCATGTTGGTGCAGCATGCACTGATGCGGCTGCCCATTGAGCAGCGCGCCACGATTGTCGCGGTCGACATGCAGGGCTATTCGATCGCCGACACCGCCTTGCTGTTGGGCATCGCCGAGGGCACGGTCAAGAGCCGATGCGCCCGCGCCCGCGTGCGGCTTGCCCAGCTCCTCGGCTATCTGGATGCCGGCGCCCACACCACACCGGACCACCCCGCCGGTCAGCGTTAACGCCGCTCGAGCGGGCCGGGGGTCACCTTCGGTGGGGGCATGACGGACACTGGGGCGGATGGGCGAAGCGGAAAACCAACCCTCGGATCACGATCCGGATGATCGGAATGCGGGAGCAGACGCTGCGCCGACGGTCGAAGCGCTCGCCGACCTTCAGGCCGGTCTGCTGGACGACGACGCCGCCGCCCGGCTGCGCCGGCAAGTTCGCGAAGACCCGGACGCCGCAGGGGCCCTGCACGCTTTGAACCAGGTGCGCCGCGATGTCGCAGCCGCCGGTGCGGATCCGGAATCGGCACCCGAACCGCCGGCCGAGGTGACCACCCGGATCGCCGCGGCGCTGCGGTCGGCGGGTCCGGCCGGCTCGCCGAGCGTGCCCGCCCACTCCGCGCGCCCGCGCATCCGCCCGGCCCGGGTTGTCGCCGGTGCGGCCGGGGTCGCCGCGGTGCTCGCCGCGATCGGTTTCGGCACGGCCGCACTGCTCAACGCCCCCACACCCACGCCGAGCACACCGACCACCGCCGAACACATCACGGTGTCGACACCGCCCATGGCGATCCCGCTGTCCGCGGCCGAGATCGTCGGCCTGCTGCACCGCCCTCCCGATTACGGCCCGCTCGGTGAACCGGCCCGGCGCGCGTCCTGCCTCGGCGGTCTCGGCTATCCCGCGTCCACGCAGGTACTCGGCGCGCGGCCGATCGAGATCAACGCCCGACCCGGCGTGCTGCTGGTGCTTCCCGCCGACACTGCAGCCGACCTGGCGGTCTTTGCGGTGGCGCTGAACTGCAGTGCCGCCGACACCGGCCTGTTAGCCAGCACTCAAGTCCCCCGGCCTTAAGGTGGTGCCACGTGTTGCGCGACACCACCGGGAACACCCACGCCTACGCTGGCGTTCGACACGATTGAAGAAATCTGTATCTGAAAGGCTCGTATGACCGACTCCGCTCATGACACAGTCCACGACGTCATCGTCATCGGTTCCGGTCCGGCTGGGTACACGGCAGCCCTCTACGCGGCGCGCGCTCAGCTGGCACCGCTGGTCTTCGAAGGGACCTCCTTCGGTGGTGCGCTGATGACCACGACCGAGGTGGAGAACTACCCCGGCTTTCGCGACGGCATCACCGGCCCGGAGCTGATGGACCAGATGCGCGAGCAGGCGTTGCGCTTCGGGGCGGACCTGCGGATGGAAGACGTCGAGTCGGTTTCGCTGGACGGCCCGATCAAGTCGGTCGTCACGGCCGAAGGAGAGACCTTCAAAGCTCGGGCCGTGATCTTGGCGATGGGTGCCGCGGCACGTTACCTGCAGGTGCCCGGAGAGCAGGAGTTGCTGGGCCGCGGGGTGAGCGCGTGTGCCACCTGCGACGGGTTCTTCTTCCGCGACCAGGACATCGCCGTAATCGGCGGCGGTGACTCGGCGATGGAAGAGGCGACGTTCCTGACCCGATTTGCCCGTAGCGTGACGCTCGTGCACCGCCGCGACGAGTTCCGCGCGTCGAAGATCATGCTGAACCGGGCCCGGACCAACGACAAGATCAAATTCATGACCAACCAAACCGTGGTCGCGGTAGACGGCGAGTCGACTGTGACCGGATTACGGTTGCGGGACAACGTAACTGGCGAAGAAACCACGTTGCCGGTGACGGGGGTGTTCGTGGCGATCGGTCACGAACCGCGGTCGGCTCTGGTGCGCGATGCCATCGATGTGGACGCGGACGGGTACGTACTTGTCAAGGGCCGCACCACAAGTACCGCGCTGGAGGGTGTCTTCGCGGCCGGCGATCTGGTCGACCACACCTACCGCCAAGCGGTCACCGCCGCGGGCAGTGGCTGTGCCGCAGCCATTGACGCCGAGCGATGGCTGGCCGACCAGGAAGATTCGGAAGTCGCCGGCACAAAGCCGGCGACTGGAAATGCGGACGATATTGATTTGATTGGAGCACCACGATGAGCGATGCCGAAAAAGCCGGGGCCACAAAGGAAGTCTCTGATGCTTCCTTCTTCGCAGATGTGTTGTCCAGCGATAAGCCTGTGCTGGTTGACTTCTGGGCGACGTGGTGCGGACCATGCAAGATGGTCGCGCCCGTTCTCGAGGAGATCGCGGCCGAGCGTTCGGAACAACTGACCGTCGCCAAGCTTGACGTGGACGCAAATCCTGAGACGGCGCGCGACTTCCAGGTGGTGTCGATCCCCACGATGATCCTGTTCAAGGACGGCCAGCCGGTGAAGCGGATCGTCGGCGCAAAGGGTAAGGCCGCGCTGCTGCGTGAGCTTTCCGACGCGGTTCCCAACCTCACCTGACGGCATCCGGCGCTTTGCGGCAATGCCTCGCCGTTTAGCCTGGCGTTTTCCCGAAATTGAGAAGGATCTGCGACAATACCGGTTAGCTGTAGTGCGTTTGTGAGCCTGTCAGTTGTCCCGGAGGGCCCTTGGTATGTCGAGTCCGCGCCGCGAATACGGCGACGTGCTGCGCTGTGGTGACCGCAGCGCAGCTGTGACCGAGATCCGGGCCTCGCTGGCTGCACTAGGGCTTCTCGACAACGCCGAAGAAGACTTGACCACGGGCCGGCATGTGGCCCTTGAGGTTTTCGATGCCCAGCTCGACCAGGCGGTACGTGCCTTCCAGCAGCATCGTGGCCTACTGGTCGACGGCATCGTCGGCGAGGCCACCTACCGCGCGCTCAAAGAAGCGTCCTATCGCCTCGGCGCACGCACGCTGTACCACCAATTCGGCGCACCTCTTTACGGCGACGATGTTGCGACATTGCAGGCCCGGCTCCAGGACCTCGGTTTCTACACGGGATTGGTCGACGGACATTTCGGCTTGCAGACGCACAACGCGTTGATGTCGTACCAGCGCGAGTACGGGATGTCCGCCGACGGGATCTGTGGCCCGGAAACCTTACGCTCTTTGTACTTTCTAAGTTCGCGGGTCAGCGGTGGCTCGCCGCACGCAATCCGCGAAGAAGAACTCGTCCGTCGATCTGGCCCCCGGCTCTCGGGCAAGCGGATCATCATCGATCCAGGCCGCGGCGGCGACGACCGCGGCCTGATAGCACCGAGCCCGGCCGGCCCGGTCAGCGAAGCAGATATCTTGTGGGACTTGGCCAGTCGCCTCGAGGGCCGGATGACCGCGATCGGCATGGAGACGTTCCTGTCCCGGCCAACCAACCGCAGCCCCTCGGACGCCGAGCGTGCCGCGACAGCTAACAACGTGGGCGCGGACCTGATGATCAGCCTGCGCTGCGAAGCTCAGGTCAGCCCTTCAGCCAACGGCGTGGCCTCGTTCCACTTCGGCAACTCGCACGGTTCGGTCTCGACGATCGGCCGTAATCTCGCCGACTTCATTCAGCGGGAAGTGGTGGCCCGCACCGGATTACGGGATTGCCGGACGCATGGCCGTACTTGGGACCTGCTGCGCTTGACGCGGATGCCCACCGTCCAGGTCGACGTCGGCTACATCACCAACGCGGGTGATCGGGACATGCTGCTCGCCACACAAGCGCGCGATGCCATCGCCGAAGGTATCCTCGCCGCGGTCAAGCGGCTCTACCTGCTCGGCAAGAATGACCGGCCCACCGGAACGTTCACGTTCGCCGAACTGCGTGCTCACGAACTGTCGGTGGAGCGGACCACCCGACTCGGCGGCGCTTAACCGTTCTGCTTGTTCTGCAACACATTTCCCGACGCCGATCCAGCCCCGACTGGCTGCTGCAGCTGAGCGTTCGCCAGCAGGCGCTCCAAGGCCGCCTCCACTTCCGCCTTCCACCCCAGCCCCTTGTCCAGCTCGAGGCGTAGTCGCGGGAAGTACGAATGCGGCGCCACCACAACGAATCCCACATCTTTCAAGAATTCCGCGTCGATGATGCAGCGCTCCACCGAGCAATCCCCGAGGGATTCCAGCACCGGGCGCACATCGGGATCGACCAGTTGCGGATCCAACGCCTCCGAAGCCGCCGGCGTGCGGCCGAAGGCTTCCAGCGCGCGGACTCCGCGGCGCATCAGTTCTTCGATCACCCGGGCCAGCAGGCTGTGCGGCAAGTCGTCGGGGGCATGCCCGAGTTCGATACCCATCGATGTCAGCAGCACCGCGTCCGCAGACACCGGCGCAGTCGGAAACCGCTGCGCCCGCGGCACTGCTCCCGGCGGGGCGTACAGGACGTAGCCCAGGCATGGCGGATCGGTGTGGCTTTGCTCGTCGGGCAACGCGGTCGCGACCTGACCACACGAACCCCACTCCAGCATCACCATGGAGAGCCACGCCTCTTTTTCGAATTCCGGGTCGGCGAGATGGTCCTGGTCGCCGAGGGTCGCGGGATCGACCTCCCAGAAGACGCAGCGACGCGCGTGTTTGGGAAGCTGCTCGAAGGCTTCGAGCCGCAGGGGCGTGATTCGAGCGGACACTAGCCTCCTGGCTTCCATGCGTATCGCAGCCCGTCGCCGCTAGCCCGGCTGGCCCCGGGCTGACGTGGCCAACAACCCCTCCAGGATAGGAGAGTTTGTCGTTCTCGGGCCAGTGTTGGCCCTGCCACGCCGAGGCGTGCGCCCGGCCGCCCCGCAGCGCGGCGCGAAAGTGTGCCGAATTTCGAAAAGTCTTGATGCACAACGGATCTCCGCGCCCACGTAGGTCAAATGCGGACCAAAAACCCGCGGTGTGTCACAGTGACGTAATTACACGGTGTAACGGGTCATGCCTTGGGCGGGGTCATAGTGTCGATAATCCGCTGGAGATCCTCGACCGAGGCGAACTCCACCACGATCCTCCCCTTACGCTTGCCCAGGCTGACCGTCACTCGGGTGTCGAAGGCGTTCGACAGCCTATCGGCGACGTCTTGCAGGCCCGGCATCTGAATCGGCTTGCGGCGTTGCGGTGCCGGCGCCGCTGTGTCGCCGCGGTTGGCCAGCGTCACGGCCTCCTCGGTAGCGCGCACCGACAGCCCCTCGGCGACGATCCGGCTCGCCAACTCTTCCTGTGCTTCAGGCCCGGACTCCAGCGACAGCAACGCGCGGGCATGGCCGGCGGACAGCACCCCCGCCGCCACTCGGCGCTGCACGGCGATCGGCAGTTTGAGCAAGCGGATCATGTTGGTGATCAGCGGCCGCGACCGCCCGATCCGCGAGGCGAGTTCGTCGTGGGTGACCCCGAACTCGTCGAGCAACTGCTGGTATGCCGCCGCTTCTTCCAAGGGGTTCAGCTGTGCCCGATGGATGTTTTCGAGCAAGGCGTCGCGCAGTAGGTTGTCGTCGGTTGTCTCTCGCACGATGGCCGGGAGAGTGGCCAGCTGCGCCGCTTGGGCGGCCCGCCAGCGCCGCTCCCCCATCACGATCTGGTAACGCGCACCACCCGGAGCCGGGGTGACCGCTCGCACCACGATCGGCTGCAACAGACCGAACTCGCGGATCGAGTGCACCAGTTCGGCAAGCGCCTCGTCATCGAAGACCTGGCGCGGCTGGCGCGGGTTGGGCTCGATGTCGGATGGTGCGATCTCGCGATACACCGCGCCCATTTCGTTGACTCCGGGCGCGGGCCCACCGATCAGCACATCAGCGGCCGCGTCCCCCATCCGGGGGCCCAGCGTCGCGGGCCCCGAGTCACCCTCGGCGGGGCCGGTGGGAATCAGCGAAGCCAGGCCCCGGCCGAGGCCGCCCTTCTTGCGTGACGGCTGCGTCATTGTCGTCCCTTCACGGATGGTGATTAGTCACGCTGCGCGAGTTCGCGGCTCGCGTCGAGATAGCTCATCGCCCCGCGCGAACCGGGGTCGTAATCGATGATGGTCATGCTGTAGCCGGGCGCTTCCGACACTTTGACGCTGCGCGGGATGACGGTGCGCAACACCTTGTCGCCGAAGTACCGGCGTACCTCCTCGGCGACCTGATCGGCAAGCTTGGTCCGGCCGTCGTACATCGTCAGAACCACCGTCGTCACATCGAGCTGAGGGTTGAGATGCGCCTTCACCATCTCGATGTTCCGCATCAGCTGCGACACACCTTCCAATGCGTAGTACTCGCACTGGATCGGGATCAATACCTCGGGCGCGGCCACCAGCGCATTGATGGTCAGCAGCCCCAGCGACGGTGGGCAATCCACGAAGACGTAATCGAAGTCGAAGCGCTCGAGCTCCGCCAGGGCGGTACGCAATCGATTCTCGCGTGCCACCATACTGACCAACTCGATCTCGGCACCCGCCAAATCGATGGTTGCCGGAACGCAGAACAGGCGGTCGCTGTGCGGGCTGCGGCGCAGCGCGGAATCCAGCGTCTCTTCACCGAGCAGCACTTCGTACGACGAGGGTGTGCCGGCCGGCCGGTCAGTGATGCCGAGCGCCGTGCTCGCATTGCCCTGTGGGTCGAGATCGATGACGAGCGTCTTGAGTCCCTGCAGTGCGAGTGCCGCAGCGAGGTTGACCGCGGTGGTCGTCTTGCCGACTCCGCCCTTTTGGTTTGCGACGGTAAAAACCCGCCGGTGTCGCGGCCTGCGCAGCGGGGGGTACGTGGTGTGCAGCACCCGCATGGCGCGTTCTGCCGCGGCGCCGATCGGGGTGTCGAACTCATTCGATGTTTCACGTGAAACATCCGCGGCGGTTTCACTCGGCGACTCGTCCGCGAGTGGTACCGACTCTTCCGGCGTCAGTGGCGGCGCGACAGGCGCCGCCACTGGATTGGTCTGCTGCACGCTGGGACCCGAGCCACCGAATCGATCTTGGGGAGAGCTCATCGCTTTCTCCTGTCCGCCCTTGGAGCCGACCCGCGACGCGACCGTGCTGCGCACTGCGCTACCACCACGGTTGCGGGCGGACGCAAATAGCTCGCGCCACATGTCACCACCCTGACATTCACTGCACCCAACGCAGCCATCCCACGCCGGTGCTGTTCGACTTCCTCGGGAGCACGCTCCCCCTTGATCGCAATCATCCGTCCGCCCGGTCGTAGCAACGGCATGCTCCACTTCGTCAACTTGTCCAACGCTGCAACAGCTCGCGACACCGCGGCGCCTCTCTCGCCAAACCGTCTGCGTACCTCAGGCTCTTCGGCGCGGCCGCGGACGACTTCGACGGTTAACCCTAGTTCCGTAACGACCTCTTTGAGAAACTCGCTGCGGCGCAACAGTGGCTCGAGGAGGGCGACCTCCAGATCGGGCCGTGCGATCGCGAGCGGTATCCCCGGCAACCCCGCCCCGCTTCCGATATCGACGATCCGCTCACCGTGCTCCAGCACCTCGGCAACCGCTGCACTATTTAATAGGTGGCGCTCCCAGATGCGGTCGACCTCGCGTGGACCCAGGAGTCCGCGCTCCACTCCAGCCGTCGCCAGCGTTTCCGCGTACTGCTCCGCGACCGCAAGCCGTGCTCCGAAGATTTGGGCCGCCGCGGTGGGCGCCGACCCGGCGCCCATGGTGCCGGATGCTTCCGCCCCGCCCAAGCCGCCGACATGTTTCACGTGAAACATTCCTCCGGTCTTCGGACCTACAGGGCGGGATGAACTACACCGATATAACCCGGTCCCCGACTAGTCGTGCAGGACGACAACGCGGCGAGACGGCTCAACACCTTCGCTCTCGCTGTGCACTCCGTCTACTGCCGCGACGGCGTCGTGGACGATCTTGCGCTCGAACGGCGTCATCGGCTTGAGCTCTTCGCGCTCGCCACTCTCCAACACGCGCCGCGCCACCTTGTCGCCCAACGCAGCCAGTTCCTCGCGCCGACGGCGGCGCCAACTCGCGACGTCCAGCATCAGCCGGCTACGCACGCCGGTCTTCTGATGCACCGCCAGTCGGGTCAGCTCCTGCAGCGCGTCGAGCACCTCACCGCCGCGGCCAACCAACTTGGTTAAGTCGTCGCTGCCGTCAATGCTGACGATCGCCCGATTGCCTTCGACGTCCAGGTCGATGTCGCCGTCGAAGTCCAACAGATCCAGTAGCTCTTCCAGATAGTCGCCGGCGATCTCTCCTTCGGCGACCAACCGCTCCTCGAGGTCCTCGCCCTCGGGGGCACCGGCCTCTGTTGTCGCCGTCTCCTCGGCCTCATCCTCGACCGCCACTGGAGTTTCCAGGTCACGTTCGGTGGTGTCAGCGTCCGTCATTTCTTCTCCCTCATCCATGGGTCCGTCCCTGTCTCATTCGGGTCACTCTCCGGAGACGGCCCGGTAAAGCTGTGGCGCCTTTGTCAGCGCTTCCGTTTCTTCGGTCGAGCACCCGGTCTCGGTGTGCGGGTGCCCGGACCATTCGAGCCTCCGGTCGTGTCCGGCGTGGCGTCCTCGCCCCCGTCGCCGTCCGCTTCCGTCACCGACTCGATGTCATCGCCAGCCGTCGACGAGCCGTTGTCACTCGCCGGTGTTGCCTTGCGCTTCGGCTTGGCTCCCGGCTGCGGCGCATTGGCCGCCCGCCGCTGAAGCACTTCCTGTTTCTTGGCCTCGTCCTCTTTCTCAATCATGTTGAAGACGTAGTGCTGCTGACCGAAGGTCCAGATGTTGTTCGCGAACCAGTACAAGATGATCGCCAGCGGCAGGAAAGGGCCGCCGACGACCACTCCCAATGGAAAGACGTACAAGGCCAGTTTGTTCATCATCGCGGTCTGCGGATTGGCTGCGGCTTCCGCGCTCTGCCGGGCGACCGATGCACGACTGTTGAAGTAGGTCGCGACGCCCGCCAAGATCATCACCGGAGCGCCGACCAGGATGACCGACGGGCGGCTGAAGTCGATGAAGGCGTCCAGACCGGTGCGCTGCGCCATGGACGCACCGATTGGCGCGCCAAACAGATTCGCGTCCAGGAAGTGCCCGACGTCCGTCGGGCTGAACATGTAGTTGCCCGTCAATCGATTTTGGAAGACCGACATCTGTAGCTGCCCGAAGCCGCCCGTAGTGCGGTTGAACGAACGCAACACGTGATAGAGCCCGAGGAAGACCGGGATCTGGGCGAGCATCGGCAGGCAGCCCAGGATCGGATTGAACCCGTGCTCGCGTTGCAGCTTTTGCATCTCGAGCGCCATCCGCTGACGGTCCTTGCCGTACTTCTTCTGCAGCGCCTTGATCTGTGGCTGCAATTCCTGCATCTGCCGGGTGGTGCGGATCTGGCGCACGAACGGCTTGTAGAGCAGCGCGCGCAACGTGAACACGAGGAACATCACCGACAGCGCCCAGGCGAAAAAGTTGGACGGCCCCAGCATCGAGGCGAACAGCTTGTACCAGAGCCACATGATCCACGACACCGGGTAGTAGACGAAGTCGAGGCTGAACACATCAAACAAAAGATTCACTCTCCCCTCGCGGCGCCGGGGCATCCCCGGTGTCGCTGGTGTCTTCGAAGTCCATCCGGCAACCCCGGTGTTCTAAGGTGCGCTCCGGTATCGGATCCCATCCTCCCCGATGCCATGGTCCACACTTGACGAGTCTGGCTGCCGCCAGCCAACTCCCCCGAATCAACCCGTACTCGGTGAGGGCATCGACGGCGTACTGGCTGCAGGTCGGCATGAAGCGACACGTCGCCGGGCGCAGCGGCGAGACCATATGGCGGTACAGCTGAATCAGGAAAACCAGTCCGCGCGCAACGGTCCTGCCCGCACCGCCCACTCTCACGCACGCCGGCGCCGTCAAAGTCAACGGTCCGTTCCGGCTCGTTCGAAGGCGCGCCGCAAACCTTTGCGTAGCTCCTGCTCCAACCATGCCGACGACACCTGCCGGCTACTCGGCAGCGCCCGGATGACCACCTGGTCGCATTGATGGAGATCGGTGAGCATGCCCCGCACGGCATTGCGAAGGCGGCGCGAGACCCTATGCCGGTCAACCGCTGAGCCAACCGATTTGGCGACGATCAACCCGACCCGAGGCCCATTGCCCACTTCGCCATTACTTCCCCGGCGAACATGCACGACGAGGTCGGGCTGCGCCGTGCGCATCCCATATTTCACAGTCGCGTCGAATTCCCGTGACCGCCTCATGCGGTTGCGCGCAGGAAGCACCGCCACAAGCCTGCCGGTCAGATCAGGCAGATAGCGCGCGGCGGCCCTTGCGGCGGCGGCCAGACACGATGGCACGTCCGGCGCGGGTACGCATCCGCAGACGGAAGCCATGCACTCGGGCTCGGCGCCGGTTGTTCGGCTGGAAGGTCCGCTTCCCCTTGGCCACGGCGTTCTCCTCGTTCTGTTTCGCTAGAAGCCTTCCCAGCCATCCGGCCGCTCACGTTTGACTCAGCTCGAATGCTTCGTGATTCGGTCGAAAAGTGGTCTTGCTGCTGGCCGGCGCGGTCCCCGGGGGCATAATTCCTGGGTCGCAGCCGTATCGCCGACTTTCGGGCGACTGTATGAGGGTACTGACGAGCGTTCGCCGGGTCAAACCTAGCCTGCCCCAACGGACCAAGTAACACCCGACATGAAATCTTTAGTTGCCGACGGCCCCGACCAGCACACCTTCGTCGGCAAGTCGCGACACGCCCCAGCAGACCCTAAAGAACCCGATTGGAATGCAACAGAACTGTTGGCAGCCACACGGAAAACTGTTAGCTTCGGGCAATGCCGTTTCAGACTGGAGCGGCGCTCGACAACGAAGCATGATGGCGGATCTACTAGCTGTGCAGGCGACCTAGCCGGGATTGTCTCCAGCCCGCAGATCGCGAGCCGTCGCCGGTAGGTTGCGGCCCGCATACGCCTATCCTGTCCACACCTGTGTATAACTATGTGGACAGTTGCTTTGTCGGCAAGCGTGATTGCACCTCAACGTCGGACCAGGGAGATGCGTCGTTGACCGATGACTCCGGTTCTGGTTTCACGACAGTGTGGAATGCGGTCGTCTCCGAGCTCAACGGCGATCCCGACGAAGACGGTGGTACCGGTAATCGCACGGCTCTTGCTACTCCGCTGACTCCGCAACAACGAGCATGGCTGAATCTCGTGCAGCCACTCACCATCGTCGAGGGCTTCGCCTTGTTGTCGGTGCCGAGTAGCTTTGTGCAAAACGAGATCGAGCGTCACCTGCGCACCCCGATCACCGATGCGTTGAGCCGACGGCTCGGACAACAAGTCCAACTCGGAGTGCGAATCGCGCCGCCGTCCGACGACGCCGACGACACCCCGTTTCCGCAAGGGGATACCTTCACCGACGACATCGACGTCGCAGCGTCAACTGACGCCGATGAGACTGACGAAAACGGTGAGGTCGTCGGCATCGAGCAAAGTTGGCCCAACTACTTCGCCGAGCGCCCGCACAGCACCGATGCGGTGGCCGCCGCAGGCGGCACCAGCCTGAACCGACGCTACACCTTCGAGACTTTCGTCATCGGTGCTTCCAATCGGTTCGCGCACGCCGCCGCCCTCGCTATCGCCGAAGCGCCGGCGCGCGCCTACAACCCGCTTTTCATCTGGGGCGAGTCCGGACTGGGGAAGACCCACTTGTTGCACGCCACAGGCAATTACGCGCAGCGGCTGTTCCCGGGCATGCGCGTCAAATACGTGTCGACCGAGGAATTCACCAACGACTTCATCAACTCGCTGCGCGACGATCGCAAGGTCGCGTTCAAGCGCAGCTACCGCGACGTCGATGTGCTGCTGGTCGATGACATTCAGTTCATCGAGGGTAAGGAAGGCATCCAGGAAGAGTTCTTCCACACCTTCAACACGTTGCACAACGCCAACAAGCAGATCGTCATCTCATCAGACCGGCCGCCAAAACAACTCGCCACCTTGGAAGACCGGCTGCGAACACGGTTCGAATGGGGCCTGATCACCGATGTGCAGCCACCCGAACTGGAAACCCGCATCGCGATTCTGCGCAAGAAAGCTCAGATGGAGCGGCTCGCGGTTCCCGACGACGTACTCGAGCTCATCGCCAGCAGCATCGAGCGCAACATCCGTGAGCTCGAAGGAGCTCTGATCCGGGTCACCGCATTCGCCTCGCTGAACAAGACGCCGATCGACAAGTCGCTAGCCGAGATTGTGCTGCGCGACCTGATCGCCGATGCGAGCACGATGCAAATCAGCGGGGCGACCATCATGGCCGCCACCGCCGAATACTTCGACACCACCGTCGAGGAATTACGCGGGCCGGGTAAGACCCGAGCACTGGCTCAGTCCCGCCAGATCGCGATGTATCTGTGCCGCGAGCTCACCGACCTGTCACTGCCCAAGATCGGCCAGGCGTTCGGTCGCGACCACACCACGGTCATGTACGCGCAGCGAAAGATTTTGTCCGAGATGGCCGAGCGGCGTGAGGTATTCGATCACGTCAAAGAACTCACCACTCGCATCCGTCAGCGCTCCAAGCGCTGATTCGGACCACCGCGCGTCAAACTTTTTTCAAAAAACTTCTCACACGTTTGTCACTCCAGCCACAGCCGCGCGATGTGCGCAGCGTTGTGTACAAACGTGCCAAACAACAGTGAAGCAATCGGCCTTCAAGTGCACGCCGCTAGCCCATCCCCAGTGGGTCAACATCGGCTGCACAGTTATCAAGCCTGTCATCCACAAGCCGATCGCTGCGCTAGCTGCACCGGCACCCACTTGTCCCCAGAATGCACAGGCCTTAATACTGGTACTGAGATCTCTTCGTCGTTTCTTCTTTGAAGAACAGGCTTGGGGACGTCTCGTTACACAGCGCGCACCGTGCTCTCGACCACTCGGCTTGTCGGCCTTTGCGATTAGCTTTCAAGATGGGCGCGGAAGCTCTACGGTTGTGATTCGACTCCCGTTGTGGACGTCGTGGCGCATGCCGACCATCGGCGTTCGTTGCGGGGCGTCACGCTAGCGGGGCTGGAACGCTAGCTGCCGGATTCGATCTTTGGGCAGGTGAAGGGACGCTATGGACGTGGCGACGACAAGTGCTGGCCTCACCGACCTGAAGTTTCGCCTGGTCCGGGAATCTTTTGCCGAAGCGGTGTCGTGGGTTGCGAAGAACCTGCCGAGCCGGCCGGCGGTGCCTGTGCTTTCCGGCGTGCTGTTGACCGGCTCGGACGAAGGCCTGACCATCTCGGGATTCGATTACGAGGTTTCCGCCGAAGCACAGGTTGCGGCCGAAATAGCTTCTCCGGGAAGCGTTTTGGTGTCAGGAAGGCTGTTATCTGACATCACCCGGGCGTTGCCCGACAAGCCTGTCGACTTTTACGTCGATGGCAATCGGGTCGCGCTAACCTGCGGAAGCGCGAAGTTCTCGCTGCCGACGATGGCAGTCGAGGATTACCCGACGCTGCCGTCGCTGCCGGAAGAAACCGGAAGCCTGCCGTCGGATTTGTTCGCCGAAGCGATCGGCCAGGTCGCGATTGCCGCCGGCCGGGACGACACCCTGCCGATGCTGACCGGCATCCGGGTTGAGATCTCGGGCGAGAAGGTGGTTTTGGCGGCGACCGACAGATTCCGTCTGGCAGTTCGTGAGCTGACGTGGTCAGCGCTGTCGCCCGACATCGAAGCGGCTGTACTGGTGCCGGCCAAGACGCTGGCCGAGGCCGCCAAGACCGGCACGGACGGTGCCGATGTCCGGTTGTCGTTGGGCGCTGGCAGCGGAGTCGGAAAAGATGGGCTGCTTGGTATCAGCGGGAACGGCAAACGGAGCACCACACGACTGCTAGACGCCGAATTCCCGAAGTTCCGCCAGCTATTGCCCGCCGAGCACACCGCGGTCGCGACCATCAACGTCGCTGAGTTGACCGAAGCCATCAAGCTGGTTGCGTTGGTGGCGGACCGGGGTGCGCAGGTACGCATGGAATTCGCCGAGGGCGTGCTGCGGCTTTCGGCCGGTGCCGACGATGTCGGCCGGGCCGAGGAAGAGCTTGCCGTCGACTTCGCCGGCGAGCCGTTGACCATCGCGTTCAACCCGACTTATCTGACCGACGGGCTCAGCTCGGTGAAGGCGGATCGGGTGTCGTTCGGTTTCACTACCCCAGGTAAGCCGGCGTTGCTGCGCCCGGCGTTCGATGCCGATAGTCATCCGACGGGGTCCGGGCCGTTCTCCGCGTTGCCCACGGATTACGTCTACCTGTTGATGCCAGTTCGGTTGCCGGGTTAGGTGTACGTCCGGCATTTGGGGCTGCGTGATTTCCGGTCCTGGGCACACGCCGCCCTTGAGCTCGAACCGGGCCGGACGGTGTTCGTCGGTCCGAACGGCTTTGGAAAGACGAATTTGGTTGAGGCACTGTGGTATTCGACCACCTTGGGTTCACATCGGGTTGGGACGGATGTGCCGTTGATCCGAGCGGGTGCCGACCGCGCGGTTGTTTCCACGATCGTGGTCAACGACGGCCGGGAATGCGCGATCGATTTGGAGATTGCCGCGGGACGGGCGAACAAGGCTCGGCTGAACCGTTCGCCGGTGCGCAGCACGCGCGAGGTGATTGGGGTATTGCGCGCGGTGCTCTTTGCTCCCGAAGACCTGGCCTTGGTTCGCGGGGATCCGGCGGACCGGCGCCGCTATCTCGACGAGTTGGCCACCGTGCGTCGCCCGGTACTCGCCGCCCTACGGGCGGACTACGACAAAGTGCTGCGGCAGCGCACGGCATTGTTGAAATCGGTAGCCGGGTCGCGGTATCGAGGTGATCACGGCGCGCTGAAAACCCTCGACGTGTGGGACAGCAGGTTGGCGGAGCACGGCGCCGAATTGATGGCCGCCCGTATCGATTTGGTGAATCAGTTGGCACCGGAAGTGGAAAAGGCCTACCAATTGTTGGCGCCGGCCTCGCGGCCGGCGGCTATCAATTACAAAACGAGTGTCGACGGCCTGGGTGTCGACGGCGGGGGTGACGGCGGGGGTAGCGACCGCGAATTTTTGGAGGCCGCACTGCTGTCCGGGTTGGCGGCCCGGCGTAATGCCGAATTGGAACGCGGCGTGTGTCTAGTCGGCCCGCATCGCGATGATTTGGAGTTGCGTCTCGGCGATCAACCCGCCAAAGGCTTTGCGAGCCATGGGGAATCGTGGTCTTTTGCGATCGCGCTACGACTGGCCGCGTATGAGTTGCTGCGCGCGGACGGCAGCGAACCGGTGTTGTTGCTCGACGACGTGTTCGCCGAACTGGACGCCGCCCGCCGCAAGGCCCTGGCGGCGGTCGCGGAATCCGCGGAACAGGTGTTGGTAACCGCGGCGGTGCTGGAAGATATCCCCGCGGGCTGGGACGCTAGGCGGGTGCACATCGACTTGCAAGATGATGAGGCCGGACAAGTCTCGGTGATGCAAGCATGACCGGCACCGAGGACGAGCAGCCCGTCCAAAGCACCGAACAACCGAGTGACCTCAGCGGTATCGACCTGGTGCGGCGCACCCTCGAGGAGGCTCGCGCGGCGGCGCGAGCCCAGGGCAAAGATGCCGGGCGTGGGCGTGCAAGCAATCCCGTTGCGCGCCGTGTTGGCGGGCAACGGCGAAGCTGGTCGGGTCCTGGCCCCGACGTGCGCGATCCGCAACCGATGGGCAGGGTCGCGCGCGAGCTGGCGAAGAAGCGTGGTTGGTCGGGCCGCGTCGCGGAAGGCACCGTGCTCGGCCACTGGACGGCCGTCGTCGGCCACCAGATTGCCGATCACGCGACCCCGACCGCCCTCAACGAGGGGGTGCTCAGCGTGGCGGCCGAATCCACCGCCTGGGCCACGCAGCTGCGGATGATCCAGGCTCAGTTGTTGGCCAAGATCGCCGCCTCGGTGGGCAACGGCGTGGTGACGTCGTTGAAAATCACTGGGCCGGCCGCCCCTTCCTGGCGGAAGGGGCCACGGCATATCTCCGGCCGAGGCCCGCGCGACACCTACGGCTGACACGATTGACGGGTTCATCGACGCCGGCGAACTGCCGTCAACAAGGCGTAAAGGTCGACCTCTCAGATCGGCGAGAACGAAACGGACCCCATGACGCACGTCCGGACGCGCCACCAATAGAGAAATTGAGCGCACGGCGCGTCCAGCTAGGTAGAAACGCGCCCAGAAAATCGGTCCCGACCCCCGATCACGGTAGAGTGAAGTGATGCGACTGCTGCGGTGACTGGAACCGCCCGCATGACACCCCGAGGAGAGCATTCCGACCGTGGCTGCCCAGAAGAAGAAGGCGCAAGACGAGTACGGCGCGTCAGCGATCACCGTGCTCGAAGGCCTAGAGGCCGTCCGTAAACGTCCCGGCATGTACATCGGATCTACCGGGGAGCGAGGTCTGCACCATCTGGTCTGGGAGGTGGTCGACAACTCGGTGGACGAGGCGATGGCCGGCTACGCCAACCAGGTCGACGTGCGCATCCTCGATGACGGCAGCGTCGAGGTCGCCGACAACGGTCGCGGTATCCCGGTCGCCATGCACGCCACCGGTGCCCCGACCGTGGACGTGGTGATGACGCAACTACACGCCGGCGGCAAGTTCGGCGGCGAGAACAGTGGCTACAACGTCAGTGGCGGGCTGCACGGTGTGGGTGTCTCCGTCGTCAACGCGCTTTCGCGCCGCCTTGAGGTGGACATCTCCCGGGATGGTTATGAGTGGTCGCAGTTCTATGACCGCGCGGTACCCGGAACCCTCAAACAAGGCGAGGCCACAAAGAAGACCGGAACCACGATCAGGTTCTGGGCCGACTCCGAGATCTTCGAGACCACCGAGTACGACTTCGAGACGGTGGCTCGTCGGCTGCAGGAAATGGCTTTTCTGAACAAGGGTTTGACGATCAACCTCACCGACGAGCGGGTGACCAAGGAGGAGGTCGTCGACGAGGTTGTCAGCGACACGGCCGAAGCGCCTAAATCCGCGGAAGAAAAGGCGGCCGAGTCGACGGCCTCGCAGAAGGTCAAGCGACGCACATTCCACTACCCCGGCGGCTTGGTCGACTTCGTCAAGCACATCAACCGCACCAAGAGCCCGATTCAGCAGAGCATCATCGATTTCGACGGCAAGGGCACCGGCCATGAGGTCGAGATCGCGATGCAGTGGAACGGCGGATATTCCGAGTCGGTACACACCTTCGCCAACACGATCAATACCCATGAAGGCGGCACCCACGAGGAGGGTTTCCGCAGCGCGCTGACGTCCGTGGTGAACAAGTACGCCAAAGACAAGAAGCTGCTGAAGGAAAAGGACGCCAACCTGACCGGCGACGACATCCGGGAGGGGCTTGCGGCGGTCATCTCGGTGAAGGTGGCCGAACCACAGTTCGAGGGCCAGACCAAGACCAAGTTGGGCAACACCGAAGTCAAGTCGTTCGTTCAGAAGGTCTGCAACGAACAGCTCACGCACTGGTTCGAGGCCAATCCCTCGGAAGCTAAAACCGTTGTGAACAAAGCGGTTTCCTCGGCACAAGCACGCATCGCCGCGCGCAAAGCAC
The DNA here is from genome assembly GCF_025823255.1 of Mycobacterium montefiorense. Taxonomy (NCBI): domain Bacteria; kingdom Bacillati; phylum Actinomycetota; class Actinomycetes; order Mycobacteriales; family Mycobacteriaceae; genus Mycobacterium; species Mycobacterium montefiorense. The sequence goes on along the minus strand of NZ_JACKVL010000017.1, from coordinate 1,012,826 downwards.
GAGAGTTGGTGCGCCGCAAGAGCGCGACCGATCTCGGTGGGCTACCGGGCAAGCTTGCCGACTGCCGTTCCACCGATCCGCGGCGCTCGGAACTGTATGTGGTGGAGGGAGATTCGGCCGGAGGCTCGGCCAAGAGCGGCCGCGACTCGATGTTCCAGGCGATCCTTCCGCTGCGCGGCAAGATCATCAACGTGGAAAAGGCGCGCATCGACCGCGTTCTGAAAAACACTGAAGTCCAGGCGATTATCACCGCACTGGGCACCGGGATCCACGACGAGTTCGACATCACCAAACTGCGCTATCACAAGATCGTGCTGATGGCCGACGCCGACGTGGACGGCCAGCACATCTCGACGCTGCTGTTGACGCTGTTGTTCCGGTTCATGCGGCCGCTGATCGAAAACGGACACGTGTTCTTGGCGCAGCCACCGCTGTACAAGTTGAAGTGGCAGCGCAGCGACCCGGAATTCGCCTACTCCGATCGCGAGCGCGACGGACTGCTCGAGGCAGGACTGAAGGCCGGCCGCAAGATCAACAAGGAAGACGGCATCCAGCGCTACAAGGGTCTTGGCGAAATGGATGCCAAGGAACTGTGGGAAACCACGATGGACCCGACCGTCCGGGTGTTGCGACAAATCACCCTCGACGACGCGGCCGCGGCCGACGAGTTGTTCTCGATCCTGATGGGCGAGGACGTCGATGCGCGCCGCAGCTTTATCACCCGCAATGCCAAGGATGTTCGCTTCCTAGACGTCTGACCGATCAGACGGCCACCGTTGACCGACCAACGAGGACTACATGACTGACACCACGCTGCCCCCGGGCGACGACTCCGTCGACCGGATCGAACCGGTTGACATTCAGCAGGAGATGCAGCGCAGCTACATCGACTACGCGATGAGCGTGATCGTCGGGCGCGCGCTGCCCGAGGTGCGCGACGGTCTCAAGCCGGTACACCGCCGGGTGCTCTACGCCATGTACGACTCGGGATTCCGGCCCGATCGCGGCCATGCCAAATCGGCGCGGTCCGTCGCCGAGACGATGGGCAACTACCACCCGCACGGCGACTCATCGATATACGACACGCTGGTCCGGATGGCGCAGCCGTGGTCGCTGCGCTATCCGCTCGTAGACGGTCAGGGCAACTTCGGATCGCCGGGCAATGATCCACCGGCCGCGATGCGTTACACCGAAGCGCGGCTGACGCCCCTGGCGATGGAGATGCTGCGTGAAATCGACGAGGAGACAGTCGATTTCATCCCGAACTACGACGGCCGGGTCCAGGAGCCGACGGTTCTGCCGAGCCGGTTCCCCAACCTACTGGCTAACGGTTCGGGCGGTATCGCGGTCGGCATGGCCACCAATATGCCGCCGCACAACCTGCGCGAGCTCTCCGAGGCGGTGTTCTGGTGCCTGGACAATTTCGACGCCGATGAAGAGGCCACCCTGGCCGCGGTCTGCGAGCGGGTCAAGGGACCGGACTTCCCCACCTACGGCCTGATCGTTGGATCGCAGGGCATCCACGATGCCTACACCACCGGCCGCGGTTCGATCCGGATGCGCGGTGTGGTCGAGATCGAGGAAGACTCGCGGGGCCGCACCATGCTGGTGATCACCGAGCTGCCCTATCAGGTTAACCACGACAACTTCATCACTTCCATCGCCGAGCAGGTCCGCGATGGCCGGCTCGCCGGGATCTCCAACATCGAGGACCAATCCAGCGATCGGGTGGGATTGCGGATCGTCGTCGAGGTCAAGCGCGACGCCGTCGCCAAGGTGGTGCTGAACAACCTCTACAAGCACACCCAGCTACAGACCAGCTTCGGTGCCAACATGCTGAGCATCGTCGACGGTGTGCCACGCACATTGCGGCTCGACCAGATGATTCGCCTCTACGTCGAACATCAACTCGACGTGATCATTCGGCGCACCACGTACCGACTGCGCAAAGCGAACGAACGGGCTCACATTCTGCGCGGCTTGGTCAAAGCGCTGGATGCACTGGACGAAGTCATCGCGTTGATCCGGGCGTCGGAAACCGTCGACATCGCGCGGGCCGGCCTGATCGAGTTGCTCGACATCGACGACATCCAGGCCCAGGCGATCCTCGATATGCAGCTGCGCCGGCTGGCGGCGCTGGAGCGCCAGCGCATCGTCGACGACCTGGCCAAGATCGAGGCCGAGATCGCCGACCTCGAGGACATTCTGGCCAATCCGGAGCGGCAGCGCGCGATCGTGCACGACGAGCTCGCCGAACTCGTCGAGAAGTACGGTGACGATCGGCGCACCCGCATCATCCCCGCCGACGGAGACGTCGCCGATGAGGATCTGATCGCGCGCGAAGAGGTCGTCGTCACGATTACCGAGACGGGCTACGCCAAGCGGACGAAGTCCGACCTGTACCGCAGCCAGAAGCGCGGCGGGAAGGGTGTGCAGGGCGCCGGCCTCAAACAGGACGACATCGTCGCGCACTTCTTCGTGTCGTCGACGCATGACTGGATCCTGTTCTTCACCACCCAAGGGCGGGTGTATCGGGCCAAGGCGTACGACCTGCCGGAGGCGTCCCGGACGGCGCGCGGCCAACACGTCGCCAACCTGTTGGCCTTCCAACCCGAGGAACGTATCGCCCAGGTCATCCAGATCCGCGGGTACGAGGATGCGCCCTATCTGGTGCTGGCCACCAAGAACGGTCTGGTCAAAAAGTCCAAGCTGACCGACTTCGACTCCAACCGCTCGGGTGGGATCGTCGCCGTCAACCTGCGTGATGGCGACGAGCTGGTCGGTGCCGTGCTCTGCTCGGCCGAGGAGGACCTGCTCCTGGTCTCGGCCAACGGGCAGTCCATCAGGTTCTCGGCGACCGACGAGGCGCTGCGACCGATGGGTCGGGCCACGTCCGGCGTGCAGGGCATGCGATTCAACGAGGACGACCGACTGCTGTCGCTGAATGTGGTGCAGGAAGGCATGTTCCTGCTGGTCGCCACGGCCGGCGGTTACGCCAAGCGCACCGCAATCGAGGAGTATCCGGTGCAGGGGCGCGGCGGCAAGGGAGTTCTGACCGTTCAGTACGACCGCCGTCGCGGCAGTCTGGTCGGCGCGCTGATTGTCGACGACGACAGCGAGTTGTACGCGATCACCTCGGGCGGCGGCGTCATCCGCACCCGGGCGCGCCAGGTCCGTAAGGCCGGGCGGCAGACCAAGGGCGTTCGATTGATGAACTTGGGTGAGGGCGACACACTGTTGGCCATTGCCCGCAACGCCGAGGAAAACGCCGGCGACGACATCGAGGAAATCGAAGGCGGCGAGGAGTCGGAGAGCTAGCCGCTAGGGGGGCGGGCCGACCAGTGGCCTGCCAACGGACCGCCACAGGGCGCGGGCAATTAGACTCAGCCCGACCAGAGAAATCGCGAGTGCCACCGTCCGGTCGGCCAAGGCAGCAGAGGTAAGGAGTCTCCGGTGACCTCACCGAGCGAGCCGGGTGCCCCCAAGAAGGGCGACAGCCAGATCGGGGATGTTTCGGCCGAGCGTGCCGGTGCGCACCCGCGTGGGGCCCCCAATCAGGCAGGCCGTGGCACCGAGGGCGGGGACTCGCCGCCGTGGCAGCGCGGTGCCGCCCGGGCCGCCAATCCCGCCAACCGGCAGAGCAAACCTCCGACCGAGGCGCGCCCGCAGGGCCAGCCGTCGGGTGTCGATGCCCGAGTGAACCGTTTCATCGCGGGCGGCAACACGCAGGCGGCCGGTGTGCCACCACAGCCGAAGAGCCCCGAGTTCGATTCGCCCGCCCGCGGTGACGGGCCAACGCATGACGCCTACGCCAGCGAGCTGCCGGATCTGTCCGGCGGAATCCCGAGGGGATCACAGCGTAAGACCACGCCGGAGCGCAGCTCGGAGACGTCACAATCAACCGGATCGGCTCGAGCGACCAGCACCGAACCCCGGGAGAATCGCGACAGCCTGCTCCAGGTGTCGCGGCGCAAGGGCGGCCCGGTCCGGGCCACCATGCAGATCCGCCGGATCGATCCGTGGAGCACGCTGAAGGTGTCGCTGATGCTGTCGGTGGCGCTGTTCTTCGTCTGGATGATCGCGGTGGCGTTCCTGTACCTGGTGCTCGGCGGCATGGGGGTGTGGGCCAAGCTCAACAGCAACGTTGGTGACCTGCTGAACAACACCAGCGGCAGCAGCGGAGAACTGGTGTCGAGCGGGATGATCTTCGGCGGCGCCGTGCTGATCGGCTTGGTCAACATCGTCTTGCTGACCGCCATGGCCACGATCGGCGCGTTCGTCTACAACCTGTCGACGGACTTGATCGGCGGCATCGAAGTGACGCTGGCGGATCGGGACTAGTGCAGGTTTTGGGGGTGGGGCGACGAGTGCGGTAATCTCGTCGCTCGGCCGTACGCGCGTACGGGCCTATAGCTCAGGCGGTTAGAGCGCTTCGCTGATAACGAAGAGGTCGGAGGTTCGAGTCCTCCTAGGCCCACAACCATGTGCCCATCAAGACGTTGTGTGAGACTTGCATTGCCGCTGGCACTTGATCGCCGTGGTGGCGGTGGTGGTGCGGTCACAACGCGGGGTCGAGGTCTGGCACGTGGCAGCAGTTGATCCCGCACCCGTTGGCGAGGGGCCTTAGCTCAGTTGGTAGAGCACTGCCTTTGCAAGGCAGGTGTCAGGGGTTCGATTCCCCTAGGCTCCACAAATCAGAATGGCGAACTGCCCAATTGCTGACTCCCCCATAGTCGTTGGCCTTCGTGGGCGGCGGTATCCCACCGTCTCACATTTGCTGCGCGACGGTGAAGTCGCTCGACAGGCGCGGTCACGCTATTAGCTGTATCGTGCGGCGCATGACGAAATCAGCGCGGGTCGCCGCCAGCGCGGCGCTGGGGGCAGCACTCACGATCGGCGGAATCGGAATTGTCGTCGGGACCGCTCCGCCCGCGTCGGCGGGCTGTCAGAACACGACTATTCCCGGAGAGTCCTACTGCGACAAACCGGTAGGCCCGGACGGGACCTGGGAGCGATGCCACCAAGGCCCCAGCTACCCGGTCTTCGGCGGCCGGGGCGTGATCGAGGACGTGACCCCGCCGCCCGAGTGCTACCCGGTTGACCCGGCGCAGCCCGTGCCGCTCGGGCAGCCGCCGAACCACGTCGACGACTGAGTCCAGTCGCTCAGTGCGATTCGCAGGCGATGCCGTCGTTGTCCCGGTCTAGCTTTTGCTGGTAGGCGGGATCACCGCGCGGGATGTTGTAACGCCCGTCTTTTGCGGCCGCACTGCAGTCGGTATATGGCGGGTCTGCGTGTGCCGCGGGCGCGATTGTCAGGCCGATGCCGAAAGCGGCGGCAACCGCGGCCAGCAGGGTACGGAGGTCCATGGGCTCACAACCTTTCCTTGCGGGTTGTGAGATTACGGCGAGAACCGCGGCTGCGGGTTGAAATCGGCAGACTTGGCGACCGAGCGCTTGCACCGGACCCGGGCACCGAGTTTCTCAGGCGCACAAGCCTTTCAATAACTTCGAGACGGGCCGAGACGGCCGGCCGGCCAGACCGCCGGCACGGATAGCAAACAGGCACAGCGGAATTGGTGAGTTCTGGCGTTACTGCCCGAACTGCGTCAGGGTCGCGGTTGAACGTCCACGCTGGGTGGCCGTGGTGATGGTTCGGTGTTGTCGCGGTTGGTCGAGCGCCGGACGATGCTGAATGCGGCGGCGCCGCCGGCCAGGACGACGATGGCGGCTGCCGCGATCAGCAGGGGTCGTTTGCCCCGGCGGCGTTGGGATTTGCGTGCATCTTGCAGTGCCTGCGGCAGGCCGGAGACGACCTCCTGCGCGGCGGCAAGTTCCTGGGCGAGCGCCTGCTGTGCCGCGGTGACATCGCGAGAAAGTTGGCCCTGGCGGTAGCGGCGGCGCAACTCCGACGCGGTCGACTGGGTGGAGTTGACCCCCAATCCGATGAGACCGCGGGTGACGTCCACCGGTCCCACCGCCGAATAGGTCAGACCCCGAGACAGTCGCTGTCTGGGAGTCAGCCGGGATTCCGCCTGCGCGTTCATCTGCCGCCTTTCTGTGCCGCCCGTGGAACCTACAGACTGCCACCATAAGAACACCGGCGCGGCTATTGCAGCGCGACGTCGGCCTTTTCGGTCCGGGCTGCCGGACTGACACCGGGTGCGGGCGGGTCCGTGGGTAATGGCAGACTCTCGTGTCGTGACCAACAGCCCGCATCAGACTGCCACTGCCACACTGCACACCAACCGCGGCGACATCAAGATCGCCCTGTTTGGGAACCACGCGCCCAAGACTGTCGCCAACTTCGTCGGCCTGGCGCAGGGCACCAAGGAGTACTCGACCCAAAACGCGTCGGGCAGTCCTTCCGGTCCGTTCTACGATGGCGCGGTCTTTCACAGAGTGATCCAGGGCTTCATGATCCAGGGCGGCGACCCGACCGGCACGGGACGCGGTGGCCCCGGTTACCAGTTCGCCGACGAGTTCCACCCCGAGCTGCAGTTCGATAAGCCGTATCTGCTGGCGATGGCCAATGCGGGTCCGGGCACCAACGGTTCGCAATTCTTCGTCACCGTTGGCCCCACGCCGCACCTCAACCGGCGCCACACGATCTTCGGCGAGGTGACCGACGCCGAGTCGCAGCAGGTCGTCGACGCCATCGCGACGACGTCCACCGACGGCAACGACCGTCCGACCGACGCGGTCGTGATCGAGTCGATCACGATCTCTTAAGTTCGGCGTAGCTACGCCGGGCCGGCACCGTCTCGGCCGGCGTAGCCGGCCGCAGTAAGCGCATCGAGGACCTCTAACGGCTCGGCGCCCAGGTCCCATCGGGAGAACAGCACCAGCCGGTCATCGACCGTCTCGACCTCGAGGAAACGCACCTTTCGCCCGAGGCGGCGGAACTCGGTGATCCGAATGATCTTGATGTCGGAGTGCTGCAATACCTGCGTCCGGAACCACCCCCGGATCACTAGACCGTCCGCGGTAATAGCCAGCTTTGGGCGTGCGCGCCAAGTACCGCCCGCAAACACCAGCAGGCCCGCCCCGGCAATCCCCGCCAGCACCCGCCCCGGCGGGTCTGTGACCACGGTCACACTGGCGATAGCCATGAACAACCCGCCAAGGCCACAACCAGCCACTCCCGCAGCATGCGGCTGCCACTGTGTTTGCTGCATACCGTTCCTAACCCCTCCCACCACTGCCGATGCAGTTATCCACATCAGCTATCAACAGTGGGGATAAATCACACGCGTGTGATTGGGTAGTCACAAGGTTGCTGACTTAGCCGCGAATCGACCCCAAGATGAATTCATTCGGCAGCTGATCTTGGTTAGTGCCAGCGCATCGTGAGCAACAACCCGGTGATCATGAAAGCGAACGCGATCGCGTAGTTCCACGGGCCCAGTTGCGCCATCCAATTAAGAGCGGTCGGTGCCTGGCTTCCGACCGCGGCCAACTGGAACACCATCAGCCAAACCAGACCGATCAGCATCAGACCCACGAACAGCGCGACGAACCACACACTGGACGGACCGACCTTCACTTTCACCGGCGTCCGGCTGACCGCGGTGACGGTGAAGTCGTTCTTCTTGCGGACCTTGGACTTGGGCATGATTACCTCGGGATCACGGTGAGCGGGACGGGGTGCAACGATAGCGGTTGTAGCTACACGCAGGACTTGGCTACGAGATTAACCCACCTGGCCCCCCGACCAGGAAATTGGAGACTCGATGATCCAGACCCGCCGGTCACCATGGCGCTTCGGTGTCCCATTGGTTTGCCTGCTGGCCGGATTGCTGCTGGCCGCCACGCACGGGGTTTCCGGTGGCGCCGAGATCCGCGGCAGCGATGCGCCGCGCTTGGTCGATCTGGTGCGTGAGACGCAGGCCTCGGTGAATCGTCTCAAGGCCGAACGCGACGAGCTGGCCGGCAAGATCGACTCGACGCATCTGAGGTCTTCCGATGCCGCGTTGGCAGCCATGCTGCGGCGTTCGGCGGAGTTGGCCAGTGCGGCCGACATGAACCCGGTGCACGGGCCAGGCCTGGCGGTGACCCTCGACGATGCCCAGCGGGACGCCAACGGCCGCTTCCCGCGCGACGCGTCCCCGGACGACCTGGTGGTGCACCAGCAAGACATCGGGGCCGTCCTCAACGCCCTGTGGAGCGCTGGCGCGGAGGCGATCCAGATGCAGGATCAGCGGCTGATCGCCACATCGGTACCGCGCTGCGTTGGCAACACGCTGCTGCTCAACGGGCGCACCTACAGCCCGCCGTACACGATCACCGCGATCGGCAACGCCGCCGCGATGCAGGCCGCCCTGGCCGCCGCGCCGCTGGTGATCCTCTACAAGCAGTACGTCGTCCGATTCGGGCTCGGCTACCACGAGGACGTCAAGCCCGACGTGCAGATCGTCGGCCATACCGAACCGGCCCGGATGCATTTCGCGAAGCCGCTGGGGCCGATCGGCTACTGAGCATCAACCGCGACTCGCCGGGGCGGTAACCTGACACGATGCGGATCCTGGTTGTCGACAACTACGACAGCTTCGTGTTCAACCTCGTGCAATACCTGGGGCAACTCGGAGTCGAGGCAGACGTGTGGCGCAACGACGACGCCCGGCTCGCCGACGAAGCCGCCATCGCCGTGCAGTTCGACGGCGTTTTGCTCAGCCCCGGCCCGGGCACCCCGGAACGCGCGGGCGCATCGATCGACCTGGTCCGCGCCTGCGCCGCGGCGGCCACCCCGCTACTCGGCGTCTGCCTCGGCCACCAGGCCATCGGGGTCGCCTTCGGCGCGACCGTCGACCGTGCACCCGAGTTGCTTCATGGCAAAACCAGCAGCGTCCACCACACTAATGTCGGTGTGCTGCAAGGACTTCCGGATCCATTCACGGCGACTCGCTATCACTCGCTGACGATCCTGCCGGAGTCGCTGCCCGACGTGCTCGAGGTGACAGCGCACACCCGCAGCGGAGTGATCATGGCCGTGCGCCACACGGAATTGCCGATCCACGGCGTCCAGTTCCACCCGGAGTCGATCCTCACCGAGGGTGGGCACCGAATGCTGGCCAACTGGCTGGCGGTGTGCGGATGGTGGCGGGACGACACCCTGATCCGCCGGCTGGAGAACGAGGTTCGCTCCGCGGTGCGGCCGTATTTCCCTGCCGACCCGGCGGCTACTGACCGAACCTCAGCGTGATGATGCCGTCCCGGTTGACTCCGGTACCGGCCGGCGGGTTCTGATACACCACCTTGTGGGCCTGGGAGCCACCGGCGTCGATGTCGGCGCCCTTGTCCAGCACCCCCGTCCAGCCCAGCGCGCGTAACCGTGGTTCGGCGTCGGTCCAGAACATGCCGGACAGATCGGGCATCACGAACTGATTGCCCTTGGACACCTGCAGCTCGATGATCGAGTCCACCGGAACCGTCTGGCCCTTGGGCGGATTGGTGCCGATGACCTCACCGGCCGGCCGGGCGCTGTCCACCGCCGCCTGGGTGATCTTGGTGAAGCCGTAGACCGTCAGGTTCTTCTGCGCGATGTCGACGGTCTGGCCCGCGACATCGGGAACCTGCTTGGTCTCGGGTCCCGAGCCGACGATCACGGTGACCACGTTGGTGATCGCCGACGTCTGATTCGCCGGCGGGTTGGTGCCGATCACCTTGCCCAGCAGCTCCGGCGTCGACGGCGAGTTCGCCTGCTTGAACTTGGTGAACCCGGCTGCCTTCAGCTTGCTCACCGCGTCGGAGTAACTCAGCGAGGACACGTCAGGCACTTCGCGTTGTTCGGGCCCGGTCGACACGTTGATGGTGATCTCGTCGCCGGCGGCCACCGAGGCGTTGGCGCCGGGATCGGTACTGATCACGTGATCGGGCGGGATCGCCGAATCAGGCTTCTGCAGCGTGCGGGTCTTGAAGCCCCGATTCTGCAGGGCCGCAACGGCATCCGCGGAAACCTGGCCGCGCATATCTGGAACTTGAACGTCGCGGGTCGAACCACCGAACGTGTTGAACCCGATGACGACGACGATCGTCAGCACCGCGAGCACGGCGACGGCGACGACCCAGCGACCGACCGGGCCGCCCATCCGATCGGGGTCGGTGTCGCCGAGGCGCTGCCGAGGCAGCGGGTCCAAGCGCCCACTCCCATGGCCCGGGCCCGTCGCCATCAGCGAGGTCCGCTCGGCGTCGGTGAGCACCTTGGGTGCTTCGGGGGCCTCACCGTTGTGCACCCGAACCAGGTCGGCGCGCATCTCCGCGGCGGTCTGATAGCGGTTGTCCGGGTTCTTGGCCAGCGCCTTGAGCACGACGGCGTCGAGCTCGGCGGAGATACCCGGGTGCCGCGTCGACGGTGGCACCGGGTCTTCGCGGACATGTTGGTAGGCAACCGAAACCGGCGAGTCTCCGGTGAAAGGTGGCTCGCCCGTGAGGATTTCGTAAAGCACACAGGCCAACGAGTAGACATCGGAGCGGGCGTCGACGGAATCGCCACGGGCTTGCTCCGGCGAGAGATACTGCGCCGTCCCGATCACGGCCGCGGTCTGGGTGACGCTGTTGCCGCTGTCGGCGATCGCCCGGGCGATGCCGAAGTCCATCACCTTGACCGCATTGGTCGTGCTGATCATGATGTTCGCCGGCTTGACGTCGCGGTGGATGATGCCGGTCTGGTGGCTGAAGTTCAGGGCCTGGCAGGCGTCGGCGATGATCTCGATCGCGCGCCGCGGCGGCAGCGGCCCGTCGTTGTGCACGATGTCGCGCAGCGTGACACCGTCGACGTACTCCATCACGATGTAGGGCAGCGGACCGGCGGGGGTCTCCGCCTCGCCGGTGTCGTAGACCGCGACGATCGCCGGGTGATTCAGCGCGGCGGCGTTTTGCGCCTCGCGACGGAAGCGCAAATAGAAACTCGGGTCGCGGGCCAGATCAGCGCGCAGCACCTTGACCGCGACGTCGCGGTGCAGGCGGACGTCGCGAGCCAGGTGAACCTCGGACATCCCCCCGAAACCGAGGATGTCGCCCAGTTCGTAACGGTCGGACAGGTGCTGAGGGGTGGTCATTGCGGTGTCTCGTATTGGGCCGTCGACAGGCTGGGCGCTAAGGGGTTGGCCCAGCTCAGTTCGGGTGGCCTGCTGTGGAATCCAGAATTACTCATCGCCGGCGGTCCCGTCCAATCGAGTCGCAAACTCGGGCCGGAACCGGTGGGGGTCTTGCTCGCCGGTGGCGTCCCGGTGTCGGTGACCGTCGGGGGCACAGGCTGCTGCTGGGTGTCGCCGCGGGAGTTGATCACGATCAGCACCGCGATGATGATCGCGAGCGCGCCCAGCACCCCGGCGGCCCACAGCAGCGCACGCTGTCCCGACGAAAAGGTGCGGCGGGCGGGCGCCGGACGATGACTATTCGTGGCCGGCCGCGATCGGCGCGGTGCCGCAGTGCGGGCACTGGGCGCGGCGGTCGTCCTGGTCTGCGCTCCCGACGGAATGGACGCCGGCGAGGCTCGTCCCGGCGGTGGTGACTGACTGGGCCGCGGTGGACGCCGGCCGGCCCGTACCGCGGCCACGGCGTCCGCGAACGGCCCACCACTGCGGTAGCGCATGCCGGGGTTCTTGACCAGCGTGATCTCGATGAGTTCGCGGACGTTAGGCGGCAATTCTGGAGGCAGCGGTGGCGGCGGCTCCTTGATGTGCTTCATCGCCACCGTCAGCGCGCCGTCACCGGTGAACGGACGCTTGCCCGAAACCACTTCGTAGCCAACAACTCCCAGCGAATAGACATCACTGGACGGTGTCGCGTCATGGCCCAGCGCCTGCTCGGGCGCGATGTATTGGGCGGTGCCCATCACCATGCCGGTCTGGGTCACCGGTGCCGCGTCGACGGCCTTGGCGATACCGAAGTCGGTGATCTTCACCTGCCCGGTCGGGGTGATCAAGATGTTTCCCGGCTTGACGTCGCGGTGCACCAGCCCGGCGGCGTGCGCAATTTGCAGCGCGCGCCCGGTCTGTTCGAGCAGGTCCAGTGCATGCCGCAGCGACAGCCGGCCGGTGCGCTTGAGCACCGAGTTCAGCGGCTCACCGTTGACGAGCTCCATCACCAGGTAGGCGGTGCGCCCCTCGCCGTCCATCTGGCTTTCGCCGTAGTCGTGTACGGCTGCGATCCCGGGGTGGTTAAGCATCGCGGTGGTACGCGCCTCGGCGCGGAACCGCTCAATGAACTCGGAGTCCTGGGAGAACTCCGCCTTGAGCACCTTGACGGCGACCCGCCGGCCCAGCCGGCTGTCCACGGCCTCCCAGACCTGGCCCATGCCGCCGGTGGCGATCAGGCGTTGCAGTCGGTACCTGCCCGACAGTGTCACGCCAACTCGTGGGCTCATGGGCCCCCCTGCAGTGCGGCCTGGATGACGGCCCGCCCGATCGGTGCGGCGAGCGCACCGCCGGTCGCGGAAAGGCGGTCGGCACCATTCTCCACGAGGACGGCCACGGCGACCTTGGGCGCCTGCGCGGGCGCGAATGCGATGTACCACGCGTGCGGCGGTGTGTTGCGCGGGTCGGTGCCATGCTCTGCGGTACCGGTTTTTGATGCGATCTGCACGCCGGGAATGGCCCCCTTCTGCTGCGCGGCCTTCTCGGCGCCGACCATGAGCTCTGTCAGCTTAGCGGCGATCTGCGGCGATACCGCGCGACGTTGCTGATAGGGCGCCGTTGTGCTGATGTTGGCCAAGTCCGGTCCTTTGACGCTTTCGACCAGGTACGGCTGCATCGTCACGCCGCCGTCCGCGATGGTGGCGGCGATCTGCGCGTTCTGCAGCGGGGTCAGCGCCACGTCCTTCTGCCCGATGCTGGTCATCCCGAGAGCGGCGGCATCCGCGATTATCCCAACCGTCGATTCGGCGACCTGCAGCGGAATCACACTCGGGCTGCTGTCCAGTCCGAACGAATGCGCCATGCTGCGCAGGGCTTGGGCCCCGGTGAGCATGCCTAGCTGGACAAATGCGGTGTTGCACGACTTGGCGAAGGCTTGGCTCAGCGACACGGTTGGCTGGTCGCCGCACGGGGTGCCGCCGTAGTTCTCCAGAGTGGCCGTGCTGTTGGGCAGTGGGATTGTGGGCGCGGCCGTCAACTGCTCGTTGTCGGTGGCGCCGGCCTGCAGCGCCGCCGCGGTGGTGATCACCTTGAAGGTCGAACCGGGTGGGTAGGTCTCCGAGATCGCACGGTTAGTGAGCGGGCTGTCCGGGTCGTCGCGCAGGCGCTGCCACGCCAGCGCCTGCACCTCGGGATCGTGCGAGGACAGCAGGTTGGGGTCATAAGACGGCGACGACACCATGGCCAGAATTTTGCCGGTGGACGGCTCCAGCGCCACCACCGCGCCCTTGCACGGCGGCCCGCCGCAACCCTGCTGCATCGCGTCCCAGCCGGCCTGCTGCATACGCGGATTGATCGTGGTGTCGACGTTGCCACCGCGCGGATCGCGGCCGGTGAAGAAGTCGGCCAGCCGCCGCCCGAACAGCCGCTCGTCGGAGCCGTTCAGCAGTGAGTCTTCAGCTCGTTCCAAACCGGAACTGGAATACCGCAACGAATAGAAGCCGGTGAGCGGCGCGTACACCGCGGGGTTGGGGTACACCCGCAGGAAACGGAATCGGCTATCGGTGGCCACCGAGTAGGCCAGCAGCTGGCCGCCCGCGATGATCTGGCCGCGCTGGCGCGAGTATTCGTCGAGTAGGACCCGCTGGTTGCGCGGGTCGGCCCGCAGCCCGTCGGCGGCGAAGACCTGCGTCATGGTGGCGTTGAGAAGCAGCAGGACGATCAAGGCCATCACGGTCACCGAGATGCGACGGAGTGAGGTGTTCATACCCGCTCAATCACCTCGGTGCCGGCTGCCGCGATCGGCGCCGTGTCGCGGGTGCGGTCTCGCAACGGGCGCCGGGCGCCGGGCGCTATGCGAGATGCGCGCCAGGATGGCCAACAGTATGTAGTTCGCCAGTAGCGAGGATCCGCCGTAGGACATCCACGGTGTGGTCAGTCCGGTCAGGGGAATGAGCTGGGTGACGCCGCCGACGACGATGAACAGTTGGATCGCCAGTGTCGACGCCAGACCCGCGGCCAGCAGCTTGCCGAAGCTGTCGCGTGTCGCGATCGCGGTGCGCAGGCCCCGGACGATGACGATGGTGTACAGCATCAGGAGGCTGGCCAACCCGACCAATCCGAGCTCTTCGCCGAACGCCGCGATGATGAAGTCGGTGGACGCGGCCGGCACAGTATCGGGCTGACCGTTGCCCAGCCCGGTGCCGAAGATGCCTCCGGTGGCAAAGCTGAACAGCGATTGCACGATTTGGTAGCCGCTGCCGTCGGGGTCGGAGAACGGATCCCACCACATCTGCACGCGAACACGTACATGCGCGAAAATGTAGTATGCGGCAACGCTTCCCGCGCCGAACAAGGCCAGCCCGATGACCACCCAACTGAAGCGCTGGGTGGCCAGATAGACCACCACCAGAAACGACGCGTAGAGCAGTAGCGAAGTGCCGAGGTCCTTTTCGAAGACCATGACGCCGATCGAGATCACCCAGGCCGCCAATAGCGGCGCGAGGTCTCGCGGGCGCGGCAGCGTCATGCCCATCAGATGCTTGCCGACGCTGGTGAACAGGCCGCGTTTGGCGACCAGCACCGCGGAGAAGAAGATCAGCAGCAGAATTTTGGAGAACTCGGCCGGCTGAATTGAGAAGCCCGGCAGGCGAATCCAGATCTTAGCGCCGTTCTGCTCGGACAGCGACGACGGCAGCAGGGCCGGGATTGCCAAGAAGACCAGGCCGGTGAGGCCGAAGATGTAGCCGTAGCGCGCGAGTTGTCGGTGATCTTTGAGGAAGGTGACCACGAGCGCGAATGCGGCAACACTGACCAGGGTCCACAGCAGCTGCTGGGTCGCGCTGGGGTGATGTCGACCGCTGAGCTCGTTACCGACAAGGTCGAGCCGGTGGATCATGACCAAGCCAAGTCCGTTGAGCAGCGCTACAATTGGCAGCAGCAGCGGGTCGGTATAGGGCGCAAAGCGCCTAATGGCCAGGTGTGCACTGCCGAACACGGCAAGGAAGGCCAGCGCGTAGCCGGTCAGGCCCCAACGCAGACCGCGGCCCTGGTTGGCGTCGACGATCAGCAACGCGGCGACGGTGATCACCGCGGCGAAGCACAACAGCAGCAGCTCGGAGTTGCGCCGAGTAGGCAGCGGCGGCGTGACCGCGACCGGGGGCTGGACCTGAGTGGTCATGCAGCCGCCCGGCAGTCGATGCCCGGCTGAGGTGGGAGTGGCGGGAGCGCAGTCACCGTCTGAGTGGTGGTCGCGGGCGACGTGGGCGCCGGCGCTGCTGGAGGGGTGCTTGCGGGGGAGGTGCTCGGTGCGCTGCTGTTGGCCGGGGGGCCGCTGGAAGGAGTGGGGGGCGCTGTGGCGCTCGGCGGTGTCGTGCCGCTGGTCGCCGGGGTCGAAGACCCGGGCGGTGAGGTCGCCCGTGGCGGTGGGCAGGGCGGCAGCAAGTTGTTGGCCGACAGTTCCTTCAACTGCGATTCGGCCTCATCGAGAGTCCCGGCGGGAAGCCCGGCCAGTACCTGCGCGCGTGCGGCAGGGCGCAGGTCTCCTAATTGCATCAGCCGGCAGTCCAGGTGACCACCGGCTTGGCTGTAGCTGATGATCGATAAGTCGTTGCGCGCGTTGAGACAGCCCACCAAGTAAGGCTCGTGCAGGGACATACCCAGCAGCGACCCTTGAATCCCCTTCATGATTGACACCATGCCGTTGTGTTCGGCGACGTAGTAGTTACTGCGAATGATGCCCCGCCCGATGGCAAGGCCGGTGAGCGCGAGCAGTACCACCAGAGTGACGACCATGAACGTCCGCCGCCATGCCCACCGCGCCCGGGTAGCCGGTTCCTCTTGTTGCACAACGCGTTTGGCAGCCTCTTTACGGGGCCCAATGGCAGAAGCGCGGCCCGCCGAGGTGTTGGGCAGCGTCAGGTGGTCTTCTTCGCCGGATACCGCACCGGCCAGAATCGGCTGGGTCTGGCCGTAGTCGTAGTCGACGACATCGGCGACCACGACCGTCACATTGTCGGGACCGCCGCCGCGCAACGCCAATTCGATGAGACGGTAAGCGCTTTCGGCGACATCGGGAATCTGCAGGGCCTCGGCGATGGTTTCGTCGCTGACTGGATCGGACAGCCCGTCCGAGCAGAGCAGGTAGCGATCGCCGGCGCGCGCTTCGCGCATGGTCAAGGTGGGCTCGACCTCATGGCCGGTCAGCGCCCGCATGATCAGCGATCGCTGCGGGTGGCTGTGGGCCTCTTCTTTCGTAATCCGCCCCTCGTCGACCAGGGTTTGGACGAAGGTGTCGTCCTTGGTGATCTGGGCCAGCTCGCCATCGCGCATCAGGTAACCGCGCGAGTCTCCGATGTGCACCAATCCAAGACGGTTGCCCGCGAACAGGATTGCGGTCAGCGTGGTGCCCATTCCCTCGAGGTCGGGCTCCATCTCCACTTGTGCGGCGATCGCCGAGTTACCGGAGCGCACGGCCGAATCGAGCTTGGCGAGCAGGTCGCCACCGGGCTCGTCGTCGTCGAGGTGAGCCAGCGCGGCGATCACCAGCTGGGAGGCCACCTCACCGGCGGCGTGGCCGCCCATGCCGTCGGCCAGGGCCAGAAGCCGCGCGCCGGCATAGACCGAGTCTTCGTTGTTGGCGCGTACCAGGCCGCGATCGCTGCGGGCGGCATATCGCAGAACCAGGGTCACGGGCGCAACTCGATTGCCGTCTTGCCGATCCGGATCGGCGTTCCGATTGGAACTCGTACCGCAGTGGTCACCTTCGCCCTGTCAAGGTAAGTGCCGTTGGTCGATCCTAGATCCTCGACGTACCACTCCGAGCCGCGCTGAGACAGCCGGGCATGCCGCGTCGAGGCATAGTCGTCGGTCAGCACCAGCGTCGAGTCGTCGGCACGTCCGATCAACACAGGCTGCCCGCTGAGCGTGATGCGTGCACCTGCCAACGCCCCCTCGGTCACCACCAGATAGCGGGCGGCATGGCGACGCTGGCGGGACGGCAACAACGTGCCGCGCAACACCAAACCTCGGCGCACCATGACCGCACCGGTTGGTGCGTAGATGTCAGTTTTCAAGATCCGGAGAACAGACCAGATGAATACCCATAACAGCATTAAAAATCCGGCACGCGTCAGCTGCAGTACCAGTCCCTGCATCTGGGCGTCCTTTCCGTCCTGGCGCCGCACCTCGTGAAACCAAGCAACGTCACGATACTTGGAGGGCGGTCGACGCGGGGCGAAGCACGGCAGCTTGTGCCCGGTGCGTTCAGTGGATCCGAACGATGATCTCCGAGTGGCCCAAACGGATCACGTCGCCATCGGCCAACTGCCACTCCTGTATCGGCGCGTTGTTCACGGTCGTGCCGTTCGTGGAGTTGAGGTCGGATAACAGCGCAACCTGTCCGTCCCAGCGGATTTCCAGGTGGCGGCGCGACACTCCAGTGTCGGGCAGCCGGAATTGGGCGTCTTGTCCGCGACCGACGATGTTGGAACCTTCGCGCAGCTGGTAGGTCCGGCCGCTGCCGTCGTCGAGCTGCAGCGTGACCGCAGTTCCGGCAGCGCCATAACCGCCCTGCCCGTAACCGCCGTATCCACCGCCGCCCTGTTGGCCGTAGTCCGCCTGCTGCCCGTACTCAGGCTGCTGCCCGTACTCGGGCTGCGGCGCGTACTCGGCCTGCTGCTGCCCGTACTCGTAGTCGCGGTGAGCGGTCTCGGGGTATGCACCGCCGCCCTGAGGGCCATATCCACCGGCCGGAACGTTCTCCGCGTATTGGGTGTAGTCCCCGCCGCCGTACTCCTGCTGGCCGTAACCATGACCGCCCTGCTGATAACCGTGGTCGTATCCGCCGCCCTGGTCCGGGTAGGACGGGCGTTGCTGTTCGGGCGCGCCCTGGGCCGGCGGGTAGCCGCCGCTCTCCTCGGGTCGAGCAGGCCCGCGACCGTACTCTGCGTAGCCGCCGCCGTAGCCCTGCTGGCCGCCGCCCTGTTGACCGCCGCCGGGCTGGCCGTAGCCGCCGCCCTGGCGGTAGCCCTGGTCGTAACCCTGGCCACCCTGGTCGTATCCTTGCGGTCCTTGGTCGTAGCCCGGGCCGCCGTAGCCACCGCCGGCTGGCGGACGCTGCTCATACGACGGCGGGTAGCCGCCTTGTCCCTGGTCGGGATAGCCGCCACGCTGGTCTTGGTAGCCGCCCTGGCCGGGGTATCCACCCTGCTGCGGATAACCGCCTTGCTCGGGGTAGCCGCCACCCTGCTGTGGATAGCCACCCTGCTCGGGATAGCCCCCGCGCTGTTCTTGGTAGCCGCCCTGGTCCGGGTAGCCACCCTGGTCAGCAGGACGAGGTGGTTGGTAGCCGCCGCCCTGCGGCGGGTAGCCGCCGCGCGCCTCGGGTCCGCCCTGCGGCTCCTGGCCGCCGCGCTGATCGTCTTGCGGACGCGCGTACCGCTCGTCGTAGTACTCGTCGCCGGGACGCCCCTGCCCCTGACCGCGGTAGCTCGAGTTGTCAGTCATTGGTGGTACTCCTGGTTCTCCGCTGAACGCCTGGTTTGATTGTGGCCGGGCGGGATCGTTAACCGTCGGGCGGGGCTCGCCATCGGGGTTGACAGCACCGCGGGCGCGACACTGTCCGGTATGCAGGTTCGGCAACTGCTCAAACCGAACGACGACATCACCATACGTTTCCCACCCCTGTTCATGGATATAGTCGGCCAGGTATCTAGTGAAAGCGACCGACGTCAGATCCGGATCGGTGCCCACCTTCTCGAAGTCGTGCATACCGAGGGTAATGACGTATTCGTTGGGCACCAAAAGATGATTTCCCCGAAGCGGCCGCAGGCCGTCCTCGGCTTCGCGGCGCAACAGCGCCTCAACCTCTTGCGGGACAATGGATCCGCCGAACATTCGCGCAAATGCGTCGCCGACGGTCGACTCGAGCCTGCGCTCGATCCGTGCCGCGAGCCCCCGTTGGCTACCCATGCCTCAGCGCTCGCCCGCACTTGTCGCGGTGTATCGCCGGCGCAAGGCAAACGATTCGCCCGCCTGTCGTATCACTCATGCATGGTATCGGGACACCGCGACGCTGCGGCACCGTGAGAATCCTGAGAATCGCATCTATGCAGGTCAAGCACGGTTCGAGCACGAGGTGGGCGGGCACTGAACGGGCTCTGTCGGCCGCGGCCGCGGTTAGGGCGAATGGCTATACAGTGATATGGTCCATCGGTTGTTTCCCCGGGCGAGTGGCGGAATGGCAGACGCGCTGGCTTCAGGTGCCAGTGTCCTTCGGGACGTGGGGGTTCAAGTCCCCCTTCGCCCACCAGGTGCGGTTCGGTGAACCGCAGCCGCAAGGCCACGAACTCTGCGAGAGGTCGTGGCCTTCGTTATTTCCCAGCCACGGGACCGGGATTGGCCGCGCCCGGCCGCGGTGCTTAACTGCAGTCGTGCGCAGAAAGCCAGAGCTGGCGCGACGCCTCTACGATCGCTTCGAGCCGGTGCATGCGGTGACATACTTCGCGCCGGAGGCGCGGGCGGCACTCGACGAGCTGGGGTACCGAGGTTTCTGGATGGGCTACTTCGCGGCCCGGTCCGCCCCGCTGGGAATGGCACCGCCGGAGCTGGTGACCGCAATCTTTCACAACTTCGCCCCCCAACGCGTCGCCAAGGCTCTGCCGGCGGCGTGGCAGATCGCCGGTCCGGAGGCTGCGTTGCGGACCCGGCAGTCCTCGGCGGTCGCGGCGCTGCGCCGTTACGGCTTGAAAGAAGACGAAAACGTCAGTGCCGCAGCGGAATTAGCTGCAAAGGCAGCGCGCGGGGCCAACGTCGACGGGCGACCGCTGTTCGCCGCCAACCGTGCGCTGCCGTGGCCGGACGATCCGCTGGCCGCGCTGTGGCACGCCACCACGCTGTTGCGTGAGCAGCGCGGCGACGGCCACGTGGCGGTCTTGACCGCCGCCGGCATCTCGGGCCGGGAGTCCAACGTGTTGCACGCCGCGGCCGACCGCGTCCCGCGGGACTACATCGCGCGCACCCGCGACTACGACGACACCGAATGGCATCACCACGAACAACGGCTGGCCGAGCGTGGACTGCTGGACTCCGACGGCTCGCTCACCGCGGCCGGCCGCGACCTCAAGGACCACGTCGAATCGAGCACCGACGCGCTCGGTCTGTCGGCGCTCGAGGCGCTCAGCGACGACGAGGTCGAGGCGCTGTTCCAGGCACTCACGCCGATCACCCGGGCAGTGGTCGAAGGCGGCGATGTCCTGTCCGTCACGCCAATGGCATTGCGCCGCCATGAATTACACGACGCCAGCGCGCATTTGGGCGACTAGCGAGGTCTGGCGCTACGGATCACGCGGCAGCAGGCGCTGCTTTTGCTCGACGAATTCGTCTTGGGTGAGAATCCCCGCGTCACGCAGCGAGGCCAACTCACGGAGCTCGGCGGCGATGCTGGTGATCGGGCCGCCCACTGGAATCGGCGGCACCTCGGCTGCCTCGGCCGGCGGTGCGTCCTTCGACTTACGCCCGGGCAACCCGATCCGCTCCTGGCGTCCGGCGCCACCACCTCCGCCGGTGCCGGCCATGGCACGCCCGGCCATGCTCGCCAGCGCCATCTGGCTGAAGAGACTTCCCGCGCTGGAGCCGGTTGCTTGCGCGGCGGCGCCCGCGGTCGCAGCCGGGAGCGCCGTCGCCAGGGCGCGTAGCTCGGGGGCCGCGGCCGACCATGCCGGCGGGACCGACAACCGCCCGATCGGATTCGCTTGGTTGAAACCTCCGGTAACCATCGACGCCGGATTGGCGAGCACCGGAAATGACGCCGGCGGTGCGGGTAGGTTGCCGGGCCAGGTCTGTACGCCCGCCCAGCCGCTGACGATGTCGTCGGTGTGCACACCGGTGTAGTAACCGCCCACGTCGTAGGGAAGAGCGGTGGTCCCCAGTGCGGTGTCGACACCAAGGCTGGTTGCCCCGAATTCAGGATCGAGAAAAACCGCGCTGAGGTCGGCGAGCAGGCCTAGCAGGTCCCGCCCGCCAAACCCCGGGAAGCCCACGTCCGGGGCCGCGAGGGTGGTCAGCGCGTCGGGCACCGCGGCGAAGGTCTGCTGAAGCGACGACACGGCACCCTGCGCATCGCCCGCGGCGGTGTCGGCGGCCGCGTTGACCGCGGCGGCTTGATCCGCGGCTCCGCTAGAGCTGGTGTTCGACGGCGGCGAGGAGAGTGGTTCCAGTCGGGTCGCTGACGCGGAAGACGATGCGTAGCTCTGCATCGCGCCGGTGTCCTGGGCCCACATCTCGGCGTACTGCGCTTCGGTGGTCGCGATCGCCGAGGTGTTCTGCCCGAGGAAATTCGATGCGATCAGCGCGGCCAGCAGGCTGCGGTTGGCCGCGACAACCGGCGGGGGCACCGTTTCGGCAAACGCGGCTTCATAGGCAGCCGCCGCCAGAATGGCGTGGTTGGCGGCCTGCTCGGCCTGTTCTGAGGTGGTCCTCAGCCACCAGACGTACGGGGCGGCCGCGGCAGCCATGGTCGCCGCGGCGGGGCCCAGCCAGGGCCCGGCGGTCAGGTCGTCGATCGCTGACTGGTACGCGCTGGCGGTCGAGCCCAGCTCGGCGGCCAGCGCCTCCCACGCGGATGCCGCGGCCAGCAGAGGTCCGGAGCCAGGGCCTGCATAGATGCGCGCGGAGTTGATCTCCGGCGGCAATGATGCGAAGTCCATGCGTTCCCTCCGGTAAAGATGGCCGCCAGCCGACGACCCGGTTGACGGCAAACGAACGAGGCTACCGTCAGCGCCTGGGAACCTGTGCTGGCTGTTTTGCTTGCGGCGATCAATAGTCGCCGTGCCGAAACGACAACTCCCGCCCAACAGCCCAGGATCCGTGTTGCTGGGAGTACCCAATTACCCAGCTGTCCTGCTAAGACACGTTAAGGCATGCGACGGGGCAATTGGTCGCAGACTCCGGAACCGGGCCCGCGGCGCGAAAATCGGCGCGCTTCGCGGGAGGGCGGCAGACCGCTGCCGAGTTGCTTTGCTCGGCGAACGTCGGGTAAATGACCCTGGCGAGACGACGGCGGTGCAGGACTTGCCGTCGGCCGACGAGTGCTTAGCCGCTGGGCTGGGTCTGCGCCCAGACCCTGATCTCGGCGGTTGCTGGGTCGGTTATGGCGTCGAACTCGGGGTGCTTCTTGAGCACCGTCTCGACCATTGAGCAGACCGGGACGACGCGTTTGCCGGCCTCGCGTGCCCCGTTCAGGGCCCCCTCGACCAGGATGGTGGCCAGGCCGCGGCCACCGAAGTCGGGATCGACGACGGTGTGATAGAAAACACGCTGGTCGCCGCGGTCTGCGTAGTCGGCGTGGCCGACGGTCTTACCCTCCACGGCAATCGTGTATGTCTGGTGTCCCTCGGTGACGGTGGTCTCTGCACCGGTTTTATCGGTTGTCATGTGGATCCCTTTCCTTGCGGTCCGTGCGGTATTGGTCGTGGCCGCAGCCGGGTGGTCGGCAGCGGCGGGGCGGCCAGTCGTGTGACTGAGCCCCGGTAGCCCTCGACTGCGCCGGAGCGCGCGTCGGCATCTTCCCAAAGTTGGCGATAGCCGACGATTTCGTCGTGGTTGCGCCCGACGAAGTTCCACCACATCAGCACCTCTTCGGTGAACGGGGCGCCCCCCAACAGCATTACCCGCGCCGGACGGTCTCCAACATTACGCAGCTGCAGTGCGGCATTGCCTGGGCTTTGGTAGCCGAGCTGCGCGGCCGCCAGCGCCGTTCCGCTGATCGCGACCACGCCCACATCGCACAGCACGCCATGTTCGAATGCCGGGTCGATGTCGAGGCTCAGCTCAGCGTTGGCGGCGAGATCGATCTGGGCACCCAGCAGCGGCGAGAACGTCTGCACGGAGAACGGCTGCCGGCCAGCTGGCCGAGAAACACCCGCGCCACCGCGCCGGGAAGTGAGATCGGCTCGGGCACATAGTGAGCGAAACCGCGTCCGGTGTGGCGATCGGAGTCCGGCAAGGCGACCCACAGCTGGACTCCCTGCAGCACGGTGTCCGTTTCGACCGACACCTCGGAATGGCAAATCCCCGCGCCCGCGGTCATCAGATTCAACTCGCCGGGCCGGACCAGGGCGTGCACGCCTGCGCTGTCACGGTGTTCCACTTCCCCACTGAACAGCCAGCTCACTGTTTGTAATCCCGTATGCGGATGAGGGGGAACGTCCATCCGCGCAGTGACGGAGCCGTAGTGGTCGATGAAACACCACGCTCCGATCAGCGAGCGCTGCCGTTGCGGCAGGGTGCGCCGCACCCGGATGGCTCGCGGGCCGCCCAGCGGAACTTCTCGCGGCTGTAGCACCTCTATACCCACAACCCGGGAAGCGCTGCAGGCGACTTCGTCCGGGGCGGTCTCGAGATTGCTCACCGTGCACCCTTCGTCGCGGGCGTGACACGGACGACCGTACCCGCGGCCGCTGACCTACCTGCCCGGCGGCCGCAGCGCCCGCATGGCCACGCGCAGGATCGGCTCGGGGATCCGATCCTTCACCGACAGCGCGGCGTCGGCGGCGCGCGAACGCAGCGGGGCGCCCCGGCCGAAGATCCGGTTCAGTGGTCCGCCCGTCGGCTCGAGCACGACGTGCAGCGGCGGGGTACCCACGGCGGCGCCCAGCGCGTTCGAGATGACCATCCGTTGGATCTCGCTGGTACCCTCAAAGATGGTGTATAGCTTGGCATCTCGATACCACTTCTCGACTGGGTGGTCGGTGATGTAGCCCCAGCCGCCCATTGTCTGGATCGCGCGTTCGGTGGCCTTGATCGCGACCTCGCTGGCAGCGAGCTTTGCCATCGAGCCCTCTCCCCGCTCGAAGGCGACTTCGTTGGCCGCCATCCAGGAGGCCCGCCAGGTCAACAGCCGGGCGGCGTCGATCTGTGTCGCCAGGTCGGCCAGTGGGAACGCGATGCCCTGGTTGTCGATGATCGGTCCGCCGAATGCTTCCCGCTCGGTGGCATACGCCGTCGCGTACTCCAATGCCGCGCGCGCAATGCCAATCGCCTGGGAGGCGACCATCGGGCGGGTCTGCTCAAAGGTGCCCAGCGTTGCCGAGCCGGAGCGCTGTCCACCCGCGATGACCTCGCGGGCCTTCGCGAGCTTGTGTTCGAGCTTGTCTTGTCCGCCAAGCAAATTCGAGGCCGGAACGCGTACACCGTCGAACCGCAGCTCGGCGGTGTGTGACGCGCGACAGCCCAGCTTGTCGAGCTTGCGCACCAGCTCCAGTCCGGGGCTGCCGCCCGGCACCACGAAGAGGGCTTGACCGCGGTGGCCGAGTTCCTCGTCGACCACGGCGTTGACCACGTGCACGTTGGCTATGCCGCCGTTGCCGATCCACATCTTGTGGCCGTCGATGATCCAGTCGTCACCGTCGCGGCGGGCCCGGGTGCGCAGATTGCGTACGTCGCTGCCGCCCTCGGGCTCAGAAATCGCGAGCGCGGCGAGCTTGAGATCGCCTGGGGTGCCGAAACATTCGGGCGCCCACTGCAGCATCTGCTCCGGTGACGCGGCCTGGCCGATCGCCGAAAGCGCCAGCGCCGGCATCACAATCGCCAGACCGATTCCGGCGCAGGCCCAGAACAGCTCCTCCATGAACATCGGCAGCGACAGGCCGGTGGGGTCGCCGATCAGATCCCGGTAGAACAGCGGGCTATAGAAGCCGCGTTCGGCCGCCTCCTCGAGGACCGGCCAGGGAAATTCCTGCCGTTGGTCGTATTCCAGGGCGACCGGACGTATCACCGACTCGGCGAACTCGTGCGTGCGACGGGCGAGGTCGTGCTGCGCTGCCGTGGGTGTCAGATCGAACGTCATGGATACACCTCTGGGTCGACGGTCTTGTGTCCCGCCGCGACCGACTACCCCGTCGATTGGGTGAACAAACGTTCACACTGCACCGCGCCGCGGTCAGGCCGCCGAGCGCGGGCCGACCTGTGCGATCGGCAGGTGCAACACCACCGCGGGCGTCAGGATGAGCTCGTGCTCGCTGCGTGCCAACAACGCGGTGTTCTCGGGTAGCTGCCGGGAGTTGATCTCGCCGGCGGCGATGCGTCGCAAGACGTCGTGGGCGCGAGTCAGCTGGTCGCGCTTCCGGTACTGCCCACCGGGGAGCTTGACGCCGGCCCAGACTCCGTATTCCTCCCGGTGCGCGATCGCGTACTGGGCGCACCGCCGCTGTTGCGCCAACGGACAGCGGCGTAAGCACTGGATCCGCGCCTCGGTGGCCGATCGCTCGTAGGCGCGAGCTTTGGCAGCGCCGTCACCACTGTCATCGTCGGGGTAGCCGAACCACAGCTCCGGGTCGGTTGCGCACGGGTGTCCCATGTCAGTCTCCTTGCTCGAGATGAAACGTAGGCAAAAGCGTATATCTGATGCTGCCCGCCACGCAAGAGAAACGAGATAAAAACGTATACGCATAGCGATACTGCCGGGCCTGTGTAATATCCGGCCTATGGCCGGAGCCCGCGGGTGAGCCGTGAATCGGCAGGTGCGGCTATCCGTGCATTGCGTGAGTCGCACGATTGGTCCCTCGCGGAGCTTGCTGCCGCGACCGGCGTCAGCATCATGGGGCTGAGCTATTTGGAGCGCGGCGCCCGCAAACCGCATAAAAGTACAGTTCAGAAGGTCGAAAACGGCTTGGGCCTGCCACCGGGCACCTATTCGCGGTTGTTGGTGGCTGCCGACCCGGACGCCGAGCTGGCCCGATTGATCGCCGCGCAGCCCCCCGAAGCGATGCCTGGGCCACGAACCGGCGCGGTGGTGGTCGACCGCCACAGCGACACCGATGTGCTGGAAGGTTACGCCGAAGCCCAACTCGATGCGCTCAAATCCGTCATCGATCGACTGCCGGCGACGACATCAAACGAATATAAGACGTATATTCTCTCTGTGATCGCCCAGTGCGTGAAGGCAGAGATGCTCGCGGCCAGCTCGTGGCGGGTAGCGGTGAACGCTGGCGCGGATTCGACCGACCGACTGATGCAGCATTTGGAGGCCCTCGAGGAAACGCGCAGCGCGCTGTTGAAGCGGATGCCGACCAGCTTGAGCGCTCGTTTCGACCAGGCCTGTGCGCAGTCGCCGCTACCTGACGCGATTATCGCGGCGCTGTTGGGCGTGAGTAGTGACGAAATGTGGGACATCCGCAACCGCGGGGTGATCCCCGCGGGAGCACTCCCCCGCGTTCGTGCGTTCGCCGACGCGATGGATTCGACCGACGAAGACGGCACAGATCAGGGCGGCGGCGAGGGGGACCGATGACCGACAGCGACATCGAGGTGTTGAACCGCGCACATCAATTGTTCGCCGGAAGCACCAAACAGCCAACGCTGGACGTGCCCTACCGCGTGTCGAGCCGCACCATCGCACTGAATGGCCTTGTGGGACAAGATTATTACCGAACCCTGCTAAATCGAAGCCATGAAACGCTGCGCTCGGCCGCGCGCACGGATGCCGCCGCGGCCGGCGTCATCGCCGGCGCATACCGGGATCGGGCGCAGGCACGCGAGCTGACCGGGAACGCCCTCGACGAAGCCCGCGCCGACGCGGCCGCTCCCCCGATCACGCCGATGGCCCAGCGGGAGGCCATGCGCCGTCGGGTCGCGAGACTGCGCGCACAACGGGCACACGTGATGGCTGCCCGGGTCCGCGCGCGACGGCATTCGGCGGCGCTGCGGGCACTGCGGTACCGAATGCTGCACCACCGCGGTCCGGGATTGGCCGGACTGCGGCTGCCGCCGCCGAGTAGTCGCGCCGGAATTGCGGTGCGCGCGGCGCTATCCCGACTGGGTCGTCCCTATGTCTGGGGCGCCACCGGGCCCGATCAGTTCGACTGTTCCGGACTGGTTCAGTGGTCCTACGCCCAGGCCGGAATCCACCTGGACCGCACCACGTACCAACAGATCAACGACGGAATCCCGGTGCCCCGTTCGCAAGTCAGGCCCGGCGATCTCGTCTTCCCGCACACGGGACACGTGCAGCTGGCGATCGGCAACAATCTCGTCGTCGAAGCACCCTATTCGGGTGCCTCGGTGCGGATCAGCCAGCTGGGTAACTACGTCGCGATACGCCGCCCGATATGAGATTAGGTTGAACGTATGTCGGAACAAGCCGGCCCTTCGCTAGCCGCCATTACGGCCCGGCAGTCAGCGATGGCGACCCAGCACGGCTCGGTCGCCGAGGCAGACCGGGCGCTGATGGATGTGGTGGCCAGTGCGCATGCCGCGATTCGGGAGAGCATCAGGCGCCTGGACGCGATCGCCGACGACATCGAGCGCGCTGTTGTGCATCAGGCGAGCCTGGGCGTCGATACTCCTATGGGAGCGCGTGAATTTCAGAAGTTTCTGGTCGCTAAACAACGTGAGATCGCGGCGGTCGTGGCTGACGCCCACGAGCTCGATCGGGTGAAAACGGCTGTGCTGGAAAGCCTGCGGGAGCAGTACCGGGTATCAGCGGGCTAGCGCGACGACATTCATCCACAGCCCAACCGTGGTGAATTGTCGACGGCTTGGGGCCTAAGTACTGTCACCCGGCATGGAGGGGTCGCGACACCGCCCGCGTTGGGGCGCAGCGCGGTTTGGCTAGCCGATGTCGACGTATGACGAGCTGCTGGCCACGGTCAAAGCCGTGCGCGACCGCACCGGCGACCCGAACGCGTGGCAGACCGGGTTGACGCCGACAGAGCTGGCCGCGGTGGTCACCCCCACCACAGCCCCACCACAACTGGACGCGATCCTGGCCAAGATCCGCCGGCAACATCTGGACCCACCCCTGGGGGATCGCGAGCAGGGTGCTGCGGCCGAAGCCATAGCGGGCGCCGAAGCTGCCCTGGCACAACAGAATTCGGCAAGTTCTCAGCTCGACCTGCAAGTCGTTTCGGCCATCATGAATGCCCACTTGAGGACTGTCGAAGGCGCTGAAGCGCTGGGCGCGTTGCAGCGCGACACCGAAGCCGCGGTGCAAACTCGATCGGACCTGGACACCCCCGCGGGTGCCCGCGACTTTCAGCGGTTCCTGATTGGCAAGCTTCGCGACATCCGCGCGGTGGTCATGAACGCAAGCCTCGACGATACGTCGAAGTCGGCACTGATGGCCGCATGGACATCGCTGTACGACGCCTCGAAGACCGGGCCGAGTGCTGCGGGTGAGAGCAAGCCGGCACCGGTGTCCGCGGTTGCCGCACCCGTGCGCGACTGTGGTCAACAGCCGCCCGATGCGGCCGCCGCCGGATGGGATCCCCTGCTGGATCCGCTGCTGACGGATGACCCCGGACTGCCGGACGAGGACCCGGGCGAGAGTGCCGCGGCTCCCACGATGCCGTCGATGCTGCCGAGCATCCCCAACGTCGGTCTGGGGCCGACGCCCGGGCCGGGTTCGATGGCCGGCTGGGGTACGCCAAGTGGCTTGGCGCTGCCCGGGCGCGAGGGGGGCGGCGAAAGCGATCCGGCGCTGGGCGATCTGGACGACGAGGCCCTCGACGCCGAGTCGGCCGATGACGAGGATCCGGACAAACGCAAAGACGGCGATCACAGCCAGGACGTGTCAACGGCCGAATCGACGCCGACGGGTCCGACGACGGTGACGCTGCCCGACGGCGAGACGGTGACGGCTGCCAGCCCGCAGTTGGCGGCGGCCATCGAGGCGGCGGTGGCCGGCGCGACGATCCCGGATGCCTTCCACCAACAGGGAATCACCATTCCCGCACCGGGTACCGCGGTGCCCAATCCGGTCGATCCGGTTCAGCTCGCGCCGGGAGATATCGGGATCTTCACCGATCGCCATGCGCTCGCCCTCGGCCACAGCAAGGCTCTCCTGGATGGCCAAATTCAGCACATCGCCACCGTGAGCGGCGCGAGCTTTCTAGGCTGGGAGCATCCGCCGGCCGCGGCGACCGAGACTGCGCCAGCCAGGACCGACACACCGACACCGACCCGGCCGGCGGCCACGCCGAGCACTGGACAATAGTGAACTCGCTGGCCCGGCCGGCGGTGCAGGAACAGGAGACATCGGATGGCAGACCGAATCCACGTGGCGCCCGCGCACTTACGCGAAGCCGCGGCGCGTCACCAGGAGATTTCTGAGTACCTGCGCACCATTCCGTCGTCTCATGCCGCCATCCAGGAGAGCCTGGATTCATTGGGGCCGATCTTCGGTGACCTTCGCGACGCCGGACGCGAACTGCTCGAGCTAAGGCGCCAGTGCTACGAGCAACAGGCGGACGACCACGCCGATATGGCGCACCACCTGACTGTGTCGGCCAGCACTTGGGATCAGCATGAACAGGATGCGAGCGGCCAACTCGGCCGCATTGTCGATGGCGGTCGATCACAGACGCCAATCCCGCGTTCGACACCGTTCACCCCAGTGGGCACATCCTGGTCCGCTCGTGTCGGGGTGGCTACATGCACAGCGTCGCGCTCAGTGAAGAGGCGATGGATACCGACGCCGCGGCCCTGGCCCAGGGCATTCTGCTGACCGCGGACGTGTCTTGGCTCAAAGCATTGCTGGAAGTTCGCCATGAGATCGTGGCGGCCGGACACTCCCCATCGGCGGAGGTTCCGACCCCGAACGATCTCGATGCAGCCATCGAGAAGCTGCTGGCGCACAAACTGCGCCGCCGCGCCGGTGCCGACTAGCTCGCCGCGTCTAGATCAGCCAAGTTTTTGCGGCAGCGGGGTCGGGTGCGATATCGCCCGGGGCTCGATGGGATTGGCGCCGAACAACTCTCGTGCACGGCCGAGCATGGCACGCACCTCGTCGAGTTGCTGCTGCAGCGCAGAATCAGCCATGGGCTTACGCTACCGAGCTCGTCACACCCGCACAATTCACCTTTGGCAATGAGCGTTCGGCAGGTATCGGTAGTCTGACCCGGTGGCGATCTTCGGTCGAAAGACGGCGCGCCAGCGCCTCCGGAGAGCTACCCGGGAATCATTGTCGATGCCGGCCTTCAGCTCTCGTATCGATTGCTCCCCCTGGGTGATCGGTGGGCTTTGGCCTGCCGAACTGTCGCAAGCCACCGACGAAACCGCCACGCTCGCACAGCATCTCGAGAAAGACCTGCAGCGAATCACCAGCAACGCCAACGACGAGCTGAGGATGGTCAAGCGGGCCGGACTCACTGATACGGCCCGGCACGCGGCCGAGGCCAAGGTCATCGATGAAGCCCGCGCCCGCGCCGTGCGGCGAGTGGAATCGACAATTCGCCAGCTCGACATGTTGAAGGCGCAGATGCGTGCCCGGCGCCAAACCGCGCAGGCCGCGCGGCGTTACAGCGAGGCCGACATCGAGCGGACGCAGGTCATCCCCCTGGTCCCGGCGTCGCAGCACGACGTCCGCGAGCCGACGATCGACGAAACCCAAGTCATCGCGGTGGTCGCGGCCGCAGAGCCCGCAATCGCTGACCCGACGCTCGATCAGACGCAGGTCATCCCCGCCGTCTCGGCAGAACCCAATGCCGACGAGCCCGCGGCCGCTTCCGAAGAGCCGGTAGCCGACGTGTCAGCCGATCAGGACGACGCGGCCGAAGCTTCGGTGGGCCGGCATCGGCTGCCGGCCGCGGCCGTCGCAGCTCGAGCGGAACCCGAAGCCCCCGCGATTCGGGAAGCTGCGGCACCTGAGCCCGAGCCCGAGCCAGAACCCGACCCCGAGCCAGAACCGGAATCGGAACCCGAGCTCGTTGAAGCTCCGGCGGCACCTGTCACCGAATCCGATACGCAACGACTGCACCGGCTGCTGGCCTTCGTGGTGCGCCAAGAACCACAGCTGAACTGGGCAGTCGGCGATCTCGTGGACGGGACGACGCTGCTGGTCACCGACCTCGCTCACGGCTGGATTCCTCCGGGGATCGCACTGCCGGTGGGTGTGCGATTGCTGGCACCCGGGCGGCACGGCGGCAAAGCGCCGGCGCTGCTCGGCGAAGCGACCCGGACCGCGACCTATACCCCCGGCGATCCGGTCGGCCGGTCGACCGACTTCGCCGAGACGGAATCCTCGATGCAGGGCCGCGAGCTGCCCGCGGTGGAAGACCTCGGATGGGAGCTGAGTCGGCTCACGCATTGGCGGGACGGAATACCGCGGTTAGTGCACACTCTGGCAAAAGCTGCCACAGCGGGAACCGGGGTCGTGGAAGAGGAGGCCGACCTGCTGCGAGTGCACCTGGATACCGCCCGCTACCAGCTCCTGAGCCAGTATCCGAATGCCGAGCCCGCGCTGTTGCTCAATTGCCTGCTGCTGGCCGCGACCGAAAGCAGCGTCGCCGACGACACGACGTCAGCCAACTACCACCTGGCGTGGTTCCACAAACTCGATGAGCCGCCGGCCAGCCAGTGGACCGCCGAGGATTGACGGCACTCGCCCCGACAGCCTTCGGTAGAACAGGTAGTCCACTACGCGTGCGGTCGATGCCGATGTCTTCATACATTTTTATCGACGGCCGGATCCACCGGACGCAAACCGCTCTCAGGTGATCGAAATGCTAACCATCCCCAAAGCAGTGGTACATCGTGATACCGCCGCATCCGTGCAACCCAGTCACTTAGCTACCGACCAAGCACTGCGGCAGGCACCGGCTTCGGAGCCCGTCCTCGTCACCGAATGCCAGGTGATGTTCGCAACCGCTGCCGCCCTCGGTGCGCCGCGGCCCTTCGCGGCCCCGCGTCCATGGCTGCACACCCTCTGGCACCGGCTGCTGTCGAGCGTCAGCACAGAGCGTCCGCCGCGCCACCAGTACCCGCCGCTGAGGTCGAGCTATTGGGAGCGCGCGGCGACGGCCCGTGAGATGGACCGACTGTGAACGAACTCGTCATGGTCGCCGAAGGCATGGTGCTGATCGCGGTCAGCATCGGCATCCACCACCTCTCCGCATGGTTGGAGCGCTGGGATTACGAACGCCATTGCGAGGACTGAGGTAGCCGGATCAGCAGGCCGGCACCAACATCCGGTTCGGGTCAAACGCCCCTCGGGATAGGTGACGGGTTAGTTGACGCTTCGCCCAGCCTGCCTTCCCCAGTCACTAGTCAAACCGTGAATTGACGCTGGTTGGAGGGGTCGATGATACTGACATGGTGTCGGGGTCGGGCGGTCGCACGAATCTGAGCGACAAGGATCTCGTCGAGGCGGTTCTGCGTGAACTGAGCGAGGCGGCAGACAAGTGGGAAGCCCTTGTCGCGCAAGCCGAGACGATCACGTACAGCGTGGATTTGGGGGATATTCGCGCCGTGGCAAATTCCGACGGCAAGTTGATCGAGCTGACGCTGCACCCGGGTGTGATGACCGGTTACGCGCACGCAGCGCTGGCAGACAGGTTAAACGTCGCGATCGCGGTGCTTCGCGCGGAGGCAGAGGCCGAGAATCGGGCGAGGTACGGCGACGAGCTGCACTGATGTCGGTGTCGATGCAGCACCCTGCATCGACCGCCGAAAGGAGTAATGATCGTGCCACTCAATCTGTCCAACCGCGACCAGAATTCGGGGCACCTGTTCTAAAACCGGCGGCTGCGCGCCGCGATCACCCGCTTTTCGGTCCGGATGAAGCACGACGACCGTAAACAGCAAGCGGCCGTGGCGCTATCGATCGTGCTGGTCGTCATCGGCATCGGGTGGATGGCGCTACTGCATGTCATGAAGCCCTCGGGGTTGGTCGGCCAGTCGTCGATCGTCGGCGATCGTGACACCGGTGCGGTCTACGCGAAGATCAACGGGCGGCTCTACCCCGCGCTCAACTTGACCTCGGCTCGATTGGCGGTCGGCAGCGCCGGCTCTCCGACTTGGGTCAAAGCCAGCGAGATCGCCAAGTATCCGACCGGCCCGATCATCGGAATTCCAGGTGCGCCGGACAGCTTGCCGGTCACGGCGAGCGCTGAATCGGCGTGGTCGGTCTGCGACGCTGCGGCCGCCCGCGGCAGCGGAACCCCTCCGATGGTGACCTCTATTGCCGGCCGGCTCTCCCCCATCGGGCGCTCGGAGCCGATGAGCCCGAAGCAGGCCATCCTGGCAACCCACAAGGGCGCGACGTATGTGATCTGGCGAGGCCAACGGTCCCGCATCGACCCAGCGGACCGATCGGTGACATTCAACCTCGGACTCGACCCCGGGGTGACCTATCCGATCGAAATCTCCAACGCCCTGTTCGACGCTATGCCCTCGACGGAACCCCTTGTGTTGCCTGCGATTCCGGGTCGTGGGACGCCGTCGCGCTGGGTGCCGGGCTCGATTGTGGGCAGGGTGCTGCAGACCCGTGACGCCAGCGGCACCGTCAACGGCTTCTATGTGCTGCTGCCGGACGGCGTGCAGAAGATCACCAGTTTCGTTGCGGACCTGTTGCGGACCGCGGATTCAGAGGGCTCGACGACGCCTACCCTGATCGCGCCCGACAAACTGATTCAAATCCCGGTGGTCGATGTGCTCGACGTCGACTATTACCCGTCGGAGAAGCTGGATTTCGTTGACACCGGCGCGAATCCGGCAACCTGCGTGGGATGGCAGAAGCAAACGGGCGATCCGCAGGCCAGGATCACGATCTTCACCGGCCGAGGGTTACCGGTTTCGATCGGCATGGATTCCCGCCTGGTTCGGCTGGTTCGCGACGACCGCGACCCTAATTCCGCTGAGGCACAACAGACATTGGTGTTGCCCGGGGCGGCGAACTTCGTGACAACCACTAGCGGTGTCGCCACGGCCGACAGCCGGGAAAGCTTGTATTGGCTTTCACCGCAAGGTGTTCGATACGGCATCCAATCAGATCGCGCGACCATGCAGGCATTGGGGCTGGATCCACGGCTGGCGGTGCAGGCACCCTGGCCGATCGTGCGTACCTTTGCGGCGGGGCCCGCGATTGGGCGCGACGCCGCCTTGGTGGCGCGCGACGCCGTGACCGGAGGTGGTGCGGTGGCGCCGATTCCCGATCTCAACGAACCGGCAGGTGGGGGTTAAGCAGCGATGTCCAAGCGAGGTTTCGTCCGCGGCCGCCGCAAGCCGGTGCCGAGTGTTCCGCCGGTGCGCATCGCGGTAGCCGCACCGTTGGCATTGCCTGAGCGTGAACCCCGCAACATCCTGCTGATGATCGCGGTACCCGCCTTGCTCGTCGGAATCATCGGCACGCTGGTGGTGATGTACGCGTCGGGGATTCGGTCACTGCAGTCAGGGTTCTTTCCGATGATCGGTCTGGTCGGGTTCGGCACGCTGATGTTCAGCGGGCGCCTGGGGCGCGGGCGCCGAATCAGTTGGGGCGAGCAAGAAAAGCAGCGCCGCAGCTATCTGCGCCAGTTCGATGAGGACCGGGACGAGGTGCAGCGTGCCGCGCAGGATCAGCGCCGCAGCCAGCTCTTTGTACACGGCGATCCGCAGAAGCTGGACACCGTCATCGGTGGGCCGCGGATGTGGGAACGGCGCCCCGCCGACCCGGACTTCCTCGACGTCCGCCTCGGGATCGGCGTCCAGCAAGCGAGCGAATCGGCGGTGTCGCTGCAGTGGCCCGACGTTCCGATCGGTGAAGAGCTCGAGCCCGTAACCGGCGGCGCGCTTAGGGATTTCATCCTCGAGCAGAGCAAGATCCGGGGTATCGGTAAGGTCCTGAGCCTACGAGGCAAGCCCGGGTTCAGCTTCATCAGTGACGATCCGAGCGAACTACACAGCCTGGCCCGTTCGATACTGTGCTCGCTGGCCGTCTACCACAGCTCCAGCGCTCTCAAGGTCATGGTGGTGACGCGCCATCCCGAGTTGTGGTCGTGGATGGTGTGGTTGCCGCACAACCAGCACGACGAGATGTTCGACGCGTGCGGGCTGCGCCGGCTGGTGTTCACCTCCCCCACTGAGCTGGAGGAGGCGCTCGATGCCGAGCTGCACCGCAAGGGCCGGGGGCCATGGACGCCACCGGTCGGAATGAGCCCGACGTCGATGCCGTCACCGATCGAGTCCAGCACCGGCCTGGCGCTGGGGCCGCACTGGGTGATCGTCGACGACAACGTCGGCACCCCCGAGCAGTGGGAGGGCGTGACCGGCCAGAAGGGCATGGCCGGTATCACCGTGTTGCGCTTGGCGTCCCGCGCGAGCGTGGGTGTCGGATTCGCCGACGACAGTGAGCGTTTCAGTCTGCGCGAAGGCAGGCTCGCGCACCGTGGCACGTTCTACGCCGTGGCGGACATGCTCGCCGAGAGCACCGCCAACCGGTATGCGCGAGCAGTCGCCCGCTGGTCCCCGATGAGCGCCGGTGAACTTTCGGAGACCGACAGCCAGGGTGGCGAATTGCTGCGCGCGCTGGGTGTCAGCGATCCACGGGAACTAGACGTCGACAGACTCTGGGGTGACAGCCGTGGCCGCGGCGACCACAAATGGGCGATGATGCCCGTGGGCGTCAAGCAAGGTGGTGAGCTGCAGAACGTCATATTGCGCGCCAAGGACTTTGGCGGTTTCGGGTTTCACTCTGTGGTGATCGGAACATCCGGTTCCGGTAAGTCGGAATACTTCCTGTCGTTGTGCACCGGTATCGCGTTGACGCACTCCCCCGAGACGTTCGTCGTGATCTTTGTCGACATGAAGTTCGAGTCGGCAGCCCAGGATCTTCAGGGATTCCCCCACGTCGCGGGGTCACTGTCCAACCTTGGCAAGGATGACCGGCACCTGGCCGAGCGGATGCGCAAGGCAGTCAATGGCGAGATCGCGCGGCGGTACCGGCTTTTCAACGCGGCCGGTGCGCGCGACGCCAACGAATATGAGGAAATGCGGCTCGCCGGGCGGGATCTGGAACCGGTACCGATTCTGTTGGTGATCATCGACGAATACCTCGAGCTGTTCATCCACCACCCGGAATGGATCGATCTGGTCATCCACATCGGGCAGGAGGGCCGCGGCTGCAATGTCTTCTTCACGCTCGGCGGTCAGCGACTGGACCTGTCGTCACTCAGTAAAGTCAAGAGCAACATAGCTTTTCGAGTGGCACTACGCGCCGAGACGGCAGAGGATTCGCGCGATGTGATCGGTAGTGACGCGGCGTTGCATCTGCCGTCGAAGGAGAACGGCTACGCGCTGCTCAAGGTGGGGCCACGCGACTTAGAGCAGTTCCGCTGCTTTTACGTGTCCGCTCCGTTCGTGGTGCCCAAGCGGGTCGTCAATGTGAACAAGACGTTGGACGTCAGCTTTTCGCAGCCGCGATCATTGACCTGGGCTTACCAGCCGCTGAGCGAAGCGGATAGCGAAGCCCTGGCCGTCGCCGATGAACCCGATGAGCCCGACGAGTTCCTCTTCCACTCCGACGGTTTCCGGAAGAAGAAGTTGGTCGACGTCATCCGCGAGGCGCTGATGGCGCACAACGCGCGACCGCCTCACCAAATCTGGCTTCCGCCTTTGGAAGTCAGCGAGCCGATGGACGTGCTGGTGGCCAGCTGGCGGCGGAAGCCGTGGTATGTCGACTATGGGCAGAACCCCGGCCTGGTGTTCCCAGTCGGCGTTGTCGACATCCCCGAAGACCACGCCCAACGGGTGTACACGATCGACGCCGAGATGGATAACATCATGGTGGTCGCGACGGCTCAGCGCGGAAAATCGACGACCCTGATGTCGTTGATCACCTCGGCGGCGTTGATGTACCGGCCCGAACGCGTCACCTTCTTTTGCATCGGGGCGTCGCTGTATCCGGTCGAAGAGTTGCCGCACGTGGCGTCCGTGGTCAGCCAAACGGACAACGAGGGTGTCTCGCGGACCGTCGCGTCGATCGAGGGCCTGATCCTGGCGCGGGAGGCGGCGTTCAAGCAATACCAAATCGACATCTCCGAATTCCGCGAGCGCAGGTTCGGCACCGAGCGGGAAGGCGGAACCGATCCCGCCGACAAGTTCGGTGATGTCTTCCTCGTGGTCGACAATTTCAGCGACCTGTACGACAAGGACTCCCCGATGGGAGATCGCCTGGTCACGATCGCCCGCCAGGGTCTGTCCTACGGGGTTCACATCGCGACCACCGCCACTGCGTGGCTGGTCGGGCAGAAGCAGGCGCTGGTCAACGTGTCGAACGCGCGAATCCAGCTGCGGCTGAGCAATCCCGATGAGACTCAGATGGGCGAAGGCCTCGAGCGCCGAAAAGCCGCGCGCAACACACTGGACCGGCCGGGTTTCGGCGTCACCCGGGAGGGCCACGAGCTGCTGGTCGGAGTGCCCGAGATTACCTCGGCCACCGGCGAACGGGTGACGACGCGGCAGCTCGGCGCCGTCATTGCCGAGGTGACTGGCGTCGGCCGGCTGGAGAAGCTGGCGCGGCTGCCCGAACGCATCGAGCTGGCCCAGGTCATCGCCGCGTTCGCGGAGACCGACGTCGCGTCGGACCCGTTCAACGTTCCCTTCGCCATTGGCGAAAGTGCTTTGCAGCCAACATATTTGCCGACCCGGGCGGTGCCCAACATGTTGGTACTGGGCCGCCAGTTGTGCGGGAAGACCACGACCCTGGCTGCCTTCGGGCAGGCGGTCATGAGCCGGTTTACTCCTGAGCAGGCGCAGATCACCATCATCGATCCCAAGACGTCGCTGATCGGCAGGATCCGCGGACCGCATGTGCGCGCGTACGCCTATACCGCCGACGATATCGATGCCGTGATCGAGGAATTGACGGCGATGATGCGCGACCGTCTTCCCCCGTCGGGACTGAGCCAGGAGGAGTTGCTGAGTCGGAGCACCTGGGACGGGCCACACCATTTCCTGTTGATCGACGACGAGCAGGAACTGCGTCCGCACGGCGCGATCGGAAAGGCGGCGGCCAGTGCGCCGTTATGGGGACTGATCGAACGCAGTCGTGAGATTGGCCTGCACGTGATTGCTTCGCGCTTGCCCGGAAACTGGGCGGGTATCTCCGTGACCAATCCATTCCTGCAAAAGATGACCAGTTCGCGGGCGCCCACCTTATTTATGGACAACGACCCGGCGACGGTAAAGGTGTTCGGCAGGGTGGGCGCTCAGCAATTGCCGCCGGGGCGCGGTTTGCTCGTCACCACGGACGGAGCGATCGAAGGTGTGCTGGTAGGAACGCCGGAGTAGGGCGGTCCGCGATGGTCGGCCAGGGCATCAGAAAAGGTGAATCGACACCTGCCAGCGGCGACCATAGAATCAGGCCATTCCGCGTGTTCGGCGGGCGCAACTTGCCTGGTGGGGAGCCAGCCAAAGGGGGTATACCCCTACGGATGAATGCGGGCATTGAGAAATACGGAGGGCGAAATGGCTGGGATATTTGGAATGGTGCCTGGCGCCGTTGACTTGTCGGCGGTCACAGAAGGCGCGGTCAGCGAGCAGATGGCGGCCACCACCGCGGCCGGCGCGGCCGCGTTGACCGGCGTGCTGCCGATGGCTCCGGATGCCGATTCCGTGGAATTCGCCGCGGCGCTCAACGCTGCGGGTGGGGCCTACATAGCGACCGCGTCCGAGCACGCCGGTCAGCGGTCTGCCTTCTCGGGCGCGCAGGGCCTTGCTGCTGTCACCAACGTCACCGCCGATGAACTCGGCGCGGGCCTTAGCGCGATTTAACCGAAAATGCCCGATCCCAGGTGGACAGGTCCGCCCGAGATCGTCGCCGCGATCTTTGAGGCGGGCAACCCGGCGTCGGTGATCGCCAATAACGCGGTCTGGGTCACCGAGACCACGACTAAGGAACTGGCGGCCGGCCTTTCCAGCGTCAACTCCCTGGCCACGGCCGCGCAGTGGCAGGGCGTGGGCGCACTCGCGTCGATGGTCACCTCGACCGGTCTCAATGCCGGATTACACACGCTGGTGGGCTGGACCGCGGAGAAGATCGGGGTCACGACGGCCGCCGTCGAGGCCTTCATGATTGCGAGATCGTCGGTCATCCCGTCAGTGGTGTCGACGACCAACCGGATCGAATGGTGGGGACTGTTCCACACAAACTTCTTCGGGCAGAACACCCCCGTGATGGGTGAGCGCGACGGCGAGTACTACGGCGAACACTGGCCGCACAATTCGAGCATTGGCTGGACCTACTCGGGTGCGCTGGCCGCGCTCGTTGCGGCGCTGGCCGTTCCCCCGCCGATCGCACCGATGGGTGCCTCACCTGCCGCCCCGGCGGCGGCGGCCTCGGCCGTGGCACAGGCGGGCGCGCAAGGCGGCATGAACGGCGCGATGCAGCTAGGTAGCCAGGCAACGCAGGGTGCCGGGCAGGCAGCGGCCGCACCCGCCGAGGGCGGTAGCCAGCTCAGTTCCCTGATGCAGGCTCCGATGCAAATGATCTCCGGCGTGACCGCACCGCTCCAGCAGGCGGTCAAGGCACCGATGGATGCCCTCCAGGGGATGGCCAGCATGCCGCAGGGGCTGCTCCAGTCGATGACGAACGCCTTTTCCTCGGCCGGTGGTGGCAATGCCGGAGCGGCCGGCGCCGCCGCCGAGCCGTTTCTGGCCGGGGCAACCGGTCCCTTGGGCGGGGCGGCTGGCGGCGGGGGCGTGGGCGTGGGTGGCGGGGGCTTCCCGGGTGCCGGACTGACCAGCTACACCCGCCCGACCAGCAGCTTTGAGCCCGAGGTCGGAGGTCGACCGACCAGCCTGCGCGCGGGCGTGCTCAACGCCTCCGAGTTACGCGGCCCCACCTCACCGACCAGTACCGGGATGGGTGGCTCGGCGATGCCGATGTCGCCGGCCGGCATGCTGGGGCACGGCAAAAAGGGTCAAGCGGATAAGGACGTCACCCGCGCTCGTGTCGTCGTCGGCGGCGACCCCACCGACGAGACGTAGGCAACCGCCGGTCGCTCACCGCCCGGGGCCGGGTGGGCCGGCGAAGGCTTGGGCGATCTCTAGCCAGCGCTGCGCGTCGGCACCATGCGCGGTGATGTCGAGGTTGCTCAGCGGCCGCCGCTGAGTAACCAAAAAGCAGAAGTCCTCCGCGGCGCCGATGACCCGCTGAGCGGCGTCCGCCGGACCCCAGGACCACGTGTCGCCGCCGGGTGAGCGCAGCTCCACCAGAAACGGCTCAGTCGGCGGCACCAACTCGTTGACCACGAACGCGTAG
Organism: Mycobacterium montefiorense; assembly: GCF_025823255.1. Classification (NCBI taxonomy): domain Bacteria; kingdom Bacillati; phylum Actinomycetota; class Actinomycetes; order Mycobacteriales; family Mycobacteriaceae; genus Mycobacterium; species Mycobacterium montefiorense. The sequence continues at coordinate 972,740 of NZ_JACKVL010000017.1, read as the reverse complement.
TCGCGAGTGCGGACCCCCAGATGGGCGATCGAGTGCAGCCGCTCGCTCGGCGTCCGCTTGACGCCGAGGGCGTCGGCGACGTCCAGGCCGTGCGCCCAGGTCTCCATCAACCGCGCGGTAGCCATCGAGGCCGGGCTCATCGGCGGCCCGAACCACGGCAACTTCCGGCTCTGCTCCACCGTCAGCAGCGCATCGTGCAATCGGTGCCGGGTGGTTCGCCAATCGCTCAGCAGCTCCGCCGGCGGAGTCGCGGCCAATTCCGCCGCGCCCGCGTCGACGAAGCCGACAGGGTCCTGCATCGCTTCGCCCAGCACCGCGCCGAACCCCGCCTCGTCGGTGACCGAGATCAGGGCGACCCGATCGGTCCACAACAGGTGCCCGATCTGGTGTGCGACGGTCCAGCCCGGCGACGGTGTCGGGTCGGCCCAGCGCTCCGCGGTGAGCGGCGTGACCAGCGTGTCGAGGTCATCGCTCTCGGCACGCAGGTCAGCCACCATCGGCCCGGGATCCGCCATCATGACCTCCTTAGCGACTGGTCACCGGCTGACCGCGCCGGCCTAGGAGACTGTGCACGACGAGCCCGACCAGGTACAGCGCCGACCCGAAGATCACGAACATGGGCGCATGCCCGTTCGCGGGGATCAATATCGCGGCCACCGTGATCGAGACAACGAACGAGACCCAGAACAGCGCGTCCTGCACCGCGAACACATGGCCGCGCAGCGCGTCGTCGACGTCTATCTGCATCGCCGAGTCGGCGCACAGCTTGACCACCTGGCCGGTAACACCCAGGAAGAAGCTGCACGCCACCATGACCGGCAGCAGCAGGCTCGCCCCTGCCAACTCGATCAACGCGGCCGCGACCAACGCACCGTTCACCGCCGTATAGCGTCCCCATCGGCGGACCGTGGGCGGGGTCAGCAGGGTGGCCAGGAAGGCCCCCAGCCCCGAAGCGCCGAAGAACACCAGCGCGATACCGAGTCCGCCGACCGCTGAATTCTCGGTGTGATGGACCAGCAACAGGATCACCAGCGAGTTGATGCCCACCACCATCCGGTGTGACGCCAACCCGGACAGCGCGGCAGCAACCGTCGGCGTGGACGCCACCGTGCGCGCGCCGTGCAGCCACCCGGTGACCACCGCATAGACGGCCGATCCGTGGACCGCCCGCTTGGTGTCGTCGGGCCCCAGTACTCGGGGCCCGAACCGCAGGGACAGCAACAACGCGACGGACACCGGAATCAACGCCGTGAGAATGATGACGGCCGCGCCGCGATCGCTACCGCCGACGAACCAGCGGGGTATGAGCATGAAGTTCGCGCCGAAGAAGGCCGCGACGGCGCCCGAGGCGGTGGCGATCGAATTCATCGTCACCACCTGCTCACGCGGCACAACGTGCGGCAATGACGCCGACAGGCCGGAGGCCACGAATCTTGAAAAGCCGTTGAAGAGAAGCGCTCCCAGCAGCAGCGGCAACTCGCCGGCCCGCACCGCCAGAATCGCCCCGATCGTGACGATCAGCGCCAGCCGGCACAGGTTGGCGCCGACCAGCACCCACCGTCGGTCCCAACGGTCCATCAGGGCGCCGGCGAACGGACCCAGTAGTGAATAGGGCAAAAACAGCACCGCGAAAGCGCGCGCAATCGACAGCGGGTCGGCCGCCCGATCCGGATTGAAGAGCAGCGCTCCGGCCACCGTCGCCTGAAAGAGGCCATCACCGAATTGACTCGCCATGCGCAGCTGAATCAGCCGCCAGAAGTCCGGCATAGCGCGCACCGACCGCCAGAGTTCGACGGTTGCGCGCGAGGGCATCCGGGTTTGGAACACAGAACCGACTTCCACGATTGGGCTGGATAGACATGGTCACACTCGACGTCGCTGCAATAACAGTACAAATATTTACGGGCGGCGTTTGTTTGTGCCGAGCGATGGTACGGGAGTGCGATGATGGACTGATGCCGCAGCCGGAAGACGCCGAAGACTACATCGCACCCGCTGCCCAGCGGGTGCGTGCGGGTACTTTGCTGCTGGCCAATACCGACCTTCTCGAACCGACGTTTCGGCGCAGTGTCATTTACATCGTGGAGCACAACGATGGCGGCACCCTGGGTGTGGTGCTCAACCGTTCCAGCGAGACGGCGGTCTACAACGTATTGCCGCAGTGGGCAAAGCTTGCCGCCAAGCCGAAGACGATGTTCATCGGCGGGCCGGTGAAGCGTGATGCGGCGCTGTGCCTGGCGGCGTTGCGGATCGGCGCCGATCCGCAGGGCGTGCCGGGCTTGCGGCATGTGTCCGGGCGGATCGTGATGGTCGACCTCGACGCGGAGCCCGACGTGATCGCGCCGCTGATCGAGGGAGTTCGGATTTACGCGGGATACTCGGGCTGGACGATCGGTCAGCTCGAAGGCGAGATTGAGCGCGACGACTGGATTGTGTTGTCGGCGTTGCCATCTGACGTTCTCATTGGGTCGAAGGAAGACCTGTGGGGGCAGGTCCTGCGCCGCCAGCCGCTGCCGCTTTCGCTGCTTGCCACCCACCCGATCGACGTCAGCCGCAACTAGGTCTCCTCCCCCACCTCCGGCGCCGCTGACTGCGCCGATGTCTTGTCAGCCTCGCGGGCCAGCCTGCTGGCAATCATCGCGCAGACCACAAGTTGGATCTGGTGGAAGATCATCAGCGGCAGCATGGTCAGGCCGACGGTGGCGGCAGGGAAAAACACCAACGCCATCGGCAGCCCTGATGCCAGGCTCTTCTTCGAACCGCAGAACAGCAGCACGATCGCATCGCCGCGGTCCAGCTGCGCCAGTCGGCCGATCACCGTGGTGGCAGCCAACACCATGGCCAGCATTGCGGCGGCGACCAGCGAAACCAAGATCAATTGCCACACGTCGACGCTGACCCAGATGCCCTGCACCACGCCCATCGAAAAGGCCGTGTACACCACTAGCAGGATGGACCCCCGGTCGACGACCTTGAGCATCGCGGCATAACGGCTGATGAACCCCGCGATCCAGGGCCGCACCAGCTGGCCGGCGGCGAACGGCAGCAGGAGTTGCAGCACGATGGCGCGGATTGAACTGCCGTCCACCCGGATTGCGCCGCTGGTGTTCATCAGCAGCACGACCAGCAGCGGGGTTGCCACGATGCCGAGGATGTTCGACAACGACGCGCTGACGATGGCGGCGGAAACGTGGCCGCGCGCAATCGAAGTGAACGCGATCGACGACTGCACGGTCGACGGGACCAGGCACATGAACAGCACGCCGTGATACAGGTCGATCGTCAGTATCGAGGGCACCAACGCCCGGGCGGCCAGGCCCAGCAGCGGGAACAGCACAAACGTGGTGGCCAGCACCATTAGGTGCAATCGCCATTGCCGGACACCGTGCCAGGCCTGCTGCGGCGACAACCGCGCGCCGTACAGGAAGAACAGCAGCGCGATCGCGGACGTAGCGGCTGCCTCCGCGGCGTCGGCGGCGGCGCCGTGGGCGGGCAGGACGGCGGCAAGAGCCACCGTCGCCGCTAGGGCCAGCAAAAATGCATCGAGGATCGTCGACAGGCGCCTCAGCATGGTGACTTACCGCATGGCGTAGCGCCGGCAGGAATTCCTCAGGAGCAGGACTGCGTGCAGGCGCTGCATTCGCCGGCACAACTCGGCGCCGCTGCCTCGCGGCGCAGCGCGAAGCGGGCGCTCTGCCATGAGCCGGTGGCCAGCGTGCCGAGGGCACCCGCAACGCAGACGATCAACACCACAAACGCGGTGTGCGCGGATGCGGCCAGCGCCACCACTCCGCCCGCGGTCAGCATCACCGCGGCCGCCAACTGCGTCGGCGCCATCGCGCGTAGCGCGAGCGCAGTGGCGTCGACGGCGTGGTTGTGGGAGAGCGACCACGTCCCGAACCCGGCGGAAGCGACCGCCGCACAAACACACACCACCCCAGCGATCAGCATTGCCTCACAATACGAGCCCGGTCACTGATCCGCGCGCCGGGCTCCGCAGCGCTTATGTCGGCGCCGAATTAGCGGCCGAGGTTGCTGAAGTTCGGCAGCGGCGGCAGCCCGGGCACCAGGGTCAACAAGTTGGGCATGGGCTGCGGGGCGGGCAGCTGATTGGGCACTGCCATCTGTGCGGGAAGCCGGGTCGGCGCGCCAACCGGTGCCTGCGCGGGAAGAGCGGCAGCAGGGGCGGGAACGGCGGCGGCAGCGGGGGCGGGAACGGCGGCGGGGGCGGGAACGGCGGCGGGAGCGGGCGCCTGCGCCGGAAGCCCGACGGCCGCAGCGGCCGGAGCCTGGGCGGGAGCAGCGGTGGGAGCCGGGGCGACGGCCCCGGGCGCGGCCACTCGGAAACCGCTGATGATGGCCTCGGTGGCGGGTGCGTCTCCGACGGCCACGGCCCGGTCGGTGGTCACCGAGAACGACACCAGATACGTGTCGTGGCCCGACGTCGCGAGCACGTGACGGCGCGAGGTGTTCAGTGTCACGTCGCCTTCGCGGTAAGTCCCCTCGATAACTGACGACGGGAATCCGTCGAAATCGGCCATCGACGCGTTGGTGGACTGCCAGGCCAATAGCTTCTGGCTGTCGACGTAGCCGTGCGAGATAGCTTCCTTGGGATCGAAATTGCCGACCAACTTGTAGACCACGACCTGCGCGTTTGATGTGTAGACGCTGCTGCCTTGCCGGTCAGCGATCACCGCGAACGCATCGGGCACATTGGGGTCGGGCACCTGGGTCCAGCGGGCCGGAACCGGCAGCGTGATGTCGAGCGCCTTGAATGCCTGCGGCTTCTGCGGCTCCAGCTTGACGCCCTTCGAACCGAAGTAGTCGCGCAGCGTTCCGGAGGCCGCCGGGGTGACTGCCTGCGGTGCCGGCGTAATCGCGGCAGCGTTAGGCGTCGCAGCCGGGGCGGCTGCGCTGTTGGGCACCGCGGGCGAGGCGCCGACGCTCGGCGGCGCGAACGGATTCGCCGACGGCGGGGTAGGGAGGAACCGGTTGCTGTTGGCCGTGCCCGGAGGTGCCGGGATGTATTGGCTCGGGGGCACCGGGACAATGGGGCCTGGCGGCACGGGAATGAGAGGATCGGCCGAAGCCGTAGCGCCCGAAAATAGGGCGAACCCGATCACACTGGCGGTGAACCCGCCTGCGACTACGCGCCAGGGGGCGGCGATCTGAGTCATCTCTGTCGGTCCTTCCGAATGGCTGGTCCACCAGCATCCGTACGTATAGAGGCCGACTGTAACCAGAGGTTAAACGCCCTGGACAGGGCCGAAATAGAGCTGGAATAAACCCCTGATCGACGCGCAACGCAACCTTTATCAACCTGTGGCCGGCGGGCGCGGCGAGTCGGCCCTTATACGCTGTTCACGTGACCGAATCGCCCACCGTCTCGTCGGGGAGCAACCCTGCGGGTGCCCAGCCGGAGTCCGACGCGCCGCCCTACCGTTACACCGCGGAGCTGGCCGGCCGGATTGAGGACACCTGGCAGGGCAACTGGGCGGAGCTCGAGACGTTCAATGTGCCCAACCCGGTCGGGTCATTGGCGCCGGCGGACGGTGCGCCGATACCTGACGACAAGTTGTTCGTGCAGGACATGTTCCCGTATCCATCAGGCGACGGGTTACACGTCGGGCACCCCCTGGGCTACATCGCGACCGACGTATATGCGCGCTATTTCCGGATGATCGGCCGTAATGTTTTGCACGCCTTAGGCTTTGATGCCTTCGGGCTGCCAGCCGAGCAGTATGCGGTGCAGACCGGGACGCATCCGCGCACCAGGACCGAGGCCAACATTGTCAACTTCCGCCGGCAGCTGGCCCGGCTGGGTCTGGGGCACGACGGTCGGCGATCCTTCTCGACCACCGACGTCGAGTTCTATAAGTGGACGCAATGGATCTTCCTGCAGATCTACAACGCGTGGTTCGACACCGAGGCCGCCAAGGCCCGTCCGATCACCGAGCTGATCGCCGAATTCGATTCCGGTGCCCGCCGTCTCGACGATGGCCGGGACTGGACGACGTTGTCGGCGGGCGAGCGCGCCGACGTGATCGACAGCCACCGGCTGGTTTATCGGGCCGACTCGATGGTGAACTGGTGCCCCGGGCTGGGCACCGTGCTGGCCAACGAAGAGGTCACCTCCGACGGACGCAGTGATCGCGGGAACTTCCCGGTATTTCGGAAACGGTTGCGGCAGTGGATGATGCGGATCACCGCTTACTCCGACAGGCTGCTCGATGACCTGGACTTGCTGGACTGGCCGGATCAAGTCAAAGCCATGCAACGCAACTGGATTGGCCGCTCCACCGGTGCCGAAGCGCTGTTCTCGACGACCACTGCCAATGGCGACGGAGCCGACTCACCAGTCGACATCGACGTGTTCACCACGCGCCCCGACACCTTGTTCGGTGCAACCTATCTGGTGCTGGCCCCCGAACATGATCTGGTGGACGACCTGATCGCCAGCGCCTGGCCGGACGGTGTCGACCGCAGTTGGACATACGGCGCCGCCACCCCGGCCGAAGCCGTCGCGGCCTATCGGCGCGCGATCGGCGCGAAGTCAGACCTTGAGCGCCAGGAGAGCAAGGAGAAGACTGGCGTCTTCCTGGGCAGTTATGCGACCAATCCGGCCAACGGTAAGCCGGTGCCGATCTTCATCGCCGACTATGTGTTGGTTGGGTACGGCACCGGGGCCATCATGGCGGTGCCCGGCCACGACCAGCGTGACTGGGACTTCGCCAACGCTTTGCACCTGCCAATCGTGGAAGTGATTGCTGGAGGCGATATTTCGGAGGCGGCCTACCCGGGCGACGGCGTGCTGGTGAACTCCGGATATCTCGACGGAATGGAAGTGATGGCGGCCAAGGAAGCCATCACCGCACGCCTGGAGTCCGAGGGCCGGGGCCGGGCGCGCGTCGAATTCAAGTTGCGTGACTGGCTTTTCGCTCGCCAACGGTATTGGGGCGAGCCGTTCCCTATCGTTTACGACAGCGACGGTCGCGCGCATCCGCTCAGCGAGGCTGCGCTACCGGTTGAGCTGCCCGACATCCCGGACTATTCGCCGGTGCTGTTCGATCCCGACGACGCCGATAGCGAGCCGTCGCCGCCGCTGGGCAAGGCAACCGACTGGGTGCACGTCGAGCTGGACCTCGGCGATGGCCTGCGACCCTACTCGCGCGATACCAACGTGATGCCGCAGTGGGCCGCCAGTTCCTGGTACGAACTGCGCTACACCGACCCGCACAACTCGGAGCGGTTCTGCGCCAAGGAGAACGAGGCGTATTGGATGGGCCCGCGACCGGCCGAGCATGGCCCGCAGGATCCCGGCGGCGTCGACCTGTACGTCGGCGGCGCCGAGCATGCGGTGCTGCACCTGCTGTATTGCCGGTTCTGGCACAAGGTGCTCTACGACCTCGGTCACGTCAGTTCCCGAGAGCCCTACCGCAGGCTGGTGAACCAGGGCTACATCCAGGCGTTCGCCTACACCGACGCCCGCGGCTCCTACGTTGCGGCCGAGCAGGTGAGCGAACGCGACGGCAAATTCTTCTATCCGGGGCCCGATGGTGAGATCGAGGTCTTTCAGGAATTCGGGAAAATCGGTAAGAGCCTCAAGAATTCGATATCTCCCGACGAGATCTGTGACGAATACGGCGCGGACACCCTGCGGGTGTACGAAATGTCGATGGGGCCACTGGAGGCGTCGCGGCCATGGGCAACCAAGGACGTGGTCGGCGCGTATCGATTCCTGCAGCGGGTGTGGCGACTAGTGGTCGACGAACGCACTGGCGAAACCCCGGTGACAGAACGCGAATTGGACACCGACACGCTGCGGGTATTGCACCGTACCATCGCGGGTGTAGCGGAAAACTATGCGGCCCTGCGAAATAACACCGCGGCGGCCAAGCTGATCGAGTACACCAACCACCTCACCAAAGCGCATCGCGACGCGGTGCCCCGGTCGGCCGTCGAGCCGCTGGTGCTGATGCTGGCACCGTTGGCCCCGCACATGGCCGAAGAGCTGTGGTCGCGGTTGGGGCACAGCACCTCGTTGGCCCACGGACCGTTCCCGCAAGCGGACTCCGCCTACCTCGTCGACGACACCGTCGAGTACCCGGTGCAGGTCAACGGCAAGGTGCGCGGCCGGGTGGTGGTCGCAGCCGACGCCGATGAGGACACGCTGAAAGCCGCGGCGCTGGGCGACGAAAATGTCCAGGCGTTCTTGGCCGGTGCCACGCCCCGCAAGGTGATCGTGGTCGCGGGCCGGTTGGTAAACCTGGTGGTGTGATCGGCGACTAACGCCGGCCCGGGCGCAGCACCACCTCATGGACGTGGCCGTCGCGCGGTGTCGTCACCGCCTGGACGACCGCCGCGGCGACGGTCTCGGGCCGCAAGAAGTTGGCGGCGTCGTACTCGCCGCCCTCGTACGCGATGAGCTCGCGCTGCATCTCGGTGTCGGTGCGGCCCGGAAATATCGTGGTGACCCGCAGGCTCGGCTCGTCGGCGCGCAGCGAGTCGGCGAAGGCGCGCAACGCGAATTTGCTAGCCGAATAGGATGCCATGCCCGGTGAAACCGCACGGCCGGCCCCGGAGTTGATGAACACCACCTGACCGTGGGCACTTCGCAGGGCGGGCAACAGCTCCAGCGTAAGAGCCACCGCGCCAAAGACATTCACGTTGAAGGTGGCGCGCCATTCGTCGACGTGCGACTCGGCGACCCGGCCGGGCAGCGACAGCCCCGCGTTATGTACCAGCACGTCGAGCTCGTCGACGACTTCGCATGCGGCCTCGATCTCGTCGATGTCGGTCAGGTCCAGTGGGAAGGTGGTGGCGCCGAGGCGTTCGGCGACGGCATCGAGCCGGTCGGAGGACCGACCGGCCAATAGCAGCGCATGCGTGGGGGCCAGCGCCGTGGCGATGGCGGAACCGATACCGCCGCCGGCACCAGTGATGAGTGCGGTTGGCATGTAGGTCAGTCTACGGACGTCACCAATGCCGTTGGAAAACAAGTACTTTCACGCGCGCTTGCGGGCGGGAGATTCCCCGCCTGCGGGGCCCGACGCCGGCTCGCCCGAGGCCAGGCGTTGCAGCGGCGCCAGTGCTTTGGTCAGCATGTCCACGTCGGACTCGGGGAGTTGGCTGAGCATCGCGGCCAAGGCAGCGTGCCGGTTGGCGAGTGACTCGGCGTGCACGGCCCGTCCCCGGGGGGTGATGTCGACCAGTACGGCGCGCAAGTCGGACGGGTCGCGGGAGCGCTTCACCAACCCGATCTTCTCCAGCCGCCGGATCGCCACGGTCGTGGTGGGGGTCCGGACCCGTTCGTGCGCGGCCAGGTCCGTCATCCGAATCGGCCCCTGATCGAGCAGAGTGACCAGGATCGACAGCTGTGCCAACGTCAATTCGCCGGCGACCACTCCGCTCGGGTCACCGCGGCGCAGTATCGAAAACAGTTTGGACAGCGCGCGGTGCAACCCTTCCGCAAGCTCGGTCACCTCGGCTGCGGTGGATTCGCTGTCCGCCATAAGTCGGCAGTCTAACCCGATATGGGTGGCGTACAAGGTAGCTACAGCGACTATTTCTAGCCCGTCAAAGCACTTGTGACAGGAATCGCTGCAGCCGCTCGGTCTCCGCGGCCTCGAATATGCGCTCTGGCGGGCCGGATTCCACGACTTTGCCCTGATCCATGAACACGACAGTGTCCGAAGCCGACCGGGCGAAACCCATTTCGTGAGTGACCACGATCATCGTCATCCCGCCGGCGCCAAGGTCGGCGATGAGCTGGAGAGCGCCCTTGACCATTTCCGGGTCCAGCGCGGAAGTCGCTTCGTCGAAGAACATCAGCTCCGGAGCCATGGCCAGTGCCCGGGCGATCGCCACCCGTTGCTGTTGGCCTCCGGACAGCATGCTGGGGCGGGCACCGGCCTTGTGCTTCAGGCCAACTCGCTCCAGCTGGGTCAGCGCGAGCTCCTGGGCGGCGTCCGCGGACAGGCCGCGCAACTTGCGCGGCCCCAGAGCGACGTTCTTGAGAATGCTCAGATGCGGGAACAGGTAGTAGTGCTGGAACACCATGCCGATGCGCTGGCGCAGCTCGTCGGGATCGTCGTCCAGCACCGAGCGCCCGTCGAGCAGGATGTCGCCACTATCGGGTTCGTGTAATCGATTCAGCGCGCGCAGCAGTGTCGACTTACCGGAGCCAGAAGGGCCGATGACGGCTACTGTGCTGCCCGCCGGGGCTTCGAATGTGACGCCGCGCAACACTCGTGTCCCGCCAAGGATCTTGTGAATATCCTTGGCTTCCAACGATACTGACGCTCGTGCTGCCGCACCGGCGGTCATATCATCCCCTGGCCGAGGGTGGAGGTGACCACCGTGGCCGGACCCTCTGACTCGTCGGTGGGGCTGCCGCGGCGAAGCCGGATGTCGATGTAGTTCACCAAATGCGTTAACGGAACAGTCAGTAACAAGTAGAAGAGGCCCGCCGCGACCAACGGTGACAAGTTACCGGTCTGCGCGTTGAGGTCGCGGCCTACCTGAAACAGCTCTCGTTGCTGGGCGACCAGTCCCAGGAAGTACACCAGTGCCGAGCCCTTCAACAACGCAATGAATTGATTGACCAGCGCCGGGAGCACTCGCCGGATGCCTTGTGGCACCACCACCAGCCGCATCGCGGCCGGATAACTGAATCCAAGTGCCCGTGCGGCTTCCAGCTGGCCGGCGTCGACGCTCTGGATTCCCGAACGCAGGATCTCACCGATGTACGCGGCGGCCATCAACCCCAGCGCGGCGATGCCCAACGGATACGGATTGTTGTTCGTCAGCCCGCCGACGAGCGGCCCGACGCCCATCCCGATGATGAGGATGATCACCACTTCGGGAAGACCCCGGAAGATATCGGTGTAAACCCGCGCGGGCCAGCGCAGCCAGCGCGACTGCGACATGCCGGCCATCGCCAGCCCCATGCCGAGCACTAGCCCGATCACGCTGGCGCTGACGGTCAGGATCAACGTGTTGGGCAGCCCCGTCGTCAGCAGAGCGGGGATCGCCTGCCGGTAGAGATCCCAGTCCAAAAACTGCTCGCGCAATTGTGCGAGCGCGGATTTCGGGGCCGGCGGGCCCTCCGACTTATGGTGATTGCCCGCGGCGATCGCGGCGAAGTCCGGCAGGTGCGGCGTCGGAGCTGCTTTGGATCCGGGTTTCCAGCCCGGCGGCAGCGGTCGCGGAACCCACTCGGAATACAGCTTCGCCCAGGTGCCGTCCGCGATGACAGCGTCCAGCCCGGAGTTCAGCGCGGCGATCAGCGGCGGGTTGTCGTTGGCGACCGCATAGGCGACGAAGTCACCCGGGGTGAAGGCATTCGCGACCACCACCGCCGGGTCGCCCGGCTTCATCAGATTGCCCGCCAGCGCCGCCGGCGCCACCCAGGCGTCGATCTGCTGTGTCTTGAGGCTGCCGTACACGGTGGCAAAGCCGGGATATTTCACCGGTTGCAGGTGCAGGTCGTCGACGACGTAGGACTCCTCGACGGTGCCTTGCACCACGCCGATTCGCTGTCCCGCGGCCAGGTCGCTGAAGTTCTTGATCGGCGAACCTGGTGGCACCACCAGCGCGTAGTAACCGAAGTCGTAGCCGTTGGTGAACCCGACGGTGCGACGCCGGGCGGGTGTGGCTTTCACCGACGACGAGCCGACGTCGAAGCGCCGCGACGCCACCTGAGCCAGCAGCGCGGAGAAGTCCGTGCTGGCGAAACGCACTTGCAGGCCCAGCTTTTTCGCGATGGCAACCAGCAGTTGATTGTCGAAGCCACTGAACGTGCCGGTGGCGTCGACGCAGATGGACGGCGGGGCATCCGACAGCGTGCCGACGTTCAGGACGCCGCGCGTACCCAGGCCCAACGCATCGACGTTCACCGCGCTGAGCGGCTCGACGGTCGGCGTCGTGTGGTCGTCGTCCCGGCCGACACCGCCGATGGTGCTCAAGTCTTTCGGTACCGGGGTCGCGCTCTCGGATCCGCCCGGGGCGCATTGATTTCTATCGGCGAGCGCGGGTCCGGCCAGCGCCAGGCCGCACACGATCAGAATTGTCGTGGCCAGTCCGAACAGCTTGGCGCCGCGCTTGGTACGCGGGCTTTCGCACGGATTCATTACCGCTACGGTATCGACCGAGCATCAACTCGGTGCGGTGAGAGTGCGGTTTTAGAGCGCCATCGACGGCTCGCCGCAGACCAACTCGGAGCCCGCCAGTATCCGTAGCGGCTCGGGAACAACCTGGCGCACGTCGTCGGGTGCGGCGAAAACTCTGCGCCGAAACAGTTCGGCCAGCATGGTCTGTGCCATCAGGTTGGCGCGGCCGACGCACGCCGCCCGTGCGGCTTCCGGATCGCGACGCTGGATCGCCGCTGTTTCGTCTTCGTAATAGGGCAGCGTGTCGTCGCGGTTGTTCTGGTAGCTCATCCAGAACGCGTGCGGGATCAGGTCTTGGGAGGCTCGGATGGTCGCGTGCAGTCGCGGCCCCGCGTACTCGTCGTTGACGGTGCGCCGGTACTCGGCGGTCAGTTCGGAAAAGACCCGGGAGTCCTTCGCGGTGCGCAGCGAGCGCATCAGCGCATCGAGCCGCCCGAGGATCCGCGGCGTCGGGTTGGTCGCGGCACGAGCCGAGGCAATCCCGTTGAGTAAGCCGTCGAGTTCGTGATGCTCGAGGACCGTGGCTTCGTCGAACCGCTCCACGAACGCACCCCGGTGATAGCGGGTCGACACGATGCCGTCGTGCTCGAGTTGGACCAGTGCCTCTTGAATCGGGACGCGACTGACCCCCAAGCCGAGTGCGATCTCGTTGCGGTCGACCCGGTCGCCGCTGCGCAGCTTCCCCGTCAGCACCAGGTTGAGGATGTGGTTAACAACCTGGTCCTTTTCTTTGACTCCGTATTTCTTCGGCATGAGTCTCTTTCAAGTCTGTTGCAGCTCCGCACCAGCGACCAGCGGTGGAAAGCCTCTCACGTATTTGCCCATTCGTTAAGGTGTTTGGCGGATGAATTGCAGGCGAACCCGAATTGACGGCGCTTGCCGGTTGTCGCGCTTACCGGTTGTCGCGCCAGCGGCACAATGCCTGCGCCGCGCTCAGGTCGTAGTCGGGACCATTGACGCCAACGGTCAGCAGCGTCACCCCCAACGCGGTAAGACCTTCGGCGTTGGCGATCAACCCGGCGATGCCTTCGCCGCGGCGCACGCCGCTGTTGTCCTCCACACCGGCTGACCTCTCGATGGTGGACGGATCGCGCCCCACGGCGGCGCAGTGCTCTGCCAGCACGGCCGCGGTGGCCGGATAGGTCTCGACGGTGGTGAAGCCGTGCCAGATGTCGCCGTATTCGGCGACCAGCCGCAGCGTCTTTCGCGGGCCCTTGCCACCGATCAGGATCGGGATGTCGCGGGTCGGCGGGGGATTGAGCTTGCTCAGCCGCGATGTGATCCGCGGGAATGCGGTCGCCAGGTCGTCCACGCGGCTGCCCGCGGTGCCGAATTCGTAGCCGTACTCGTCGTAGTCCTTTTCCTTCCAGCCCGACCCGATTCCCAGGATCAGCCGGCCCTCGGAAATGTGGTCGACGGTGCGCGCCATATCGGCCAGTAACTCCGGATTGCGGTACGAGTTACACGTCACCAAGGCGCCGAACTCGATACGCGATGTCTGCTCGGCCCAGGCCGCCAGCACCGTCCAGCATTCGAAATGCGCTCCGTCGGGATCACCGTAGAGCGGGAAGAAATGATCCCAGGTGAATGCGACGTCGACCCCGATGTCTTCGCAGCGGCGCACGGCGTCGCGGATGTGACGGTATTCGGGGGCGTGCTGAGGCTGCAGTTGTACACCGATGCGAACGGGACGGGTCATCAGACCACCGTAGGAGCCGCGGCCTTTCAGCGTGCGTCGAGTACCCCGCTCAACAGGTCGATCAACACTCGGGGCTGATCGCTTTGCACGGAGTGCCCGGCGTTCTGCACGACATGTGTCCGCCGGAAATACGTTGCCCGGCTGGCAAGTTCGGCGGCATCGTCGTCGGAGACGAATGGCGATGAGCCACCGCGGATCAGGGTGACGGGCGCGGTCAGCGCGTCGACGTCGTTCCACAAATCACCGAAGTCCGGGACTTTGCGAATGTTGTCGTAGCGCCATGACCAGCTGCCGTTGTCGAGTCGCCGCGAGTTGTGGAAGACGCCGCGTCGCAGCGCCTTGACCTCGCGGTGTGGTGCCGCGGCGACGGTGAGGTCCAACATCGCCTGAAAGCTTTCGAATTCGCGCTCGCCGGAGACCAGCGCGACCGTGCCTTGCTGCTCGGTGGTCATCTCGGCGTAGCGGTGCAACGCAGACGGGGTGACGTCGACGAGGACGAGCTCGCGCACCAGGTCCGGTGCTATCGCGCCCACCCGGATCCCGGTCAGCCCGCCCAGCGACATGCCGACGACCAGTTGGGCGTCGGGTGCGAAGTCGCGGAGCAAGGGCGCCACGGCGTCGGCGTTGTGCTGCGGCGAGTAGTCGCCGTCCTCGCGCCATCCGGAATGACCATGACCCGGCAGGTCCACCGCCAGTGCCGGCACGCCGAGCCCGACGATGACGGTGTCCCAGGTGTGGGCGTTCTGTCCGCCGCCGTGCAGAAAGACGATCCGCGGCGCAGCGGCGCCCCATCGCAGCGCGCTGACTCTGCCGTTCGGGGTATCGGCCTCGATCCGTTCGACGTCAGGCAGTGGGCCCGTGACGCCGGCCTGCTCGGCGTTCTCGGACAGCAGCGAGAACTCTGACAGCCCGTCCAGTTCGTCTTCGGAGATCTCGGTCACGATCTTTGACACTAGAGGACATAACGGCGCCGAATGCCGTGGAATCGCTCCCACATTGCGGCGCTGCGCTCCGCGGTGCTCACCGTGGTGGTGTCCGGCGGAAGCACGCGGGTGATGTCGTCGTGTTTGACCACTTGGGTGTCCAGCGCGGCGGGTTCGCCGTCCAGCATGTGGCGGTAGGTCAGGTTCCCGCGAGCGAAGCCCTGGGTGTCCAGCCAGTTGTGGACATTCGGATCACGATGCGCCATGACCAGACGGATGCGCCCGTCGCGGTCGGCTTTGGTGCGGCTCGGCGTGTAGCTCACCGGACGGTAAAGGTAGTCCATGCTGTTGAAGAAGACGCCCATGTTGGTGAACATCCACAGCCCGTCATGAGCCTCGAATTCGACGATCAGCGCTTCGTCGGCCGCCAGCTCCCAGTACATGTTGGCGGCGGCGCGGCCGCGCTTGCGGTCCGCTTCGGTAGCGCCGGTTCGCGGAAACGTGTTGGGGTGTTCGGCGTCGACACCGCCGTAGGTGAACGGAAACTCCGGCCAGTCAGACATCAGGCCGGTGACGAAATCGCCGGCCCATGCCATCGCCGCGGCCATGACCTCGGGGGAGGGCAGCGGTTTGGGGTCCGTCATATCGACCCGCTCGATCCGCAGCTGCGCCGGGAGTTCGCTCCAGCGGTCGAATCCCTGGCGAATGAACAGCTTTCGCGACTGCTCGGTGGTGGGCAGCCAGTTGGGGCCACGCTCGGGCCCGCCGATGTAGATCTCGAATTCGCCGTCCTCGCCGACGCAGAGCTGACCCCCGAACAGGTTGGCCTCCGGTGTGTCACCGAAGGGCTCATGCAGCACGCCGGGCCCGGGGACCCGTGCGCCCTGCACTGTGACGTTGAAAAACCTTGCGGTGCCGCGGCTGCCGGACAGCCGGTAGGTCGACTGCCCGTCGATCCAGGCCTGCTGATAGGTGAAGTCGGCGCAGTCGCCGCCGAGCTTGCGGGTCGGGCCGCTGAAGGTATGCAGCACCGGGTAGCGGGTATCGCGCGTCTCGAGCGACAAGTCGAAAGCCTGGCCCAGATTCTGCGTCAGGAAGCGGAAGGCGTCGGCCCGCTGCGCCCCCGACGTGGCGTTGGCGTCCTTGAAGACCTGCTCGCCCGCCCGCTGCAGCTGCGCGCAGAACTCGCTCCAAGCCGAGCGTAGCGCCGCGTCGTCCACACCGTCGCCGAAAGCCATTGTCACGCACCCAATCTGTCCAACATTGCCCCGACGACGGCACAGGCGCGCCGGGCGGATTCCAGCCGGCCCTGCTGCTCGATTCGGGGTCCGATCAGTTCCAAGTCGAACCCATGCGAGTAGCCCGCGGCAAGGGTTTGCGCGACGAATCCTTCGATCGGAATCACCCCGTCGCCCGGAACCGCCCGGCCGGGCAGTGCGCGATCGCCCAGTACGTAGTCGCTGAGCTGGATGAGTTCGGTTCGCGGCAGGGCTCGCTGCACCATCGCCTCGAAATCACCTTCCGCCCAGCAGTGAAACACGTCGATGCAGACACCCAGCCCGCTCATCTCTGCCAGCGCGACGGTGTCGCGCAGCGTATGCGCGAGATGCAGGTCGGCATACAGGCTCGACGCGTTCTCGACGGCGAGCGCCACCCCGGCCTGCTTGGCGTGCGGCACGCAGGGGGCGATCATCGCGGCGAACCGGTCGGCGGCCCGGTCCCAGGCCAGCGTGTCCCGGCCGCCGGTGAGCAGGTAGACCATGCGTGCCCGGGCACCTGCGGCGGCGTCGATCACCGGCAGCAGCGCATCCCGCGCGGCCTGCGGGTCGGTGGTCAGCCGGCCCCTGGCGAACAGGTGATAGATCGCCTCCACGGTGTAGTCGTTGCGCCGCAGTAGCTTTGCAAACTCGGGGTCGAGCAGCTGGCTGTCCAGGATGCTCAACCGGGATAGGCCCAGCGCGGCCCAGTGCTGTTCCAGCTCGGCCAGCGCGGCGCCGTAGAAGGTGACGCTGTGTACCGACAGACGCTGGTGGGCCGGCATCGTGTCAGCCCCGGTTCTCGACTGCGACGCCGAATCGCTCACGGAACGGCCGGAATTCCGCGTGCAACGCATCGGGGTCTTCCCCGATGTCGATCAACAGCTGGGTGGAGTAGCGAAACTTGCCGTAGCGGTCGCCGCGATTGGTGGCCAGGTAGGCGCGCATCGCGGATTCGGCTTCGGGGGTGACCTCGCGGCCGCAGAACCGGTAGTAGCGCCGCACGGTGCCGACCTGGTCGGCGATGAAGTCGGTGTAGCGGATGTGCAGAATGCGCGGATCGTCCACCATCGGGTTGCTCATCGTGTTGGCGATGCCGGCCCGTGTCAGCTCCAAATGCATTTTTGCCAGGGCGTGCAGGTCGACGGGGCCGACCATGCCTTCGGCGATATCAGCCATCATCATGGTGCGCGACGCCGCGACCTGAACCGGGTCGCGGTGCAGCCAGACCAGGGTGGCGTCGGGGTAGGCGCCGAACATCTCCTTGAGCCGGAAGCCGTGAAAACCCTTCAGCACCCAGTATTTTCGTGTCCGCCGAAATTGCAGCTGTTGCAGCATGGCCTTGTGCAGCCGGTACTGGGCCGCGGGATCGGCCGCCAGACCGCCGATCAGTGACTGCATCGGCACCCGCCACCAGGCCGTCGGTGTCATCACGCGAAAGTCGAACGCCCAGGTGCGCTCGTCCTCGGGTAAGCCGTTGCCCAGCATGTCGTTGTAGGGATGGCTGTGCAGCCATTTGGGCATCTTCTGGTTGATCTCGCGCCAGTCGGAGTCGGCCTGTTGGTGGCGGGGGTCGTCCGGGCCGGCCAGCCCCGGCGGCGGCGACGGGTACATCACCTCCCAGAATCGCAGCGCCCGCGCGTGCGGATCGACGGACATCAGAGCGTGCATCAGAGTTGTGCCGGAACGCGGTTCGCCGGTGACGAACATCGGCGCGTCGACCACTTCGTCGCCGATCGGGTAGCGGCTGCGGTCCTCGATGAGTTCCAGCCGTGACGTCAGCAACCAGTGGCACACCTGCGCCGCTTCGCGGGTGCCGTCGGCGTCCATGCCGATGCCGTTCAGATGGTCGACGGCGACGGCGAAGCGCTCGGGCAAGGTAGGGTCGCCGTAGTCGCTCAAGCCGGTCTGCGACTGCGCGGCACGCAGCAGCGTGGCGGCATCCAATCGGGCGTTCACGCCAGATCTCCGCACAGCCGCATCAGTTCGTTTTCTGCCGCAACGACATTGGCGGCCGACGAAGCGGCGTACGTCAGGCCGGCCATCGCGCCGTAGTCCAGAATCTTGGGCACCCGCAAACCCGCGTCCACATAAGTCTTGATGATCTCGGCGACCTCTCGGGGTGTGCCGTGCGGGACGACGGCGAGCAGCATTTCGGGCCGCACGTCGTCCAGGAACGCCAGGATTCGCTCGCGGGTGAGCACCGCGGGGTCGATGTCCTGGAACCCACGCCAGTTTGCGCCCATCGGGTGTTCAAAACCGAAGCCGCGCAAGACCTCTGCCGAGACCTGTAGTAGAAATGCCTTGACCAGCGGTGCCTGCAGAATCTCGGCCAGCGTGTCGTCGGTCGCGCCGATCAGGCACACCTGCATGAAGCCCGGCGTGATCGCCATCGGATCCCGGCCGGCTCGCTCGGCGGATGCCCTTACCGCCGAGAGCATTTCGGCGTAGTGCTCCGGGGTCCAGGCACCGGCGGGCCACCAGCCGTCGGCGTGACGGCCGGCGATGTCGAGCATCCGTGAGCCGCTGGCGCCGATCCAGATCTGCGGCACGCGGCCCGCATACGGCTCGGTGTCCAGGCGGGCGTGGTGCAGCGTGTAGAACTGCCCTTCGAAATCAACCGGCCCGTCGCTGTCCCAGAGCAGCCGGATCACCGTCAGCGCTTCCTCGAAGCGGCTGACCGGTCGCGAGAAGTCGAAGCCGTAGGGCAGCGTGTTCTCACTTTCGCCGCTGCCCAGGCCGAGGATGAATCGCCCCTTGGCGAGATGGTCGATCGTCAGCGCGGTCTGGGCCAGCGTGCTGGGGTGGCGCCGCACGGTGTCGACCACCGCGCTCACCAGCGGCACCCGCTCGGTCAGTACGGCGGCCGCGGCCGCTACCGCCAGGCCGTCGAGATGGCGGTGCGGCGACGGCGACGCGGTGGCTAGGTCGGTGAATTCGGGCGTCCAGATCGAGTCGGGCCAGAAGCTGACCATGTGATCGGGCAGCCAGATCGAGTGGTAGCGCCCGCCGTCGAGTTCGGCGAGGCGGGACATGTCGAGGGGCAGGGTGGTGCGCAGGAACGCGGCGGGCTGAACTTTCATCGACAGTGATGCTAAGCAACTGCACAGCATTGTGTCGATAGGCCGGCGGACACAGCTTTGAGTGTGAGGTCTGGGCCTCGAGGGTGCAGTCAACGCGGGAATGTCGGGGTATTTCGACCGTCACCGCGCACCCCGAAATCGTCAGCGCACACAAGTGTGGGGCGAAGCCGCGCACTGCGACCCCGCCCCACACCCGGTAAAAGCGAACTAGCCCTCGATGATGAACTCTTCGAGCTGCGTGCGCGCGACGTCGTCCGGCAGCTGCTTCGGGGGGCTCTTCATCAGGTAGGCAGACGCCGGGATCACCGGCCCGCCGATCCCGCGGTCCTTGGCGATCTTGGCCGCCCGCACCGCGTCGATGATGACGCCCGCCGAGTTGGGCGAGTCCCACACCTCGAGCTTGTACTCGAGATTCAGCGGTACGTCACCGAACGCGCGGCCTTCCAGTCGCACGTAGGCCCACTTGCGGTCGTCGAGCCAGCCGACGTGGTCGGACGGGCCGATGTGCACGTCCTTCGTCTTGAACTCGCGCTGCAGGTTAGAGGTCACGGCCTGCGTCTTGGAGATCTTCTTCGACTCGAGGCGCTCGCGCTCGAGCATGTTGAGGAAGTCCATGTTGCCGCCGACGTTGAGCTGCATGGTGCGGTCCAACTGGACACCGCGGTCCTCGAACAGCTTGGCCATCACGCGGTGCGTGATCGTCGCGCCGACCTGGCTCTTGATGTCGTCGCCGACGATCGGCACACCGGCGTCGGTGAACTTCTTGGCCCACACCGGGTCGGAGGCGATGAACACCGGCAGCGCGTTGACGAACGCCACGCCGGCATCGATCGCGCACTGCGCGTAGAACTTGTCGGCCTCCTCGGATCCCACCGGCAGGTAGGACACCAGCACGTCGACCTTGGCCTCACGCAGCACCTGGACCACGTGGACGGCTTCGGCGTCAGACACCTCGATGGTGTCTGCGTAGTACTTGCCGATGCCGTCGAGCGTCGGGCCGCGCTGCACCGTCACGTTGGTCGGCGGCACGTCGGCGATCTTGATCGTGTTGTTCTCCGACGCGAAGATCGCCTCCGACAGGTCGAACCCGACCTTCTTGGCGTCCACGTCGAACGCGGCCACGAACTTCACGTCGCGTACGTGATACTGGCCGAACTTCACGTGCATCAGCCCGGGCACGGTGCTGTTCGCGTCGGCGTCGTAGTAGTACTGCACGCCCTGAACCAACGAGGACGCGCAGTTACCGACGCCGACAATGGCGACTCGTACCTCGGTCGACGCCTCGGGTGCGTTGTGCTGACTCATAGGGCGTTCTCCTTACCTCAATTACCTATGTCTCGGGGGTTGCTGATTTCGTGCGAGGGTCTATGTCTGCTCGGTGAGGCCGGGCGCGGCCCGCTCCGCGGCGATGAGCTCGTTGAGCCACTTCACTTCGCGCTCACTGGACTCGAGCCCGAGTTGATGGAGCTGACGCGTGTAGCGGTCGAGCGAATTGCTGGCCCGCGCCACGGCGTCGCGCAAACCTTCCCGGCGCTCTTCGACCTGCCGGCGGCGACCTTCGAGGATCCGCATCCGGGCCTCCGCCGGGGTGCGATTGAAGAACGCCAGATGCACGCCGAAGCCGTCGTCGGTGTAGTTGTGCGGACCGGTGTCGGCCACCAGCTCGCCGAAACGCTGCCGGCCCGTCTCGGTCAGCTCGTAGACCCGACGAGCCCGCCGGACCGGAGTACCGGCCGGCGCCGCATTCTCGGCGATCAACCCGTCCGCCTGCATGCGCCGCAGCGCCGGGTAGAGCGAACCGTAGGAAAAAGCCCGGAACGCGCCGAGTAGGCCGGTCAGCCGCTTGCGCAACTCATAGCCATGCATCGGCGACTCGATGAGGAGGCCAAGGATGGCGAGTTCCAGCATCGAGTCACCTCCTTTGCATCACTGGTTACGACGGGCCGACGCCTCGCGTCATAGTATCGCTCCGATATATTAGCCACAACACCACCGAGTGTTGGCATGCAGTTAGTCACCGGGACCGGATGGACTAAACGGCAGCAGCCTGGACCGCCTCAGCTGGAGGGGTAGCTCACTCGCTTGACGGTGCCGTCACTGGCGAAATCGATCGAACCGCCGCCGTAATCGCTGGACACGTACACCGACAGGGTCAGCGTTCCGGGGCGGTCGGGTCTTTGGCCGGTTCGATGATCAGGTACGTCGACTTGACGTCGGACGCCTTGATGCCCAGCGTCTCGGGGGCCCCGCGCATGATGCCGACCACCGCCTTGACGTCGAACTTGCCCAGGTCGGCCGTGACGGACTTGGAGTCGGTCTTGGCGGAGGTGGTCGGGTCGCCCCAGCCGCCGCGGTAGTCGTAGTCCAGCACCCGTCGGTCGTCGGACGGGTCCGGACGGTAGAAGCTGGCATAGGTGGGGTAGACCAGCAGCCGGTAGCCGACGGTGTCGCCGAACTTCTTGCGGGCCTGCTCCAGCAGGCCGGTGAGCCCCCCGAGTGACTGCAGTTGCTTGGGCGGCGTCAGCACCACGGCCGCGACGCCGTCCGGCTTGGCGCCCGGGTCGCTGGTGAAGTCCAGCGGTGAGCTGGTGTTCCCGTACAGCCCCCAGCCCAGGCCCATACCGAACAGCACCGACACCACCAACGCGGCGATCGCGAGGCCCCGCCCGCGAACTCTCGGCAGCGCCGTCGACTTTGCCGCCCGCAGCCGCGCGGGCGTGTGGTTGCCCTGCAGATCTGACACCAGCACCTTCAAATCACCCAAAGTCACGGCATTGGTTGCCTTGCTGACGCGCTCGCGGTGTTCCTCGCCGGACAGCTCGCCGTCGCTGAGTGCGTTGTCGAGCACCGCACACGTCTCTTGCCGGTCAGTGTCTTTGGCGCGGGTTGCGGTTGTCACACCGCCGCCGAGTGGTGCGCCCAGCCATTTCGCCATGGAGAAGATCGTAGAAGTCAGCTGTCGATACCGCGGCGCAGCGGCGCCGACGGCGTTGGTTGCGTGTCGGCGGCACCGATGGCGACGTACTCTGGTGAACGTGCGACTGCAGCGACAAGTGGTGGACTACGCGCTTCGGCGGCGCTCGCTGCTGGCCGAGGTGTACTCGGGCCGCACGGGTGTGTCCGAGGTGTGTGATGCGAACCCTTATTTGCTGCGCGCCGCGAAATTTCACGGCAAAACCAGCCAGGTGATGTGCCCGATCTGCCGAAAGGAGCAGCTCACTCTGGTGTCGTGGGTGTTCGGCGATCACCTGGGTCCGGTGTCGGGTTCGGCCCGCACGGCAGAAGAGCTGATCATGCTAACGACCAAGTTCGCCGAGTTCTCGGTCCACGTGGTCGAGGTGTGCCGAACCTGCAGCTGGAATCACCTAGTCAAGTCGTATGTGCTCGGCGCGGAACGCCCGGCGCCTTCCCCTAAGGGGACCCGGTCCACGCGGACGGCACGCAACGGCGCCCGCACGGCCATTGAATAACGAAGGGCGCCACGATCAGTCGTCCGACGACCCGAAGAATGGGCCCGCGACTGAGCGTATGGGCAAGGACGCTAACCCCGATCGTCCGGACGATTCCGACCGTCCGGCGCACCGCGCCGACGCCGGGACTCGGCGCCGGGTTCCTCCCGACGACCGGCTGACGACGATCCTGCCGCCGGTCGTCGATGATCGGGCTCCTCGGCAGTCCGATCCCATCGACCAGGTCAGGGCGGCGCTGGACGGCCCGGTGGCCAAGCCCCGGGACGCGATCGAAGAAGTGAAGGCCGCCCTCGATGGCCGCTCGAGCACCCCGCCGCGGCGCGACCGCACGCTCTCGGGTCAGCCGCCCGACGGACCCCCGCCGCCACCGCGACGGGCCGGTGCGGCCGGCGACCCCGATGTGCCGAGCCACCGGGCTCCCGCACCGGCGGTGGACTGGAGCTGGGTCGAGCAGATCAACTGGCGGTGGGTGCGGCGCGCGGCCTACCTGACCGCGGCCGTGCTGATCCTGTTGCCGATCGTCACGTTCACGATGGCGTATTTCATCGTCGACATCCCCAAGCCCGGAAACATCCGCACCAACCAGGTCTCGACCATCCTGGCCAGCGACGGTTCGGAGATCGCGAGAATCGTTCCGCCCGAGGGCAATCGGATTGACGTCAACATCAGCCAGGTACCGGTGCACGTCCGCCAGGCCGTCATCGCCGCCGAGGACCGAAACTTCTATTCGAACCCGGGTTTCGACTTCAGCGGGTTTGCGCGTGCCGCGCAGAACAACTTGTTCGGCAACGGCGATCTGCAGGGCGGGTCGACGATCACGCAGCAATACGTGAAGAACGCGCTCGTCGGCTCCGCGCAGCACGGGTTCGCTGGCCTGCTGCGCAAGTCCAAGGAACTCGTCATCGCCACCAAGATGTCGGGGGAGTGGTCCAAAGACGAAGTGCTGCAGGCCTACCTGAACATCATCTACTTCGGGCGCGGTGCCTACGGGATTTCGGCGGCGTCCAAGGCCTACTTCGACAAGCCCGTCGACCAGCTGAGCGTCTCCGAGGGCGCGCTGTTGGCGGCGCTGATTCGCCGGCCGTCCTCGCTGGACCCCGCCGTGGATCCCAAGGGCGCCGAGGCCCGTTGGAACTGGGTGCTCGATGGGATGGTCGAAACCAAGGCCTTGTCGGCGAACGATCGTGCGGCACAGACGTTTCCCCAGACCGTCCCGCCCGACCAGGCTCGGGCGCAGAACCAGACTACCGGCCCCAATGGCCTGATCCAGCGTCAGGTCACCAAAGAACTGATGGAACTGTTCAACATCGACGAGCAGACCCTGAACACCCAGGGCCTGCAGATCACCACCACGATCGATCCGAAGGCCCAGCAGGCCGCCGAGAAGGCGGTGTCGAAATACCTTGACGGGCAAGACCCCGACATGCGCTCGGCGGTGGTGTCCATCGACCCGCACAACGGCGCCGTCCGCGCTTACTACGGCGGCTCGGACGCCAACGGCTTCGACTTCGCTCAGGCCGGGCTGCAGACCGGATCGTCGTTCAAGGTGTTCGCGTTGATTGCCGCACTCGAGCAGAACATCGGCCTGGGCTTCCAGGTCGACAGCTCGCCGCTGACCGTCGACGGCATCAAAATCACCAACGTCGACGGTGAGAACTGTGGCACCTGCAATATCGCCGAGGCGCTCAAGATGTCGCTGAACACCGCCTACTACCGGCTGATGCTCAAGCTCAAGAACGGACCCCAGGCCGTCGCCGACGCCGCATTCCAGGCCGGCATCGCCAAGAGTTTCCCCGGTGTTCCGCACACGCTGTCCGAGGATGGCAAGGGCGGGCCGCCCAACAACGGAATTGTGCTGGGCCAGTATCAAACTCGGCCGGTCGACATGGCCTCGGCGTACGCCACGCTGGCCGCTTCGGGCGTCTACCATCCGCCGCATCTGGTGCAAAAGGTCGTCAACGCCGACGGCCAAGTGCTTTTCGACGCCGGCAACTCCGACAAGGGCGCCGACCAACGCATCGACAAGGCGGTCGCCGACAACACCACCGCCGCCATGCAGCCGATCGCCTCCTATTCGCGGGGCCACAACTTGGCGGGTGGCCGGGCATCGGCGGCCAAGACCGGCACGGTGCAGCTGGGCGAGACCCAAGCCAACAAGGACGTGTGGATGGTCGGCTACACCCCGTCATTGTCGACGGCGGTGTGGGTGGGGACCGTTCAGGACAATGTGCCTCTGGTAACCGCTTCGGGCGCAGAGGTTTACGGCTCGGGCCTGCCATCCGATATTTGGAAGTCGACGATGGACGGCGCGCTGAAGGGCACCTCCAACGAAACCTTCCCCAAGCCGACCGAGATCGGCGGCTACGCGGGTGTACCCGTACCGCCACCGCCGCCACCGCCGCCGTCGGAGACCGTCATCCAGCCGACAATCGAGGTGGCACCGGGCATCACCATCCCGGTCGGACCGCCCACCACGATCACCGTGGCACCGCCGCCCCCGCCGGGAGCGCCGCCGGGACAGTTCGGACCGCCGTCGCCGGCGCCGCCATTCGGGCAACCGCCACCGTGACCGGCGCTGGGGAAGACAGCGGCACGATTTCCCCGCGGCCGCTGGCCGACGATCTGCGCAGCGCGGACAACCGCGATTGCCCCAGCCACACCGACTCTTTGGGCGCTGCGTTCGCCGATGCCATCGGCGGTCCGGTGGGCCGGCACGCGCTGGTCGGCCGTGCCCGGTGGATGACGCCGGTGCGGGTGATGTTCATGATCGCCCTGGTGTTCATGGCGCTGGGCTGGTCGACGAAGGCGGCGTGTCTGCAGAGCAGCGGTACCGGAACCGGGGACCAGCGCGTCGCCAACTGGGACAACCAGCGTGCCTACTACGAGTTGTGCTACTCGGACACGGTGCCGCTGTATGGCGCGGAGTTGTTGAACCAGGGCAGGTTTCCGTACAAGTCGAGCTGGGTCGAGACCGATTCCAGCGGTGCCGCGCAGACCCGTTACGACGGCAAGCCCGCGGTGCGCTACATGGAGTATCCGGTGCTGACCGGGGTCTACCAGTACGTGTCGATGGCCCTGGCCAAGACCTACACCGCAATGAGCAAGCTGGCGGCGCTGCCGGTGATCGCGGAGGTGGTGATGTTCTTCGACATCGCCGCGTTCGGGCTGGCGCTGGCCTGGCCGGCGACCGTGTGGGCGACGGCGGGCCTGTCCGGTCGCCGCATCTGGGACGCGGCGCTGGTGGCCGCCTCGCCGCTGCTGATCTTTCAGATATTCACCAATTTCGATGCGCTCGCAACGGGATTCGCGATGGGCGGGTTGCTGGCCTGGGCGCGGCGTAAACCGGTGCTGGCCGGTGTGCTGATCGGCTTGGGCGCCGCGGCCAAGCTGTATCCGCTGCTGTTCCTGGGTCCGATGCTGATGCTGGGCATCCGGACGGGCCGCCTGGGTGCGCTGGTCCGTACGGCGGGAGCCGCCGTGCTGACCTGGGTGCTGGTGAATCTGCCTGTGCTGGTGCTCTTTCCGAGGGGATGGTCGGAGTTCTTCCGGCTCAACGCCCGCCGCGGCGACGACATGGACTCGGTGTACAACGTCATCAAGTCGTTCACCGGCTGGAACGGCTTCGATCCGAAACTAGGCTTCTGGGAGCCGCCCACGGTGCTCAACGCCGTCGTCGCGGCGTTGTTCGTCGCATGTTGTGCGGCAATCGCTTACATCGCTTTCACCGCGCCGCAGCGGCCCCGGTTGACGCAGCTGTTGTTTCTGGTCGTCGCTGCGTTCCTGTTGACTAACAAGGTGTGGAGCCCGCAGTTCTCGCTGTGGTTGGTGCCGCTGGCGGTGCTGGCATTGCCGCATCGACGGGTGCTGCTGGCGTGGATGACGATCGATGCGCTGGTCTGGGTGCCGCGGATGTACTACCTGTACGGCAACCCGAATCGTTCGCTACCTGAACAGTTTTTCACCACGACGGTGTTGCTGCGCGACATCGCGGTCGTTGCGCTATGCGCGCTGGTGATCCGCCAGATCTACCGGCCCGACGAAGATCTGGTGCGCTGGGACGGCCGCGTGGACGATCCGGCGGGCGGGCCGTTCGACCGCGCCCCCGACGCGCCGCCGCGATGGCTGCCCGACTGGCTGCGTCCGGCCCGGTCGCGACGGCAGGTAAGGCCGGCGCCCTCACGCGACACCGACATTGAACTCGAGACGGCAACAAGGCAGGCGTAAATGCTGGTCGCAATCCCGTTATTCCCACGCTTCACCGCACTCGATGCCATTGGGCCTTACGAAGCGCTGCAACGCATTCCGTCGATCGATGTGACATTCGTCGGGCACCGCCGCGGTGAGGTACGCACGGACAACGGCATGCTCGGCGTCGCCTGCGACGCCAGCTTCGACGAGATCAGCGCCCCCGACGTGGTGGTGGTGCCCGGCGGCATCGGCACACGTCGGCTGCTTGACGATGAGCCGATCCGGGGTTGGCTACAAGCGGTACACCCGACCACGACATTCACCACTTCGGTGTGTACGGGTGCGCTGTTGCTCGCAGCCGCGGGATTGCTCGACGGGTTGACCGCGACCACGCATTGGCGGGCCGTGGATCTGCTCAACGAGATGGGTGCACGCTACGTGCCCGATCGGGTCGTCGAGCATCTACCTGAGCGCATCATCACCGCCGCGGGGGTGTCCAGCGGCATTGACATGGGCTTGCGGCTGGCCGAGCTTCTCGTCGACCGGGTGGCCGCGCAGGCCGCTCAGCTGCTGATCGAATACGACCCGCAGCCGCCGTTCGATTCCGGTGCGCTCGCCAAGGCCGACGAGGCGACCAAGGCCCGCGCCGAGGAATACCAGCGCCACCGGCAGTAATCCACGCCACACACTTCGGCGCTCGTGCGGTCGAGTGGTGCTACTTCACAACCGAAGTTCGTCCCCTGGTAACCATTTGGTCCCCTCGCCTGCACCGCCCTTCAGAAGCATCTGGACGACTGCTCTGCTGCTGCTTGGCGAAAAGGAGAATCCGGATGCTAGCTCGCCCTCGAGGCTCCCTCGGCCTGGCCGCGATCGCGGTGCTGGCGACGGTGTTGCTGGCGGCGTGTGGTCAAAGCGCCAGCGCGGGCCGAAGCGGCGGTGGGCCCGGCGGCCGCAACCCCGGCGAGCTGGTCTTCGCCGCCGTCCCGTCAGAGAACGCGCAGAGCCTGCAACAGGCCTACCAGCCGCTGATCACGTTGCTGCAGAAGGCAACCGGCAAGACGATCCGGTTCCAAAGTGCCACTAGTTACTCGTCGGCCATCGAGGCGCAGCGCGCCGACAAGGCCGACTTCGTCCAGTACGGCCCGTTCTCGTTGGTCACCGCGCAGAACAGCGGGGTCAAGGTCACCCCGATCGCCGCGGAGACGGTTGCCAAGGGCACCCCTCCCGGTTACCACTCCTACGGCATCACGCGGCCCGGTACCGGCATCAACAGCATCGCCGACTTCAGGGGCAAGAAGATCTGCTTCGTCGACCTGAACTCGACGTCGGGCTACCTGTACCCGTCGGCGGCGTTGATCAACGCGGGCATCGACCCGAACAAGGATGTCACCCAGGTGATTTCCGGTGGTCACGATGCGTCGGCCCTGTCGGTGCTCAACGGCCAGTGCGACGCCGGCTTTGCTCAGGAAAGCATGATCGACACAACGTTGCCGGGTAAGGGCCAGCTCAAGCCGGGCCAGCTGAACGTGGTGTGGAAGTCCGATCTGATTCCCGGCTCGCCGATCGGGATTAGCGACGACCTTGCTCCCGACCTCAAGTCCAAGATCATCAACGCGTTCGGCAACGCCAATGTCGACTACATGAACGCCAACGGCATCTGCACCCCGGCGTGCGCGCACCTCGGTGAAGTCAACGGCTGGGGATATGCGACGGTGGACAACTCGTTCTACGACAGTGTTCGCAAGGTATGCCAAACGACCCACGCCAAACAGTGCGCGGGACAGCAATCGTGACTGCGGATGAGGCGGTCCGATTACAGTGCGTGACAAAGTGTTTCGGACCCGAGATCCGAGCGCTCGACAATATCTCGCTGACGGTGGCGCCCGGTGAGATAGCTGTCCTGCTCGGGCTGTCCGGGTCGGGCAAATCCACCCTGCTGCACCACGTCGACGGTCTGCAGCGGCCATCCGCCGGTACGGTCACCGTGCTGGGCACGGACGTGGGCGGTGCGTCGGGTGCCGAACTTCGCCGTCTGCGCCGGCGGGTCGGCTTCGTGTTCCAGCACTTCCACCTGGTTGGCAGCCTCAGCGTGCTGGAGAACGTATGCACCGGCGCGTTGGGCCGGCTGCGCTGGCCCCGGCTCGGACTCTTCAGTTACCCCCGGGACACGCGCCGCGAGGCGCTGGGCCATCTGGATCGGGTTGGCTTGCTGGACCGGGCTTTTCAACGTGCGGACACGCTCTCCGGCGGCCAGCAACAGCGGGTCGCGGTGGCTCGTGCGCTGATGCAGCGCCCGGAGATCCTGCTCGCCGACGAGCCGGTGGCGTCGCTCGATCCGGAGTCGGCCGCCCAGGTGATGCAGCTGATCCGGGAGATCAGCACCGAGGAGCGACTCACCGTGCTGTGCAGCCTGCACCAGGTTGCACTCGCGCTGAACTGGGGCGACCGGGTGATCGGGCTGCGGGCCGGGCAGGTGGTGTTGGATCGGCCGGTGGCGGACCTCGACCACGACGATGCGATGGCGCTGTACGCCAACGTGAATGTGGACCCGCTGCTCGTCGCCGGCGTCCCTGCGTGACCTCGTGCGTGACCACTGAAACCGTCTCGCGGACTCAGCGCACACTGCGGCCGCCGCGGCCCAAGAGCACGGCGGCCTGGCTGGCCATCGCAGTCTTGGCGCTGGTCGGTTGCTGGGCTGTTGCCGACTTGCGGATCAATGCCGCGACCTCCCTCGAGGGCGCTCGTAACGCGGTGGATTTCGCGGGACGCATGCTGCCGCTGGACTTCCCGCCCGTTGGCGAGCTGTTGCAGCTGTGCGGTCAGACGCTCGCGATCGTCATATCGGCAACGGTGTTATCCGTGCTGATCAGTGTTCCGCTGGCGATCCTGGCCGCGGCCAACACCACACCCGGTATCGGGGCCCGGTTCGGTGCGCGCACCCTGATCGTGATGGTTCGGGCGATCCCCGATGTGGTGATGGCCATCGTGTTCTTCCGGATCTTCGGGCTCGGCGCGATGACCGGCGTGCTGGCGATGGGACTGCATTCGGTGGGTATGGTCGCCAAGCTCTACGCCGACGCGATCGAGCACATCGACGAGGGGCCCCGGGCGGCGATTCGCGCCAGCGGCGCGGGTGCGGGGCAGCAGCTGATGTCGGGCGTGCTGCCGCAAGTGCTGCCGGCGTTCGTGGCGACCGCACTGCACCGCCTCGACATCAATCTGCGGATCTCGGTGCTGCTGGGTTTCGTCGGCGTCAACGGCCTTGGCTACGCGATAGCCACGGCATTCAAGCAACTGGACTACCGGCGCGGGATGGCGCTGGCCGCAATCGTTCTCGTGCTGTGCATCCTGGTCGAGCTGATGTCGGGAGCAATCCGGCGGGCGTTGCTGCGCAACACCGACGGGCGATCGGTGTGTAGCGGCGCGCCGCTACACACCGGCGATCAGGTCAGCCAGCCCTGGACGGCCCCGCGGTTGCGCCGCGCCGGGTACGGCGCGCTGACCGTGCTGGTGGTGCTGATGGCCGCGGCGGGCGCGGACCTCAACCCGATCCACTTCCTGGATTCATTGCAAAGTATCGGTAGGAATGCCGGACTGTTCTGGCCGCCGGACACCGCGGGCATCTTCGGAAAGCTGTGGTCCGATCTGTGGGTGACGGTCAAGATCGCGCTGGGTGCCACGGTGATCGGCGCCGTGCTGGCATTGCCCATCGGCTGCCTGGCTGCCCGCAATGTCGCACCGAATCCCCATGTTGCCCAGATGTTCCGGATCTTCGTGGTGGTGATCCGCGGCATCCCGGAATTGGTGCTGGCAGTGGTATTCGTGGTGATAACCGGGCTCGGTGCGGTAGCGGGCACGCTGGCGTTGACCGTTGGCAGCATCGGGCTGCTGGGCAAACTGGTAGCCGATTCGCTGGAAGAAATCGATCCGGGTCCCCAGCAGGCCGTCCGCGCGACGGGCGCGGGTCGCTGGCAGGTGTTCGCCGCCGGAACACTGCCGCAGGCCGCACCAAGTTTCGTCGGGCACGTGCTCTACCAGCTCGATGTGAACATCCGCGCGGCTACCCTGCTCGGCATCGTCGGGGCCGGTGGCATCGGCTTCGATCTCCTTAGCGGTGCGCAGATCCTCGAATTCGGCTTGGTCACAACGATCTTGCTGATGGTGTTCGTCACCGTGCTGGCGGTGGAAGCGCTGGCGGTATGGCTGCGACACGAGGTGAGCTGAGCGGCGGGTAACAAGTGTGCGCGATGTTCACCTGCAGGGGCGCCGACGTTGGCCACGGCGAAGTTGTTCGGACAACCTTGCCAACCAACGTGGTGACGTGACCTCAGCGCGGTATATGGACATTGCCGATCAGCTGGCCAGCGAGCTGGCCGCATGCAAGCCCGGCACCCGGGTGGCCAGTGAGCCCGAACTCGCCAACCGGTTCGGTGTCGGCCGCGCCGCGGCACGCTCGGCTTTGCAGGAATTGGAGCGCCGACTGTTGGTCCGCCGCATCCAGGGGGCGGGGACCTTCGTCAATCGGCGCATCGACTACGTGATCTCGCGGACCAAGCCGCCGTCCTGGCATGCCACGGTGATCGCGAGCGGCGCCACTCCGCGCTCGCAGACCAAGGAGGTGCAGCGGATCGGGCTGGCCGCCGAGGAGTCGGATCAGCTGGGCTGGCCCGCGGGCACCCCGATGTACCGGATCGTGCGGCACTTCTTCATCGACGACCTGCTGGCCTCGGTCACTCGGGAGCTGGTCCCGGTCGAGGCCGCGACCAATCTGGACGTCGCGCTGCAGAGCGTGGAGTCGGTGAACATCGTGCTGTGCCAGCTCGGTGGTTTGCGGCCGGTGCGGGCGTGGTGCCGCGCGAGTTTGGACATCCCGCCCCGCGATGTGCTGCGGTCCCTCGGCATCGAGGCCAGCGACCCGGTGTGGCGGATCGACAGCATCAGCCGTGACGCCGAGAACGGTTGCGTGCTCTTGAGCAGCAGCGCATGGACCCGCGCCGACGCGGTGCGGGTGGTGGTCGAACTCGAAGACACCACCGCGGTGGGCGCCACATCGGGAGAACACCGTGAGTGATTCGTTGAACCGGGCGCGACGCTGCGGGTTGCTGGCCCAGGCCGAGATGGAGGAGCTGCGGGTGCTGGCCGATGCCTGTCTGGCCGACGGTGCCGATGTGCGTGTACTCGTCGCACCCGAGGTCGGATTGGTATCGACGCAGATTCGTGAGCCGGTCGCGGGTGAACGGTTTCTGCTCGGCGACGTGCTGGCCTGCCGCGCCGAGGTGGAACTGGCGGGTCACCGCGGCTGGGCGATGCGGGTCGGCGACGATCGGGTCGCCGTCCTGGCTGCCGCCGTGCTCGACGCCGAGGTCGAGGCGGGTCGGCCGCATGCCGCCGAAGTCGACCGGCTGTGCTGCGCGGTCGCCGCCCGCCAAGCCGAGCAGCAGCACCGCGAATGGGCAGAGCTAGCCCCCACCGTCGTCGAATTCGAGGACTTGAGGTGACCGCGTCGAGGGTGACCGCACTGCGCTCGGCCGACTCGCAGCAGGTCTTTCGGGCGGTGCTGGAGGCGCTGGCCCGGCCCGGAACCCCGTTGGCACTGCCCAGCGAACCGCTGTGCGTGCTGGCGCCGGCCGTTGCTGTGATCGTCGCGCTGGCCGACTCGACCACCGGGGTGTGCGTTCTGGAGAACCCCGATGACCGTTGGGCCGACGCGATCGCCACCGCGGCCGCGGCACCGGCCTGGCCGGCCGAGATGGCGCGATTGGTGGCTGCGGTCAGACCGGTCAGCACCGACGAGGTTCGCGGCTTCACCCGCGGGTCGGTCCAGGCACCCGAGGACGCCGCACTGGTGGCACTCGGCGTGCGCGATGTGCACGGTGGCCCCGGCCGGTGGACGCTGTCGGGTCCGGGCGTTTGCGGTACCGCGACCCTCGCGCCCCAGGGCCTGCCCGCCGGATTCGTCGCCGCTCGCGCCGAGGCGGTCGGCGCACACCCGGCCGGCATCGACGTCCTACTGGTGACCGACGACGGGCGCGTCGTCGGTCTGCCGCGCACCACGACGATCACCGAGGAGAACTAGTGGGCTACTCAGGAGCGCGCGGTGGATTGGACGCCATTCTCGCCGCGGAGGATCTGGTGCGCCGGGCGCGCGATTTCGCGCCGGTTCCGTGGGCAAGCACCGAGCAGATCGTCGCGCGTTTCCGGCTCGCGGTCGACCGGGTGATGGGCGAGGCGGGTCTGTTCGACGAAGCCGCCGCGGCGGCCGCGCTTCGCCAGGCCGAAGGCGACTCGCTGGAGGCTGCGCACCTGCTGCGCGCGCACCGCTCGACGCTGCCCCGTCTTGCGGTCAGCGAGCCGGTCGACCCCGACCGGATCACGATCATGCGCCGCATCGTGCCGGCCTTCCGCGAGCCTGACGGGCCGCAACTGCTGGGCCGCACCACCGACTACACCCGCAGGCTGTTGGACAAGTCGGGCACCGCTCCCGCGCCGCCGGCCGAGGAGCAGCCGGTTCCGACGTCGCCGCGCACCGCGGAGCAGCGCAGCCCGCGGCGATTCCTCGACCTGCTGCGCGAGGCCGGTCTGATCGTCGACCATCGCACCGGCGACGACCCGGAACCCTTTGACATCAGCCGTGTTCCGCCCCGGCCTCCAGCGCCGCGCTCGGCGGCGCTCGCGGCGATGGCGCGAGCTGAGACCGGCGCACTTGTCGCGCTGTGGTACCGGTCGATCCTGGGCCCCGACGGTGACATTCACGAGGTCACTCTCGGTGAGGTGCGGCACGGACGGTTGCCGTTAGAGGTCACGCATCCACATACCGGCGAGCCGGTGACGGTCGGTGAGTTCCGGATCACCGAAGCCGAGGCCATCGAGGATCTTGATGGTGCCGAGGAGGACCGCAGCCGGTTCGACGTCGGGTACGGAATGTGCTTCGGGCACAACGAACGTAAGGCCATCGCAATGGCAAACCTGGACATCGCCAACCGCCGGTTCGGCCGGTCCGGCCCGCTCGAACAGTTACTGCTGATGACCACCGATGGGCTGGACTCCGGCGGATTCCTGGAGCACCTCAAACTCCCGCACTATGTGACCTTCCGCTCCATGGTGGAACGCAAACAAGCGCTGCAGGCCGCAGGCGAACCGCGAAGCGCGCGAGTTCCCGAGCCGGCCGGAAAGGAGTGCGAATGACCACGACAACCGAATTACTTACCGGATCAAGCGATTACGAGGCGCCGCCGGAAATCCTGGACGAAAGCGGCAAACGCGAGATCCGCCGTGCCGCGCTGACCGCGATCTGCGTGCCGGGGTATCAGGTGCCGTTCGGATCGCGGGAAATGCCGGTTGCGCGCGGCTGGGGTTCGGGCGGCCTGCAGGTGACGCTGGCGGTGATCGGCGCCGGCGATACCGTCAAGGTCATCGACCAGGGCGACGACGGCGGCGTCAACGCCACCAACTTACGCCGGCTGATCGCGTCCACCACCGGATGCGCCGAGTCGGCCGACACCCGGGAATCGACCGTGGTCCAGACCCGCCATCGCATCCCGGAGGAAGCCCTGTCGGCGGGCGATCTGCTGGTGTATCAGGTTCCGGTGCCCGAGCCACTGCGCAAGGTGCAGAAATCGGTCGCCGAGTGTCAGCGCATGCACGCCGAAAACGATTACGCCGCAATGTGGGTGGGCCTTTATGAGGACATCGTCCGTAATGGCATGATCACCCGCACCACGGGCTATCCGGTGCTGGTGGCCGGGCGATACGTGATGGCTACCACGCCGATTCCGCGCTGGGACGTACCGCGGCTGCATCGCAGCGAGCAGATCAACCTGTTCGGCGCCGGGCGCGAGAAGCGGATCTACGCGGTCCCGCCGCACACCGACGTGATCCCGTTGACGTTCGACGATGTGCCATTCGAGGTGGAGTATTCACCCGGTGCGCGGTGCAGGCTGTGTGGCAGTGACGACGTGTTCCTGGTAGAGGCAGGGGCCGCAGGCGGTTTCGTGTGCAGCGATACCGAGTGGTGTGCCCGCGTGCGCGCCGGGAACGCCGACCGCGCGGCACATCGCAAGCGTGCGCCGCTGCACCTATTGCCCGATCCGCGGCGCCGTGCCGGGGCCTCGGCACGGTTGACTACCAGGCCAACCCCGACGCACCGCAGCGAAATGCGGGTGGGCGGCCGCGAATGGATGCTGCGAGTCGATTCGATCGGCAAGGTGCACGGCACCGGCGGTGTGTATGCGGTCGATGGCACCGGGCCCGAGTACGGCACCGCGATCAGCCCGAACACCGGCGCGGTTGTGGCCGCCTGGGATGTGTCGTTCGATGTCGCACCCGGTGAGGCGCTGGGTGTGATTGGGGAATCCGGATCGGGGAAGTCGACCGTACTGGCGTGCGTCATCGGAAACGAAAGCGCGACAGCAGGTTCGGTGCACCTGGCGACTGTCGACGACGGTGTTACCGACCTGCTCCTGCTGCCCGACGCGCAGCGCCGCCGACTGCGCGTCGACACGATGGCGGCGGTACACCAGAACCCCGCCGATGGTCTCGACCTGCGGATCAGTGCCGGCGGTAACGTCGCAGAACGGCTCACCGCGGCGGGTTGGCGCGGCTACCATGACATCCGCGACCGAGCCGCCGAACTCCTTGAGCGGGTCGAGGTTCCGTTATCCCGGATGGACGATCCGGTGGGGACGTTCTCCGGCGGCATGCGGCAACGCGTGCAGATCGCCAAGGCGCTGGCGACCGAACCGCCGGTATTGCTGCTGGACGAGCCGACCACCGGGCTGGACGCATCGGTAGCCGCCGGTGTGCTCGACCTGCTGCGGGGATTGCTGTTTGAACGCAATATCGCGGCAGTCGTTGTCAGCCACGACTTCTCGGTGATCGAGGCGCTGACCGACCGCGCCGTTGTCATGCAGCTGGGCAGGGTGATCGAACGAGGCCTGACCGATCAGCTGTTCTGTGACCCGCATCAGCCCTACACACAGCGGCTCGTTGCCGCGGCCAGGAGGTGATCGCGGTGCCACCGGTGCTGACGGTGCGGGGACTGCACAAATCGTTCACGCTGCACACCATCGACGGGCGCGTCGTGCACTCACTGCGCGGCGTCGACCTCGACGTGCGGGCCGGCGAGCATGTCGCGCTGGCCGGCCCGAGCGGGGCCGGCAAGTCCTCCCTGCTGCGTTGCGTCCACCGCACCTATCTGCCGAACTCGGGGTCGGTGCTGTTGCGCACTACGGCGAACGAAGAGATCGAGTTGACCAAGCTGCCGGACCGGGCCATGGCACGCGTTCGGGGCCGCGAGTTCGGTTATGTGTCACAGTTTTTGAACGCACCGCCGCGTACCAGCCCGCTGGAGTTCGTAGCGGCCACAGCCCGGCGTCGCGGTGTCGACCGCGCCGAGGCGCGCGAGGCGGCGGCAGACGCGCTGCAACGGCTCAACCTCGACGAAGTGCTGTGGGACGTGGACTGCTCGGTGCTCTCCGGCGGAGAGCGTCAGCGGGTGAACCTGGCCGCCGGCACGGTACGGCCGCCGCGGCTGCTGCTGCTCGACGAGCCGGTATCGGCGCTCGACCCGGCTAATCGCGAAGCGGCACTTGAATTGATTGGGGCGCTGACGACACAGAACGTCGCGGTGCTCGGGGTCTTTCACGATCTGGACGCCATGCGGCGATTGGCATCTCGGGTGGTGCTGATGCGCGACGGCCGCGTGGTGAAAGACGGTGCGGTGAACGAGATCTTCGAAGGAGTGGCATGACTATCGAGATGTTCGAACGGACCGTGCGGCACTGGCCGTTGGCGATGCCGCCGGCGGACTACGTGCTCGGTCACGTCTGCGCCGTGCTGCCCAACGGCGTGATCGACGACGCGGTGGTGGCTGTACGCAGCGGTGTCATCGCGGCGGTCGAACCACACCGGCCGGGGCTGTCGGTCGACGTCGACGGTCAAGGCCTGCTGTGTATTCCGGGTCTGGTGGATACCCACAGCGACGGGCTGGAGAAGGAGCGATTGCCGCGGCCAGGTGCCGAGTTGCCGATGGAGTTCGCGCTGCTGTCGTTCGAGGGCAAGCTACGGGCCGCCGGGGTGACGACGGTGTTTCACGGCGCCGGGTTCGAGCACAGCATGGGCCGTGGCACCCCGCGAACCGTTGAGGGCGCCGAGCTGTGCTGCGACGCCATCGAGGCGCGGACCGTGGGACTAGTGGACCACCGGATCCTGTACCGCCTCGATGTTCGTAGCCCAGAAGGTCTTGTGGCGCTTAAGGAACGGCTCGCCAGCCCGGTGGGCAGGCCGCTGGTCTCGCATGAGGACCACACTCCCGGGCAGGGCCAGTACGCCGAACGCGCATATTACGAGCGCTACATGATGGGCTCGCGCGGAATGACCGTCGAGGAAGCGGTGCGCCACGTCGACGACCTTATTGCCGAGCGCAGCGGGCGCCTCGGGGTCCGTGAGGAGGCGATGGGCTGGCTCGGCGAGCACGCTCGAGCCGGGCGGATCCGGCTACTCGGCCATGACCCGACGTCGCGGGCCGAGGTCGACGAGTTGATGGCCCGAGGCGGTGCGGTCGCCGAATTCCCGACCACGGTGGCGGCCGCGCAAGCGGCGCGTGACCATGGGCTGCCGGTGGTGATTGGCGCGCCGAACGTGCTGCGCGGTTCCTCGCACAACGGCAACGCGTCAGGCCGCGAGCTGATCGAACGCGGCCTGGTGACCTCGATCGCTTCGGATTACCTGCCGTCGAGCCTGCTGGCCGCGGCATTCACCCTCGTCAACGACGCCGGGATCGGCCTGGCCGCCGCCGTCGCGCTGGTGACGTCGGGCCCGGCCGATGTCGCGGGGCTGGCTGACCGAGGCCGGCTGTTGCCCGGCCGGCGCGCGGACCTGGCGCTGGTCGCACCCGGGCGCTGGCCCGTCGTGCATTCGGTATTGGTGAGTAAGGAGACGCCGTGACCCTCACCCGTGAAACGTTGGCCATGCTCATCGACGGGCTGGCCGGCCTGCCCTATGGCCGTGAGGTGGTGGACCAGCGCGCGCATGCACTACAGACCGGGTGGTACGCCAAACAGGCCGGTGCCGACGACGAGTTGTTGCTCGCGGCGACATTGCACGACATCGGGAAGGCCAAAGTGGCGGCTGCCCAATGGCCGGATCTTCCGCACGAGCTGTGCGGCGCCGAGTTCGCACGCACGCACTTCAGTGAGCGCGCAGCCTGGATCATCGGTGCGCACGTGCCGGCCAAGCGTTACCTGGTCGCCACCGACCCGGGGTACCACGCGCATCTCAGCCCCGCCTCGGTCGCGTCGCTCAAACTGCAGGGTGGCGGGATGAGCGAGCTAGAGATCGCCGACTTCCGCGCAAATCCGGGCGCCGACGAGGCGGTCATGGTGCGGCGCTGGGACGACAACGCGAAGGATCCGCACGGTCCGGTGATCACCATCGCCGAGGTGCTGGACGCCTACGACCGGCTGATCGCCTGAGCGCCGCGGGCAGATCTGCCCGGGCACTGATCGCCGAGTACCCGGGTGGCATGGATTTCTCGGGCCGCTGTGTCGTCCGGTAGCCTGATGCGGTTGCCGACGCAGGCGACCCTTCTGCCACGGACTGCCCGTGGCCGCTTAGACCAGAGGAGGTGATGAGGTCCTATGCGTCCATACGAAATCATGGTCATCCTTGACCCCACACTTGACGAACGCACCGTCGCCCCGTCCCTAGAGACGTTTCTCAATGTCGTCCGCAAAGACGGCGGATCCGTCGACAAGGTGGACATTTGGGGTAAGCGCCGGCTGGCCTACGAGATCGCCAAGCATGCCGAAGGCATCTACGTGGTTGTCGACCTCAAGGCGGAGCCGGCCACGGTGTCCGAACTCGATCGTCAGCTGAGCCTCAACGAGTCGGTGTTGCGCACCAAGGTGATGCGCACCGACAAGCACTGAGTTCGGTTGGCGCGCACGCTCCCCGTAGTCGGGGTGGGTGCGTAGGCTCAGCGAGAACATGCACATGACCGTTTACCGTTCCCGGGCGAGAGCCAGGACGGACCCAGGAGGACACAGTGGCTGGTGACACCACTATCACCGTTGTCGGAAACCTGACCGCCGACCCTGAACTGCGGTTCACTCCGTCGGGTGCCGCCGTCGCGAACTTCACCGTGGCGTCGACACCCCGGATCTTTGACCGCCAGAGTTCGGAATGGAAAGACGGTGAAGCACTGTTCCTGCGGTGCAACATCTGGCGCGAGGCCGCCGAGAACGTGGCGGAAAGCCTCACCCGCGGATCGCGCGTGATCGTCACCGGCCGGCTCAAGCAGCGCTCTTTCGAGACGCGCGAAGGTGAGAAGCGCACCGTCTTCGAGGTTGAGGTCGACGAGATCGGGCCCTCGCTGCGGTACGCCACCGCCAAGGTCAACAAGGCCAGCCGCAGTGGAGGCGGAGGCGGAGGCGGAGGCTTCGGCAGCGGCGGATCCCGCCAGGCGCCCCCGGCACAGCCGAGTAGCGCACCGGCTGACGACCCGTGGGGCAGCGCCCCGGCATCGGGCTCCTTCGCCGGCGGCGACGAAGAACCTCCGTTCTGACGTCAACCACATTTGAATCACGCAAGACCACTAGCAAACGGAAAGAAAGAAACACATGCCCAAGTCCACGAAACGGCGCCCGGCTCCGGAAAAGCCGATCAAGACACGGAAATGCGTCTTCTGCTCCAAGAAGGGCCAATCCATCGACTACAAAGACACCACCCTGCTGCGCACGTATATCAGCGAGCGCGGCAAGATCCGGGCGCGTCGTGTCACCGGTAACTGCGTGCAGCACCAGCGCGACATCGCGATCGCGGTGAAGAACGCCCGCGAGGTGGCTCTGCTGCCCTTCACTTCGTCGGCGCGATAACCGCCGGACGCCAACCGAAAGTACGAAAACGATGAAGCTGATTCTGACGGCCGACGTCGACCATCTCGGCACCGTTGGTGAGACTGTCGAGGTCAAGGACGGGTACGGCCGCAACTTCCTTCTTCCGCGCGGCCTGGCGATCCTCGCCTCGCGCGGTGCACAGAAGCAGGCCGACGAGATCCGACGTGCCCGCGACACCAAGGCCGTCCGCGATTTGGGGCACGCCAACGAGATCAAGACGGCGATCGAGGCGCTGGGTCCGGTTCCGTTGCCGGTGAAGACGGCGGCCGATTCCGGGAAGCTGTTCGGCTCGGTGACCGCCGGTGACGTCGCGGCGGCAATCAAGAAGGCCGGCGGCCCAAATCTCGACAAGCGCATTATTCGGTTGCCCAAGTCGCATATCAAGGCGGTCGGCTCCCATTCGGTCGCCGTGCATCTGCACCCCGAGATCAATGTCGACGTTGCGCTCAACGTCGTCGCGGATAGCTAACTCAGCACTGTTTGTCGACATCCGGCGGCTGCCCTAAATCGGCGGTCGCCGGATTTTGTCGTGCCGCCAGCGCGCCGAGATTGCGCTGTGGATGGACGTCGTGGGTCCGGCTGGCGAACTATTTCAGTGACGTCGCCAAGTGGGTCACTTAACCCCCTCGTAACTCAGCGAAAATATGGCCGAAAGCCAACACGCCCGGCGCAGTAACCTGCGACGACACGCCGAAGAGATTCTTCTCCACACCGATTCACCCGTTGTGTACGACCCTTATCAGCAGGGATGTCGCAGCGCCGCGTTTTAGTCCACAGGTTCTCCACAACCCACTCAACACAGGTGTCGATGGATATGCACATACGATGCACAACCTTATGAACAGCGCCCCTTTCAACAGCTGCCCAGCAACGTTTACGGTCTTCCCGGCGCGAGGCTTACGGGTGCTTGGTTCAGGGGTGTGCGAGCGTCCGGGCCTACGCTGCGAGTGTCGGCGATCGAATGTATGTTCGTATGATGTTGCAGAGGGAGGCGCCAGCCCGTGGCGGTCGTTGATGACCTAGCTCCTGGCATGGACGCTTCACCGCCCAGTGAGGAATTCAGCCGTCAGCCACCGCAGGATCTGGCCGCCGAGCAGTCGGTGCTGGGCGGGATGCTGCTGAGCAAGGACGCGATCGCCGATGTGCTGGAGCGGGTGCGGCCCGGCGACTTCTATCGCCCCGCACACCAGAACGTCTACGACGCGATCCTGGACCTGTACGGGCGCGGGGAGCCCGCCGACGCGGTGACGGTGGCCGCCGAACTGGACCGCCGCGGGCTGCTGCGCCGGATCGGCGGGGCCCCTTATCTGCACACCCTGATCTCAACTGTGCCGACCGCCGCCAACGCCGGGTACTACGCGGGCATCGTGGCGGAGAAGGCACTGCTGCGCCGGCTTGTGGAGGCGGGAACGAGGGTCGTGCAGTACGGCTATGCCGGCGCCGAGGGTGCCGATGTGGCCGAGATCGTGGACCGCGCACAGGCCGAGATCTACGACGTCGCCGAGCGTCGGCTGTCGGAGGATTTCGTTCCGCTGGAGGACCTGCTGCAGCCGACGATGGACGAGATCGACGCCATCGCCTCCAACGGAGGCATCTCCCGCGGCGTGCCGACCGGCTTTACCGAACTCGACGAGGTGACCAACGGTCTGCATCCCGGACAGATGATCATCGTCGCGGCTCGTCCTGGAGTCGGCAAGGCGCTCGCCCTGGACACGCCGCTGCCCACGCCGACCGGCTGGACGACGATGGCCGACGTCGCGGTTGGTGATGAGTTGCTTGGCGCCGACGGGCAGCCGACGCGGGTGGTGGCCGCCACCGAGGTAATGCTGGGCCGGCCCTGCTACGAGGTGGAGTTCTCCGACGGGACAGTGATCGTCGCCGACGCGGAACATCAGTGGTTGACCGAAACGCGCGCCTCCCGCAAGTCTGCGCAAGCCGCGGCGGTGGGCTACAACCGCTCCAAGAATCAGCGCACGTTTGCGGCGGTGCGAACGACGGCCGAGATCGCCGCAACGGTGCGCCTTGACACGCTAGACCGGCGACTGAACCACAGCGTGGTCAACGCGCATGCACTCGACCTACCGGATCGCGAATTATTAGTTCCCGCATACACTCTCGGCGCCTGGCTGGGGGACGGCACCAGTGCCTCAGCCCAGATCACCACGGCCGATCCAGAGCTGATCATGCGGATCGAAGCGGACGGGTTCCTGGCGGTGCCCTCGAGCTCCGCCCGGTACCGCTATCAGCTGCGCGTACCGGCTGATGTCGAGCAGACCCCTCGACAGTGTGTGGTGTGCGGCAAGGATTTCATTCCCCACACCAGTCAGGTGCGAACGTGTGGACGCTCATGCGGTGGCCGGGCCCGGTTCGTCTCTGCTCCGGTACCGAGTCCAACCTGCGCTCGCTGCGCGGGCCCGTCGAGCGGCTTGCGGTTGTGCCAGAACTGCCACTGCGCTGTGGGGACATTGCAGGCGCGACTGCGTACCCTCGGAGTGCTTGGTAACAAGCACATTCCGACGGAATACCTGCGGGCTTCCGAGACGCAGCGGCGCGCACTGCTCGCCGGTCTGCTCGACACCGATGGAACAGTGACGGTCGGCGGGGCCGTCCAATTCTGCGTCACTAACCATCGGCTGTCGTGTGATGTCGCCGAGCTGGTCGTCAGCCTGGGCTATCGCTGCCAAACCTCGACCAAGCGCGTGCGGGGCCGCAACGAGTCATCCAGCACCGCCTACACCCTGACTTTCTCCACGGACGACATTGTGTTCGCATTGCAGCGAAAGGCCATAGCGCACAAGGAGCGTCGCGCAGCCACTGGCGCCCAGCGCTCTGGATCACGCTTCATTGTGGACGTACGCCCGATCGAGACGGTTCCCGTGCGGTGCGTCGAAGTGGACAACGATAGCCACATGTACCTGGCGGGTAACGCGATGATCCCCACGCATAACTCCACGCTGGGTCTAGATTTCATGCGGTCGTGCTCGATCAAGAACCGGATGGCCAGCGTCATCTTCTCGCTGGAAATGAGCAAGTCCGAAATCGTGATGCGGCTGTTGTCGGCCGAGGCGAAAATCAAACTCGCCGACATGCGGTCGGGCCGGATGAACGACGACGACTGGACTCGGTTGGCGCGACGAATGAGCGAAATCAGTGAGGCGCCACTGTATATCGACGACTCGCCGAACCTGACCATGATGGAGATCCGCGCCAAGGCGCGCCGGCTCAAGCAGAAGGCCGACCTGAAGCTGGTCGTGGTCGACTACCTGCAGCTGATGACGTCGGGAAAGAAGGTCGAGTCGCGCCAGATCGAGGTGTCCGAATTCTCAAGGCATCTCAAGCTTTTGGCCAAAGAGATCGAAGTGCCGGTGGTGGCGATCAGCCAGCTGAACCGTGGTCCGGAGCAGCGCACCGACAAGAAGCCGATGTTGTCGGACCTTCGTGAGTCGGGATCATTGGAACAGGACGCCGACATGGTCATCCTGCTGAACCGGCCGGATGCATTCGAGCGCGACGACCCGCGTGGGGGAGAGGCCGACTTCATTCTGGCCAAGCACCGCAACGGCCCGACTAAGACGGTCACCGTCGCCCACCAGCTGCACCTGTCACGCTTCGCCAACATGGCGCGGTAGCAACCTACCGGGCTGACGCTGGGGAGATTCAGACCTCGGCTCGCCACCTTCAGACGAAAATCTTTGCGTCCGAACTAATCACGTAATCAACCTATGGCGCAATCGCCTTGGTCAGAGTGTAAATACATTGGCCTAGCGCGTGGTGCTTCGGCGCTCGTGTGAGTCGAGTCAACTCCCATGACGAGATCAATAGGCCCCACAACAGGTGCTGGATCCACGCCGGATCCAATTTGGTGTCTACGGTTCCCTCGACGTGACCTCTTTCGATCGTGAGGATCAAAGCTCGGTCGGCGTCTGTCTCGGTGTCCCAGTCGACGATGTCGAACATGTCGGGTCGATTGATAACCAGCAGGAGCAAGTCGCCTAACTCGAAGTACTCCTGCGCCAGCCGAGTTAGCGCGTCTGGAGCGCTGCCGTCGCCGAGGCGCGCGCACCGTGGCAGCCGCGATCTTTTCCGTCGCGTCGGTCCCGATTGCCGCCAGCAGGTCGGATCGTTCGGGAAAGTAACGGTGCACGGTCGAGCGTCCGACGTTTGCGACCAGGGCGATATCGGCCAACGCGGCTTGGGGATTGCGGGTCAGCGCCGAGACCGCGGCGTCCAGGATGGCGCGACGTGTCCGGACACGTGTACCGGACTCAACAAGTGCACCGGCGCCGTCCACGAAGCGATAGTACGCGACGGTCCGGTTTAGGGAGCTCGTTGACATAAATAGGACAATTGTGTTCCATTTCGAGCCATGCCTTCTCCATCGTATTTGGCGCGACTGCGCCTGCTTTGGTCATTCGCCGCACCCCATCGCGGTGCTCTCGCGGCAGGTCTGGTGTTGGGATTGCTGGGCTCGGCCGCTGGTTTGGCGACGCCCATGGTCACCAAGTGGGTGCTCGACTCGCTCGGGCAAAACGCGTCGCTGCGAGGTCCGGCGGCGACCCTGCTAGGGCTGTTCGTGTTGGGCGCGGGCATCCACTGTGCGCAATGGATCTTGCTCGGGACCGTCGGTGAACGGATAGTGCTTGATGCCCGGACGTCAATGGTGCGCCGCTTCCTTCGTGCAACGGTGCCTGCAATCACCAGCCGACCACCCGGCGAGCTGATCACTCGCGTCACCTCCGATACCGTGC
Source organism: Mycobacterium montefiorense (assembly GCF_025823255.1). NCBI lineage: Bacteria > Bacillati > Actinomycetota > Actinomycetes > Mycobacteriales > Mycobacteriaceae > Mycobacterium > Mycobacterium montefiorense. Next base: position 928,310 of record NZ_JACKVL010000017.1, on the reverse strand, counting down.
TGCTGCATACGGCGACGTCGACGAGCTTGATCGGCCTGATCAACGGCGCCGTGATGCTAGTCGGCACGCTGGTGCTGATGGGTGTGCTGGACACTGCGCTGCTAGCCGCCACGCTTGCGGTGATCGCAATAGCCGCAGTGCTGTCTATGCTGTTGATGCCCGGAATCGCTGCGGCACTGCAAGAGGCGCAGCATCACCTGGGACTCATGGGAGGCATCCTCGAAGGTGCCTTGCGTGCGGTACGGACACTGAAGGCCAGCCGGGCCGAGGAACGCCAAGCCACCCGAATCATTGTCGAGGCCAAGGCATCCACTCGCCAGGCCATTCACGCCGTGCGCTGGGAGTCGATCGCCTGGACGATTGCGTGGGCAGGTGTCGATCTGGCGATCGTCGTCATCATCGGAGTAGGGGCCTGGCGCGTCAGCGACGGCACACTGGCGCTGTCGAGCCTGATCGCGTTCCTGCTCTACGCGTTCGGGCTGATCGACCCGGTGGTCGAGCTGTCACAGGACGTCATCAACCTGCAGGCCGGTATCGCCGCGGCAAGCCGCATCCGCGAGGTCGAGACCCTCGAGGTCGAACCCGATCCGCGCGCGGCACTACCAGCACCAGCAGCAGCCCTCGGCGATCAGCCGGTGATCGAAATGCGCGGTGTCACAGCTGGTTACGGGACAACCACTCCGGCCGTATGCGCTATCGATCTCGCCATCGCGCCGCGCGGACACATCGCCATCGTTGGCCCCTCCGGGGCGGGAAAGACCACGGTGTTGTCGCTGATCTTGCGTTTCCTGGAACCTCAGGTCGGCGAGCTTCTGCTGCGCGGCCGGCCGTACAGCGGATGTAGTCATGCCGAGATCCGCAAACGCCTTGCCTTCGTGGAACAAGAGACACCGAGCGTGCCGGGGACGATCCGCGAAAACCTGCTCTACACGTTTCCCGGCGCAACAGAGGACGACTTGCGCAGGGCACTCCGCGACGTCGGACTCGACGATGAGGTTGCCGCGATGAAAATGGGCGTTGATACCGATCTGACTTCGTCGGCGATCTCTAGTGGCCAACGGCAACGCGTGGCACTGGCGCGTTCCATCATGCGCCCCTCTGATGTTCTGCTGTTGGATGAGGCGACCGCACACGTGGACGCGCTGGCCGAAACCGCGATCCACGACTGCATCCGCCGGCTCGCACGCGACCAGGCCGTGGTTTCGGTCGCCCACCGGCTCTCGACGGTGGTCGACGCAGACGCCATCGTGGTCATGCAGGACGGGAACATCCGGGCACAGGGCACACACACCGACCTGCTGGCAACCGATCAGCTGTACCGCGACCTTGTCGACGCACTATGGGTCGGCGAACCGTCCATCGGCACACATGAATAGGAAATTCCGCTCTGCGCGCAGACCTGGACCGCGCGGGACCGTTTCACACGATGGGGCGCTCGAGTGTCTTGGTTCGATGGTCGCGCCCGCGGGCGGGCCAGCGGATACCGGTAACGACTCGCCGAGCGAGAACACAACCGGCAGCGAACTGGCGAAGCGGACCCAGCGGACGTCCTTGCCCTCTGCGCCGGCCGTCCACGCTGACGCGGCGTCCATGGCGTCACACACCGCGCCCATCCACAGCGCGGTCCGCTTTGCCGGCCCCGCCACCGTCGCGACTCCGATCACCATGTCGCGTGCTCCGAACAGCCGAGTCACGTAGCGGGAATCGGCGTTGTCTGCAGCTCCGGGGACCTGCCCGTGTCGCGCGAAAGCGCCAGGCCAAAAGTAGCCGACCAATCCGCCTGCGGTACGGGCGATTCCGATGATCAATGCAAGCACTCGGTTTGACATCCACACTCCTCGACAGGCTTCAGGTGGTCAGCTGACGCGATCCCCATTGTTGTCCGACCCGGCTGACGAGCAAGCCCGCGCAGCGGGCGATGACTTGCACGCATTAGGGACCGATGACCGACCCCAGGTAACGGGTGCTCAGCCTGGCGTAGGTGCCGTCGTGCTGTGCGATGTTCAGCCACTGGTCGACGTACTGCTGCAGACCAGCCTCGCCTGCAGGCAGCAAGTACGCTTTTTGCTCGAACGTCAAGGGGCGGTCCACGGCGACGCCACACAATCGCGGATTTTGCGCTATCTGATAGCGGATCTCGCTGGTGTCGGTGAACATGACGTCGGCTGCGTTATTGGCAAGCTGGTCGAAAATCATTGTGTTGTCCGGGAATTCGATTACCTGTGCATGTGTGATGTGGCTCTTGGCGAACTCGGCATTGGTCCCGCCCGGATTCTCGACAACGCGAACGCCTGCGGTGTCGATATCGGCCAACGTCCGGTATTTGTCGCTGTCCGTGCAGCGAATGATGGCGGCCTTGCCGTCGCGCAGGTACGGCGAGCTGTACAACGCCTGCTGAGCACGTTTCAAGCTGATGGAGATACCACCCATTGCAAGGTCGCATCGGGTGCCGACGTCGGTCACGAGGTGGGCCCACGTGCTGGGTATCAGGTCGAGCCTGGCCCCCAACCGGTCCGCGAGGTCGTGCGCCATGTCGATGTCGAGGCCGCTCCACGAACCCTGGGCGTCGCGGAAAGTGAACGGGCGGTAGTCGCCGGTGCTACACACCCGGACGACCTTGTCGTGCACGATTCGGTCGAGGGCCGTCGGGGGTTTGCCCGCCGGTGGCGGCGATTGCGGTGCCGTATTACCGCACGCCGCCATCACGAGCAGTGCCGCCACTGTGGACGCCGCGGTCGTGCCGCGGCGCAGGACGGGCATTCGGTTCATCACCTGTGTTAAATATCGACCGCGCACGGCGTCATCCCTACCCTGCCCGGGCCCCCGGTGGGGCCTTACCCCACCCGCGATTCGCCCTGAATTCCGCGAAGCGCTAATTTTCCTGGGTGATGTCCTCAGCTGCTCGTGCTCTGGCGCGGTGGATTGCTCCCTTCCTGACTGTTGCCGTCGTTGCCGGCATGGTCCCGCTACAGGCCGGCCTCGCCCCGGCGGTGCGCTTGGTCAGCGACGGGAACCCGCTGGCTGGTGCGCCGTTCTACGTGAATCCCACGTCGGCGGCCATGCGCGCCGCACAGGCTGCCGATCCGCCGAGTCCGCAGTTGACCGCGATCGCCAACACGCCGCAGGCGTACTGGATCGTCCCGGGCGGTTCGGCGGGCACGGTCGGCAAGTACGTCGGCGACGCCAATGCCGCCGGCGCGATCCCGGTGCTGACGCTGTATGGGATCCCGCACCGCGACTGCGGCAGCTTCGCCGCGGGTGGTCTGGGGTCGGGCGCGGACTACCGGGGCTGGATCGACGGCATCGCTGCCGGCGTGGGCGCCTCGCGGGTGGCGATCATCGTCGAACCCGATGCGCTCGCGATGGCCGACTGTCTGTCGGGTGATGCGCGCCAAGAGCGCTTCGACCTGATTCGCTACGCCGTCGACACGCTGACTCGGGATCCGAACGCGGCCGTCTACGTCGATGCCGGTCACCTGCGCTGGCATAGCCCCGACGACATGGCCGCCAGGCTCAACCAGGCCGGCGTCGGCCACGCGCGGGGTTTCAGTGTCAACACGGCGAACTTCTTCACCACCGAGGACGAAATCGGTTACGGCGAAGCGATTTCGGGCCTCACCAATGGTTCGCACTATGTGATCGATACGTCGCGCAACGGGGCAGGACCGGCACCCGACGCCGAGCTCAACTGGTGCAACCCGAGTGGCCGAGCGCTCGGTGCGCCGCCTACCGCGAATACCGCCGGCGCGCACGCCGACGCCTACTTGTGGATCAAACGTCCCGGCGAATCCGACGGATCATGCGGCAAAGGCGATCCGCCGGCGGGCACCTTCGTGAACCAGTACGCCATCGATCTAGCCAGCAGGGCGGGCCAGTAGCTCTGCGTCGACGAGCGGCGCGCGGCTGCGTGCTGTAAGAAAGTGCGTACACGAAAGCCCTGCCAAGCAGCGAGCGGGACTCGACTGGCTCAGACGAGAGGGCCTGATCGGATGCCTGCATGGAAACGCCACGGCGTGACGACCAATAGCAGCACGGCCGGCGCTGGCCGCAGCGTTGGCGTAGAAATCGAACTCGAGGTCTCCGAACCGACGGTGCTCGATTTCCAAATCGCGGTCAGCCGTCAGCCCGGCATTGAGGTGAGCGAGTCGCTCACTATCAAACGAAACGGCAAAGCGGTCCAACCGCGTGAGGTCATCGGCGCGCACCAGACCCGCATCCACGTCGTATCGGCCGGCACAGGAACAGTCACCGCGTCATATTCGGCGACGGTCGGCGGGCAGGCGGACCCCGAGTCGGTCAGCGAGATCGATGCAACCACGTATCTGCGCCCGAGCAGATACGCCGAAGCCGATAAGTTCTTCGGCTTCGCCGCTACCGAATTCCAGCAGTACGGCACCTCGGTCACCTTGCTGGAGAGAGTTTCGTCGTGGGTCGGTACTCGACTGAACTATGTCCCTGGGTCCAGCGATTCGATCGACGGGGCCGCCGATACCTTGCTCGCGGGTGCGGGCGTGTGTCGCGACTATGCCCATCTGGTTATCGCGCTGCTGCGCGCGGTCAACGTCCCGGCCCGAATGGCGGCGGTGTACGCCCCCGGATGTCACCCGATGGATTTTCACGCCGTGGCCGAGGCGTTGATCGATGGGGTGTGGCGGGCGGTCGACGCCACCTGCCTGGCCCCGCGGCAGTCTATGGTCCGCATCGCCACCGGACGTGATGCCGCCGACACCGCCTTCCTGGACAATCACGGGGGCGCCATCACCTTGCAGAAAATGACGGTCAGCGCGGTCGTGGACGGTGAGCTGCCCAAGGATTCGGTCGAGCAACTCGTCACCCTGCGTTAGAGCCCCGTCAGCGGAAGCGGATGTCCGACGTCGCCAGGCCGAAGATCTTGCGACCACCGGACTTCGCGCCAACTATGACAACACCGGCGCGGGTTGCCGGGTCCAGCGATTTGATCCGGCCGCTGTATTCGATGTCTGCACCCTCGGCGGCCGACACGATGACGGGCTGGGACAGCCGCACCGCGTAGCGGGTAACCGCACCGGGATCGCCCGACCATGCGGACGCAAACGCGGCGCCCAGACCCATCGTGAGCATTCCGTGGGCGATCACGTCGGGCTGTCCCGCCAGTTTGGCGAGGTTCTCGTCCCAATGAAGCGGGTTGGCGTCGCAGGCCACCCCGGCGTAGTTCACCAGATCGCCGCGGGACAGTCGGGCGTGGTGGATCGGTAACTCGTCGCCGACCTTCACGTCATCGAAGGACGGCGTCCCCGGGGTGCGGGTGGTGCCTGCGTCGGCGATTCGAACTTCGTCCGCGGGGCGCGCCGTCTTCTGGTAGTCCGCATCGGAGTAGTCGATTCCGGCGAGGTTCACGTCGTGCATCATCACTTGCTGCGCGGTTGCCCTGATCGCTGGATCGACATCCTCGGCGGTGACGCCGACGACGGTGGTGTGCAGGGTGTGCACCCGCTCGCCGGCAGCATCGGTGAAGGTATTGGTCACGGTGATCAAGTCTCTGCCGGCGAATCTGCGCACCGATGACAGGTCGACGTCGATGCGCAGTTCGTCGCCGGCCACGATCGGTCGGTGCTGTTCGAAGACTTCTTCGGTCTGCAGATACATCTCGTAACCGATGACCACCGATTCGAACAAGTGCCGATTAGCCGCCATGGCCGGAGCCGACGTGAACGTCAGCGGCGCCACCAGATCCGGATATCCCAGTTCAGCGGCGCCGGCCAGGTCCCAGTGCGCCGGGTGATAGTCCTGCACGGCACGGGCGAACTCGCGCACCTTCTCCCGGCCGACCTGGTAGGTGCCGTCGACCTGGTAGTAGTGGCCGACGCGCGATTCGAGCGTTGACGTTTCTGCTGCTGAGGTCATGAATTGCTCAACTTTTCTATCGATCGGTTCGCTGCGGCCGATCAAGGCACACTAACGTGCTGCGGGACGCACACAGGGTAGAGGCACCGGCCACCGCCGGTGATCGTCGTCCCCACGTAACGTCGGCGACTATGACCGTTTATGCGTTGAACCTCTTCGATGTCGCCGATGCCGACGAGTACCGCGCCTACTCGCGACGATCACCCGCCGAGGTGGCCAAACACGGCGGCCGCGTCGTCGCGCTGGGAAGTTTCCAGGACGCGATTGTCGGCGACATCGAACCGCGTCAAGTGCTGATCCTGGTGGAGTGGGACTCGCGGGAAGCCTTTGACAGCTACTGCAACGACCCCGAACTCGCCGATCTGCATCCGCATCGCGAGAACGGATCATCGAAGTACATCTGGCACCTGTTCGACCGTCTGGACGACCTCAGGCCGATACTGAGTCGATAACCGGATCCGACGCCGCAGCATTCCGGAATCGACTGCCGCACAGCGACATCCAGTACTACCCGGCGGTGTCAGGTCTTAGTGTGTGAAAAGCGTTCTATCGCAGTCGAAGACATGCCTACGCGCCTCACGTGCTACTCTCACCCGGGATGTCTATCGGCATCCCTCCAGAATGAGGAAGTTGAAGGTATGGCACAGGGAACTGTGAAATGGTTTAACAGCGAAAAAGGCTTCGGCTTTATCGCTCCGGACGGCGGCGCAGCAGATGTGTTCGTCCACTACTCAGAAATCCAGGGGAACGGCTACAAGTCGCTCGAGGACAACCAGCGAGTTGAGTTCAGCATCGAGCAGGGAGCCAAGGGTCCGCAGGCAGTCGGGGTAACCGCCGTCTAGTGTGAGCGTTCTTCTTGTGGGCTGGTGGGTGATTTCCCGCCAGCCCACAGTTCGTCGATGGGTTCTCGGCCAAGTCGGTCGGGACAACGTCTTTCCTGACGCTCGCGCTGCGCTCGACAGACCAATGTTGCGCGGAAGCCGAACCAATTTAAGGACCCCGCTCCATGAAATCGCCGGATTTATTCTCACATCGCAACGAGCCCGAAATCGTCTCCCAAACCGGTCGCGATTCCGAACCGGTGCAGCTGCCCACTTTCTCCGATCGCCCCAAGAACGACACCGCCGCTACGACGCCACCGTTATGAGCGGCTTGGCCGGATCCTGCCCGGGTGCAGTGACCAGATCTGGAACCGCGTCGCAGGACGCTCAGATCTTGAGATAGCCCTTGTCGGCCGGGATTTGGGCGGCAGTCAGCAACGACGATGCATCGCTGGCGAGCCAGACCACGATGTCGGAGATCAGATCCGGAGCAGCCAGCGAATCCGTCGGCAGCGCGCCCGGTGAGAAGCTGTGGATGTAGTGCGGATGATCCTGGAAGACTTGGTACATCGATAGGTCGTTGCCCATCGGGGTGTCGGTGCCGTAGGGGTGCACCGAGTTGACGCGGATACCGAATTCACCGAGCTCGACTGCCAACGAGTTGGTGAGGCCGACCACGCCGAATTTGCTGGCGCAGTAGTGGCCGCAACCCGGGACGGCTTTAATACCCGCCGCCGAGCTGATATTGATGATCGACCCGCCATTGCCGGCGGCGATCATTGGCGGCACCGCGGATTTCATCGTGTTCCACAGCCCGGTGAGGTTGGTGTCGAGGGTCTCCTGCCACTGCTGAGCCGAAATCTCCCACACCCGGCCCCAATTCAGCACGCCGGCATTGGCCACGACGATGTCGAGCCGTCCGAACTGTTCGATCGCATTCGCCACCACCCGTTGCTGGCCGGCCAGGTCGCGGACGTCGATCTCCTCGGCGAGGATCTTGCGGCCCTCGCTCTCGACCAGGCCGACCGTCTCGGCCAGGTCTTCGGGCGCGGCGGGGGGATAGCCGTTGCTTTCGGCAACCGGTGCGCACGCGTCGATCGCGACGATGTCGGCACCGGCCCGCGCCAGCCGGATGCAGTGCGAGCGGCCCTGTCCGCGAGCCGCTCCCGTCACGTAGGCGACCTTCCCGGCTAACGGGGTGGCGGTGTCGGTCATGCTGATAGCTCCTCTGCCTGTGGCGCGGACTGCGGCTGGTTAGTGGGTCGGGTGCGAAACTCGTAGTCCGTCAACGGGAATCACCCACGACCGGCTCCGGTCAGCCCGTCGACGACGTGATCGCAGATGTAACGGCGCACGGCGCGCGGATTATCGAGATTGACGGCGATCGGGGGGATCAGCTCGAAACTGAACAGCATTCGGACGATCCATTCGCTAGCGCGCGCCGCGTCGACCGTCGGGCCGACTTCCCCGTTGCGCTGGGCGTCTTTGACCAAGGGCTTCCACAATTCGATCGACCGGCGCATCAGCTCGTCGCCCCCGTGGTCCAACAGCAGCACCAGGATGCTGCGATCGATACCTCGCGGCAGCGACTGCGAACGTTGACGATGCGCACAAATCAGCACCGCGACCGCCGCGGCTTGCTCGGCCAGAGTGGCTTCCTTGGCAACCTCGACGGCCATGGTTTCGATGAACCCCGCGGCTAGCTGATTGAGTGCGGTGGCAATCGCGCTGTCGCGAGTTCCCAACAAATTGTGGACGGTGCCGCGCGATACGCCGGCGGCCTCGGCCACCGCCGTCAAGCTGAACCGCCGTGGCCCGAGTTGCCGGAGCGTATCGCTGGCCGCGGTCAGCAATGCGTTCGGCACCGGCTTGGTGTCTCGCGCGGCATCGACGGGCACTTGAACACATTAACGACATCTGTTCAAAGTGGTCAACGGTGCGCGGCGCTAGCGAATTTTGAAATTGTTGGTTTGACCAGGCGCCAAGCGGGTATTTTCACGAAACCGCAGTCGAGAAGGGGGCCGAAGATGACGACAGTGGAGCATGGTCCTACGCGGTGCCCCCGATGCGCGGCCTGGGCCGAATACCGATTCCTGGAATCCGGCGATGACAAACTCGAATACGAGGTGCGCTGCGGTACCTGCGGCCACGTGTACTCCGAGGTGACCCCCGTATCGACTCCCGGGGTGGCGGCCGCCTAGCTACCCCCGCCCAGGACTGGGTTCAATTACCTGGCCGTCGTAACGAATTCCGCCGCAACGGATCCCGGCGCATCGCGCTCAGGGGTGGCGCGTGGTTACATCGACTATCCGACGCTGAACCAATCCCTCTGAGGAGGCCACATGACCGATGACGACTTCAACCGTCGCAACATCGAGGAGTTTCGTGCCAATCATGGCAGGCTCGGCGGTCAGTTCGAGGGAGCGCCGGTTCTGTTGCTGCACAGCGCCGGCGCGCGCAGTGGTGCGCAACGGGTGAGCCCAATGATGTACCTAGCCGACGGCGGCCGCTATTTGGTTTTCGCCTCGGCAGCCGGGGCTGACAGCAACCCCGCCTGGTACTGGAACCTCGTCGCCCACCCAGACGCCAGTATCGAGGTCGGTGACGAGCACTTAAATGTGCGCGCCGACGAAATCAAGGGCGCCGAACGCGACGAGAAGTACGCGGAGCAAGCCAAGCGGTATCCCGGCTTCGCCGAATACGAACGCAAGACGACCCGGACGATCCCGGTCATCTCGCTGTGCACAACCGGACCACACGACGGGTGAATCACCAGCGCTGGGTCGATAAGCGGCATGTATCGGGCCATAGCAACCCAATGTTGGACAAGCCTGGCTGTTTAGGGTGACTCTAGAAGTCGACGGGCAAAGCAATCAAGGCCCGACTAAGTGTGTGAGGAGCAAACCCATGACCACCTGGTCGACAACCGGGGCACGGTTCGGACGGCGGCTGGGGTCGCTCGCTATCGCCGGTGTCGCGGCCACCGGAATCGTCCTGATCGCCAACATCAATCGCCCACCAGTGGCGCTGGCTTCCGACGACGCGGTCGCCATCGTGCCGGGCATCACGGTCACCCCGGCGCCGGGCTGGACGGTCGCAGACCGGGGGCCCGACTGGGTGGCGCTGGCCAACGCCAACTCCAGTGCGCAGCTGCAAGTCGCGGTCAAACCGCCCAGGGGAACCGACCTCGTCGGGTTGCTGCAGGCTGACATCGATCAATTGACCGGCACGCCATCGGCCGGCTTCGCCGATGTGAAGGATCTAACCGGGCCGACCATCATTGGGGTGCGCGGCAACAAGTTCCAGCAGGAAGCCTTCATCAACTACACCGCGACCGTGTCAGGCCCGCAGGGCGCGGTTCCGGTGATGGGCACCTTCAGTGAGCTGCTGAACACCGCGAGCCACCAGACGGCCTTTATCGACTTCAGGCAAGATAACAATGCGACCGCTCAGGCCGTCAACGATGGCGGAGCGATGGTCAATTCGTTGCTCTGAGCACCTATTTGGCGCGCCGGTGAGCGATGATGCGTGCGCCGTGGGAGGGGACGTAGACAACGTGACGCGCGCGGGCCGCCTCGGGGCGGCTGCGACCGGGCGTCAGGCGGTAGTTGTGCAGGACTTCGCGAAGGATTGCGGTGGCGTCCATCATCGCGAATCCCCCACCGAGACAACGGCGTACCCCGGCGCCGAAGGGTAACCAGTTCGAGGCGGTAGCCAAGCCGTCCAGGAACCTTTCGGGCCGGAAGACGTGCGGATCGGCGTGCTGGCGGGCATCGGCCTGTACCGGGCCGATGCCCGCGAAAACGGTGTAGCCGGCGGGGACACGGTAGCCGCCCAATTCCACATCGTGGGTGAGTCGTCGTGCGACGGCGAAGAACACCGGATGTAGCCGCATCGACTCTTTGATAACGGCTTCGAAGTATTTGTCGTCGCCGCTGTCGACGGCAGCAATTGCCTTGTCCTGCAGCGCAGGATTATACGCGAGATCGTGCAGGGTCCAGGACAGCGTGATGGCGGTGGTTTCGTGGCCGGCCAGCAGCAGGGTGACCATCTGGTCGCGCAACTCGGCATCGGAGAGTCGATCGCCGTCCACTTGCGTGGCTATCAATTGGGATAACACGTCGCCGCGATCGGCGGTGCGTCCCGCGCCGCGGCGCTCGCGGATCTCCGCGTAGAGCACGTCGTCGATGCGCTCCCGCAGTTGACGGAATCGTTTCCAGGGCCCGAACCGTTGCAACTGCGGTACCACTTCGCCGGCATATACCGGCATCGGTGCGGTAACGAGTCGCGAAAACGGGATCCGAAGCGCGTCGAGCTGTGGTCCTTCGCGCAGACCCAAGACCACGCGCAACATCATCTCCAAGGTCACGGCGTTCATCCGCGGCTGTGCGGCGAACGGAGTGCCGACCGGCCACCGCCCGATTTCTTTAGCGGCGAGCTCGTTCATCATGTCTCGGTAGCCGCGCAGCGCAGCGCCGTTAAACGGGGGCACCAACAGTTTGCGAAGCCGTTGGTGCGCAGCCTCATCCGTGGTCACCACGGACCGCTCGCCCATCACGTTCCGGATCCCCTGAATCCTTCCCTCGCCCGCATGGAAGGTCGTCGGCTCGCCGCCCAGCACGGTCCGAGTCAGCTCAGGACTGCACACCAGGACCGAGGGCCGGCCCAGCACCGAGACCGTGATGACGTCGCCGTAGTGGTTGCGCAGCCACGGCGTGATGCGGTCCCGATGGGAGAACAGTGCGGTCTGCACCACGCCGGGCACTCGCGGCCCGGGCGGTAACGGCAGCTGCGCCAAACGATCGGTCACGGCTGGCGTCGTCTGGCTCATTTCAGCTCGCCCAAACGGTGCGGGACATCAACGCCTCCTCGGGGCTTCGACGCCCACTCAGACTACCGAGCATCCGCCAATTGCGAACCTCGAGAGAACGACGCCTGCACAGCACGCATCAGTGCGGCTGAACAAGCCTGCCCACCTCGGTGAACATCGATTCGCGCTGCTTGTCCCTCGGCAAATCGTGGAGTCCGGTCGCCGAGCGTACGAACGGCTCGAACAGATGCCAGCCCAGCAACAGCGCCATCGCGTTCGCGGCTCCGAGCCGTGCGCCCTCTTCGGTGTCGTGCAGGGGTCGGATGTTGCCCAGCAGTCTGGCGGCGGCGGGAAAGCTGGACTGCAGTTGACCCGCCGGATACCCATCGAGCAGCGCCCGCGCGATGACCCGTAACTGGCGTGTGGTGGCCACGTCGATCTCGTCCGGCGACGACGTGCCGTCGGCCAGGTTGTCCAGCTCGGCAGCCAGGTAGTCGAGTACCGCGGCGACAAGATTTTCCTTCGTCCCGAAATGGCGAAAGACCAGGCCGTGATTGACGTGAGCCCTGGCTGCGATGTCGCGAATCGAGGCGGCTCCCGGACCCCGTTCGGCGAACATATCCGCCGCGCTGTCCAGGATCGCGGCGACCACCTCGTCGCGGCCGGTCGGAACGGATTCTTGGACGGCGCTGGGGCTTGCGCTGGGTGTAGTCATGTGTCTACACTACACTGTAGTCAAACGACTACAGACTTGGACGGCAAAGAGAAAGCGGGCCTCCTTCAGGGGTTGCTGGTCGCGGGGTGCCAGCAACTTCTGAACGAGGCCCGCTTTCGCGTGCACACCAACAGCCGGGAGCGCGTCCGCCGGTGCCGACGTAACCTCGCCCAAGACGAGGTTCGAAGCCGATGGAAGGCGGACCCATTGTCGGCAGCAGACGACCACCGATTCGTGATCATCGGCGCCGGCGCCATCGGCGGCACCGTAGGCGCAGTGTTGGCCCGGGCCGCAATCCCAACCGTCTTGGTCGCGCGCGGTCGGCATGCCGAGATCCTGGCCGCCGAGGGCATCACACTGAAGACGCCCGACGGAACGTTTCGCACCGCGGTCACCACCGCGTCGCGGCCCGACGATGTCGTGTTGACCGACCGCGACGTCCTCGTTTTCGCGACCAAGACCCAACAACTCGATGGCGCACTGCAGGAGTGGGTGGATCAACCCGTCCATGGCCGAGAGGGTGCCGTGGGGACCGCGGGCGAGCTGCTGCCGGCAATGACAGCGCTCAACGGGGTTGCCGCAGAAGACAAAGCACAGCGCTATTTCCGCCGGGTATTCGGGATCTGCGTCTGGTTGCCGGCCGTGCATCTCGAGCCGGGTGAGGTCATCGTGCGGGCGTGGCCGGTGGTCGGGCAGTTCCATATCGCGCGGTGGCCGGCGGCGCTGCGCACCCCTGAGGATGCCGAGCTGTTGGCGGGGCTCGCCGAGACTTGGACCGCGGCGGGGGTCCGGGTGCGTACTCCCGATGACGTCGCCCCGTGGAAGTACAACAAATTGCTGAGCAACCTCGGCAACGCCGTGGGTGCACTCACCGTCGATGCCGCAGCCGAAGTGGTGACCGCGTTGCGGCGCGAAGGCGAAAAGGTGCTGCGGCAAGCGGGAATCGAGTTCATCTCGTTCGAAGTTTCGACGGCGACGCGGGCGGACGGGCCCACGATACGGCCGGTGCCCGGATCGAATACCGGGCCGAGCAATTCGACATGGCAATCGTTGAGCCGCCAGACCGGCAACGTGGAGACCGACTTCCTCAACGGAGAGATCGTCCGGATCGCGCACCGACACGGCATCGAGGCGCCGCTGAACACCGCATTAGCTCGTGCCGCCCGCGCGACGGTGCGAAATGGCATTGGCCCAGGCCGCTATTCAGCCCGGCAGCTGGCAGACCTGGTTGGAGTCGACGGGCACGAGTGACGGCTAAGGAGTTACCAGGCAGAGCGGTTTTCGCCCGGTCCACCACCCAAGCGCCTCCGCACCCGCGGCCCGGTCGGCCGAATTGCCTGCCCAGGCGATGTAGCCGTCGGGACGCACTAGCACCGCCGGACCGTCATCGGGCCGCTCTGCCTGGGGGAGTCCGGCCGCGTCGATGCGGGGCGCACCCCGCTCACGAACGAAGACGAAACCCGGCAGGCGTAACAGCTTGCTGATTTGCCGATGCCGCAACGGAATCTGCGTCGCGCGGGTGCCCACCAAGGGGCTCTCACCCTTGCGGGTGGCATACCGCAACGTTGTTCCGGCGAAGCTGCCGGCAATCGCGTCACGCACGCGGGGGATGCGAAGTAGCCTCGGTGCCAGCATGTTTCGTAGTCCGCGGGCAACCGGCGGACTAAGCGTGATGCCGCGGGCCATCAGGCCTGACTGCAGCAACACCCGCTTGCCGATCGGATGGCGTTCGTCGTGGTAGGTGTCGAGCACCGAGTCGCCGGCACCGGCGAGCACCGCGTCGATCTTCCGCGCGAGGTTCGCGGCGTCCTGGATGCCGGTGTTCATGCCCTGGCCCCCCATCGGGGAGTGGACATGTGCGGCATCTCCGGCCAGAAACACGCGGCCGTGCCGGTACTGCTCGACTTGGCGTTCGTCGCAATGGAATCGGGACTTCCATCCCACCTCGAGTAACCCGGGATCGGGATCCATCGCCCGCGCCAAAATGTCGGCGATCTCGTCTCGTTTGACGGGCGCGTCGTCGGGCAGCTGGTTGTCGCGGTCCCAGACCATGGCGCGGTACCAGGCGCCGCTGGCGTCGCGGTCGTAGTAGGGAGCCAAGAATGCGAACTCGTTACGAGTGCTGCCCAGCGTCAGGGCGCCTCCGGCGGGCCCATCCGCGAGTTTCACATCCGCCAGAACGATCGACGACAGCATGGTACGACCGGGGAAGTCCGCGCCCACCAGTGCGCGAACAGTGCTGTGCGCCCCGTCGGCGCCGATCAAATACTGTGCCCGCCAACGGACAAGGTCGCCCGGGCCGCCGTCCTCAGGTCGCGCGATCACGGTCACGCCGTCGGTGTCCTGCTGGACTCCGATGACCTCGATGCCGCGCTGGATGTCGGCGCCATGTGCGATCGCATAGTCGGCCAGCGCCCGATCGACGTTGGTCTGCGGGGTGATCATTGCGAATCGGTAGGGCGAGTCGAGGTGCGTGAGGTCGATGCGGGCACCGCCGAAAATCGTGACTCCCGGTGCGTGATGTGAGCGCGCCAGGAGGTCCTCGGCGACCCCCCGGGCGTCGAGGACCTCCAGCGTGCGGGCCATGGTGGCGAAGGCGCGGCTGGACGGGTTGATGGTGGGCCAGCGCTGAAGCACGGTGACCGAGCGGCCCGCGCGCGCCAGGTCACCCGCGGCGGTCAGGCCCGTCGGCCCGGCGCCGCCGACGACGACGTTGACAGCGTGGGTCGTCATCGTGTCACCGCTTCCGGGTGCGGGTACCAGCGACGGATGTCGTCGGGTGTCGCCACGGCCGCGCGATTGAAGACGAACCGGCAGCCGGGCTGGGTGATGTGTGCGGCATTGACGATCGATTCGAACAGCAGCGTGTTGCTGGCGATCAGCCGCACGCCGGCGCCGATCAGTACCGCGTCGTATCGCTTGGACGCCAGCCATGTGCGGGCTTTGTCGACGCCGGCCTCGCCAAAGCCGATCAGGCAGTTGTCGACGTCGTAGCCGGCGGCGCGCAACGCCACGACATTGTCGTTGTTGGCGGTGCGCAGCTTCTCCTTCGACAGGCCGGGGAATTGCGCGAAGTCGGGTGAGGAGTAGTCGATCACGTCGGGATCGAGTCGGATCTGGATGGCGGTGACGGCCATGGCTACATCCCCGATGCTGACCTCAACAGTTGTTGAACTCAAACGGTAGGCCGCGATGGATGCGATGTCAACAGCTGTTGAATATACTGCTCGGATGGCAGCCAAAGCCCGTGATGGCGAGGCCACGCGGTCGACGATTCTGACCACCGCGCGTGCGCAATTCGGGGCCCATGGATTCGAACGCACCACCATCCGTTCGGTGGCAGCGGAGGCCGGCGTCGATCCGGCGCTGGTGATGCACTACTTCGGCAGCAAGGCGGACCTTTTCGCCGCCGCCTCCCGATTCGAGGTCAAGTTCCCCGATCTCTCCGGCATCGCCCCCGACCGCATCGCCGATCTGCTGCTGCCGATGTTCGTCGGCGTCTGGGGACCGCAGGGGCCGCTGTTGCCGATGCTGCGCGCGGCCGCGACCAATCGGACTGCCGCGGATGCGTTACTCGCGGTGTTCGTCGACCAGGTAGCACCGGCGCTGTCCGCGGTGGTCCCCGATCACGCTCACGATCGAGCCGCGCTGGTGGGATCGCAACTGCTCGGACTCGCGACCGCCCGCTACATCCTGTGCATTCCGGCGCTGGCCGACATGGACGACGCACGACTCGTCCAATGGCTGCGACCGGTGTTTATGCATTACCTATCGGATCCGGCACCATGATCTGATGCATCCCTTCCGGAAAGCAGTCGAGGACCGCGACGAGGCGGCCATCCAGGCCATGCTGGCCGACAACGTCGTGTTCACCAGCCCGGTGGCGTTCAAGCCGTATGTTGGCAAGCCGATCACCGCGGCGATCCTGCGTGGTGTGCTGCGGATCTTCGAGGACTTCCGCTACATCCGCGAGATCGCCGGCAGCGACGGTCGTGACCATGCACTCGTGTTCGAGACCGGTATTTCGGGTGCGCCGGGCGTGAAGATCACCGGCTGCGACTTCCTGCATATCGACGCCGACGGCCTGATCGACGACTTCATGGTCATGGTGCGTCCGCTATCGGGCGCGACGGCGCTGTCCGAAGCGATGGCCGCGCAGTTCAGTCGGATCCAGCAAGAGGCCGCCGAACTGGCCTAGGCACTGAGGATTCCGACGCGTCCGGCGTCGGCTTCGCGCCGCAGCACGGTGGTGGTGAGGTCGAACTTCGTACCGGGAATCGTTTCGTTGACGAACGGATTGCCGGTCCACCAAGTGATGCGGCATACCCGGTGCGTGATCCGCCAGCCACCGCCAGTGCGCACCAGCGCGTCGTCGTACCAGCCGCTGCCATCCCAGAGCGGGTTGCCGTCGGCCGCCTTGCGTACCAGCCTCCAGCCCCCGTTGCAGAAGCTGTGCGCGCGGTCGCCGTCGACTTGGACGACATGGGTGGACATCGTGTGCTGAGTGGAATCGAACGGATCATGGAACGCGGCGAACTCGGCCTTGAACCGTTCGCGATCCGTCCAGCGCGACGTCGGGCCGTAGTCGGCGTCCACCTCCTCGGCGAAGATCCGACGAACAAGTCCCAGCGCTGGGAATCGACCGCCAGCCCGTAGAGGTTCACCAGTTGAGTGATCGCCAAAATGTCGCTGTCGGTCATGGCCGAAGGGTATTAGGCGCGAAGGGAGACGCGGGTGAAGATTCGCTTCGGGGTCGGACTGGGTGCAGACAGCGCTCCCGATCAGCTTGCCGGCATTGTCGATCACCTGGAGAGCAGCGGGGTGGACTCGCTGTGGTTCTCCGAGCTGGTGTACGCCCCCACGGTCGATCCAACGGTCGGAATGGCTTATGCACTCGGCCGGACGACCCGGCTGAAGGTGGGCACGTCGGTGGCGGTGCTGCCGGGGCGCCATCCAGTGCTGGTGGCCAAACAACTGGCGTCGTTGGCAGCCGTCGCACCCAAGCGGGTTCTTCCGGCCTTCGGGCTGCGTTCGGCGATTCCCGCCGAACGCGAGCTATTCGTGGTGCCTGACGGAGAGCGGGCCGCGGTGTTCGACGAATCGCTGCGGGTGCTGCGGGTCGCGCTGACCAACGAGTCGGCCGCCTACGACGGTCGCTACTTCACGGTCAGCGGCGCGGTGATAACACCGAAACCATCTCCCGCACTGGATATTTGGCTGGGTGGCTCGGCGCCGGCGGCGTATCAGCGCATCGGTACGTTGGCGGATGGCTGGTTGGGTAGCTTCCTGACCCCGGATGAGTCGCGCGCCGGGCGCGAGGCGATCGAACGGGCCGCGGAACAGGCTGGCCGACACATCGAGCCCGACCACTTCGGTATTTCGTTGGGCGTCGCTGACGGTGAGCTGTCGGCGGAGCTGGTCGCAGCGGCCCGACGGCGCCGCCCTGACGTCGATCCCGGTGACCTGATCGCCGTGGACTGGGATCAGCTGCACCGGCGGCTCGATGCCTACCTGGATGCCGGGTTGACGAAATTCGTCATCCGGCCCGCCGGGAGCGCGCCGCTGGACGGCTTCATCGAGCGCTTCGTCGAAGAGCTGGTCAGCCGGCAGAACTGAGCAAGGCGGCTCGGCTCTGCTGCCAGACTGCTGCGGCCTAGTCTCGAGAAATGACCATCCCCTACGACGCGGCGCTGCATGAGCGGATTGGCAACCATCTAGCGGTCCACGACCGTCGCGCGGTGAGCGATCCGACCAAGCGGCATGCCGCGGTCGCGGTGGTATTGGTCGACTCGGAGGTCGGCGAGGACCGGGTGGATCCGGTGTCGGTCGAGGAGTGGAACGACGGTCGCCCGATGCCGGCAACGGATCTGGACGGCCGCATGGTCGATGTGTCCGGCGGCGCTGCGTTTCTGCTGTGCCGCAGGGCTTCTCGCCTGACCTCGCACGCGGCGCAGTGGGCACTGCCCGGGGGTCGCCTCGATCCGGGGGAAGCTGTGATCGACGCAGCGCTGCGGGAGCTGCACGAAGAGGTGGGGATCGACCTGCCCGGCTCGACGGTGTTGGGCCTGCTCGACGACTACCCGACGCGATCGGGATACGTCATCACCCCGGTGGTGATCTGGGGAGGTGGACGGCTCGATCCCCATCCCGCCCCAGACGAGGTCGTGGCGGTGTACCGGGTGGGGTTACACCAACTGCAACGCGATGACTCGCCGCGGTTCATCACCATCTCGGAGAGCCCACGACCGGTGGTGCAGATCCCGTTGGGAAACGACCTCATCCACGCACCTACCGGCGCGGTGCTGTTGCAGCTGCGCTGGCTGTGTCTGGAAGGACGCCATGATGCGGTCGATCAGCTCGAGCAACCGGTCTTCGCGTGGAAGTAACCATCCGACTGCCGCTTTCGCCCGGATGGCTGTCAGCGGAGGTATGCCAGAGACGAGTGTAGAATTTCGTTAGCTGTGTGAACGAACATTCCGGCGCAGCGTGGCGCCGGCAGTCGCACTGATCTTCGTGAAGGGAGGCCGTGATGCCCCGAACCGCCGGTGACACCTGGGACATCGTGACGAGTGTCGGATTGACCGCGCTGGGAGTGTGCGCTGGACGCGCCCTCGATGCCGCCCTCGATCCGCCGTTGGCGAACGACGACTTCGCCGCCGGCTTCGTTGTTGCCGCCGGCGATCCGAATCTTAGTGCCGCGGTTGCTAACACCGATTTGAACAGCGCGGCGGCGTTCAACGCACAATGGGTGGGCGTGCGCACCCGGTTCTTCGACGACTACTTCACGCAGGCCGGACGGTCCGGGACCCGACAGGCGGTCATCTTGGCGGCCGGCCTGGATTCCCGTGCGTACCGATTGGCATGGCCTGCCGACTATGCGGTTTTCGAAGTCGATCAGCCGCGAGTGCTGGAGTTCAAGCAACGCGTCCTTGACGAGCGGGGCGCCGAGCCACTGGTGCGACGTGTCGTGGTCGCCACCGACCTGCGCGATGACTGGGCGGGTGCGCTGGTCGCGGCGGGATTCGACCCGAGGCAACCGACGGCTTGGGCGGTCGAAGGCTTGCTGCCGTATCTGCCTGGCGCCGCGCAGGACGCACTGTTCGAGAAGCTGCACGAGCTGTCGGCCGAGGGCAGCCACATAGCCGCCGAATTGGGCGCCGAACCTGGGGAGGTCCGGGAATTCGCCGAGGGCATAGCCGCAATCGGCCAACTCGGCGGACAGCACCCGGTCGCCGACCTGTGGTATGACGATCCACGTGCGAGCACCAAAGATTGGCTGGCCGAACGGGATTGGTCAGTCATCGGCATCGACCTGATGGATAAGGCCGCCAACGAATACGGCCGACCACTCGACGGTCTACCGCCGGTCTTCGAGCGGTTGCTGCGGGACAAATTCTTCACCGCCGCTCGCGACCGCTGAACCGGCTACCTCGCAGCGGGGCAGCACTATCAGGACGCACCAATCTGCGCGGTCGCGCACAAACATCGAGTCGATCTAGCCAGATATCGATGCCAGGAGCAAGATAACTGAGCAACGTTGCCGCTGATCGATTCAGGAGCGCCACATGACGACCTATGCGTTCGACCCGGAAATCGCTGCGGTGGTTCCACTTTTGCCCGATCTGCCGGGCGGTGACCCGTTGGCCATCCGGGCGGCGCTGTCGGACATGATCGCTCAATTTCCGCCACCCGACACCATCGGAGTGCAGATCGAGGACCGTGAAATCCCGGGCCGCGACGGCGATCCCGCGGTGCCGATCCGCATCTACCGTCCCGAACAGCGCAGCGCCCCGGCCGCTCTGTACAGCGTGCACGGGGGCGGATTTATCGCCGGCGACCTTGAAACCGAGCACGCCTCCAACGTCGTCCTTGCCCGCGAACTCGGCGTCGTCGTGGTGTCGGTGGATTATCGGCTCGCACCGGAGACACCGTTCCCCGGAGGGCTTGAGGACGTGTACGCCGGGCTGGTCTGGATGGCGGCGCACGCGGATGAATTAGCCATCGACTCGCAACGCATCGCGATTCAGGGCACCAGCGCGGGTGGCGGGCTGGGTGCGGCGCTGGCGCTGCTGGCTCGTGACCGGGGCGGGCCGCACATCGCGTTCCAGTATCTATCGGTGCCCGAACTCGACGACCGACTCACCACCGCGAGCATGACCGACTTCACCGATACGCCGATGTGGAGCCGGCCCCGAGCGATCATCAGTTGGGACTCTTACCTGGGGGCCGGTCGCGCCGGCGCCGACGACGTGTCGATCTATGCCGCGCCGTCTCGCGCAACTGATTTGGCGGGCCTACCGCCCGCGTACGTCTCGGTTATGCACTTCGATCCACTGCGAGACGAAGGCGTCGCCTACGCGCTAGGCCTGCTTGCCGCAGGTGTGAGCGTCGAATTACATCTATTCCCAGGCACTTTCCACGGATCGATGTTGATCCAAGACGCGGCGATATCAAAGCGTGAGGGAGCGGAGAAGCTCGCGGTGCTGCGTCAAGCGCTCGCACTGTAACGCAGGTGATCACACACGCAGGGCAAAACTAGCTCTGGCGGTGGCTATTTCGCCGCAGCCGAATGGCCCGGCTTACGGCGGCGGTCAACGCCAGCGCAGCCATCACCGCCAGGATCGTCGTATCGGCCGCGCCGGACTCGACGGTGCTCAACAGCATCGGCAGGCCGAAGCCGAGGTAACTCACGGTGTAAAACGTTCCGGTGAGCACGCCGCGCAATCGTTGTGGCGCGGCGGCTTCCAGGTCGATCAGACCTTCGCGGAGCAGCAGGCCGGACGCGCAACCGAGAATCACCAGCAGTGACAAGCCCACGCCCAGCGGCATCGTTGAGGGCACCGCCGCGGTGACCGCGAAGCCGAGCGCAGCCAGCATCGCGCCAGAGGTCCCGGCTTGCGGGCCCCAGCGACGCGCTCGGGCGACCAGTTGAGTAAGGCCGCTGATGCCGTTGGCAATCAGGGCAGCGGTCCCCGCGGCAATCGGGGCCGCAAGCCCGGTGTGCACATGGGCGGGGATGGTGATGAATGCAAGAGTCGCCGAGGAATACACCCATGGTGACAGTGGCAGCGCCCAACTCAATGCCCGCGTGATGTCCTGACGCACCGGAACCGACTGCTCGCCCCCGGCCGCGGTGACCGGCGCGGTCACGGCTGCGCGCTGGGCTGCCACCACTGCGACGACGGTCGCCAGCACGACAAGGGCGGCAGCGACCCCGAACGACTCCCAAAGCCCGGATTGCACAACCGAGGCCATCACGCCGGATGCGAACGGGCCGATCGCAAAACCGGCAGTGAGGACGGCACCGGCGACGGCGGCGCCACCCGGTCCCTTCATATCCGAGGCCCAGGCGGTGCAGGAACTGATCACCAGCCCGACACCCGCGCCGACCACTAGACGACCCCCGAGTAACACAGCGGAATGCTGTGACAGCAACATCGCGACAGTGCCCGCCAGCGAGGTGATCGACCCGGCCCACGCAACCGATTGCCGCCCAAGCAGATCCGACACACGACCACCGACAAGCAGGCCGGGCAGCAGGCCCACCGCATAAATACCGAAGATCGCGTCGACCGTAGACCTACTGAGATGCTGCCGATCGCTGAGCACTGGGATCAGCCCGGCGAAGTGGTTGGCTGCCCAGCCGGTCGCCAGCAGGATAGCCAACACCGCAGCGAATAGCATTTCATATCCATCAGATTCGCCCCGCTCGCTACGCCGATGCGGTTCCAACGACACCGGGCGTTCCCGGCAGGGCGCTGCCACAGTCGACCTGCACACTGAATTCCTCCCCAGTCTCTGCACGCGGGTTAATCGACGAACTCTGCGTTGCGGTGATATCAGCCACAGCGCTGTAACTCGACGTGCGCCGCGACAATATGCGCCGCAACCCCGTTCACAGACGGCGCCGTTCAAGCGCTTATTCCGCCGCCGCGCTACAACGCCGGTTGTCACGCGAGAAGCCTGCCCAGCGAGGACGGGTTTGAATCATCCCTATCGCGTCGCCATCGTGGGCGCCTTCGAGCAGCGGCTGGTGCGGACCGGGCGGTAGAGGTCGCCGGTGCTATCTGCGCGGGCGCAGTACGGGTGTCACCAGCTCACCGGTTTCCAGGTAGCTGTCGAGGTTGCGAATGGTCAGCAGCGCCATCGCCCGCCGCGTTCGCGCTGTTGCGCTGCCGATGTGCGGTAACAGCACCACGTTGTCCAGATTGACCAGCGCCGCAGGCACATTGGGTTCATCGGCGAACACGTCGAGCCCGGCACCCGCCAACGCGCCGCCAGCCACCAACTCCACCAGCGCGTCCTGGTCCACGACACTGCCCCGCGCAATGTTGATCAGATAGCCTTCGGGCCCCAACGCCTCGAGGACGGTGCGATCGACGAGATGACGAGTCCGCTCATCGCCGGTGGTAGCGACGACCAGCACGTCGACCGATTCGGCCAACTGCAGCGGGGACTCCGCGTAGCGATACGGCGAGCTGTCAATGCGGTGTCGGTTGTGATAGGCAATCGCATAGTCGAATCCGAGCAAACGATCTGCGATAGCCAAGCCGATACGACCCAATCCCAGGATGCCGACCGCAAGGCCGCTGACGTCCCTGGCGTACGGGAACGCTCCCTCGCGTGCCCAGCGCCCCGCCCGCACGTAGCGGTCAGCGGCGCCAAAGCTGCGCAGCGTCATCAGGATCAGCCCCAGTGCTGTATCGGCAACGGTGTCCGACAACACATCTGGAGTGTTGCTCACCCCGATGCCTCGCAGCTTTGCCGCCTCTAGATCGATCAAATCCACGCCGGCCCCGTTGTTGACGATCACCTCCAGATTAGGCAGGGCCGCAATGGTTTCCGCGTCTACGCCGTACCGTCCCGAGGTCACTACCACGCGAAATCGCGTCGAATGCTCAGCCAGAAACGCGGTTCGCTGCGGCTCCTTGGGGAGCTTGGGGATTTCGTAGCGTGCCAGCAGCTCGTCTTCGAATGTGGGCTCGAAGTTGTCGCCGATCCGCAGCACGTCGTTCATCTTCTGCACCGTCACTCTTGCATCATCTCCCAAGTCGCCCGGCTTGGCGGCGCCGAGTGGCCAACAGGCAGGCGCCGGTGAGCAACTGCCAGAGGGTAATCGAGTACACGCTTACGCGTTCCCAGGCCCCATCGGGCAGCGGGATGGTCTTTGCCGTCGCCGAATTGAGCATCAACATGATCATGCTCAACAGGCCCAGGCCGGCAAGGAGTTTGGAGATCCGGCGGTACCAAGGTCGCTCCGCAACCACCCGAATGGCTGTGATTCCCGTCAGAATGGCGGCGTTTCCTGCGACAATGGCCAGTACAGCGCCGACGATATGCACCCTGCCGCTGTGGATTGTCCCAATCACGAAATTGCCGACGGCATTCACGGCAACCGTGCCCAAAAATATTCGGGCCCTTCGATTATCGGGTACGCCGACCATCAAGGATGCTCCGAGAAAGAACAGCATGCCCTGCAGGTAGAACGCGATATGCATCAAGTAAGCGCGCGGCGAATAGACCATCTGGCCGTGAATCAGCTTGCCGCGAGAAACGCCGAGATCGCTGATGTAGTTGTGCGCGTAGCTGTAGCCGGGCTCAAAACCCGCGGCGGCGACCGCCTCGAGGGCCAGGTAACCGATGGCCGCGACGACCCAGAGGGCTGCCCCACGCGTTGTGGCCAAGTTGGGCTGAACCTCCCGGGCAGGGCGGGCGCCAGCGCCCGCGGTAGCTCAATCTTCCCCAGAATGCTGTCATGCGGGGCCGGCTACCCGCACAATGGCGCGATGCCCAACGCTGACGGCGCCCGCCGATTCCTGTTGACTCTTCCATTGCTGGCCGCGCTGGTGGCATGCGGTGGTCACCCGGGGAACAACCGGACTTCAGGCGTCGGTGGCGACGTCGCCAATCCGATCGTGATCGGCAATGGCCGGCATCTCTATCTGGAATGCCACGGAAAAGGTGGGCCGACAGTCATTTTGGAATCCGGCTACCACAACTCGTCGGATCCATGGAGTCTGTCCGACGTGGTCGTGCCGGCGGTAGGTCCCGGCGTCCTGCCTGCCCTCGCTGACGACCACCGCGTCTGCGCCTACGACCGGCCCGGCAGCTTGCGGTTTCCCGATCCACCCAGCATCACCGACCGCAGTTCACCGGTTGCGATGCCACGCACCGCGCAGGATGTTGTCCAGGATCTGCATGCGTTGCTCGCCGCCGCGCATGTTCCGGGCCCCTACATTCTGGTCGGGCACTCGCTGGGCGGGCTGTTCGTTCGCCTGTACGCCCAGACCTATCCCGAGCAGGTGCGCGCGCTGGTGTTCGTCGACGCATTTCCCGTCGAGATTCCGAGCTTGCTGGGATCGGACTGGCCGAATTATCGCCAGCAGCTGGACCAGCCGTTGCCGCAGTTCGCGAATGAGCCTTCGTTCGAGGAGATCGACATCGAGAAGAGTGTCGCGCAGGTCGCCGCGGCCCCGGCTTTTCCGCCCGTTCCCACCGTCGTGCTGACCAGGACAGAGCCGTTCGCGATTCCCGGCAGCGTCCCAGCCGAGCAGGGCGAGAAGCTGGAACAGGCGTGGCGAGAAGCCACGGCGGATCTGATCACGCTGCGGCCACAGACGCCTCACCTGATCGCAACCGGCAGCGACCACTTCGTCCAACTCCACCAGCCCGACTTGGTCGTCGCCGCAGTCCGTCTGATGATGCAAAGGTCTGCCTCCAACCGCTGACCCACCGCCGCCGTCGCAGTGGCCGGCGCCGACGGCGTCAGCGAGTCCTTGTCCGAGAGCGTTTGTCAGAAGAACGTTCCGGCATGGGGGGCTTCGCGAACCGCGAACAGCTCATCGGCCACGGCCAGTGCCGCGGGATCCCCGGCCCGGACCATCCCGGCCACCCCGAGACTGCGCCAGCTGGTGCCGCCGAGCAGCACCGCCCCCAGCCCCTCGATCCCGACATGGAGGTTCGCGCGCCCGGTCGTCGATTCGGCACCGCCGCCGGTGATCGTGAAGCTAGCTGAATTGTGCGGCAGCAGTGGATCATTGACGGCGATGGTGACTGCGCCGTCCCCGATGTAGGACCGTGCTGCGAGCGCCCTGTGCGCGTCGATGACGCGTAGCCAGGTCTCGTCATGCATCGCGGTCACCTGTACCGCCCGGCGGTCGACCAATAGCGACGGCAGCGGATCGTCGAGCGGCAGCATCCAAAACGTCACTCGGTCAATGAGGTCCAGGCCGAGCAGGAAGCGCAGCAGCCCCAGATAGGCGGTTGTGGTCGGTGCGAAGAAATCCTCGACCACGATGGTGCGCTGGTCGCTGACGAACCACCGGTCGGTGTCGATCGGGCGGTAGCGGGCGAAACCAGACTCGGCACCGGGCTCACCGCACACCGCGACATACCAAGCCTCCGAGGATGCGTGCGCTCGACGGCGCACGCCCTCCCACCACACACTCGGGCGGGCGATGGTGCCCGGACGCGATGGCCGGTTGGCGTCATAGATGCGGGGCAGGATTTCCCAAGCTTCGTCGGCGGATACCAGTCGGACCGGACCCCCGGACCCGACATCGGGGCGAAATGCCGCCCGCGCGGTCGCAATCTGGACATTCTGCGCGCAACTTGCCACGCCGTAGCCGTATCGCTCATAGATGGTCGCCTCCGAGGCCCGCAACGACGCGACCACCTCGCCTCGCGCCGCGAAGTCGGTCAGCTGGTGATGCACCAGATCGGTGGCGATGCCTCTTCGGGTGAACGACGGCAGCACGCCGATGTCTGTGACGGCGGCGTGGCCCACATTGGCTCCGCCGGGCAGGGTCAGCGTGCTCGTCGCGGCATACGCGGTGCCGACCAGTTGTCCATCGACGAATGCGCCGATCATTCGCCCGGGGTCGAGCAGCTTGGTGATCTGCCCGGGCGGGAGATCCGGCATCGGCGGAAAGCCCACCATCGAGACGCGAAACACATTTAGCGCAGCGATGAGGTCGCGCTCGCTGTCGAGAACGCGGATCTCGGTGGTCATTGCGCCATCATGGCTTGTCCGCGCCGCGGCTGCGTCGACGCCCCGGGAACTTAGTCCAACTGAACGCGCAGCCGATCAGTTAAACCCACCCAGAATCCAACTTGTCCTGCGCTCCCGGGACACCTAGCTTGGCGAGAGATGTCTGCGAAATTCTTCTGGTTTCTGCCCACCACCGGTGATGGCCGGTCGATCGTCGGCGGTTCCCATGCGTCGTCCAACCGCGATCTTCCCAACGGGTATCGCGCCCCGAGCCGGCGCTACCTGGCCGAGGTGGCTCGCGCCGCCGACCGGCTCGGCTTTGAGGGAGTGCTGACGCCGACCGGGACCTGGTGTGAAGACGCCTGGCTGACCTCGGCCGCGTTGTTGTCCGAAACGGAAAGGCTCAAGTTCCTCGTCGCTTTCCGCCCCGGACTGGTGCCGCCCACCTTGGCCGCACAGCAGACCGCGACGCTGCAACGGTTCTCTGAGGGCAGGGTGTTGCTGAATGTGGTCAGTGGCAGCGACGACGCCGAGCAACGCCGTTTCGGCGATTATCTCGGACACGACCAGCGCTACGCACGCACCTCCGAGTTCCTGCAGATCGTTCGATCGGTGTGGACGCAGGATTCGGTGAATTTCGCCGGGAAGCACTACACCGTTGAAGATGCCCGAGTCTCGTCGCCGCCGGATCCGTTGCCGGGAATCTACTTTGGTGGCTCCTCGGGGGTGGCGTTGCCGATCGCGGCCGAGTTCGCGGACGTCTATTTGACCTGGGGTGAGCCGCCGCAGGCGGCGGCCGCCAAGATCGAGAAGGTCCGCGCCCAGGCCACCGCGCGTGGCAGGAAGATCCGATTCGGGATTCGTCTGCACACCATCAGCCGGGATACCTCGGCGGCAGCCTGGGCTGTCGCCAACGAGTTGCTTGCCGATCTCAGCGACGAGCAGATCGCCAAAGCCACGGCGCTACATGCGAGTTCGGAGTCCGAGGGGCAGCGACGGATGACGGCGCTGCACGGTGGGCAGCTCGACAAGCTGGAGATCTATCCCAATCTGTGGGCGGGTGTGGGTCTGGTCCGCGGCGGTGCCGGCACCGCACTGGTCGGCAGCCACCAGGAAGTCGCAGACCTGATCGGCGAATACCACGCGCTGGGCTTCGACGAGTTCATCCTTTCCGGCTACCCCCACCTGGAAGAGGCGTACTGGTTCGCCGAAGGCGTGTTGCCGCTGTTGGGAAAGACGGAACGAAATCGCGTTTCGGCGCGGCAGCCTAATCGGGTCGCCGCATCCGGTGCATGACCGGCAGCAGGAGTAACGCCGCGGCCAGCCATGCCACGGTGGGTAGCCAGGGCAACACGGACGCCACCGCAGCAACCCGATCACCGTGAGCAGTCACCAGCGCGATACGCGCCATCGTCGCCACCGCGATCACCGAGAAGGTCGCACCGACCACCGTGCCCTCACGGCCGTCGCGGCCGATCGCAAAAGTCGCAACCACCGCGCTGACCATCACGGCGCCCCATGCCGCGCCGCAGACGAATTGAGCGATGCAAAGCGAGACGACGTCGGTGGCTTGTGCTGCGGCCCAGGCTGATCCGGCTGCCAGCAGTGCCCCCGACATCATGGTGAGCGCGCCGCCGAGGCGCTTCGTCAACAAGGAAGCCAAGGGCGTCAGCAGTGCGAATGCGACCCAGAACACCGACAACAGGGTTGGAACATCGCTGGGGCTAGCGTATTTGGCGAAGAGTCGCTGCGCATTGATCGAGGAATGCACCTGGAATCCCGTTTGCATCAATAAAACCGCCACTAGGAACACAGCCAAGATGCCAACCCGGAATCTAGTGGGTCCGGCCCTCTCGGGCGGCGCGGCGCGGCTGAGCGTCTCTTCGGCCCAGCCGATCGACAGGGTCACTACAAGGACAGAGACGGCCGATGCGCCGAACAGGATCCGCGGATCGTATGCCGTGATACGCCCGGTGAGGAAAGGCGTCGACGCGGTGGCGACGCCCGCACCGAGGACGAACAGCGATGAGAGCCACGGCTGCCGGTCCGCTGTCGTGTAGCGACCGAGCAGCGCCAGCGGCGGCGCGCGCAGGGCAGAGGAGGTGATCGCCCACACGATGATCAACACGACGAATAGCTGAGTGCCGGAACGTGATACGAAGGGCAGCAGCAGAAAGGCCAGCGTCGAGACCGCCGTCACCGCCGCGATGATCTTGCCCACCCGGCCGACCACCCGCGCCACCCGGTCGACGGCGGCGCCGGCCGCCCAGTCGCACATCGCGAAGATGACCTGGTCGAACACCAGAAGCCAGCCCACCACGCCGGCGTTGATGCCGGCTTGCGCCGCGAGCCGCGGCAGGTAGATGACGTATCCCACCCAGGTCAGGCCGAAGACAAGCTGGAGCAAGCTGAAATAGAGCCCGACTCGGGTTGACACCGCACGAGGCATGATGGGGCCCTTCCGACGCAAGTACCTTCTTGAGTACTACGTAGCGGGCAGTGAAAGCTATTTAGGCCCGGACGATTAGCGCGCGGAAAGGGACGGAAAGCGCACCGTCATCCAATGGTGGTGATCCCCGTGTCAGAGATCGTGAACCCGTGACCCGGGGAGGTGGTGCAGGTGATTCCGTCGGGTTTCGACGTGCAGCTGAATGGTCCTACGCCGGCGGTTTGGCTGTAGGCCAGGGTCGGCGTGCCCTCACCCGCGTTGCCGACGCAAGACACACCCTTACAGCTGGTGACGACTCCGCCCGTGGACAGATGCGCGGACTGCGGCGGCTCGTTCGTCTGGCAATAGGCTTCATCGGAGATGCCCGGATCACGCTTGTAGTTGATCTCGCAGCTGATGTTTCGCGACGGCGACAAGAACGCGCACATCGACGCCGTGCAGGCCGGGTTATCCGCGGCGGCCTGAGGAGTTCCCGCGCAGCAGCCAACGAAGACAAATCCGATTGTCGCGACGACCGCACGCCTCACGATTCAGAAGCTATCAGAACTGACGGACACGTATCCGGTGTTAACGGATGGGCAGTCCGGTCAGCGCCCGCGAGATCACCAGGCGCTGGATTTCGCTGGTTCCCTCGAAGATCGTGAAGATCTTCGCGTCGCGGTGCATCCGCTCAACGGGGTAGTCGCGTGTGTAGCCGTTGCCACCGAGGATCTGGATGGCCTCGTCGGTGACGTACACCGCGGCCTCGCTTGCCACCAGCTTGGCCATCGAGCCCTCCGCGGAGTCGAAGTTCTGGTTGTTGCGGGCCATCCAGCCGGCGCGCCACACCAGTAGGCGGGCGGCGTCGACCCGGCTCTTCATGTCGGCCAGCTTGAAGGCCACGGCTTGGAACTCACCGATCTTACGGCCGAATTGCTCGCGCTGGCAGGCATATTCGAGCGCGTACTCGTAGGCGGCGCGAGCCACGCCGACGGCCATCGCGCCGACTGTGGGCCGGGTGCGCTCGAAGGTCTTCATCGCCGCCTGATTGCCCGCGGAGGTGCCTGATTTGACCCGGGCGATCCGGGCTTCGAACTTCTCGTGGCCACCGAGAATGCAATCCTCGGGCAGCCGGACGTTGTCGAGCACCACCTCGGCGGTGTGTGAAGCGCGGATGCCGTGCTTCTTGAATTTCTGACCCTGAGCCAGACCCTGGGTGCCGGGCGGGATGACGAAGGAGACCTGCCCGCGCGCACCCAGTTCGGGATAGACCGACGCCACGATGATGTGCACATTGGCGATGCCGCCGTTGGTCGCCCAGGTCTTGGTGCCGTTGAGAACCCATTCGCGTGTCGCCTCGTCGAAGCGCGCCCGAGTACGGATGGCACCGACGTCGGAACCCGCGTCGGGCTCCGACGAACAGAACGCACCGAGTTTGGGGTCCCCCGGCGTACCGAACATCTCGGGCAAATACTGACCCAGCTGTTCGGGAGTTCCGTTGCCCGCCAAGGCCGCTGCGGCCAGCCCGGTTCCCATGATGGAGAGCGCTATTCCGGCGTCGCCCCAGAACATCTCCTCGAACGCGGTCAAAAAGCCGAGGCCCGTCGGCTCGGCGGCCTGCTGCGCGAAGAAGTCAGGGGAGTAGAGACCGACCTTTGCGGCCTCCTGAATCACCGGCCACGGCGTTTCCTCCCGTTCGTCCCATTCGGCCGCGGCGGGGCGGATGGTCTCGGCCGCGAACTGGTGCACCCAATCGCGCACCGCGATCACGTCGTCGCTCGGTTGCATTGAGAAGGTCACGATATGTCTCCTGGAAGATGTTGATGCGCCGGGTTTCTAGGGTTTTTTGGGGTTGGTGTGTTGAGCGAGGACGCCGACGGTCTGGGTGACCCAGGCCTGGAAGTAGCGATCCTCGTCGACGTTGCCCGGCAACCGGCCGGACAGCGCCTGCAGTGTCGCCGCGTAGGACAAGGAACCGATCGCGACGGCCGCGGCGGCCTCGGGATCGGGAATGCTGGTACGGCCAGCGCGATTGGATGCCGCGAGCTCATCGGCGAACCGCTGATAGGCGTTGTCGGTGATGACCTGCCACGTCTTCTCGTCGAGATCGCCGAGCGCTTCGGGTTCGCGCAGCATGACTTTGAGCAAATCCTCGCTCTGTTTCAGGTTGCTCCAGATCAGTTGGCCGGCGGTACGCACCGCCTGTTCGACGCTGCCCGGCCGCCCGGCGTCGAACTGCTCTCGCGCGGCCACAATGCTGTCGATTCGGTGGGTGACCGCGGCCTCTAACAGCTCGCGTTTGGAGGCAAAGTGCTTGTACAACGCGCCCGATCCCGGAGCGAGGCCGGACGCCCGCTGGATATCGGCGACCGATGTCGCCGCGTAGCCCTTGGCGGCGAACAGCTTCAGCGCCTCCGCCAGCAGCCGATCGCGTCCCGAGTCAGGCATGGTGAGAGAGTACTCACTCACTATCGCGGAAGGCAAACTCAGGTCCGGGGTGTGCGCCCATCCGCAGGCGGTAGCCGGATGGGGCGGCGGTGCGCAATGCTGGCACTCGGGGGCCGCGGGTTCTCGGCATCCGGTCCCGAGCCCGGATCAGGCACCGACGGAGGGATCACAGTGAACGAAGAGCAACGCAACGCGATGGCGTCGGGGCGTGGCTTTATCGCCGCCCTGGACCAAAGCGGCGGCAGCACGCCAAAAGCCTTGAAGCTGTATGGGATTGAGCAGGACGCGTACGACAGCGACGAGCAGATGTTCAATCTCATCCACGAGATGCGTGAGCGCCTGATGGCAAGCCCAAGCTTTTCCGGCCAGCAGGTGCTGGCAACGATTCTGTTCGAGCAGACCATGGACCGGGCCATCAACGGCGAGGAGACCGCGGCGTTTCTGTGGAGGCAGAAGCACATCGTGCCGTTTGTGAAGGTCGACCAGGGGCTCGGCGATGCCGAAAACGGTGTGCAGCTGATGAAGCCGATGACCAAGCTCGACTCCCTGTTGAAGCGGGCAGTCGATAAGCGCATCTTCGGCACCAAGATGCGCTCGTTCATCCAAGAGCCCAACGAGGCGGGTATCAAAGCCATCGTCGACCAGCAATTCGAGTACGCCGACAAAATCGCCGAGCGCGGACTGATGCCGATCGTCGAGCCCGAGGTCAGCATCGAGTGCCCCGATAAATCCAAGGCGGACGGCCTGCTGGCGGCGGCGCTGCACACGAAACTCGACGAACTCCCCGGCGACCGGCAGGTCATGCTCAAGCTGACGTTGCCCGACGAAGACAACCTCTATACGCCGCTGATCGAGCACCCCCGGGTGCTGCGGGTGGTCGCGTTGTCCGGCGGCTACCGCCTCGTTGAGAGCTGCGCGATCCTGGCCCGTAATCACGGACTGATCGCGAGTTTCTCGCGGGCGTTGACCGAGGGCTTGACCGCCCAGCAGACCGACGCCGAATTCGACACCAAGCTCGGATCCAATATCGACAAGATCTACGCGGCCTCGATCACATAACCGCTGCCCACGGCGCACGCTCGGGATGACGCCCACTAGTGTTCAAACCATGGCTCCGAAGCTGCCCTCGCCCAAGATTTTCCTCGAATGGCCCGTCATCCGTCAGCTGCGTTCGGGCGACGTATTCGGCCGCGGGCCGGCGGTGACGTCCAAGCAGACCCGTGCCATCACCCCGCGCACCACGACCGCGGACCGGGTCGTGCAAAGCGTGTGCCCGTACTGCGCGGTGGGCTGCGGCCAGCGGGTGTTCGTCAAGGACGAGAAGGTTGTTGCGATCGAAGGCGACTCCGAGTCGCCGATCTCGCGCGGCCGGCTGTGCCCCAAGGGATCGGCGAGCGAGCAACTGGTCAACTCGCCGGGCCGGCAGCTCGAGGTGCTCTATCGCGCTCCGCGGGCGACCGAATGGCAGCACCTCGAGTTGGACACCGCCATCGACATGGTGGCCGACCGCTTCCTCGAGTCCCGCCGCCACACCTGGCAGGACATCGACAAGAAGGGCAATCTGCTGCGCCGCACCATGGGGATCGCCGCGCTCGGCGGTGCCACGTTGGACAACGAAGAGAACTATCTGATCAAGAAGCTCTTCACCGCCGCGGGCGCGATCCAGATCGAGAACCAAGCTCGCATTTGACACTCCGCCACGGTTCCCGGTCTGGGAGCCTCCTTCGGGCGCGGCGGCGCCACCCAATCGCTGCAAGACATGGCCAACGCCGACTGCATCGTCATCCAGGGCTCCAACATGGCCGAGTGCCATCCGGTGGGATTCCAGTGGGTTGAGGAAGCCAAGGCCCGGGGGGCGCGGCTGATCCACGTCGACCCGCGCTTCACTCGCACCTCGGCGGTGTCGGACAAGCACATCCCGATCAGGGCGGGCTCGGACGTGGTGCTGCTCGGTGCGCTGATCAACCACATCATCTCTGGCGACCTGTGGTTCAAGGAGTACGTCCTCGCGTATACGAACGCGGCCACGCTGATCAACGAAAACTTCTGCGACGCCGGAGAACTCGGCGGCCTGTTCTCCGGCTTCGATCCAGAGACCGGGCAGTACGACCCGTCGTCATGGGCCTATCAAGAAGTAGGGACCGAATCCGACGGCGGCGCCGGCCCGGCGCCGGGGCACGCTGCGGTGCTGCGCGACGACACTCTGCAGCATCCGCGCACGGTGTTCCAGATCCTCAAGCGGCACTACGCCCGCTATACGCCGGAGATGGTCAAGAACCTCTGCGGCATCAGCCTCGAGGACTTCGACTATCTGGCGCGTTCCATCGTCGAGAATTCCGGCCGCGAACGCACCACCTGCTTCGCCTATGCTGTCGGGTGGACTCAGCACACTCTCGGAGCCCAATTCATCCGCACCGCAACGATTTTGCAGCTGCTGCTCGGTAACGTGGGCCGTCCCGGCAGCGGCATCATGGCATTGCGTGGCCACGCAAGCATCCAAGGCTCCACCGACATACCTACGCTGTTCAATCTGCTGCCCGGCTACCTGCCGATGCCCAAGGCGGGTACGCACGACACCCTTGCCGACTACCTCGACGCCGTCAGCTCCAAGCAGCAGAAAGGCTTCTGGGCCAACGCAGATACCTACACCGTCAGCCTGCTCAAGGCCTGGTGGGGTGACGCGGCCCGCGCGGACAACGACTTTGCCTACGACTACCTGCCGCGGCTGTCCGGCCCGCACGGGACCTACCAGACCGTGATGGGCATGCTCGACGACGAGGTGGAGGGCTACTTCCTGTTGGGCCAGAATCCGGCGGTCGGCTCCGCTCACGGCCGGATGCAGCGACTCGGCATGGCACATCTGAAATGGCTTGTGGTGCGCGACCTTAACCTCATCGAGTCGG
Organism: Mycobacterium montefiorense; assembly: GCF_025823255.1. Lineage (NCBI taxonomy): Bacteria > Bacillati > Actinomycetota > Actinomycetes > Mycobacteriales > Mycobacteriaceae > Mycobacterium > Mycobacterium montefiorense. The sequence continues at coordinate 894,312 of NZ_JACKVL010000017.1, read as the reverse complement.
CTACCTGGTGGAAGGACGGTCCGGAGATCGTGTCCGGGGAGTTGGAAACCGAGAAGATCGAGACCGAGGTGTTCTTCTTCCCGGCGGCCACCCATGTGGAGAAGGCGGGGTCGTTCACCCAGACGCAGCGACTCTTGCAGTGGCGGCACAAGGCCGTCGAACCGCCGGGCGACTGCCAAAGCGAATGTGAGTTCTTCTACGAGCTGGGCAAGCGGATCAGGGCGCGGTTGGCCGGTTCGACCGACGATCGCGACAGGCCGTTGTTGGACCTCACCTGGGACTATCGGACCGACGAGCACGGCGAGATCGATGGCGAGGCAGTACTGGCCGAATACAACGGCTATCACCTCACCGGCCCCGACGCCGGCAAGCCGGTGTCGTCGTTCACCGAGCTGCGCGCCGACGGGTCGACCGCGGCCGGCTGCTGGATCTACTCCGGGGTGTACGCGAACGCCACCAATCAGTCCGCCCGCCGGGTACCCCACGGCGGAGCCAGCCCGAGCCAGTCGGAGTGGGGTTGGGCCTGGCCCGCCGACCGCCGGATTCTGTACAACCGCGCTTCGGCCGACCCCGACGGCAACCCGTGGAGTGAACGCAAGCGCTACGTCTGGTGGGACGCGCGCCAGCAGCGCTGGATCGGTCACGACGTCCCCGACTTCGTGGTCGACCGGGCGCCGAACAGCCGCCCCGACCCGGCCCTAGGCGGCCCCGCCGCGCTGGCCGGCGACGACGCGTTCATCATGCAGGCCGACGGCAAGGGCTGGCTGTTCGCGCCCACCGGTGTGGTCGACGGGCCGCTGCCCACGCACTACGAGCCGCAAGAGTCGCCGGTCGCCAACGCGCTGTACCCGCAACAGCAGAACCCCTCGCGAATTATCTTCCCGCGCAAGGACAATCTGAGCGCGCCGAGCGCGGGCGATCCCGGCGCCGACGTGTACCCGTACGTCTTCACCACTTACCGGCTCACCGAACACCACACCGCGGGCGGCATGAGCCGGTGGCTGCCCTACCTGTCCGAACTGCAACCGGAGATGTTCTGCGAAGTCTCGCCGGAGCTGGCCGCCGAACGCGGACTCGAGCCCTACGGGTGGGCCACCATCATCTCGCCGCGCTCGGCGATCGAGGCGCGGGTGCTGGTCACCGAGCGGATGAGGCCGCTGCGGATCGGCGATCACACGGTGCACCAGATCGGGCTGCCCTACCACTGGGGTGTGGGCAGCGACGCGGTGGTGAGCGGCGACGCGGCCAACGATCTGCTGGGCGTAACGCTGGATCCGAACGTGCAGATCCAGGAGTCCAAAGCCGGATCCTGCGACATTCAACCGGGCCGCAGGCCGCAGGGCGCGGCGCTGTTGCAGTTGGTGGCCGAGTACCAGTCTCGTGCGGGCGCCACGGTCGAGACGGACAATATCCGAGTCACCGAAGCCGTTTGGGACATCATCGACCCGCGGCGCGGGAAGCACAGAAGGGGAGCCGATGGGGCAGCTGACCGGGCCGACTGACCCCGCCGCCGACGCCGGTTGGGCAGCGGCCAAGCCGCGCAAGGGTTTTTTCACCGATACCTCGATCTGTATCGGGTGTAAGGCCTGCGAAGTGGCGTGCAAGGAGTGGAATCGCAATCCCCGCGACGGCGACCTCGAACTGCTGGGTTCGTCCTACGACAACACCGGCGCGCTGGGGGCCAGCACCTGGCGGCACGTGGCATTCATCGAGCAGGGCCGCGAGCGCATCGAGGAGGCCCGCGAATCGGGCCGGGCGTTGGTGGGCTTGGGCATGCCGTCCCTGCCGGGCTCACCCAATGCCCCGGACACACAGGCAGATTCGAAGCCGCCGGACACCCCGGAGTTTCGCTGGCTGATGTCCTCCGACGTCTGCAAGCACTGCACCCACGCGGGTTGCCTCGACGTCTGCCCGACGGGTGCGCTGTTTCGCACCGAGTTCGGCACGGTGGTGGTGCAGCACGACGTGTGTAACGGCTGCGGTACGTGCGTGGCCGGCTGCCCGTTCGGTGTGGTCGAGCGCCGCAGCGACGGCACGTATGCGACACCGGCGGAACGGCCCGGCCGCCCGCAAGAAGAATTCGTCACCGGCGTCGCCCAGAAGTGCACGCTGTGCTACGACCGACTCATCGAGGACCAGATTCCCGCCTGCGCCCAGACCTGCCCGACCACCTCGATCAAGTTCGGCGACCACGACGACCTGGTGGACACCGCGCGCGAGCGGGTCGCGCAACTGCACGCCGAAGGGCGTACCGAAGCAAGACTTTACGGTGCCAACGAGCGCGACGGCGTCGGCGGCACCGGGTCGGTCTTCTTGCTGCTCGACGAGCCGGAGGTCTACGGTCTGCCGCCCGATCCGCGGGTGTGCACGGCCGACCTGCCGACGATGTTCAAGCGCGCCGGGATGGCTGCGGCCGGCATGGTCGGCGCGGCGGCGTTGGCGTTCTGGACGAGCCGATGAGCACCTCGGAGTTCGACAGCTTCCGTCCGCCGGAGCCCCCGGGCGGTAGGCGCCGCAACGGCAAGCGCGCGGGCCGTCGGGGCGGTGGCAGTGGTTCCGATGGCTCACGCGAGATGCCGATGGTGCCCGACGCCGAGTTCACCTCGTATTACGGGCGTCCGGTGGTCAAGCCCGCGCCCTGGGGACACGAAGTGGCGGCGTACCTATTCCTGGGCGGCGTCGCGGGCGGATCCGGTCTGTTGGCGGCCGGCGCGCAGCTTACCGGACGAAAAACGTTGCGCCGCAACACAAGGCTGTCCGCACTGGTCGCGGTGTCGCTGGGCGCGGTCGCGCTGGTGAAGGACTTGGGCCGGCCCGAGCGTTTCGTCAACATGCTGCGGACGGTCAAACTGACGTCTCCGATGAGCATCGGCTCGTGGATTCTGAGCCTCTTCAGCGTCGGCATCGGGGTCGCCGCGGTGTCCGAGGTCGACCGGATGACCGGCGAGCGAATCCCGTTGGGCCCGTTGCGGCCCGCGCTGCGCGCCGTCGAAGGACCGGCGGGACTGGAAGCCGCTGTCTTCGCGGCACCGCTGGCCGTCTACACCGCTGTGCTGCTGACCGACACCGCAACCCCGACGTGGAACGCCGCGTACCGGGACCTGCCGTTCGTCTTCGTCAGCTCGGCGAGCCTGGCCGCATCGGGGTTGGCAATGATCACCACCCCGGTCGCCGAGGCCGGGCCGGCCCGCAAGCTCGCCGTCATCGGGGCGATCGGTGACCTGATCTCCGCCAGGTTCACGGAGTTCCGGATGGACCCGGTGTCCAGAGAACCGCTGCATCACGGCACACCCGGACGGTTGCTGGCATGGAGCGAAAGACTAGCCGCCACAGGCGGTTTGGGCGCGCTGCTGGGCGGGCACCGTCGCGATGTAGCCGCTTTATCCGGCCTGGCGCTGCTGACCGCGTCGGCGATGCTGAGGTTCGGTTTCTTCGAAGCGGGCAAGGAATCGGCCCGTGACCCCCGCTACACGATGGAGCCGCAGAAGCGGCGGCTGGCCGCCCGCCGCGCGGCGGGCATCATGGACGACTCGATCACCACCGCCGATTGACCCGGACTAGCGGACCTCGATGCCCTCGCCCGCGACGGTGTGGCCGATCACCGGGTGACCCGGTAGCTCGCCAACCACGAGCAGACCACCCGAGGTTTGCGCATCGGCGAGCAGCAGCAGGTCGTCTTCGGTTACGCCGGCGCCGGGACGCAGATGCGGGCGAACCCAATCGAGGTTGCGCCGAGTCCCGCCGGACACGAAGCCGTCGCGCAGCGCCTCGCGTCCCACGTCGAGCACCGGTACCGCAGTGTGATCGATGACGGCCCCCAGCTTTGAGGCCCGGCACATCTTGTACAGGTGGCCGAGCAACCCGAAGCCGGTCACATCCGTGGCCGCACGCACACCCGCTGCCAGCGCGGCCTCGGCGGCGTCGCGGTTTAGCCGGGTCATCGTCGCGATCGCCTCCGCGAACACCTGACCGGTCTGCTTGTGCCGATTGTTGATCAGCCCGATACCAAGCGGCTTGGTGAGGGTCAGTGGCAGGCCCGGCCGGGCGGCGTCGTTGCGCAGCAATCGGTCTGGGTCTGCCACACCGGTCACCGCCATACCGTACTTCGGCTCGGGGTCGTCGATGGAGTGGCCGCCGATCACCGGGCAGCCCGCCTCGGCGGCCACCGCCAGCCCGCCGCGCAGCACCTCGGTCATCAGCTCGAGGGGCAGCACGTCGCGCGGCCAGCCGACCAGGTTGATCGCGACCACCGGGCGTCCGCCCATCGCGTAGACATCGGACAGCGCGTTGGCCGCGGCGATCCGGCCCCAGTCGTAGGCATCGTCGACGACTGGTGTGAAGAAGTCCGCCGTGGACAGCACGGCAAGATCGCCAACCAGCACCGCGGCCGCGTCGTCGCCGTCATCGAGCCCGACCAGGACGTTCCCGCTGGTCTGTCTGACCAGGCCGCGGACCGCTTCCTCGAGCTCACCGGGCGGGATCTTGCAGGCACAGCCACCGCCGTGCGCATAGCCGGTGAGCCGCGTCCGGATCTGGGTCATGCCACGAGCCTACGAGCAGCTGGCCGGCCCACAATCTGCCCGCCTCGCGGCGACAACTGTCAACGTCGTCACACGCTTCTGCGCGTGTGCGTTCCGCTCGTTGCGTGTGCGCCTAGGGCGGTGACACGCCAGGCGAGGCCGCCACACCCGCACACTCGACGCCCTAGCCGCACCCGCAACGCGGTACCAGCGTGTCGACGGTTTGTCGTTCGGAGCCGGGCCGATCGGTATCGGCGCAGACCAAGCTACGTTGTGCAGGGAGGCGTTTGGGTTCCTGGTGGTCCCCCCGGTCTTCAAAACCGGTGAGATCGAGTATCTCGGTCTGGCGGGTTCGATTCCCGTCCGCCTCCGCCAGTCGCGGACCAAGGAGGTCGAGGAGGCAAGTGAAACAGGTCGACCCGCGCCGCCTGATTCCGCGCACAGATCAAATGCTTGGGCTTCCGCCGGTGCAGCAGGCGCGAGAGCGGCTGGGCGAGCAAGCGGTCAGGGTCGTGGTGCGTGACGTCCAAGACCGGGCCCGCCGCGGAGACCTGCCGCCCGATCAGGTGCAGGACGCGGTGCTGGCGGCCCTGGCCGCGCACCGGAACACGAGGTTGCGGCCCGTGCTCAACGCCACCGGTGTCGTCGTGCACACCAATTTGGGTCGTGCGCCGTTGGCCGCGAGCGCGGTCGAAGCATTGGTGTCCGCGAGCGGCTACGTCGACGTGGAACTCGACCTCGCCACCGGCACCCGGTCCAAGCGCGCCGTCGCCCTTCGCCAAGCACTGCTGGATGCCTGCCCCGCGGCCGAGGACGCGTTGGTGGTCAACAACGGCGCCGCCGCGCTGGTGCTGGCTACCACGGCGCTGGCGGCCGGCGGTGAGGTAGTGGTGAGCCGCGGCGAACTGATCGAGATAGGCGCCGGTTTCCGGCTGCCCGACCTGATCGCCTCCACCGGCGCCCGCCTGCGCGAGGTCGGTACCACCAACCGCACCCACCTGAAGGACTACGCCGACGCGATCGGGCCGCAAACCGGATGCCTATTGAAGGTGCACCAAAGCAACTTCCGGGTGCAGGGGTTCACCTCCGCCGTCCCGGTGTCCGAGCTGCGGGCGCTGGCCGCCGAGAAGCGGGTGCCTTTGGTCGTCGACCTCGGCAGCGGGCTGCTTGCCCCCGATCCGCTGCTGGCCGACGAGCCCGACGCCGCCACCACGCTGTCCGAGGGCGCCGACGTGGTGACCGCCAGCGGCGACAAATTGCTCGGCGGGCCACAGGCCGGCATCGTGCTCGGCCACGCGGAGATGGTGACCCGGATGGCGCGGCATCCGCTGGCGCGCGCGGTTCGAGCCGACAAGCTCACCCTCGCTGCGCTGGAGGCGACGGTGCGGGCCGGCACGTCACCGGTGACGCAGGCCCTGCATGCCGACGCCGATCGGTTGCGGCTGCGCGCCCAGCGTCTCGCCGACGCGGTCGGTGCGCCCGTCGTCGCGCACGACGGGCGGGTCGGCGGCGGTGGAGCCCCGGGGGTGCCATTACCCGGCTGGGCGGTTCGTCTCCCCGAGACCGCGGCCGCCGCCTTGCGTGCGGGCGACCCCGCGGTGCTGCCGCGCGTGCACGACGGTGCCTGCCTGCTGGATCTGCGCTGCATCCCCGAGTCCGACGACGATCGGCTGCTGGACGCGGTCCGTACCGCGTTGGCAACAATGCCCGAGGCGGACCGCTGATCACCCACGTCGTCGCCACCGCCGGCCACGTCGACCACGGCAAGAGCACCCTCATCCGCACCCTGACCGGAATGCAGCCCGATCGGTGGGAGGAGGAGCGGCGCCGCGGCCTGACCATCGACCTCGGCTTCGCCTGGACCACGTTGCCGTCGGGCCGCGAGGTGGCCTTCGTCGACGTGCCCGGGCACCAGCGCTTCCTGGCCAACACTCTGGCCGGTCTCGGCCCCGCGCCGGTGGTCTGCTTCGTCGTCGCCGCGGACGAGGGCTGGCAGGCACAGTCCGGCGACCACCGCGATGCGCTCGCGGCGCTGGGAATCCGGCACGGCCTCATCGTGATCAGCCGGGCCGACCGGGCGCCGGACCGTGCCGTCGCGGCTCTGGCGCAGGCCCGCGACGAGCTGGCGGGCACCGGACTGGCAGACGCGCCCGGTGTCATTGCGTCCGCGGTCGACGGGACCGGGCTGGCCGAGTTGCGCGCCACCCTGGACCGCGTCCTGGGGCAGCTGCCCGCGCCCGATACCACCGCTCGGGTGCGATTGTGGGTCGATCGCTCCTTCACGATCACCGGCGCGGGCACCGTGGTGACCGGAACGCTCACGGCCGCACCGTGGCTCGCGGCGACCGGCTGGACTTGCTCGGCGCGGACCAGCAGCAGTCGGTGGTGATCCGCGGTCTGCAGAGCCGGGGCGAGCCGTATCCCACGCTGGACCCGGTGGCCCGGGTGGCACTCAACCTGCGCGGCGTCTCGCGCGATGTGATCCATCGCGGGCATGCCCTGGTCACGCCGGACGCGTGGCCGAGCACCGGCACCCTCGACGTGCGCCGCACCACCGGCGGCTCGTTGACCGAGGCACCGGCGCAACTCGTGGTGCATGTCGGCACCGCCGCGGTGCCGGCGCGGCTGCGGCCGTTCGACGACGACCATGGCCGGCTCACACTCGACCGGCGATTGCCGCTGGTGCTCGGCGACCGATTGGTGCTGCGCGACCCGGGCAGCCAGCGCGTGCTCGGTGGAGCTCTGGTGCTCGATGCCGATGCCCCGGCGTTGCGGCGCCGTGGCGACGGAACCCGCCGCGCCGCGTTCCTGAGTGGCATGAACGCCGCCGGTGACGTCGGCGCCGAGGTGGCTCGGCGCGGTGCGGTGCGGGAAAGTCACCTGCGCCGGCTGGGGCTGCTGTCGTCACCGGACGCAGTACCCGCGGGAGTGCGGGTGCTCGACGGCTGGTGGGTACACGGCGCGACGTATGACGCTTGGCGGCGGCGGTTACGCTCCGCGGTAGAGGAGCTGCATACGCGAGATCCATTGGCAAAGGGGCTATCTCGTGGTGCTGCAGGTTACCTGCTGGCCCTGCCGGATGAGTCGCTGCTCGACGCTGTCGCCCGCGATGCGGGACTCGAGCAGGCAGGCGGCCACCTTCGAGTGGCCGGCGCCGGCGACGACCTCGGTGGCGCCGAGGCCGCGGTGGCCGAGTTGGAAGCGCGACTGCGGGCCGAACCCTTCGGTGCGCCGGAGGTCGACGACCTGTCGGCGCTCAAGCTCAGTGGCCGCGAGCTGGCCGCGGCCGAGCGTGCCGGTCGGGTGCTGCGGCTACGCGACGGGGTGGTGCTGTTGCCCACTGCACCGGCACTGGCGATGCGCGAGTTGGCCCGGCTGGACCAACCGTTCACCACGAGCCAGGCGCGCCAGGCGCTGCGCACCACGCGGCGGGTGGCGATTCCGTTGCTGGAACACCTCGACGCCCGCGGCTGGACCCGCCGGCTGGACGCAGGTCATCGCGAGGTGGTCCGTTGAGCCACCAATTCCATTGCCGCGCCCAGCATTAAGGAGGTTGACGAATGATCATTGTCGTTGGTGCGGGAATTTGCGGACTGGCCGCCGCCTACGAGCTGGCGCGGCGGGGCGAGCCCACGGTCGTGTTCGAACGCGGTGAGCCGTTCGCCGAGCAGTCCGCGGGCCTGGCGCGCATCTTCCGGATCGCACATCAGCGCCCAGCGCTGTGCAGACTGGCCATCTCGGCGCGCGCCGGCTGGCAGCGCTGGGAGAGCGAGCTCGCCGCCGGGCGGCTGCTGGGTTCGGAAGGCTTCATCGCGGCAGCTCCACCCGAGGAGACCGCGACGGCGATGACCGAGGCCGGTGCCGAGTTCTGCTGGCTTGACCGCCGCGAGATCGAGGCCCGGATCCCCTTCGTCGCCGCTCCGTGGGAAGCCGGGATCTTCGATCCCCTCGGCGGCAGCCTGCGTATCCGCCGTGCGCTTGCCGCCGTCGCGGCCCGGGTTGAGATCCGGCCCGGCCACGTTGTCTCGCTCGGCGACGACGGCTCGGTCCGGTTGGCGGACGGCACCGTGACGCGCGGCGACCAAGTCCTGGTTTGTGTGGGAGCCCAGACACCAGACCTGTGCGGCCCGGTCGATGTGCAGTTCGTCCCGCACACCCGTTTCACCTACCAAGGCGCCGACGCCTCCGGTGCCGCCTGCCTGGCCGCGCCGCAAGGTTACGGCTTGGCGCTGGGCAGCACGGGCCGTTGGGCGTTCGGCCAGGAAACGCCGGAGCCGGCCAGCGTGCGCGCTCTTTTCCCGTCGCTGTCCCCGGTAGGCCAGGTGGACTGCGTCTCGGTTCGCGCTCCGTGGCTGGACGCGGGCGGCGATGGGTGGATGGCGTGCCGCCGCGGCCGCGTCGTTGCATTCGTCGGAAGCAACCTGATGAAGTTCGGCCCGCTGCTCGGCGAACTCCTCGCGCAGGCCGCGCTCGGCGGCGGGCTGCCCAGCGCGTTGACCCTTTCGTGATTTGAGTATCGGTGCATCGCAACATATTTCACTTCGACCGGCGCCACAGCCAGCTCAACATGTCACCGCCGTAGCGCAGTGCCGCGACCCGGTAAGCGGTCAATGGGCGATGATGGTCGTGAAGCAGCAGTAGCTCAGTGAGGGAGCCCGACATTCGCGCGTTGAGAAAAATCCGGCTGCCGATGCGGGTGTTGTCGTTGCGCACCATCGTCATCGTCTCGCAACTAGGCGTGATCGCCGTCGTCGTCACGCTGGGCGTATGGGTGTGGGTCGGTGTCACCAATGACCAATACAGCCAGCTCGATCGCCGGCTGGACTCCGTGAGCAGCCTCGGCGACATCAACACGCTGCTCAACAGCCCGCAACAGAACACGCCCGACCGGCCCACGCCGGACGGCAACCTGGTTCGCACCGCACGCATCGGGCCCGTGACGGTGTCCGCGCCCAGCGACATCGTCTTGCCCAAACTCGCCAACGGCTACGCCAACACCACTATTCACGGCGTGCAGTACCGGGTGCGTACCTTCGAGGCGGGTTCGGCCTCGATTGCGCTGGCCGCCCCGCTGGCCGAGGCGCAGCATCGGATCAACGAACTGCACCTGCGGGTGCTGTTGATCTGCGCCGGCGTCATCGGCGGCACGTTCCTGGTCGGCTGGGTGATTTCGTTGATCATGGTCAATCCCTTCCTGCTACTGGCCCGCCAAGCCCGTGCCATCAACGCCCAGTCCAGCCCCGACGAGGTCCAGGTCCGCGGTGTGCGGGAGGCCGTCGAGATCGCCGAATCGGTCGAGCAGATGCTGGCCCGCATCGGCAACGAACAACAGCGCACCAAGGCCGCACTCGAATCGGCACGCGACTTCGCCGCCGTCGCCTCACACGAGCTGCGCACCCCGCTGACCGCGATGCGCACCAACCTGGAAGTGCTGTCCACCCTGGAGCTGGCCGCCGAGCAGCGCGAGGAAGTCATCGGCGACGTCATCCGCACCCAGAGCCGCATCGAAGCCACGCTGACGGCGCTGGAGAGACTGGCGCAGGGCCAGCTGACCACCATCGACGACTTCGTTCCGTTCGACATCACCGAGCTTTTGGATCGTGCCGCGCATGACGCGCTGCGCGTCTACCCGGACGTGGAGGTGGCGCTGGTGCCGTCGCCCACCGTGTTGATGGTGGGACTGCCCACGGGTCTGCGGCTGGTGATCGACAACGCCATCGCCAACACCGTCAAACATGGTGGTGCTTCCAAGATTCAACTCACCGTGAGCAGTTCGGGCGAAGGCGTCCAAATCGCGATCGACGACAACGGCACCGGCGTTCCCGAATCCGAACGCACCGCGGTGTTCGAACGCTTCTCCCGCGGGTCGACGGCATCGCGTTCAGGCTCCGGGCTCGGACTCGCACTGGTTGCCCAACAGGCCGAATTGCATGGCGGGCGCGCATCCCTACACGCCAGCCCGCTGGGCGGGACGCAACTTCTGTTGAAGTTGGCCGGTGACGGGCGCGGCCCCGGCTGAGTCAAATACATTTCAAATATATGGTGGGCCAAAAGGTTTAAAAAACGGGTCTAACGTGACGGCACATTACGAATTCGTCACAGGCCGGCCACAAAGATTTGCATTCCATATGCGCGCGGCTGGTCCAGTTGACCCGCGCTGATAGCGCACATACCTTCAAACAGAAGCCCAGGCGAAACCCAGCCGAACAACGGAGTTGGTGACTAGTGTAATCGCCTGTGTGCCAGCCTGTTACGTCGACGCTAACTATCGCAGGGGCGATACTTTCTGACGTCCCCCCATAAGCTCAACCAGGGAGGTACCGATGCAACTGATCGAACAGCATCGGGCCGCGTCATTCAAGAGCCGGCTACGCCCGGTGCTACGACACGACTTGTCCGCGTCACTCGTGGTCTTCTTGGTCGCACTGCCGTTGTCGCTGGGAATCGCGATCGCTTCCGATGCGCCGGTACTCGCCGGCCTGATCGCTGCCATCGTTGGTGGAATCGTGGGCGGAGCCATCGGCGGCTCGCCGCTGCAGGTGAGCGGGCCCGCCGCCGGCCTAACTGTCGTAGTGGCCGACCTTATCGGTCAATTTGGTTGGAAAATAACGTGTTTCATTACTGTGTGCGCGGGAATCATGCAGGTTCTGTTGGGGTTCAGCCGGGTTGCGCGTGCCGCCCTTGCCATCGCGCCGGTCGTCGTGCACGCCATGCTGGCCGGAATCGGCATTACCATCGCACGTCAGCAGGTTCATGTGTTGCTGGGTGGCGAATCCAAAAGCAGCGCGTGGAGCAATGTCATTGAGCTCCCGCACCAAATCATCAACGCGCATCGGCCCGGAGTCCTGTTGGGCCTGCTCGTCATTGGCATCATGATCGCCTGGCGATGGGCCCCCGCCAAAGTGGCGTCAGTTCCGGGTCCGCTGGTGGCAATTGTGGTGGCGACGATCGTGTCGCTGGTTTTTCCGTTCCACGTCTCCCGGATCGAGCTGGACGGGTCGGTGCTGGAGGCGCTGCAACTGCCGCGCATCCCTGACGGAAATTGGGGCGCCGTCGTCATCGGCATCATCACCGTGACACTGATCACCAGCGTGCAGAGCCTGCTGACGGCGGTGTCGATCGACAGCATGCACCATGGCCCTCGGACCGACTTCAACCGCGAGTTGATCGGACAGGGTGCTTCCAACATTGTGTCGGGGGCGATCGGCGGCCTGCCCATCGCCGGTGTCATCGTGCGTAGCGCGGCCAATGTCAATGCGGGCGCGAAGACCCGAGCCGCGACGATCCTGCACGGCTTCTGGATCCTGCTGTTCGCTCTTCCGTTCGCGGAGTTGGTCGAACAAATCCCGAGCGCGGCACTCGCCGGTCTGCTGATTGTCATCGGGATGCAGCTGTTGGCGCCGGCTCATATTGAAACAGCTTTGAAGACAGGCGATTTGACCGTCTACCTGGTGACCGTCGTGGCCGTCGTGTTCCTCAATCTGCTACACGGCGTGATGATCGGATTCGCTCTAGCCATCGCCCTGACCGGGTGGCGGGTGATCCGCACCAAGATCGTGGCCAAGCCCGCGGGCGACGAATGGCGGGTAGTTGTCCAGGGAGCGTGCACGTTCCTTGCCCTGCCCCGGCTCACTCGGGTGTTGGCGTCCGTTCCGGAGGGCACCACGGTCACCGTCCACCTGCTGGTCAGCTACATGGATCACGCCGCGCACCAAGCAATTAGCGATTGGCAGCGGCAACATCACGCGACGGGCGGGGCGGTTGAAATCCACGGTGTGGTGGAGCTGGGCCGTCCGATGCCGGTCGAGGCTGTTCCAGACCCGGTCTAGCGCAGTCGAGATTACTTAGGGTACCCTAACTAGATTGACCACGTTAGGAGGCCCGATGCCAACGGCCTGGATGAAAGCCCTGCTGCACAAGCGGCGCAACAAGGGGGCCGCGCCCTATCCGCATCAAGCGGCATTCCTGCTCAACAATCCGCTGCGCCGGATCATTTCCAACCCGGCGCGCAAGGTCGACAACATCGGTCTGACCGGATCTGAGCGCGTGCTGGAAGTCGGGCCCGGTCCGGGCTTCTACAGCGTGCAGATCGCGCGCCGCCTCACCTACGGACGACTCGACTTGTTCGACCTCCAACCCGAGATGCTAGAGAAGGCCGGGCGGCAACTCGAGCTGGCAGGATTCCCCGACGTCGGTTTCGCGGCAGGCGAGGCAAGCGACGGATTTCCCTACCCTGACCACACTTTCGACGTTGCTTTTCTGGCGGCAGTGATCGGGGAGGTGCCGGACAAGTCGGCGTGCATTCGGTCGCTGGGCCGGGTACTCAAGCCGGGCGGAAAGCTGGTCTTCGCCGAAGCCTTTCCCGATCCGGACCGGATGAGTGTTGGGGAACTGCGCGAACTCGTCGAACCCGAGAACTTCGAATTAGTCCTGGCGACCGGCAATCGATGGCACGACGTCGTAAGCTTCCGCACGCGCGCCTGAACTCCGTACCAACGGCGTCCCAACGCTTCTGCTGTGCACCAACGGTTTTGAGTGTGCCCCCACAGAGGGCTCGACGGGCGTGTCGCCGCCCTGGATGCACACGCGAAGCCCAGGACGCGCACTCGACAAAAAGGGGGCGCTGACGCCGGATGCCCTACAGGGGCGTCTGGTCGGCGAGGTTGAGCATCACGTAGGCAAGGCAGAACAGGAAGTTCAGGACAAGCAGAATCATCCCGGCAAACATCAAGGAGCGGGTGCCCTGACGTTGTAGGTGTCTGCGCTTCGCGTCGCGCTCGTCGCGCTTTATCTGGGTCGCAATGAGGGCGAAATTGACATCGGTCACCTCTTCGTCAGTGACCGGCATACCCGCGAGCATCTGCTGGAGACGAACCGGCCCGGTGTCGACACCGACGTCCGCGAAAGTACGGCATAGCCGTCGCGCCCGCCTCTCGCCGACGATCTGATATTGCATATGCAACCGGTATGGCAGCTGTCCTCGTTCGTCACCACAGGGATTCGACGCGGTCGTCACAAGCCGGAAGTCTAGACCTGTTGCGGCCCTTTCGGGAGGCGCTCGCCGATTAAATTGGCGGCCCGGATTTGCTGGGTTCCGGTATGCCCCCGGTCATCCGGTCGGGTGCCGGTAGGTCGAGGTAGCGCTCGAGATTGCGGTGCATGTTGATCACCCGACGCTCCTCGCCGGAGAGCACTACGTGGGTGAATCCGGGTTGATGCATGCCGCGCTGGAGACCCGGGAGCACGCGGATGTCCTGGGTGAGTACCAGGCCCGGTTCGGCTTCCCCGGCGCTCCTGCGAACGTCCGTCGGCTTGTTGCGCGCCGCGCCCGGAGCCATCCGCGTCATCAAGAACATGACCAATTCACCGTTGTCGGGATCTGGTCCGGGACGCGAGCACATGATCGTCAAGTGGTCGGCGTTAGCCAAAAGTGTCATGTTCGGAAACACGTTGTACTGGTGCAGCCGGGTGATCCGGTCGGTGTCGGCCCAGTCGAGGCTTACCCCCCGGGAAGCCGCGAAATCCCGGGTGCGTGCCGCGATCGCCTCCTGGACCGTCTGCCCGGGGTCGGCGGGAAACGGCGTGCCTTCGGCCACGCCCATCAGCGCACCCTGGGTGTATACGTAAGCATCCCAGACCTCTTCGTCGCTCAACGCACCGTCGAAGCGCGGGCTTTGCACACCGTAGGGCTGGTCGGACTTGCCGGTATGGCCCCAGATTTGTTGCGGTGCATGGATGTCGTCGACGCAGCGCAGTAGTTCAGGATGCAGGGTCTGGATGTGGTAGGTCTCGCTGTAGCCGTCGGCGATGGTCTTCCAGTTCGCCTCGACCTCGACCGTGAGAGTCGCGTAACACCGGAAGTCCTCCAGATGACACCACGCGATGTCATCGGGCATCTCCTCTAGATACTCGGCCAGCGGCATCGCATTGATGTCGAGATTGACGAAGACGAGCCCTTCCCAACTTTCGGCCAAGGCCTCGACCAGTGGGAAGTCGGACATGCGCAGCGCGCCGAAGCCCTTGCGATTGGGCACCCGCTTGAGCGTGCCGGCCAGGTCCCAGGTCCAACCGTGATAGCCGCATTTGAGCTCACGCAGTCCCGAACCCGATCCCACGCACAGTGAGTTACCGCGATGCCGACAGGCATTCTGGAATGCGCGCAGCACGCCGTCGTCGCCGCGGACGATCAGCACCGCGTAAGGGCCGCAACCGTATTCGAAGTAGTCGCCCGGCTCGCCGACGTGGTCGACCATGCAGGCGACCTGCCACACCCGCGGCCACATTCGCTCGATCTCGAGTTGTGCGAATGCCGCAGAGTAGTACCGCTCGGCCGGCACCAGCGTCGGACTTTCGGGCGGGGTGCCGATAGCATCCTCGTCCCGGGTGCGTGCTGGATTGCCGGCAGCCGCTGTCACTGATGCAGCCCTAGCGCGCTCCGCGCACCAGGCGGCCGGGGCGGGCTCCGGTGTCGATATCTTTGCGACGGGTCACCGTGCCGCTGACGATGGTCGCCGCGTATCCGCTTGCGCCCTGCAGGATCCGGTTGCCGCCGGCCGGCAGGTCGAACGCCATCGCCGCGGGGTGCAGCGTCAGCGCATTCATGTCGATGACGTTGATGTCGGCCTTCTTGCCCCGCTCGATGGTGCCTCGATCGGTGAGACCGAACAGGTGAGCGGTGTCGCGATTGCTTGCGGATCACGTACTCCAGCGACAGTTTCTCGCCGCGGTGCCGGTCACGCGCCCAGTGCGTGAGCAGAAAGGTGGGATAGGAAGCGTCACAGATCATCCCGCAGTGGGCGCCGCCGTCGGACAGCCCGAGCACGCCGGCGGGGTGCAGCATCATCTCGCGGATCGCGTCGTGATTGCCCTCGGCGTAGTTGAACAGCGGCAGCATCAACATGGCGGTCGCGTCCTGTTCGAGCATCAGGTCGTACAGGGTCGACAGCGGGTCTTCGCCGCGGGCTTTGGCGATGGCCGCGACGGTGCGCTCCGGGGTGGGCTCGTAGTCCGGCGGGTTGCCGAGCGCGTACAGCCGTTTCAGGGAGTGCTGTACCAAGGCGAACATTCCGTCGAACAACAGGTTCGGATCGACGGGCAGGTCCTCATCGGACAGGATCGCGGCCTTCACTGCGGGGTCGGCCAGCCGCTGCGCGAGCTCCTCGCGGCTGCACTCCGCCTTCAGCCGGCGGAAGGTGGGCCGGTGGCTGAAGCCGTTGTGGCCCTGGAACCCGAACATCATGCCGAACGGCCGCGCCGCGATCTGGGGGTACAGCCGGCTGCCCGCCGCGTGCGCATCCGCGGACAGGTCCAGCATTTCGCGCCACAATTTCGGATCGGCGTCGACCTGGATCAGAGCAAACGACACTGGCCGGTCGATCTCGCCGCTCAACCGCCGCATCCATTCCAGTTCCTTCTTCGGGGCAACGATGTCCTCGCCCGCGGATCCCTGCGGAGCCAGCTCGAACACCGCCTGGCCCCCGGCCGCCATCGCGCGGCCAAGACCGAACAGCTCGTCTTCGGCGGCAAACGTGCCGGGCACCGGCTCGCCGTCCATCGCCCGGTGCCCCATCGTGCGCGACGTCGAGAACCCGAGCGCGCCGGCTTCGATCGCCTCGGTGACCAGTCGGCCCATCGCTTTGATGTCCTCGGGGGTGGCCGGCTCATTACGTGCCCCGCGCTCACCCATCGCGTAGGCGCGGATGGCGCCGTGGGCGACCTGGCTGCCCACGTCGATCGCGAACTTGTGCTTGCCGATTACGTCGAGGTATTCGGGATAGGTCTCCCAGGCCCAGTCGATGCCCTCGGTGAGCGCGGTGCCGGGGATATCCTCCACACCCTCCATCAGTTCGATCAGCCATTGCTCGCTGCCGGGCCGCACCGGCGCGAAGCCGACACCGCAGTTGCCGGTCACGATCGTCGTGACGCCGTGGCCGCTGGAAGGCTCGAGCAAACTGTCCCAGCTCACCTGGCCGTCGTAGTGGGTGTGGATGTCCACGAAACCGGGGGCCACCACATGCCCTGTTGCGTCGATGGTTTCAGCAGCCTCGCCACCCATTTCGGGGTCATCGGCACCACGTCGGACAACATCGACGATCTGGCCGTCCTTGATGCCGATATCGGCGCGGTAGCGCTCGGCGCCAGTGCCGTCGACAACGGTTCCACCGGTGATCTTGAGATCGAACACGAGTCTCCTCCGAGTCTCTTCGGGGTCGCCATGGGCTGGCTGGCCGGAGATGGTGGACGCGAGACCGGGGTGCACCCGGCCTCGGCCGCCCATTACGCTACGCCTCGGAGCGTAAATAGTGAAGGTCTTCGTGAGAGTTGAACGAATCCTCTTGCCGCGTCGTGGTCCGCCTTGTGTGCAGCGGTAGCCCCTAAGAGTTGCGCACCAAAACAGCCCATGGATTGAATTGCCTTCAGCGACTTAGTTCCACGCTGCGCGGCAGTAACGGAAAGGACGGTGGGCCATGGAGCCCGCTGATCGTGATCGCGAGCCGCAGGATCGGCCCCACGAAACACAGTCTCCTCAACGCCGCTTCGGCGCACTCACCCGGCGCGGCGCGCTCTTGGGGATGGGTGCGGTGGCCGGCGTCGCCGCCGTGGACGTGGGCGGGTTCGCCTACGCGGGCGGATGGCTGCGGCCCGACGACTTGACCCCACCGCGCTTCGCCGATCGCTTCGAACACGTCTTCGGCCGCCACGATGGGTTTCGGCGTAATCACGCCAAAGGGCTCAGCGCGACGGGATCGTTCGCGAGCACGGGGGCAGGCGCGGCCATCTGCCGGGCAGCGGTCTTCCAGCAGGGCAGTGTTCCGGTGATCGGCCGGTTTTCACTGGGCGGGGGTCTGCCCGACCAGAGCGACAAGCCTGACACGGTCCGCGGTCTGGGGTTGGTCTTCCAGACTCCCAACGGCCAGCAGTGGCGCACCGCGATGGTGAGCTTTCCGGTGTTCACCGATCGCACTCCGGAAGGCTTCTACGAGCGGTTGCTCGCATCCAAACCCGTTGCCGCAACCGGCAAACCCGATCCGCAGCAGATGGCCGCATTCCTCGGCCGGCATCCCGAGACGGTTGCTGCACTGAAAATCATCAAGCAGACGCCGCCGAGCGCAGGCTTCGCGGACAGCGCGTTTCACGGTCTGAATGCCTTCTACTTCACCAACAGCGCCGGCGCGACTGTGCCGGTGCGCTGGTCGTTGGTGTCCCTGCAGACCGCAGGGCAGGCAGCTGCCCCGCCGGCGGCTTCGGTCGGCAAGGACTACTTGTTCAACGACCTCATCCACGCGGTGGCGCAGCGGCCGCTGACGTGGCGGCTCGTTCTGACCATCGGCCAGCCGGGCGATCCGACTAACGATGCCACCAGGCCCTGGCCGCAATCGCGGCGGTCGATCGACGCCGGCACCATCACCATCGCCGGGGTGCAGACCGAGGAAGCGGGCAACGCTCGCGACATCAACTTCGACCCGACGGTGCTGCCCGACGGCATCACCGTGTCCGACGACCCGCTGCTCGCTGCGCGGTCGGCCGTTTACGCGCGCTCGTTCACCCGCCGTGCCGAAGAACCCAAGTCGGCCAGCGAGGTCAACGTCCGCCAGGTGCTGTCATGACCGGCGGCAAGATCGAAACCGCAGACGCATCAACACGTTTCACCCTTGCGTCCCGGCTTCTGCACTGGACGATGGCGCCAATGGTCGTCGCGCAGCTGCTCATTGGCGTGATCATGATCGCGTCGCTGAGCTACTACCCGTTGCTATTAGCCATCCACCGGCCGTTGGGTGTGGCGATCCTGATTTTCGCGATTGTGCGGCTGGCGAATCGGCTTACGCACCGGCCGCCGGCGTTTTTGGCCACCATGAGCCGCGTCGAGCGGCGCATCGCGACGTGTTCGGAATACGCGCTTTACGGCTTGCTTCTGGTGCAGCCGGTGATCGGCTGGGCCACGCTGTCGGCAGCCAGGCTCCCGGTAACCCTGGTGGGGCCGGTTCGGCTGCCCGGCATCGCGCCGGTGAACCTGGATCTGTACGCGCTACTACGGGAGTGCCACGGGGTTTTCGCCTTTTTGCTGTTCGCGGCGTTTACCGCGCACATGTGCGCGGTGCTGTTCCATACGCTCGTGCTGCGGGACAGGCTGATCGATCGAATGGCACTGTGGCCCAACAGGTTGCGATCTGCGCGGCAGGGTGAAACAAAAATCGGCTCCTGAGGCGAGGCATCTGATCGGGATTCCCTTGGCCAGCAAGATGAATCGCCCACCGCACCCGGACTGCGGTGGGCGTACCGTCAGTACCTTTCCTGGTAGCAACGGGGTTACCCATGCTGGACGTGTTAGCGCTATCGTCGCCATATGCACGATACGCAGTCGTTGGCGACGTTTCTGCGCGCTCGCCGCGATTTGCTGAAGCCCGCCGACGTCGGGCTGGTAGAAGGTGAGCGCCGCCGGGTAGCGGGGTTGCGCCGCGAGGAAGTCGCGATGCTGGCCGGGATCAGCGCCGAGTACTACCTGCGACTCGAGCAAGGTCGCGAACGCCAGCCTTCCGATCAGGTGCTCGAGGGTTTGGCCAGCGCGCTACAGCTCAACGACGACGCCACCCAATACATGCGTAACCTGGCACACCCGGGGCCCCGCCGGCGACGGCGCGGCGGCACACCGGCCGAGAAGTTCGATCCCGGGCTGCAGACCCTGATCGACAATTGGCACCAGACCCCCGCATATATACAGAACCGGCAGATGACGATCCTGGCCGCCAACGCGATGGCGCGTGCGCTGTCGCCGTACTTCGCGCCGGGCATCAACCACATGCGGGCGGTATTTCTGGAACCCGGATTGCGCGACTGGGTCCGCAACTGGGACGACGTGACCTGCATTCTGACGTCATGGCTGCGCTACAACATCGCTGAGGAGAGCGCCGCCGATCCCGAACTGCAGTCCCTGATCGGTGAACTCAGCATCGCCAGCCAACGGTTCTGCACCCTGTGGGCCCGCCAGGAGGTCAAGCAGAAAACCCGCGGCCCGGCCGTGATCGACCATCCGCAGGTGGGCTTGCTGGAGCTGCGCTACCGCACCTTCGTGCTTCCCGATACCAAGCAGGTGCTGGTTACCTATTACGCCGAATCCGGCACGACGGCCGAGGAGAGGCTGCAATTGCTGTCCACCCTCATCGCCCCGCAACCGTCGCCGTGATCGCCGGCACGTAACTGACCGCGCAGCTACCAGTAGCGTCGCGGCCTGGCGGGTCTTCGTCACGCGCGAAATGCTGGACCCATACGTCTGGCAAAGGAGCGGTCGATGACCGTAGCGGGGGAGCGCGCAACCGATTCGCAAGACGCAGCGAACTTTTCGCAGCGCGTTCGGGCCAATCAACAACAACTCAGGGCTGCGCTGAAACCGCGCTATGACTTCATCGTCTGCGGCGCCGGCTCCGCTGGCTCGGTGGTGGCTCGACGATTGGCAGAGAATCTGGATGCCAGCGTGCTGTTGGTGGAAGCGGGCGGCTGCGACACCGTCCCGGCTGTCACGGAAGCAAGCCAGTGGCCGACCAACTTGGGAAGCAAACGGGACTGGGCCTTCCGAGCGGCGCCGAATCCGAGAATCAACGGGCGATCTGTTGCGGTGCCGATGGGCACAGTACTGGGCGGTGGATCCGCGGTCAACGTGATGGTTTGGGCCCGTGGGCATCGACTCGACTGGGACTTCTTCGCTGCCGAAGCTGCTGACCCGGCCTGGGGGTACGACGCGGTGCTCGAGATTTATCGCCGCATCGAAGACTGGCACGGACCCGCTGATCCGCTTCATCGCGGCACCGGCGGCCCGGTCTTCGTGCAGCCCGCTCCCGAACCGAGCCCACTGGCACCGGCCACCCTGGAGGCGGCCCGGTCGATCGGTATTCCCACGTACGAGAATCAGAACGGCCGCATGATGGAGGGCCCGGGCGGTGCGGCCATCGCCGATGTCCGATTGCGTAATGGCAAGCGGCAGTCCGTCTTCCGCTCCTACACGTACCCAGTGATGGACCGTCCGAACTTGACGGTGCTCACCGACGCGCTGGTGACCCGCGTGACGCTGGACGCAAACCGCGCGACCGGTGTCGAGATCTCTTACCGTGGTTCAACTCTGGCCATCGGGGCGGATTGCGAAGTCGTGCTCTCATTGGGGACGATGCACACGCCCAAGGTGCTGATGTATTCCGGCATCGGCGACGAAGCAGAACTGCGAAGTTCGGGAATCCCAGTACGCCAGCATCTTCCGGGTGTAGGACGCAACCTGCACGATCACGTCGCGCTCTACTGCGTGTGGCAGGACCGGACGCCGCTGCCGCCGCAGAACAACATGGCCGAGTCCACGGTGTACTGGACGG
Organism: Mycobacterium montefiorense; assembly: GCF_025823255.1. Classification (NCBI taxonomy): domain Bacteria; kingdom Bacillati; phylum Actinomycetota; class Actinomycetes; order Mycobacteriales; family Mycobacteriaceae; genus Mycobacterium; species Mycobacterium montefiorense. The sequence continues at coordinate 873,437 of NZ_JACKVL010000017.1, read as the reverse complement.
TGTCCAGCTCTGACGCTCCCGACGTGTTCATCTGCCAAGTCGAAGCGCCGTTGGGAACCGACGAGACCATCGCCCGGTTCGGCTTGCCCGACGCTGGGTGGACAATGGTCGCCGGCGTCGCGCATCCCAAAAGTCGCGGTCGCGTGCGGCTGACGGGTCCGAACCCTAATAGCCCAATCTGTATCGATACCAACACTTTCGGCGATCCCGATGACTTCAAAGCCGCCAATTGCGCGGTGCAGCTCAGCCGCGCAATCGCCAACGCGCCCGCGCTGGCGCCCTTCGTCAGCCGAGAGATCATGCCGGGCAGCCTCAAAGGTTGTGAACGCGACCAATTCGTCCGCGACGCCGCCACCAGTTATTGGCACCCGTGCGGCACCGCGAAGATGGGCCGTACCCGCGACGCCGTCGTCGACGCAGCGCTGCGGGTCTACGGGATCGAGAACCTGCGTATCGCGGATGCCTCGATCATGCCGCGAATCACCAGCGGCAATACCATGGCGCCATGCGTGATCATCGGCGAACGGGCCGCGGAGCTACTCATTGCCGACCATTCGCGCTGACGCGGACCGCAATTCGACACCGCCCCACGGCGCCCGGCTTTGCCAGAGCCCGACGATCCCCGACTTGTTCGGACAACCACGACGAGATCGGCCGTCAACATTCACCTGTCGTACACCTTCACGAAGCCGTCGCGCCAGGGGTCACCCAGACCGTTTCAGCAACCCTTCGGAGGAGACGGACATGATCAGATTGGCCTGCCTCGACATGGCGGGTACCACAGTGCTCGACGACGGTGCTGTCGTGGATGCTTTCGACGCGTCCCTGTCGGCATCGGGATTGTCGGCCGGCAGCCCTGACTATTACGCGGCCATCCGCTATGTGCACGAGACGATGGGTCAGTCGAAAATCGACGTGTTCCAGGCGATCTTCGACGGCGATCTGCACCGCGCCGATGCGGCGAACAGTGCGTTTGAAGCGGCGTACGCCGAAGCCGTCCAGAACAATCGGCTGGCGCCGATTCCGCAGGCCGCCGAGACCATCGAAAAGCTGCGCGGATCAGGTTGTGCCGTCGTGCTCACGACGGGCTTCGCCCCGGCCACCCGCGACCACATCATCGCCGCCCTGGGGTGGGGCGACTTGATCACAATGGCGCTGTCACCGGTGGATGCGGGCCGCGGACGTCCCTACCCGGACATGGTGCTTACGGCTTTGCTGCGCACCGGCATTGAAGCCGTCGATCAGATCGCGGTCGCCGGCGACACAACGAGCGACCTGTGGGCGGGTAGCCGTGCCGGCGCGGCGATCGTCGCCGGAGTCCGCACCGGGGCACACAGCGACGCTGACTTTGCCACCGTGCCGCATACCCACGTCCTGGACTCCGTCGCCGAACTGGCCGCCTGCATCGACACCCATAACCAGGCGGTGTCGCGATGGCCACGCTGAACACCACCGGGGTGGGATTCTTGGCTGCGCTGGACACTGTCGACATCGATTCCGATACGCGGAAACGCCACGCGGGCGACCTCATTGCGCCGCCGGGTGCACGGCCGGTGTTGGCATGACGGCGCTCAATGGCTCCGTCGGAGCGCGGTACGCCCGCTGGGATGGGGTAGGGCAGCCGATCACGGTGGTCTCGACCAGCGCGGCGACCGACCCCGGTCCGGGCCGGGTCCTGGTCGCGATCGATCTGGTCACCATCTGCGGTAGCGACCTGCACACCGTGCATGGCCGCAGGGACGCTCCACATCCGGGCATCCTCGGCCATGAACAGGTCGGCCGGGTGGTGGCAGTCGGATCCGGCTCACGTCCCCGCTACCAGAACGACGTCGAGGTGGCGATCGGCGACCGGGTGGTGTGGTCCATTACAGCGTCCTGCGGACGATGCCGCAATTGCGTGTGGGGTCTGGAACAGAAGTGTCTGCATCTCAAGAAGTACGGTCACGAGGCGCTTGATAGTGCCTGGCCGCTCAACGGCGGGTTCGCCAGCCACTGTGTCCTGTTGCCGGGCACCACAATCGTCGAGGTACCCGACAGCGTGCCGGACACGGTGGCCGCACCCGCGTCGTGTGCCACGGCGACAGTTGCGGCAGTGCTCGACGCGGCCGAACTCGATCGGCACCGTGATCCCACCCGGATCCTGATCACCGGCGCGGGCATGTTGGGAGTCACCGCGGCCGCGATGGCAGACGCCCTGGGGGCCTGGGTTGCGGTATGCGATCCCGACCCGGTCCGGCAGGAGGCGGCGTACAGCTTCGGCGCCGACCTCGTTGTCGGTGATGCCGACGAGGTGCCTCCGGTCGACGTGGCGCTGGAACTGTCTGGCAGCCCGGTTGCGGTCCAGGCGTGCCTCGCCAGCCTGGATGTCGGCGGCCGGGCCGTTCTCGCGGGATCGGTGGCCGCCAGTCGGCCCGTTTCGGTCGACCCCGAGCATCTCGTTCGCAATCTCACGACGATCACTGGAGTGCACAATTACCGGCCCCTGCATCTGCGGGCTGCCGTCGATTTCCTGGCCGCTCACCACGACCGCTATCCCTTTGCCGAGCTGGTGGCAGCGGCGGCCGATCTGGATCACCTCGACGATGCGCTGCGGAGTGCAGCGGAGTCGCAATTGTTACGCCAATCTATTTGCCCCGCATGGTAATTGGTCCGTAATCCGTCCGGGTGTTGACGGGATTCCGGTTGCTGTGTCCGGTCTTACAGCGACTCCGACAACACCTGAGCGCCAGAGGTCTGCAGGAATTCAATGAAACGCGCTGCCGCAGGGGATAATTGGCGATCCTTGATCCAAACCGCTACAACTTCGCGACTGGCCAGGGGTGATGTAATAGGAATCTCGACAATGCCCTCAGAACAATGTGAATCCGGCGGTAACACCGCGACACCCAGCTTCGCTCGGACTAGACCGCGCAGAGTCGCAATCTCCTGTCCCTCGTACATCAGGCGGGGAACGAAACCTGCCGTGTGACAGAGAAGATCGAAGACTTGGCGCAAGCCGGTGCCTTCGGTCAGCGCTACGAAGGACTCTGACTCAACCTCGCGCAGATCGACATGATCTCGGTCGGCCAAATGGTGTCCCGCCCCCACCGCCAGATACAGACGCTCAGTGTCAAGAGCTACGGCACCAAAGTTTGCGCCGTCAGGAATCGGGGCCAGGATCGCTACGTCGATTAGTCCGTGACCCATTGCGTCAAGGAGTGCATCGGCGGATCCCTGCTGAAGGCGGAAAGAGATGTCGGGATACGCTGCGAGGAACGCGGCAATGAGGATTGGAACGTCGGTTCCGCCGCGGCTGGTTACGAATCCGAGGCTGACGCGGCCCCGGTCGGGATCGATGACCTCGCTCAGCTCCAATCGGGCGTTTCGTAGGAATGCCAACGCTTCTCGAGCGCCGGGCAGAAATGCTTGCCCAGCTGCGGTGCTGACAATTCCGCGACCGGACTGCTTTACCAGCGGTGCACCGGTCGCCGCCGCCAGGCGACGTATGGCCGCAGTGACTGTGGGCTGCGGGACCCCGAGCTTTTGGGCAGCACGGGTGATGTGCTGCTCCTCCAGGACAGCGACCGCAATGCGAAGGTGTGGCGCCAAAAGCGCCGACCAATCGGAATCTGACTCGATCACACCACGCAGCATATTCATTCCATATGGCGGCGCATCCCGGCACAAAGAATTCTAATTAAGCCCATTAGATTCAGCACAAGAAATGACACGACAGCCCGCTCGACATCTGGCGGTCGCTAAACCCACGCCGAGGCTGCCCATCTGATTATGCGCATTGTATGAGTCGCGTCGCAACCTATGCGTACGGCCGACGAAGTCCCTGTGGGGATGGCATCCTCGGCTAGTGGATAGCGGTTCTACTGATGTAGGTGTGCAGGCGCCGCCGAGAGATGAGCGGACCGAATCGCCGCGCACTACCCACCAAACTCATGTGCAAGGCGTTCATTCGAACGACTTGATGCGGAGCGAACAGTCGATCGACTGGCTGAAGCCACAACAGTTCGCGGTCGCGCGCGACCAGCTTCAATCACGAAGGTACATATGATCGATTCAGATGCCGATTGGTGGAGTGCATTCGCGCCCCAACTGAGGATCGTGGTCGCGGTTTTGGAAGAGCAGCACATCACTCGCGCCGCTCGAAGGCTCGGCATTCCGCAGCCGACGGTCTCGGCAGTCATGCGCCGCGTCGGCGAAGCCGTCGGCACGCCCCTTGTCCAGCAATCGGGCCGCGGACTCATCGTCACTTCGGCGGGGCACGCACTACTGCCCAGCGCTCGGGGTGCGCTAGCGAGCCTGCACCGCGCCCGCCTTGACGTTGCTCACGCTCTCGACCCCGACCGCGGGCGGGTCAATCTGGGATTTCTTCAGAGCCGTGGGCTCCAAGAGGTGCCCTTTCTGATCGAGGCTTTCAATGCGAAATACCCGGATATTTCATTCGGACTTCAGCAAGGGTCGGACAACGAAATCATTGCGCTGATGCATAAACAAGTAATTGACGTCGCACTGGTGGCGCCGCTTCCTGACGACACCTGCCTTGAAGGCGTGGTGCTTGATGTCGAGCAGTTATATCTCGTCGTTCCCGATACCCACCGCCTTGCTCCGAGATCGTCTGTCAGGATGGAAGAACTTAGTACAGAGGGATTCGTAGCGTTGACAACATCGTTTGGCTTGCGGCAGGTGTTTGAGAGTCTGTGTGCCGAGGCAAATTTCCGGCCGACTATAGCCTTCGAAGGACAAGAAATCGCTATCCTGCGCGGGTTCACTCGTGCGGGGCTGGGAATTGCGGTGTTACCCCGCGCATCCCAGCCTGTCCCAGGCATCGTTGAAGTACCCATCTGCAGCCGAAAAGCGTACCGAGAAGTCGGTGCAGTGTGGTTGAAAGGGCGTCGGCTGGCTCCCGCAGCACAACGATTCGTCGAACTTCTCGGTACTTTGGGCAGTCATGGCTTGAATGAATCTCGGATCGGAGACCCGGCGATAGACCGGCCCATGATCACCGGGACCGGTTAACCTGAGGATAACGCGAGGTCGTCCGGTGTCGGTACCGATGTTGTCGGGGACGGCCCGCGGTGGCAGGGTAGGGCTTGCGTCTTTGACGGGCGTTGTAGCTCTTGAGGATTGCATCACCACGGCGCGCTTGGCATCACGGTACTTCGTTTGCCGTAGCGCGGTTCCACCGATGCACCTCGCTTTGCGTAGGTACCAGGCGTGCAAGGAACCGGCGAGTGCCAGGTCTCGGTACCGGGCACTACGGCCATCGTGGTTCCCGACATCGAAGCTGATCGGGCGCCGCCGGTAAGTGTCGTCCATGACGGCGGGACAGCCAGATGCCCAACCTTTGCGGCGTGGCCGACGCCAGCCTGCACCGCGGTTGACGATGCTGAGCTGAGAGTTGGTGCACCTACCATGCCGGGCGCCGCGGCTGGGCCATTCGCGGCGACCGCGGCGGCAGGCTTTACAGCATTACCCAATTGACCAAAATTAATAAACGGGTTCATCAAGTTTGAGGCCAACGAGGAGGCGTCGTTATTCGCGGATATCGTGTTGTAGCCGAATCGCGCAAAATCAAGAGGGTCGCGAGCCGAAGGCGCCTGGGGTGCCGCAAGTTTCTGCAGAGCCCGCACTATTAACATTTGAGACTTCGGTTCTTGTGAACTGGCTGCGCGAGCAACCGCGTTCTCTTGCGCAGAACTTCCATCGCGATTAGTTGTCTGTTGCGGTGGAACAAAGGGATCCAGCCTAGCTGCTAATGACGAAGCACCCGCGTAGGTATACATAGCTTCGGCATCACACGCCCACATCTCGGCATATTCTGTCTCGGCAACGGCAATAGCAGGCATGTTTTGGCCGAAAATGTTAGTTCCGTTGAGCAGCACCAGATGCTGACGATTAGCCGCTATCAACGGGGGGGCGACACTCGCAGCGCGCGCAAGCTCGTATGCTGCGGCCGCCGCCTTGGCTTGGCAGGCAGAGTGTGCGGCCTGGTCAGCCGCCATCGCCAGCCAACTCGCGAAAGTACTTGCGGCATGAAGCATGGATGCCGATGCAGCGCCCCGCCAGTGCATCCCGACAAGGTTCAGCGTCACCGATTCGTAGGCATCGGCCGCCACCCTGAGTTCGGCCGCAATTTCGTCCCAGCTACAGGCGGCCGTCAGCAAGCAGCCGCACCCCGGCCCGCTGTAAATTCGAGATGAATTAATTTCAGGCGGCAACATCGCGTAGTCCATTTTCGGTTAGCCCCCTCACTCGCATTGATAATTTCGTCTAGCCGCTACGAAATCAATCGTGTGAAAACACTTCCGCACTGCATTTCATTGGCGTAGTCCTGAGGTACGTCCCTTATGGAGTGGATACTTGGGCTAAATCGTAGATCGACAGCCGAACAAGTCAAATGCGATTTATGATTGGATTCATTACTAATCAGATCGATTCGCCCGGCTACGACTCCGAGGGTTTAAGGGCTGCCCCGGGCAGGATTCGGGATTGTCTAGCCCAGCTGTGTTCGACGTCGTCGCACTATCTCGAGCACTGGCTCGCTCGTTGGACACGGTGCGATGATGCGGCTATGGCGTCTTGCAATGGTTGGACATGCGCCGAGTTTGGCCGTCCCAATCACACGGGCGTCGTCATGCCCGTAATGCGGCGAATTTCTTTGCAGCAGGAAGTATTGCGCCGCAGTCGTATACAGGCCGCCGGACTTGGTCACGGTCGGAACCGAGCCGACAGCTCGGCGATCTCGTTCTATGGTGAAGCGCCGCAACGGAAGACGTCGCCCGAATCAGTACGGCGACGACTGTTGGGCCAGATTCAGTAGGGCATAAGCCGCGCAGAGGAGGAAGTTGAGTGCGAGCAAGGTCATGCCTGCGATCAGCAGCGATCGCGCGCCCTCGCGCCGCATCTGCTTGTACTTCGCGCTACGGGCTTCACGGTCAATTTCGGCCGCGATCAACGCGAACCGGACGTCCGCCTCTTCCCTTGCTAGACAAGGTGCACCGGCCAGCATCGCCCTGAGTCGGTCCGGCGACGTTTCAACGCCGACACGCGCGAAGCGGTGGCATAGTCGCCGCGCGCGCCGGCGGCCAAGAACCTCACCGTTCATGTCCAACTGATGCGACAGACGCCCTCGCTCATTCCCCCACGGACTCGGCCGGTTGTCATAAGCCGGAGCCTAATTCGTTGGCGCGAGGTTTCGGGTAGCCGCGCGGCTACCACCCTGGGTAACTAGGTAACCCACGACACAGCTGCTCGGTGGGTTCGGCGAAGCAGTTTGCGAGTTCCACACTCGCTCAATAGACAGATCCATTGCTGGGCTCCTGGATTGTCGTCCGGTCGAGGTACTGAACGGATCTTTACATCCGCCCGGAACGAGGTCCAATCCGAATTCGTGATGCGCGATATCCGGATTGATGATGCTGTAGCCCAGCCACTTTGGGAACCCAGGGGGCACTGGTGGGTAGTGTTTTGCGGAGCCGTTAATTTCGCGGGCACCCCGCGGAGATGCCTCGCCTATTGTTCGCGGACCATAGGCCGTGTGTGAGCCGAAATCCGAAGCGGTCAAGCCGCTGCGTTAGCGCTTGCGCTTCAAGGACTTGACGATGATTTGCGTGGTCAATTCGGCACGCCGACGCGAATACTGCCGCGCGTTCGACAGGATCGGATAGACCACGCCACCGACAATCGCATCGGCCGCCGACTCGGCGGTGTCCGAGTCGATGCCGTCGGCCAGCAGCCTGGTGCGGACACTGTCATGCAGCGGCAAACTAAATCCGGCACGCAACTTGACCGCGGTCTCCTCGTGCTCCATGCCGGCGACAGTCAACGTTCGCAGCATCGCCGAGCCGCGCTCCGTGGTCAGGGTTGCGGTGAGCTTGCCTACCCACCCCAGTAAGTCGGCGGCCAGGTCGTCGGTGTGATCGACCGACGCGAGAATCTTGTCGGCGTCTTCGAGCATGACGTCGGCGACGAGGGCGGGGCGGCTGGGCCACCACCGGTAAATCGTCTGTTTTCCCACGCCGGCACGTGCCGCGACCGCCTCGATCGTCAACCCGTCGAATCCGCGCTCGAGAAGCAGTTCGCGGGTGGCGGTGACGATCGCCGTACGCGACTTCTCGCTGCGCCGCCGCGGCGTGCTCGCGTGGGTGAGATCGGTTGGCATCTGGTGATCCTCGTCTCTGTGGTCCCTCGCCGTCGTCGCCGCTGGCAGCGGGGACCGGGGTCGCTTTACATAGCTCGACCCGCCCCGGTAATCTTCCACAAGACGAGACGGTTCGTCTTGTAACGATGGAAGGATATCAGCCGGTGCGGCCGAAGCCCATGTTCGCCACAGCGCGGCCCCGGTCATGACGCTGGGGTTGACGCCCGAGCAGCAGGATCTCAGCGAAGCCGTCAGACAGTTCGCCGGCCGCCACGCCCCGATCGCCGCAACACGCGAAGACTTCGATGCCCTGGCCATCGGTCAGCTCCCCAAATGGTGGGATGCGTTGGTCACCAACGGCTTTCATGCAGTCCATCTGCCCGAACGCCTCGGCGGCCAGGGTGGTCGGCTGATAGATGCCGCATGCGTGCTCGAGGCGGCGGCCAAAGCGCTGCTGCCGGGACCGCTACTTCCGACCGTGATCACCGGAGCCGTTGCGCTGCTGGCTGATCCGACACCGATCGCCGAGTCACTGCTGCGAGAGCTGGCGTCCGGGGTGCCCGCCGCGGTCGTTCTACCCGGCGACGCAGACTTCCACGCACGCCGTGACGGTCAGCGTTTTCTGGTCACGGGCAGCTCGAAGGTCACCGCTGGCGCCTGCGCGGCCGGGGCCATCCTGGTCGGTGCTCGCGCCGATGGTGGCGAGATCATCTGGGTGCCGGTGGACACCGGATCACCCACTGCCGTGGTTGAATCCGTCCATGGCACGGACCTGGTAGCCGACGCCGGAACACTGCGGCTCACCGACCATCTCGCGGACGAGTCTGGCATTCTCACCGGAATAGACCCGGACCGTGCGGCATGTGTCGTGGTGAGTCTGGTGGCCAGCACGACGGCCGGCATCGCACAGTGGTGCGTCGACGTGGTCACCGCACACCTGCGCACGCGAGAGCAGTTCGGCAAGGTGATCGGGACCTTCCAGGCTCTGCAGCACAGTGCGGCGATGCTGTTGGTCAACAGCGAGTTGGCCACCGCGGCGGCCTGGGATGCGGTACGGGCGGTCGACGAATCGATCGATCAGCATCGCCTCGCCGCGGCCGGGGCGGCGGCGATCGCGGTCTCGCCGATCCCGGACCTGGTGCTCGACGCCCTGACGATGCTCGGCGCCATCGGCTTCACTTGGGAACACGACGTGCATCTGTACTGGCGGCGGGCTATCAGCCTGGCGGGTTCGATCGGTCCGGCGAATCGCTGGGCGCGGCGGCTGGGCGAGATGACGTGCACCCAGACGCGCGACATGTCGGTGAATCTCGGCGACGCCGAGGCGGAATTCCGTTCCTGGGTCGCCGAAAAACTGGATGCGGCCCTGCAGCTGCGCAATGACACGCCCGCACCGCACGGCGACTATCCGGACCAAGCCTCCGGGCCGCAGCGCACGTTGATCGCCGACGCCGGTCTGATGGCGCCGCACTGGCCGGCGCCGTGGGGCGTCGATGCGGGTCCGTTGAAACAGCTCATCATCGACGAGGAGTTCGCCAAGCGACCCGCGCTGGTTCGGCTGTCGCTGAACATCGCCGAGTGGATCCTGCCCTCGGTGCTGGCAGCCGCGCCAAAAGGGTTGCAGGAGGCACTGATTCCGCCGACGCAGCGCGGGGACATCCATTGGTGCCAGCTTTTCAGTGAGCCGGGAGCCGGCTCGGACCTCGCGTCGCTGGCCACCAGGGCGACCAAGGTCGACGGTGGCTGGCGGATCAACGGTCACAAGATCTGGACGTCGTTGGCGCAGTATGCCGACCTGGGTGCGTTGCTGGCCCGCACCGACCCCGAAGCCAGCAAACACCGCGGCATCGGTTACTTCATCGTCGACATGCGATCGCCCGGCATCGAGATCCAGCCGATCAAGACGGCGACCGGTCAGGCGCATTTCAACGAGGTCTTCCTTAACGACGTCTTCATCCCCGACGAGATGCTGCTGGGCGGCCCCACCGACGGCTGGAGCCTGGCGATCGCGACCATGGCCGAAGAGCGTTCGGCCATCAGCGGATACGTAAAGTTCGACCGCGCGGTCGCGATCCGTCAGCTGGCGGCGCAACCCGGACCCGATCGTGACGACGCGCTGCGCGAGCTGGGCGAGCTCGACGCCTACACCAACGCGATCAGGGCGCTCGGAGTGCGGGAAACCATTCGATTGCTCGACGGGCAGGCATCCGGTCCGGCGTCGAGCATCGCGAAGGTAGCGATGAACGTGCTGCTGCGGCGAACCTTCCAGGCCACACTCCAGCTGACCGGTCAGGTGGCGATGGTCGATGACCCCGACGCCGCGGTCGTGGAGCCCTATCTGCATCTGCCGGCCGAGTTGATCGGTGGCGGGACACGGGAGATTCAGCTGAACATCATCGCGCAGATGATCCTCGGTTTACCACGGAAATAAGGACACGGCATGGGATTACGTGGCGAAGCCGCGATCGTCGGGTATGTCGAGCTGCCACCTGAGCGGCTGAACAAGGCCTCACCCGCACCCTTCGTCCTCGAGCAATGGGCGGAACTATCCGCCGCGGCACTCGACGATGCGGGACTGTCGGGGGACGTGGTCAACGGGATCGTCGCCTCCCATCTTGCCGAGTCGGAGATCTTCGTCCCCTCCACAATTGCCGAATACCTCGGCGTAGGAGCACGATTCGCCGAGCACGTGGATCTCGGCGGAGCCAGCGCCGCCGCCATGGTGTGGCGCGCTGCGGCTGCGGTCGAACTCGGCATCTGTGATGCCGTGCTGTGTGCACTGCCGGCGCGCTACATCACGCCGTCGTCCAAACGGAAGCCCAGACCGATGGTCGACGCGATGTTCTTCGGCTCGTCAAGCAACCAATATGGCTCTCCGCAAGCAGAATTCGAGATCCCCTACGGAAACCTCGGCCAGAACGGGCCGTACGGCCAGGTGGCTCAGCGTTATGCGGCGATCTACGGATACGACGAGCGGGCGATGGCCAAGATCGTCGTCGATACCCGCACCAATGCCAATCACACCGACGGTGCGATCTGGAAGGACAAGCCACTGTCCGTCGAGGACGTACTTGCCAGCCCGGTGATCGCCGACCCGCTGCACATGCTCGAGATCGTCATGCCCTGCGTCGGGGGCGCCGCGGTCGTCGTCGCCAACGCCGACATCGCCATGCATTCGCGCAATCGCCCGGTGTGGATCAAGGGATTTGGCGAACACGTGCCGTTCAAGACACCCACCTATGCCGAGGACCTGCTGTCGACTCCGATCGCGGCGGCCGCCGACACCGCCTTCGCTATGACGGATTTGACCCGCGCGCAGATGGACATGGTGTCGATCTACGACTGCTACACAATCACCGTGCTGCTGTCGCTGGAGGACGCGGGCTTCTGCGAAAAGGGCACCGGGATGGGGTTCGTCGCGAACCACGACCTGACCTTCCGGGGCGATTTCCCGCTCAACACCGCCGGCGGTCAGCTCGGCTTCGGCCAAGCGGGATTGGCCGGCGGCATGCACCACGTCTGCGATGCCACCCGCCAGATCATGGGACGTGCCGGCGCGGCACAGGTTGCGGACTGCAACCGTGCTTTCGTGTCGGGCAATGGCGGAATCCTTTCCGAGCAGACGACGCTCATCCTGCAGGGAGACTGAGGACACATGGTGAGTTTCGATCGTCCGATGCCCGTCAAAACGCCTACCACCGCACCATTTTGGGATGCGCTGGCCCAGCACCGCATTGTGATTCAGTACTCGCCGTCGTCAGAGGCGTATGTGTTCTATCCGCGGGTACGTGCGCCACGCACGCTGGCTGATGACCTGGAATGGCGCGAGATATCCGGTATGGGCGCGTTGTATTCCTTTACCGTGGCGCACCGTCCCGTCAGCCCGCATTTTGCCGACGCCGTACCGCAACTGCTCGCCATCGTCGAATGGGATGAGGGACCAAGGCTTTCCACCGAAATGGTCAATGTCGAACAGGCCGACCTCAGCGTCGGTATGCGGGTGCGGCCGGTGTTCTTCGACTATCCCGAACACGACGTCACGATGTTGTGCTACGAGCCGGCGGACTAGGCGCGGCGAACGTCCGGCCAGCTGCACGCTCGGCAGAACGCCGTTACTTGAGTTGTTCGGTCGGAACGTGGTAGCGCTCCTGGTAGGCGCGCACTCGTTCACGCACCTCGCCGGCATCTAAGCCGGTGTCCGACCAGGTGTAGCGGCCGTGGCCGCCGCACCGGGATGGGCGGCTAAAAAGTCGCGCATCTTCTGCTCGGCTTCGGGCCGCAGTTCGCGGCCCAGCTTCTGGTAGATGTCGGCGATGGTATGCAGGGGATCCTTCATGAAATCCGTGAACTGCACGTCGATTATCCGGCCGTCCGGGACTACGCCCTTGTCGCGCAGCGCGATCCCGCGATCGAGGCCGACGACGATTTCCTCGTACGACTGTGCCGCGCACTCGGCGATGTTCGTCTCGTCGCTGCCCATCCGCCGCAAGTGATTGGTCAGAGCGGCGATCGACGAGATGACATTGAGCGGATCGCGGTGCGTCTGCACCACCAACGCGTCGGGGTATTCGGCCAGCAACTTATCCAGCTGCCACAGATGGGCAGGCGACTTCAGCAGCCACTGTCCTTTGACACCAGATTGCAGATGCTGCAAGAAGATTCGATGGAAGCGGTAGGCGCCGGTGTGGTCGGCGTCGTACATCAGCCAGCGGGAGTAGCTCGGCAGACGGTACTGCACCGAGAAGATCATGCTGGTGAATTCACTGGCCGTGATGCGGACACACTCCTGGCCGACGAGGGCGCCCATCGGATGAAATTTCAGGAAGCCGGGAATGATCTGCTCGGACATCTCGATGGTGGCCTGCGTCTGTGCGATACGCGGATCGGTCTGATAGGTCTCGGGCTGCGGGACCGGGCATGGTGCGTCGACCTCCCACGTCAACGGTGCCCGCAGTCCGGGATCCTGGGCCAGCAGGTCAAAGATGATCGTCGTCCCGGTGCGGGGTTGACCGACGATGAAGATCGGCGAAGTGATTGGCTTGTCCCCGATTTCGGGGTGCTCCTTGCGCCACGCGGTCACACCCAGCCGGCTGGTCAGGGCGCGGATCATGTCGAGGTAAGCGACCTCCACGCCGATCGCCGATAGCCGCGCCTCGTTGATCAGGCCGTCGGCGACCCGCTCCAGTCCGGGCTGCCAGCCGTCCTCGCCGAAGTCGTCGCTGCCGGCCTGGTCGCAGGCGGCAGCGATAAGGTTCTCCGGGGCGAAGCGCTCCTGCAGCGTCATGCCTGTGCCTGGGCGTCGCGCACCCAAACCTTCACGTCGGGTGCGGTGGGGTTGTCCAGCCAGCGCAGGACCACGAATCCGCGATGGCGGCCACCGGTATCGAGCCAATGCCCAAACCCGAAGTCTTGTGCGGAGATCGCGATGCGCACCCGCCCGTCGGCGTCTGGCCGCACTCCGCGATTGGTCACCGAACTGTGCCGGCGGCGCGGCTCGTTGCACTCGTGCCAGACGCTTTCCAGCGTGACGTTCCAATACCGGGTGTCGGGCGGCTCGATGTCGAGCACCAGCGCCTGGCCGGGATCGAGCCGGTAGGTGCCCATCATGTACAGGTTGTCCGGTGTGGTGTCGGCCGCCCCGAGGTCGGCGGCCTCGGCCGTCAGCAGTGTGTTCGGCTGCTGCAACAGCTCCGGCTTGATGGTGCGGTGCAGCGTGGTGAGCTTCATCAGCGACCACGCCATCGCGGTGAATTGCTCGGCCAGTTCGTCATCGGACAGCGCGGTCACCGGATCGGGGTTGAGCGCCTCGATCCGGATGGTCGCCAGCCGTTCGGAGTTGCGATCACCGATGTACTCCCGGACGACCACCGACGACGCGTCATCCGGGATCTGTATCCACTGCGCGTCACCGAGGTCGGCGGGCTCGTCGGCCGAGAGCAGCAGCGCGAACTCACCGGAATTCAGGTCCAGGTTCGTGTCGCCGAGGTAGTTGGACATCCGCCGCGGAGTCAAGCTGGTGCCGGCCAGGATCTGGAACCCCAGGTAAGCGGTCGTGCCGCGGGTACCGGTGATCCGGTAGCGCCGGTCGCCGCGGATCATCGCCAGGAAGTAGTTGCCGTCGGGATTGGGTCCGCCGATCATCCGGGTGTCCGAACACATATCGAAGAAGGCCGGGCGGGCAGTGTCGGCCTCGACTGCCATCTGTGAGCACAGCGACGACACCCGGGCGATGACCCGCAGTCCTTCGAGCAGCTCGCGTTCGGATTCGGCGTCCTCGGTCACGATCTTGGTGACGTCGGTGATCATTTGCTGGAAGAACTGCCACCCGGCTCGCGCTTGCGGGGCTACCTGATCGGCCGACTCCGACACCAATGCATGAGACATAGTCTCATGTTAAGCCAATGGGCGGCGTTCTGAACAGTGATTCGCCGGAATAGCACCCCCGTAGGCGGATCACTTGAAGTGCGACTTGTCGATCTGCGCGTGCACCCTGACAGTGCGGTCGACCACCTGAGAGACCGAGAAGTCGGCGGCGGCGGACAGGTATGCATAGGCCGTCGCCCGATCCATGCCCCTGTCGATCTCGAGGAAGTCCAAGGCGTTGACCACCGCCCGGCGCATGGCCACATTCAGGTCATTGATCTGTCCGTTGACACTGCCATCGGGATCCGACAGCCCGATCGGCACCCAGAGATCGGCAGTCTCGGCGAACGGGTAGCGGAAGGCCACCGACGGCGCATCACCCGATTTCGGTTTGCACACCGTTAGCCGAAAAGTTCCCCGCAACGACCCTTCCATCGCGGTTAGCGCGACTTCGCCACTTCCCATCGCATGGTGCGGGTCACCGGCATAAAAGAGCGCGCCTTCGGCGAACACCGGTAGATAGAAAGCGGAACCCACGCCCAGCAACCGAATATCGATGTTGCCCCCGCCCAGCGTGGGCGGAATCGAATTGGCACTCGCCGCCGTGAGATCGGAATCCTGGGAGAAGGCGACCCCCATCATGCCCATGAATGGGTTGAGTCCGAATCGCACCGACGCCTTGCGGTAGCGCATCACGCCATAGCCGTCCTCGATAGTGGTGAACGTGAAGGAGGCGCCGAATTTCGTCGGGTCGGGATTGGGTCGGTGGTCTTGGCTTACTGGCGGCATGACCTCCTCGAGATTGATTCCCGCGGGCGCCTTCCCGTCCGGGGTCCTCGCCAATGCGCCCTTGCCATGCCGGCTCGAGACGACTCCGTAGGGGACCCGCGGCGTCGCATCCAGCGTCTCGATCTTGAGCACATCTCCTGGCTGCGCACCCTCAACGAACACCGGCCCGGTAACCACGTGGGGTCCATCCTTGTCGAAATCGCGTGGTGTGCGCTGATACTCCGCTGCGATCGCGATGGCGTCGGTGAGTACGTCGGAGTGGGGTACGCCGTTGGACCCGAAGTACGCGACGGGATCACGTCCCTGATCCTCGAGGATGCCCTCGTGTGAGACGGTGTCAATGGTGATTGTTTCGCCCGACTTCATTTGCAGCAGCGGTTTGGCGTGCACGTTGGGGACATAACCCCAGAGCACCTGATCGGGGGTGGACTGTAGGTAGTGGTTGGCCGCGATATTGCCCTCGCCGGGCTGCAGAATCCTGCCAGTACCCAAAACTGAAGCGGCCGAACCGGTTCTGCTGCAACCGGCCGCGATGCCGACTACGCCCACACCGGCACCGATTGCCGCGACAGCCCTGACGAAATCGCGTCGGCCAACACCTTCGACAAGGGTGTCGCGTGCGCTTTGCCCAAAACTTTGATCCATTGGTCGTCTCCAGGAATGTCGAGTTGGTCGACGTGTTCAACGGATCTTCGCAGCCACGAATAATCGCGGTCCAATAGGAATTCGTGATGAGCGCGATTCGTGTTGATGATAATGCTGCACAACGACTTTCGATTTCACCGCGCATGTCATGATCATGTTCTGGACGAATTAATTCGGGATAACGATAGCTTGGATCGATTAGGATGCGGCGTGTGATCTCGGCCCGGTCGGCGGGCTGGGCCGGATATGGTGGGCAAATGTCTGTGACATCTACATCGATGTCCCTCGCGGAGCAAAAGCGCACGGCGACACGTCAGCGTATCGCCAGGGCTGCCGCGCAGCTGGTGATCAGCCGCGGCCTGGCCGGGGCGACGGTCGACCACATAGCCGACACGGCCGAGATCGGCCGGGCAACGTTCTTCCGCTATTTCAACTCCAAGGAAGACGCCGTCGCAGAGGGTATGAACACCCACTGGC
This sequence comes from Mycobacterium montefiorense, assembly GCF_025823255.1. Classification (NCBI taxonomy): domain Bacteria; kingdom Bacillati; phylum Actinomycetota; class Actinomycetes; order Mycobacteriales; family Mycobacteriaceae; genus Mycobacterium; species Mycobacterium montefiorense. The sequence goes on along the minus strand of NZ_JACKVL010000017.1, from coordinate 857,029 downwards.
TGGATCGGATCACCACCGCGCTGGCTGCGCAGCCCGCGGGACTGAACGCCATCGAGGCCGTCGCCGGCGCGTTTGGCGACCTCGGGCGGGGGTTCGACGAGATCGAGGACCAGGTGCGCGAGCTGGCCACCCTCACCCGTTCGTCGGAAACCCTCGACGCGTGGACGTTGCGTATCTATGTGCGGTACGAAGCGGCGATCGCCGCACTCGTCGCGCCCCGGTTGCCCCAGTTGGCGTCCCAGGACCCCAGGCCCCGACTGATCGGCGCGCTGGCGATGGCGGCGGTCCGTATCGCCCTGGACGACTGGCTCATCCACGGAGGATCACTGCCCGACCGGGTGCGTCAGGGCCTGGCCGCGATCACGATCGCCTGAGGCGACGAATTCTTATTGCGGTGCCGGCCATTTCAGAATTTGGCGGGCCGTTACGCCCAGGATCCAGGTCTTCTCGTCCTCCGAGAGCGACGGGGAGTCGCGGATGCTGAACAGCGACTCGGCCCAGGTGGCGCGATGCCGAGTCATCGTGTAGTCGCTGGCCCACATGACGCGCTGCGGCCCGAAGGCGTCAACGGCGCGGCGCAGCGTCGGCTCGATGTCGGGGAACGGGTAAGGATCGGTCGACAGAAACGACGTGGCGTGTGCCCATTTCAAGGCGACGTTGGGAAAGCGGGCCATCGCAATGGTGTCGTCGACGCTGGCTTTTCCGGGCGGTGCGTCGAACGCGACGCCGCAATGATCGATGATGAACTGCACGTCGGGAAAGCGCTCCGCGTACTGTGCCAGGTGCGACACCCTGCCAGGACAGCTGACGAAAACCGGGAAGCCCTGGGCCCGTGCGGCTTTCAACATCCGATCGTGGCCGCCCTGCTCGAATACCGCGCCTTCGGCGGGGGTGAAGGCAAGGGTGCGCAGCGCTTTGCAACCGGGTGCGGCGCTCAGCGTTTCAACCCAGCATTCGATGCCGGGATCCGTCGGATCGACCCGCATCAAAAAGGCGAAGCGCTCCGGATGGCGTATCGACGCCGCCTCGGCGTTTGGCCCGACGGTGCGAAAGGCGCCGCCTGGCAGGCGATAACCGGGCAGCAACCTCCCGTCGTCGGCCATCCCGTCGAACTCGTCGAACAGCACGGCCGCAATACCCAGCGCATCCATGATCGCCAGCGTCACCTCGGTGCCGAGCATGTTGGCGTGAACCTGGGCGTCGACGATGTCCATCGAATTGCTCCTCTGTGGCGATGCGCTCAGACCGGAGTATGCCAGTGCGGTTGCCGCTAGGTCGACGAGCGCACGATCAGATGGGCGATGTCGGATGGCTCGCTCGAGGGTGGGGCGGGGTACCCCAACCGTTCTAGGAGCGCAGCCAGGGCGATGTCGGCGACTGCGCGGGAGACGAATTGCACGGTGGTCAGCGGCGGGCTGCTCACCACACCCATTGGGGTGGCGTCGACACCCATGACGGCAAGGTCGCTCGGGCAGCGCAGCCCGGCTTCGTGAATGCCGTGCAAGACGAGGCAGGCGATCTCGTCGCTTTGCGCACACACGGCCGTCACGCCGTCGTGCACCCACCCGCGCACCACCTCCGCGGCATTGTCGCCGGTCACCTCGGCGACGGCCAGCTGTGGCAGGTCACGTGACCTCGTGGCGCGCACGACGCCCTCATACCAGTAGTCGCCCAGCGTGCGCCATCGCTGAATTCCTGTGTAAGCGAATGCAATCTGTCGGTGACCACGCGAGACGAGGTGTTCGACCCGCATCTCGCCAATGGACAGGTGCGGGTCTCCGAGTGCGGGGAGCGTCCCGATCTCGATGTTCGGTATGCCCGCCGCCCGCACCGAGCTCGCGGCGGCCGCGCTGAGCGGGAACAGGCTGGTGACCGCGATCGGGTCGAGGTTTTCGATCGCATCGACGACGTGCTGATCGTCGTCGGTCTCGAAGATCTGTACCTGGAGCAGACCCAGGCGGGTCAGTTCGGTGGTCATTCGGCTGCCGGCGATCATCGGCATCTCGCCCACCGCCACATGCGGCACCACGTACAGGACCACGCCACTGCCGCCCCGGGCGAGGTTTCGGGCGGCGAGGTTGGGCCGATAGCCCAGTAGATCCGCGGCGCGGCGCACCGCCTCGCGGGTTTTCGCGGAGATTCTGCGGCCCTCGGCGTTGTTCAGGACATAACTGACCGTCGCGGTCGACACGCTGGCCAAACGGGCCACGTCAGCATTGGTCGGCCGCGCCGTCCTCGGCGCATTCAACTCGTGCCCAACCATGACCAATGGTCGCATGAGACGACGACCGGCAGCCAAAGATCCGCAATCCGGTGGGGAAGGCTCGCGGTCAATATGGACTAATAGTCACTAGATGCGAAGGTGGCGTGCCAATGGCTACCTGCACCCGAAGGAACGATCTACTTTGTCTATAACGGCACTTCGACTGCCCAGAAGCGCCGCTGCCAGGCGTTGACTATGTGACTGAAATCATTGTCTACTAGTCGCTGTGGGCGAGGAGTGCGGCATGAATAAAGACGACCTAATTCTGATCAGCGTGGACGATCACATCGCCGAGCCGGAGGACATGTTCGACGCGCATGTTCCGGCGAAGTACAAAGAGCTCGCCCCACGGGTGGTGCTAGAGCCCGACGGCGTCCAGCAGTGGTACTACGGCGAGGTTCGCGGGCGGAACATGGGTCTGAACGCCGTCGCGGGCAAGCCCCGCGAGATGTACAACATCGATGCCTCGCGCTACGACGAGATGCGGCCGGGCTGCTTCAACGTCGACGAGCGGGTCCGCGACATGAACGCCGGCGGCCAGCTGGCGGGTTTGAACTTCCCGAACTTCACCGGCTTCTCCGGCCAGGTTCTCAACCAGGGTCCAGACCGCGACGTCAACTTGGTGATGATCAAGGCCTACAACGACTGGCACGTGGACGAGTGGTGCGCGGCCTACCCGGGCCGGTTCATCCCGTGCGGAATTTTGCCACTCTACGACGTGAATGAAGCCGCCAAGGAAGTCAAGCGCTTGGCGGACAAGGGATGTCACGCGGTGACGTTCTCGGAGAATCCAGAGGCGTTGCAAATGCCCAGCATTCACACCAAGTACTGGTATCCGCTGTTCGAGGCGGTCTGCGAGAACACAACGGTGCTGTGCACGCATGTCGGGTCCGCGTCGCGATCTCCGCAGGTCTCGACGGACGCCCCGCCCAGTGTTCAGATGACCGCGTCGTCGATGATGAGCATGTTCACCTTCACCGAACTGATCTGGGCCGAATTCTGGGCAGATTTCCCGCAACTGAAGTTCTCCCTCACCGAGGGCGACGTCGGCTGGATACCGTATTTCCTGTGGCGGGCCGAGCACGTCTACAACCGCCACTCGGGCTGGACCCTTGCGGAATTCCCACCCGGCTACCACGGGCCCAGCGATGTGTTCAAGCGGCACTTCTACACCTGTTTCATCAGTGACAAAGTCGGCGTGCACAACATGGACTGGTTCAACGAGGACATGCTGTGCTGGGAATCCGACTTCCCGCACTCCGACAGCAATTGGCCGTTCGCACCCGAGGACATCGTCGCGACGATGGGCCACCTCGATGATGCGGTCATCAACAAAATCACTCACGAAAATGCAATGGCCGCATACTCTTTCGATCCTTTCCGGTACATACCGAAGGAGCACTCCCGGGCCGGCCAGCTGCGCGCACAGGCCACCGACGTCGACGTGGTCACTCATGTCGGTCGCCACGCCAGCCAGCGCGACCGTGACGCGTGGACCCGGATGACGCAGTTCGCCCTGCAGGCACAGGCCTGCGCGCAGGTACCGGTGACGGCCGAGGTCACCAGCATCGCCGGCCGCGCTACCACGCTGGGCAACTGAGCGTGGCGCCTCAGGCACCGTTCGCGGACTGGCGTGTGCTGGAGTTGTCCAACGGGATCGCGGTGTCGTACTGCGCGAAGATGTTCGCCGATGCCGGCGCCGAGGTGGTGAAGATCGAATCCCCGCAAGGCGATTCGCTGCGCGGTTGTTCAGCCGGAGGCCCGCCCGGGGCATTGTTCGGCTACCTCGCGGCGGGCAAGAGATCGGTGCTGCGTCGCGACGAAGCCGAGATCACCGCGCTGCTGGCCGGCACCGACATCGTGCTCACCGATCTGACCGACGGCTGGACGCTCGACGACATTACCGCGCACACCGGCCCATCGGCGGTGGTCGTCACCGTGACGCCGTTCGGCACGACGGGGCCCTACGTCGACGACCAGGTGGTCGCCAACGAGTTCATCCTGCAAGCATTGTGCGGCTCGATCTCCGGCCGGGGCTGGCCGGGCGACGAGCCGGTGCAGGCCGGTGGGCGGCTGGGGGAGTGGCTGGCGGCGTCGTTCGCCGCCCCGGTCGCCGCCGCCGCGGCCCGGCACGCCGCCCGGGGTGGTCGCGGCGAAATCATCGACGTCTCGACGTATGAGGCGATGGCGATTGCGATGGGTGGGCTTTCCGCCATGTCCGCCAGCGTTCTCGGCGCGGATTCCCTGCTCTACCAACGCAGTCTGGAGCTGCCGTCGATCGTCCCCACGGCCGACGGCCTGGTCGGCTTCTGCACCATCACCGCACAGCAGTTCCAGGATTTCCTGATCATGATCGATCGCGCCGACATGGTCGACGATGCCGAGCTGGCATCGTTCGTCGGTCGAGTCGAACGCCGCGACGAATTCCTCGGCATGGTCACGCAGTGGACCCAAACCCGGACCACGCAAGAGATCCTCGAACTTGCAGTGGCATTCCGTATTCCGGTGGCCCCCATCGGCGCACCCGCCACGCTGCCGACCGTCGACCACTTTGTGCAACGGGGCGTGTTCGTTGAGTCCGAGTCCGGGGTGCTGCAGCCGCGGGTGCCGTATCGCAGCGATGCCATCACGACGCGGCCGCCCGGCCGTGCCCCGGTGTTGGGCGCCGACAACCGCGGAGTGCACTGGCCACCACGGCTCGAACGACCGAGACTTGCCGACGTCGGCGCACTTCCGCTGTCCGACATCCGGATAACCGACTTCACCGCGTTTTGGGCGGGGCCGGTAGCCACCCAATTCCTCGGTGCGCTGGGCGCCGACGTGATCAAGCTCGAGGGCGTTCGCCGTCCCGATGGTATGCGGTTTTCCGCGGGTCGCCCGACTGACTGGGACCAGTGGTGGGAGTGGGGACCAGTCTTCCTGTGCAGCAACAACAACAAGCGCGGCGTCAGTATTGAACTCAGTTCCGAAGCCGGCCGGGAGCTCGCGCTGCAGCTCATCGCCGCGAGTGACCTGGTCATCGAGAACTTCTCCCCCCGGGTGATGGAGAACTTCGGTCTGCAGTGGGATGCCGTGCGCGCGGCCAATCCCCGTGCCGTCATGGTCCGGATGCCGGCATTCGGTCTCGACGGTCCGTGGCGCGACCGCGTCGGCTTCGCGCAGACGATGGAGCAGGCGACCGGAATGGCATGGATGACCGGACATGCCGACGGGCCGCCGGTGATCCCGCGCGGTGTGTGCGATCCGATCGCAGGGTTGCATTCCGCGTTCGCGGCCATTGCGGCGCTGGTCATCCGCGACCGGGATCAGACTGGCATACACGTCGAATCCACGATGGTGGAGTCGGCGCTGAACGTGGCCGCGGAAATGCTGCTCGATTACTCGCGCAACGGAATTCAGATGCGGCGTGTTGGAAACCGGGGTCCTGGCGCGACTCCGCAGGGTATCTATCGTTGCCAGGGCGATGACGAATGGGTCGCACTGGCTGCGCTGACCGACGCCGCTCGCGAAAACTTGGTGGGCCTCCTCGACAGGCCGGAACTCGGCGACGACGAGGCCGGCTGGCGTGAACGAGCCGACGAAATCGACAAGCTGATCGCGGATTGGACCGCGCGGCGACCGGTGGCCGATGTGGTCCGTATGTTGCGCGCCGCGCAGGTATCCGCCGCTCGCGTGACGGAGGCGGCCGCGCTGCTGACCGATCCGCAGTTGCTCGCGCGGGGATTCTGGGAAACCGTCGACCATCCCGTCGCCGGCTCCTTCCTTTGCACCGGAATGCCGTTTACCTTTGTCGGAAAGCCGAGGCGCTGGATTCGCCGCATATCTCCGCTGTACGGACAGCACACCAGCGAGGTGTTGACCGGTGTACTGGGGTACGGCGAAGAAGATCTAGCGGAGCTGCGTGGGGCGGGCGTAACCAGCGTCCGGCCGGCGGGCTTGTGACATGGCCGTCACGCTGTGTGTGCCACCGCGAGCCGGGGAACTTTGCGCGCCGGTGCGGTTCCTGGTGCGCCAGGACTCAGTCGTGATGGAACTGACGGCGCGACACCGAATTACCAGCGTGGAGTGGGACGAGCGAGAGCATGCGGTGGCGATGGTCGTGGAGATCACCGACCCACAAACCGCACGTCCCGTCGACGTACGCATCGATGTCGTCGAAGCGGGCACGCCGGCAGTCGATGCACGCAGCAGAACAATCGGTACCGTTGCGCGCGACGGACGCCAATTCGAGGTCCTGGGAACCTATCTCGGGGTGGTAGCAGATGAGAATTGAAGGGCCGCAGCGGATGAAAATGACGCAAGGGTGAGCGCCTCGCGGCGCACCGCGGCGATCGTCGGGGTGCACAACACCCGGCAGGGACGGCGCCTGGACGGCGAAACGTCACGCGGCCTGGCGATCAAGGCGATTCTGGGCGCGCTAGACGATGCCGGCCTGACCCTCGACGATGTCGATGGCATCAGTGCGAGCCCGAACTCGACCTCGTTGATCTACGACCTGCGGCCCGGCCCGGCCCGGCCTGGCAGGGCTTGGCCTTCGGGGTCGGCATGATCACCGAGGCTGTCGCCGCCATCGAGCACGGCATGGCCGACGTGGTCGTGCTGGTTGCCGCCCAGGCCGGCGAATACCGCGACCACGAGGCCACGGCGCCTTGGACCAGGCCCGAGAACGAGTTCGTCGCGCCGTGGGGAATGTTCACCACCGCTGAGTTCGCGCTGATTGCCCGGCGGCACATGCACGTCTACGGCACCACGCGCGAGCAGCTCTCGATTGTGGCCGCGACCATCCGCAACAACGGGTCGCGGAATCCGGAAGCTGTTTACTACCAACGCGGTCCGTTCACCGCGGACGACATCACCGCGTCCCGGCCGATCGCCGACCCGTTTCACCTGCTTGACTGCGCCACTACCTCCGAAGGTGGTTGCGCACTGGTCGTGGCGAACGTCGACAAAATCGACGCGGCATGCCGGCCGATCTATGTGCTCGGCAGCGGCGCGGACTTTCACGGCCCGTCATATCAGCACCCACCGGCCTGGGATCTTGCCGGCCGCCGCGGCGATCACGTGAACGGCGTTGTCGGACGACGCGCGGCGCAATGCGCGTTCCGCCAGGCTGGAATTCGGCCCGACGACGTCGACGTGCTGGAACTCTACGACCCGTTCTCGTTCGAAATCATCCGTCAGCTCGAGGCTTTCGGCTTCTGTGGCGACGGTCAAGGCGGTCCGTTCGTCGCCGACGGCCACATCGCCATCGAAGGCAGTCATCCGATCACCACCGATGGGGGAACCATGTCCTTCAGCCACGCCGGTGCCAATCCGCAAATGATGCAGCGTGCCGTGCGCGCCGTCCAGCAATTGCGTGGTGAGGCGGGCGCGCTCCAGGTACCGGGCGCGCACATCGCGTTCTGCAGCAACGGAGGAGCGGGCGCATTGTTCACCACGGTGCTGATCGTCGGAGATGAGCCACGATGACTTCCCAAGCGTTGCAGCCACAGCCCGGTCCGTTGCCGCACGCGAGCAGTCCCCTCAGCGTGCCGTTCTGGCAGGGATGCCAATCCGACGAGCTGCGCTATCAGCGCTGCGATACCTGCGGGCTGGCCAACTTTCCGCCGACCGAGCACTGTCGGCAATGTCTTTCGGCTGAATTGCAGTGGGAGAATAGCGGCGGTGTCGGCGAGATCTACAGCTGGACAGTGGTTTACCGCCCTGTCACACCGGAGTTCGAACCGCCCTATGCGCCGGCGATCATCACGCTGGATGAGGGTTACCAGATGCTCACCAACATCGTGGGTGTGGCGCCGCAAGATCTGGCGATCGGCATGCGGGTGCGTGTGCACTTCCATGTCGTTGGTCCTGACCTGACGCTGCCCTACTTCACCGGCCAGAAATAGCCCGGTTGTGAGTCCGCGGCGTACCACCAACGGTCTACCGGTAACGGCCTACCTGGTGCTGGGTGTGCTGGCAGCCAATGACGAGCAACTGACCGCCGGCGAGATCAAGATGCGCGCCGAGCTAACGGTGGGCCACTTCTACTGGTCGCCGTCGGTCAGTCACGTGCGACGCGAACTGAACAGGCTGCTGGCCCGCGGGATGGTCGGTGAGATCGGCGCTCAATCCGGCAAGCGCGCGATCACGCTGTACGAAACCACCGATTCTGGGCTCGATGCACTTCGCCGTTGGGTGCAACACTTTCCCGGCGACGATCAGGTCGTCATCAAGCACCCCGTCATCCTGCGAACCTGGCTCGCGCGGGGCGAGGATCCCGAACGCATCGCCGAATCGTTGGACCGCCATCTCGAGGCGACGCGGGCCCGGCTGGACGAGGCGCTATGGTCGCGGCAGCGCTCCCGTGAGCTTGGCATCACCGATGATCCCGACCAGCGTTTCTCGTTCGCCGTCCTGGACTACTCCATCCGCGGGTTGTACGCGGAGATCTCGAACATCGCCCAGCTGCGCGACGAGATCGCCAGCGGCACAAGCCGAGATCCCGCCAAGCGGGTGCCCCGGGCGAAGGGACAGATCCGCCGTCGGACGCCGAAGAACTAGCCGCACGCCAGCGTCGTGACGCCGAAATTCGACGCGGCCGCGACCTAGGCCAGCGGATCTACCGGAGATAATATTGCGCCTGACTAGACTGACACGAGTTGGTCGAACTAACCCAATAGATCCGTCCCTGCGCTGCTCGTCAGCGAATCGGGTTCGGGGCGGATGTCGGTCAACAAGCTCGGCTTCTCAAGGGGGCGCTTACTTAATGTCAGCGGACTTGACGAATCCTCACGAAAAGCCGCTGTCTTGGTGGGTCGGTAGCGACATACCCACCGAGGCGCTGCCTGGGCTGCCGCCGCTGCCTCCGGAGCTGCACGCACGGCTGCAGCGAGCGCTGGCACTGCCGGCGGCACAACAGCCCGAATGGCCAAACGAGGCCCATGTCAGGAAAATTCGGGCACTGCTGGAAAGCGTGCCGCCGGTGACTTTGCCCACCGAGATCGTCATCTTGCAACAGCGACTTGCCCAAGTAGCGCGCGGCGAGGCATTTCTGCTGCAGGGGGGTGACTCGGTGGAGACTTTCGCGGCCAATTTCGAACCGCACATCCGCAGCAACATTCGCACCCTGCTGCAGATGGCGGTCGTGTTGACTTACGCCGCCGCCACGCCGGTGGTCAAGGTCGCGACCATCGCCGGGCAATATGCGCGGTCATCAAAACCGGCCGGGGCGCTCGAAATGCCGCCCCTTCTTGGTGATTTGGTGCATTCAGCGGATTCCGGCGAGGCGGCGCGACGACCCGATCCCTCGAGACTTGTCCGGGCCTATGCCAATTCGACGGCGACGATGAACCTGGTGCGTGCGCTAACCATCGACGGGACAGCCGATTTACATCGAGTCCACGACTGGAACAAAGACTTCCTGCGCAGCTCCGCTGCGAGTGCACGCTATGAATCGGTGGCCACTGAAATCGATCGCGCCCTACGATTCATGTCCGCATGCGACGTCAACGACCCATCATTGCAGAGCACGGAGATCTTCGTCAGCCACGAGGCGCTGCTGCTGGAATACGAGCGGGGGCTGCTGCGCATGGACACCTCTGAAACCGGCGAGATCAAACTCTACGATCTTTCCTCGCACTTTCTCTTTATCGGCGAACACACCGGCGACCTTGCTGGCGCTCACATCGCGTTGGCGGAGATTCTGGCCAACCCCGTCGCAGTAAAAATCGGCCCGACGATCACGCCAGCCAAAGTCGTCGAATACGCGGATCGACTTGACCCCGATCGTGTCCCGGGCCGGTTGACATTCGTCACGCACATGGGCAACACCGCGATCCGCTCCGTGTTGCCGCCGCTGGTCGACGCCGTTCGGGCCTCCGGCCACCCGATTATCTGGCAGTGCGACCCGATGCAGGAAAACACGGTCACGCTGTCCAGCGGCTATCAGACGCGCGATTTCGATCGCATCCTCGACGAAGTGGAAGGATTCTTCGAGGTTCACCGATCGCTGGGCACCCACCCTGGTGGGATCCACATCGAATGCACCGGTGAGGAGATCACCGAGTGTCTCGGTGGTGCCCAGGATATTTCGGAAGCCGACCTTGAACTGGGACGCTACGAAACCGCGATGGGACCACGCCTGAATACCCAGCAATCGCTAGAGCTTGCGTTCCTCATCGCGGAAATGCTGCGTCCCTGAAATGAGCCGCCCGTTGGCGCGCTAGCGGGACGGCGGACCTGCAGGATTGTCGGGAGAGCTAGCCGCATTCCGGTAGGCGGTGCCACGTGGTTCGCGTACCCACAGGGTTTCGTTCTCGCCGATTGCCGTTGCCTGGGCGATCAACTGACGTTTGAGCACCTTGTGTGTCGCGGTGCTGGGCAGGTCGGTAGCGATACGTAGATAGCGCGGTCGGGCCTTGGGGGACAGGTCGGGCTGCGTTGCGAGGAAGGCTTCGAACTCATCGGGGTCGAGGGTCTTCCCCTCATTCAGCACGACAGCGGCCATTACCTGGTCGCCGACCTGGCCATCCGGGACGGCGTACACCGCGACCCGATTGATCACGCTGTGGCGCAGCAGGATTCGCTTGATGGGTGCGGCGGCCATGTTCTCGCCGTCCACCCGCATCCAGTCCGCGGTGCGGCCCGCGAGGTAGATCCATCCGTCGGCGTCGCGGTAGGCGAGGTCACCGGACCAGTACATGCCGTGACGCATGCGTTCGGCGTTGGCCGCCGGGTCGTTGTAGTAGCCGGTGAAGAAGCCGGATCCGGCGGTGTTGACCAGCTCGCCCACGGCCTCGTCGGCGTTGGCGAGCGCGCCGGTGGCGTCGAAACGCGCCTCGGCGCACTCGGTGATGGTGTCGCTGTTGTAAATCGCGATCCCGTCGATGCCCCTGCCGATCGAACCCTTCGGGGTGCCTTCTTCGCGGATCACGATAACCGCGTTCTCCGTTGAGCCGAAGCCGTCCTCGACCTGGACGCCGAAACGGCGCCCGAACTCTTCGATGTCCTTGTCGTTGGCCTCGTTGCCGAATGCCACCCGCAGCGGGTTGTCGGCGTCGTCGCCACGTTCGGGGGTGGCCAGGATGTAGGCAAGCGGCTTGCCGACGTAGTTCATGTAGGTCGCGCCGTAGCGGCGGACATCATCGAGGAATTTGGTCGCCGAGAATTTGGCCGGGACGATCGCCGCGCCGGACACCACCGCGGGCGCCCACCCGGCGACGACGGCGTTGGAATGAAATAGCGGCATGGACACGTAGCAGGTGTCCTGTTCGGAGAGGACGAAGCGCTGGACCAGGTTGGTGCCGGCGAACATCGCCATCAGGTGCGAGACCTGAACGGCCTTGGGATTTCCACTCGTCCCCGAGGTGAAGATCATCATGAACGCGTCGGTCGCGCTGACTTCCCGGTGCGGAACCAATTCGCCGGCAGCACCAATGAATTCGGCCCATTGCGGTGTCGAGGTATCGAAGATCTGTGTTCCCTCGACATCCAACCCGTCCAACAACGGCCGGTGTTCGGCATCGGTCACCACGAACTGGCAGTCGGCTCGCCGGACGTCGGCGGCCAGCGCATCACCACGCCGGGTGTTGTTCAGGCCGCACAGCACATAGCCGCCCAGGCCGGCCGCCGCCATCTGGTTGAGCATCTCGGGGGTGTTGCCCAGCAGAGCGCCGACGTGCAGCGGTCGTTGCGGATCGGCAGCGCCGATCAGCGCCGCGGCTCGCGCGGTTGCCTGCGCCAGGTGCTGGCTCCAACTCCATTGCAGGTCAGGGTGTTTCACGGCGATATTCGGATCCGACACGCGCCGCCGCAGGAACGCCTGCATCGTGTCGTCAGTCATCGACATTCACCTTCACTGTGTCCAACCCTACGAGACGAGACGCTCCGTCTTATCCTAGCGGGTCGGATGGTGCGGCAATTCAGCTGATGCATGCGCCCCAGGGCGCATGCATCAGAACGTCCGGGGCCGGCTACCCGCCCACCATCATCAGTCCGCCGTCCACGGCCAGCAGCTGCCCGGTAATGAAGCCCGACCCCGGGCCGGCCAGGAAAACCAACATCGGGCCGACATCGCGCACCGGATCGCCCAGTGTCCCGCCGAGCGGAATCATCATCTGCATCTACTGGTCGATGAGCGCGGCGGCGTCCGGCCCGAGGAAATCCCGCAGCCGGTCGGCCCCCGGCGTCTGCACCGCGGGTGCCAGGGCGTTGACGGTGACATTGTCGGAGGCCCAGGCTTTGGCGGCCGATCGCGTCCAGGCCTGCACCGCTCCTTTGGTCGCGGCGTAGACAGCCGAAATCGGGCTTCCCATAACGGCTTCGGAGGATCCGAAGTTGATGATCCTGCCGCCCTTAGGATCTTGACCCTTCATGACGGCGTACACGGCCTGATTGGTCAGGATGGTCGCCTTGATGTTGGTGTCCAACAGGAACGAGATGTCGTCGGCGCCGATATACCCTGGTATCCCGGCCTGCCACAGCCCCGCGGCGTTCACCAGGACATCGAGCCCGCCAAGATGCTCGGCGGATTGTCCGACCATCGCCGAAACGGCGTCGGCGTCACGCACATCGCACTGGATCCAGGTGGCCGCGAGGCCATCCGGCGGCGGAGTCCGGTGATAGGTCGCGGCGATGTCGGCTCCCGCCGCGGTGAGCACTCCGACCGCGGCGGCACCGATACCGGTTGCTCCGCCGGTCACCAGGATTCGTCGATCTTTGAGTGCCGGCGCTACGTCTGACATGGCCGAAACGCTATACGGCCACTACACCGCGTTGTCAGGGGAGCCTGCTATGCGCGCACCGCGATCGTCGACATCAGTTCGGCGAGCCGGTCAGGCTGGTCCACCATCGAGTACGTCCGCGCGTCATCGATGACTTCGAGGCGTGCGTTGGGAATGGTCGCGGCCATACGCCGGCCGTCCTCCTGCGGAAAGAACACGTCGTCGGCCGACCAGGCGACGAGGGTGGGCATGTCGATCTCGTGCAGCCGGGCCGCGACGCCGCTGGCGACTTCCGAGCGCAGCGACAGGGTGAACTGGCGCAAGTCTTCTGCGATCGCCGCGTCATTCTGCGCCGGCCGGACCCAGAGCTTGGTCAGGTGGTCAATGTTGCTGTGCGCCAGTCCATCGAAGGCACGCTTGCGCACCAGCGATGACCGCATCGCCTGGGTCACGGCGCGGAACGTCGTCGTCGTTTTCGCGGCGAGGATGACCGGCTTAAGGATGGGGGGCGGAAAGTGTTCGAACGCATCGCAACTCGTGAACACAAGCCCGCCGAGCCGTTCGGGATAGTGCACGGCGACCAGTTGGGTGACCAAACCGCCGGTGTCGTTGCCGACCAGCACCACGTCCTCGAGATCCAGCGCGGCAATCACGTCCGCCACGATGCGCGCCACACCGTAGATGGTCTGATCGGCACCGGGGCGCAGCGGTTGGGCGTGTGCGCCGAAGGGAAAGGTGGGGGCGATGCACCGCAGGCCCAGACCAGCAAGCCGTTCGCTGACCTGGCGCCAGAGTTCTCTGCCCATCATGTATCCGTGCACAAACACGACTGGCCTGCCGTTTTCTGGTCCGGTTGCTTCGTAATGAATGGTTCCGGCACTAATGTCGATCGTCGACATGGATAACTCCTACTCACGAATGTGCATTTACAAACAGGCTGTCTGTTCGTAAGTTACCAACAGGTTGTATGGAAAGCAAGAGACGGACTCAAGAGGAGCGCTCCGCGGCCACTCGCGACGCGCTGATCTCGGCTGCCCGCCGGCTCTGGGGCGAACGGAGCTACGCGGAGGTGGGCACGCCGGAGATCGCCGCTACCGCGGGTGTCACCCGAGGGGCGATGTATCACCAATTCGCTGACAAGGCAGCACTATTCAGCGAGGTAGTCGAGGTGGTGGAGCGGGATCTGATGGCCCGGATCGCCACTCTGGTGGCCACCTCGGGAGGAACTACACCGGCGGACATCCTTCGCGCCGCCGTCGATGCTTGGCTCGAGATTTCCGGTGATCCTGAGGTCCGTCAACTGATCCTGCTGGACGCACCCAGCGTGCTGGGCTGGGCGGGATTCCGCGATGTCGCCCAGCGGTACAGCCTGGGTATGACCGAGCAAATGCTGACCGAGGCGATCAAGGCGGGTCAGTTGGCTCGTCAACCCACTCGACCGCTTGCCCATGTGCTGATCGGCGCGCTCGATGAGGCGGCAATGCTGATCGCCACCTCCGAAGATCCGAAACGCGTCCGCCGGGATACCCGCCAAGTTCTGCATCGGCTGATCGACGGGATGCTGCACGACCCGACACGCTGACGGCCACCAGCCGCGTCAGGCTCGTCATGACCCCGCGTCGCCCCAATACCTTTGCACCAGAACGACTGCGGCCAGCGCGACTTTCGAGCCATGTGGCAGCCGGGGCAGTCACCGAGAAAGTTCCCTTTTCGTCAGTGCAACTCCGGTGATGACGCCCTGGATGAGTCGGTCGAGGTGGTCGGCGCTCTCGACGACCGGTTGGCCGGCGACGAACGTCATCATCACCCCGTTGATGAATGTCAGAGCGGCGAGTGCCTGATCTTCGATCAACGCCGAATCGGGCGGGTTTTCCGCCGGATGCCATTGCGTGACAACCTCGCGGGCCAGCGCATAGAGCCGGTCCGACGATTCGCTGAGCTTCGCGGCCAATTCGGGATCGCGGCTGGCGAGCAACATGAGCTCGCAGCGTGCCCTGGCGCGGGTCAACCAGGGCTCGGTGTTGACGTACATGACAATCCGGGCCAGGCCCGCGGTGCCGGTGAACTGCGTCGACTGCGAGCCGGCGAGTTCGGTCATCAGCGCGAAGTCGGCGACATCGAGGGAGGTCAGCCGGGTGGCGACCGCATGCAGCAACGCTTTGCGGGTCCGGAAGTAGAACGACGTGCTGCCCGCGGGCACCTGGGCGCGTTCGTCGACCTTCGGATGGCTCACGCCGTGGACACCGTCGCTGCCCAGCAGTTCGATCGCGGCGTCGGTGAGCTGTCGACGCCGCTCGGGTGCGTTGTGCTTCCTGCGGGCACCGGTCGGCATGGCGACTTCAATTTTATGAGCGAGTTAGAACTGACCACAGTTTGGTGTGCTTGGCTCGCCGTTGAAGCGGGCAGCGATCCACTGCATGGCCGGTTCACCGTCAACGAGCATCGGCAGGGCGTGGTTGATGATCAGCTTGTTGAGGAACGGTGGTTCCTCGTTGGTCCGGAATTCCACATCGGCGCCCTGGGCACACCAGTCGCGACCAAGCTGATTGGCTGCGGTCCACGGCACCAGCGAGTCGTAGCGATTGCTGTCGATCAGCACCGGCGTCGTGGGTTTGTAGCGACCGAGCTTCTGTTCTTCGAACATGGTGTTGAACGGTTCTTCGTTGATCAATTGATAGATGTCTTCAGTGAAGTAGGGCTGCAGATGTCGAAACATGAAATCCAGCAGGGTCTGTCCTACGCACTGACGCGACGCTGATTCGAGCATCGCCAGCCCGCGGGGTGTCATCTTGGAGCGGATGAAGTCGGCAAACTCCGGGTACTCGGCCATCACACCGTTGAGGGCGTAGCCGACGACGCCGACCAAGACGCTGCCGTCCGCGTAGGGCAACAGTTCCTTGAGGTTGGCCGGAGGTGCGCCCGCGTAGGTTCCCACGATGTGCAGCTCCGGGGCATACGACGGGGCGAGCTCGGCTGCCGACGCTGTCGCTCCACCTCCTTGTGAATAGCCCCAAAATGCCACGGGCCCTTGTGGATCCAGTGATGTTCCGGGCAGGCGCATTGCCGCGCGAGCCGCATCGAGCACGGCTTGCCCCTCCGCTACCCGGCCCACGTAGGTGTGCATCGATGCGGTGCCCAAGCCCTCGTAGTCGGTCATCACGATGGCGAAGCCGCGAGCAACCATGGTGGCGACGAACAGCGCCGTACCGAACACAAACAGGACTGCGAAGATTCCCCCACATCGGCGCATCACGAAAAGGTAACAATGGATATACCGGCAGCGGAAGACTAATCTCTAAAATTTTAGAGATTGCGCGTTGACGCGCGGCCTGAGTTGCCGGTCACGAGCCGCTGAAGGCGATATTCATTCGTCGTTTGAATACATCGTCGAAACGGCGGTAGGTGCTGCGCAGTGTGCGGCCCGGCCAGCCTTTGGGAGTGAGCTCTACCGGGAGTTGCGGGTCGAGCTGGAGGTGTCGGACAACGGCGATCGACAAGGCGAAGTCATGGGTGAAGCCTTCGGTCGAGTCATCGCGCTGGCTCGTCTTGAGCGCGACATCCATCGCTTCGATGAGCACCCTTGCATCGTCTGTCCACTCGTCAAGAGAAAACAGCGGCCGAAGCCTGTCCGGGGTTATGTCTGTGGCGGCGCCATGAAAGTGGGTGCACTGCTGATCCAGCACCTCGCGCGATGGCGGAAGCCGTTGCGGGTCAAGGTTGTCCGGGCGGATCCAAACGCCGTCCCGGAGCTCGGCAAGGTGCAGTGCTATTGCTGCCTTCCGCAGCTCAAGCCGGTCGGCCGCCGACCGGCGATCCAGCGAGACGATCGCCAATTCCCAGGTGCCGTCCCAGCCAGGAGCGGCCGCGTCATCGCTGCGGGACGCTTCGTCTACGCGCTGGCGCCGCTCGAGCAGGTGCCCGGCCAGCGCGTAACTGCCGTCATCCCCGGTAAGTTCGCCGTTGGACACCATCCGCCACAGGCAGGTGCGGGCCGCCCCGGCGCTGATGCCAAACAGGGCAGCCATGGCAACCAACTCCGCGACCGTGAGACGAGCATGGGTGGACCCCAATAGCGCCGACGCGAGCACTGAGCGCGCGCTGAGCGGCCGGTTGTCGAGCAGATCGCTGATGCGGGACTGGAACGCGGCGGGCACGCGGGCAACGCTATCACCAATTCATTGACGCGTGACATGCAGAGTGTGATACTGACACGCATGAGCTCCGCCACCAAGTTGCTGGTCGCAGATGATGTGGAAATCGCCCGCCGCATCCTGGCACATATCGATGCCGGCACCACCGACGAGGGCGCGAGTTGGCGTGAGCCCGTCGAAAACTACCTGATTCCAAGGAGATTCACGGCCGAACTCCGGATGCTGCGCGCGATGCCGAGTGTGTTGGTGCCCTCCGTGACGATCCCGCACCCGGGCGACTACGTCGAACGAACGGTCTTCGGGGTGCCCTTATTCGCGGTCCGGGAGCGCGATCAACGCGCCCGGGTGTTCCGCAATGCATGCCGGCATCGCGGGTTTGCCCTTGTCGAAGGGGCCGGCTGCACCCGCGCGCTGGTGTGTCGCTATCACGGCTGGACGTATCGATTGGATGGCTCGCTGTCGCACGTGCCGCACGCCAACGCATTCACTGATCTGGACATGTCCAACCGCGGACTGGTCGAGGTCGCCAGCCATGAGTCCGACGGCCTCATCGTCATCGGTCCGCTCGACTCCGGAGATGCGCAGCGGCAAGAGTGCGCTGACGAGGCGATGGCGTGGCTGACCGAGGGGAGTCCGTGGCGCGACAAACTGGTGCCAGCCGAGCAACTCCTGCTGGTGGAATCGATACTGCGGGCGATGAACTGGAAGGTGCTGGCAGAGCAGTTCCTGGAGGGCTATCACATCCGTTCGACGCACAAGGACACTTTTTTCCCGGTGCAGTACGACGATCTCAATGTGGTTGAGAAGTTCGGTCCGAACAGCCGAATCACGTTTCCATACCAAAACATCGAGCGGCTTCGCGGCCGCGCGGAGAGCACCTGGACGACAGATGCCCGGGTCACCTATCTGTACCAGCTGTTCCCCAATGTCATGCTGGCTACCTTTCCGGACGTGATAGCCGTGGTCGTGATCGACCCGGTGGACGTCGGCCACAGCACAGTCACCACCTACTCGATGGCCCGGCCCGACATCGCCGCGCGTGCCTCGCTGCGCCCGCAGGACAAGCTGGTAGGTGTGGGTAGCGTCATCGAACGGGGTCTGGTGGAAGACAACGAGATGTCGATGGGTGTGCAACGCGGGTTGAATTCCGGCGCAAACGAATTCGTGGAGTTCGGGCGCCATGAGAGCGCAATCGGACATTTCCACGCAACCCTCGACGACCGCCTGGCTCGATTAGCCACCTAGCGGACAGGAGTGAGTAATCACGTTGACGTTCAATAGATGTGGACAAGCAGCGTTGGCGTCAGGCGTCGAATGGGCCCAATCGCACGGCCAACGGCATTCCGCAGCGCACGAGCAGGCTCATGCGTCCCCCCGGTACCGCTGCCGCCTCCGCGCGAATCATGCTGACCAGTTCGCGTTTGAAATCGCCTCGCGGGTAACGGCGCACGGCCTCGGCGACGTTTCCGGGAGCGACGTCCCAGATGCGTAGTCCGGCAGCGTCGACCATTGCGCCCCACTGTAAATAGCAGCCCATCGCGCCGTCGGACTCGACGGTGATCCCGGGTGTCGTGTGCACACAGATGCCGTCTGCGAGCAGATTCGCACGCTGGTCATCGGCAGCCGCGGCCTGCGCGCAGGCGAACACCCGCTCGGCACTGCCAAGCGTGAAATCCCGATTGGCCGTGGGCTTGATGATGCCGTAGTCGTGCAGCAGCGCCCCACAATAGAACAGCTCGCCGTCCAGCTCGCACCCGTCGACCGCCGCGAGCGCATGTCCGAACAGCCAGGTGCGGTAGGAGTGGCCCAGCAGGGTTGGCGGCAATTCCGCGCACGCCTCTTCGGCCTCCCGCGCGAACTTCGAATCAGGTACCCGCAGGGTGCTCAGATCCACCTTTGCGGCGTCGGCCGGAATCCGGCCCAGTGCGAGCTTGATCCGTCCCACGGCGTTCGTCCATTGCCCGACCGCTGTCGCGAGTACGAGACGGCGCCGCTGTGCGCGCGAGAGCCGGCCACCGGTGTGACGTGCCCAACCGAGGCCGCCAAGCCGCTGCGGGTCCGGTGTGGTCGCGGCCAATGAGGTTGTCGCTAAGGCGCTCTCAGGAACACATCGTTGAGCGTGACGGTGCGAAGATTGCGCTCGCGGATAGTGTCGATGAGTTGCGGATAGACGTGCGTGACGGGCAGGTGATTGAGGTGCCCGATCACGATGTTTTGTGGCGTGAAGTACTCGTCGATCATCTTGAGGATGTATTCCTCGGTGATCAGCGTCGAGTCCGACAACGAACCCGACCACAGGGTCGGGACGGTGTAGCCGAGCTCGTCGGCCACTGCGTCGACGGCGCCGTTGTGCTTGCCATAGGGCGGGCGGTAGTAGGGCTTCGCGCCGACGCCGTAGGTCTTCTTCAGGAAGTCGTCGTTGCGCTTGAGCTCTTCTTCGACCTTGCCCTGCGGCACCGACGTCAAATCCGGGTGCGACCAGGTGTGGTTGCCAAGCTGGATCTGCCCGGACTCCACCAGCGGCCGCAGCAAGTCCAGATTCTCGGTCCACGAGTTGTAGATGCCGTTGACGAAGAATGTCATCCGCGCGCCGGTGTCCTTGGCGAGCTGTGTGTAGGCGCGCACCACGTCGCTGTTGACCCCGTCGTCGAGGGTCAATGCGAGCAGGTCACCATCGCCGGGGATCTTCATCAGTGCCCCACCACCCGGTAGCGGGATGCGAGCGCTCAGCGGTGGGGGCGGCAACAAACCGGCCGGCGAAGGCGCGGCCGGGCCCGGCGTCGCGGGCGAATCCAGGGGCGCCTGGGCAAATGTTCGCGGTTGCGGGTCGACGATCAGCCGTGCTGCGCCCACGGCGGCAACAGTGGCCGCGGCAAGCGAGCCGAGGAATCGCCGGCGCTTCATCTCCTCCACGGCACGGCCTCGTTTGCGGTGTGGTGGCCGGCAGGCGGGCCCGCGTACGGGTTGCCTACCTCGCCAAACTTCGCATCCACAGCAGCGAACCGTACCACTGCCAACCCCAATATGTCGGTTTCGTTACAGGAGGGTCAGCTGTGAATTCTCGACGAAAACGGGCTTGGAGCTGCGCAGGTCACGACGCGGTCACGACGCGCTATCGGATCAGTGCGGTTCCCCGCTGTCCCGCTTCGGTAACTGCACCCGCTCGACTTCTGGGGTGCCCAGCGTCGAAGCGAGCCACGGTAATGCTGCGTCGAACGCCTGGGCGCCGAACGGCCAGTCGTGTTTGCCGGGCTGGGTCACCACCGTGCAGCCGATCCCGTTCGCGCCGGCGATGGCACACAGGGCGTTGGCGGCGGCGTCCTGTCCCTCCGGGTTGGCCGCGGTGGTGCTGTCGAGGGTGGGATTGGCCGCTTGTGCGACGTTGTGTGCACCGGGCGGCCCGGGGACGTCGAACCATCCCGACAAGCCGGTGTAACGGCCGTGCCGAGTTATCACGGTAAGCGGGTCGAACTCCGCCCACGCCGCGGTATTGCCGCCGAACAACTGGGCGATCGTCTGATCCTTGCCGCCGATGTTGGGCCGGAAATCGCCGGCGATGTCCACGAACGCACTGAACAGCTCCGGATGCATGACGCTCAGGGTGACGGCGCAGGTGCCGCCCATCGACCACCCGGCGACACCCCAATTCGCGCGGTCGGCGCTGACCCCGAAGTTCGAGACCATGAACGGCACCACGTCTTTGGTCAGGTGATCGGCGGCGTTGCCGCGGCTCCCGTTGACGCACTCCGTGTCGTTGTCGAACGCGCCGGTCGGATCGACGAACACGAAGACCGGGGCGAAACCGTGATGGCGGGCGGCGAAGCCGTCGATGGCGGTGAAGGCGCCGCCGGGTCCTAGCCAATCCGATGGGAGGTTGAACGCCGAGCCGATCATCATGACCGTCGGCAGCCGGGGCGGCGGGTTGGTATTGAACCACGCGGGGGGCAGGTAGACGAGTTCCTGGCGGTGCGGAAAGTGGGATGCGCCGGAGTCGATGTTCACCGGCACGACGACACCTTTGTCCGGCTTGGTCCCGGCGATCTGCATTGCGGTGACCTGCAGGCGGTCGATCTGATCGGGCAGCGGCGCGGAGGTCAGCTGATTCCATGCGGCGAGCACGGTAGGGAAATAGCCGACCCACAGGTTCAGCGACATGCTCGCGCACAGCGCACACAGCGGGACCGAAACAAGCGCCAGCACGCGACGCCACCAGCGGGCGCCTCTCCAACCCAGCACCAGCACCGCGGCGGTCAATCCGCTCATCGCGATCCACAGCCACAACGACGTCGGCGCCGGGTCCCCGGCAACTCCGAGCGAGGCAATGTACCAATACGCCAGCGTCGCCAGTGCGGCCGCGGCGACCAGCGCTACCGGCAGCGCGCGCTTGAACCAGCTCGGCCTGCGCCAGTCGATCACGATCAGCGCGACGAGCAGTGCTAGTGCCTGCGTCGCGAGTGGCAACCAGCCATGCAGCAGGGACAGTTGTCCGAGGAATTGGGGCAAACGTTAAGACCTTAAGCGCTATGGAACCCGGTGGGCCAGACCAACTATCCCATACCGCCCGAACCGGTCGTGCTCGTGAAGGAGCGCAGTCGCAGGCTGTTGCCTACGACAAAGACGCTGGAAAAGGCCATTGCGGCGCCCGCGAGCATCGGGTTGAGCAGGCCCAGCGCGGCGAGCGGGATTGCGGCCACGTTGTAGCCGAAGGCCCAGAAAAGGTTCATCTTGATCGTGGCCAGCGTTGCGCGGGAGAGCCGGATCGCGTCGACGGCGGCGCGCAGGTCGCCGCGGACCAGCGTCAGGTCGGCGGCTTCGATCGCCACGTCCGTGCCGGTGCCCATCGCGAGGCCCAGATCGGCGGTGGCCAGAGCGGCGGCATCGTTAACCCCGTCGCCGACCATCGCGACGACCTTGCCGTCGGACTGCAGGCGCTGCACGACCGCGACCTTGTCGGCGGGCATGACCTCGGCGATGACGTGCGCGATTCTCAGCTCGCCGGCGATGCGGTCCGCCACGGTCTCGTTATCGCCCGTCAGCAGGACCGGTGTCAGCCCAAGCCGCTTGAGCTGCCCGATGGCCTCGGCGCTGGTGGGCTTCACGGTGTCGGCGACCACCAGGATGCCGCGGGCGCTGCCGTCCCAGCCCACGGCGACGGCCGTTTTGCCTTCGCTTTCGGCGCGGAGTTTGGCCGCAGAAAGCGCGGGGTCCAGGTACTGGGACCAATCGGCCAGCAGGCTCTCGCGGCCGACGACAACGGCATGGCCGTCGACAACGCCCTGCACGCCTTTGCCTTCCACTCCCCTGAAGTCCTCGGGCGCGGGCAAGGCGCCGAGTTCCGTGCTGGCGGCCTTGGCGATCGCCTGGGCGACGGGGTGTTCGGAGGCACCCTCCAGCGCCCCGGCGTAGCGCAGCAGCGTTGCGCGGTCCGCATGGGGCGCAGTGATGACGTCGGCGAGTGCCATCTTGCCGGTGGTTACGGTGCCGGTCTTGTCGAGCACGATCGTGTCGACCTTGCGGGTGGACTCCAGCACCTCGGGCCCTTTGATCAGCACACCGAGCTGGGCCGCCCGGCCCGTGCCGACCAACAATGCGGTCGGAGTGGCCAGCCCGAGTGCGCACGGGCAGGCGATGATCAGCACCGCGACCGCGGCCGTGAACGCCGCAGCGACCGGGAAGCCGGCGGCCAGCCATGCCACCAGAGTGGCTACGGCGATGACGATCACGACCGGAACGAAGACTCCGGAGACGCGGTCCGCGAGTCGCTGCACGTTTGCCTTGCCCGATTGGGCCGCCGCCACCAGCTTGGCCATCTGCGCCAGCGCAGTGTCGCCGCCGACCCGGGTGGCACGCACCACGAGACGACCGCCGGCGTTGACCGTGGCACCGGTGACGTTCTCGCCCTCGCCGACCTCGATCGGGACGGACTCGCCGGTCAGCATCGAGGCGTCCACGGCCGACGAGCCAGAGATGACGATCCCGTCGGCCGCGATCTTCTCGCCGGGGCGTACGACGAACTCGTCGCCGACTCTGAGCCGCTCGATCGGGATGCGGGTCTCGGTGCCTTCGCGCAGCACCGCGACGTCTTTGGCGCCCAGCTCCAGCAGGGCGCGCAGCGCGGCGCCGGCACGTCGCTTGGCGCGCGTCTCGAAGTAGCGGCCGGCCAAGACGAACAGGGTCACGCCGGCGGCCACTTCGAGGTAGATGTTGCCGGCGCCGTCGCTGGGCGCGACGGTCAGCGTGAAGCCGTGGTGCAGGTGTGGGTGGCCGGCCGTCCCGAAGAACAGGGCGTACAGCGACCACAGGAATGCCGACAGGGTCCCGATCGACACGAGCGTGTCCATCGTCGCGGCGCCGTGCTTGAGGTTGGCCCATGCGGCGGCATGGAACGGCTGGCCCGCCCACACGACCACCGGTGCGGCCAGGGCCAGTGATGCCCACTGCCAGTTGCGGAACTGCAGCGCGGGGATCATCGCCATCGCGATTACCGGACTGGCGAGCACGATCGCGGTAATCAGGCGACTGCGCAGCGAGGCGAGTTCGACGTCGTCCGCCGCGGCGGGTCCCTGCGCAGGTTGCGGCAGCACGGCGGTATAGCCGGCCTTTTCGACCTCGGCGACCAGCGCCTGCGGGTCGAATCCCGACGGGACGGTGACCGAAGCTCGCTCCAAGGCGTAATTCACGGTCGCCGTCACACCGTCGAGTTTGTTCAGCGCCTTTTCCAGCCGGGCCGCACAGGATGCACACGTCATCCCGGCGATGTCCAGCTCCAGGTTGTTGACCGCACTCGTGGTCATGACGCTCCTTCCCGATACCCCCCCAGGGGTACACAAGCCTTGATTCACTTATACACCCCTAGGGGGTATTGCCGTCAAGGCCGTGTCATCGCCGGGTATCGCTCGGATTCTGCCTGGTCGGCTGCGTGATGCCGTGGCCGGGCACCCGATCGTCACGGCTGCGACAACAACAGCATCACCCGGCCCTGCGACGGCGCCTCGGGAAAGGCGCTCGGATCGAGGCCGTAGTACTTCCGCTGGTCGGCGGTGATGGAGTCGATCACTTTGCCGGTGGCCGTGAGCCGGCCATCGTGGACGCGGGCCATCATGCCCTTGAAATCGGGCACCGACAGCGATTCGGCGAGTAGCAACGCGTCGCCACCGGAGGGCAGCAGGACCAGCACCCCGGCTCCCGCGTAGTTGTTGCCGCCGCGGCCGGTGCCACGCGGCGCCCAGTAGACGGCCTCGGATGCGACGGTGCCTATCACCCGCCGGTAGTGGCCCGGGTGGTCGGTGTCGGCGACGGTGACGACGGGCAGCGCGGCGATC
This sequence comes from Mycobacterium montefiorense, assembly GCF_025823255.1. Classification (NCBI taxonomy): domain Bacteria; kingdom Bacillati; phylum Actinomycetota; class Actinomycetes; order Mycobacteriales; family Mycobacteriaceae; genus Mycobacterium; species Mycobacterium montefiorense. Next base: position 832,590 of record NZ_JACKVL010000017.1, on the reverse strand, counting down.
GTGCGTTGTTCCTTAAACCACATTGCGCCCAATGGGATGCAGACGATCGCGTACATCAGCACCAGCAGGACGAGCACCGGTTTCCACGCGATCTCCCAGCCCAGCCGTCGCTGCGAGATCGGCAATCCCTCCAGTCGCGCATCCAGCTGCCGGCGCCCGAGGCGAAAGACATACCAAGCCAAGACGCGGGCCAGCGCCATGCAGGCCAGGATGATCAGGCCGACGATGCCCGATACTCGCCAATAGAAGGTGCTGTCGCCCTGATTGGTGGTCGCGGCAAACATCACCGCCGGGATCGGCGCAGTGATCAGCAGCAGCAGCGCGTACGAGGGATGGCTGGTCAGATACGGGTACGTCACGCTCCACGCACGGTTGCCGCCGTAGACGGTCACCGGCCCAATGTCGGCGTGCACCACTGGAGTCCACGAACCCTCCACCACCTGGGGCCTGACCAGAGAGCGCACGAAGAAGAAGCCGAAGACCAACGAGACGACCAGCGCTCCCCAGAACACCCCGTCGAGCCGTTCGCCGGTGCCGGGTACACCGAACGCCCCACGAATATCGATGACTTTGCCGATGAAGAACGTCAACGGCATCACGAAGAAAAGCTCGGTCAGCCATATCTGGACGAGCTGGGGGATGCGCGATCCGATCCGGTCGAACGCCAACACGCGTTGCCAGACGAACGCCAGGACGCCCATGGCGGGTGACGTTACCTGGGAAATATCCAGTCCACGGCTAGTTGCACATCATTGCCGGAGATGCGAACCGCCGCCGATGTACCACACCTGGCCGGTGATCCACTCGGCCTCCTCGGAGAGCAGGAACGTGGTGATCGCTGCGAGGTCGTCGGGTTTGCCCAGCCGGCTGGTCTTGCCGAACATCAGGAAGGCCTGCTGCAACTGCTGGTCGTTCTGCCGTTCCTGGGTCTCACCCATCACCAGACCGGGCATGACGCCGTTGCTCCTGATGTTGTGCTTGCCCCAGTTGACCGCGACATGACGGGTGAGGTGGTTGACGGCGGCTTTGGAGGCGCCGTAGGCGACGTGTTGCGGGTCGCTGCCCAGCGCGGCACCCGAGGAGGTGTTCACGATGCTGCCGCCACCACCCTCCAGCAAGCCGGGGAGCACCGCTTGGATCGTTCGGACGTAGCCCAACAGGTTGACGTCGAGGGTGCGCTGCCAGACGTCCATTCCGGTATCCAGGATCGTGGTGTCGCGGCCGAGGTTGTCCTCCGAGAGATCGGCACCGACGTTGTGCAGCCCGTGAATGCCACCAAACTCGCCGATGGTCCGATCGACGAGATGCTGCACGGACTTTGCATCGGCAAGGTCGAATTCGATCGCGATGGCGCTGCCGCCGGAATCGGTGATTTGCTCGGCGGTTGCGGTCGCGCCGTCGATGTTGATGTCGCCGATCGCCACCCGGGCGCCTTCGGCGGCCAGGCGTTTGGCGGTGGCCGCGCCGATCCCGGTGGCGCCGCCGGCCACCAGGAACGTCTTGTCTCTCAGCCCGCGCATCAGATGTATCCAACGCCGAGGTCGACCGAAAACTGGCTTGCGGTAACGAATTTGGATTGATCGGAGGCCAGCCACGCGACGGCGTCGGAGATGTCTTCGGGCTGCGCGATGCCCTCGGGTAGCAGGGGTTTATGCATGCCGCGCAGGTGGGGGTAGTCGTCGGCGGCCGCTTCTAACGCTTCCCGCATCCGGCCGGTGCCCATCGGGGTGGCCACCGCCCCAGGGTTGAGGCTGTTGACCCGGACGTTGTACCGGCCGAGTTCGGCGGCGAAGGCGCGGGCCATGCCGACGATGGCGTGCTTGCTGGCCGTGTAATGGATCATGAACGACTGCATCTTGATGCCGGCCGCGGATCCGACCAGGATGATCGAGCCGCCGCGGCCGCCGTCGACGATGTGATGTGCGCCGGCCATCACGGTGTTCCAGGTGCCGATCACGTTGGTGTCGATGGTGTCTCGGAATGCCTGCGGGGTGATCTGATCCCAGGGGGCGGGGCAGCAGATTCCGGCATTGGCGACGATGATGTCCAGGCGGCCCAGCTCGCCGACTGCGGTGTCGACCGCCCCTTTGAGTGCGTCGATGTCGCGGATGTCGACCGCCGCGGCGACGACCTTTCGCCCGCTGGCGCTGACCAGCCGCGCCGTCTCCGCCAGGTCGTCGGGTGTCGGCGAATCGTAGGGAACGCTGGACGGCAACGGGCCCGCGATATCCACCGCGACGATGTCGGCGCCCTCGGCGGCAAGCCGCACCGCGTGGGCTCGGCCCTGGCCGCGTGCGGCACCGGTGATCAGCGCCGCCCGTCCCGAAAGTGGTTGATTCACTTCGTCCTTCCTAATCACGGGCGAGCTTGTCGAGCGGGTTGGAGCGTTCGAGCATGCCGTAGGTCTGTTCGCCGTCCCACCTGTAGCGCACGCCGGCCTGCTGCAGTGCCGGGAAGCTCGGCATCTCCTGCTTCATCGCGCGCATGGAGTACATGTCGTCGTCGTGATGGATGTCGTGCGTGGAAAACACCGTCTGCCCGGCGATCTCGACGATGCCGACCCGGCTGTCCCTGGTCTCGAGAACCAGCGAGACATCCTCGCCCGGCGGTTGCAGCCGGGTCAGCCACGGGGCCTGCACCACCCGCGCTGCGATCAGTGCGCCGTCGCCGGTGAACACAAACCCCTCATTGAAAGTCGGTTCGCCGTCGGGTCGGGGCGGGTAGGCGATATAGCCGAACGCCCGCCCACTGCCGAACACCGCCGACTGCCAGCAGTGGCCCCAGAATCCGGCCAGCTTGCGCACCCCGGTGCGACGGATACGCAGCCCGCTGCCAGTGAACGTTTGCTGGTTCTCGCCGGTGACGTGGAATTCGGCTGTGGCGGTGAACAATTGCTCGTAGCGCGGGCCGCCCATCATGTCACCGACATTGGAGGTGCGCAGCTGAGCGTCGGCGTCGGCCTGTAGCGCTCCTTGTACCCAGGGAGGTGCGGCCATCTTCGCTTCGACGTGGAAGCTGATGTCGACCGACGGGCCGCCCTTCTTGCCGCCGACCAAGTCGGACGAAGACGTCTGCACCGCCGGTCCGTCGTACGACATCGTCCAGGTGTGGAAGGGCTCGATGCAGCGGAACACCAGGCCGCCGGCGCCCAGCACGCTGGCCAGCCCGTCGGGACCCGCGGCCGGCAGCGATGGCCCGTTGCTGCGCAGCCGGTAGACCCGGCCGTCTGGGAACGCGACGTTGACCTGAATGTCGTGCCAATCCCAATTCGCGCCGACCGCTTCGATTCCGATGCGCGGCAGGCCGATCTCGCCGCGGTCGTCCACAACCCAGAAGCTCACCGAGTCGCGCATCTCGGGGTCCTGTGGTCGTTGCGCCAGCATGTACTCGCGCGCCGGATCGATACCCCCGGTCAGATCAACAGCCATCGAATTTCCTTTGTTCGTAGGCATTTCAGTGCGCGGTCCAGCGGCGCGCGCTGTCCACGTAGCGGGCGAACCGGGGACGCACCTCGTCGAAGTCGATGCCGAACTCCGCCGGATCGGCATGCGAGCTCGGCTCACGCTCGGCCGCGGCGTGCTCCCACCAGCTCCGCATCTGCGTTTCGAACTGCGTGCCCACCGGGGCGCCCAGCCACGCGTACAGACCGGTGACCTCGCCGATCGGATCGTCCTGCATCGCGCGAAAGTCGATGTCGTAGAACCGATCCTCGGCCCCGTCGGCGCGGAACTGCAGCGCCCGCTGCATGCCCAGCGACCAATGCTCGACATTGAGACTCCCGATGTACCGGCGGTCGATCTCGGAGCTGAATGTCCCGATGATGTCCGCATACAGATCGGCGACGGACAAGATGACATCGGTCGGATCACGATGCGTCATCACGAACCGCGCGTCCGGGAACACCGCATCCAGGGCGTCGAGCCACAACACGTGCGACGGGCATTTCAGCCGCCACGGACGATGTGGCTCACCCCACGCCAGCAGCTTCATCACTCTGCGCTGATACCGCAAAGTGCGAGTGAGGTCGGCATGCTGGACCAACCACGCTGAATACGAAGGTATTTCGGCGAAGGACTGGAAGATGTGTGACTTGAAATCCAATGCCATCAGTTCATGGCATTCCATCGGCCCATGAGTGTCGCCGGGGACGTGGCGGCGGGTGCCGACCATTTCACCGTGATCGGACGGGACCCGGGGATCCGCACCCTGCACCGTCGACGGCGGCGGACATGGCTGCGACGATTCCCATCGCCGCAGATAGCGCACGTCGGGATCCTGCGCCAGCAGCATCGACAGCGCGGTGGACCCCGTTCGCGGTAAGCCCAAGCCGATCAGCGGCGCGGTGATCGGCACGTCGTCGATCTCCGGATGCCGGCGATACCAATCCTCGACCTGCAGGCGCTGCGACAGGTAGCCCACGATGCGCTGATGCAGGAACGCCGCACCGCGCTCGTTCAGCCGTGCCTCGTCGCGCAGCGCGGCGAGCAGGATGTCGAGGCCTTCGGCGTAGGAGTCCTCGCCGAAGTCGGCCAGCCCGGTCTGCGCACTTGCCTCGTCCAAAACCGCAGGGCTAGTTAGCATCTCAGCCCATCCACTGGCCACCGGCAACATCGATCGTCTGGCCGCAGAGGTAGTCGGCGGCCTCCGAGGCCAGGAACGCGACCATGTTGGCGGCCTCCTCGGGCAGCGAGGCCCGCCCCAGCTGGACCTGGTTGGTGATCGCCTCGTGGATGGCGCCGCGCCCGGCGCGTTGTTCGTCATCCTGCGGGTCGAGCAAGTATTGGCGCATCTCGGGTTTGATCATGATGCCCGGGGCCACACCCAAGACATTGACGCCGCGCAGTGCGACCTCGTGGGCGAGGTTGCGGGTGAACCCGATGACGCCGGCCTTACACGAGTTGTAGACGACCAAGCCGCGTTGCTGAATGCGGCCGCCGACCGATCCGATGTTGATGATCTTTCCCGAGCCCTGCGGCAGCAGGTACTGCAGCGCGGCGTGCGCGCCGTACATCATCATTGTGAGGCTGCCTAGGACGGTGTAGTCGATTTCCTCTTTGGTCTGGGTCTCAAAGGGACCGGCGGCAACCATCACGGGATTGTTCACCATGATGTCGAGGCCGCCGAGTTCGTCGCGAGCCTGGGTTACCGCGCCGTGCACCTCGTCCCAATCGGACATGTCGGCTCTGACGGGGATCGCCCGCACACCCCAGCGGTGCTCGACTTCTTGGGCGCGGCGCTCCACCTTCTCGAAGGTGCGGCCGATCAGCGCCACGTCGGCGCCGCAACCGGCCAGCCGGTTCGCGATCGCTTGGCCCAGGCCGTCGCCGCCGGCGCCGGTCACGAATGCCTTCTTGCCGGACAGGTCCATCAGCTCGGTCACCCGCTTGCCGATAATGTGCTCGGGCAGCCGGTCCAATCCCAGCAATTGCACCCAGTCCTGATCCTCGCGCACCGTCATCGCCGTTCCTTTCCGCCGCTCGCCTCGATTCGCCAGCCAGACCCACACGGCATCGCACCGGGGGCACCATGCCCACATCGCCGACCATATGGCCGGATCGGGGCGGCCAGGTAATACCAATTCGGGAAACCAGTCATGCCGGTTTTGTATGGCTGGTAGATCTGGAAGCGATGGATACCCACCGGCTCAAGTACTTCCTGCAGATCGCCGAGGAAGGCTCGATCTCGCGGGCGGCCACCGTGCTGGGCATCGCCCAGCCCGCGCTGAGCCGTCAGATCCGGCTGCTCGAGGAAGACCTGGGCATCACGCTGTTTCAGCGGACCCACCGCGGCGTGCATCTCACCGAAGAGGGCGAACGGCTGCGCTCGTCGACGGCCGCGCCGCTGCGCCAGCTGGAGCTCGCGGTCCGGTACGCGGGATCGCCGCTGGCGCGCATCGAGCGCGGACTGCTGTTCGGCATGGTGCCCACCGCCGCCGATGTGCTGGCCACGCCGCTGTTGGCCAGCCTCGGCGCGGCATTCCCCAACGTGCACTTTCACCTCGCCGTCGCCGAAACCGACGATCTGGTGCAGCGCATGCTCAAGGGTGCGATCGACCTCGCGGTGATCAACCCGGTCTCCGACGACCGGCTCTTCTACCGCCACCTGGTCGTCGAGGACCTTGTTCTGGTCGGCGGGCCCGCATCGGATCTCGCTCCCGCGAGCCCCATTCGCTTCACCGACTTGGCCGCCTTGCCGCTCGTCATGCCCAGCGCGCAGACCGGGATTCGTAATACTCTGCAGAACACCGCGCTGCGCCTGAAAGTCGCTATCACGGCTCGCTTTTCGACGGATTCGCTAGAGGTCTGCAAGCATCTGGTCACCGCGGGACTTGGATACGCGGTGCTGCCACTGGCGGCATGTGGCGCCGACGTCGAGGCCGGGCGGTTGCGCTACACGTCCATCTGTGAACCCGAAATCAACCATCAGCTCGGGGTGGGTGCGACCGCGGCCCTGGAACTGCCGCGCGAGTTCGCGACGAAAATCGGGATCGTGCTGCGTGAAGAGGTCGCGCGGCTGACCAAATCCGGTTTTTGGCCCGCCCGCTTCGTGCCCTCACCCGTGTGGGATCCGAATATCCCGGAGCCGCAGGAGTAGGCGGGTCTCCTTCCGGCAAGGCCGAAAGGAGACATCATGACCGTCGTCGTTGTCGAAGCGGGGCCACATCAGGTGAGCCGGTCGGTTGACGTGGCCGCACCGGCCGCGGAGCTCTACGAGCTGGCCGCCGATCCCCGGCGCCACCATGAACTGGATGGATCGGGCACCGTCCAGGGCAACATCAAATGTCCCGAGGCATTGGTTGTGGGTTCGAAGTTTTCGACGAGCATGAAAATGCTGGGCCTGCCGTACCGCCTCACCAGCACGGTGACTGAGTTGAAGCCGCACGAATTGATCGAATGGCGCCATCCGCTGGGCCACCGCTGGCGCTGGAAGTTCGAGTCGCTCTCGCCCGACCTGACCAGGGTCACCGAGACTTTCGACTACCGCGACGCGGGCGCATTGAAGAAGAAACTGAAGTACTACGAGCGGATGGGTTTCGCGAAAGCCAATGCAAAGGGCATTGAGGCGACGCTGGCCAGACTCCGCGATCGCTACGCCGCGACTTAGTGAACGCGATCGCGACCGGAATCGTGGTTCCTTCGGAATAACAGCCCCGCCCACCGAAGGACTTCGTCGATGACCGCTAGCGGCAACACCACGCCAACACATTCCCTGTCGGGGTCACTGATCCGATCGGGACAGTTGATCAGTCGTTACGGTCTGGTCGTCGTCTTGGGTTGGATCGGGTTCGGCAAGTACGTCAAAATGGAATCCCGGGTGCTGATCGAGCACAACCCGCTGATGAGCTGGGTCTACGACGTATTCAGCGTCACGACCGTTGCCCGCGGACTAGGGACGATGGAAATCGTTGCGGCACTTCTCATTGCGTTGTACCCGGTCTGGCCCCGCGTGTCGGCGATCGGAAGTGCGTTAGCGGTCGTGCTGTTTTTGGGGACGTTGAGCTTTTTGTTCACCACGCCCGGCGTGGTCTCGACCCACGCCGCCGGACTGCCCGTGCTGTCGGGGATGCCGGGCCAGTTCCTGCTCAAGGACCTGGTGTTGATCGGGGTGGCGTTATGGACCCTCGGCGACGCGCTGCGTGAACAGCGTTCCGCGGATGAGGCTTTTGGCTGAACTCAGCGCAGCTTGGTAGGTCGCCGGTGCCAAACTGTCCGCCTGCTCGGACAGCCCCCGGGTCAGCGCGCAGATCGCTTCGACCGTCGACCGGCTGTCGGTTTCGGCGGACAGCGTCCCGCGTTGCCGGGCATCCTCGACGATCTCAAAGACGACGTCGTGCAACGCCTTGGATCCGGGGGACTTCGCCGTGCTCGCCGCGCGCAGCGCCCGCAAGAAGCCGGTCAGATACGGATGGTCGCGGACTAGTCGGGTCGACTCATCAAGCACCGCGTCGACCCGGTCGTTGACATCGTCGTGCTGCGCCGCGGCCGCGCGCAGTCGTGGCGCGACGATCTCCTCGATCTCCTCGCCGGTCGCATTGAGGAGTTCGGATTTGTTCGGAAAGTAGTGGTACAGGCTGGCGCTGGTCATGTCGGCGGCCCGAGCGATCTGGCGGATGGTGGCCTGCGAGTAGCCGACTTCGGCCACGCAGCGCATCGCGGCGGTGATGATCCTTCGGCGAGTCTGCTCGCTGTCCGCTCCCACCGGGCGGCCCAATTGCGTCACGGTTCCTCGCGGCGGCGTACTCGCGTGCCGATCCGGATGCGCCACGCCCGCTTTCGCCGCACCAGGTAGTAGTCCGCGGTCAGGCTCTCGCCAAGCCGCCAGCCGCGCCATCTGGCCAGCAGGCACAGACATGCGCCGACGGCAATTCCCGCCAGTTCGCCCTGCGGGGCCAAGTCATAGCGGGAGAGCAGCACCACGGTGCTGCTGGCCGCGACCGCGGGTGTCGCGTAAAGAGTATTGCCGCCGAAGATCGCCGGGGTGCGGTTCACCGCCAGGTCACGCAGCGCTCCGCCGCCAACGGCGCTGATCGTGCCGAGCAAAATCGCCGGGAGCCAAGACAATCCGGATGCCAAGGTCTTCTCCGCGCCGACCACCGCCCAGGTGCCCAATGCCAGCGCATCGACGATCGGGTAGGTCAGGGACCAGAGCCGGGCGCGTAGCGGTATCAAGAACCCGACCGCCGCTGCGGCCACGGCGACCACCACGTAGAGCGAGTCAGTCAACGCCACCGGCGGCCCGTGCTGCAGCAGTGTGTCGCGGATCAGGCCGCCGCCGAGTCCCGACAGGATTGCCAGCGCAACGAATCCCACAGGGTCCATACGGAATTCGCGGGCAACGACGCCACCTAGCACGGCATTGACGAATACGCCGGCCAAGTCGATTGCGCGCGAGAATTCCCCCAACTCGAGGTTCACGGCCGCACACCTCCGGGATTACATGGTTGGTCAAATATATTCGAAGATGTACTGCGCCCGCGGTCGAAGGGTGGGCAACATATGCGCGCGAGGACACAGCTGGGCCGCCCCGTCGGCGCCAGCGGTGAAGAGACCCGCCGCCGCATCATCGTCGCGACGATGAAATGTGTGGCGGAGGTCGGCTATGCAAAGGCGACGATCCGTGAGATCGCGCGCATGGCCGACATGACCAGCGCCAGCCTGTACAACTACTTTCCGAACAAATCCGAGCTGATCACGGCGGCCATCGCGGCCAGGACCGACACGGCCATGCCGCGCCTGCGACAGGCGGCCCAACGCCCCGGCAACATCGTGGACCGAATTGAAGCGGTGCTCGACGAATCCGGGCAATTGATGCATGAGTACCCGGACCTGGCCGCCTTCGAGTTTGCGATCCGGGCGGAAACCATGGCGGTCCCAGACCGGCGAAAAGCCCGCGGTAAACCGATGAATCCCGGGTTCGAGGCCTTCCGCGAAATCATCGAGGGTGTCGTTGAGGACGCCCGCCAGCGTGGCGAGCTGGGTGACCACCCCGATTCGGCGGCCGTCGTCGCGGCGATCTACGCGCTCGTCTACGGACTGACCGAGGTGGCAGCCACGCTGCCGCCGGAGGACTACCACGCCGCACTGGGTTCAGCGAAGGTACTGGTCAGAGGAGCCATATTCGATCAGCAGGGAGCAATTCCTTGATGCGATCAAGCGATTAATTATAGAGTCGGCTCACGAAGAGCGGAGTCGGGACTTGACCGAGACTGTTGGGTGCGCGTTCGATGTCGATGCGCTGCGGCGCAAGTATGCCGAGGAGCGCGCGCGGCGGTTGCGTCCTGACGGGATCGACCAGTATGTGGAAACCGCCGGGGACTTCGCCCACTTCGCCGAAGATCCCTGGGTCGACGAGGAACCAGCCCGCGAGCCCCGCACCGACGAGGTCGAGGTGGCGATCGTGGGTGCCGGCTTCGGCGGGCTATTGACAGGGGCTCGGCTGCGCGAGCTCGGAGTGAAGAGTGTGCGGTTGATCGACCGCGCCGCGGACGTCGGCGGTACCTGGTACTGGAACCGGTATCCAGGGATCGCGTGCGACGTCGAATCCTATGTGTACATCCCGCTGCTGGAAGAACTCGGCTACATCCCGGCGGAGAAATACGCCAAGGGCGCGGAAATCTTTGCGCACTGCCAGCGCATCGCGCACCAGTACGATCTGTATCGCGACGCGTGTCTGGGCACTAATGTAGAGGAAATCCGTTGGAATGCAGCGGAATCCCGCTGGATCATCCGCACCAATCGGGGCGACGTGATGCGGGCCAAGTTCGTCTCGATGGCCAACGGATATCAGGCCAAACCCAAACTGCCCGGCATTGGCGGGCTCGGGTCGTTTCGCGGTCACACGTTCCACACCAGCCGCTGGGATTACGGTTACACCGGGGAGCACCTGGAGAACCTGTCCGGTCTGCGTGTCGGGATCATCGGCACCGGCGCGACCGCGGTCCAGTGTGTGCCGCACCTTGGTGCTGCCGCCCGGCAGCTTTACGTCTTCCAGCGCACGCCCTCGTCTGTCGACGTGCGCGCCAATGCGGACACGGATCCCCAGTGGGCCAACACATTACAGCCAGGTTGGCAACGCCAGCGCATCCAGAACTTTCAGATCCTGACCGCCGGCGGACAGGCGCCCGAGGATCTCGTCGCCGATGCCTGGACGAGCATCACCCGCAAGTTGCCGGTGATGCGTCATGACAGCGACGAGTCGGTGGACCCCGAGCAGCGCGGCCGCGACATCGAGCTCGCAGACTTCGCCAAAATGGAGGAGATCCGCGCCCGCGTTGACGAGATCGTGGCCAACCCCGACACGGCCGAGGCGCTCAAACCCTGGTACGGCTACTTCTGCAAACGTCCCTGCTTCCACGACGATTATCTGCAAACCTTCAACCGCGACAACGTGACCCTGGTCGACACCCGCGGTCGCGGCGTGGAGCGCATCGTCGAGTCCGGCGTCGTCGTCGACTCAGTGACCTATGAGCTCGACTGCCTGATCTTCGCGACAGGCTTCGAGGTGGGCACCGACTACAGCCGTCGCACCGGATTCGAGTTGATCGGCCGCGACGGCGTGACCCTGACCGAGCGCTGGAACGACGGTGTCCGCACCTTCCAGGGCTTGTGCGCCAACGGTTTCCCTAACTGCTTCATCGAAAGCATCTCTCAAGCCGGATTGACGGTGAACTTCCCCTACCTGCTTGACGTGCAAGCCAGCCATGCCGCCTGGATCATCGCCTGGGCTCTCGAGCACGGTGTCAGCGAGGTTGAGGCGTCGCCGGCCGCCGAAGCCGCCTGGGTCGACACGGTGGTCGCCCGGTCGGTCGCGACCGCCGACCGCGCCAAGACCTGCACGCCCGGTTACTACAACCGCGAGGGCAAGGCGGACGCCAAGACGCGACAGGGCAGGTTCTTCTTCGGTGCGCCCACCGAATACGCCGACATTTTGGCGGCCTGGCGCGCGCAAGGAGATATGGCTGGCCTCGACATTCGTGGCACCGAGGCCGGGCCGTGAAGTATCCGCTGGGCCGGGTCCGGGCGGCCGCCCGACGCCGCCGCTCACCCAAGGTGGCGATCATCGGCGCGGGATTCGGTGGGTTGGGCGCGGCGGTGGCGCTGCGCCGGGCCGGCATCGACGACCTGGTGATCCTCGAAGCGGATGACGGAGTCGGCGGAACCTGGCGGCGCAACACCTACCCCGGTGCCGCGTGCGATATCCAAAGCCATCTGTACTCCTTCTCGTTCGCGCCCAACAAATCCTGGAGCCGGACCTACGCCCGGCAGCCCGAGATCCTTGCCTACCTGGAATCGGTGGCCGACGACTTCGACCTGCGCCGTCACCTGCAACTCGGGACGCGTGTGCGTTCCGCCCAATGGAATTCGGCTACCTGGCGCTGGGACTGCACGATTGAGCGTGCCGGTCGCACCAGCACACTGACCGTCGACGTGGTGGTGTGCGCCGTCGGCCTGTTCGGGTCGTTGAAGGTTCCCGATATCACGGGCTTGAGCGATTTCCGCGGCTTCGTCATGCACACCGCCCAGTGGGATCACGACATCGCACTGGCGGGCAAGAAGATGGCGGTGATCGGCACGGGCGCCAGTGGGATACAGCTTGTTCCCGAATTGGCGAAGGCCGCCGCCCAGGTGACGGTTTTCCAGCGCACCCCGCCGTGGATGGTTCCCAAAGACGATCGCCCCTACAGCGCAACAGAATTGGCGGAATTCCGGCGCAATCCGCTGGCGGTGCCGCGCACCCGCTGGAAGATCTGGAAGTTCCAGCACGACAACACCGCGACCTTCGCGGACGACCCGGTGGTCGCGGCTCGCACTCAGGTTGCCACCTCGTTCTTAGAGCGCACCGTGGCCGACGCGGAGCTTCGCCGCGCCCTGACACCGGATTATCCGTTCCGATGCAAGCGGGTGCTGCTCGGCGACGACTACTACCGGGCGTTGCAGCAAGACAACGTCGCGCTCGTTGCCGATCCGATCGAGCGGATCACCGAGACATCCGTCGTCACCGCAGCGGGCGATGTCGTCGATGTCGACGCGATCGTGCTGGCCACCGGATTCGAGACATCGCGGTACCTGTCGGGAATCGACGTCGTCGGGTACGGCGGGCAGCGTCTGCACGAGCAGTGGGGCGACGATCCCAGCGCGTATTTGGGTGTGGCTGTCGGTGGATTCCCGAACTTCTTCATGTTGTACGGCCCCAACACCAACCAGGGCGGTAACTCAATCGTCTACATCCTGGAGGCCGGCGCGCGCCTGGTAGCCAGCGCGGTGAAACGGCTGGCGCGTCGAGGCGGCTATCTCGATGTGCGTCCCGAGGCGGAAAAGCGATACAACGAAGGGCTTTCCGCGGACTTGGAGCGCACCATCTGGACCCAGTGTGACAGCTATTTCCGTTCGCCCACGGGTCGCATCGTCACGCAATGGCCCTACACCGAGCTGGAATACGCGCGCCGGACCTGGCGGCTGCGACCCCGGGATTGGCTGCACCGCACCGGGGTGGCTTCGGGCCCTGGCCGACGGCTAGCCGATGCCGAAGTCGATTACGCCGCGGATCAATTCACCGGCGGCTAGGTCGGCGTAGGCGGCATTGATCTCGTCGAGCCGGTAACGCCTGGTGATCATCTGGTCGAGGAGTAGTTGGCCCGACCGGTACATTGTGGCCAGCAACGGGATGTCGCTGCGAGGATTGCACGAGCCGAACACGGTGCCGCACAACTTCTTGTTCATCAGGATGAAGTCTTGCAGCGCGACGTCGATCGAGTGGGTGGCCGGTGACGGGAGTCCGGTGAGCACACACGTTCCGCCCTTACGGGTCAACGTCAGTGCGGCAGCGACATCGGCGGCGCCGATCATCGAGGGGGAGACGACGACCGCATCGGCCATCACGCCCCGGGTCAGCTCACGCACCTGATCGATCGCCTCGGATGCCGTCGCCGCGTGCTGCGTCGCGCCGAAGGTCAGTGCGGACTCGCGCTTGAACGCGACAGGGTCGACCGCAACGATGCGGGCCGCGCCGTTGATCCGGGCGCCCTGAATGGCCGCGGTGCCGATCCCGCCCACCCCGATCACCACCACCGTGTCACCGCCGCGGACGTTAGCGCGCCGTGCCGCCGAGCCGTAGCCGGTGGGGACCGCGCACGCCAGCAACGCCGCGGGTACCAATGGGAAGTCCCGATCGATCTTGACCAGTGAATTCGCCGAGACGACAGTGTGTTCGGCGAACGCCCCGATCTTGGATACGTGCCCGAGGTTGCGTCCGTCGGCGGTGTGGTGGCGAAAGGTGCCGTCGGTCGGCATGCCGGGCGCCAACGTTCCCGATCCGGTGTCGCACAGGTACTCCATTCCTGTGGCGCACCAACGACATTGGCCGCAGACCGCGACGAAGGACGTCACCACGTGATCGCCCGGCGCGAAGCCGGTGACCCCGGCGCCCACCTCGACCACTGTGCCGGAGCCTTCGTGGCCGCCGATCGTCGGTGACATGGCCGGGAGCCCCAGTGCGCGCAGGACATCGGGCGGTGCGGCCAGCTTGCCCTGCCGGATGTGTTCGTCGGAGTGGCACAACCCGGTGGCGGCCAGCCGCACCAGGACCTCGCCGGCCCGGGGCGGATCCAGCTCGAATTCCTCAACAGACCACGGACTGCCGTACTCGTGCAGGACGGCAGCGCGGCTTTTCATCGACGCCCGCCTCTCCATCGTGGTCGCCGGCAGATTAAACGATCAACCGTTTGATTATAGGGTCTTGTTATTTGCGTCAGGCGGATTCTCACCGCTGTGGAAAAGTAGCCCGTTAACGTTCTCGGTGTGGTCGCCGTCGTGCTCGCGGGGAAGGCGAACGCGCGAACTGTATGCGGCAATCGACAAGGCGTTCGTCCCGCAATACCGCGACTGGTCTAGCTGCCGGCGGCCACCCGGGCGCGCTCGGTCATCGAGGCGAGCACCCCGCCGTCGTTGAGGATGTCGGTGCCGGTGAGATAACCCGCCTTGTCGCTGGCGCAGAAGGCGAGTAGCTCGGCCATTTCCTCCGGCTTGCCCCACCGCGGTACCGCGGCGTTGGCCACCATCGCGCCGGCCCCGGCCTGCTCCTCGAGCCGGCCCATCTCGGTGTCGATGGACCCCGGAGACACCGAGACGATGCGCAATCCGCGAGCGTTGAAACGCTCGGCTTGCGCCTGGCTGTACCACTTCACGAAGCTCTTGCTCAAGGCGTAGGCGATACCGGACCGCGCGTCCTCCGGGGCGATTTCGCATGCCGTCATCATGGTGTCCATGAACGCGTCGCCGTCGGTCAGTGCCAGCGGGAATTGTTCTGCTGGAATCATTTCCGTCGGCACCATGTGGGCAGCCATCGATGCCACGTTGACAATCACGGAGCCCTCGCCCGCCGACGCGTAAAACACCTCGTTGACGTTGACGGTCCCGATTGCGTTGGTCCGCATCACATAGTCGGCCGCGCCCATGCTCGGGCTTACCCCCGCGGTGTGGATGACCGAGGCGATCGTCCCGAGGGTTTTCGCCGTCTCCAGCAGGTCGGTGACCGCGCGCCGGTCGGTGACGTCGCAGTTGACGGCGGTGGCAGTCACTCCGAGGTCTTTGAGGGTCTCGGCTGCGCTGTCCAATCGGTCCTGCCTGACGTCGCACAGCACTATTGCGTGGCCGCTGCCGACGATCTTGGCCGTGGCCAGGCCCATGCCACCCGCACCGCCGGTGATTATCGAGACTCGATTCATACCTGGACGGTATTACGCAGGCCGATTTCGGGCGGAGCCGGGGCTAATCCATTGCCTGGGACCGGGCGATATGTCCTTCGAAGCCAAGGGAATTCGCCATTGCGCGATAGCGGTCGCGATAGTTGCGATACGCGACGTCGTCGCCGTGAGCCTGGGCCATCGCCGCCCGCATCGATAGCAGCCATAGGTCATACATGACGAATCCTGGTTCGGTCGGAACAGCCGCGAGTCGGTCGATAGCCGCCTGTGCTTGCGGGCGGTCCGCCGGGCGGCTTCTGCGCAGTAGCGCCGTCACCAGCGCCTCGGTGGTAGCTCCGAGAGTCACCAGGTCTGTCCTGGAGTATTGCTCCTCGACGCTGGTGCGTAATAGTTCGATCGCGCTGTCGGCATCGCCGGTACGCAACTTCTCGTTGCCGATAAAGAAGTTCACCAGCGTGGCCGCTCCCAGCGTGAAACGCTCCTGCAGGGCGGCTTCGCGGGCCGCGGCAAGCAGGGTGAAAGCGTACTCGCGCTGGGCCCCGTTGCTGGTCACGACGGCGACACCATGTACGTACTGGGCGCAAGCGAGCGTGAGATCGTCGCCGGATCGTTCCGCGATCTCCAGCATCTCGACCGTCTCCTGTACGGAGGCCGCGTCCGGCAACCAAACCCCGAGAGGAACCAGGTTGTACTTGAACAGCAGCATGATCGCACGCAGGGAGGGTTCGAACGCGCGGACCATTCGCACGGCTTGATCGACGTCAGCCTTCCAGCCGGGGTCGCCGAGAAGGCAACGCGCACAACCCCGGAGCATGATTGCCCCCGTCAACGGGGAACCGATTATCAGATTGCCCTTGATGGCATCACCATCGGCCAGCTCGATCGCCCGTTGCGCGATGCGGATAGTTTCCGACATTTCGGCGCGCTGCAACTTCGTGGGCATCGCCGCGTACAGCAGCCCAAGAATCAACGTCGGGTCGCCGATCGAGTCGAGCAGGCTTTCGAGCTCGGAAGCCAACCGCGAGGCTTCGTCGAATCGGGCGTGAACGATGAGTGCAGGCAACCAGCCGGCCATAGCCATCGCCAGCGAAACTTTGTCGCCGGCGGCGGTGGCAAGGTCGCGCAGTTCGTCAAACCCGGTGTCGGCCATAGTGCCACCGGTCAGCCACGCGCTGGCGCAGAGCAGCGTCCGCGGGTTGATGCGCATTGCGTCGCGCTCGGCGTCGGCGTCTGGCAGACGGTCCGCGACATCGCGCGCGTGCCGCCAACTCGCCCTTGCTGCGGCGAGGTCGCGGTGGGTGAACCACGTCCCCGCGCGCATGTACCAGTCGAACGCTGCGTGGAGATTGCCCGCGGCTTTAAGGTGTTCGGCGATCAGCGCGGCGTTCTCATCGGTCGATTCCGGTTCGCGCTGCTCGATCAAACTAGCCAGTCGCCCGTGCAGCTCGTCGCGATCCGATTTCAGTTGCGACTCATAGGCAACGAACCGAATCAGCGGATGCCGAAACGCGTACTCGATCTTCGGGGTGAAGCCGACTTGGTCGATCAGCTCGCCCTTGACGAGCTCGTCGAGGATCGGGTCGACGCCCAGGGCGGTCACCAGGTCCGGGCTGAACCGTGATCCGATGACGGCGGCGGCGCACAGCGTGCGTTTGGCCGCGAAGCTGAGCCGGTCGATGCGGGCGGCGATGACGGCGTGCAATGTGGGCGGGGCGGTGATGTCGGCGATCTCGCCTTGCAGCAGATAGGAACCGCGTTCGCCGCGAATGGAGCCCCGTTCGGCGAGGTCGCGCACGATCTCCTCGGCGAAAAACGGATTTCCGCCCGCACGTTCGGAGATGACTTCGGCGAGCCCCTGCACCGAAGCGTCGGTGCCGAGCAATTCGCCAATCAGCGCCACCGTTTGTCCGGTGTTCAGCGGGCGCAGGGCGATGGTCTGCGCGCCGGGGATGGCAGCCAGGGCGCCCTGATACTCGGGGCGGTACGTGATCAGCATCATCGAGCGGGTTTGCCGGATCACGGTCAGAAAGTCGGCCAGCATCGACTCGCTGACCTGGTCGATCCAGTGGGCATCCTCGATCACATACAAGGCCGACCCACGGCGATTGACCCATGCGGCATTGACCAGCGCCGTGAGGCGCCGCCGCCGGGCGTCACCCTCGATGCCCGGCGCCGCAACGGCCGGATCCGCAATGCCGAGCAGGTCGTCGACGAGCCAGAGATCCTCGGCATCTGCATCTGGAAATTGGGATTTCAGCTCTGTGCGCGCGGCCTCGCCGCTAAGCCCGTCAAGCGCGAGTGCGGCACGCAGGAGTCCCGTCACCGCGTGGAAAGGGATGTCGCTGGTATGCGACTCGCAGTATGTGGTGAAGAGCTCCATGCCGCGACTTTTCGCCAATGCCGCCGATTCGCGGACGGTCCGGCTTTTGCCGATACCGGGTGGTCCAACGACACCGATGACGCATCCCGCCCCGCCGATTGCCTCGTCGAGAATGCCCGCGATGGTGTTGAGTTCCCAGGTGCGCCCGACCAACTGCGGGTCTTTCCTGCGGCGGTGGTCGCTTGTGGCGGCGAGCAAGCGGCGAGCGGGCACCGGGTCCTTGGCTCCCTTGATGTACACAATTTCCGGCTCTGCAAGGGTCGTAGCTTCGTCGACCAACCGCGCCGTTGACTCGCTTAGCATCACTCCGCCGGGAGCCGCAGCCGACTCCATCCGCTGGGCCATTCCCACCTGCTCGCCTATAGCTGTGTAACCCAAAGCGCCAGAGCCGATCTCGCCGGCAATCACCTGGCCGGAGTTCAGTCCGACCCGCAGCTGCAGCTCGACCTGGTCTCGGTGTGCGACTTCGTCTGCAACATGCCCCGCCTCGTCCTGGATCCCCAGGGCTGCTAGACAGGCGCGAAAGGCATGATCTTCCAACGCAACTGGCGCGCCGAAGACTGCCATGATGCCGTCGCCGGTGAACTTGTCCACGGTTCCGCCGAATCGCTGTACCACCGCCGCCGCACGCTCGACAAGTTCACCCATGATCTCGCGTAGTCGCTCGGCACCCACCGCGGCGGCGATGTCCATCGAGTGCACGACATCGGCAAACAGCACCGTCACCTGTTTGTACTCGGCTGCCGCGGCTGAAGCCTGGATAGATGAACCGCACTCATCACAGAACTTGGCGGTGGACCGCAATTCAGCGCCGCATGACGGGCACGCCACCGTCGACGTCGTCACGTGAGCACCACCCATCCAGGCCGGGCCACCCCAGTTGTTAAGAATAGGCGGCTTACCGGCGGGAAGCGCGGATATTGATGCTTTGCCAGGCGTTCCGCGTGCTACCTCGAGAGCGCCGTGCTCCGAAGTTCGTGGTGCAGGTGACCGCCGTGCCAGACGGCCGTGCCGATGAATGGCGCCTGCAGGGTGGTGCCCAACTGACGACGGTTGATGATCAGCCCACCGACGGCGATGGCGGCGTAGACGCCGCAGAGGACGAGCCGGTCCGGGGTCGAGCTGAGGGGGAACTGAACGACGAACAACACCAACAGCGCCCAGGCGGACATCCGGCTGAAGCGCAGCGCCAGGACCACGGCGACACCCATCAGTGTCTGGCTGGCCGTCAGCAAAACTTCCTCGATCTGGCGAGAGTCGAGCACCAGCGAGGAGCTGCCGCCGCCCAGCAGATGGGCCACCGGCAGCGAGCCGATCAACAGCGTCCACTGGTTGACCTTGGACGAAATCAGCGTGGCGATGGCCGCGGTGCCCTTGCCGCGGGCAGCGAAGATGATCGCGATGATGAACTCGGGTGCCTCAGAGGCTAACGGCGCGAGCCATTGCACCAGCAGGAATCGGTCGATGCCCAACTGGGTGCCGGCCGCGACGAGATTGTCGGCAAACGGTTTGGCGCACAACAGGATCACTGCCCCGGACATCGCGAACAGTCCGCCGACGACAACCCGGCGGCTCCGGTCGGACAGCTCGCCCAGCGCCGCGGCAGTACCGACCAGGTCGGGTTCTTCGACGTCGCCGTGGCTGACCTTGTACAGGTAGAAGCCGAACCAGGCCAGCAGCGCCAACCCCAGCGCCAGGTGGATCTCGCCGCTGGCCGGTATCGCGAATGCGGCCACTCCGGCGATCAGCAGAAATCCGAGTTCGACGCGATTGGCGGGCTCGAGCGTCAGGCCGCGGATTTTGCCCGCACCGACCCGGCGCGCCGCCATCATGCTGACCAGAACCACGACCGGCCACCCCAGACCCATCAACAGCCGATTGGATCCGGTCATGTTGGCCGCCGCGTACTGCGTGTAATCCGGGTTATGGCCCGACACGTACGCGTAGTAGAGGTCGACGGCGTATTCGGGAAGCACCGCGACCAATGCGAGCACCGCGATTGCCAAGCCGCCGGAGACGTCGATCTGCGCGACCTCGGCGGCCCACGCCAGCAGGAAGCTGGCTGACACGACGGCAGCTCCGAAGATCAGCAGGGCAGAGACCGGGTCTGGATGCAAGCCGATAAGCCGGACCACGACCGCGGGCGCGATGAATAGCGCGGTGGTCACCGCCGAGCGGGAGAGAATTCGCCGCGACGAGCGGGGTGCCGTCGAAACGGAGGCGGCGGCGCTGTAAGTGGCGAGCATCGTCATCTTTCACATCGGGTGTCGATCATGAATGGCTACTTGGCTCGCGGCCGTGACTTGACCTGCCTGCCAAAGATACCCGCTCTACCCCCGCCCAGCAACGTTGTGAGCACGCCAACCAAGTCCGTCAGTTCTGCTATATTTGCTGGCCAGAGCACCCAATCTCAAAAGTTAGGCGCAGCTAACTTCAGATTTTGGCAAAACGATCTAGCGTTCTTGCGGGGACTCTGTGAGCTTTGGGATAGGTTCGGGGGAGTGTTCGGTGATACCTCTATGAAGCAACCGTGGAACATCAACATCCACTACGACGCATTGCTGGAGTCCGCGGTTCCGCGCGAGGCGCGGCGAGTCCTCGACGTCGGATGTGGCGACGGCTTCCTCGCTGCGCGCCTGTCTCGCCGAATTCCGGACGTCGTCGCACTGGATCTCGACGGACCCGTGCTGCAACGCGCACAGCACCGGTTCGGGTCGGCGCCGGTCCGCTGGACGCACGGCGACGTCATGACCGCCGAGCTGCCCTGCTTCGATGCCGTGGTCTCGAACGCCGCGCTGCATCACTTGTCCGACACCGGCGCAGCGCTGCGGCGACTGGCCGCCCTGGTGCGCCCCGGCGGCGCGCTCGGCGTGGTCACCTTTGTCCGGCCGTCGCTTCGAAACGGCCCGTGGCACGTGACGTCGTGGGTGGCGTGCACCGTCGCCAATCGTGTCAACGGCAAGTGGGAGCACACTGCGCCGATCAAATGGCCGCCGGTGGCAACGTTGCACCAGCTGCGCTCCGACGTCCGCACGGCGCTTCCCGGCGCCAGTGTTCGCCGGCTGCTCTACGGTCGAGTGCTAATCAGGTGGGACAAGCCACGCAGCGGCTAGCGGTCCGGTCCCATTGCCACAACCGCGGCCTGTGTGAACAGTTCGACCGCCTGCTTACGCGTCAGCGACGCGATCATTTGTGCACCGGCGCGCATCATTTCGCCCGCCATCCAGGTCGGCCCATTGGTCAGATTCTCGAACGCCTCGGCAATGACCTCTTCCACCGAGCATGCGCCGGCCGGAACCTCGTCGGGTGAGCTGATGTTGCCGCGACTGTATTCGAGTTCCCGCAGTGCGGGTGTGTTCGTCTTGCCGAGCATCAGACCGAGCACGTCGACGCCTTTGTCGTGCAGCTCGGCCCAGAGCGCCTCGGTGAAGACCATGTCGAATGCCTTGGATGCGCCGTACGCGACCATGTTTGGGCCGCCGGCCAATGCGGCGCCGGAGGAAAAGATGACGATCCCACCGCTGCCCCGCTTGACCATTGCGGGGGCGTAGTGGTGGCACAGCTGCATCGGCACCATGCAGTTGCGATGCACCATCGCCTCGGCCGCTTCAATCGAGTTATCAAGGAAATGCTGGTAAGTCGGGTCTGCGCCGGCGCAGTACACCAGGAAGCCAATCTCCAGATCCCCGGTGGCTTCGGCGATGGCGTTTGCCGCGTTCGGCTTGGCGAGATCGATGCCGAGCGTCCGGGTCTGGGCGCTCGTTTGGGATTCGATCTGAGCCGCAACCTGATCGAGTACCGCCTGGCGCCGCGCCAGTAACACGACATTGACGCCGCGTTCGGCGAGTCCGGCGGCGAAGGCGGCACCCAAGCCATCGGAGGCGCCGGCCACGACTGCCCACGGGCCGTATTTGGCTGCGAATGTCACTTGAAAACTCCTGCTCGATTATGGGCCGAATGTCGCGATGCGAACCTGGGTGAACCTGCGTCGCGCGATGCGCCAGCCATCTGCGGTCCGGACGATCTCGTCATCGTAAAAGCCCCATGCGTTGACGCCGGATTGATTGTCGCCAAACATGATTACCGCGTCGATGTAGGTACGAGCCGATGCTATGTCGCCGTCGAGCGTGATGACCTGGTTGGTCAAGCGGTGCAGGGTATGGCCCGCCATCGCGTGCGTTTTGTCCATGAAGTCGGTGACCGCGTCCACACCTTGCCAGGTTCCGATCTCGCCGTAGTCGAGTTCGCAGTCGTCGGTGAACGAGGTGCGGAACAAGCGCCAATCGCGACGATCGATCCCAGTCGCGTAGCGCACCAGCAGCTCGGAGATGTCCTGATGGTCGTCTCGTTCGGTCACGCGATGTCTCCGTTCGGATGGACCACGATGCGCGGCGGTCCGTCGGACCGGCGGGCTTGATCGAGTGCACCGGGAACCTCGTCGAGGCCGATGACCATGCCGACGCTGGGAAGCGGATCCAGTTGCCCCGACGCGATGGCATCGAGCGTTCCGTACCAGTCCTGTGGATGCGGCCCGCCGCCGAATTGGATTGTGACGCCATGGCGAGTCGCGGTGGTGATGTCCAGCGTGTCGCCGGTGTACCAGCCGCCGGCGCAGTAGATGCGAGTGGACATCTCGGCGGATTCGACGAGATTCTGGATCAGGCCGGCGGCACCGACGCACTCGAATACGATTGCTGGGCCGGGCAATCCGCGTTCGGCGCGCACCTCCCGGAATGCGTCGAACGGCGAGCGCTCAGCGGGATCGACGACAACGTGCGCGCCGAAGCGGTCCTGGGCGAGTGCGCGACGGTCGGCCTTGTAGTCCGCCACGATGATCGGTTCGATGCCGCGAGATGCCAAGGCGGCGACGGCCGAGAGGCCGATCGCCCCCGCGCCGATGACGATGGCGATCTCGCCTTCTTGGAGATCTGCCGATCGCACGTAGAACTCGCCGACCGCGAAGGCATCGACCAGCGCGACGGCGTCGATGGCAACGTCACTCGAAACGGCTTTGGCTGCCGCCTCCGAAATCACCAGCAGCTCACTGAAACTCCCTTGCGCCTCAGGGTGCTGGCCGATGATCCGTACACCGCCGGCGCCGCCGTCCACTAGGCGTATTGGGATCGACGTCACCCGGGTGCCCACGGTGAACTGATCCGAGCAGCCGGGCCCGTGCGCTATCACCTCGCCAACGAATTCGTGACCGAGCACGATGTCGCGGTCCGTGTCGTACAACGAGCGTCCGGTCGGATCGTCGATCGCGAGTTCCGGGTGGTCCATGAAATGCACATCAGAGGCACAGATCGCGGTGCTCAGGGTGCGCAGCAACAGCTCACCGGGTCCGGGCTCCGGGTCGGCCGTCTCGCGGACCGTCAGCCGACCGTCTCTCAAAACCACCGCGCGCAACGCGTCTGCCTCATTTTCTCGAATAATCGACTTAATCTGTCGAATGTTCGCTATAACTGTAGGAACCCGATCACAAAGGAGTCAAGCCATTCGCGGATCCACCTCGGCCCCGACCGCGCGGGTGCTCGACGTTGTCGAGCTGCTGGCGCGGTCCGGAAACACGCGGATGCGCTTCTCCGACATCGTGCGTGAGCTCGACCTGACACAGGGGACGGTGCACGCGATCCTGAAGACGCTGTGCGATCGGGGCTGGGCGAGCCGGGATCCCGTCGCGAAGACCTTCTCACTGGGACCGGCGCTCGCCGTGGTTTCGGCTCAGATGGACAATGCCCGGCCGCTGACACACGCGGCGCGCTCGGCGGCACTGCGACTGTCAGGTGAGGTCGGCTACGCCGGATCGGTGGTCGAGCGATTCGGTGATTCGTTGGTAGTCACGGCTTTTGAGGGCAATCCGGCCACCCAGCCCGCGGGGATACCCGGCGATCGCATCCCATATGCGCCGCCGTTCGGCGTCGTGCTGGCCGCGTGGGACACCGATGAAGAGCAGCGCGCCTGGATTCGACGCGGTGCCGGCAGTAACGCCGATCGCATCCAGCGCCTGGAACACATCTTGGCGCATACCCGAGAACGCGGGTTCGACGTCGACTGGACAACGCCGGCGCTGGCTCAGGCCGTCCAGGTGGTCGGCACGTTGGACAGTGACCAGATGCCGACTCCAGTGCGCCACATTTTGGACCAGCTGCTTGTCGAATTCACCACCATCGGTTTCCTGTCCGACGACAACCCCGGGCGCCGGAAGCAACCCGTGGTGACTATCGCCGCACCGGTTTTCGACCACCGCGGCCATGTCGCCCTGATGGTTGCGGTGCATCCGCTGTCTCCGCTCAGTGCCCGGCAGATCCAGGTCATCGGGGTCAAGCTCACCAAGGAAACCACGGCGATCAGTGAAGCGCAGCAGCATCCGGAGGTAGTGGACCTCGAGGAGCGCAGCGGCGGGCGTCGTCGCCGGGCCTAAGCTCGCGGGTGGCGGCGGAGGGCGAAAAGCGATGGCAGAACGCTATGTTGTGGACGATCTTGCCGGCTTCGTCGTCGGAGCCGAGCAGTCAGATCTGAGTGAACATCCACGCGCGTTGCTCAAACGCAACGTGCTCGACAGCATCGCCTGCGCCGTCGGTTCGCTTGACGGCGAGCTCATCGCGACGATCAGGGAGCACACCGCAGAGTTCAGCGGCGTCGCCTCGGCGACACTCGTCGGTGGTGGCCGCGCCCCGGTGGATCAGGCGGCATTTTTCAATGCGGTGCTGGTGCGCTATCCCGACCTGCTCGACACGTACCTGACGGTGGGAGGCCTCTGCCACCCGGCCGACAACTTCGGTGCGATCCTGGCGGTGGCCGAGCACGTTGACGCTACGGGGGCCGATTTCCTGCTTGCCCTCGCCGTCGCCTACGAGGTCCAATGCCGGTTCAGCGCACAGGTTCCCGTGATGGCGCGCGGCCTCAACCATGCGCTGCAGCTGGCGATGTCCGTCGCGGCGGGATCGGCGAAGCTGCTCGGGCTGGACACCGAACGCACCGCTAATGCCATCGCCGCCGCCGCGGCCGACAACGTATCCCTGGCCGCTGTCCACGCGGAACCGGTGTCGAACTGGAAAGGCATCTCGCCCGCCATTACCGGCATGCGCGCGGTGTACACGACAATCTTGGCTGCCCGCGGCATCACCGGACCCAAGTCGCTGTTCGAAGGCCCGCATGGACTGGTGCAACTCTTCGATCGGCCAATCGATTTCAACACCGCCGACCGCAGACTCACGTCGGTCGAGCAAACCTACCTCAAGCAGTACTGCGCATTGATTCACGGGCAGGCCATCATTGACGCGCTGTTGGCGATCCGAACCGATCAGAATCTGCGCGGCGACGACATCGCAGGGGTGTCCATCGAGGTCTTCCAGAACGCGTATGACATCGCCGGCGGGGGAGCGTACGGCGACAAGGATCATCCCCGGACCAAGGAACAGGCCGACTACAACCTCAAGTACCTCGGCGCGGTCGCATTGCTCGACGGTGGGGTGGGGCCCGAACAGCTTGAGACCGAACGTGTTCTGCGCAGCGATGTCCAGCAGCTGCTGGCGCGGGTCGACGTGATCGTGGCGGCCGACCTGACCGCGGACTATCCGCAACGCACCGCGACGCGGGTGCATATTCTCACCCGCGACGGGCGGGAATTCAGTCGTGAGGAAAGCGATTACGAGGGTTCACCGACCCGGCCGATGTCGTGGGAGCGCGTCGTGGACAAGTTTGGCTGGCTCGCCGAGCCCTGCTGCGACGAGGCGCTGCGGGCCGACATCATCGCTGCCGTCGGACACATCGATGACATCTCCGTTGCCGAGTTGGCAGGTCTGTTGGGCGCGGTGAGCCCGGTGCCACAGCGACCACGCAGCGCCCAGCGGTTCTGAACCAGACCCGCAGGGCCTAGTGCGCCCTCTTGCGTCGTTTGCTGCCGGCGTTGAATGATCGGCCATGCGCAAAGATCGCGGCATCAACCGCTGGGAGCTGGTCACCTGCGCGCTGGCATGCCATGTCACCTACGCGCCCGATGAGCAGGCGCTCGCCGACCGGCTCACCGGCACGACCGGATTGGGCGAAGTGTGGCGGTGTCTGCGCTGCGGGGAATTCGTCGTCGGGGCACCACATGGCAAGGGCCATGCCGAAGATGCTCCGATGATTATGCGCGGCAAGGCTTTACGACAAGCCACCATCATTCGCGCGCTAGCGGTCGAACGCCTGTTCCGGGCGGTGGTGATCGTGCTCGCGGCGTATGCGGTGTGGACGTTCCGCGGCGCGCGGGGATCCATTCAAGCCACCCTCGATCGTGACCTGCCGATCTTTCGGGCCGCCGGATTCAAGGTCGACCAGATGACGGTCGTGCACGAGCTGGAAAAGGCGTTGGCCGCCAAACCTTCGACGTTGGCGCTGCTGACCCTGATGCTGACCGCTTATGCGCTGATCGAAGTGCTCGAGGCCGTCGGCTTGTGGTTACTCAAGCGCTGGGGCGAATACTTCGCGGTGATCGCCACCGCGGTCTTTTTGCCGTTGGAGATCCATGACCTGGCCAAGGGCATCACGATGACCCGCGTGGTGACTTTCAGCATCAACATCCTCGCGGTGATCTACCTGCTGGTCTCCAAGCGGCTGTTCGGCCTGCGGGGCGGCCGCAAGGCCTACGACGAGGAGCGCCGCGGCGAGCAGCTGCTCGACGTCGAGCGGGCCGCCATGGTGACATGACGTTCACTGCTTGGGGCTGATGAACACGCCCTCGGCCGCCACGGTGACTCCGTCCTCGTCGGCGATGTGGCCGACGGAATACGTCTTGACCCCTTCGATTCGCTCGATGTGCGCTTCCGCCCGCAGGGGACGGCCGAGCGCGGTGCGGCGCCGATAGCGCAGTGTCAGGGTGCCGGTGTAGGCGGGCCGGCCCAGCTTGTGTGCGGTCGCACCCAGCACGTGGTCGAGGATCAGTGCAGACACCCCGCCGTGAACGTGCTCCGGGGGGCCCTCGTATGCCGCACCGAGGGTGAATTCCGACCACACCAGCCCATCCGGTTCGTGATGGAGCACCAACGGCGGGGCGACGGCGTTGCGCAGACCGACCACCGCATTGCCCCAGGCGACCGTCTCACCGTCCGGCGTGACGTGCACGCCGAAGGTTCCCGGCCGCGCCGAGGCACTCAATTCGTCTGCGGCACTGTCGATTTTGGCCTTTGCCGCAGCCACTGTGGCGGGGTCAGCTTCGGTGCGGATGCTGAGGTCGACGAGTCGGCGAATCGACTCGGCCAGCGGCCCGTAGACCGATTCGAGCCGGCGGTAGTCAGTGCAGAGCAACCCGTCAGACATATAGGTAACCTAACAGTTCACTGGTCACGGTTCGGTTTCGGTAACGACGGAGACCGCGGACCTGTGGCACACTGGAAGTGATTCCCGCCAATGTTGGTGGATTTCCATTGTGGCAGAGCCATTTTGGTCAGCGCGAAGCTAATCATGGGAGTGTGCGCTACGCCACAAACGGCATTAGCTCGGTGTTCACCTTCTTGCTGCACACTTGTAAAACAGCTGGGGTGAAATTACAAGTCGGCTGACTAGGCCGATTGGAGGAGAGGTCGACACTGTGACAACACTGCAGACCTTGATGAACCAGGGCACTAGCAACCTCGACCTAGTGGGCCCGATCAAAGCGCGCGCCTGTGACGCGCTGAACGCCGTGCGCAGAACCAGGTCACGTGGCCAGGCGGCCGAACTACGCGTGATGCGCAGGGGCGCGGAGCGCTGCTGACCCGCTGATCGGGTCGATACAATTTGGCGTGCGCTGCGGGTGTCCTGCCCCGGCGTGTCGCCGCCCTGGATGCACACTCGACACCGTCGACGCACACCCAATCGTCGGCGATGCCAGGGCCAGTGGTCGGCGATGGGAGATCCAGTTGCGCGCGAGTGGGTCGCGGTGACGGTCGGCGTCATTTGCGCAATCCCGCAGGAGTGGGCGTACCTGCACAGCGCCCTGTCGGGAGCTGACCGCGAGCAGATTGCACAGGTCACCTTCGATACCGGCGAACTCGACGCACACCGGGTGGTGCTAGCGGCTGCCGGTATGGGCAAGGTCAACACCGGACTGGTGGCCACCCTAATGGCCGATCGATTTCGTTGCTGCACAATCATTTTCACTGGAGTGGCGGGCGGATTGGATCCGCGATTGCACATCGGCGACATCGTCATCGCCGACCGTGTCGTGCAGCACGACTTCGGGGTCATCGAAGACGAGCGGCTAGCGCCCTATCAGCCGGGGCATGTCCCGTTCATCAACCCGACCGAACGCTTCGGCTACCCGGTGGAGCCCGAACTCATCGACCGCGTCAAACGCCGCCTCGAGGGATTCACCGTTGCGCCACTGCCGGCCGCAGCCGGCGGCACGGGTACGCCGGTGCGGATCAGCTACGGCACGGTCTTGACCGGTGATCAGTACCTGCACTGCGAATCCACCCGCACCCGGTTGCACGACGATTTCGGTGGCCTGGCCATCGACATGGAGGGCGGTGCGCTGGCCCAGGTCTGCGAAGCCTTCGCCATTCCCTGGCTGGTGATCCGCGCACTTTCCGACCTTGCCGGTGCCGACTCCGGCGTCGACTTCAACCTCTTCGCTGACGAGGTCGCGATCAGCTCGGCGCGCATCCTGATGCAGCTGCTCCCGGTGCTCAGCTGAGCCGGCCGTCTTCCCCGGCGCGCTCACGTTCGCGCCGGCGCGCCCTTGACGCGCGCAGATTGGCGACGTTGCCGCACGTCTTCACGTCGTGCCACACCCCACTGTTGTTCTTCGAGCGGTCGTAGAAGGTCGACCCGCAATCGCGGTTGTGGCATCGCTTGACCCGCCGCCAGGTGCCGTCCTGTTGGCCGAGCATGATCTCGGCCCAGAGCGCCGAAGCCAGCCAGTGCCAGCCGCTGCCCCGGGGCTCGAGCCGCACGTCGCCAGTATCCGATAGCCCGAACGACGCGGAAATTGCGACCGCGCTCCGCCGATCCGGCAGTTCGCCGGCGACCATCTTCGCGATCGTGTCGCGTAAGGCCCGAAGTCTCGATAGATCCGCGGCGTTCAGTGCGGGCGGCTCAGCGTCCACGCCGCGTAGCTTCGACCAGGTTCGTACCGCACCGGCGACCCAGTCCCGCGCTAGCGCGGGTTCGGCCAGTAGATC
This sequence comes from Mycobacterium montefiorense, assembly GCF_025823255.1. Taxonomy (NCBI): domain Bacteria; kingdom Bacillati; phylum Actinomycetota; class Actinomycetes; order Mycobacteriales; family Mycobacteriaceae; genus Mycobacterium; species Mycobacterium montefiorense. Next base: position 803,867 of record NZ_JACKVL010000017.1, on the reverse strand, counting down.
CGGGCCGTGGTCCTGTATGCGGAACGTATTGAGGAAATCCTGCACCAGCCCCAGTCCGCCGGGCGCCAACGCGACTGGCAGCCGCTGTGACGCAGACCAGTTAGACATATGCAAATACTACTTGACTATGTCAAGGTCGGCAATTACGGTGACAGAGGCAAAGCTATTTTACTTACGTCAAGGAGAGCGATCATGGTCAACATCAAGGGGTCGACGGTCCTGGTCACCGGCGGACAGCGCGGGCTCGGTAAGGCCATCGTGGACGAGTTGCTGCGCAGGGACGCGGCGAAGGTCTATGCCACGGCACGAGCACCCAAGCCCAGTGAGGACCCCCGTGTCGTGAGCGTCGCGCTCGAGGTAACCAACGCGGATTCGGTTGCCGCGCTGGCTGTTATGGCAGCCGATACCAACATCGTCATCAACAACGCCGGCACTTCGGGTGCGCTCAACCTCCTCGACAGCGACATCGAGGAGATTCACGCAGTGTTCGAGACCAATTACTTCGGCGCGCTTCGAGTCGGCAAGGCGTTCGCACCGGTGCTGGCCCACAACGGCGGTGGAGCGCTGGTCAACATCCACTCGGTGGCGTCCTGGCTCGGCGGCATGGGTGGCTACGGCGACTCAAAGGCTGCCATTTGGGCGGCTTCCAATTCGTTGCGCATCGAGCTCGAGACGCAGAGCACGCTAGTCACCGGAGTACACGTGGGCTACCTAGACACCGAGATGTTCACCCATATCGACGCGCCGAAGAACGACCGGCGCCAGATTGCCCGCGAGATTGTCGACGGCATCGAGCGCGGAGACACCGAGGTGCTGGCCGACGAGGTCAGTCGTCATGTGAAATCAGTGCTGTCCGGGCCGGTCGAGGCGCTCCAAATGCGTTGAGATTCGGGGTTCGACACGTGGAAGTCGGGCCGCGGTCGGGTTGGTGGTCCGGCGAGCCCGATCGCGGGTCACGTGTTTGGATTGGCGCATGGCTGATACGGATCCCGAAGGCATTGTCAGTGCAACCCGCGTCGTCTCGGCCAGCGCCGAGCGCATCTTCGAACTGATCGCCGAGCCGTCCAGTCAGCCCAGCTGGGACGGCAACAACAACCTCGCGTCGGCTGCTCCCGGGCAGCGCGTCCACGGCGTGGGCGACGTATTCAAGACGACGTTGACCAACGGCGGCGTGCGGGAAAATCATGTCGTGGAATTCATCGAAGGCACCAAGATCGCCTGGCGTCCAGCAGAACCCGGCAAGCAGCCGCCTGGCCATCTGTGGCGCTGGGAGCTCAGCGAGATCAACTCCACCCTGACCACCGTCACGCACACCTATGACTTCACCACCCTGACCGATCCCAAGCGGCTGGAGAGGGCTCATTCGACGACGCCGGAGATGCTGCGCGAGTCGATGGACAAGCTCGCGATGCTGGCGCAGCGCTCCGCGTAGAGCGCTACGGTCACTGCATGGCTCTACCACCAGCAGGAAACGACCGCGCCGCCATCGTCACCGGCGCCTCATCGGGCATCGGCGAGCAGTTCGCCGAAATCCTGTCGCGGCGCGGCTACCCGGTCGTACTGGTCGCCCGCAGCGCCGGACGCCTTGAAGAGCTCGCCGGACGCCTGGGGCCCAACGCCCACCCGCTGCCCGCGGACCTGTCCGATCGCTCCGCGCGGGCAGCGCTGCCGGACCGGGTCGCCGCGCTCGGCCTGATTCCGGACATCCTGATCAACAACGCGGGGCTCTCCACACTCGGACGCGTCGCGAAATCGGTTCCCGAGCAAGAAATAAACCTCGTCGAGGTCGATGTGGCCGCGGTCGTCGATCTGGTTAGCAGATTCTTGCCCGGCATGGTCGACCGTCGTCGAGGCGCCATCCTGAACGTCTCGTCGGTGGCCGCATTCGGTCCGCTGCCGGGCCAAGCGGCATACGGCGCCGCCAAGGCATTCGTGCTGTCCTACACCCACAGCCTGCGCGGTGAACTGCGCGGCACCGGGGTTACCGCGACCGCGTTGTGCCCAGGGCCGGTGGACACCGGATTCGGTGAAGCCGCCGGCTTCGACAAAGCCGAAGCCGAAGCCGCCCTGCCGCGGATCATGTGGGTTCCCGTCGACAAGGTCGCCCGGGCCGGGATCGACGGGCTGGCCGCCGGCAAGGCGATCGTCGTCCCCGGTCGTGTCAACCGGATTGCCTCGGCACTTTTCCGGATCGCGCCACCCGAATCGCTGTTGCCGCTGCTGAGGCGCGGTCACCCGGCTTTCAAAAACGACTAATAACGAAAATTGGGCTTCAGCCGAATTTGGCGCGCACCCACTGGAACGTGCCGAGGGTCTTCACTCGCACGCTGACGAACCCGTTGTCTTCCAGGATGTCGCCGATTTCGTCCTCACCGAACGCATGCGCCCCAATGTTGGGTAACAGCTGCCAAATTCGCGCGGCACGCCCCGTAGACGGGACCATGATGGCCAGCCGCCCGCCCGGTCGCAACACCCGCCCCATCTCTGCCAGCGCGGCCGCCGGGTCGGGAACCAACTGCAGTGCCGCCATCGAAACCACTGCGTCGACGGTGTCGTCGCGCAGCGGAAGTCGTTGTGCGTCAGCCCGGATGAAGCCTACGTGCGGGCCTGCCTCGTTGCGGACGGCCCGGGCCAGCATGGCCTCGGAAATGTCCACACCCAAGGCCAGGCCGTCCTTGCCCGCCGCGCGGGCGAGCGACGCGGTGACGCTGCCCGGACCGGAGCCGACATCCAGCACGGTCCCGCCGGGCGGGATGTCCAGCCACTCGGCGGGGTGTTGCAACGCGGCGATCAGCCGCCGCGACAACGCCTGGGCGTTGTCGTAGAGCATCGACCCGATGGGTGATGCCCACACCGCCTGGATCGGGCCGGTGTTCTTCGGGACGTCCGGCGATTCGGTGCCGAGTAGATCGAGATAGCCCTTACCGGCATCCGGCTCGGCCGGCGGCTCGGCAAGCAGATCCACTGCCTTGCGCAGCGCGGGCGGAAGCGAGACGTGCACGTCAGTCATGCGTACTCCTTCGATCAAATATCAAGCTGTACGCCGAAATTCTGGAGCCGCGACGCTGACAGCCCCCAACGCAGCCTACGCGCGGCCGCCGGGCACCTCGACCCGCCGAAAATGTGGGGTTCGTTAACGGTTGACGACCGCGTGCTCACTCACCAGGGTGTACAGCCGCCACCGGCCAGGCACGCCTTTGAGTGTGCTCTCGCCGCGGTCGGTGAACCTGTGCCGCGATCCGGTGACGATGTCGCGCAGCGTCGACGACACCAATACCTCGCCGGGGCCGGCAGCAGCAGGTCCATCGGCTCATCGCCAAACATCTGGTAGGCGATGTCCGTCTCGCCACAACTGGCGTATCGGGTTCGTGGTGGCCCGGACGACCTGGTCACTGCTTCAGGCTAAATCAGGACTATGACAAGTCGCCGATGATGGGTACCAGATAGCGCGCGGCGTACTCCCGGACCGCGGCGTGATCCGAGATGTCGAGCCGGTCGGTGGGGAACACGATGATGCCGAGCGCTACCCGCAGCAGAATGTCGGCGATGTTGGCCAGGTCGGTGTCGGGACCGGCTGCCCCACATTTGCGCAGGTTATTGGCGATCCCGCCGGCGAATTGGCCGATCGGGAAGACGTGCGATCGGGAGAACAGGCCGAACAGCTCCGGTTCGCTTTCCACGATCCGGGAGTACAGCGGCGAGTCCTGGACCAGGCGCACGCCGAGCGTGAACGCCTCGATCACCGCTTGTCGCGGATTGCAACCGGCGGTGGCCCGGTCCAGGGTGGAGAAGAAGAGCTCACCCTCGCGGCGTAGCACCTGTTCGACCAGGTCATCCTTGGTGGGAAAACGCCGGTAGATGGTGCTGCGGCTGACCCCGGCGCGAGCCGCGACGTCCTCGATGTTGGCCCGTCGCACGCCGTAGGTCTCGAAGACCGACCGCGCGGTGTCCAAGATGGTGCGGTCAACATCGCTGATCTCAGCGAGATCGCCGCCAAGGCTGCGGTTCTGCATGGATCACGACCCTCACGGCAAACTCGACGCACGAATGCTAGCTTTGGAACAAAGATACACTTTTGTGTCAACGCTTCAGGGGAGGTGGGCATGACCGCCCGTAACGACCAATTAGCCGGCCCGACGGCCGGTGTCCGTTTCGACACCGGCGTTCGGGAAGCGATCCCTGTCTTAGCTGAGGGGCCGATCGACGACGAGGTCGCCGATGCGGCGCCGCGGCTGGGGCCGGAGTCCCTGATCTGGAAGTTCTACGGCGATCACCGCACCCAATTCTTCGGATTCCAGCGCGTCGCCGGTGTCGAGAACTGCATCGAGCAACTCGCCCAGGGAGTGCTCGATCACTCGGTGGTCTTCAGCGACACGTTGGGCCGAGCCAAGCGAACCGCACCGCCGTTGATGAACACCGTCTACTCCGACGACCCACACGAGTGGGGCCGCAAGGTACGCGATTTCCACAAACCAATCAAAGGCACCATCAGCGACGGCTCCAGGTATCACGCCCTGAATCCCGAGTTGTTCTATTGGGCGCACGCCACTTTCGTCGATCAGGTCATCTACAACACCGACATGTTCATCCGTCGGCTGTCGGACGCGGAGAAGGAACAGATCTACAACGAAGGCAAGCTCTGGTACAGCCTGTATGGAGTCAGCGAGCGTGGCCAGCCCCAGACCTATGCCGACTTCGTCGCCTATTGGGACGACATGCTCGAGCGGTTCGTGCCGCATAAGACCGTTCTGTACGGCACCGGCTACATCCGCAAAGGAATCCCGGGGCAGAGCTGGATACCCAAGGGGATCTGGAAGATCCTTTCCGCGCCGCTGAACGCCTACACCCGCCTCGTGCTGGTCGGAACAATGCCGCCTCAGATGCGCGATGTGTGTCAGATGCAGTGGGATGCGAAGAAGGAGAAGAGGTTTCAGCGATTCGCTGCCGTCGTCCGCGGGTTGAATCCAGTGTTCAACCGGCTGCCGCTGTGGTTGCTCTACACATCGTGGGCGGCTAAGGCATGGCGCCGGGCGGGCGTAGACCCGCGCCGGCTCTCCAACCGCGCGTCCTAGCTGATCCGCAGCAGCCGTTCGGCGTTGCCGTGTGCAACCTTTTCCCGGTCGGCTGCCGACAGCGTCGTCTGCTCGAAACCCCGCACCGCATCGTAGGACGACTCGTAGGGGTAGTCGATGGAGAACATCACCGCATCGGCACCGACCTCGAGCACGGCACCCAGCATCGCCGCCGGCGAAAACACGCCACTGTTGGTGAAAACGATGTTGGTACCGAGGTAGACCGACGGCGCGCGCTGCAGCGTGCTGGTCGCCCCCAACGACGTTGACGCGAAACGGGAGTCCAGGCGGCTGCGCTGGAACGGCAGGAACTCGCCCATATGTCCCAAAATCATTGTTGCGCCGGGATGCCGGTCGAACACGCCGCTGAACAGGATCCGTAGCGCGTGCCCGCCGACTTCGGCGGCCCAGCTCCAGGTCGCGCCGTACAATTCCGGACGTCCTTCGATGACCTGCCAGTTGTCGGCCGGCGGTGACCCGGGGTGCAAATACAGCGGTACGCCAAGGGATTCCGCCGCCGACCACACCTCGTCATACTCGGGTGCATCCAGGTAACGGCCGCCGGGTCCCGTCACGCAATCGTTGACCAGCGCGCCACAGAATCCGTCCGCGGTAACGGCGCGTTCGAGTTCTGCGGCTGCGGCGGCGGGATCTTGTAGCGGCAACGCGGCAAATCCGCGGAATCGATCCGGGTGCTCGGCGATGACCTTGGCCAGGTAGTCATTGGCGAACCGCGCGTTATCGCAAGCGCGCTCGGCGTCGATGTCGACCTGTAGTCCCGGAGCCGTCAGCGACAGCACCTGGATGTCGATTCCCGCATCGTCCATCTCCGCGAGCCGGTGCCCGGCGAAATCAGGAAGCCGGAGCTCGCAGCGCGCGGCGTACTGCGGCTGCATGCGCTTCCAAAGCTGCTGATGGACCACCGTGGGCTGGCGCTCGGCCAGCTCGGGGATGAAGAACGCTTCCTCTAAGGCGATGTAACGCATCGGTTTTCCTCACTGTCGTCTGCACTTTCTCCCTTCGACTCTGCGCCCCGAAGCACTTATTTGTGAAATGAATATTTAGTATTACAGTCATGCATGCAACGCATATCGGTCGGGTCGATCTGAATCTGTTGCCGCCGCTGGTGGCGTTGCTCGAGGAGCGCCATGTGTCGCGTGCCGCCGACCGCCTTGCGCTCAGTCAGCCCGCGATGAGTCGAGCCCTGCAGCGGTTGCGCCGGCACTTTGGCGACGAGCTGCTGGTTCGGGGCCCCGACGGCTACTCCCTGACGCCGCGCGCTGAGCGCATCAGAGACCAATTAGCCACCGTGGTAACCGAATTGGATCAGCTGTTCGCCAACGAGACGTTCGATCCCGCCACGACCCCGCAGTCGTTTCGCCTCGCCGTCAGCGACTACACCGTCGCGGCGTTCGGTCCCGCGCTGGTCCGGCGGATCCTGAGGCAATCGCCGAATTCGACGGTCATCTGTGAGGCCCTCGACGCGGGCGTGTTCGACAAATTGGACGCCGGGACGCTCGACCTGACGATCTACGGCCGTGCGACGCCCGAGCGGTACAGCAGCCAGCACCTGTTCACCGATCGGTTCGTCTGCGTGGTGGCCGCCGAACACCCGCTTACCGCGCGCACCTCGGTGTCGCTGTCGCAGTACCTGCGCTGGCCGCACTTGAGCATCGACGTCGGCCGGCCGTGGGTGGACCTGGCGCTCGAATCGCGCGGCGCCACCCGTCGCGTCGCTGTCGTCCTGCCGTACCACGTGGTGGGGTCCAGCATTCTGCCCGGCACCGATCTGGTCCTGACGGTTCCGGCCCGGCTGGTCTCGCAGTTTGCCGATTCGAGCCGCGTTCGGGTACTGCACGCCCCCCGCGAGCTGGGTGACGTGCAGTTCTACACGGTCTGGCATCCACGCCTCGACTCCGATCCCGCCCACAGCTGGCTTCGCGGGATCGTGCGCGAGGTAGCGGGTCCGGCTTCGCGCCGGCGGACCGCGGCGAAGTCCAACGCCGATTCCTGACCGTCAGAAGGTGCCTGGGGCGAAAACTGTGGGCTGGCCCACAGTAGATTGGGGCATCCCGCTACGTCAGCCCGAGCGTGAGGAGCACAAGCGATGCAAATGACGGGTAATACCGTGCTGGTCACTGGCGGCGGCAGCGGCATCGGCCGCGGCTTGGCCGAGTCGTTGCACCGACTCGGCAACCAGGTAGTGATCGCGGGCCGCCGTCGTGAGCTGCTGCAGGCCGTCGTGGCGGCCAACCCCGGCATCGAGTGCATGTCACTGGATCAATCCGACGCGGCCGACGTCAGGCGGTTCGCCGTCGAGCTGACCGACCGCTATCCGGAATTCAACGTCCTGGTCAACAACGCCGGGACACAGCGCGTCGAGGACCTCACCGCCAGTAACGTCGGTCTGGCCGAGCAGAGCATCGCGATCAACCTGATGGGCCCGATCCGGCTGATGTCGACGTTGCTCCCGGCGCTGTTACGCAAGCCGCGCGCGGCGATCCTGAACGTGACGTCGGGCCTGGGGTTCATGCCGAGCGCCCTTACGCCGACCTATTGCGCCACCAAAGCAGCGCTGCACTCCTACACCGAGTCGCTGCGCTTCCAGCTTCGCGATACCGCGGTGCAGGTCATCGAAGTTATTCCGCCGCATGTGCAGACCGGGTTGCAGGGCGAGCGCGGATTCGATCCGCGGGCAATGCCGCTGGATGACTACATCGCCGAGACGATGGCCCTGTTGCAGTCGCGGCCCGACGCCGACGAAATCGTGGTGGAACGCGTCAAGGCTTTCCGATACGCCGAGCGCGACGGCACCTATCACGACATCTACCCCGCCTTCAATGAGGCGATCACGGCCTGGCTGCGTAGCCGGGACAGCTGAAAACCCCGCTGTCACACAGAATTCGCTGCAGCATGGGCTAACGTTCAGTCGTTGTATGCCCGGTGCGGGCTGAGCCTGTGTGGCGGGCCCGACCGGCATGCGACAGGATCGATGGCATGGACGATGTCGACTTTTCGTTGTTGGACGTCCCGAGATCGGCACCGGTCGAAGACCCCGAGGCCTTTTTGCGCGCGGCGATCGCCTGGCACTTCGGTGCCGACACCGGATCCGCCTTCTGGCTGCGGACCGCCGGAACGCTGGATTTCGACCCGTTGACCGATGTGAAGACCTTCACCGATCTGCGGTTGTTTCTTAATCTGCTCAGCGAGCTGCGTCATGTGCCGGTCGAGGATCTGATCCCGCGCGGATACGGCTCACCGCCACCGGTACCGCAGGTATTCGAGTCCGGAGGTACCACCGGCGCTCCGAAACGTACTGCGCAGCTTCCGGATTGGATCGCGCAGGTCGTCGAATGGCAAACCGACGACTTCGCCACCGGCGGCTTCCAGCGTGGCCGGGGCTTCCTGTGCCTGATGCCGAGCGGTCCGCACGGCGTGGGCTACTTCTCGCGGCTGGTCGCCGAGCGGCTGGGCTCGGCATTTCACGCGATCGACCTCGATCCGCGCTGGGTGAAGAAGATCGCCGCGCGTGATGCCGCCGGGGAAGTGGCGGCCTACCTCGACCACGTCCTCGAGCAGGCGGTACACGTTCTGCGGACGCAGAACGTCGCGAATCTGCATGCCACCCCGCCGTTGCTCGAGGCGATCGCCCGCAACGACGATCTGGTGGATTTGGTGAATGCCAAGATCCGCTACCTGTTGCTCAGCGGTGCGCACGTGGACGCCGACACGCTGGATCTGCTGCGCGACATCTTCCCCGATACGACGATCACGATGGCCTTCGGCAGCACGATGATTCTCTCGCAGGCGATCACCCGAATCGATGGCGACGCATTCGTTTTCGACCCGCGAACACCGTATGTGGTGTTCTGGGTGATCGACCCCGACACCGGAGAGCAAGTACCCTACGGGCAGCTCGGCCAGGTAGTGATGAACCACATCAGCAAGGGCATGTTCCTGCCGAACAACCTAGAACGCGATTTGGCGATCCGGATAGCCGGGCCCGCAGGACAACTCAGCGATTCGGTCTGTGCGGTACGGCCGGTCGCCACCTTCGAAGGCGAGGCCGTGATCGAGGGCGTGTACTGACGTGACCAGCGTGCTGATCGACGCGCTCGGACCCAGCGGCGAGTATCGGACGCGCAACCGTGAGATTGTCACCAGCACAGCCGGGATGCCCGTCGCCGAGCTGAGTCTGGTTCCGCCGCTGTATGTGTCGCGCACCGTCAGCGCGCAGCGCAAGGTCGCGCCGCTGCCGGCCGCGCAGCGTGAAAAGGCTTTGGCCGGCGCGGCCGACAACTTCTCGACCGCCGTCATATGCGGCCTGGACTTTGCCTCATATGTCGAACTGGCCAGCCGGATTTCGGGAGTTCCGATCGCGGTCACCCGTGCCGGAGCCCTGGGCGTGGCCGACGCCGTTGCCCACGCATTCGACGCGGTGTGCCCGGCGCGACCGATTGGCGCGGCGCGCGACTGGCGCGAGGACCGCACCCGCCGCGGCAGCGCGGTCTGGACGCGTCGCGGCGAGGTGTTCGCCGTGCACGCCGCGGGAAACGGCCCGGGCGTACACGGCCTGTGGCCCCAGGCGCTGGCGCTGGGCTACCGGGTCGCGGTGCGCCCGTCGCGGCGCGAACCCCTCACCGGCCATCGACTGGTTAACGCTTTGCGCCAGGCCGGCTTTCGACCCGAAGACGTGGTCTTTCTGCCCACCGATCATGGGGGAGCAGACGAGATCATTCGCTGCGCCGATCTCGCCATGGTGTACGGCGGCCAGGATGTGGTGGACAAATACGCCGTCGATCCGGCGGTGATCGTGAACGGACCGGGTCGCGCGAAGATCCTGATCACCGCCGACCGGGACTGGCGCGATTACCTGGACCTGATCGTCGACTCGATCGCCAACCTGGGTGGCATGGCGTGTGTCAACACCACCGCGGTGCTGTTGGAGGGCGACCCGGCCCCGCTGGCGGCGGCGATCGCCGAACGGTTGGCGACGATCGAGCCGTTGCCCACCGAGGATGAGCGGGCGATCCTGCCGACCCAGCCCGTCGCTAGGGCGCAAGCGCTGGCGGACTACCTGGCGACTAAGGCGGCGGGCACCACCGCGCTGCTGGGCGCAGATCAGGTCGTCGCCACGCTGGGCGACGGCTACGCCGCGCTGCGTCCGGCCGTCCATCTGCTGGCCGAACCCGACGTCGACAAGCTCAACATCGAACTGCCGTTCCCCTGTGTGTGGGTGGCGCCGTGGCCGCGCGACGCCGGCCTGAGCCCGCTGCGACAGTCCTTGGTAGTCAACGCGATCACCGGTGACGACGACTTGATCGACGGCTTGCTCGCCGAACCGACCATCAGCAATGTCTACCGCGGAAACCACCCGACGTTCTTGCACGCTCCCGAAATCCCGCACGACGGGTTCCTGGCCGACGTACTGATGCGCAACAAGGGTTTCATTCGGGACTAGCGGGCGTTGACGTAGGGCAGCAGCGCCATCTCGCGGGCATTCCTGATCGCGGTGGCTACCTGCCGTTGCTGCTGAACCGTCAGGCCGGTGACGCGGCGCGAGCGGATTCGGCCGCGCTCGGAGATGAACATCCGCAACGTCGTGATGTCTTTGTAGTCAACGTGCTTGATCCCGAGGGTGCTCAGCAGGTTCTTCCTTTTCTCGAACGGCTGGGTCCGGCTCGGGCGGGTCTGCTGTTTGGACTTGCCGGCCATCTACCAACTCGCCTTTCGGACGCCGGGAAGTTGCCCTTCATGTGCCAGCTCGCGCATCCGCACCCGGGACAACCCGAACTTGCGCAGGTGCCCGCGCGGACGACCGTCGACCGAGTCGCGGTTGCGTACCCGCACCGCGCTGGCGTCGCGAGGCTGGCGAGCCAGCGCCTGCTGTGCGGTCAGCCGTTGTTCGGCAGTGCTCGCCGGAGATCGGATGATCTCTTTGAGGATGGCCCGGCGTTCCGCGTAGCGTGCGACGATCGCGCGGCGCTGGTCGTTTTTGACGATCTTGGATTTCTTGGCCATTTAGCGTTCTTCCCGGAATTCGACGTGGCGGCGGACCACCGGGTCGTACTTGCGCAGCGTGAGTCGGTCCGGGTCGTTGCGCCGGTTCTTGCGGGTGATGTAGGTGTAGCCGGTACCCGCGGTGGAGCGCAGCTTGACGATGGGACGAATCTCGTTGCGCGCCATCAGATCCGCTGCCCTTCTCGGCGCAGTCGCGCAACGACGGCCTCGATGCCGTCGCGATCGACGACCTTGATCCCTTTGGCGCTCACCCGCAGCGTGATACGCCGGCCCTCCGACGGCAGGTAGTACGACTTGGTTTGAATGTTGGGCGACCACCGCCTCCGGGTTCGGCGATGCGAGTGCGACACCGAGTTACCGAAACTCACTGTGCGCCCGGTGACCTGACAGTGCATGGACATGATGCCTCCCCTCCGCTGGGCGACCCACCGTTATTGAAAATCATTTTCGACAAGGCCCCGCCCGGCACTGTACCGTGGCGGAGGCGTTATTGAAAATCATTCGCAATAAGGAGTTGGGATGCGGACCCCGGTGGTGCTGGTGGCGGGTCAGGGCGACACCGATGCGGTGACGGGTGCGCTCCTGCGCGGTCCCGGAACCGTGGTAGTCGAGCACCGCTTCGACGGCCATGTCGTGCGGCGGACGACGACCATGTTGTGCAAGGGCGAATTGACCACCGCGCACGACGCACTGGAGTTGGCGCACGGGTGTGTGGCCTGCACCGTCCGTAACGATCTTTTGCTGCTGCTGCGCAAGCTGGCCCACCACGCCGGAGTCGAACGCATCGTCGTGCACTTGTCGCAGTGGATGGAACCCGAACCCATCTGCGTCGCGATCAACCACGTCCGGGTGCGGGTCGGTCCCGGCTACCCCGACGGTCCGGCCGCCTTGGATGTGGCGATCGCCTGCGTGGTGACGTGCATCGACTTCCGCAGTTGGCTCACTTGCGCGCTCGGCGAGGACGATCTGCCGGACGGGCGCACGATGGCCCAAGTCGTCGTCGGCCAGGCCGAGTTCGCCGACCTGCTGGTGTTGACCCGCCCGGAACCACTGACGCTGGCGGTGCTGCGCAGGCTTGCTCCGCGGGCGCGGATCACGGTCGGTCTCGACCGTGTCGACATAGCGCTGGCGAACCTGGAAGAGGATTCGCGGCGCGGCCGCAGCGACCATCCGCACGGCTGGCTGCTGGCCGGCCGGCCGCCCCTGGGCGCCGACGGGACGGTGCGAGTCGTCGAATTCAACGCCCGCCGCCCGTTCCACCCTGAGCGCTTACACGCCGCCGTGGATCTGCTGTTGACCGGCGTGGTGCGCGCCCGCGGGCGGCTGTGGCTGGCCAGTCGGCCCGACCAGGTCATGTGGCTGGAGTCGGCCGGTGGCGGCATGCGGGTCTCTTGCGCCGGAAAGTGGCTGGCGGCCATGACCGCGCGTGAGGTGGCCAATGTCGACGCGGAACGGCGTCTGTTCGCCGAGTTGCAGTGGGAATACCGGTTCGGCGACCGGCACACCGCCATGACGGTGCTGGTCTGTGGTGGGGAGCCACCCGACATTCTCGACGCCCTGCACGGTGCGTTGCTCACCGACGCGGAAATGGCGGACCCGCGTGAGTGGCGCGGTTACCTGGACCCCTTCGGAGAATGGCACGAGGATCCCTGCGACGAAATCTCCGGCACCGCAGAAGAAGTCGCGTCCGACTCCGACTGCCGGGAATCTTGAAGTCGTACCGCGTCTCACCGGCAAATTAGCGTTTAGCCAGAACCAGGGGTTCGGGCTGTGCGCATGATCTGGTAGCTGTAGGTTACGAGTCAGCGTTGGAAAAGCAGCGCTGCACCAGGACTCGGCACGCCTCTCGGTGAACGCGGTGTGAAGGTGAATTTGATAGGTCAGGCCTTTAGGACGGCGACAGACCGATTGGCCAACCCGGCGCGGGTATCGGACCCCGACAAGCTGCGCGCCGCGGTTACGGGCAAGACGGTGCTGGTGACCGGCGCGTCGTACGGAATCGGCGAGGCGACCGCCCGCAGGCTTGCTGCGGCCGGTGCGAAGGTGCTGCTGGTCGCCCGGTCGGCGGAACGGCTCGACGACCTCGCCGCGGCGATCAACGCGGGCGGCGGGCAAGCGGTCGCTTACCCGGCAGATCTGAGCGACGAGGCTGCCGTCCACGTCCTGAACAAGCAGATCACCGAGAACCACGGCCCGCTCGACATCGTGGTCAGTAACGCCGGCAAATCGCTGCGCCGGTCGCTCCATCACCAGTACGACCGCCCGCACGACTTCCAGCGCACCATCGACATCAATTACCTGGGGCCGATCTGGCTGCTGCTGGGACTGCTGCCGGCGATGCGGGAAAACGGCGCCGGCCACATCGTGAATGTCTCGAGTGTCGGCGTGCGCGTGGTGCCCGGTCCGCAATGGGGCGCCTACCAGGCGTCCAAGGGCGCTTTCGATCGCTGGCTGCGCAGCGTGGCACCCGAACTGCACGCCGACGGCGTCACTATTACGTCGGTCTACTTCGCGCTGGTCCGAACCCGGATGATCGCACCGACGCCGATCCTGGGCCGCCTTCCCGGGCTGTCCGCGCAGCAGGCCGCCGATGCCATCGCCAAGGCGATCATCGAACGCCCGCGCACCAACGAACCGCCGTGGGTGTTTCCGGCCGAACTGTTCTCGGTGCTGTTGGCCGGACCCGCGGATTGGGCGGCCAGGTTGTGGCATCGTCGCTTCTTCGCCGATTCCAGCGGCCGGAAGGACCACGGATGACAGACGGTGTGGCCGCCACCACCGCCCGCGCGTTGGTGTCCTCGCGGTTACTGAGTGTGCCCACACCGATCGCGGCGCTGCGGCTGATCCGCGAGGTGTATCGCGGTGGCACGAATCTCGCCACGCTGCCCGCTATCGCGGCCGCTCGCTGGCCGGATCGCACCGCGATCATCGACGACGACGGAGCGCTGACCTACCGCGAGCTGCAGGCCATCACCGAGGCGCTCGCGCACGAGCTCGTCGACGCCAGTGCGGGGCCGGGCGAGGCGGTGGGGATCATGTGCCGCAACGGCCGCGGCTTCGCGGCCTCAGTATTCGCCACAGCGCTGGTCGGTGCCGATGTGGTGCTAGTGAATACGGAGTTTCGCGCCACTGCCCTCGCCGGCGCGCTGAGCACGCACCAGGTCGTAACGATGTTTTGCGACAAAGAGTTTGCGGCCCAGATCCGCGAAGCCGCCCCGTCGGTCCGGGTCATCGATCCAGCCGGCGCCGAGATATCTCCAGGCAAGTCGCGGCCTAAGGTTGCATCTTCGGGCCGAATCGTGTTGCTCACCTCCGGCACCACTGGCATCCCCAAGGGTGCGCCGCGAACACCCCGGATCAGCTCGGGCCTGGGGGCGGGCGTGACCATCCTCGAACGCACCGGGTTGCGCAGCGGGTCACGAATCGCCTTGGCAACCCCCATGTTCCATGGTCTCGGATTCGGTATCATGACGCTCGCCGTCAGCCTGGGCGCCACAATGCTGACCCGCCGCCGCTTCGACGCCGAAGAAACACTCGCCCAGGCGTCGTTGCAGGGCGCCGATGCGATGAGCGCCGTACCAATCATGCTGGCGCGGATCCTGGATCTGCCGCAGCGGGTGCGGTCGCGAAACCCGTTGTCGCTGCAGGTTGTCATATCCAGTGGCGATCGGCTCGATCCCAGCCTGGCGCGGCGGTTCATGGACTCCTACGGCGACATCCTCTACAACCTCTACGGCTCCACTGAGGTCGGGATTGGATCCCTGGCAACACCTTTCGAGTTACGTCACGCCCCGGATACGGTAGGAAGACCGGTCGCCGGCTGTCCGGTTCGCATCCTCGACAAAAGCGGCAATCCCGTCGGGTCGCGGGTGACCGGCCGCATTTTCGTCGGCGGTGAGCTGGGCTCGGAAGGCTACACCGGCGGGGGCGGCAAGGCTGTCGTCGACGGCTTCACCGGTACCGGAGACATGGGCTATCTGGACAACTCGGGCCGGCTCTACATCGTCGGTCGCGAGGACGACATGATCGTCTCGGGTGGTGAGAACGTGTATCCCCGCGCGCTGGAAAACGCACTCGCCGAGCATCCTGACGTTGCCGAGAACGCGGTCGTCGGGGTGCCTGACGAGCAGTTCGGGCGCCGACTGGCAGCGTTCGTCGTTACCCGCGGGCAGCGCGACGTCGATGTGCCGGCATTACGGGAGTACTTGAAGGACAAGGTCTCTCGTTTCGAACAGCCCAGGGATATCCACATCGTCGACAGCATTCCGCGCAACCCTGCCGGCAAGGTCATACGTAGGGAACTGGCGACTTAGGCATCCGGCTGATCGTCGGGTTCGCCTTCGGGCGCGATGACGCCGACGGTCTTGTTCAGCCAGTTGGGCGCCAGCCACGAGACCGCGGTGGCACCTGCTGTCGCCCCCATCACGCCCGACCAGGCGACCGGTCCCAGCGGCGTGCATCCGAAGAACTGGCTGACCACCGGGGTTTGAATGATGCCGACCAGCACGCCCGCGCTGCCCAGTGCGGTCGCCACCACGAGTGGGCTGTGCTGGCGTGTCAGCAGGGTCTGGGCGAGCTGAGTCGTCACCAGCGCTGCCAATCCCATTGTCGCCGTGCGGCGTTCGCTGCCCGGCGTGTAGCGCCCGATGCCCCAGGCGGCCGTTGCACCGGCGGCGGTGACGACACCACGGGTGACGATCTGGCGCATCAGCGGGGCGTCCAGCGACGGCGTGGGCCCGGTCAACACCGCGAGCCGGTGTGCGGCACGGGCTTTTTCGGCCTGCTCTTCGGTCTCGTACTGGGTTTCGTCGGGTTCGACGTATTGCGACGTGACGGCAACCGCGAGCGCGGGGAACATGTCGGTGAGCAGGTTCACCAGCAGTAGCTGACGCGTTCCCACCGGCGCGCGCCCCTGGCCGAACGCGGTCCCGATGATGGTGAACAGCACCTCGCCCACGTTGCCGCCGACCAGGATCGTGACGGCATCGCGTACACTGGCCCACATGCTGCGGCCCTCGACCAGTGCGTCGAGCAGCACGGACAGATCGCGGTCGGTCAAGATGATGTCGGCGGCTCCCCGGGCGGCCGACGAGCCCCGACCGCTCACGCCGATGCCCACGTCGGCCATCCGAATCGCGGCGGCGTCGTTGGCGCCGTCACCGACCATTGCCGTCACCCGGCCGCAGCGCTGCAGCGCGGCCACGATCTGCACCTTCTGCTCCGGGCTGACGCGGGCGAACACCGCGACGTTGGAGACGACCTTGGCGCAGGCGTCCTCGTCGAGACCGGCAAGCTCGGCGCCGGTGATGACGCGCGCATCCGCCGGCAGTCCCAGCTGACGGGCGATCGCCCGCGCGGTGATCGGGTGGTCGCCGGTGATCAGCACCACCTCGCGGCCGGCGGCCTCCAACGCCTCGATCAACGGACGCGACGATGCCCGTGCGGTGTCGGCCAAACCGACATAGCCCAGCAGCTCGAGGTCCTGCGCGGTGGCCTCGACGGCATCGACGTCGGTGTCCTCGTCGTGGGAGGTGCCGTTGGGCCACGGGCGCCGTGCCACCGCTAGTACCCGCAAGCCCCGCTCGGCGAGGCTGTGAACCACCGATTCCGCATGTGCACGGTCGGCCTCCGGTTCGGCGAACCGGCAGCGCGGCAGAACCACCTCCGGGGCGCCCTTGAGCATCAGCACCGGCGCGTCCGCGTCCGCGCTCAGCGTGCCGATGGCGGCGGCGTAGCCACGGCTGGACTCGAACGGCACCTCGGCGAGCAACTGCCAACCCGAATTGTTCTTGGTGAGAAGGAAACTCGCTGCGGTGATGATCGCCTCGTCGGTGGCGTGCGCATGACCCTGGCCCTCTTGGGGCTGCGGCGACGCCCACGCGGCGGCCCGCAGCACCGCGGCCGACCGCGGATCCTCGGCCTCCGGGAACGGGTCGCCCGGTTTGGCATCGTGCGGCACGGCGCACAGCACGCGCAGCCGGTTCTCGGTGAGAGTTCCTGTCTTGTCGAAACATACGGTGTCGACCCGGCCGAGGGCTTCGATGGTGCGCGGCGATCGGACCAGTACCCCGCGTGCCGTCAGGCGCTGGGCGGCGGCCAGCTGGGACAGCGTGGCCACCAGCGGCAGGCCCTCCGGCACGGCGGCCACCGCGATCGCGACACCGTCGGCGACGGCCTGACGTAACGACGCGCGGCGCAGCAACGCCAGCGCGGTCACCGCGGCGCCGCCGGTCAGGGTCAGCGGCAGCACCTTGCTGGTCAGCTCGCGCAGCCGGGCCTGGACTCCGGCCGCCGTTTCGACGTTGGCGACTGCCGAGATCGCCCGGTGCGCAGCGGTGTTGACGCCGGTAGCCACGACGATCGCGCGAGCGCGGCCAGCGATGATCGTGCTGCCCTCGAACAGCATGCTGGCCCGCTCGCGGTCGTTGACGGCGACCGGCTCCACCTGCTTGTCCACCGGGAGCGACTCTCCGGTGAGCAGTGATTCGTCGACCTCCAGGTCTTCGGCCACCAGCACACGCGCGTCGGCCGGAACCACCTCCGGTGCGGCCAGGTCGATGACATCGCCGGGCCGCAGCGACTTGGCGGACACCGTGGCCGTGCGGGTGGCGTGTTGGGCAGCCTCCAGGCGGCGTCGCATGGTGGCCACTGCCGGGACTACCACGCGGCGCACCAGCTGATCCTGCTCGGCGAAAAGTTCGGCGGCCGCCGCCTCGGCCCGCAATCGTTGTGCCCCACCGGTTATCGCGTTGGCAGTCATGACACCGCCGACCAGCAGCGCGTCGATGTTACTGCCGACGATCGCCGACGCGGCCGCGCCGACGGCCAGAATCGGGGTCAGCGGGTCGGCGAGCTCGACCCGGGTGGCCGAAGCCAGCCGCGCCAGGGTGTGCAATGGTCCGCGCAGCCCATCGAACGGTGGGCTGTAGGACAGATCGTCGAGGCGGCGGCGCCAGGACGGCGTCAAGGTTTCCACCGCCAACGGTCGCGAGCCGCCGGCCAGCCGCGAGTACACGATCTCGGGATCCAGGGCGTGCCAGGCGGTGAGCGGCTGGGGGGTCGGGTCGGGAAGGCGCAGCACCCGGCCGGCCGAGAAGGTTCCGGCCACGATCGCGGTGGCCGCGGCGGTGTTGACCGGGTTAAGCCAGCGGCGGAAGCTCATCGGGTTGGTGGGTCGCTCCTGATCGCTGCCGGTGACCAACAGCAGCCCGGCCAGCGTGGTGCCGCCCTGGGCAAGGTGTACCGCCGATTCGCTGGCCGAGCGGGCCACCGGAATGGCGGACAGGATCCGAACCGCGTCGGCCAAGTCGGTGCCGGTGATGATGTCGGCGGTCCACGGCGTCGCGGCGCGCGGATCATCAAGTGCCACACCGATATCTGCGATAGCCAACGCGGCCAGCGTGTCGGTCGACGCGAAGTCGCGGTGCACCGCGGTGATCAGCAGCACCGGTCCGCGATCGGCCCGCAGCTCGCGCACCACGCCCAGCAGCGGCGTACCGGGCGGGTGCGTCGCGCCGACACTGGCGGTGAGGTCCTCGGTACCGGCCACGTGACGCAACACCACCCGGGCTCCGGTGCGATTGGCGGTCTGCAGCAACGGGATCGCGTACGGGTCGACTTCCCAGCCGACTTCGACCCTGCCGACGATCTCGCCGTCGACCACCAGGTCGGCACTTTCCAAGCCCTGCGCGGGGGTAGCCGACGGGCCTTGTACCGGAACCCATCTCAGATGCGCACCGGTGGCGGGCAACTCGTCGTGGTCGGGCTCCGGCGCTTCCTCGCCATGCAGCAGGGCGTCGGCGACCTCGTAAACCCGGTCGTCGTCCCAGCCGGGTGCCTCACCGATCGACTGCAGCACCGCGCGGTGGTCACCGCGCAGCGCGGCGCCGTCGATCACGACCACTCGCACCCGGTCCAAGCGGCGCAGCGCGCCCGGGTCGAGCACCAGCTGCCCGCCGTTCGCGAGGCCGCGACCCAGCGTCGAGGCGAACGCCTGGCGGCCCATGTGAGCGGCCCTGGGCACCCCGGCCTCGATCGCGGCGGCCGCGTCTTCGGTGCCGCCACCGGCGACCAACGCACTGGCCGCGGCGATCAGCGAGCCGTTGGCTGCCGAGTTGACATAGGCCTCCACCGGTCCGGCCATGGAGCCTTTTTCGGTGTCCATCGCGGCGTCGATGGCTCCGCCGACCACGACGTGTGAGGCTTCGCCCGCGGCTGCGGCGGCCCAGCTGTGCCGGGGTACCTGCGAGTGGGCTCCGGCCGACGAGATGACCGGGACCACCGGAGCCTGCGGGCGCTCGGGCGAGGCCAGCTGCGGCTCACGTTCACGCCAGACGCGACGGTGCGCGGCCGCCTCGGTGATTTGCAGGGTCCGTTGCGTCATGTCGAGCAGCGGGGTGCCGAGCGCTTGAGGTTGCCCTGGCCGCCGCGGTGGCTGCCGCCAGGGCAACGTCGGTGCCCACGCGACCCAGTCGCGACTCGAGGATCGCCACCATGCGCGGCTGATGGTTGATCAGAGCAGCCGCTGCCCGGGTGGTTTGCGGTGCGGCGGGCAGTCGGGTCACCCAGCCGGTGACCGCGGCGGTCACCGCGACCATGTCCATGGCCGCGGCGGTCAGCGGCACCAGAATCGCCAGCGGGTTACCCGGGTCGGCGAATGGCGCGGAAACTGGTACGTCCGACTTCGTGGAAGCCAAATCGGCGGCAATGGCCGCAACTGTCGTCCGCACGTCGTCCACGACGACTTCGTTGTCTGCGTCGTCGCAGAGTTCGACGACCAACCGGCCCAGGGCGCCCTCGACGTGGGCCTCGGCCACTCCGGGAATCCGGCGAACCGGCTCCTCGACCACCGCCGCGTATTCGTACCAGCGGGAGAACGGCAGCAACGGGTCGAGGTCCAGGTGTACCCGCTGCCCGCTCTGCCAGCGCACCGGCGGCCTGATGTGGTCGGGGGAGCCGTTGGGGGAGGTGTTGATTCCGAGCGCCCGGCCGGTGGAAGTGGCCATCGACTGCACGACAGGGCCGGCCAGTTCGGCTACCGGGCTCGCCAGGAGCTGCACCGCACCCGCAGCGCCGGCCGCGGTGGACACGCCGGCCTTCACCAGCTGGGCCGCCCCGCCGGTGACACCAGCGACAACGCTGGTTACACCCGGAATCTTCATTCACTCATCCTTCAGCTACGTTCGTCGCGCTAATAATCGTGGGGTGTCGGGGACCTGTCCACATATGCGTTCGAAGGCAGGCCGTGCGACGACACCAACAGTTCCGATGGGTGGGGATTCACTGGGTGAACAGCGGGTGTAATCGCGTCCCTTTGGGGCAGTTTACCGGCTGGGCGGCAGATCGAACGTGGCGAACAACACCGGGTCGAGGAAGACGGTAATGGCGGCGACGCCGGTGGCGCCCGGGGTGATCACGTGAATTGAATGGGCCCGCAAGACACCGTCGTCGGCGCGGCGGTACTCGGCCACCGCGGGTTGGGCATTCGCGGCTGTCTGAACCATGGAAATATCGCCGGCAGTCGTAAATGCCTGTGCAGCAAGGAATTCCATCACAGTGTCCCGCCCGGTAAACCATACGGGAAGCGGTGGCATTTCGAGTTTGACCTCCGTCTGTAGCAGTTCCGTGAGTGCGGCCATGTTGGAGTTCTCGAATGCCGCGCAGTAACGGTCGAGCAATTCGCGGCGCTTGGCATCGTCGGGCTCCAGCACGTCGTCGTCGGTGGGCGAAACCTCGGCGAGGCGGGCCCGCGCCCGCTGTAGGGCGCTGTTTACCGAGGCGGGTGTGGTTTCCAGGAGTTCGGCAACCTCGGCAGCGCTGAACTGCACGACGTCACGCAGAATCAGCACGGCACGCTGACGCGCGGGCAGCTCCTGCAGCGCGGTCATCACGGCCAGTCGCACGCTGTGCCGCACCGTCACGGTGTCTTCCGCGGTCGCGAACAGGTGCGTGTCGGGGAGCGGCTCCAGCCACTGATGGGCGCCGGCGCCGCCGGCGAGATCGGCCTCCGGATCGACCGAGCTGTCACCCAACCCGGCCGGCAGCACGCGCCGGGCTCGGTTCTCCAGCGCACGCAGGCACGCCGTGGTGGCGATTCGGTACAGCCAGGTTCGCAGCGCGGCGCGCTCCTCGAATGCCTGGTAGCCCCGCCAGCCGCGCAGGTAGGTCTCCTGGACGAGGTCCTCGGCATCGTGCACCGAGCCGAGCATGCGGTAGCAGTGCGCGATCAACTCGCCTCGATACGGCGCCGCCTGCACGATGAAATCCTCCTGAGCCGGCACGATCGCTCTCCCATCTCGGCCTCGGTCTCGGGTGGCCCGAAACGCTACTCCAGTACAGAGACGTCGGGACGGCGAAATTCATCGGCTTTGCGGCGATGAATTCGGGCGGTGCGCCGTATCTCAATTGGTGGATGTCTACCCACGCCGGCGTTCGCACCGGCACAGTTCTCCAAGGAAGCGAGTACGGAAATGAAACCGCCGAACCAGACCCACCCCGGCAGAGTTGCCGGCACCACCGCGATCGTGACGGGGGCCAGCCGCGGTTTCGGTCGCGCCATCGCGACCGCATTGGCCGAAGCGGGCGCCGAGGTCGTCGGTGTGGCGCGCAGCGCCGCCCTGCTCGACGAGGTCCGCGGGGAGCTCGGCGACGTCTTCATCCCGGTGGTCGCCGACGCCGCCGATGCGGCCACCGCGAGCCAGCTCATTGACAAGTACGCCCCGCGCACCCTGGTGCTGTGCGCCGGGTCCACGCCGCGGATGAGCCCGTTGCAGGAGCAGAGCTGGGCAACCTTCAGTGCCAACTGGAATGTCGATGTCGCGCAAGCTTTTCACTGGACCCGGCACGCGCTGGCGCGTCCATTGCCGCCGGGCAGCTCCGTGATCCTGATGTCCAGCGGCGCGGCGGTCAACGGGTCGCCACTGTCCGGTGGCTACGCGGGCGCCAAGGCAACCGTCAGGTTCATCGGCAGCTATGCCGCCGGCGAGTCGGACCGGGCCGGCCTGGGAATCACCTTCGTCTCGGTGCTGCCGCGATTGACGGCCGCCACCGAGCTCGGCGCCCAAGCCGCGGCGGCCTACGCCAAGCGCCAGGGTGTCGACGTCGACACCTTCGTCAAGCAGACCGGACCCGCGCTGACCGCCGAGCAGGTCGGCACGTCGGTATCGGCGATCGCCGGCGGCGAACCCGGGCAACACCGCACCTACCTGCTCACGGCATCAGGTCTGTCGGCGCTGAACTGAACTCACCCAAGGTCAGGCGAAATCGAAAGGCGGACAACGCAATGAACACACCACCGATCGTGTCGGCCCAGGAGTGGCAGGCCGAACAACAGCGACTGCTGGTCAAGGAGAAAGAGGTGCTCCGGGCACACGATGCACTGGCGGCCATGCGGCGGCGGATGCCGTGGCTGGCCGTGGACAAGCAGTATGAATTCGACGGGCCCGAGGGTCCGGTGAACCTGGCTGGACTCTTTGAAGGCCGGCGCCAGCTGATCGTCTACCGTGCCTTCTTCGGCTCCGACATTCACGGCTGGCCCCGGCACGCCTGCCGCGGCTGCTCGATGATCGCCGACCACATCGGGAACCTCGCCCATCTCAATGCCCGCGACACCACGCTGGTGTTCGCCTCGCGTGCGCCACAGCCCGACATCGAGCGGTTGAAGGCGCGGATGGGCTGGCATATGCCCTGGTACACGATCACCGACGGCTTCGACACCGACTTCGGCGTGCACGAATGGCACGGCACGAACGCGTTCATCCATGACGGCGACCGGGTTTTCCGCACCTACTTCATCAACAACCGAGGCGACGAGGTGCTGGGCAACACCTGGAGCTTCCTGGACATGACGGCACTGGGGCGCCAAGAAGCCTGGGAGGATTCGCCGCCGGGATACCCGCAGGCCGCCCCGTATGAATGGTGGGACTGGCATGCCGCGTACGGCCAGCACGAGCCCTCGCGATGGTTCGGCGAGCCCGACCCGAACGATCCGGATGACCAGCGGCCGCCGCGCGGCGACTGAACGGGACAGAATATTCGGGACCAACTGCAGCGCCACAAGTCAATGTGCTCGCGAATGACGAGCCGGACAAAGCGCGGTTCCGACGTCAAGGTGTTGATATGTTCGCCGCGATGTCCGGGACCGGACGAATTAGAGTCGGGTGTCAACTGCGCGCGAAATATTGATTTATAGCCGGCGAAAGTGTGTGCTGGTCGCGCCGACTCACCAGACAACACGACCTACAGCGGCCAACGCCGTTCGGGCCGTGCAGGATTCACCGATACCCGGCAAGCAGGAATATTGGTGTTTGACATGAATTTAGGGGACAAGACGTGGAGTTGTTTCGCCTCACGGCACAGCGGGCTCGTGAGATGTTCGAGATCCGGGAACTGTCTCCGGTGGAGCTTTTGGACGCGGTTGTTGCCCGTACTCGCTTCACCGAGTCAACCGTCAACGCGGTGACTGAAGAGTTCCTCGAGGAGGGCTACTCGGCGGCGCGCGAGTCCGAGGCGCGGTTCGGGGGGCGGGGTGGTGGAGCGCCGCGGCCGCTCGAGGGGATTCCCTTGATGCTCAAGGACGAGCAGCCGATCGCGGGGAGATTGGCTGAGTACGGCTCCTTGCTTGGCCGCGGGATGATGGCGAGTCATACGCATCCGATCGTTGATCGGATCTTCGAATCGGGTGCGGTCGTGCACGGACGTACCGCGACGCCGGAATTCTCTTGCACCGCGGTGACACATTCGAAGCTATGGGGCGTGACGCGTAATCCTTGGAATCTGCACGTCACGCCAGGCGGTTCGTCGGGCGGATCCGGCGCCGCCTTGGCCGCCGGATCGACCATCCTTGCCACCGGTTCGGACATCGGCGGGTCAATCCGAATTCCAGCGTCTTACTGCGGGGTGATTGGGTTTAAGCCGCCGTTCGGACGGGTGCCCAGTTTGGCGCCGTTCAACCTGGATTCCTACTGTGCCGACGGGCCCATGGCGCGCAGTGTCGCGGACGTCGCCGCCCTTCAGAACGTTATCGCGGGTCCCTGGGCTGAAGATCAGGCCTCACTTCGTCCGGCGAGTCCCGTCGTCGCAAAGGCGGCGCGACTAGATGGTGTCCGGGTGGCCCTGTGTCCCACCCTTGGCGACTACCAGCCAGATGATGCGGTCCTGGTCAACACGGCATCGGTAGCGGACGCGCTTCGAGCGCTCGGAGCCGAGGTAGTAGAAGTCACGCTGCCGTGGAGACGGGAACACATCCTAGAGACCGCAATCGCGCACTACGCTGCCGTGATGGGGGCGTCAATCGAGAGCGTTGTCGACAACGATTCTCGGCGCGAGGCGCTTCTGATGGACTATTCGCGCGAGGTCGTACGAGTGTCCGCACAGGCTGGCGACTACGCCTCGGGGTTAGAGGAAGAAGTGGCGATCTATCGACCCCTCGGAGAGATCCTGGTCGAATTCGATGCTTTGCTCTGTCCCACGGTTGCCGGTCTCGGACCGGCGGCTGACGATCCCGGTGACGACTTCAAAGCTATGTTCGACGGCCTTATGACGGTCCCGTTCAACGTGATTGGGCGCGTACCCGTGCTTGCAATTCCCTCCGGGATCGCGCCGAACGGGGTCCCCACGGGCGTGCAGCTGGTCGGCAAGACGTACGACGATGCAATGGTCTTCCGGATAGGCGCCGCAGTCGAAGCCGAATTGTCCCTGTGGACCTCCGAGGAGTGGTGGCCTACGGTGTCGCCGGCGGGGATATGTAATCTTTAGTGGCTCAACGAGTTTCCACGCTGATCCCGAGATGGCCTTCTGACGGTAGTGGCCGCAGCCGGGACCACGTGCTTTCCGGCTAAGCCGAAGCGGCGCTGCCGGCTCAGACTATTCAGTGCGAAAAGCGCGGTTTACAGAATTCGGTGGTGTGCCCTATCGACCTGGTAGCCGGCCGGGAATGACTTCTCGATGACCTGCAGCTGGTGGTCCACCCTGGACTCCAGCTCGAGAACTACGCAGCTATCGCCGAGTGCTTTTGATTCGAGAACTATGTACCGCTGACCACAATCGGTGATCGGGTCGCCCGAGTGCAATTTCTCGACCGGCACCGACTCCGGAGTTCCATTTGCCTCCATCCCTGACACGGTAGGTCAATTCCGGGGGTGAGGGAATAGACCGCTAGGTGTTGTCGGCTTGCCCTTGCTTGAAAAACACGCTCACCCGAGAGATCAGGCCATCGGTGTCTTGCTCGAAGAGGATGCATTCGGGCCACGTGATCGCGACGCTATCGATCTCGAACGTCTCGGACAGCTCGGCGTACGACACCCGGGAGTCCACGTACGAGACCCGCTGCACGTGGACTCGATGGCCCTTCAGATTGGTGCATAGCTTGCGCAGGTAGGCGAGATAGTGCGCCTTACCGTCGATGACATCGCAGAACGGCCCCTCCCGGGTCAAGCCTTCCTCGGCGATGGTGTCGGCCAGTCCGTCCCAGTCGTGAGCCGCCAGACATTCCAGGTAGCGCTCGACCATTTGACTTTGCGTGCCCATGCCTACTCCGCTCGCTGCTGGGTTAACGGTAGGCGCGGCGTGGTCGCAAGGCTAGGTTCACAGGCGGCCACCAGTCTTTCAAGCGCTTCGGAAGCGGAACCGTTGTTGCTTTCTACCGGCCAGGAATCAGTCTGCATTATCTTCGGGCGTTCTCTATGCGCGGCCAAGAGTGCACTTAACAATGCTGCGGGATGACACGAAGACGTAATAAGTACTCGGAAGGCGTGAGCACAATTCCCGAACAGCGGGCGCCCTCTAAGAGTCTTGACAGGATTAAAAGTCAAGCCGAGTAGTGTCGGCGACTTCATCGATGCAGCTGAGCTGGAGCTTGGCTCATCCAAGCTTGCAGAGCCGACGGCTGGTGCTGGGTCAGGCAATGGATACCGCCGCCGCGCTCGAACAGAAGCCGCGCGTCGACGGTTACGACCTCTCGTCCGGGGTACTGCTCGGCAAGGATCGCTACTGCCTGCTGGTCTGACGGGTCGTCAAAACTGCACGCGATGACGCCCCCATTGACTACTAGGTGATTGATGTAGCTGTAGCACACGAACCCTTGAGCGTCCTTGAGCGTCGTTGGTGCCGGAATCTCAGTGATCTCCCGTGACCTTCCGGCAGCGTCGTGGCTCGCCTCCAGTGCCGTGCGAATCTCCTGACAAACTCGATAGTCCGGATGCCCCTCGTCGCGCTGGGTGTGCAGTAATAACCGGCCCGGCGAAGTAATTGTGGCGACGAGGTCCACATGCCCTCGGGTGCCGCAATTACTGTGGTCTCGGGTGAGGCCCCGTGGCAGCCAAACCGCGTGAGTTGTTCCGAGCATGCGGGCCAGTTCGTGCTCAACATCGGCGCGAGTGATGCCTGGGTTGCGCGCATGGTCGAGTTGTACGGTCTCGGTGAGTAACACGGTACCTTCGCCGTCGACTTGAATTCCGCCTCCCTCGTTCACCAACCATGAGCTCATCGCTGGTAACCCGGCGCGCTGCGCGACAAAGCGGCCAATTTCGTTGTCCGCCATAAGCTGTGGCCATTGGGTACCCCAGCCGTTGAATAGCCAATCGATCGCTACCACAGATCCGTCGGTGTTATGCACGAAAGTTGGCCCGATGTCGCGCATCCGTGGCGCGTTGAGCGGTGCCGCAACTAAGTCGATCTCTGTCGAAGGTAGGACTGCGCTACGGAAATTTGGCTCGGATCCACCACCATAGTCACGGGTTCGAATTCGGCAACTGCGTGAGCTACGGCTGCCAACATGGTTCGTATCTTGTGGTGGCCACGTTCATCAATCCCCAGCGCAAGACTGCTGCTGGGAAACCCCATCCAAACCTGGTCCTGCGGTGCCGACTCCGCCGGCATTTTCCAGCCGTTCATTTCACTGCTCGCGCTCGAAGTGACGGAAACAAACGCCGACATGTCGCCTCTTTGATGTAGACCGCTCGTTCCTGTTCGAACGCCGTCGGACATACCGGGCGTAGAGGCAGATGCTGTTCGTTTAAGACGATAGCGTCTTATATGAGATAGTGATATCACAAGATGCCATGACTGTTGAAGCGGAGGCTGGTGTGGATTCGAGCTTTGGCTCATTCGAGCTTGCAGACCGACGGCAGGTTTGGGCGAGGCGATCGAGCGCGGCGTGGTCGCAAGGCTAGGTTCTCTGCTATGAGCTTGTGGACCGCGCACTCCGAACACGCGCTGTCAGAAGACGTGCCCGCGCCTTTAGAAGCGGTGCGTGACTTCTACGTCGATTTGGACAACATCAAACTCGTGCACCCGCTGATCGTGTCGGTGGAGTCGCTTGAGCGCAGCGAAGCCTCGGATGGCTACCGGCACAGCTACCGGGTGGTCGATCGAATTCCGCTGGGACCGTTCACCATGCAGATCACGTACCAGGCATGCCTGCATGTTCGCCAGAGCGGCTACGTGCTGACCGAGGCCGATCAATCCCACGGGGTGCGCCTGCGCGGAATGGTGAGCTTCGAGCCGATCCGGGAACCGGTAGTCGGCACCCGGATCACCGAGCACATCCGGATATCGGCACCCCGGCCATTGGCCCCGATCACCAGGAGCAAGGGAGTCAAGGCTCACATCGCAATGTTGGCCGGCATTCGTAGTCACTTCGAATCCTGCTGAGCCGCTGCGAATCCGGAGTTAGTTAGACGCCGGCGAAATCGATGACTCCGCGAATGTTGCTGCCCTCGCGCAGATCGGCGAATGCCTGGTTGATTTGGTCGAGCTGGTAGTGGCGGGTGACCAGCTCGTCGAGTTTCACCGCGCCGGCCTGATACATCGACAACAGCATCGGCACGCTGGTACGCGGATTCATCCCGCCGTACAGCGCTCCCCGCAGCTGTTTGGCCGACAGCGTCATCTCTTGCAGCACCAACCCGACCGGTGGCTCGGTGAACGGGGTGATGCCGGTGAGCACGCAGATCCCGCCCTTGCGAAGCAGCGTCATCGCCAAAGGAATCAGGTCCACATGCACCACGCCGGGACACACGACCACGCGGTCCGCCATCAGGCCCGCGGTGATCTCTGTGACCAGCGGTATTGCTTCCTGCGCGGAGGCGGCGGTGTGCGTGGCCCCGAAAATCTTGGCCGAATCTCGCTTGGACTCAACCGGATCCACCGCGACGACATATTTCGCGCCGACGGCCCGCGCTCCTTGCAGGGCGTTCATCCCGACGCCGCCGGCGCCGATGACGACGACGATGTCGCCGGGTTCGGTGCCCGCCGATATCGTCGCGGAACCCCAGCCGGTGCTGACCCCGCACGAGACGAGCGAGGCGGCGTGGAACGGGATCGCGTCGTCGATCTTGATGACCGACCTTTCCGACAGCACCGCATATTCGGCGAACGTGCCGAGTTGCCCATAGGCCAATAGGTTTTCGTCACCGAGATGCCGGCGGCAGGTTCCGTCGGTGGGCATCTCTCGCACGAACAGGCTGGCGCCGATATCGCAGATGTAGCTCTGGCCGTTCACGCAAAACCGGCAACTGCCGCACGCCGGAATGAACGAGAGCGCCACGTGGTCGCCCGGCTGCACCGTCGTCACACCCGGCCCGACTTCTTCGACCACCCCCGCGCCCTCGTGACCGCCCAGCAACGGGAACCAGTCCGGCGCCGGCTGACCGCTTGCGGCCACCGCCTCGGGAGTCGGCACCACGTCGCCGGTGAACAGATGGTCGTCGGAGTGGCAGATTCCGGCTACGGCGATCCGCACCAGGACTTCACCGCTGTGGGGTGGATCCAGTTCGATCTCGCGGATCTCCCAGTCCTGGCCGACCCCGCGGATCACAGCGGCACGACACTTCATTGCGATCTCCCTATTGTCTCGAGGCATTTGCAATACCAACGCGGCTGGGCGTCAAGCCGGGTCGCAGTTCCCGCTTGAGCACCTTGCCGTAGCTGTTTTTCGGTAGCTCGTCGACGAATTCGTAGCGCTTAGGCCGTTTGAAGCGGGCGATGCGCCCCAACACATACGCATCCAACGCCGCGGGGTCGACCGCGCCGACGATGAACGCGACCACCACCTCACCCCACTCGGCATCGGGTGTGCCCACCACACATGCCTCCAAGACGCCGGGGTGCTCGAGCAGCACCTCCTCCACCTCCCGGGGGTAGATGTTGCTCCCGCCGCTGATGACGACGTCCTTCGATCGATCTCGCAGCGTGAGAAAACCGCGCGCGTCGAACGAACCCATATCGCCGGTGTAGAGCCAGCCTTCTTTGAGCGTGGCGCGGGTCGCGTCCGGATTTTGCCAGTATCCGGACATGACCACGTCTCCGCGGCAAACGATTTCGCCGCGCAGCACCACGACCTGCATCCCCGACCGCGCATAGCCGACCGAACCCAGAATCGCGTCGTCGTCCGAGTCGTGATCGACACGGCGTAGCCCGGTGATAGTCATCGGTGACTCGCCCTGCCCATAGATTTGCGCGAAGATCGGGCCGAATGCCCTGATCGCCTTCCGCAGGCTTTCGACATACATTGGGCCGCCGCCGTAGACGATCGCCTTGAGATTGGCCGGACGGCCGTGGCCCGTATCGACCAGTCGCTGCACCATCGTCGGGGCCAGAAATGCGCTGACGGCCGGGTGGTGCTCGCACAGATCGAGGAACTCGTCGGGATCGAACGCACCCGAGGAGGGCACCACCTGGCGGGCGGCGCGCAACACGTACGGCAGCACGTAGAGGCCAGAGCCGTGCGACATCGGCGCCGCATGCACGAGGCTGCAGTCCTCGTCGACAGCGTCGATGTCGGCAAGGTGCGCGACCGTCATCGCCGTGAGGTTGCGGTGCGACAGCATCGCGCCCTTCGATCGGCCGGTGGTTCCGCTGGTGTAGAACAGCCACGCCGGCGCGCTCGGGTCGGCCTGTGGGTGTGCTGACGCGACGACGTCGAATCGCCGTGAGTAGTCTTGGGATTCAATGATTTCCGTTGACGTCGCGGTGATCGATGCAAGCTCGGCGCCAATCGTGGCGGAGGCGAACACCTGGGCCGCGCCCGCGTCGTCGAGGATCTGAGCCATCTCGCGCGGATGCAGCTTGTAGTTGATCGGGACGACGACGCACTCGGCAGCCCAGATCGCGAACATCAATTCGACGATCTCGGGGCGGTTCTGGGTGGCGATCGCGATGCGAGCACCCACGCCATGCTGTTGGCGGATCGACGCGGCCAGCCGCAATGCCCGGTCGTGCAACTCGAGCCACGTCCACAAACGGCGACTCCCGTGGTACACGGCGCCGCGATCGGGGAACCGGCTCGCGGCCGCATCGAGCATCGCAAACAGGTTCATCGCTCGATCCACTGCGATTCCAACGCGAACTCCGAAAGATACTTCGTCGAACTCCATCCGCCGTCGACGACGATCGTTTGGCCGTTGATGAAACTTCCACCCGGCGAGCACAGGAACGCGACGGTGCTGGCGATATCGTCAACGCGGCCCAGCCGCTGATGCGGAGTCATTTCGGTGTTGATCTTGCGAAATCGCGCATCCTCCAAACGCTTTTCGACCATGGGCGTCACCGTCACGCCCGGCGCGACGGCGTTGCAACGGATGCCGGATGCGCCGTACTGGCAGGCGATGTGAGTGGTCAGCGCGGTCAGTCCGCCCTTAGCGGCGGAGTACGCGCCGCCTCGCAGCCCACCGACCACCGCGAAAGTCGACGTCACATTGATGATTGCCGACCCGGCCGCCATGTGCGGCAGCACGTCGCGCGCGAGCCTAAACGGAGCCCGCAGCATCAAATCCAGGAAGTAGTCCAGGGTCTCGTCGTCGGTTTCGTGTAGCGGCTTAGGGTTGCCCACTCCGGCATTGTTGATCAGGAAGTCGACGTGGCCCTACCGCTGCACCGCGAGGTCCACGATGCGTCGCGGCGCGTCATCGTCGGTCAGGTCGACAGCGAGCGTCGCGACGCGATCCGGATCGTTGATCGCCCTTTCGAGCCCGGCCAGCCGAGCCCGGTCGCGGCCGATGCCCACGACCGCCATGCCCATCTCGGCAAGCTTTGTTGCGCACCCCAAGCCGATGCCGCTGCTTGCTCCCGTGACGATTGCGATCTGCATCTCACCCATCCTGTGTCAGCACCGCGCGGATCTGATGTTTGAGTATCTTGCCCGCGTCGTTCTTCGGCAGGGCATCCCAGATCACCACCCGTTCTGGTGCCTTGAATTTGGCGACCCCCTTGCTCACCAGCAGCGCAAGCAGGCTCGCGACGTCCGGGCTGGCCGCGCCCGCGGGGACGATCACCGCACAAGCCCGCTCGCCGGTGCGCTCATCGGGCAGTCCGACGACTGCGATCTCGGCGATGCCGGGATGGTCGGCGAGCAGGTCCTCGACCTCCTTGGCCGAGATGTTCTCACCACTGCGGACGATGATGTCCTTGGCCCGGCCAGTCACGACGAGGTACCCGTCATCAACCCAGCGCCCAAGATCCCCAGTGCGGAAAAAGCCGGCGGCATCGAAAGAGTCGGCGCCGTCTTTCCGATGTCGGTAACCCAGCAGCATTTGTGGGCCGCGCACACAGATCTCCCCGTCACCGGCGGGCGCGGACTCGTGTGGGACGAGTTTGATCTCAGCGATGCCGGGTCTGCCGTCGGTGTCCGCTGCGTGATCGGCCTCCGGTGGCCGGGGTGCGCCGACGGTCGCAACGGGCACTTCCGTGCAGCCGTACACCCTGGTGACCATCGCATGGTCGAAATACTCTGTGGCGCGACGGATCAGCGACGGAGATGCGGACGCGCCGCCGCAGATGAATACCTTCAGGTCGGGCAGCCGGGTGCCGGCGCGCTCGGCGGCAGCCAACAGTTGCTGCAGGAATGGTGTTGCCCCCGCGATGTGGGTACACCGCTCGGAGGCCATCAGTGCGACCGCTTGTGGCGGTTCCCATCGGTCCATCAGTATCGCGGCTGTGCCTAGCAGTAGCGGGCATTCGAACGCGTAAATCGAGCCACCGATATGGGCAACCGGCGACGGGACCAGGAACGTGTCGCCCGGGGCGATCATCCAGTGGTCGCGGATCTGACAGATCAGCGCGTGTATCGAATTATGGGTGTGTAGTACACCTTTCGGGCGGCTCGTGGTACCGGATGTGTAGAGGATCATTCGCACTGAATCGGGATCCAGCGCTGGCAGGGTTGCGGAATCCAGTGGCCGCTCCAGTAGGAGCCGATACGGTGTGTGCGAACCGGCTTGCCCGGTTTCGGAGCCGCGCAGCACCACCACCGTCGGCGCCGGGCTCATCGTGGCCGTCACGCGTTCGAGCATCGCCGCGTAGTCGTGGCCGCCGTGTTGGTGTGGGACGAAAATCAGTGCGGTTTTGGCGTCTTCGAGAATGAAGCGCAGATCGTGGTCGCGTAGCGACGGCAAGATCGGGTTCACCACCATACCGGCCAGCGTCGCGGCCAGATAGATGACGGCGGTCTCGTGCCAGTTCGGCAGCATGAACGACACGACGCTGCCCGTCGGCATGCGCGACAGCATGGCGGCAGCCAGCGCGCTGGCCTGCGTGTATAGCGTGGCACAATTCAGCCGAATATCCTTGTCCACCAAAACTATTCGCTGTGGCGAGTCTGCTGCGGCGGTGCGCAGTGAATCGGCCAGCGTGGTGTGCACCCACAGCCCGCGGCGGTATGCCTGCGCCGCGTGTGCCGTGTCCTGTGGGACCCGGGCGATCACCTCAACCAGCCTGACCAGTCACGCGACGCATGGTCATCGCATACCGGAATCTGGACGACAGGTGGGTGTTGATCGTTACTTGGGCCACCTCGCCGTCCGAGGTCGTGTAGGTGCGCCGCATCTCGAGCGCGGCCGTTCCGGCTTCCACGCCCAGGCTGTCGGCCAATTCTGCCGATAGCGCGACGGCGGCGATCTCTTGGTGCAACGCAGCGACGCTCACGCCGAACAGATCCTCGATCAACGGAAAAATCGGGCCGGTATGGCGCTGCAGCAACCTGCCGACCGCGGCGAAACTCCGGGTGATGTAGTACTCCGTCCGGCACATCGGCACCGACGCGCCGTCGGCTCGCCGGTAACCACGCACCGACAGCCACTGAGTCCCGACCTCGAGTCCGGTCCGAGCCGCGATGTCGTTGTCGATCGTCACCATCGCGTTGGATTCGATGGTCAGCTGCGCGCCGGCCGCGAATGCGAGGAGGTCGTCGATCGACATCGCGTCCTGGGCATAGGAACTCGACGCCGTCCGGGGAACTACCCGGGTACCCGCGCGGGGTCGCGACGCGACCAGGTTGTCCTCTCTGAGCCGGCGCAGGGCCTCGCGGACGGTGTAGCGACTCACCGCGAAGCGCTCGCACAGTTGGTGCTCGGTCGGTAGTTGCGAGCCCACCGGGTAAACGCCGTCGACGATCTCCTTGCGCAGCGTGCGTGCGATCTGTAGGTAGCGGTGGTCGCCCGCGATGGTCGCCGACATCAGTGGCCGTCCCTGGTATGACGCACTGCCAGCACGCTGCCGTTGCCATCGGCCGAGATGTAGAGCGTGCCGTCGGCCGCGGCGGTGATTCCGGCGAATGGGCCCTGCGGTCCGGAAAACGGTGGCATGCCGCGCAGCGGCTTGGGTGTCACGCCCGGCGGGGGACCGACCGGCAGCCCGGACGCGATCGTGCGCCGCGCGTGGCCGGTCAGGTCGAACGCGATCAACTCCTTGGCGCCGGCATCGACGATGTAGAGCACACCGCTTTGGACCGCAATGCCCTGCGGCCGTTGCAGATCGGCGACGACGGTGTCGATCCTCGACCCGTTCACCCTGACCACCCGTCCGGCTCCGGCCTCCGCGACCAGACACGCGCCGTCGGTATCGATCGCGACGCCGACCGGCTCACGCAGATCCGTCGCCAGCACCTCGATACCCCCCGACTGCAGCGACAGCACCCGCCCGGTGCCCAATTCCGCAACGACCACCCCACTCGGGCTCAGGGTGACACCATAAAGCTGGTCGAAACCGTCTGCCAGCACCTCGCTTTCGTTCACCTCCGGCCGGTAGCGGGCGATCTGGCCGCCCGATGTCGTGACGACGAATTCGCCGGGTCCGGTCGCGACGACGCCGCGCAGAAATCCGGGATAACCGGGGCTGAATAGCATTCCGGCGGTGTGTAAAGACCCGTCGGGCAATGCGACGTAGAAGTACGTGCCGTCGGCGATGTAAAGCTGTCCGTCATGGCCCACCGCCAGGTCCATCGGCCAGTTGAGTCCGCCTGCCAACACGGAGCGCGTTGTGCCGGCGGGCGATATCTCGGTGATCTCGCCGGTGAAGTTGGATACGAAGAGCCGGTCGCCGACGAAGGTGCAGTTGTCCAGCCCCGGATTCAGCTGGGCGAGCAGCTGCTGTTCGCCGCTGCGAGGATCGATGCGCAGCACCTGCCCGCTCGCCACCTGCGTCGAGACGAGGTAGCCGTGCTCGTCGAACTTGACCGAGTCGGGCACACCGAGATTGCCCGCGACACACTGCGGATCGCCGCCATCGGGGTCGATACGCCAGATTTCGTTGGCGCCCATCACCGGGAAATACAGCAGGCCGTCCGGGCCGACCTCCATCGCATTCGGCGAGGGCACATTCCCTAACAGCACCCGCGGCGGCCCGCCCGCCAGGTCGAATTCCAGCAGTCGCCCACCCTCGCGGCATTCACCGATGAACAATCGGCCTGCGTGAATGGTGATGCCGTTGGCTGAAGGAACGTCGTCACGTAACACCCGCGTTCGACCGCTGGTGTCGCGCACGCTGACCCGGCCGTCCATCACCTCGGTCGCGTACAGATTGCCGCTGGCATCGAACGCGACGTCGTCGGGCGCCACGATGTCGCCGCCCTTGGGGCTGGCGGTCACCAGTTCCCCGGTGCGGTGATCCAGCGCGCTGATCTGACTGCCGGTCACCTGGGCGATATAGATGCGACCGTCCGGGCCGGTGCGCAAGCCATTGGCGCCGAAGAGCCGGCTGGGTGCGGTGACCTGCTCGAGCTCCCAGCCCTGCGCGACTTCGATCGGGTGTGCCCCGGAATTCGAGGGGGCATACCGCGAGGGCTGCGTTGAGATGGCCCTTGAGATCGACATGCTCGCCGAGGTCCTTCCGTCAGCCGGTTGGGCTGGACGTTATCAACTCCTCTTAGTCCAGACAATAGCTACGAATGTGTTCCGGCTCGACCTTGACAGCGAAGTGCGCTGATCGGAATAGTGTTCTCCAATGGACAGAATCCCGTATTTTGTCCGGACAAAATGAGCAAGAGATCTCATTGCGGACGCTTGACGGCGGCGGTGGGTGGAAGCAGGTCATGGACGATCACGAGGATCACAGCGATCTTCTAGGGCTCGACGGTCGCATCGTGGTGGTTGCCGGCGCCGGCGGGGGCGGCATCGGTACGACCGTCACGGCCATGACCGCCCGGGCGGGTGCCACGGTGATCGCGGTGAGCCGGTCGAAGGAAAACCTCGGCGAGCACATCGCCCCGTTGGCGCAGCAGGGTCTGGCCGTGGTGCCGGTCGTGGCTGACGCATCGACCGACGAGGGCATCGCTGCGGTGCTTGACCACGCCCGCCGTGCCGACGGCGACTTGTACGGGCTGGTCAATGTCGCCGGCGGCGCGCAGCCGGCGACCTGGATGCCGTCGACCCGGGTGGCGCGCAGCGACTGGCGCAAGATCTTCGCAGACAATCTCGAAACGGCCTTCTTTATGAGCCAGGCCGTGGCAAGTGAGCTCGTCGCGCAGCAACAGCAGGGGTCGATCGTGTCGATCTCCTCGATCAGCGGCATGAACACCGCGCCATTTCACATCGCCTACGGGACAGCCAAAGCCGCGATCACGGCGATGACGCGCACGATGGCCCTCGAGTTGGCGCAGGCCGGAATCCGGGTCAATGCCGTGGCTCCCGGCGTCACCGAGACAGCGGCCTCGCGCGCCTATGTCGACGAGGACCCTGGCCGGGACCGGCAGGCGATCGCGATGGGACGCCGTGGGCGGCCCGAGGAGCAGGCCGGTGCCATCCTTTTTCTGCTCTCCGAGATGTCGAGCTACGTCACCGGCCAGACGCTGCTCGTCGACGGCGGGCTGGGCCTCAAGTGGAGCCATCTAGGCGCCGACAACACCTCACTTTTCTTGCATGACGAATCCTTCCGCGCGGCAATAAGGAGGATGTGATGACCGAGCCAGCCGAAGGTGTGAATTCCGAAGCGGCCGAAGAACTATCGAAACCAATGACGATCGGCGTCGAGGCATACATTTCCGAGGACTATGCCCGCGCCGAGCGCGACAAGCTGTGGCGCAAGGTTTGGCAGCAAGTCGGCCGCGTCGAGGAGCTGCCCGAGGTGGGCAGCTACCTGACCTACGACATTCTCGACGACTCGATCATCGTGGTGCGCAGCGGCAGTAGCGAATTCCATGCCCACCACAACGTCTGCATGCACCGTGGCCGCCGGTTGATCGACACCCCCGAGGGCGCCAAGAACGCATGTGCCCGAACGCGAAAGTCGTTCGTCTGCGGCTTTCACGGCTGGACCTACGGTCTCGACGGAGCGTGCACTCATATCCGCGAACAGCAGGACTGGCAGGAAGCGCTCAAAGCAGACAACACCCGCCTTCGACCGGTCAGAGTCGACACCTGGGGCGGTTGGTTGTGGATCAACATGGACCCCGACTGTGAGCCGCTGGCAGACTTCTTGTTCCCCGCCGCGAAGATTCTCGATCCGTTCGGTTGTGAGAACATGCGCTACAAATGGCGTAAGTGGCTGTCCTTCGATTGCAACTGGAAGGTCGCGCTGGAGGCCTTCAACGAGACCTACCACGTTTTCACCACGCACCCCGAGTTCAACAAGTTCGGCGAATTCAAGGGCTGGGCGAAAGCGCAAGGCAGACACAGCCACATCGGTTACGACGCGCCAGCGGAGATGGAGGCCACCAAGTCCAAGATCCGCCTCGGCATCGGCGCCGATCCGCGGGTTTCGACCGCGGAGATGCAGGTGTACACGATGGAGGAAACCAACGCCACCACCACGCAGACGCTGGTGAACGCGGCGAAGCGACTGGTTGATGAGTTGCCCGAGGGGACACCGGCCGACAAGGTTCTCGAACACGGGCTGGCGTCGGCGCGCCGTGACGACGAGGCCCGTGGCGTGCTCTGGCCGATAATTCCCGCCGACATCCTCGGGCAGGCCGGCACCGCATGGCAGATCTTTCCAAATTTCCAGATTGGGCAGGGCCTGACCAGCGCGCTGTGCTACGGGGCGCGGCCACACCCCAGCTACAACCCCAACAAGTGCATCTTCGAGGTGTCGGTCCTCGAGCTGTACCCGAAAGGTCAAGAGCCACAAACAGAGTGGGAGTACACACCGGTCGGCGACCCCCGATGGCGGTCGGTTCTACCGCAAGACTTCTCCAACATGGCCGCCGTGCAACAGGGCATGAAGTCGCTTGGGTTCCCGGGCACCAAACCCAATCCATACCGCGAACGCAGCACGGTCAATCTGCATTACCAATTGTCGAGGTACATGGGTGTCGGAGAACCCCAAAGCCTTTCAGATGAGGAGCACCCACGGGCATGACCCCGGATATCAAGGCGGCCCAAGAGGCCTGCGGGCCAACCCGGACGCCCGACGACTTAGACATCGACGCGCTGCGTGAGAAATACCGCCACGAGCGCGAAAAGCGGCTGCGCAAAGAAGGTTCCAATCAGTACATCGAATTGGAGGACGACTTCGCCGGCTACTACGAAGTCGATCCCCACACGCCGGTGGTCCCACGTGAGCCAATTGTCGACGACATCGACGTCGCGGTTCTCGGCGGTGGCTTCGGGGGCCTGCTGTCGGCGGCCCACCTGAAGAAGGCGGGCGTCGATGACGTACGAATCATCGAGCTCGGTGGTGACTTCGGCGGCGTCTGGTACTGGAACCGTTACCCGGGAATCCAATGCGACAACGAATCCTACTGCTATATACCGCTTCTCGAAGAGCTCGATTTCATGCCGTCGAAGAAGTTCGCCGACGGTGCCGAGATCTACCAGCATTGCCGCAACATCGGAAAGCATTTCGGCCTCTACGATTCGGCGATCTTCTCCACCCAGGTGCGTGACCTGCGTTGGGACCAGGAGATGAAGCGCTGGAGGATCAGCACGAACCGCGACGACGATATCCGCGCCCGCTTCGTGGTGCTGGCGTCGGGCCCCTTCCACCGGCCGAAATTGCCCGGCATTCCCGAACTCAAAGCGTTTGGCGGACACAGCTTCCATTCGTCGCGGTGGGACTACGACTACACCGGAGGCGATGTCAGCGGGAGCCTGGACAAACTGGCGGACAAACGCGTCGCGGTGGTCGGCACCGGTGCCACGGGCATCCAGATCGTGCCCTTTCTCGCGCGCGCCGCCAAACATCTCTATGTGTTTCAGCGGACACCGTCGACCGTCGACGAACGCAACAACGCTGCGACCGATCCGGAATGGGTGAAGACGCTGCGGCCGGGTTGGCAACGGGAGCGTCAGCGCAACTTCCACTCATGGACGTTCGAGGGTATGGCGCTGGGTCAGCCGGATCTGGTGTGCGACTTCTGGACCGAGCTGGGACGCAACACCGCGGCCCGGGTGCTCGCCCTGGACGACCCCGCGTCGATGACTCCCGAGCAGTTCGTTGCGCTCCGAGAGGAGGAGGACTACAAGATCATGGAGCGGCTGCGGCGCCGCATCGACTCCCTGATCGAGGACGGGGCGACGGCCGAAGCGCTCAAGCCCTATTACCGCTTCCTATGTAAGCGGCCCTGTTCCAACGACGATTACCTGGCGAGTTTCAATCGTCCGAATGTCACGCTGGTCGACGTGTCCTCGAGCAAGGGCGTCGAGCGGGCCACCGAAAAGGGTCTGGTGGCCAATGGTGTCGAGTACGAGGTGGACTGCATCATCTATGCCAGCGGCTTCGAAATCACCACCGAGATCAGCCGCCGCTATTCGATCGAGACGATCGAGGGACGCGACGGACTGTCGCTGTTCGACTACTGGCAAGACGGTTACCAGACGCTGCACGGGATGACCAGCCGTGGATTCCCGAACCAGTTCTATACGGGCTTCACCCAAGTCGGCATCTCGGCCAACATCGCCGCGAATTATGAACTGCAGGGCGAGCACATTGCCTACGTGATCGCCGAAGCGCTGAAACGGGGAATCAGCACCGTGGAGCCCAGTCAAGCGGCACAGGAGCAGTGGTGCGCGACGATCCGGGAGACCGCGATCGACAGTTCGGCGTTCGACGCGCAGTGCACGCCCGGCTATTACAACAACGAAGGTGGTGGCGGCGGACAGGGAATCCGGTCGCACCTGGGCGAACCCTACGGCCCCGGCTTTTACGCGTTCGAGGATTTGTTGCGGCTGTGGCGCGACAAGGGTGATCTGGAAGGGTTGGTGCTCGGCGGTTGAGCGAAACATGTGCGCCGCAACTGAGATTCGACGGTCGCGTCGCCGTGGTAACCGGCGGCGGCCGAGGACTCGGCCGCTCCTACGCCCTGCTGCTCGCCTCACGCGGGGCGAAGGTGGTCGTCAATGACGTCGGCGGCAGCCTCGGCGGTGCGGGCGTCGACACAGGTCCGGCCGAGCAGGTGGTCGCCGAGATCACCGCGGCCGGTGGCGAGGCCGTCGCTTGTAGTGCGTCGGTAGCCACGCGTGGAGGAGGCGAGGCCATCATCGCCACGGCGCTCGGGCACTACGGCGGCATCGACGTCCTGATTCACAACGCGGGCAACGTACGTCCCGGCTCGCTCAAGGAGATGAGTTACGAGGACTTTGACGCCGTGGTCGACGTGCATTTGCGTGGCGCGTTCAACGTTGTGCGGCCGGCATTTCCGCTCATGTGCGAGGCGGGTTACGGCCGCATCGTGCTGACCTCGTCGATCGGTGGCCTGTATGGAAACCACCACGTGGCCAACTACGCGGCCGCCAAGGCCGGCGTAATCGGATTGTCCAATGTCGCCGCGCTCGAAGGCGCCGCCGAAGGTGTGCGGTGCAACGTGATTGTGCCGGCCGCGGTGACGCGGATGGCGGAAGGCATCGACACCTCGGCGTATCCGCCGATGGGTTCGGAATTGGTTGCACCCGTGGTGGGTTGGCTCGCGCACGAGTCGTGCTCGGTGACCGGTGAACTGTTCATCGCGCTGGCGGGTCGGGTGGCGCGGGCGGTCGTCGCGGAGAGCCCCGGCGTGTGCCGGGCGTCGTGGACGATCGAGGAGGTCAGCAGCCATCTGGATGCGATCCGCTACGTCGAGGCGCCACTCATCTTTCCCGTCGTCCCGGATGGACATAACCAGCACATCGGATACAGCTTCGATCTTGCTCACCGCTCGAACGACCAAGGAGCGCTCAATGGCTAGCCCGACGGGCCCGATGGCCGGTCTGCGGGTGATCGATCTCACCGCGATGGTGATGGGACCGTACTGCACGCAGATCATGGCTGATATGGGTGCCGACGTGATCAAAGTCGAACCACCCCAAGGAGATAACACCCGCTATATCTCGGTAGGTCCGGCGCCCGGCATGAGCGGGGTATTCGTCAACGTCAACCGGGGCAAGCGCAGCATCGTGCTGGACCTGCAAACCGACGGCGGAACACGCGCCCTGCGCGCTCTCGTTGAGACCGCCGACGTGTTCGTCCACTCGATGCGCGCCAAAGCAATCGCCAAGCTCGGCTTCGGTTACGACGACGTCACCGCGATCAATCCCGCGATTATCTACACCAATTGCTACGGGTACGGACGACGTGGACCCGACCACGACCGCCCCGCCTACGACGACACAATCCAGGCGGAGTGCGGCCTGCCGGCGGTGCAACAGCAGTTGACCGGCGAGGCCGATTACGTCGGCACGATCATGGCAGACAAGATAGCCGGGCTGACGGCGCTGTACGCGACGACGATGGCGTTGTTCCATCGCGAGCGCACCGGGCAAGGGCAAGAAGTCGAGGTCGCCATGTTCGAAACCATGGCCTCGTTCATGCTCGTCGAACATGCCAACGGTGCTCTGTTCGACCCTCCGCTGGGACCCGCGGTGTATCCCCGCACCGTGGCGCCCAACCGTCGTCCGTACCGCACCAGCGACGGCTACATCGCCGCATTGATCTACAACGACAAACACTGGAACGCCTTCATGGAAGCCGTGCAGCCGCCGTGGGCCAGCGACCTGTATTCGACGCTGGAACAACGCGCTCGCGAGATCGACACCGTTTACGGGCTGGTGGCCGAGACGATGAAGGAGCGTTCTACCGCGGAGTGGTTAGCGCTGCTGCGCCGGCTCGAGATACCGGCCGCCCCACTGAACACGCCGGGCGCACTCTTCGACGATCCGCATCTCAACGCGGTCGGCATGTTCGAAACAGTGGACACCCCGCACGGACCGGTGCGCTTCCCGGGCGTACCCACTTGGTTCTCGCAGACACCGGGGCGCGTCGCGGGCCCGGCGCCAGAGCTCGGCGCCCACACCGCACAAGTGCTCGCCGAAATCGGCGCGAGCAGCCACAAAATCAGCCGAAATGACCAGCCAGAGCGCGATTTTGCGACTGCTCGCGACGGAAAGGAACTCTGACTATGGCCGTGCCCGTGTACCAGCGCATTCTCGACCTGTTCGAGGCCGAGGGGGTGAACACGCTGTTCGGTATCCCGGATCCGAACTTCGTGCACATGTTTGCCGAGGCCGACGCGCGCGGGTGGTCGGTGGTCGCACCGCATCACGAACTGAGCGCGGGATTCATGGCTGAGGCCGCGTCACGTATGACGGGCAAGCCCGGCCTGTGCATCGGCACGCTCGGCCCGGGCATGGCCAACATCGCCGGAGCGATCCAGTGCGCACTCGTGGAGAACTCGCCGGTGATCTTTCTCGGCGGCCAGCGCGCCCGCATTACCGAGCGCCGGGTCCGGCGCGGGCGGATCCAATTCGTCTGCCAGGAGCCGCTTTTCGCGCCGTCCGTCAAGTACAGCGCATCCATCGAGTACGCCGATCAGACGGACGAGATCATCCACGAGGCGATTCGCCGGGCCATGTCCGGCACTCCCGGCCCGGTTTACATCGAATACCCGTCGCACGTCATCCTCGAAGAAATCGACGTTGCAGAACCGTTGCCGCCCAATCGGTATCGCCTCGTCAACCAGGGGGCGGGCGCTCCTGAGATCGCCCAGGCCGCGAAGCTGATTCGCGAAGCGAAGAGTCCGATTCTGTTGGTGGGCCACGGCGTGCACACGTCGCGCAGCGGTCCTGCGGTCAAGGAGCTCGCCGACTTGATGGCCTGCCCGGTCATCCAGACCTCCGGTGGAACGTCGTACATCCCAGGCCTGCGGGAGCGGACATTCCCCTACCTGTTCTCCCCGGCCGCCAACGAGGCGGTCGAGGAATCCGACCTGTGCGTCGCGCTGGGAACCGAACTCGGCGAGCCCATGCACTACGGCCGGACCCAGCATTGGGCAGACAACGATGCGAACCGCAAATGGGTGTACGTCGAGCAGGACCCGGCCGCGATCGGCGTCAACCGCCAGTTCGACGTGCCGCTGGTGGGCGATCTGCGCGGCGTCGTCCCGCAGCTCGTCGACGCGCTGCGGGACACCCCGCGCACGCGAACGGCCAATCTCGAGAAGTTGGTCAACGCAGACGCCGAGGAACTCGCGCAGCTCGCCGAGAATGCGCCGTCGGGACGTTCGCCCATCCACCCGGCGCGCTACGTCGTCGAGGCCACCAGGGCGTTCAACGAACTCGAGGACGGCATCATGGTCCGCGACGGTGGCGCGACCGTCATCTTTGGTTGGACCTACTCGCAGGCCAAACCGCGCGACGTCATCTGGAACCAGAACTTCGGCCACCTCGGCACCGGTCTGCCTTACGCGGTCGGAGCATCCGTCGCCGAGGGCGGCAAGCGCCCCGTGATGCTGCTGACCAGCGACTCGGCGTTCCTCTTGCACATCGCGGAGCTGGAAACGGCTGCGCGGCAGAACCTTCCGCTGGTGTGCGTGGTGGGCGTGGACCACCAGTGGGGCCTCGAGGTGGGCGTGTACAAGCGCACCTTTTCCCAGCCGTCGCCGCAGCCCGGCGTGCACTGGAGCAAGGACGTCC
Source organism: Mycobacterium montefiorense (assembly GCF_025823255.1). NCBI lineage: Bacteria > Bacillati > Actinomycetota > Actinomycetes > Mycobacteriales > Mycobacteriaceae > Mycobacterium > Mycobacterium montefiorense. The sequence goes on along the minus strand of NZ_JACKVL010000017.1, from coordinate 760,684 downwards.
GGATGGACAAGATCGCGGACGGCTTCGGCTGCCACGGTGAGTTCGTCGAGAAGGAGGACGAGATCCGCCCGGCGATCGCCCGCGCCTACGCCAGCGGCAAAGTCGGTGTGGTGCACGTGTGCATCGACCCGAAGGCCAACTCCGAGGAGATGCCCAAGTACGACCGATTCCGCACCTGGTATGCCGAAGGCACCCAGTAAGGCCCACCGAGCAAGAAAAGGATCGATCTGATGCGCGAATACTTGAAGTTCTACATCGACGGACGGTGGGTTGACCCGTTGCGGCCCAACACTTTCGACGTGGACAACCCGGCAACGGAACAAGTTTCCGGGAAGATCTCGCTGGGGTCGCAGGCCGATGTCGACGCGGCGGTCAAAGCCGCCCGGCGAGCCTTCGCCGGCTGGTCGCAAAGCACCCGCGAACAGCGCCTCGATCTGTTGCAGGCCATCCTCGCTGAATACCAGAAGCGTGCGGACGATCTGGCCGCCGCGGTCACCGAGGAAATCGGCGCGCCGCCCTCACTGGCGGCGGGGCCGCAGGTGTTTCTCGGGATCGGACACCTGACCACGGCGATCGACGCGCTGAAGAACTTCGCGTTCTCCGAACAGAAAGGGGCGACCCTGATTGCCAGGGAGCCGATCGGTGTCTGCGGTTTGATCACGCCCTGGAACTGGCCTATCAACCAAGTCGCGGTCAAGGTCTACCCGGCGTTGGCCTCCGGCTGCACCGTCGTCCTGAAACCCTCTGAGGTGGCACCATATTCGCCCTACATCTTCACTGAGATCTTGGCCGCCGCGGGCGTACCGGCCGGGGTGTTCAACCTGGTCAACGGCGACGGTGCGGGCGTGGGCGTGGCCCTGGCGAGTCATCCCGACATCGACATGGTGTCGTTCACCGGATCCACTCGCGCCGGTATCGAGGTGGCCAAGCTTGCGGCCCCGACGGTGAAACGCGTGACCCAAGAACTCGGCGGCAAGAGTCCCAACATCGTGCTCGACGACAGTGGTTTCGCCGAGGGTGTCAGCGCCGGCGTGGCCAACATGATGCCGAACTCCGGGCAGAGCTGTAACGCGCCGTCGCGCATGCTGGTCCCGAATTCGCGGATGGCAGAGGCCATTACCCTCGCGCGCGAGGCGGCCGAGCAAATCGAGGTGGGCCCTAACGGCGATAAGCGGGCGATCGGGCCAGTGGCTTCGAAGGCGCAGTTCGACAAGGTCCAGCGGCTGATCCAGCAGGGCATCGACGAGGGCGCGACCGTGGTGGCCGGAGGCCCGGGCCGGCCCGCCGGGCTAGACAAGGGTTATTACGTCAAGCCGACCGTCTTCGCGCATGTCACAAATGAGATGACGATCGCGCGCGAGGAGATTTTCGGACCGGTGCTGTGCATCCTCGGCTACGACGACATCGACCACGCTGTCAATATCGCCAATGACACCGAGTACGGTCTTGCCGGCTTTGTTTCGGGAGCCGACCTGGACAAAGCTCGTGAGGTCGCGCGCAAGATCCGCGCGGGATGGGTGACGATCAATCATGCGTTCGACATGAACGCGCCATTCGGCGGCTACAAGCGCAGCGGCAACGGTCGCGAGTGGAGCGAGTTCGGCTTCCACGAATATCTGGAAGTCAAAAGTACCCTGGGTTACGCGCCCGACGAAGGCTAAAACTCTAGGCCGAAATCCGAACGCACCACAGCGGAAACCGCTGCGTGTCCTCCACCTGATCCTGCGGCGACGCCCCTAAGCTTGCTGAGATCAAGAGGAGGGGCGACGACGTATCGGCAGCAACTATCGCGCTGGGCGCTGCGGTGGTCAGGGCGCGCTAAAAGCGAGAGCTGAGCCGGGCGGGGAGCATCCCGCACCGGCGCGTTCTGATCGGCCTACCCGGTGGGTAGCGCCCGTGCGTCGGGCCGGCCGGCTGGCGATCTGGGACAAACCCGAGCGTGCCAGCGGCATACCCGCGCTGGATGGGCTTCGCGCGATCGCCGTTGCGCTGGTGCTCGCCGACCACGGCGGCATTCCCGGCATGAGCGGTGGCTTCCTCGGCGTCGACGTCTTCTTCGTGCTCAGTGGATTCCTGATCACCTCGCTTTTGCTGGACGAGCTTGGGCGCACCGGACGTATCGACCTGACCGGATTCTGGATTCGCCGGGCCCGCCGGCTGTTGCCGGCGTTGGTGTTGATGGTGCTCGCCGTGGGCGCGGCCCGCGAACTTCTACCGGCCCAGGCGCTTAACGGATTGCGCGATGACGCGATCGCGGCGTTCTTGTGGGTGGCTAACTGGCGCTTCGTCGCGCAGAAGACCGACTACTTCACCCAGGGGGCGCCGCCGTCGCCGCTGCAGCACGCCTGGTCGCTCGGCGTTGAGGAGCAGTACTACTTCGTCTGGCCGGTCCTGCTGATCGTGGTCACTCTGCTGCTTGCGGCACGAGCCAAGCGCTACTTCATGCGGGCCAGCGTGGGCGGGGTGCGGTTCGCCATCTTCGTGATCGCCACGCTGGGGGCGCTGGCGTCGGCGGCGGCCACCATCGTCTTCGTCTCCGACACCACGCGTGACCGCATCTACTTCGGCACCGATACCCGCGCGCAGGCTTTGCTGGTCGGATCGGCGGCAGCGGCTCTGCTGGTTCGGGATTGGCCGTCGCTGAACCGCGGCTGGTGCATGATCCGCACTCGGTGGGGGCGGCGGGTCGCCCGCGTGCTGCCGGTCGTGGGTGTGGCGGGGCTAGCGGCGGCGGCGCACTTCGGGATGGGCAATGTCGGCGACTTTCGCCACGGCTTGCTGATCGGTGTCGCGATTGCGGCCGTCTTCGTGGTCGCCCCGGTGGCGCTGGAGCAGCGTGGGCTGATCGCCCGCATTCTGGCCGTACCCCCGCTGGTGTGGCTGGGCACGATTTCCTATGGCATCTATCTGTGGCACTGGCCGATCTTTCTGGCGCTCAACGGCGAACGCACCGGATGGTCCGGATTGCCGCTGTTCGCCGCCCGGTGCGGGCTCACGCTCGCGGTGGCCGGCGCGTCGTACTGGCTGATCGAACAACCCGTCCGCCGCTGGCGGCCGGCCCGGGTCGCGTTGTTGCCGCTGGCCGCCGCCACCGTGGCCAGCGCCGCCGCGATTACGATGCTGGTGATTCCGGTCGGCACCGGAACCGGTCTACGTGAGAACGGCCTGCACCCCGGCGTTTCGTCGGTCGCGGCGGTGTCCTCGGTGCCGCCGGGTGGCGCTCGCCCGGTCGGCCCGCGAAACCCCAACCGGCCGTTCACCGTTTCGGTATTCGGTGATTCGATCGGCTGGACCTGGATGCACTATCTTCCGCCGACGCCCGGATTCGCGTTCCTCGACCACACTGTCATCGGATGCAGCCTGGTGCGCGGTACACCGTATCGCTACATCGGCCAAACCCTGGATCAGCGGGCGGAATGCGACACGTGGCCGGGCCGATGGGCAACGCAGGTCAGCCAGGATCAGCCGGATGTCGCACTGCTGATCATCGGCCGGTGGGAAACGGTGGACCGCGTCAACGAAGGGCAGTGGACCCACATCGGTGATCCGACCTTCGACGCCTATCTCAACGGCGAGTTAGAGCGAGCACTGAACATCGTGAGCGCGAGCGGAGTTCGAGTGGTGGTCGCCACGGTGCCCTACAGCCGGGGCGGCGAGAAACCGGATGGCCGGTTATACCCAGAGGACCAACCGGACCGGGTCAACCAATGGAACACCATGCTGCGCAATACCGTTGCGCAGCATCCGAATGTTTCGATCTTGGATCTGAACAAAAAGCTTTGCCCCGACGGTGTTTACAGCGCCAAGGTCGACGGCATCAAGGTACGCAGCGACGGCGTCCATCTCACCCCGGAAGGGGTCAAGTGGCTGACGCCCTGGCTGGAAGAGTCACTGCGCTAGACGCCTAGTCGTCAGTGCGGCAGCTGATTTCCATGCTGTCGCTTTCCCGGACCAGAAAATTGAAGCTGATGTAGCCGTTGGCGGCATCGCGAACACGATCGAGATAGGGAGCCATATCCGACGAGCTGGCATTGTCGGCAACGACCAAAGCGCCTGTGGTAAGCCGGGGCTCGAGCATTTTGATGACCGGAAGGTAGAGATCTTTCCAGCCGTCGAGCAAGACGAATTCGACCGGCCCGTCCACCGCCTCCAGCGTGGTCAGCGCATCTCCCTCGAGAATGGTGATCACGTCGTCTAAGCCGGTCTCCGCGAACGTCTTCTTTGCGGCGGCTATCTTGCTCGCACTGAGTTCCGTGGTCACCACGCGCCCGACACCGTTGTCGCGTACCGCCGCCGCAAGATGAATGGCGGAGATACCGAAAGACATTCCGAATTCGACAACGGTCGTCGGACGGGTAGCCCGGATCAGCGCGTACAGCAGCCGCCCGGCCTCGGGAGTCACCGGGATGTAGAACTCGCTCATCGCCTCGGCGCGTTCCGCTGTGGTCATCGGTCGATCGAACTGACCATGCCGCTCACGCAGCAGCGACATCTGGTTCTTGGTTTCGGTGTACATCCGGTCGAGCACCGACTCGACGCGAGGGTCTTGCAAGGACGTGGCCATGCCCACGAGGGTATTCCTCGGCGATGTTCAGCCGTGCAGAGCTCGACGATCGGTAAATGTGACACGTGCCACGCCTGGTGTAAAAAGTCTGCAAAGACGTTTGACGAGCGGTGGGTCCTAGTGCCAGCATGTACGGGCAAGCACCTCGGTAGGTGAGGCGTCTGCACGGACACAGGCCACTGACCCCGAACGTCGAGAGACGCCCCGGGTCAGGACAGCTCTTCCCGGACCCAAGGGTTGAGCCCAAGTGGCTTCTGGACATGGTCCAGATACGCCGTGCAGTGCCGAAGCTCCGACGAGAGGGGTGCGGCCTGGTCGGCGCATGGTCCGGCCATTCGTTCGTCTTTTGCGTGTGATGTGACGACACCCTCGTGTGTCATGGCCGTGAGGAGGTGAGGGCGAGATGAGTCCCGGCGATAGTTGGTATCCAAAATCCATCTTGATCCGATCCGGTTCCGGCGTTTCTTTCTGCTCACGCAGCTCTTTGGATTTGCTGTCCCACAACCGTATTGACGGTGGCGGCACTAGCGAATGCTCGGCGCGCTGACGAGCCGAATCGGCCTTCCGAAAAGGGGAAGACCATGACTTTTGTTGTTGTGCACCGTATTAACGGTCGTGGAATGCTGCGCGGACGGGCAACGCTGCGCGGACGGTCGATGCTACGTGCGGGTCGGCTGCTGACAAACAGGTTGTCCGCCATGCACATTCCGACACCCGAAGAGCGGGCGAACCTGTACGCGTCGCTGACGCCGATCGGTGTGCTCTCGGCCGCGCCGGGTGCAGCGTCATCGGGCAGTGCGGTCAACTACCGATGATTCGTTGCGCCTAACGGTCCCAGCGGCGGGAGCGGGTTGCTCACCCGCCGCTGGGGCGCGTTCAACACCCGATCTGTGTAGCCCGACTACTGATAGCGAGAACGCCATGACTTTGACCTCCCCCCCGTCCCGCACTACCGGCGCTGTAAGCCCGGACACTTCCGGGCAAGCCACCCTGGATTCCGCGCACACCGGTGACATCGTCGGTGCGTTCGGTCGCATCAAGCGCGACGAGACCGGCTCGTTCAGCGGCCGCTGGCGGCGGTTGCGCACCCTGCTGGTGATCACTGGTCCCGGATTGATCGTCATGGTGGGCGACAACGACGCCGGCGGTGTCGCGACCTACGCGCAAGCCGGTCAGGACTACGGGATGAACCTGTTGTGGTCCCTGGCATTGCTGATTCCGGTGCTGTACGTGAACCAGGAGATGGTGCTGCGGTTAGGCGCGGTCGCCCGCGTAGGTCACGCGCGCCTGATCTTCGAGCGGTTCGGCAAGTTCTGGGGCGCTTTCAGCGTCGGTGATCTGCTGGTTCTGAATGCCCTAACGATCGTCACCGAATTCATCGGTGTCGCGCTGTCATTGGGATTCCTGGGCTGTCCGAAGATAGTGGCGATCCCCGCCGCTGCCGTACTGCTGTTCGCTGTGGTGGCTGGCGGCTCGTTTCGGCGCTGGGAAGGGCTGATGTTCCTGCTGATAGCCGTGAACGTTGTGATGATCCCAATGGTGCTGATGGTGCACCCGAGTCCGAAAACCACTGGTGGCGGCCTAATCCCGCACATTCCGGGTGGATTGAACTCCACGGTCCTGCTGTTGATCATCGCGATTGTGGGGACCACGGTGGCACCCTGGCAGTTGTTCTTCCAGCAGTCCAACGTGGTGGACAAGCGCATCACCGCACGCTGGATTCCGTACGCGCGAGCCGATTTGATCATCGGCATCGTCGTGGTCATTGCCGGGGGGACGGCGCTGATGGCTGTCACCGCCTTCGGCCTGCCCGGATCCGGGGTTGCCGGCAGCTTCACCGACGCCGGCGCGGTCGCGAGCAGCCTGCACCACCCGGTGGGGGCGCTGTTCGCGATCATCTTGCTGGACGGTTCGTTGATCGGGGCCAACGCGGTTGGGCTGGCCACTACCTATGCGATCGGTGACGCGATGGGCAAGCGGCACTCCCTGCACTGGAAAATCAGCGAGGCGCCGTGGTTCTACGGCGGCTACGCGCTCCTGCTTGGTGTGTCGGCCGCGGTGGCGTTCAGCCCCGATCACATCCTCGGGCTGATCACGCAGGGCGTGCAGGCGTTTGCCGGCATCCTGTTGCCCTCGGCAACGGTGTTCCTGGTTTTGCTCTGCAACGACCGGGCGATCCTGGGGCCGTGGGTAAACACGCTGCGGCAGAACATCGTTGCGTGGGCCATCGTGTGGTCGCTGGTGCTGTTGTCGCTGGCGTTGACGGCGGCGACGTTCTTCCCGGACATGTCCACGGCCACCCTCGAGGGAGGGCTCGGTGCCGGCGTCGCAGCGGGCGTCATCGGCGGTGCTCTGGCGATCATCGGCGCTCGCCGATCCAGCGATCCGCACGAGTCGAAACTCGCGCGCGCCGAGCGCCGAGCTCGGCGCCAAAAGGATCGGCTGAACTGGCACACCCCCAACCTTGCTTCCCTTGCCCGCCCGGTTATTTCGCCGCCTCGCCGGGCAGGACTGTTGATCCTGCGCGGTTACCTGGTGCTGGCGGTGGTATTTGCGATCGTCAAGCTCGTTGAGGTCGGCGTCGGCTGACGATTACCGCGAACCGTTGGGTAGCAGAACGATCTTTCCGTGCGTGTGCCGGTGTTCGAGTTCCTCGAAGGCGTCGGCCACCCGATCCAACGGATAGCCGGCGGCGATGTCGAAATCGACCGCGCCGCCGGCTATCAGTTCGGCGATCTCGGTGAGCACTTCCGGTGTGGACGCGTCGGTGCTGCCTTCAGTCTTGGCGCCGACTTCGCTCGCCTTCTGGAAAGAGATGATCGTGTCGATGCGCTGCGGTGCCACTCCCAGATCCACGGCTAGCTGAACGTAGTCCGGACCGAACAGGTCGATGAACGCGTCGATTCCGTTCGGCGCAGCCTCACGCAGCCTCACGCAGGCGCTCGGCCAGGCCGTCGCCGTAGCTGATCGGGATCACGCCGTGTGCTCGCAGCCAGTCGGCGTTGCCCTCTCCGGCGATGCCGAGCACTCGGGCCTTGAGCAGGATCAGCAGCTGGACGACAAGACTGCCGACGCCGCCGGCGGCCGCCGACACGGCGACGGTCTCGCCCGCCCGCGGCGCGACCGCACGGACCGCCGCGTATGCCGTCGCGCCGACGACGTAAAGCGAACCCGCTGCTTCCCAACTTAATTGGGAAGGCTTGCGGATCAGCTGATCGACCGGGACGGCAGCGTGGGTGGCATGGCTGGATCGCCGGAAGCTGAAGCCCAAAACCTCTTCTCCGACCGCGAATTCGGTGACCCCGGGCCCGGTCTCCGTCACCACCCCGGCCAGATCGCTGCCTTCACCGCAGGGAAACGTAGCCGGGAACATGTCGTGCATCGCCCCCGATCGAATGGCGGCCTCTCCGGGGTTGATTCCCGCAGCGCGGACCTCGACTACTACCTCACCCTCGCCGGGTGTCGGCATGTCGATCTTTGTCACGTACAGCACGTCACGGTCCCCATAACGGTCGAATCGCACAGCGCGCGCCATCCCAGCCGTCATCTCGATCTCCTTTTCGCGCGAGTTGCCCCGGCCCTTCGCCAGGATAGGCGCGGACCGGCGCCTATCGGTTGGAGCGTGCGCGTATGTTCATATGCGCTGACCCTTGTTCCCGCTGGAAGGAATGCCCATGGCACGTGCCCGGATGACCGCCACCGGCTGGGCGGTCGCCACCATTGTGGCCGGCGTCGCGATCACCGGCTGTAACAGCGGAAAGACTTCGGCGCCCGCATCCAAGAGTGCCACGACTTCGGTGGTGAGTACCCCGGCAGGGCCGCCGCCGGATTACAGCGCGTTGCTGATCCAGCCCGGTGATCTCGGCGGCGACTTCACCGCACCGGAACCGCCGGTGCTGAATTTCAACAACACGACCGGTGTCTCGCAAATGTTCGTCAATGCCGACAAAAGCCGGCGCATTGGGGACACCATCTTGGTCGTCGACGATCCTTCGATGGCGGCGGCTGGTCTGGAGAACACCAAGACGAACTACGCGAAGAAGGTCAGCGGCACCTGGCAGCCCGTCGACGTCGGCACCAACGGTGCGATGATTTCGGGCACGTCGCAGGACAATTCGCAGGCCATCGCCGTCTTGCTGTTCACCGAGGGTAGGGCGCTGGTCAACCTGGAATTCGACAGCGCGCCAGGCGATCCGATCGATCCGGGTATCGCCACCGATATCGCCCGCAAGCAAGCCGCCGCGGTCAAGAACGGTTTGCACGATTAGCTTTTCGGGCTAGATCAACCCGAGCAGCCGCAGATCCGAGATGTACTTCTCGATCAGCGCCTCAGACAGGTGCGGAATGTCTTCGTCCGCACCAATTTTGGCTTCGCGCACCGCTGCCCGGAACACATCCGTCGGAGCCGGCGCGCCGCGCAGCGGCGCCTCTGGCTTGCGGTAGGCCTCGAGCAGGGGCAGTACCGACTGCTGACGCTGCTTTTCGGGCAGGGCTCGAATGGTGGTTTCGAACCGTTGCAGCCATTCGCCATAGTCGTCGATGCGCTGGATATCGTGCCCGGCGGCGATCAACCAATCCACGAACACGTCCAGCGAAATGCCGTCGTCATGTGGGTTCATCACATCGAAGGATCGGTAACTAACGGAATCCTCAGCAGCCGTTGCCGTCTGCTCTCCCAGTGTGGTGACCGCGGCCGCCACAAAGTCGGCGGGCAGACCGTCGAAGTGCGCGACGGCCCGGTGCCCCTTGGCATCGGCTTCGTAGAAAGATGACGGTGCTACGCCGGTCACCAGCAGACTGAAAATCAAGCGGGTGAACATGTCTGGGACATTCAACTGTCCGGCGTATCGGCTGTGCGCGAGGATCAGGTCGGACCGGAAGACCGCGACCGGCAACCCGCACAGGTCGTGTGCCTCGCGGAGCAGCACCTCGCCGCCCCACTTGCTGTTCCCGTATCCGTTCGCGTAGCTGTCGTCGATGGGCCGCACCGGGCTAACGGTGCGGATGTCGCCGTCCTCGACGAACTTCGCGGGTTCGACCGACATGGCCACCGAGACGGTCGATAGATAGGTGACCGGCTTGATTCGCGTGGTGATCGCCAGGCGAATCAGCTCGGCGGTGCCCACGACGTTGGGACCGAACAGCTGGTCGTACGGCAGGACATGGTTGACGAACGCGGCCGGGTGGACGATCGTATCCACGCTCTGCGCCAGACGCTCCCAAGTCGCCTGGTCCAAACCAAGATTAGGCTCCGCGATATCGCCGAGGATGACTTCGAGGTGGTCGGCAGCCAGGCTGCGGAATTGCTGCAGCAATTGCGGATCCCCGCTGTCGAAAACGGCTTCCAGCCGCTTACTGGCGGCCGCGGTGTCGGTGCCGCGGATGATGGTGACGAGTTTTCCTCCGGTTTTGGCCAGCCTCTCGAGCCATTCCAGGGTTAGGAAGCGGCCGAGGTAGCCGTTAGCACCGGTCAGCAGCACCGTGTGTGGTGTGCCGGTCGCACGCGGGAGGGCCGGGGCCGCAGCCAGGGTTTTGGCGTCGATGAACTTGTCCAAAGTGAGATCGGATGCGTGGACTTCGGTCGCGCCGCGGCCGTGAACGGTCGAGAACGTAGGCCGCTTGGAGCCGGACTCACGTTCGGACTCAACATATTCCGCGAGTTGCCGCAGATCTGAAGCTGGGCTGATGATCTGGCCCACCGGGACTTCCACGTCAAAGATGTCCTGCAGCAGGTTGGAGAAGGTCAGGGCGGACAGCGAATCACCGCCGAGATCGAGGAATTGGGTGTCGGGGTCCGGTGGTCCACCGGGCAGGCCCAGCAACGCCTCGGCGGCGCGGGTCAGCGTGTCGATGACGGGCCGGTCCGCGGCGCCCTCGCGCAGCGCCCGTAGTTCCGCCGTCCGGGTGGCGGCGAGTTCGGCGTACAGTTCCTCGAGCCGTTCGCCGTAGTGTTCCTTGAGCTTTGGCCGCAATAGCTTGCCGACACCCGACAGCAGGCCGTTGTCCTCATTGAACGGCTCGGACTCGATCAGAAAGTCCGCAGGCACTTCGTAGGACTGCAGCTCGGCGAGTTTGGCAGTGCGCCGCAGGGATTCGCTGAGCGCGGCCTTGAGGCTGTCGGGATCGCCCGCGAACCGTTCCTCGGCTTCGACCGTCGGTACTGCGACGGCCAACAGGTAGGGCCGCTCACTGTTGCCGTAAACGAAGATCTGCCGGACCAGTGCGGCGCTGCTGAAAACAGCCTCCAGGCGGGCGACCGCCACAAATTCGCCCTGCGCCAGCTTCAACACGTTGTTGCGCCGGTCCACGTAAACGAGACGATCCGGCCCGATTTCGGCCATGACGTCGCCGGTGCGGTAGTAGCCGTCGGGGTCGAACGCATTCGCCGTCACATCGGGTCGCTTGAAGTACCCGCCGAAGGCGGTCTGCGATTTCACCAGTAGCTCGCCGCGCGGATAGGGCTTATCGGTGTGGAAGTAACCCAGTTCTGGGACGTCGATGAGTTTGTAGTCGGTCACCGGAGGCCGGGACACCAGACCGTCTTTGAATACCATGCCCACCTCGGTCAGGCCGTAGCCGTCGAGCACGTGGACGTCCAGGCAGGACTCGATGAAGATCTTCATCTCGGCGGCCAACGGCGCCGTAGTGGAGAAGCTGGTGATCACCCGCCCACCCAAAACCTGTTCGCGCAGTTCGGCTTTCGCCTGCGTGTCGGCTTCCGCGGGTTCGGCACCCTGGCCGACGAGCCGCTCCACCGCGCTTTGGTAACGCTGGTACAGCATCTCGACCACCCGCGGCACCATGCCCATTTCGGTGGGGCGCACCAGATTCCAGTCGTCGAACAATGTGGACAGATCACTTTCGGGCACGAAGTAACTAGTGCCGCCCGCCTGGAACGACGAGGCCAGCGGTATCCGGCCGCCCACGTGATTGAGCGGCATGAAGTTGACGTTCAATACCGGTATGTCCGCGAATTCGGGATAGAGCTCGGTGGTCCACAGGCTCAAAATCATGCGCTCGGTGTACATGGCGCCTTTGGGCAGCCCGGTGCTCCCCGACGTGTACATGATCATCGCCAGCCGCTCATCGGATTCGCCGGTGTACCACGGCTCCGGCGGCAATGCGAGGCCGCGTTCGACCAATTCGTCGAAGGTCTCGATGGTTACCGCCATGCCGGCATCGGCCAGCTTCGCCTGCGCGCGTTCCAGGTTCTCTCGCAGGTCGTCAATCTCCGGTTCGTAGTCGAAGACCACCAGGCGCCGCAGCGAGGTGCTACCCAGCGCCGCCTCGACGGCGAGGTCGAGGTACCCCGCCCCGGTAGCCAGCACTTGCGGTTCGATTTCCGCGACGATCGGCTGCAGCCGCGAGGCTGATGCGTTGTGTTGCAGCGGTACCGCCACCAGGCCGAGGTAACCCGTTACCAGGTCGACCGTCAGATACTCCGGGCTCGCGAAGCCGAGTGTGGCGACGACATCGCCCGGCTTGACCGGGTTTATCGAATCGTGGCGCCAGGCTGTCGCGACGGCTGCAACGTTCGCCCACAGGTCGCGGTAGCTGATGGTGTCGAATCGGTAAAGCAGCCGGCTGGTGGTGCGCCCGGTCACCGGGTCGGTCGCCAATTCACGTGCTCGCCAGCCCAACGCGGGGCGATCCGCGTAGCCGTCGGCGAACATTTTCAGGATCTGCGGAAGCCGAAGGCCGGGCTGGCGTGCCGCGGCCTGCAGCGCGGGATCCGGTTTGGCGTTCTGGTACTGGTCGTCGGCCGCCTCCAGCCGGAGGATGCGTTCTGCCACTTGTTGCCTCGGGGTGGCTTGCGAACCCGCACTGGTGCCGATCTCGCGCCTCGCGTCAACACTCATGTCCAGCCTCTCGTTCGGACGGCTTCTTAACGCAACCGTCCGCCCGCCACGAGTCTTCCCCCCGATCACTGTGACCATGGTCACAGTGATCGGGGGGTGCGCTAGCCAGCGCGGCATTGTGCCGCGTCACAAATCTGCTGGTGCCGGCCTAACCGGGACTGCTACGCCACGACCTGGATGGGATCGCCGACGTTGACGTTGTTGAAGTACCACGCCGCGTTGTCCGGGCTCAGGTTGACGCACCCGTGGCTGACGTTGGCATGGCCCTGCGAGTCGACCGACCACGGTGCCGAATGCACGTACACACCGCTCCAGGTGACCCGGACCGCGTACTGCGCGGTGATCTTGTATCCCTCGGGTGAACTCAGCGGGATACCGATCGTCCGCGAGTCCATCACGACGCTGCGTTGCTTCTCCAGCGCGGTGAAGTTTCCGATCGGCGTGGGGCGGCTGGGCTTACCCATCGAAGCCGGCATCGTGCGCAGTATCTCCCCGTCCCTGCTGACGGTGAAGGTGTGGCCGGAGATGCTGGCGACACCCAGGAATGCGTCGCCGGTGTCGAAGCCCGTGGTCATCTCTTGCACGCCCACCGAAACGTGGCTGTGAGTGGGCCAATACTGGTTCGGAACCCATTGCACGACATTGTTCTCGGGCCACTCGAAATGCCCGGTGGTGTTGCTCGGCGAGGTGACGTGGATGGACCGCTCGACGGAGGCACGGTCGGCCACCGGCGCGCTGAATCTCACCACGACCGGGTGCGCAACTCCCACCACCGCGCCGTCGGCCGGCAAAATCGCGACAATTGCGGGGGCAGGCTCGGGTACCGGGACCGTGGCGAGCGCGCGGGAACCGGATCCGACCACGCCCAAACCCGTGATCGCGACCAATACAAATAGATAACGAACCCCACGATGCATGGCGTCCACCCTCCGAGATGGTGCAATCAACACACGATATTCTACTGGCTGTCTGCTTATTACGGCTTTTAGCAAACAATGACACTCCCGCCCCGTCCCTACGATAACGGTGCGATCACCGGTTGAGTTCGATCCCGGCACGGGCGGTTCTCGCACAGGGAGTGGGTATGACGGCTCTGCCGGGCAGTTGCGCTTCACGGATCGCCGCGAAATGTCGCCCAAAGTCGTTGAGCCGGAACATAAATCGCTCTTTGGGTGTCGTCTGCGACACCGCGCTTGAACGGCGGCTACCTGAATGCGGCAGCAATACACTGGCTGGAGGGCTAGCAACGCGTTAACCTCAGCGGAATCGGTGCCGCCAGACCGAGGGAGGTGCGGGTGCTCTTCCGCCAACTGGAGTACTTCGTTGCGGTCGCCCAGGAGGGCCACTTCGCCCGGGCTGCCGAGAAGTGCTACGTGTCGCAACCCGCGCTGTCCGCCGCGATCGCCAAGCTGGAACGTGAGCTGAACGTCACGCTGATCAACCGCGGCCACAGCTTCGAGGGCCTCACCCCCGAAGGGGATCGACTGGTCGTGTGGGCCAAGCGGATTCTGGCCGAGCACGACGCGTTCAAGGCCGAGGTACACGCCGTGCTGTCGGGGATCACCGGAACGCTTCGGCTGGGCACCGTGCCCACCGCGTCGACGACAGCCTCCCTGGTGCTGTCGTCCTTCTGTTCGGCTCATCCGTTGGCCAAAGTGCAGATTCATTCCCGACTGGCCGCCACGGAACTGTACCGGCGGCTACGCGAATTCGAGCTCGACGCCGCGATCGTGCACGTGTCTCAGGACGACGCCCACGATGTGGACCTGGTGCCGCTCTACGCGGAGCGCTTCGTCCTGCTGTCGGCGGCCGACATGTTGCCGTCGGGCGCATCGACGCTGCGATGGCCGGATGCCGCCCAGTTGCCGCTGGCGTTGCTCACCGCCGACATGCGGGACCGCCAAATCATCGACGAAGCCTTCGGCGGCCACGGCATCACGGTCACCCCGCAGGTCGAAACCGACTCTGTGGCTTCACTACTCGCGCAGGTCTCATCCGGAAACTGGGCCTGCATCATTCCGCACACCTGGCTGTGGACGACTCCGCTGGGCGCAGAGATCCGTGCGGTCGAAATGGTCGATCCGGTGGTGAAAGCCGGGATCGCGCCGGCCACCAACGCCACCGGGCCCGGATCACCGGTCGCCCGTGCGCTCGTCGCTTGTGCGCAAGAGCTTTCACTCGACGAATTCTTCAACGCCGAGCTACTCGGCGTCACGCATCGGCGCTGACCGCGGGCTCCCGATTGGCCGCGCTGGTCGGGTTGAGACTGGCCAGGTGCCCGCTCTCCACCCCAGCCGCCGGGTCGAGTTCGCAGTCGATGAGTGACGGCCCGCGCGACGCGAGCGCATGGGTCAGGGCCGCCTGCAGCTCCACCGCAGTGGTGACGTGGTATCCGTTGCCGCCGAAAGCTTCTGCGATCATTTCGTGACGTGCACCGGCGTTCAGCACGGTAGGGGCCGGGGCGTGACCGGTGGGCTTCTCGTCACCGCGGTAGACGCCGCCGTTGTTGAGGATGACGACCGTCACCGGCAGCTGGTAGCGGCAGATGGTTTCGATCTCCATGCCACTGAACCCGAATGCGCTGTCGCCCTCGATCGCGACGACGGGCCTGCCGGTCTCGACGGCCGCCGCGATCGCGTAGCCCATGCCGATACCCATCACGCCCCAGGTCCCGGAGTCGAGTCGATGCCGCGGCAGCTCCATGTCGATCACGTTGCGGGCCAGGTCCAGCGTGTTGGCCCCCTCGTTGACCACGTAGACATCCGGATTCGCCTGCAGCACCGAGCGAATGGCACCCAGAGCGTTGTAAAAGCGCATCGGATGTGGATTCTCGGCGAGGCGCTCGCGCATCTTGGCGTCATTGCGGGCTCGGCGATCGGACAGCTCGTCCGTCCATTCCGTCGCCACATTGACCGGGTGCGTGGTCAGGCCGTCACGCAGCGCAAACATCACCGATCCGATGTCGCCGGCCAGCGGCGCCTCGATTCGCTGGTTGCTGTCGAACTCCGACGCCGCAATGTCAACTTGTACGAACTTGGCGTCCTCGGACCACTGCGGTGATTCTCCGTGTCCGAGCAACCAATTCAGCCGCGCACCGATCAGCAAGACCGCGTCGGCGCGGGCGATGGCCAGTGAGCGCGCGGCCGCCGCGGACTGCCGATGCGAATCGGGCAGCAACCCCTTGGCCATCGACATGGGCAGGAACGGAATTCCGGTGGTCTCGACGAAATCCCGAATCACGGCGTCGGCTTGGGCGTACGCGGCGCCCTTACCCAAAACGATCAACGGCCGGCGTGCCTGTGCGAGCACGCGCAGTGCGCGATCGACCGCTTCGGGTGCCGGCAGCTGGCGGGGTGCGGGGTCGATGACCCGCCAGACGCTCTCGGATCCGGCCGTGGCATCCATGGCCTGGCCCAGCACCGCGCCGGGGATGTCGAGGTAGACCCCGCCCGGCCGGCCGGACACCGCGGTGCGAATCGCGCGCGCCACGGCGAGCCCGATGTCCTCAACGCGGTCGACGCGGTAGGCGGCCTTCACGAACGGCCTGGCGGCGTTGAGCTGATCCAGGTCCTGATAGTCGCCGCGCTGCAAGTCGACCAGCGCTCGATTACTCGACCCGGAGATCTGGATCATGGGGAAGCAGTTCGTGGTGGCGTTGGCCAGCGCGGGCAGGCCGTTGAGAAATCCCGGCCCCGATTTCGTCAGGCACACGCCGGGGCGGCCGGTGAGAAACCCGGCGGCCGCGGCTGCATTGCCGGCCGACGTCTCCTGTCGGAAGCCGATATAACGCATGCCGCAGGCCTGCGCGACCCGCGCCAGATCGGTGATCGGGATGCCGACGATCCCGTAGAGGGTATCGATGTCGTTGACCCGCAGGGCATCGACGACGAGGTGGAAGCCGTCGGTCAGGGGAGTGTCCTGCGACCCCTCCGGTGCTCCGTCAGGTGATGCCGAACGTGTGGTCATGTCCCGACTCCTCGTGTCCGTGCGTGTTGTCCATCACTGTGGTCCGGGTGTCCCGCCGGTGTCCAAGACCCAGCCGCTATGCAGCGATTCACGCCGGTTATCGACGACTGAATCACGGATGGGACGCACTTGATAGCTACCGATTATCGATCCTGAGCGGAACAGTATTGGACGAACGCGGCGGTTTCTCTGCATCGTGCAATCAGGTGCTGCTACATATCGACAAGACGAAGGACTACTGCGATGACCGACTTGATCACCTACGTTCCGGAGGCGGAGTTGACCCACGAATCCCCGAGCATCGCCGATTTGGTCGTCGCGGCGGCACTGGCCCGGCCGGAGGCGGCGGCGCTCGTCGCCACTGCCGATCGCATACCGGTCAGCTACGGCGAGCTGATCGGGCTGGTCGACGACCTGGCCGGGCAGCTGCAGGACGCCGGCTTGCGGCCGGGAGACCGGCTCGCACTGCGGTCCGGCAGCAATGCCGAGTTCGTCGTCGGTTTGTTGGCGGCCTCGCGCGCGGGACTGATAGCGGTTCCGTTGGACCCGGCGTTACCCGTCGGCGACCAGCGTGCCCGCAGCGAGGTCGCGGGCGCCGGTGTGGTGCTTGTCGACGGCGCGGGACCCGGTGACGAGCAGGAACCGGGATTGGTGCGGTGGACGTTCACGGTGACCGTCGGCCGTGCCGGGGCGCCGTCGTCGGTCGATCTGGCCGCCGCCGCCGCGCCGAATCGAGACGTCGCGACACCCGACGGGCTGCACGACGACGACGCGATGATCATGTTCACCGGCGGGACAACGGCGATGCCGAAGATGGTCCCCTGGACGCGCGCGAACATCGCCAGTTCGGTGCGGGCGATCGTCGCCGCCTATCAGCTGGGACCCGACGACGCGACGGTGGCGGTAATGCCGCTTTATCACGGCCACGGCCTGATCGCCGCGCTGCTGTCGACGCTGGCATCCGGAGGGACGGTGCTGTTGCCCGCCCGCGGGAAGTTCTCGGCGCACACCTTCTGGGACGACATCGATGCCGTCAGGGCCACCTGGTACACCGCGGTTCCGACGATTCACCAGATCCTGTTGGAGCGCACCAATACTGAGCATCCTGACACCGGGCGGACACACTTGCGCTTCATCCGCAGCTGCAGCGCTCCGCTCACCACGGAAACAGCCCAGGCACTGCAAGACACCTTCGGCGCGACGGTCGTCTGTGCTTTCGGAATGACTGAGGGCACCCATCAGGTCGCCACCACGGGGATCGACCAAAGCGAAAACCCAGCTGAAACAACGGGTCTCGTTGGGCGGTCGACCAGTCCGCAAATTCGGATCGCCGACTCCAACGGACAGCCCGTTGCGGCCGACTCTGTCGGCGAGGTCTGGCTGCATGGGCCGACCGTGGTGCGCGGCTACCTCGGCGACCCGGCGATCACCGCCGCCAACTTCACCGACGGCTGGCTGCGCACCGGCGACCTGGGGTCACTGTCGACGGCGGGCGATCTGTGCATCCGCGGCCGGATCAAGGAACTCATCAACCGTGGCGGCGAGAAGATTTCACCGGAACGCGTGGAGGAGGTGCTGGCTAGCCATCCCGGCGTTTTGGAGGTCGCGGTGCTCGGGCTGCCGGACAAGATGTACGGCGAGACGGTGGCCGCGGTGGTCGTCGCGCGCGAATCGACTCCGCCGAGCCCCGAGGAGCTGACGGAGTTCTGCCGTGAGCGGCTGGCTCCCTACGAGGTGCCCGCAACCATCCTGGCGGCCAGTGAACTGCCGCACACCGCTAAGGGTTCACTGGATCGTCGCGCCGTGGCAAAGCAGTTCGGCGGAGTCTGACCTCCGGAGAGCGGCGCGAGAAGGGCTGTGCCTCAAGGGCTATCGAGACAGTCTCACGTTGTGGACGACGTCACGCTTCCCCAGGCGGCGCGGGCGCCCGAATCGCCGACTCGGTAGGTCTGCACCAGCGTCGCCACGGCCGCGATAACCACCAGAACCCCGACCACGGCGTGCAGGGTGAGTTTCATATCCACCCCGCGCGCCTCGCGAACGTGCAGGACGGCCAGCACCGTGACCGTCGCCGCCAGCGCCGCCACGATGTAGATCAGGGTTGAGCCGAGTTGCTCATGATTGGTGAGCACCGGCGACGGCGCACTGACGCGAGCCGACAGCCAGACGCCCGAGCTGGTCGTCAACGGGGTCAACACGAGTGTGCCCACCGCCAGCAGCAGAACCAGCCAGATCAGCCGGCGCCGCGCCGCGGGCCATATCACACACAGGATCGCCAGAATCGCGGTCAATGGACCTAGGACAACGACGAAATGGTTGAGCAAGATATGGGCAGGCAGCCCATTGAAGGTCGACATATTCGAATCCGGAATCCCAATCTGGCTGTTTATCAGGTGCTTTCAAACAGTAGCCTTCAGCCGGGTCGCGGCGGACTCCGGCATGGCTTCGTAGCGGGCGAACGAGCGGGTGAACGACGCGGCTCCATGCGCCAGTGAACGCAAGTCGATCGCATACCGGGTCAGCTCGACCTGGGGCACCTCGGCTCGCACCACCGTTCGGTCCTGGCCCGCCGTCTCGGTGCCGAGCACCCGGCCGCGACGACCCGACAAGTCGCCCATCACGGCGCCCACGAAATCGTCGGGCACCAGCACCGAGATCTCGTCGATCGGCTCGAGCAAGGTCACCTTGGTCGCGGCGGCGGCCTCCCGCAACGCCAGCGACCCCGCCATCTGGAACGCGAAGTCCGACGAATCCACGCTGTGGGCCTTGCCGTCGCGCAGGATGACCCTGATGTCGACCACCGGGTAGCCGGCGTGCACACCCTTGTCCATCTGCGCGCGGACACCCTTCTCCACACTCGGGATGAATTGTCGCGGTACCGCTCCGCCGACCACTTTGTCGACGAACTCGAATCCGGCGCCTTCCGGCAACGGCTCCACCTCGATGTCACACACCGCGTACTGGCCGTGCCCGCCGGACTGCTTGACGTGGCGGCCGTGGCCTTTCGCCTTGCCGCCGAAGGTTTCCCGGAGCGGGACGCGCAGTTCCACCGCATCCACGGTGACCCCGTACCGATTGGCCAACGCCTCGAGGACAACGCCGGCGTGGGCCTCACCCATGCACCACAGCACGATCTGGTGTGTTTCCTGGTTCTGCTCGATCCGCAGTGTCGGGTCCTCGGCGGCTAGCCGGCCCAGCCCGACCGACAGCTTGTCCTCGTCGGTTTTGGCATGCGCCGCAATGGCAATCGGCAGCAGCGGCTCCGGCATCGCCCATGGCTTCAGCACCAGGGGCTCGGCCTTATCGGAGAGTGTGTCGCCGGTCTCGGCGCGGCTCAGCTTGCCGATCGCGCAGATGTCGCCGGCCACCACCGCGGGTGCGGGCCGTTGCTGCTTGCCGAGCGGGAAGGACAGCACGCCGATGCGTTCGTCTTCGTCGTGGTCGGGATGACTGTTGCTATTGCCTTGATTGCCTTCGGAACTGCCGAAGAAAGACGAAAAATGGCCCGACACATGCACCGTCGTGTCGGGCCTGATGGTCCCGGAGAACACCCGGACCAGGCTCACCCTGCCGACGTAGGGGTCTGATGTCGTCTTCACCACCTCTGCCAACAACGGCGCTTCGGCGTCACAGGCGAGTTTGGCGTGCTTGGCGCCGTGCGGCGTAAACACTTCCGGTAGCGGATGTTCCATCGGAGACGGGAAACCGCGGGTGGCGATCTCGAACAGTTCCAGGGTGCCGACACCGGTACCGCTGCATACGGGAATCACCGGGAAGAACGACCCCCGGGCGACGGCGCGCTCCAGGTCGTCGATGAGCACGGCCTCGTCGATCGACTCGCCGTCGAGATAGCGGTCCATCAGGGACTCGTCCTCGGATTCCTCGATGATTCCTTCGATCAGCGTGCCGCGCGCGTCCTCGATCCGGTCGGCATCCGACGGGTCCGGCGGTTCGATGGTGCGCGTGCCACCGGAATACCGGTAGCGCTTCTGCGACAGCAAGCCGATCAGGCCTTCGCAGGATGGTGATCCGGTCGGCAGGTAGAGCGGTAAAACTTTGTCGCCGAACGCTTTTTGCGCGGCCTGCAACGCTTCCATATAGTTCGCGCGGGCGTGGTCGAGTTTGGTGATCACCACGGCACGGGGCATGCCGACCTGGCTGCATTCTCCCCACAGCGACTTGGTCGGCTCGTCGACGCCCTCGTTGGCGGCGATCACGAACAGCGCGCAGTCCGCGGCGCGCAATCCGGCTCGCAGCTCGCCGACGAAGTCGGCGTATCCGGGTGTATCAACCAGGTTGATTTTGATCCCGCCGTGCGACAGGGAGGCCACCGCAACGCCGACCGACCGCTGCTGGCGGATTTCGGCGTCGTCGTAATCGCAGATGGTGCTGCCCTCGGTGACCGAGCCCGGTCGGGTCAGCACGCCGCCCGCGACCAGCAGAGCCTCGACCAAGGTCGTCTTGCCGCCTCCCGAGGGGCCCACCAGGGCAATGTTGCGAACATCGCCAGGACAGGTCGCGGCGGGAGCGGCTCCCGTGCCCGCCGAAGCGTTCGCCTTGTCCGCCATGACCTTCCTCCACTTCGCTCGGTCGGCCACGGTGTGTCGTAGCTCACAGAACGTATTAGGCAACCTTTCTCCCAACTGCCGCCCAACACAAGGCCACGGACCAGCGACAATTGCGCGCCGCGGCGCGCCTGGTCAGGCGTGCCAGCTCGACCAGCGGCGCACCGCTATCGCGATGACCGGGCCGTTGAGCGAAACCGATTGATACTGAGGGTATTTGGCGCGTAACAGCCGGTAGCCGGTGTGCATCGCCTCGCCGTTGGAGTGGATGGATGCGTCACCGTCGACGCGGACCCACCAGAGCTGCGCCCAATCGTCGGCGTAGTGGTCGACGAGCAGGCTGACCCGTGCGTTGCCGGCGATGTTTGCCAGCCGGCGCAGCTGCTGCGTGCTTTTCGGTTTCGCGTCGATGGCGGTGTAGACCACTTCGTGGCCATCGGGGGAGTCCTCGTCGAACGCGAACACCACCGGCACCAGGTGCGGTTTTCCGCCGGGCGAGCTGGTCGCCAGTCGCGCCACCGCGGACCGTGTGAACCTGACCTTGGGGTCGAATTCACCCACCCCGCCAGCTTAGGTGCGCAATCGCTCACCAGCGCTTTGTGACGCCCGAACTAGCTACCTGCATTACGGTGAGGTACACAAAATTGTGCTGCCCAGACGTAGAGGCTGGGCAGCTTGTGGTTCGCACCCCGATGCAGGGAGGTACGGGATGGGCAAATGGCAGCACCGCTCGGTCAGGCGGTCATGGATGGTCAGCGTGCTGGCCGTGGTCGGACTGGGCCTGGGTCTGACCACGATCCCGGCGGCTGCGTCGCCGTCAACCCTGGCGCGGGAGCAGTTCCGCGACGCGCCCATGTTCCCGCTGGACCCCGCGGCGATCGCCGCCCAGGTCGGGCCGCAGGTCGTCAACATCACCACGAAGTTCGGCTACAACAGCGCGGTGGGAGCCGGGACCGGCATCGTCATTGATCCGGGCGGCGTGGTGCTGACCAACAACCACGTGATCTCGGCCGCGACCGACATCAGCGCGTTCGACGTCGGCAACGGTCAGACCTACGCCGTCGACGTGATCGGCTACTCCCGCACCGCGGATATCGCCGTGCTGCAGCTTCGGGGTGCCGGTGGCCTGCCTGCGGCCGCGATCGGTGGCGGCGTCTCGGTCGGGGAGCCGGTCGTCGCGCTCGGCAACACTCACGGCCAGGGTGGAGCGCCCAGCGTGGTGCCCGGCCGCGTCGTCGCACTCAACCAGACTGTGTCGGCCACCGACACCCTCACGGGTGCCAACGAGACGCTGGGCGGCTTGATCCAGGCCGACACCGCGATCAAGCCCGGCGACTCGGGTGGGCCGTTGGTCAACAATGCCGGCCAGGTGGTCGGCGTGGACACCGCCGCCACCGACAGCTACAAGATGTCCGGCGGCCAGGGCTTCGCCATTCCGATCGGTAACGCGATGGGCGTCGCCGGTCAGATCCGCTCCGGAGCCGGTTCGCCGACCGTGCACGTCGGCCCCACCGCCTTCCTCGGTCTCGGCGTCGCCGAGAACGGTGGCAACGGGGCCATGGTCCAACGCCTGGTGCCCGGGGGCCCCGCCGCGGGGACGGGTATCGCGGCCGGTGACGTCATCACCGGCGTCGACAATGTGCCGATCAACGGTCCCACCGCGATGACGGACGTGCTCGTCCCGCATCACCCCGGCGACACCATCGCCCTGCACTGGCGTTCCGGGGCCGGCGATCAGACCGTGAATGTGGTCTTGGGCGAGGGGCCTCCGGCCTGATCCGACATGCATACTGCCTGGCCGGCGACCAATTCGGTTGCTGGGCCGGCAAATTAGCGGCGTGATTCCGATCGGCTCGCCTCGGGTACACGTGGCATCGTGGAATTGATGAACGACGCAAACGACGCCTCGCAAAAGGAGTCAGAGCACGATCCCGCGGAGGGCAGTCACGTCGAAGGGGGTGTAGTCGAGCACCCCAATGCGGAGGACTTCGAGAACGCGGCTGCGTTGCCGGCCGATCCGACTTGGTTCAAACACGCGGTCTTCTACGAGGTGCTGGTCCGGGCCTTCCTGGACGGCAACGCGGACGGGTCCGGTGACCTGCGCGGGCTGCTGCAGCGCCTGGACTATCTGCAGTGGTTGGGAATTGACTGCATCTGGCTTCCGCCTTTCTACGACTCGCCGCTGCGGGACGGCGGCTACGACATCCGGGACTTCTATAAGGTGCTGCCCGAGTTCGGCACGGTCGAGGACTTCGTCGCGTTGCTCGATGCCGCCCACGAGCGGGGAATTCGCGTCATCACTGATTTGGTGATGAACCACACCTCCGAGTCGCATCCCTGGTTCCAGGAGTCGCGCCACGACCCCGATGGGCCCTACGGCGACTTCTACGTGTGGAGCGACACCAGCGAGAAGTACACCGACGCCCGGATCATCTTCATCGACACCGAGGAGTCGAACTGGACCTTCGACCCGGTTCGCAAGCAGTTCTACTGGCACCGGTTCTTCTCGCATCAGCCGGACCTGAACTACGACAACCCGGCCGTGCAGGAGGCCATGATCGACGTCCTGCGGTTCTGGCTGGACCTGGGTATCGACGGGTTCCGGCTGGACGCGGTGCCATACCTGTTCGAGCGCGAGGGCACCAACTGCGAGAACCTGCCCGAGACGCACGCCTTCCTGCGGCGGGTCCGCAAGGTCGTCGACGACGAGTTTCCGGGCCGGGTGCTGCTGGCCGAGGCCAATCAGTGGCCGGCCGATGTCGTGGAGTACTTCGGCGACGCCAGCACCGGCGGCGACGAATGCCACATGGCGTTTCACTTCCCGCTGATGCCGCGCATCTTCATGGCGGTGCGACGCGAATCGCGATTCCCGATCTCGGAGATTCTCGCGCAGACGCCCGAGATCCCGGACATGGCGCAATGGGGGATCTTCCTGCGCAACCACGACGAGCTGACGCTGGAGATGGTCAGCGACGAAGAGCGCGACTACATGTACTCCGAGTACGCCAAGGACCCTCGGATGAAGGCCAACGTCGGCATCCGACGCCGGCTGGCACCGCTGCTGGACAACGACCGCAATCAGATCGAGCTGTTCACCGGGCTACTGCTCTCGCTACCCGGCTCGCCGGTGCTGTACTACGGCGACGAAATCGGGATGGGCGATGTCATCTGGCTGGGAGACCGGGACGGGGTGCGCACCCCGATGCAGTGGACGCCGGACCGCAACGCCGGCTTTTCCAAGGCCAATCCCGGCCGGCTGTATTTGCCACCCAGTCAGGATTCGGTCTACGGGTATCAGGCCGTCAATGTCGAAGCCCAGCGGGACACGTCGACGTCGCTGCTCAACTTCACCCGCATGATGCTGGCGGTGCGCCGCCGCCACGACGCCTTCGCGATCGGATCGTTCGAGGAACTCGGCGGCACAAACCCATCGGTGCTGGCCTTTCTGCGCGAATCACCCGCCGGCGGCGACATCGTGCTGTGCGTCAACAACCTGTCGCGCTTCCCCCAGCCGATCGAGCTGAACCTGCAACATTGGAGCGGCCACACGCCGATCGAGCTCACCGGGCAGGTGGAGTTCCCCCGCATCGGACACCTGCCCTATTTGCTGACACTCCCGGGACATGGGTTCTACTGGTTCCAGCTGTGCGCATCGGAGGAGAAGGCATGAACCAGTCAGCCAAGCTGCCGTGGACCGAATGGCTGCCACAGCAACGCTGGTATGCCGGGCGCAATCGCGAACTTACCGGCGCCGAGCCCGCGCTGGTCGTTCCGCTGCGCGACAACCTCGAATTGGTCCTCGTCGACGCCAGGTACTCGAGGGGGCCGTCGGAGCGCTATCAGGTGCTGGTCGGCTGGGATGCCGAGCCGGTCACCGAATACAACACCGTGGCCACCATTGGCGCGGTCGGCGACCACACCGGCTACGACGCGCTGTATGGAACGGATGGCCCGAGGTTCCTGCTGTCGCTGATCGATGCGTCCGAGGCCCGCGGGTCCGTTGGCACCGAAGTGGTGTTCCGCAAGGAGCCCGACGTCAGGCTGCCGCTCGAGGCGTGGCCGCGGGTCGCCGACGCAGAGCAGTCCAACACCAGCGTGATCTTCGATCGGGACGCCATCTTCAAGGTCTTTCGCCGGGTTACCAGCGGCATCAACCCCGACATCGAGCTGAATCGGGTGCTCGGCCGCGCCGGCAACCCCAACGTGGCCCGGCTGTTCGGCACCTACGAGATCGCCGGAGCCGACGGCGCACAGGACACGGCGTGGCCGTTGGGCATGGTTACCGAGTTCGAGGCCAACGCCGCCGAAGGCTGGGCCATGGCCACGGCCAGCGTGCGAGACCTGTTCGCCGAGGGTGACCTGTACGCCCACGAGGTCGGTGGTGATTTCGCCGGTGAGTCCTACCGGCTCGGTGAGGCCGTCGCGTCGGTGCACGCCACCCTCGCCGAATCCCTCGGCACCGCACAGTCCACCTTCCCGGTCGACAACGTGCTGGCCCGGCTGGCGTCGACCGCGGCGCTGGTTCCCGAGCTGAAGGAGCACGCGGCGACGATCGAAGAGCGCTTCGGCAAGCTGGCCGGCGAGACGATCACCGTCCAGCGAGTACACGGTGACCTGCACCTAGGACAGGTGCTACGCACTCCGGAAAGCTGGTTGCTGATCGACTTCGAGGGCGAACCCGGCCAGCCGCTCGAGGAGCGACGGGCCCCCGACTCGGCACTGCGGGACGTGGCCGGCGTGTTGCGGTCGTTCGAGTACGCGGCCTACGGGCCGCTGGTGGATCACGAGGGTGACAAGCAGCTGGCCGCGCGCGCCCGGGAGTGGGTCGAACGCAATCGCACCGCCTTCTGCGACGGTTATGCGGCCGCGTCGGAGACCGATCCACGGGATTCGGCGCAATTGCTGGCCGTCTACGAACTGGACAAGGCGGTGTACGAGGCCGGCTACGAGGCGCGGCACCGGCCCAGTTGGCTGCCGATCCCGCTGCGGTCCATCGCCCGGCTGGCCGGCGGCTGATCATCCCCGTCGGGCAGGCCCGACATATGCGTCTCCTATGCGATCCTGCGCGCGTCGACGGCCTCTGCTTGCATGGTTGCCGTGGCGAATAAAATTTTTAACAGCGAAACACGGCTGTCCTGGGTGTTGGGGGCGCTGGCGGGTGTGCTCGGTGCGATCTCCTTTCTCCATTCCGCCGGGTATTTCGTAACCTTCATGACGGGCAACGCCCAACGTGCCCCGCTCGGGTTGTTCCGCGGCGAGGTGTGGCCTTCCGTAGCTGCGATGCTGCTGATCCTGTCCTTCGTTGCCGGTGTGGTAATCGCGTCGCTATGCCGGCGGCATTTCTGGGTGGCGCACCCGCACGGACCCACCGTGCTGACCACCTTCAGTCTGATGGCCGCCACCGCGCTCGACGTTATCGATGAGGGATGGAGCGAAAGTGATGTCGATTTCCCGCCGATCGCGCTGATGGCCTTCGGAATCGGCGCGTTGAACACCTCCTTCGTCAAGGACGGCGAGGTGTCGGTGCCCTTGAGCTATATCACCGGCACGCTGGTCAAGATGGGCCAGGGCATCGAACGCCACATCGCCGGTGGGCAGGCTGCCGACTGGCTGGGTTATCTGCTGCTGTTCTCCAGCATCGTGCTGGGCGCCACGCTGGGCGGCTTCATCGGCTCGGTCGTCAACGGCACCGCGATGCTGGTGGTCGCCACCGCCGTGTGCGCTCTGACGACCGTCTACACCTACTTCCACCAGGACCGCCAGGACGAGCTGAGCAAAAAGCGCGCGAAGGAATAAAAAGCATCGGCAGCAGGCCCTAACCGGGCACTGCTGCCGATGCTTTTGTTGGTGTATCAGCCGGCGGGAGGGGCTTCCGGCGGGGCGGCGGGAGCAGTGGGCGAGTTGAGCACCTGCAGCATGTCGGGCTTCATCGCCATCAGCTGT
The DNA here is from genome assembly GCF_025823255.1 of Mycobacterium montefiorense. Taxonomy (NCBI): domain Bacteria; kingdom Bacillati; phylum Actinomycetota; class Actinomycetes; order Mycobacteriales; family Mycobacteriaceae; genus Mycobacterium; species Mycobacterium montefiorense. Next base: position 733,787 of record NZ_JACKVL010000017.1, on the reverse strand, counting down.
TGGTTCCAGTACGGCCACGAGTGCGTTCCGTTGGCCGGGAAGTTGAACACGCCGTTGCGTCCGCCTGCGGCCGCATAGGTGTTCTGGAACTGCTGGTTGGTACGCAGCGTGAGACCTTCGAGGAACTTCGCCGGCATGTTGTCGCCGCCGAGGTCGCTCGGTGTGCCGTTGCCGCAGTAGACCCAGACCCGGGTGTTGTTGGCGACCAGCCGCGGGATCTGGAGCATCGGGTCGTTGCGCTTCCACGCCGGGTCGGTGGACTGACCCCACATGCTGCTAGCGCTGTAGCCGCCCGCATCGCTCATCGCCAAGCCGATCAGCGTCGGCCACCAGCCGTCGGACGGGTTGAGGAAGCCCGACAGCGACGCGGCGTAGGGGAACTGCTGCGGGTAGTACGCGGCCAGGATCATCGCGGAGCCACCCGACATCGACAGTCCCACCGCGGCGTTGCCGAACGGTGAAACCTGCTTGTTGGCCTGCAGCCAGTTGGGCATCTCCTGGGTGAGGAAGGTCTCCCACTTGTAGGTGTAGTTCTGGCCGTTGCTTGCCGACGGCTGATACCAGTTGCTGTAGAAGCTCGACTGACCACCGACGGGCATGATCACCGAAATGCCGGACTGGTAGAACTCCTCGAAGGCTGCGGTGTTGATGTCCCAGCCGTTGTAGTCATCCTGTGCCCGCAGACCGTCCAGCAGGTAGACCGCGTGCGGTCCGCCGCCCTGGAACTGCACCTTGATATTGCGGCCCATCGACGGTGATGGAATCTGCAGGGTTTCCACTGGAAGACCCGGCTTGGAGAACGCCCCCGCAGTCGCCGAGCCGCCGACAACAGCGACCAGACCGGACAACAGGGCAGCGCCTACAACCGCGATAGCCAGTCGGCGCGGCATGGTTGCCGCAGCGCCACACAACTTCTCAACGAATGTCATAGCTCTTACCCATCCCAACTTTCATCTGCCGCATTCGCGGTGGAATCTGTTCTCGGGGAGTGAAACACAAACGTGGAATTTGAATCGCTTGTCATGGCCGGGGCGGCAGATCGCGGTTAGCTAACGATTGCGAGTCAGCCAGGAATCGTCTCGGTCGGGTCACGATTGATTCTCGGAACCATGCGGCCCTCTTGCCATGCGACAGCACATACGCTACCGCATCCCCACCATGACCTAGGTGACCAGGCGACGCAGAACTGTTGAGGCCGTGGCGATTCCGATCAAGGCCGCTGCGAGCAGCACGACAATGTCAAGCGGGTTCAACGGCGTGCCGATCAACAGCGCACGCAGGGCATCGACCTCGTAGCTCAGCGGGTTGACGGTGCTCAGCACATGCAGCCACGAGGGCATCACGCCGACCGGGTACAGCGCGTTCGAGGCGAAGAACAACGGCATCGTGATGGCTTGGCCGATACCTATCAGTCGATCGCGATTGCGGACCAGCCCGGCCAACGTCATCGACAGGCAGGCGAAGAACGCGGCGCCAAGCATCACCGTGGCCATGGCGGCCAGGATTCGCAGCGGGTTGACGGTCAGGCCGACCCGCATCAGATACGCCAGCGCCATGACGCCGACAACCTGGGCGACCGAGCGCACCCCGGCCGCGAAAGCCTTGCCGGTGATCAGCGCCGACGCGGGGGCCGGTGTCACCATCAGTTTGGCCAGCACGCCGGCATCGCGATCCCAAATGATCTGTATGCCATAGAAAATCGAGATGAACAGCGCCGACTGCGCGATGATGCCGGGCGCCAGAAAGGCCAGATACGACACCGATCCGGTGTTGATGACGTGCAACTTGCTGAACGTCGTACCGAAGATCAGCAGCCACAGCGCCGGCTGCACCATCCGGGTGACAAGCTCGGTGCGGTCGTGCTGCAGCTTCTGCAGTTCGACGATCGCGAAGGCGCCGATGCGGCGCAACGTTGCGCCGACTCGCTGCCATCCGCGCGGTGCGCGTACCAGCGTGGCTGCCGGGGCTTCGCGGGTGTGATCAACTTGCACGACTGGCAACCTTTCTGCTGGAACGGATTTCGCGGAAGTCCGACGATTCGGAAGATGTGGCGCTACGCAGGTCCGAGGATGCATAGTGACGGAATACGTCCTCGAGTGTGGCGCCGGGCGACACCTTGGATACCTGGTTCTTCAGCTCGGTGGGAGTGCCCACGGCGCGCAATTTGCCGTGATGCATCAGCGCGACTCGATCGCACAACGCGTCGGCTTCCGCCATGTAGTGAGTGGTCAGCAGCACGGTCATGCCGAACTGGGCCTGCATGCTCTGCACCTGCGACCACACGCCGTCGCGGGCGATCGGGTCCAGCCCGACGGTCGGCTCGTCGAGTACCAGCAGCGACGGGCGGTTTACCAGTGCCTGGGCCACCTCGAGCCGGCGCACCATGCCGCCGGAGTAGGTGCCCGCCAGCCGGTCGGCCACGTCGAGCAGCTCCATGGCGCCCAGTGCCTGCTCGACGCGGTCGGTGCGCTCGCCACGTGGTACGCCGTAGAGCCGGGCGAACCATGCCACATTTTTCCGGCCGGTCAGCGCGGGCTCGATCGAAAGCTGTTGTGGGACATAACCGATATTGCTGCGGATATCTATCTTCTGGCGCCGGGAGTCCAGCCCGAAGATGCGCAATTCGCCGTGCTGCGCCGGGGTCAGCGTGGTGAGCATCCGCACCAGCGTCGTTTTTCCCGCGCCGTTGGGCCCGAGTAGACCCAGCGTTTCGCCGGGCCGTACTTGCAACGTCAGATCGTCGACCGCGGTGAACTGGCCGTAGCGGAATGTTAGGTGCCGGCAGTCGATCGCTATTGGAAACTTCGTCATAGTCATCTCTCCTGTAATCTGCGGGCGACCATGTCAAGGACCTCCAACCCTTTTGTCAGAGAATCGATTTGGTCATCGTTCAGTTCGTCCAGCAGCTCGGAAAGCAGCGCGCGCCGGGCGGCCCGCGACGCGTCGACGATCTGCTGGGTGGGTTCGGCCAGCCGTAGTTGGCAGGCGCGCCGGTCTGTTTGGTCGACGGTCCGGACCAGCAAGCCGTTGGCCACCAGCTTGGAGACCATCGTCGAGGCGGTGTTGGGAACCAGCCCGAGTTCGTCTGCCGCGGCGCGGACCGAGATCCCAGGCCGCCGGCCGACCAGCCATAACAGTTCTGACTGCGACTCGGTGAACCGGCCGGAGTCGAAGCCCCGATCGACTGACCTGCGCAACTGGCGGCGGAATCGGCCCACGGCGCCGAATGCGTCGGCGGCTCGGTCGGCACCTGCTCTCACTGCTTGCATGCATAGCTCTGTTTACGAGCTATGCATGTGTGCCGGCTGTGTAGGGCCTTTACCTGGGCTACTTGTCGAGGTGGTGCAGCATGACGTCGGTCACTTTGCCGTCATCGACGCTGGTCGTCATGTAGCTGCAGAACGGTTGGCGGCGGCGATCCGTCGGAGAGCCCGGGTTGAGCAGACGCAAGCCGCTGGGCGTCGTGGTATCCCACGGGATGTGACTGTGCCCGAAAACCAGCACCTCGCTGTCCGGGTACAGCCGCGACATCCGGGCTCCGCGACCGGCCGAGCCGCCGGTCTCGTGCACGATCGTGAAGCGCACGCCGCCCAACGTCACGTCCGCTCGCTCCGGCAGTCGCGCCCGCAGCTGGGGTCCGTCGTTGTTTCCCCAGCACGCGATCAGCCGCGCGGCCCTGGATTCCAGTTCGTCGAGTAACTCAAGCGCTATCCAGTCACCGGCGTGGATGACGACATCGGCCCGCGCAACTTCCTCCCACACCCGCGCGGGCAGGTCGCGGGCCCGCGTCGGGACGTGGGTATCGGCAATCAACAGCAGCCTCACAAGTTCTATGCTTACCCGCGAGCAGAGGAGAAAGCATGCGCACCTTCGAGTCAGTAGCCGATCTCGCCGCCGCCGCGGGCGAGACGATTGGTCAAAGCGACTGGGTGACCATCACTCAGGAAGACGTCAACCTCTTCGCCGACGCGACCGGCGATCACCAATGGATCCATGTCGACCCGGAGCGGGCGGCGGCCGGCCCCTTCGGCAAGACCATCGCGCACGGCTTCATGACCCTGGCGCTGCTGCCGCGGCTGCAACACGAGATATACACCGTCAAGGGCATCAAGCTGGCAATCAACTACGGCCTGAACAAGGTTCGGTTCCCGTCGCCCGTGCCCGTCGGCTCCAAGGTGCGTGCGACGACTTCGCTGGTCGGCGTCGAAGACGTGGGCAACGGTGCGGTGCAGGCCACGGTGTCCACCACCGTCGAGATCGACGGGTCCCCGAAGCCGGCCTGTGTGGCCGAGATGATCGTTCGCTACGTTTCCTGACGCTGTCAGAACTCGGCGATCGAGTGCTCCAGCCGTTGCGCTAACCGGGCCTCGGCTTCCGCGCGCCGAGTCGGTATGTGCGCCGACGGGAAAGGCGTTGTCACAGGCGTGTATTCACGCAACGTCCGGCGGGCCACCGTCATCTTGTGCAGCTCGGTAGCGCCGTCGGCGATACCAAGCGACTCGGCGGCAACGAGCATTTTCACAAAGGGCATCTCGTCGGAGACGCCGAGAGCGCCGTGCAGGTGCAGGGCCCGCTGCGCGACGTCGTGGAGCACCTGAGGCATCGCGACCTTCACCGCGGCGATGTCGCGGCGCACCTTCTGGTAATCGTGGTGCTTGTCGATCAGCCAGGCGGTGCGCAGCACCAGCAGCCGGAACTGCTCGATCTGGATCCAGCTGTCCGCGATCTTCTCCTGGGTCATCTGGAAGTCGGAGAGATGGCCATGCCTGGTCTTGCGTGATACGGCGCGCTCGCACATCATGTCAAAAGCCTTGCGTGCCAGCGCGATCGTCCGCATCGCGTGGTGGATTCGACCACCACCGAGGCGGGTCTGCGCGATCATGAATGCCGATCCTTCACCGCCCAGCACGTGATCGGCCGGCACCCTGACGTCGTTGTAACGGACGTAGCCATGCGAACCGTGCTTCGACTCGCCTCCCACCCCGACGTTGCGGATGATCTCGATGCCCGGCGTCTCACCCGGAACGATGAACAGCGACATCTTGTCGTACGTCCGGGCGTCAGGTTTGGTCACCGCCATCACGATGAAGAACGACGCATGCTTAGCGTTGGAGGAGAACCACTTCTCGCCGTTGATGACCCAGTCGTCACCGTCGCGGGCTGCGCTGGTCACGAACATCCCGGGATCGGAACCGCCTTGCGGTTCGGTCATCGAATAACAGGACGAGATCTCGCCGTCCAGTAGCGGCTGCAAATAGCGCGCCTTCTGCTCGTCGGTGCCGAACAGTGCGAGGATCTCGGCGTTACCGGAATCCGGCGCTTGGCAGCCGAACACCGACGGCGCCCACCGGGACCGCCCGAGGATTTCGTTCAGCAGCGCCAGCTTGACCTGGCCGAAGCCCTGACCGCCGAGTTCAGGCCCTAGATGCGCGGCCCACAGGCCTTCGTCTTTCACCTGCTGCTGCAACGGCCGCAGGATGCGCATCATCTCGGCGTTCTGTTTGTCGTACGGATCAAGGGCGACCAGATCGAGCGGTTCGAGCTCGTCGACCATGAACTTTTCGACCCAGTCCAGCTTCGCCTGGTATTTCGGGTCCGTTTCGAAGTCCCACACCGTGGCCAACCATTCCCCGGCGCACCGTCGCGCCGGCATCGTTGCAGCAGCTCCCTCATCGTAAGTGGGCCCCGCGACACCGCCCAGAGCTAGTGCAGCTTAGGCAGCACGTAGTCGCGATAGAAGTTGATCGCGGCGATGGGGTCGCCCTGCGGGAAGTGCAGAAACGGGATGGCGCCGCCATCGAGAACCCATTGCACGGCGGTGATGTGCGTGCCGGCGTCGGTGCCGACCGTCCAGTTGGCGATCACCTTGTCGATCGGGTTCGACTCGGCGGCGCGCTGAATCTCGACCGGATTGGGCTGATCGACCGCCCCGGCGGTAAAGCGCCACAAGGCCGCCGTACGCGCGGCCTCCTCGGCATCGCCGACGATGGCGAACAGTTCGGCACGCTTGCCCAGAGTCGCGGGATCGCGCCCGGCAGCATGGGCGCCGTCGTTGAGCGCGGCCAGCAGCTTCGGGTTGACGAGATCGCGGGATTGGGTGATCCAACCGTCGCCGTATTGCCCTGCCAGCCTTGCGCTTTTGGGTCCGCTGGCCGCGACGAAGATAGGCGGCGGGGCCTGTGGTAAGTCGTAGAGTCTCAGGGAGTTGGTCTGAAAATAGCGGCCCGCGAACGAGATTCGTTGACCACTCCACAGCTGGCGAATCAGTTGGATCGCCTCGACCAGGCGGTCGTGACGCTCGGCGTATTTGCCCCACGTGTTGGTGGGGGCCTGCTCGTTGAGCCGTTCACCGGTGCCGACCCCCAGGAACACCCGGCCCGGACTCAGCATCGCCAGTGAGGCAAAGGCCTGCGCCACCGTCGCGGGGTGATAGCGGTAGGTCGGACAGGTAACGCCGCTGCCGAAGGCGATGTGGCTGGTGCTACTGCCCACCAGAGCCAGCGTCAGCCACGGGAACATCGAGTGGCCCTCGTTGTCCTGCCACGGTTGAATATGGTCGCTGGCCCAGACGTATTGAAACCCGGCCTTTTCGGCCGCCTGAGCTTGGGCCACCAGCTGGTCGGTGCGAAATTGCTCGTGCGACAAGGTGATTCCCACGCCCTTGGTCGTAGGCGGCGGATTGGCGGGCGCCCCGTGATGCTCGCGGGCACACCCGTCGGCCAATGCACCGGAGCCGAGCACGCCCACGCCGGTCGCGATCTGTCCGAAGGCTCGCCGTGAAAGTCCCCTCATCGCACTAAAGTACCCCCCGACTACACCCCCACCGCGGGGCAGTTTTACCTGGGATGCGAATGGGAATTGACAACAGATGGCCAGGAGTGATCATCCACACCGCACACCGCTTTACAGCGTGTGCCTGACGTGCGGCGCAGTGCTGCTGTGCTGGCTCGCGTCGACGATCGGCATGCTGTGGCTTTCGATCTTCGTCTACGCCCTGGGCGCCATCGCGGCGGTAACGGGCTTTGCCATGATGTTCCGGGGTTCTTCGTTCTGAGGCGGGTGGTTTAGCACTAGCCTGAAGTAATGGCTCCCCAGGCACGTGCCGCGCGCAAAGCCGACTTGCGCGAGCTATCGGCCACCTTGAGCGCGGCCTTCTTCGACGATCCGGTGATGGCCTGGATATTTCCCGAGAGTATGACGCGGACTAGGAATCTCTTCCGCATGTTCGCGGCCATGACCCGCCACCACCATCTGCCTCTCGGTGGTGTCGAGGTGGCCCACGACGGGTCCCGCATCGGCGCGGCCGCGCTGTGGGATCCGCCGAATCAGTGGCAGGAATCCCGCTGGGCGCAGTTGGCGATGACGCCAGCCTTCTGGCGGGTGTTCGGCTTGCAGACGGGGATGGCGCGCGGCATTCAGGAAATGATGAAGCGCATACATCCCGAAGAACCGCACTGGTATCTGGCCGCGATCGGTAGCGACCCGTCGGTGCGCGGCCAGGGCTACGGGCAGGCGTTGATGCGGTCGCGGCTGGACCGCTGCGACGCCGAGCACTGTCCGGCGTATCTCGAGTCGAGTAAGCCGGACAACGTGCCGTACTACATGCGTTTCGGTTTTACGGTCACCCAAGAGGTCCCGCTACCGAACGGCGGTCCGCCGCTGTGGGCGATGTGGCGGGAACCCCGCTAAAGGTCAGGGGCTGCTTTGCCAGCCGGCGATACCGACGGCGATCATGCGCAGCTGTTTGACCGCGAGACGTCGGATGTCCTCCATCGCCTCGGCGGTCTGGGTGTCCTCGATCGCCTCGGCGATCAGGATCATCGCGTTGACGAACAGGGACGCCAGCACGTTGAGGTCTTCGGTGCTCCACTCGTGCAGCCCCGGGAACCGGGCCAGATCGGTGGCCAGCTCGGACGTGATCAGCCTAATTTCGGTGCGGATCGCATAGCGCAGCACGGACAGGCCGCTGTTGCGTTCGCGGCCAATCAGACGCCAATGCTCGCGCCGGTCGGCAACGCTGGCGATCAGGATTTCGACGGACGACTCGATCACCCGGTTCGGGTCGAGCCTGCCGGCGCGGGCGTCGCGCAGGGTGTCGCGCAGGGCACGAAAGGATTCGTCGATGAGGACGAGCCCGAGGGCCTCCATCGACTCGAAGTGCCGATAGAAAGCCGCGGGCACGATCCCAACCTCGCGGGTCACCTCGCGCAAGCTCAGGCTGGAAAAGCTGCGGTCTCCCAGCAGCTTGAGTGCTGCGGCGATGATGGCGCGCCGAGTCGCCTCTTTGCGCTCTTCACGTGACGGACTTTCTCGGGAGCGTTCGCGGCTAGATCGGTGCGGCCGTGAGCTAGGAGTACGACCGTTCACTGTGTGAACCCTACCACAGAGCTGGGTAAACCCTTGACTAGCTGCGCCATGCGACCGCACGGTGTATATATGTTCACTCAAAGAAGTCAGACCTCGCGTCGTAGCTTCGCCAAGAATTTCCGGGACCGAATCCTCGGTTCCGACCTGGTTGACCTGCTCACCGGCCCGCACGGCGTGGACCGCTACACCGAGCTGGTCGCGCCCACCTGGACGCGCGGCGATGCCCGCGCCAAGGTCGTCGACGTGCGCCGCACCACGCCGCGCAGCGTCACCCTCACCCTCGCTCCGAACGAGAGCTTCACGTCCACCCACGCCGTCAGGGCCGGTCAATACGTCAACGTCACTCTCGACATCGACGGCCGCCGGCACACCCGCTGCTATTCACCGGCCAACGTTGAAGGCAGCACGACCCTCGAGTTGACGATCGGCCGCCACGACGGCGGGCTGGTGTCGAACTATCTGTACGAGTAGGCTCGCCACGGCATGGTGGTCGGCGTGGCCGGTGCCGGCGGCGACTTTGTCCTGCCGGAACAACGGCCGCGCCGGATCCTGCTGGTGTCCGGCGGCAGCGGCATCACGCCCGTCATGGCGATGCTGCGCACCCTGGTCGCCGAGGGCCACGAGGGGGAGATCGTGTTCGTGCACTACGCCCGCACGCCCGCAGAGTCCTGCTACCGCGATGAGCTAAGCGCGATACCCGGGGTGCGGGTGCTATACGGGTTCACCCGTTCGGGTTCGGGCGACCTCGAAGGACGTTTCGGGCCGCAGCATCTGGCAGCGGCCATGCCTGCACCGGACGCGGTATTCGTCTGCGGCCCAACCGCTTTGGTTGAGGCTGTGCGCGAGCACTGCGACAACGTGCACACGGAGAGCTTTGTGCCGCCGGTGATCACGGCGTCGGAAAATCCGTCGGGCGGACGAATTGCCTTCGCGGACAGCGGAGTTGACGTTATTGACGACGGCCGCTCACTGCTGGAGCAGGCGGAATCGGCCGGCCTGACGCCGGAGAACGGATGCCGGATGGGCATCTGCCACACCTGCACGCGCCGGAAGGTCTCCGGCACCGTGCGCAGCCTGACCACCGGCGCGGTCTCGACCGCCCCTGACGAAGACATCCAGATCTGCGTATCCGTCCCCGTCGGGGACGTCGATCTCGCCCTGTAAGCCCACAACCCTTAGCAGGAGGAGCCATGTCAAACGACAAGATCACCCTTACCCCCGAGCAGGCCGACGCGTTCGGCCGTGAACTCGACGCCATCAGAGACCGCGTGATGGCTGATCTCGGCGAAGTAGACGCCGACTACATCCGCCGCGTCATCAAAGCCCAGCGTGCGCTGGAAGTTGGAGGACGAGCGCTGCTGTTCCTGCCGCCGGCCTGGCTGTTGGGAACCGCGATGCTCGGTGTGGCGAAAATCCTGGACAACATGGAGATCGGTCACAACATCATGCATGGCCAGTACGACTGGATGCGCGACCCGAACATCTCCGGCCGCTCATTCGAGTGGGACACGGCGTGCCCGGCCGACCAATGGCGGCACTCGCACAATTACATGCACCACACCCACACCAACATCGTGGGATTGGACCGCGACATCGGCTACGGCATCATCCGGATGAGCGAGGACCAGCGCTGGCACCCCTACTACCTGGGCAATCCCGTCTATGCGTTCCTGCTGATGGTGCTGTTCCAATACGGCGTCGCGCTGCACGAACTGGAAACCGAGCGCATCCGCTCCGGTGAGATCCGGCTGCGCGACAAGCGGGACGTGTTGAAGGCGATCTGGAAAAAGACCAAGCGCCAGACGCTCAAAGACTACGTCGCGTTCCCGCTACTGGCCGGACCGTTCGCGCCGTTCGTCTTCACCGGCAATATGACGGCCAACCTGATGCGCAACGTGTGGTCCTACATGATCATCTTCTGCGGCCACTTCCCGGACGGCACTCAGGAATTCACCATCGACGAGACCAAGGACGAGTCCCGCGGCCAGTGGTATTTCCGTCAGGTGCTGGGTTCGGCCAACCTGACCGGGGGCCGGATCTTCCATCTGCTGTCGGGCAATCTGTCGCACCAGATCGAACACCACCTGTTCCCCGATATGCCGGCCCGACGGTACTCGGAGATCACGGCCGAAGTGCAGGAGATCTGCGAGCGCTACGGGATTCCCTATAACAAGGGCCCGCTGTTGCAGCAGTTCGGAACGGTGGTGCGCAAGATCGTCAAGCTGACCTTCCCGGACCCGGGCAAGCTGGCGTCGTTGTTGCCGAAGAACAAGGCCGACAAGCCAGCTGACCGGGAACCCGTCGCCGCCTGAGTCCCGCCCCGGGTAGGGGACAATGGGCTGCGTGGAGTGGACCGGTGCACGTTATGCGGATAAGCCGACGGTGGAAGTCTCGATGTGGATCGACGCCGATCCCTCCCGGGTCTGGAACCTGATCTCGGATATCAAACTGATGCCGACGTTCAGCAACGAGTTGCAGTCCGTCCAGTGGGTCGGCGGTGCCGATCGCCCCAAGGTCGGTGCCCGCTTCGTCGGACACAACCAGCACGACGCGTTCGGCGAATGGAGCACCACCTCGCACATCGTCGCCTGCGAACAGCCGAAGGAATTCGCCTGGGCGGTCGGTGATGCCGACCACCCGTCCTCGACCTGGCGGTTCCGGCTGGAACCCCGTGATGGCGGCACCAGCCTCAGCTTCTGCATGCAGATGGGACCGGGGCGCTCGGGGCTGTCGGCGGCGATCGACTCGATGCCGGACAAAGAAGAAAAGATCGTCTTCGTCCGGATGCGCGAGTTCGAGACGGCGATCGGCAAGACCCTGGCGGCAATCAAGAGGCTGGCCGAACACGGGGTGCGCTGATGCGTACCGCGACGACGGTCGAGTTGTCCGGCGGCAGTGCGGAAGTCGCCCAGGTGGTGACGCTGGCCGTCGAGGCGGAAAAGCTGGGGCTCGATGTGTGCTGGGTCGCCGAGGCGTGGGGTGCGGACGCACCCTCGGCGCTGGGCTACCTCGCGGCGCGTACCGAGAAGATGCTGCTCGGCTCCGGCATTCTTCAGGTTGGCACCCGGTCGCCGGTGCTGCTGGCGCAGACCGCGATCACGCTGTCCAACCTTTCGAACGGACGATTCCTGCTCGGGCTGGGCGCCTCGGGGCCCCAGGTGATCGAGGGCCTGCACGGCGTCTCGTTCCGCAGGCCGCTGGCCCGCACCAGAGAAACCGTCGACATCGCGCGGCAGGTGTTCGCCGGCGGGAAGATCTCCTATTCCGGCAAGGAGTTTCAGATCCCCCGCCCGGGTGAGGCGGTGCCGATGCGGGTATCGAACGCGCCGCAGCACGCCATTCCGATCTACCTGGCCACACTCTCGCCGGCGATGCTGCGGTTGACCGGGGAGATCGCCGACGGCTGGCTGGGCACCAGCTTCGTTCCGGAGGGTGCGGACGAGGCGTACTTCGCTCATCTCGACGCCGGTCTTGCGGCCTCCGGTCGCACCCGCGCGGATATCGACATCTGTCAGGGCGCCGAGGTGGCGTTCGCGGCTGACGAAGGCGAACTGAACACCATGATCGCCGGCCGCAAAACCGAACTCGCCTTCAGCCTCGGCGGTATGGGCTCGTCGAGCACGAACTTCTACAACCAGGCCTACAGCCGACAGGGCTGGGCCGAGGCCGCCGCTGCGGTGCGCGAGCGCTGGCAGGCCGGCGACCGCGACGGCGCCGCACAGCTGGTGACCGACGACATGGTGTTGGGCACCACGCTGATCGGGACCGAGCAGATGGTGCGCACGCGGCTGGCGGTATGGCGCGACGCCGGCGTCAACACCGTGCGGCTCTACCCCGCCGGCGACACCGTAGCAGCCAAGCTGGAGACGCTGGGCCGCGCGATCGAACTGGTCCGCGAGGTCTAGCTCACCGCCGTCGGTGCGTCGGCGACCTTGACGAGCCGCGCCTCGGGTCGCAGCGGCACGCCGTCGGACAGGAACCACCGGAACGCCAGGTTGCCAAGCGGATAGCCCAGCGTCGTCAGTGAATTCGGATGCGCGGTCGTCCCGTTGGACAACACGATCGTCACCGAGCCGTCGCTGTTGAGTGCGGCGCTGTGGTTATTGAGGGAAGAGCGCGCACTCTCGTCACCATAGGTGGCCATGAATTGGTTCCACACCACTAGATTCCAGAACCGGCAGGACGGCGGCCGATGTGTAATGACCAGCGCCTCGTCGTCGTCGAGCACGAAACTGCCGTAGGCATAGCACGCGTCGCGCGCCGACCAGCCGAAGTTGGCGTCGGGAACCTGATAGGGATCGGCGAATTGATTTGCGGCGTGGGCAGTTTCGTGACCCAGCCCGTGATGGTCGTCGACCCGGTCTCCGACCGGCAGCGGCACGATGGCGCCCATGGTGCGCATCCAGGCGGCGGCCGCACGCAGGCTGGCCGCGGTCTCGGCGTCGCCATGCCGGATTGGTTCAGGCTCATCGAGCGCCTCGATCTGCCACGTCACCGGGCGACCGGTCAGCGGGTCGGCCTGATAGTCGCGGGTCATCAGCACCACCGCATCGGCCGTCGCCGGGAAGTCGAAGGAGAAGTTGCCGTCGGAGTCGATGTCCAGATCGGTGTCGCGAACGATCGCCACGATCCGATCCGACCAGGCACCCGGGGAGGGTTCGTTGTACGCGGTCACCGAGAAGTACACGCTGTCGCCCTTATTGCCGCTGATGCGATACCGCCGCTTCTCATCTACCGGGCAGATGAAGTAATACGCGTCGGTGTTGTCGCCGCCCCACCGGCGATCGCGACGGAACGGGGTGTTGACCGCGACGAACTGCGGGCGACCGGGCTCCGGGAACAGATAGGTGTCAAAGGCGACGCCCAAGGTAGTGGCCAGCATGCGGTAACCGTCGGCGACGTGGCGGTCGTCGGTGACCGCGCGGTCACCCTCGGTGAAGTTGCGGTCGAGGTCGCCGATGGTGGCCAGCAACTCTTTCCACGCGGCCGTCGATTCGTGCGTCATGCGTTGATTCCTTTCAGGAGCAACGTGGTGGTGCGGTCCACCCAGGCGTCATTGAGTTCGTCCGGGCGGGTGAGCAGGCCGATCAGGGTGATGCCGGCGATGGCTTCGGTGAGTTCGGCAGCAGTCACGTCAGGGGAGACCTCGCCGCGGGCCGCAGCCCGGGCCAGCAACTCGGCGAGGCCAACACCGATGACGCCGGCGAACCGTTCCAGCAGCGCCGAATGCAGCGTGGGATCGGCTGCCATCTCGCCGACCAGGCCGGGCAGTGCCGCCCTGGCGGCCGGTGTCGTCAGGAAAGCCATTGAACGACAGACCATTTCGCGCAAATCCTCGGGTAGCGACCCGATGTCAGGAATCTCTGTCGCGGCGCCGATCGGGAACACCGCCTCGTGCACCAGGTGCGCCTTGCTGGGCCATCGGCGATAGATCGCGGGCTTGCTGGTGCCGGCTCGCTCGGCGATGGCGGAGACCAACAGCCCGGGGTAACCGGTTTCGGCGAGCAGCTCGACGGTAGCGCGTAACACGGCACCGTCGATACGCGGGTCACGGGGTCGACCAAAATCCACTACCATTACGAAACTCAGAGTAACATAAGTCGCCGTGACCGACGCCGTTCGCTCAGTTCGCCTTGACGACCTGACCCAGCCTCAATTCAGTGCCGAGGGCCAGCAGATCCTCGACATGATGGCCATGCTGGCCCCGCAATGCTCGTTGGATGCCGATGCGCTGCATGCACAGGCCAGCGCCGACACCGGCCTGCACGACTTCGGGCCCGACGACTATCGGGAACGCCTCGGCGTCTATCTCGCCGCACTGCGCGAGATCGACGGGCTGCACGACGCCGGGGTGGTGAACTTCTACGGGCAACTGCTGCAGCTGCTCAAGAACCGGTTGCTGCTGACCGACCTGCTCAGTCGGCATCCCGAGATCAACGACATCGAACTGCGCTCGCCGGTGGTGATCGCCGGGCTGCCCCGCACCGGCACTACACACCTGCACAACCTGCTGGCCGCGCCGCCCACCTTCCGCACCATGCCGTACTGGGAAAGCAACGAGCCGTTCCCGTTGCCGAATGAGGTTGGCGTTCAACCTGATCCGCGCCGGGCGCGGATGGATGTCGCGGTCAGTGTCGTCGACATGGTGACGCCGCATTTCCCGCTGATGCACGAGATGACCACCGATCACGTGCACGAAGAGATCCAGCTGCTGGCCAACGACATGTCCACGATGCTTTTTGAGACGCTGGCCGACGTGCCGCGCTGGCGCGACTACTACCGGGCGCACGACCAGACGCCGCACTACGAGTACCTCGCCACTCAACTCAAGGCGATGCAGTTCTTACGCGGGGGACAGCGCTGGCTGCTCAAGTCGCCACAGCATCTCGAGCAGGTGCGGCTGCTGGACCGGGTATTTCCCGACAGCATCGTCGTGTTCACCCACCGGGATCCGGTGCCGGTGGCGCTGTCGATGATCGCGATGATCACCTACTCCGCGCGCATGCACCGCTCGCCGGTCCCGGTGGAACAGATCGCCGGCTCCTGGATCGACCGCCTCGATCAGATGCTCACCGCACTTGTCCGCGACCGTGACGCGATCGGTCCGCAGCGCTCGATCGACGTCCGGTTCAACGACTTCATGGGCGACGAACTCGGTGTTGCCGAGCGGGTCTACGCTCTGGCCGGCGAATCGTTCACCGACGAAGCGCGTAAACCGATCGCTGACTACCTGGCGGGCCACCAGCGCGGCCGGTTGGGAAATGTCGAGACGTCGTTCGAAGTGTTCGGGTTACAGGAGAGTGCTCTGCGCGAACGGTTCGCGCCCTATGTCGAACGATTCCTGAAATAGTTTCAGCTCTCGCCAGACCCGCCGTCGCGCAGACTAACGAAACTTTAGGCCGCGCAACCGCTCGTACCGCGGCCGTAAGCCCGCCCGGCGTGGGGTGGTATCCTGCGGCCCAACCGAGAACATATATAATCTGGATTAAAATATATTGTATCGAACGCACGAGCAGGCAGGTCTTTGCAAGCAATGGACATCCGCAGATGGTCTAGGACTCTCGATCGGTGGCTGAGTGGCAGCCTTACGGCCAACGAACTTCACCAATGGCAGACCACATCGCTGCGTGCGGTGGTTGACCACGTCCAGCGGCATTCTCGCTTCTATGCCGACCAATTGGCCTGGGCTCGGGCCTCAACTCTGACGTTGGACAACCTCGCCATGCTGCCGCTCACCACTCACGACGACGTTCGCGATGCGCGATTCGACATGCTCTGCGGACCGATTGGCGACGCCCAGTTCTACTTCGAGACAATGGGAAACACCGAACACCCAACGCCGTGTCCCAAGGCCGAAATCGATTTCGACCTGAATTATCGTCCGGTGGCGCACGCCCTGCGCGCCATAGCCGACCATCACTTCGCGGACGGCCAGAAACCCATACTTGCCGTGGTCGTTCCCAACGAACTCCATCCGACATGCAGCACTATTGCTTACGCGGCCAAACATGCCGATATTACCAGGCTCGACATCTTTCCGCTATCGCCGACCGTGGGCTTTGATCGATTCTTTCAGGTGCTGCTTGACCTCGGCGTCAACATGCTGCTGGGCTCCCCGTCGATGCTGATGGGATGGGCGGAGTTGAGTCAACGCTACGGGGTCGACGTCCGCCACGACCTCGACATCAGATGTGTACTTGCCACGGGCGAGTCCTGTTCTGACGGGCTGAAGGCATTGCTGAGCCAAGCATGGGATTCCACCGTGTACAACTTTCTGTACGGACCTGCAGAGGTCGGGGCAGTCGCGGTCGCAACCGCGACGGGGGCGCTGGCTACCGTCGCTCCCAACTATCTCTTTGAAGTCCTCGACCCCGATACCGAACGGTCGCTTGGGCTTCAAGGCACCGGAGAATTGTGCTTGACCTCACTGATCCCTGGTATCAGACCATTGATTCGGTATCGAACCGGAGACCTCGTGACGGTCGCGTACGACGGCCGATCCGACCGAATGGCCATCGATATTCTTGGCCGGGTCAGCGCCAGGGTCTGCCTGGCCGGGCAGCAACGGACTGCCGCCGAGATCGAAAATGCAGTCCTCGTCGACGCGGGGCGTATCACCGGATACGTCCTGGACGTCTGTACCCGCAACGCCCAAGATCACCTCGAAATCCGGCTCAAGGCTCACGGTGACGCCGATCACGAGCGGCTCGAGGCCAGGGTTAGGGATCGGGTGCGCAATGCCCTGGGGGTCGGCGCTGACGTGAAGATCCTCTCCTCGCCGAGCATGGGTGGCTTGAACCAAGAAGACGGCGAAAGCAGTTGGGAAGGCTGGAAGTCGGGGCGAATCCGCGACCTCAGGAACCCTGAGATCGACAAAAGTGTCACCACCAGGCGCCGGCCATCGCCATCGCGGCGGAATTGGATCAGGCGCGAACAGCTGATGCACCGTGAGAATACCGGGAGCCCCGCAGAGGCGACCTAAATCGTCAGGATCCGCTGATTCCAGACCGGCCACGGTGATGGTGGGCCGGCCAAGATGCGGCGAATACATCCATCCCTTAAAAAGATGGTGCCGTATATCCACAGCAGCGTGATATATGATCGCTGGGTCGTCGGCATCGGCTGCAGCTCTCGATCCGTGGCGACCCGCGTCCTCGGTGCCGGCGATGTCGTGCGGCCCTGATATGCACGCACAGCGTCAGTCGTACGCCGCAGCAAGGGAGACGATAATGAATAGTCTTGTCGTCGTATCTATGCCGAGCGCAATGGTCGCCGGCGTCGACTTGTGACGTCATCGTGGCGAATACTCGCGCTGGTAACGGTGATCAGCATGGTCGCCGCTGGGTGCAGTGACGTTGCGGAGCGGCATCTGGATGCGGTTCAAGCCCACGGCCGCACGGTCACCGTCAATCTGCCTGACCATCCGATCACGATTGATACCACCGACCTCAGCGTGCGCGGGCAGGTATTGCTGTCTGACGCGGCACAAACGTCGCTGGGTGAGCCGACTCCCGTCATCGTGAATTCGGCTGGTGCCCATTGGTCTTACCCGAAGCTCGACCTTGAGGTTCAGGTCGCCGCGAGAGGCGGCCGTGTGGTGTTTGATCTGGCCACTCGTACCGACCAGACACTGGCTTGGCCCGTCACCGGGGCGGGGATGTCCGACTTGCAGATCCCGATCGGCGATGGCCTCGACATCCCCGCCGCTGATCCGTTCTGGACTGGACCCGCGCCACGATTGGCCGGCGGCGAGGGATTCAACGTGCCTGACCTCTCACTGCCGCTGTGGAGTTTCGGTCACGGGTCGGTGGGGGAAAGTTATCTTGTCCCAACAGACATCGGCACTACACTGCACTTCACCGCTGTAGCCGGGCGCATCGTGGGAACTGCCACGCATAAGTTCGTCGTTGCCAAAGGTCGCGGCGGATACACCGTCATGATTCGGGAAACTGACGGTTCCCCTTTGGCCGGCGCCTATGACTACCGCGAGCTGTTGCAGGGCAACAACGCGCTCACCACGCTCCGCGACAAGATCTCGAGGAACCCTGATGTCGCCAAACTCATCGGTGCCTACCACGCCTACAGTTTCGGTGAAGCGCGATCGAAAGCGGCCATCGAGAAGCTGCAGGCCCTTGGCGTTGACCGGATGTGGCTCGGCTACGACGATGGCCTGTGGCCCGCGGACTCAGTAATGGCCGCCAAATCAGCGGGATACCTCGTCGGTCCCTACGACAGCTATGCCAACGCCCAAGATTCCGTCCGGGCCGACAGCCCACTATCGATATGGCCCGGTGATTTGTGGCCTAACGGCTGCATCATCGACGAAAAGGGCAACCGCCAAATGGGTTTTCACAATCGCGGGTGCTATCTGAGTTCGCAAGCGTTGAAACAGCGGCCAAGCGTGCTCGAACAACGGGTGGCGACGATGACATCAAATGGAGTCAACAGCTACTTCCTGGATGTCGATGCCACGGGGGCGACCTTCGACGACTACAGCGTCGTCCACCCGATGAGCCAAGAGCAGGATCGGCGAAATCGCTTGGCGCGGATGCGAGAACTCGGGGAGCGGTTCGTGGTCGGTTCAGAGGCCGCGGAGCCGTGGGCAAATGACGTGGTCGACTTCAGCCACGGATCTAGTACGCCGGCACTGGCTCCACTGTGGGATGCGGAACGTGATCGCCAATACTGGGGAGGCTACGCCGGGCCAAACGGCGCGGACATCTTCCTGCGCAAGGTTGACCTGACTCCCACACTTCATACTGTCTTGTTCGATCCAAAATATCGGATTCCATTGTATGAAGCGGTGTTACACGACTCAGTGGTGAGCCTGGACCGATGGGAGCTGCCCTTCAACAAGTTCCCCGCTGAACAACCAACCCGCACGCTTCTCTCGATGCTGTACGTCACGCCGTTGATCTACGCCCTCGACATGGCGACTTTGAACGCGGAGGGCTTGCAGCTAGCCAGGTTGCAGCAATTCTTCGCCCCGTTAGCATCAACCGCGGGGGTCGAGCCGCTGACCCGATTCGCCTGGCTGACCGACGACCATCTGGTCCAGCAGACCTCGTTTGGAGACGACAACCTGTCCGTGACAGCTAATTTCGGATCATCGGATTATCACGACGCATCGCTTGGGACGCTCAAAGCGGGCTGCGTCACCGCAAGAGCGCGGGCCACGGACGAGCAATGGAATCTATGCACATGACGACGTAGTTGGGCGGGGTCGCAAACATTTGGTCCCCCGACGAGCCGCCAGGCTCCCAGCGAGATCAGCGCGCCGGGTTCTCGAAGGACTTCAACATGATATTGATAACGCGATCCAGGTGCTCTGCTCTTACCCGCGCCGCCCTGTCGGGATCACCCTTTCGGATCGCAGTCACAAGAGCTCGGTGGTAGCGGTTGGCTCTGACCGCCAGTGCCCGATCGTCTCGCATCATATTTGCCACCGGCAGCATTGATCTGTTCCGCAACGTTTCAATCATGTTGAACAACAGGGGCCATTTGGTACGAAGCGGTTCTACGAGGCACGCGTGGAAGTCGTGATTGCGAGTCGTCCAAGCGCCCATCTCCGACTCGCCGTCCGTCTCTTTGACCAGTCGCGCCGCAATAGTGCAGGCGACCACACGGTCCTCTTCCACCATCGCGGCCACCTCGGCCATTGCCCGCGATTCAAGTAGCGAACGCAACGCGTAGATCTCGGTCAACTCCGCGGCGCTGGATCGGTGCACCCGGGCGCCCTTATGGGCATCGATATCCACTAATCCGGACGCGGCAAGGTCGCGCAACGCCTCACGGACAGGAGTGACGCTTGTCCCGATCCGTTGCGCAACGTCGGCGAGGACTATACGGCCGCCGACATCGATCTCCCCGCGCAAAATCATGTCCCGCACCGTGTCGCGCGCAAGATCAACCCCGGTGCGATGAGTGCCGGGATCCCCGTCGCTCGTGCGAGTGGCGTAGGATACGCTGCCCATTTTCGTATGTACTCCTTGCCGCTGCGTCCGTCATAGGAAATCGTATATCTTCGTGGCGACTGGTTGCTACACAAACCGCGTGACAACATCGGACTGTTTTGTAAATTCTTCGTTGTCATGCGAAAGTCTGAGACCATCGGCCCGTGATGGCCTCGATTTCCTGCGCACGACGGCATCTCTTGACCGGCACATCCGCAACACCATCGCGCGTTCGGTACGCGGCGATGCGATGGACCGTGAGCAAGCCCGCACGGCTGGCGGTCAACAAACGACAATCCCCCGCTCATGACAGTACTCCGGTCGGCCCTGCACGGATTTCAACCTGGTGACAAACGACTTCATCGCGTCCACCGTCCGCGTCCGCGGGGTTTAATACCCCCGGCCGCAAGGGCTCTGGCGCTGAACACATCGCTCGTGCCGTCATCGTCCGTAGTATTCGGATGAGTTGGCTCGATTCGCCCATTCGCGGCGGGCGACCGCCGAGCCGGGCATTTCGGACACCGAAGCCCGTTGATCTGGCGACTGCGCCGCTCAAACACGGATGGCCTGCGACGAGAGCAAGACCGTTGTCGCCGATCACGGCGCAGACCTCAGCCACGTCATCCGAATCGTCATCTACCTGACCGACATGCGCGACGAGGCTGACTACGAGCGCGTGCAGCGCGAAGCGCTAGCCTGCGCCAAGCCGGCGCCGCGCTCTCTAATAGGCGTCGCGAGCCTTCGCCTGGCCCGACATGGTTGTCGAAGTAGAGGTAACCACGATCGCGCCGAACTGCATGCTCGTACTTCCGGCGCGGCCGGGCTGTCCGTCTACCGTCGGCCGCGATAAGCGCCCATATGAGGAGTCCGACCACGCCGTTGCCGGCGCCCAGGGCGCACAGTGCCGGCCAACCTCCGGTCTGATACGCCAGCCCGGACAGCAGTGATCCCGTTACCGCTGCGGCGCACAGCGCTGCTGAATTGACCGTGGTACTCGCGGAGCGCGTACCTCGCTGGGCGGCATACAGCGCCTGCTGATCGGATAGCTGAACAACCTTCACACCGAGACCGAAGATGAGTAATCCAGGCACCAGCGCATCCATGCAGGGGGAGTCCCACACAAACAGCCACCACCCGGCCGCAATCAGCGCGCAGGCAGCCGTGATCGCAGTCCGGGCGTGGGTCGCGGTCAGCGAAGCGATCGACACCCGAGACGCCCGGGGCTCCTGCTGCCCCAAATGCTCCGGGAAGGCCGACGTCAGGCTCGCTGAAGCGGTAGTTGGCGGAGCCGAGGCCGGCAAGCGCGAAGGCGGTCGAGGCCCATACAGTGATAAATCCCGGTGTGGCAAGGAAAGGTAGCAGTGTGCGCCCACGAAGCATCGGTGACAATGCGATCAGTCGACTCACTGAAGGTGCGAAGGCTGCGTAGGAGCGGCGTGCGCTGGCCGGTGCCCCAGCCGGGATGATCTCCACGACGATCATGGACAAGGCAAGTTGAACCCCGGCGGCAACCATGAAGACATCTCGCCAGGACAGCTCGGCGGCAATCAGGCCACCGGCCGTGCCGGACGCTGATATCCCCACCAGCAGGCCCGGCATCACGACTCCGACGGCGCGGCCGGGGTACTGACCATCGGCGAAGTTCGCAACTAGTCGCACAGCCACCAAAGCCGCGGTCGCGCTGATACCCACCCCGCCCATCGCTACGACAGCCCACCAAAACCCTGGCGCTAGCCCCACGCCGACAAGCGCGATCGTCGATAAGACGAGCAATGCGGCCAGCAGCGCACGTTGTTCGACATGGTCGATCACCAGCGCACCGAACGCGAGCGCGAAGGCAAAGCCCACCTGGGCCGCGACCACCGGTGGTACAGCAATTCCCATTGAGACACCGAACTGACGGGCAATCGCACCGAGCAGCGGCTCGATCAGGAACAAACCCGCGACGGTCACCCCGGCGACCGCACTGAGTACCAACAGCACTCCCCGCTCTGAGCGGGACTTCGCCGACAGCGTCTGGGCATCTAGCGTCATAGCGTTATCCATCTGTGGTGTCTCATCTTCTTCTGGCGAATTTCGGGATTGCGCGAGAGTTCGGTGAAATCAGCGGACTTGCTGCGACGAACATGTTCTTGGGGTCCACCGTTTACGGCTCGCCCGAGCAGTTGCAGGGGTTGGAGCTTGATGGGGGAGCCGACCAGTATGCACTCGGATGTACGGCGTTTCATCTGCTGACCGGGTATGCGCCCTATGAGGATTCCAATCCAGCAATCCTCATAGCCCAGCATCTCATGGAACTGCCGCCGCTAATTAGTGAGCGCAAGCCCGAATTGGCAGGCCTGGATGCAATTTTCGCTCGAGCCCTTGCAAAACGATCGGCGAATCGGTATCCGAGTTGTAGTGATTTCGCTGCAGCGCTCGGCGGCCTGCTCGGCACCGGGTCCGCGGAATTCCTCAACATCAACACCACGACGTCGGCGCCAACTCGGGTTGTCGAGGCAGACAGGACAACGTCGTCGACACCGAAGAAGCACCGGCGGAAGGGATTGGCCGTCGCCGCGGCCGCCGTTATCGCTCTGGCGGCCGGCGGCGCCTTCTTTGGATTCAAGATGTACGGCCAGTCCCAGCAGTCCTTCGGTGCCCTTCCGCAATCGGCGAGAGCTACATCGCCGACTGCCGATGCCGGGAAGCCGCTAGCGTCACCACCGAGCGCCGATACTCCACAGCTCGCCGAAGCACCTGAGTACAGCGGCGAACCCTCGGGCGAGGCAACGAGCACTCCTGCCTCCGGTGCCTCCGGATCATCCATCCAGCTATCGCGATACGTCACTGACGATTCCGGTGTGTTGAACCAGTTCGAGGCCGGTATCGTCCAACGGTCCTCGGAGAAGCTGTACAGCGACTGCGGCACCCGCTTCTGGGTGGTGTACGTCAACAGCTTCGCGGGCTCTAAACCGGCCAAGTGGGTCGAAAACACCAGGCACGCAAACGGGGTGAACTCATCGGATGCTGTTCTGGCCATCGCTACCGACGACAAGACCTATTACTTCACAGCTCCATCATTCACGGGGAACGGGAAAGCCACGCAAATCGACCTGATTCGCCGAGACCTGCTAGATCCAGCGGTGGCGCGGGGGGAATGGACTCGGGCCGCAATAAGCGTCGCCAATGGTTTAGACCTCATTCCTGGCTAGTGCTGGCGCGAATCGGGCGCAGCACTGCAGGCAGTCATGGGTCGCGCGGTGACTCGCTGCAAGGCGATCGCGGATCCCATCGGTCAGCTCAGGGAGCGTAGAGCGCCGGCAGATTGACCACGATCGCCTCTTGAGTGGTCCGCGCGATCACGACCTCGGCAGGTGTGATCGGGTCCGGATTCTCTTCCCGGTGCGGAAGGTACGGCGGGACGAAGATGTAGTGGCCGGGCTCGGTGGCTACACGGATCTCTTGCACACCATCGTGAAACACGAACTCGGGGTGGCCGCTCCGGACGTAAATCGCGGTTTCAGATTCGCCGTGATGATGATTGCCCGATGATGTCTCCGGCGCCACATGCGCCTCGCCCATCCAGAGAGTCTCCGAGCCGACCGAATGACCGCTGATGGCGGCGAACCGCCGCAGACCGCGGTCTGTGCGGTTTCTGAATCAAGCTCTGAGGCTTTGATGTGATGAACTTGATTCCGCGTCGGACCGACCTGCCGCGCCTCGAAGTCAGGATGGAATCCATCCGCCGTACTCATGAGCCCGACCTCCTAATGATCAGCTGTATTCATTTGCCGTCGAATGGAATACAGGCGCCGAAACATACCTGAAGCAGACGCAGCTGCGTCGACATTGGTATGTACATTTGGGCTGTCTCCAGCATATGTTATTTCCGGTTACTCAGGAAGCCTCGACCCGTTGCGGACAGGCCTGCGCAGCGTGCAATCGCTGGTATGGCACGTATTTGAACCAGTTCACCTAACCACCACCTGTCAGAGATGTTAGCTGCCAGCTGGTGAGTGTCGTCCACGGATCTACTCACGCAGGACGGCGGCACACCGCGGTTCAACGCGGTTCGGCCCGGCGACTACGTCACAAGTCATATAAAATCGGAATGATCGTATATTGTCGATGACCGTACGTGGATGTCAGTTGGGGGACTGTCGGCCAATGTGCCTGGTCGGCTAGCAGTACCTCCAGTTGTGGATGACAGTTCGATTGGAGAGACGGTTCGAATGACTATGCATGTGCCGCCGATCGAAGATGTCCTACACCTCATCAAGCTGAGTCTTGAGGCAGTGAGTGAGAATGAAATACCGCAATTGACAACAGATCTGGAGATCGACGACCTCGGCCTTAGCTCCGTGCAGACGTTGGAACTTCTGGCGTACATCGAGGAGTCGGCCGACGTTTCGTTGTCGCAACACGCGTTGATGACGGTCGAAACAATCGCCGATCTAGCCGCTTTGGTGTCTTCGACCATGTCGGAGACCTCGTGACCGTGAGTGTGCCCGCAGTCTGACTTCTAGAACACGAATAGGGGATAGATGACTCGAGATTCTCAGGATCGCCAGCGGTTGGCTGTGGTGGGAATGGCCGCAAAATTCCCCGGAGCCGCTGACGTCAAATCGTTTTGGGACATGTTGCTGTCCACAGAAACCGCCTTCGGAAAGGTACCGAAGGAGCGCTGGGACCATCGGCCGTTCTTCGACCCGGAGGGTCGCACACCGAACTGCGCCTACAGCGATGTAATGGCCACGGTCGGCGACATCGATGGGTTTGACGCGCTCGGTTTCGGGATTTCGCCTCGCCAGGCCGAGGTAATGGACCCACAGCATCGAATCTTGTTGACAGCGGCCCGAGAAGCGCTGGACGACGCGGGTTTAGATGCGCAGAGGCTCGCCGACAGCGTGGTCGGCGTCTACGTGGGAATCTCTACCAGCGACTTCCGTGAGGTGATGGCAGCTCCGTTACGGGCAACCCAGTTCGCGGCAGGTGCGTTCGGGGCGCGCAGCGACGGTGATCTAGGAGAGCTCGCCTCTGCCGTGCCGCCGGTGCGGACGTTCACGATGCCCGGCTCACTGTTGAATATGGCCCCGGCGGCCATCAGTCGCAGCTTCAACCTGCGCGGTCCGTCAATGGCAGTCGACGCCGCGTGCGCTTCATCATTGGTAGCCCTCTACAACGCAGTGCTGGCACTTCGTGCTGGACAGTGCGAAATCGCGATTGTTGCTGGCGTGCACCTCAACCTGGTGCCCGATGGGTTGGTTCTATTCTCCAAGATCGGCGCGGTGTCCAGGTCAGGCCTGTGTGCGCCTTTCGACGCCAATGCCGACGGCTTTGTGCTCGGCGAAGGTGTCGGCGTGGTGGTCATGACGCGCGAAGATGCGATTCCTGACGACAGCGAGGTTTTGGCCTGGCTACGGGGCATTGGGTGTACCAGCGACGGCGGGGGAGCCGGAGCGATGGCGCCACAGGTTGACGGCCAACGCGCGGCCATCGAATCCGCTCTTGCCGATTCCGGGCTATCGCCAGCTGATGTCGACTACATCGAAGCGCACGGGACCGCCACGGTGGTTGGCGACGCGGTGGAAGTCGAGTCTTTGGGTGCGTGTCTGCCCCCGAGGGACACGCTGCCGCGGTTTCTTGGCAGTGCGAAAGCCAATGTCGGACACGCGATGTCGGCCGCCGGAATCGCAGGATTCATCAAAGCGGTCCTGGTATTGCGCAACGGCCTTGTTCCGCCACATCCCCATCTGACGGAAGAACGGCCCGATCTGCGACTGTCCGAGCGGGGTATCTCGATCGCGCGCGAGCCTAGGCCATTACCACAGGTGACCCGGCCGCACGTGGCGGGCGTCAGCGCGTTCGGCTTTGGCGGCACGGACGTTCACGTGATTCTTCAGGCTGCCGAAGCCGAGCCGGCGGAGGAGAACGCACCGTCGAGCTGGATCATCACGCTGCGTGGACAACACCGCGACGTGATCGCGTTCCGGTGTAGGTCCCTACTCGACGACCTGGATTCGGATCCCGGATTGGACCTAGGCGGGGTCGCCACCACATTGGCGCGACGAGCCGACCGTGGCGCCGAGTTGTTGATCGTGTCCTCTTCCACCGCGGAACTACGCCGCCAGCTTGACGCCGCGCTAGTTGCCATGGACGGGGGCCAACTTGCCGACGTCGAGATCGGCGACGGCATCTGGTACCGGGACGACAAGCCGGCCGATGGCAATGCCCGCAAGCTGTGCTTTCTGTTTCCGGGCCAGGGTTCACAAAAGGTCAGCGACGCAGCGACTTTGCTGTCTTACGATGCCGGCCTAATTCGATCCATCGAATACCTGGAAGCTGCCGCAGATAGCCCCGGCTTGCTGGAGGCGATGTATCCGGCCCAGCCGTGCGATCAGTCGTCGGTCGCATTGGCAGCGACCGAGGTCTGCCAACCGGCGTTGCTGGTGAGTCAGCTTGCGGTGGCGTGCCAGCTACGGTCGGCAGGAGTCAGTCCGGACGTGGTGTTGGGCCACAGTGTCGGAGAGTTTTCCGCCGCGGCGGTCGCCGGTGTCTTGGCGCCCGAGGACGCGGTCCGCTTCGCCGCCAGGCGCGGCGAAGCAATCGCCGACACCGAGATACCTGGCGGGAGCATGTTGGCGTGCAGAGCCGATGAGCATACGGTGCGTACCTTGCTGGGTAACGAATCGTCGGCGTGGATCGCCAATGTGAACTCGCCCCGGCAAACGGTGGTGGCTGGCACTATCCAAGGGATTGCCCGGGCCGCCGAGAGGCTGGCCAATGCCGACTTGGCGTACAAAGAATTGGACGTTTCACACGCCTTCCACAGCCCGTTGATCGAAGGTGCGAACCTTCAAATCGCCGCGCACGTCGATACCTGGCGCTAGCTGATCCGAAGCTGCCGTTCATCTCCTGCCTCTTTGCGCGGCAGTATGAAGGTGCCGAGGATCTGCGCGCCGCATGGCGGCAGCATGCGCTACTTCCGGTCAGGTTTGCCGCCGCCCTTGCCACGCTCGACATCGATAACACGGTATTCATCGAGATTGGCACCGGGTCAACGCTATTGAATCTCGCCCGGGACGCGGGAGCACGGCGTCAGAATCTGATCGCGTCCGGTGACTTCGGGTCTGACGCCGGGCGCTCCGCAAACCATATTCGAGCGCACCCCCACGCACTTGGCGTACCCGTCGCGCTACCGTGCCACCACAAGCGTCGCGGCGCATTGCTATCCGCCCGACAGTATCCCGTTAAACCGTTGTGGAAGTTCAGATATAGAGCTAACACACAAACCCGGTCGATACCGGTTCTGCCCGTGCCCAGCGGAGTCGACGCGCCGTGTGACGCGCGACTCGGCGAGCCGGTCATCGAAACACGCGAATCGGACGACACCGTCGACCACCACGACGACAGGAAGGACCCCGTCATGGACGAACTTGTCGCTTTGTGGCGAGAACAGACCGCCCTCGTCTCGATGATGCTCGGCCGCAACGAGGACGAAGCTGCCGAGCTTGTCGCCGCATCATCACCGCAAATCGATGGTGCCGCAGCGCAGCCCGTCGCCTCCTCGGCGGCGGTTGCCGCCGAGAGTGACAAAGGCGTGGCATCACGGCAAACAGACGCAGTCCTGGCCCACATTGCCGAGGTCGGCGCCTATAGCGTCAATCACCTGAAACCCGACCAACTCCTGGTGGGTGATCTTGGGTTCGACTCACTGATGATGGCCCACTTGTTCAACCGCTTGCGTAGCCGCTATCCGGACCTTGAAGTGCAGAATGTCAATCCCGCGGAGCTAACCGTGCAACCGGTGCTCAGCTCGGTGACTGGGCGCCACCGCGCAATGGATGATTCCGATCAGCGGCCGATTGAGTGCAACGCTACCGAGCTGGACCGCAAACCCGTTGCTGCTGAACGTGGTATCAAAGACTTCCCGGAATGGCATGCGCTTAGCGAACGCCTCCAGGCAGCTGACGACGCCGGACTTCGCAACCCCTACTACACCGTGCACGAACGCGTCGTCAATGACACCACGCAGATTGGCAGGCGAGTGCTGATCAACTATTCCAGCTATAACTACCTGGGCTTGTCGGGCGACCTGAGGGTTACCCGCCGTGCCCAGGAGTCCATCGCCCGTTACGGCACCTCGGTTTCCGCGAGCCGACTGCTGTCGGGCGAAAAGCCGGTGCACCGGGAGCTGGAAGGTGCGATTGCCGCTTTGCTCCATGTCGAGGATGCCGTGACCTTGGTGGGCGGCCATTCGACCAACGTGACGGCCATTGGTCACCTACTCGGCGAGCAGGACATCGTGCTGCCCGATGCGCTGGCCCACGACAGCATCATGCAAGGCTGCCAGCTCTCCGGCGCGAGCCGGCGGCCGTTTCGGCACAACGACCCCGCGCACCTACGCGAATTGCTGACCAACGTGCGCGGCCGATACCGCCGAGCCCTGGTGGTTATCGAAGGCATCTACAGCATGGACGGCGACATCGCCGATCTACCGGCATTTATCGAGGTCGCCAAGGAACATGACGCAATGTTGATGGTTGATGAAGCGCATTCGGTCGGCGTGCTCGGATCGAAAGGCGGTGGAGTCGGCGAGCACTTCAATGTGGACCGGTCGCAGGTCGACATCTGGATGGGGACTCTCTCGAAATCCTTGTCTAGTTGCGGCGGCTACCTGGCCGGCTCAAGTGAACTCATCGAATATTTCAAGTACAGCTTGCCGGGCTTCATCTACAGCTGCGGTCTGCCGCCGGCCTCAGCCGCTGCCGCACTCTCGGCGATCGAAATTCTAGGGGCCGAGCCAGAGCGGATCCGTGCTCTGCACGCTAACGGCGATTACATGCGGTCACTGTTTTCCACCCATGGATTGGAGTTCGAAAAGAGCAAGGACACACCGATCATTCCATTCGTCGTGGGAGATTCGATGCTGTGCTTGTCGCTGGCGTCCCGGCTGCGCGACGCGGGAATAAATGTGGACCCAATCATGTACCCGGCGGTCCCGAACGACCAAGCGCGCCTTCGCTTTTTCGTAACCGCGAAGCACGAGCACGAGCAGATGGACAGGACGGTGGACATACTCGCCCGTGAATACCGGAATCTGGCCGATTGCGCGATCCTCTGAAAGGAAAAGACATGTCTGGTTCTTCTGCTCCGGTGTCGCTTGTCCAAGCTCTACAACGCAATGCCGAACGCAACTGGCGCGGATTCACGTTCGTCAGCGGCGATCGATGTGACACCGACACATTTGTCTCCTTCACCCAGCTGAAAGAGTCGGTCGCACGCGCGGCTGCCGCGCTGCGCGCCCGAGGAGTTCGCCAGGGCAATCTCGTGGCTCTGATCGTGCCGGATGCTCAAGAATTCGTGACCAGCTTTCTCGCCGCCGTGTGGGCTGGCGCGGTCCCGGTCCCGCTGTACCCGCCAGTGGGCTTGGGCAGTCAACAGGCCTACCTGGACTACATCTGCGGCCTGATGGATGCGGCGAGCGTCGATGGTCTCATCATCCCGCAGTGGCTCGACGATGCCCTGGGTCTCGGTGAGAGATTCCAGAAACAGCACAAGCCGGTGGCTCACGCTGACGCGTTGGATGTCGGCGAAGACCTACTGGAACCGGTGGTGCGTGGATCCGACCAACCGGTGTTCCTGCAGTTCACCAGCGGCAGTACCGGCAGGCCCAAAGCCGTGGTCGTCAAGGATAAATCGTTGTGGACCAACGCCGGAGCCTTTGTTTCAGCGCTGGGCTGCACTGATCGCGACCATGCTGTCAGCTGGCTGCCGCTGTATCACGACACGGGTCTGATCGGTAAAGTGCTTGCCCCGCTGCTCTTTTCGGTTGAGGTCACGTTCCTGCCGACACTTTCCTTCCTGCGGGATCCCGGTGTTTGGCTCGACGTCATTTCCCGCAAACGGGCCACGCTTTCGTTCGCGCCGAATTTCGCGTACGCCTTGGTGGCAAAAAGGGCAAAGCCGCGGGGGCGAGCTTGGGACTTGTCTAGCATGCGTGCGTTCGGCTGCGGCGCTGAGCCGATCAACGCCGAGACATTGGATCTGTTCATCGATACATTCGCCCCATATGGTTTACCACTCGAATCAATCATGCCGGCGTACGGAATGGCCGAGGCGACGCTGGCAGTCACGTTCGACCGCCTTGATCGTCGATTCACAGCGCTGAAGGTCGGAGCGGACGCTTACCACGCCGACGGCGAGATCAAGTCACCGGTCGGCGACGAAAAGACACTATCGTTTGTCAACTGCGGCAAGGTGTTCGAGGGACACTCGATACGGATCACCGACGATCAAGGAATCGACCTGCCCCCAGGTCGCGTCGGTGACGTGGAATTTCGCGGACCCTCGTTGGCGGCCGGCTACTACCACGACGAAGCAGCCACCCGCGCAACGTTTCGGGACGATCGCTGGCTGGTCACCGGTGACCGCGGCTTCGTCGTCGACGGCGACCTATACGTCACGGGCCGCAAAAAAGACATCCTCATCGTCAACGGCCGCAACTACGACCCGCACCACGTTGAATGGGCCGCGGCCGACGTGCCTGGGATCCGCAAAGGAAACGTCGTCGCCTTCTCGGTCCCCAGTGACGTCACTGAAAAGGTCGTGGTGGTCGCCGAAGGTGTTGCCCTCGGCGACAATCATCACCAACAGGTGCGGCGCGCCGTCTATAGCCAGACCCGACTGGCAATCGATGAGCTGGTGTTGCTAGAGCCCGGTCAGCTACCTAAGACCTCCTCGGGCAAGGTGCAACGATCGCGGACACGAGACCTGTACCTAACCGATGCACTCGAGGATGTCGCCGTCGCCACCCGCACGCACGCTCATACCGGTACCGCCGGCGGTTGATATGCGCGCTATACCTCAAGGGCATCAAACACTTTCGCGTTGAGACCCGATCCGGCGATACGAAAGGAGGCTAAGAAGATTCTTGCCGCAATGAAATCCGCCTGGCTGCCATTGGCTGCCGTGGCGGTGATCGCGCTATCTGGATTCGCCGTCTTCCGGCTCCATGGAATCTTTGGCTCACACAACATCAACACTGTCATCGACACCAAGGATGATTCGCGAAATACCGTCCCCAAAGATGTGGTGTATGAGGTCTTCGGGCCGCCGGCGACACACGGTGAGGTCAATTACCTCGACGAGCACGCCCAACCGCAGCGCGGGGAGTTCAACGAACTGCCGTGGAGATTCACCATCACCACAACACTGCCGTCGGTATTCGCCAACGTTGTCGCACAAGGAGATCGCGACAGCATCGGCTGCCGAATCATTGTCGATGGCGTTGTCCGTGACGAACAAACCGCTCACAATCGCGATGCCCAAACCTTCTGTCTGGTGAAAGCAGCTTAACAATGCATAGTCCGTCTTCGAGGCCCACGCGTTGCGCACACTTCGTCCGCCGTTACCCGATACTGATCATCTTGGCCTGGTTCGCGCTGACTGCGGCACTCAACGTCTTCGTCCCGCAACTAGAAGCGGTCGGTAAGGACAACTCGGTGTCGTTGGCATCCACGGCATCACAGTCCTATAAGGCGCTCAAACGCCAGGGCTCCCTGTTCCACCAGTTCAACTCCGACAGCATCGCGATGGTGTTGCTCGAGAGCGATACGCCGCTAGCGAATGACGCGCACGAGTACTACCGAGGTTTGGTGAGCCGGCTGCAGCGCGATGCCGCCCATGTCGAACATGTCCAAGACTTCTGGGGCGATCGCATCACCGCAGGCGGCGCGCAAAGTTCCGACATGAAATCGGCCTACCTGCAACTGAATCTGGTAGGCGATCAAGGCACCACCATAGGGAAGAACTCCGTGCAGGCGGTCCGCGACATCGTCGACCACGACCCGCCGCCCGCCGGCCCGAAAGTCTATGTAACCGGACAGGCGGCCCTGACGGCCGACATGAACAACGCCGGTGATCAAAGCCTGACCAAGATGACCGTGATCACCATGGCGGTCATCACCTTGGTCCTGCTACTGATTTACCGCTCCATCAGCACCGTGTTGCTCATCCTGTTGGTCGTCGTCATCGAACTCGGTGCATCCCGTGGTGTGGTCGCTCTATTGGGCCATTACCACCTGTTCGGCCTCTCGGTATTTGCCGTGAGTCTGATCACCTCGCTGGCGATCGCCGCGGGCACCGACTACGTGATCTTCTTCCTTGGCCGTTATCAAGAAGCGCGGGCAGGCGGGCAAGATCGTATGGCCGCCTACTACACCACCTATCGCAGCGTCTCGCACGTCGTCCTGGGATCCGGTTTGACGGTCGCGGGTGCGACCCTGTGTTTGAGCTTCACCAGATTCCTTATCTTCAAACACTCGGCGTCCCTTGCTTTATCGGAATGCTCGTCGTAGTAGCGGGCGCGCTCACGATAACCCCCGCAATGTTGTTGGTAGCCACGCGATTCGGCCTGATGGAGGCCAAACGGCCGCTCTCGACAAGAAGCTGGCGCCGAATCGGCACAGCTACCGTGCGCTGGCCTGTGCCGATTATCGCGGCGACATGCGTGGTCGCGTTGGTCGGCTTAGCGGTCCTTCCGTCCTACTCCGTAAGCTACAACGAGCGCTATTACGTTCCTGACCGGCTCGCGGCAATTCAGGGTCTCGAAGCCTCCGAAAAGCACTTCTCCCGGGCGAGGATGAATCCTGACATATTTTTGATCCACGCAGACCACGATCTGCGGACGCCGGCCAACATGCTGGTTCTCGATAAGATTGCTCGAAACATATTTAAGCTCAAAGGAATTGACAAAGTACAGACGATTACTCGGCCGCTGGGCTCACCAATCGAACACAGCTCAGTGCCCTTCCAGGTCAGTATGCAATCGATTCCGATCAACGAGAACCTGCAGTACTTGAAAGATCGTATGAAGGATCTGCACAAGATGATCGGCGACACCAGCGAGATGATCGCGATCATGGGGCGAATACGGAAGAGCATGGCCAAACTCACCCAGACCAACCATGTCGCGCTGCGAGATACCCGGGTTATGCAATCGAATACCACGGACATGCGTGACGAATTCGCCGACTTCGACGATACGTTCCGCCCGATACGTAGCTACTTCTACTGGGAGAAGCACTGCTTCGATATTCCGTTGTGTTGGGGCATACGGTCGTTGTTTGATTCGGTCGACAAAGTCGACCAGCTGAACGACAACATGACGGTGATGAACGACCACTTCGCTCAGATCGACGCGTACCTATCCAAGATCAACGACCAGATGCCGCCGTTGATCTCGGTGGCCAAGACGATCAGGGACACGATGTCGACCATGTACAGCAGCTACAGCAGCATGGTCGACCAGATGGGTCGTATGGCCGACACCGCCAGCGTGATGGGAATGGTGTTCGACGAAGCCAAGAATGCCGACCTCTTCTATCTGCCTCCCGAGGCGTTCAACAATGAAGACTTCAAGAAGGGGATGAAACAGTTCCTGTCGCCTGATGGCAAAACGGCACAAATAATCATCACTCACAAGGGGGATCCGGCCAGCAACGCGGCCCTAGCGACGACGACCGCTGAACTCGAAACAGCACAGAACGCGATCAAGGGTACGCCGCTGGCCGGCGCCTCTGTGTATCTCGGAGGCACCGCAGCGTCCTATCACGACATCGGCGAAGCGGTGAAATACGATCTCATGATCGCTGTGATTGCGTCATTGAGCCTCATCTTGATCATCATGCTGGTCATCACACGCTCGGTTGTCGCTGCAAGCGTGATCTTCGGCACCATCGCAATTTCGCTGGGCTCGTCATTCGACCTGTCAGTTCTGCTCTGGCAGCACATCATTGGCCTTCCGTTGCACTGGATGGTGATGCCGTTCACGGTCATCGCATTGTTGGCGGTGGGATCTGATTACAACCTGCTGCTGGTGTCGCGGATAAAGGAAGAACTTCAGG
This sequence comes from Mycobacterium montefiorense, assembly GCF_025823255.1. NCBI lineage: Bacteria > Bacillati > Actinomycetota > Actinomycetes > Mycobacteriales > Mycobacteriaceae > Mycobacterium > Mycobacterium montefiorense. The sequence goes on along the minus strand of NZ_JACKVL010000017.1, from coordinate 700,078 downwards.
GCGGGCTGAACACCGCGATCATCCGTGGGGTCGGTGCCTCCGGCAAGGTAGTCACCGCCGCGGGCCTGGTGTTTGCCCTCACGATGGGTTCGATGATCGCGAGCGACTTGAAGGCCATCGGGCAGGTGGGTACTGTGATCTTCCTCGGCCTGCTGTTCGATACCTTCGTGGTTCGGGCTCTGATGACTCCGTCGATCGCGGCATGGTTGGGTCGTTGGTTCTGGTGGCCGATGAAGATGGGTAAGTAGGCCGCTGCGCCGGCCGAGCCGGTACCGGCACCGCCTGTGCCTGTGCCTGTGCCTGTGCCCGCATGGCAGCTCGTGTCGACGATGCCGATTCCTATCGTGGAGGCGCCTCGCGAACAAGAGCCGACTCTGGTGGGTAAGGCACTCACGAAACTTCGCGCGCTGGGCAATCGCGTTCGGCATATCGCGGTTATCCCACCGAGGCAAAAGGACTCGGTAACCGCGGGAGTGAGGGATGCAGCCAACGATTCGTTCCACCTGCGGAATAGAACGTGATTGGCCGCTCAACGGTGCCCTCGCAGACGTTGGCCGGGCTGGACCCTAGTCAGATGCGATCAGTGGAGGCTTTCCCATGCGAGTAGAGTTCGGCAAACCCCTCAAGAAGCTGTCGCTGACCTATGAGGTGTCCCACTGCAAGGACTTCCTTTCAACCCCGGACCTTTACCTGTACGACAACGGTACGTACTGGATTCGATCGGCCGGCGTGGACTTCCATGGCGTGTTCGTGGTGACCGAAGGCTCGTTAGCCGACCCGCGGTTCGAGATCAAGTTCATCGCATTTCCGTCCCCATACAGCGGCGGACAAACCGTGTATCACCATCTGCATTTTGACGCGACCACCGGCAGATTCACTCAGGACGCCGCGAACGCGCGTGACCCCGAAATACCCCACAGGGTGGGGTATTTCGTATCAATGACAACACGGCGATCATCCGCTGATTCGACTATAAGACCCTCGGTCGCGGGCGACGAGATATTAAGCGTAACAACTTCTTTGGTACGCGTCAGCCGCGACGGAATTGTCCCGCCGAGGTTGCCGTTGTGCCGAGCGCAACGGCCGAGTAGTCGTCGGCGCGGACAAACGTGCCGAGTTGATATGCGACTACGCCGAGTGAGTCTGCCAAGGCGGATTTAGTCAGCCGCGGCACGGCGGAAGCCGCCGCCGATCCTGAGGCAACCGTGGCTTTAATCCGTTGTAGGGCAAGCGCGATAGCTGCGATCGCCATGCTTCCAGGTGCTGACACAAATGACATCATGCTTTCTCCTTTGGGTTCACTATCAGGCTCAGTTGGTGACCGATCATTGGCATAGGACCTGAGATCGAGCGGGTGATCGCGATAGGCGGCCTCAACGCGTGCGATCGCTGTCCTCGACAACCGGACGTCGTCCATCACTACGTCGGTGACCCCCGGGATCTCCATCAGGCGTTGGCGAATAGAGATCGCGTAGGTGACCATTTTGAGTGGGCACGCGCGGCAAGCTGCGTGGAAGCAGAGGCGAACAACTCCCTGATCGGACACCGACAGCACTTCGAGGTCCCCACCGTGGATGTGCAGCAGTGGCCGAATCTGGGAATCGACCACCGCGGCAACATTCGACCGCGTCAGCGGGCCGGCGGTGCGATGGTCGGGAGTCTGCGTTGTCATGTCGCATCGCCGCCCGTCACGCCATGGCGCGTGGAGTCGATGATGACTTGGGGATCCACGCCGAAGAGCCGCGCCTGATTGAGTCCGAGAATGTTTCGTTTGTCGTTGTCGCTGATGGCCGGATAACCATGCCTGTCTTGCAACTCTTCGTCGATGTCCATGTTCCAAAACCACTCGATGGCCGGTCGTGGTGGCCCGGTTAGCGGGGCCTCTGATCCCCACAGCACACGATCGGAGCCCACATCGCGCAGCAGCCGACCGATATAGGTCTTGAAATCCCACGGTGCGACGAATGGCAGATGCATCGTCCCGGACAAGACGAGCACGATATTGGCATGGCGCGCAGCCATGTACACGCACTCCTCGAAGTACGGCAATGCGAGGTGATGTATTGCAAAGACCAAATCGGGGAAGTCCAGGGCAGCGCGCTCGATGTCGAGGGGGCGCAGTGATTCCAGCGGTGCTCGCGTGATCGGAAAGCCCTTATGGAATTGCAGTACCTTGATGCCCAGCGCTTGTGCCTTCTCGTACATGGGGTAGGCTACTTCGCGGTCGTCGCAACGCCATGAGTTGTCGAGGTGACCGTTGTAGAACTTGAACGATCGAGCGCCCAGCTCGACAACTTGGTGGGTCATGGCGTCACCCACGCTGCGATTCCCGACCAAATACAACGGATCCACACCACCGCAAAACAGAACTTTTTCGGGGTACGCTTTCGCGAACTCGTATTGGGCCCGCACTGGGGCGAATCCGTCTTTGTACACGTCGTAGAGAACTACGGCCTGAGCCATCGCCATGTCGGTGACTCCGTCGGCGAACACCACCTGAGCCATGTCGTCCACCGACCATCGGCGATCGTATCCGTGTCCGACTCCGGGGTTGCTCGGTGTCTTGCTACGCGAGCTGTCGTTCTCGCGACGCATGCGCGAGCCAATTGTGAGGTGTCCCTGGCGGTCTATGGCCGAGCTGGCGTGAATCAGGTTGCCGTCGGACAGGTCGTACATGTGCACGACGTTGTCGAAAACGAAGACATCATTGTTGAGCATGCGCAATCCCCTCCCGTCTTGGCTGGGGATCGCTGATGTACATTGGGCGCGCGTCTCGCCTGGACAGCCCGGCGTAAACGGCGTGTATTGCACTGCTGTCAAGACCGCCAAATCCCGTGGCCTTTGCGGTCCGATAGAGATCAGCAGCCGTATTTAGAAGGGGTGCAGGAGAATTAGCTGAACAGGCGAGTTCGCTGATGAGGTCGGCATCTTTGACGAACGTGGCGACAGTCGCGGTCATGGGCTTGTACGTACCCGATGCCATCATCGGCCCGCGCAGTTCCAGCTGGCGCGAGCCCGCACCCGTCCCGGACAATATGTCGACTGCCATTTCTGGATCGATACCGAGTCGTTGAGCCAGGTTGATCGCCTCGGCTGTCGCGGCGTTATGCACGGTGACAAGATGATTGGCAACTACCTTCATATTGGCGCCCGCCCCCAGTTCGCCCACATACTCGACTCGTTTGCTGAACGTGTCGAGCACACACTTGACCGCTTCAACTGCGGGTTTGGGCCCAGAGGCACACACAACAACGTCACGTCCATAGGCTTGAGCGCTGGTGCCGATGACCGGGCAGTCGAGCAACGTGATGCCGACTGTGCGCAAAGTGGCTGCGGCTTGGGCCTTGGCGTCAGCAGGAAGTGTGCTCAGATCAACCAGGTAACGCGTCTGCCCGTCGCGGCAATGCGTCAGCTGCGCGCACACCGCGTTGAGCGACTCGACGCTCGGCAACACCGTAATAGCAAGGCGGGCCGCATTGGCTGCCTCGGCGACAGTGCCCGCGATCGGAATACCGACAGCATCGGCCATCGCCGTTCTGCAGGGGTCGATGTCCACACCACCGACAAGCTGATGTTGGGAGCCGAGGATGTGAAGGGCAATCGGGATGCCGAGCGGCCCGAGGCCGATGACCGTTGTGGAAAGGCGTTGCGACTCTGCGATTGTCATGATGCCTTCTGATTGCGTGCAGCGACTGGGCGGGAGGCTGCGGCGATTCCGGCGCCAGTCCGGCGCATCGCCCCAGTGCGCGGCGCCGCGGCGCGCACCAGCTCAGCCGGACGCATCATGGCCAGACGTCGGCACATCCCAAGCAGCTGGCAGGCGCGGAAAATAGGTAAATCCATGGTTACCCGGGTCATCGATGCGTCCCGCGCACCGTATCGATCGCGATTGCCGGCGGCGCGCTCGACGGGCAGGACAACCGAACAACCTTCACGCGTCCACCGACCAATCAGATTTATGTATATAATCAAACCAAACGTATATGATCGGAAGAGGGGGGGCAAGCCTGGAGCTAGATTCCGATCAACGGCCTGGTTTTGCCAACAGAAGGTGCAGCCGACCCGACGTCTGCCGGCCGCGGCATAGCTACTCGGCAAGATCTGCAACATCGATGTTGCCCAGCGGCGTAGCGTGCTGCGCTTGTCGTCTAATCGGTTGACCTGAAGAACTATTCCGTGGCCCTTGTGGCCCCATCGCCATTTCTTGCAGCAGCTATGGGCAGGTTCGACTTGCAATGATGTGCGGCTGGCCCGTGTTGGTATGCCGCCGGTCGAAGATGAAGCCGAAGACAGCGTTGTCGAGCGTCGCTAGAAATAGCTTGACTGATTAGGAGAAACGATGGCTGATTGCGTTTCACCGTCGCCGGACATGAAATCCGCCGGCATGTTTGCTGTTCCGGCGACAGAACCGCTGTTTATGGCCGCGGCGGCCTGGGAAGATCTCGCCGCTGAGCTCGGGACCTCGGCTTCGTCGTTTGAAGCGGTAATCTCGCTCGCGCTGGGGAGTGGATCGTGGTCTGATCCAGAGTCGACGTCCATTTCCACGGCGCTGCGTGCGGCAGCGGAGTCGTGTCTGGACTTGTTGAAACTGGCCGCATCCCAGGCTTTGCGGTCCGCGCAAGATGCACGCCTCACAGCATCGGTGTTTGAAGCTACGCAGACCGGAGCTCTACTTCCAGCTGCCATGGCCGCGAACCGACAGATGTTGGCATCACTGGTGGAAACGAACTTCTTCGGTCAAAACGCTGCGGCGATCTCCTGCATCGAAGGGGTGTACGCCGGGATGTGGGCGCGGGATTTGCAGATGAGGAGCAACGACTCCAGTAACCAGTCGACAACTTCGACACTGAAGCCGGCACGCGCGTTGGCGGCCGATTCCGATTCGCCACCACGAGTTGACCCGTTGGGCCGCAGAGATGAGTCCTGATGTGGTACCCGGGAACGCGATTGGTCCCGTCCCAGGAGATGTCGGTGGATCTGAACACGATGCTGGGCATGCCGGGCGAGGCGCTGCGGACAACTCGCACAGAATGGAGACAATCACTCACCAATGCGGTTCAAGCGGCATTCGTATTTCACTACGAAAGAAACGACTTGTACCGGGCCCAATGCGACGCCGTTCGGGTATGCCCGCATGACATCATCGGCTACAACGACTTGCACCGGATCCCTCTTCTGCCTGCAGTGGTTTTCAAACAGGGTGCCGGACAGCAAATCTTGACCGCCAAGGCGGCAGATATCGAAATTGAAGTTCGTTCGGCAGGATCCAGTGGTGTTCCTTCAGTCTCGCGTCGTGACGCGATGACCGTTACCCGCGCCTCGGTGGGCACACTGGGCTGTTTTCGTGACTTCTTCGAATTATCCAACGGCACCGGGCTTTTTCTGTACTCATCGAAATCAGACGACGCCGGTTTTCGCATGCCTAAAGTGTTCGATCTGCTCACCTGCACGCTAGACGACTACAGCTATGCTACGCACAACCGCCCCTTTGACATTGGCGAGGCGCTGACGCAGTTGCGCAGCTGGGAAGGGGCGAAAGCCCGGCATATCATCGGGACGCCGCTCGCCATCACTCGGCTCATAAAGGTATTAGAACTGGAGTCGATTCGAATGAATCTCGGGCTCACGGTCACTAATTATCATGTTTGGCGGACGGCACCAATACACTCGGTATCTCGGCACCCGCGACGAGTTCGACGCCGAGGCCCAGCGAATCCTCGGAGTCGGGCGCTGTGGAATCCGTGACGTGTATAGCATGACCGAATCAACGATGGTTGCCATCGAATGTGATTACCAGCGCAAGCATGTTCCCCCTTGGTGCTACGCCTCGATTCGCGACAGTTCCAATCCCGCAGTCGAACTCGACCCCGCGCGTACCGGGATGATCGCCATCCTCGACGCCTTGAATACCGCTTATCCCGGCTTCCTGCTTTCGGACGACATCGGTGAGGTAGACGAAAGCGATTGCCCGTGCGGTCGTACCGGACAAACACTGACCGTGCGACGACCTTATCGGGCGGCTGAACGCGGGCACGGCAATGCTGGCACTGCAGCGATAGCGAACGGATGGGCGTAGCGATGCTTCGATCAACCGTTGGATACCGGTGCTTGGCGTCAAGATGATAATTTCATCTCCGCTCGCTGGTGTCGTCCGTGGGTCGATTCCAGCCACCGATCCTGCTGATGGGGTGTATCTCGACTACGCGGCGACGGCACCCCTACACCCGGCCGCGGCTCACGCCGCGGGCGTCGGTGCATCCCTGGCCGGGCATCCAGCGAGCCGTCACGGCGTTGGTCGCGCTGCCGCGGCGGCGTTAGAACACGCTCGGCAATCTATTGCCCAGCTACTCGGGGTAGCTGTTAGCGAGGTGGTACTGACTTCCGGTGGCACCGAAGCCAACGCGATGGCCCTGTGGGGACTTTCGCGGCGCATCGATTCTCGGGCCATCTCGTAACGACCGCTATTGAGCATCCATCTGTCCTCGAAAATGCTTACGCTCTAGCAGAATTCGGTATTGATATAACAGTCGTCAACCCTACCCGGTCCGGGCACGTCGAGGCATCGGCCATCGCGGCGGCACTGCGTCCCGATACGGTCCTCGTCTCGGTCATGCATGCGAACAATCACACGGGGGCGATTCAGCCGGTTGCCGAGATCGCGGCCTTGGCGGCGTTCAATCGGGTTGCCTTCCACTGTGATGCAGTACAAACTGCGGGAAAGCTCGACCTGGTGGCTCTCGCTGCAGGTGCCCCACTGATCTCCGTGGCCGCGCACAAGTTAGGCGGGCCCGTGGTATCGGTGCGCTTGCGGTCGGTCCTGGGCATCGAATATTGCCATTGATACGAGGCGGCCCAGAGGAAGATCGACGGCGAGCGGGTACCGAGAATCTCTCGGGAGCAATGGGAATGGCCGCGGCCGCCGAAGTGTGTCTGGCGCGCACATCGCCGACGGCCCGTGCCGCTGTCCGCGCGCGCCGTGAACAGCTAGTTGCGGGTCTGCTCCGCCTGGGCGGCGTTCACCTCAACGCCTCCGGGCCGATGCTCGAAGAGATAGTCAGCGTGCGATTCGATTGGGTGTGCGGCGAGGCTCTCGCCGAAGAGCTTGACATGCGGCACATTTACGTCTCGACAGCGTCGGTCGGCGACGCCGAGGCGGGATCGCAGGTGCTTACGGCGATGGGCCTCAGCCAGCAGGATGCCCGATCGACCATCCGCTACTCGTTGGGCCCCGAGATCTCTGACGATGACATCGATCGTGTTGTGTCGGTAACAGCACAAGCTGTGGAGCGACTGCGCGGCGTCGCAGGCATCCGGTCTGCGCTGCTGCTGTGAGTCGCGGTGTGGCCGCTCTTTGACATCGTCGAAGATGGTGAGTCACTACGCATGCTGAGCCGAAAGTACTTGTAATACGGTATAAGCAGCACTCACACGTGCGGCGTTGGGGACGTTCTTGTTGGCCAGCATGACAATGCCGATCCGCTTTTCGGGTACAAACGCGACGTAGGCGCCGAAGCCGTCGGTTGACCCGGTCTTGTTGAATAGCGTCGGTCCCGACTTGGTGGGCGACATGATCGGTGATAGCGGGTTGGGTTGCATAGCCATGGGGTCGGAGTTGCCGGCGAGAAGCGCATCGAGACTGACCGGGTAGTGATATTGCTCCCAGCCCAGCCCCTGGACCATGCCGTTGACGTCGAAATAGCCGACATGAGTTCCTGATACGGCCCCGCCAAACGGTTCCGCAAGACTGTTGGGCGAGATGTTGGCTTCGACGAAACGGAGCATATCCGCCGCGGAGCTCTTGACTCCGTACGCTTCGGCGGACAATACGCCTGGGGCAACCCGAACCGGTTCGTCGTCGGCGCTGTAGCCCCAGGCGTAGTCCTGCATCCGTGTCTGCGGCACCTCGATGTATGTGTCGGTGAGTCCGAGTCCGGGCAAGATATCACCTTGGACCAGATCGGTAAAGCTTTTGTTCATCGCGATCGCGGTGAGGTAGCCGAGTAGAGCGATACTGGGGTTCGAATAGCGCCGCTGCTGCCCGGGGGGGCGCGTCTGGCCTCCACTGCTGGAAGTAGCTCTGCATCTGTGCGTCGTTGGTCACTTCAGCCGGGAATTGCAGCGGTAGCCCTCCGACGGTATAGGTGCCCAAGTGCAGGAGGCTGGCTTGATCAACAGCGCTGCCCAATAGATTCGGCATGTACTTCCCAGGGTGATCGTCGAGCGAGATCCGGCCCAAGGCCAGCGCGTAGGACACTAGGGTGGCGGTGAATGTCTTGCTGAGCGAGCCGATCTCAAACAGCGACTCCGGGCGCACGGGGGCGCCGCCGTCTTTGGCAGCGACTCCATAGCTAAAATACCGATGTTTGCCATCGACCGTCACTGCGACCGCGATACCGGGGACGTCGTACCGCGCCATCAGCGGTCGAAAGGCACCATCCACCGTTGTCGCGACTAGGTCGGGACTTCCGGCAGCAGGACTAGCAACCATGCCAACTACGCATGCGATCGTCACGGAGACCGTCGTGATCGCTTTTGTGATCGTTCTCAATTGGTATCCTTCGCTGCGCAAGCCCGCAGGTGTCTTGCGCAGTAGCCGTGTTGATTTCAGTACGTTGTGCATGTTCGGGGCGCAGTGTCGTCGACAGGCCTTTGGGATGTTGTGCCACGAGTTGTGGTTCAAACAACCAGAAGTTGCTTACGCGTAAGTATAAGATCATATGCGAATTCCACTACCATATGAACTGTTAGTGAGGGGCGAGAGAAGGGATGGGCCGACAATGAGCGGCATCAGCACCGCAAGCCGACAAACCGGTGTCGATGTCGCGCGTGACTTGGTACGAAATTTGATTCTGCGCGGCGAGATTGCGCCTGGTAGCCGCCTCACTCTTGCGGATCTGGCGCGCAGAGTCGGCGTCAGCGTCACCCCGGTGCGAGAGGCACTACGTGACCTCGCTGCCAGCGGTCTGATTGACATCGATCCGCACAAAGGTGCGCGGGTTCACGCGTTCACCGCCGCCGAGATGGCAGAGACCTACGCACTGCGGTCCCTCCTCGAATCCCGGGCGATGGCAGAAGTCGCCAATCTAGAAGAAGAGGACCGGGTCGTGGCGTGCGCTCTGGCAGCCAAGCTGGCCACTCAGATGGAAGTGGAGTCGGACGTGGTGAATTGGGCGGCATTGAATCGAGACTTCCACGCTCGTCTGGCCGAACCGCTCCGCGAGGCTTGGCCGGTGTTGTTTGACTTAGTCGAGTCGCTTCGGAATAGATCGATGATGGCCATCGCAACCGCGTTGCGATCCCATCCTGACCATATGTCGCAATCTAATTGCGGCCACCGTGCCCTGATCGACGCAGTGCGCGTCGGCGATAGCGACTACGCGGGTCGCTTGACGACAAAGCACTTGGACCAGACCCCGAACGTGTTGTTGCGGTCGTTCGGCTGAGCGCACTGACATCGCTGTGCCGCAGCGCCTTTCAGTATCGAGCATTGAATGGGCGCAGTGTCTCGTAAAGTGCCGTAAAGTGCGCGAACTTCTCGTCGTAATAGCCTCGATAAGCCGTTGTTGGCTCGAAAGTGCGTTCCGGTCTGACGAATCGCTCAGCCGCGTCGCGCAGGCTACCTACCATCTGGATGCCCACCCCGGCGAGCATTGCAGCCCCCAGCGCCGCTGCCTCCGGCACCCTCATCCGCTCCAGCACGATGCCTAACGCGTCTGCACGAATCTGACACCAAATGTCCGACTTCGCGCCCCCGCCGGTGATATTGGCCTGTGAAACGACTTGACCGGACGAGCTCTGCACCGCCTCTAGTGCCCACCGTGCCGAGAAGGCGACCCCCTCCGCGACGCTGCGCGCCATTTCGGGCGCGCCCGTCTGGGAATTGATGCGGGCGAACACGCCCCGCGATGTCGTGTCCCAGATCGGAGCCCGCTCCCCCTGTAAATGTGGCAAGAACAGAGGCACGGCCTCTAGACGATCGCATTGAGCTGTCAGCGCAGACAATTGGTCAAGTGACTTACCCAGGATTTCGCTAAGCCACAGCAGCGCAGCTCCACCGGATTGCGTCGGCGCCGCATGCAGCACGATGTCCTGGTATGGAGGAAACACGACAACCCCAGGCGTCGGCTTTTCTTCCGTCGAGATGATGCCTACGATCTCGCTGGTTCCGCTCTGATACATCATGTCGCCGTGGCCAACCACCCCCGAACCAACCATTCCGGCCCACGCGTCCATCGTGCCGCCTACTACAGGCGTTCCAGCGCAGGGCATCCCTGCGCGTACCCGCCCGGCGATATGCTCAAGGCCGGCTAGCGGCGGTAGCAACTCTCGCGACCGTGGTACTAGCTCGAGGAATTCGTCGACATAGCCGCCGGGCCCCGCTAACCGCACAGCAGAGATCGCGTCGGAGACGACCGCCCCTGTCAACTGCATTACGCAATAATCCTTGGGCAACAACATATATCGAGCCGTCGCGTAGATGTCGGGATGAACTCGCGCCATGTGCGTCATCGTGACAACGCGTGACTGGCATCGATTGGGACAGGTCGGCCCAGCCAAGCGGCGCTCTGTGCCGCACCGATCTGACCGGCGAGCTCGGCGGCGTCTGGTGCGCAGCGGGTGTCCTGCCAGGTGATTGCGGGCACGAGTGCATTGCCACCTGAATCGACAAAGACGTGCGTATTCGCCTGCGAGCTGATGCCGATCGCACCGAGCCGCGACAAATCATGCCGGGATGTGAACTCAGTCAGCGCCCCGACCAGACCTGTCATCCAATCGGCGGGATCCTGTTCGGCGCAGCCGGGCAACGGCCGCGAGATCGGCACAGGCTGTGTGAAGCCGGCAAGGCGCCTCCCCGCACTATCGATCAGGATCGCCTTTACCACGCTGGTCCCGATATCAATGCCGATCAGGCAATCGCTCGCCACGGGTGCTAGTCAATCGCTGCGTTGATATGCATGAATCCCATTGAACCACTGATCGTTTAGCTGTCCCCGGGAGGTGACGAACCTAATCAATTGCGCAATAGGATCCTCTGGCCGCAGATGCACTCGAGAGGTTTCCCAGTCGTGAAGTGCGTGGGGCTGCACGGGTGTTCGAAGGTGCGTCAAGATCTCGTCGAAATTCGAGAGCACGGGGTTGGGCGCATTGTCATCGCGGGCGTAAGTGGTTGGGGCATCTGTGATCTGGGCGTCATCCGCCATGACCCAGTCTTGGGCCTGGCGTACCTGTCGTACCTGTCGCGCAATCGGGTGAGCTCCTGCCACACGTCAGTTACGCCACGTTTGATTGCTTCAGCGGGATTCCTGGCACCATCCAGCCTGGTCGCGACGAGGGCAACACTATCCATCACCTCGTCGAGGTCTCGCGTCAGTATTTCCAGCTGCCGGTCTTTATGGCGGACGACCAGCGCGATCACTGCTTCGCATCGATTGATCAAAGAAGTCAGGGCATCGTACAGAAATGGCACGGTCGCGCCCGGGGGTGGCGACCTGCTCGATCAATTCGATCCGCCTGCTCGTGCTGTGGTCCGCGCTATTCGGCGCCGGCAGCCGTGGGGCCTGTGGAAGTTCTGCACGGATCCATTGCCTTGGCGCGCAGTCTAGTCGCGCGGTCGTATTGAGCCGACATGATTGCGCGCTTGTAGTGTGGGTTCGCGTCGGCGCGCCGTAGCACGACCTGGGCGGTAACTCGGCCCGCTGGCGTCGTCATGGCGTGCCCTCGTAGCTGTTGCCGCGCTGGCTCTTTCGATCTTCCCGGCAGTTCAGTTGCTGTTTGAAGACACGATGCGTGCTGATCCATGTTGTCGTGCTCGCGGCAATGTTCAGGTGGCCATGCATGCCTGCGCCATCGCGCGCCAGTACCCCATGCTGGTAGCTCTCGAATGCCAGACTCATATGATGTTCAGATACTTGACTAAGCGTATAATATCCATACGTTATGATGTTTGGACACTGTCGACGGAGGTCGGACCAAGATCGCGGAGTTGATTGCCTAGTGCCGGCGAGGCCGCCGCCCACGTGTTGATGCACGTCCCGGGCGTGGGTCGCGATCGCAGGGCGCCGGGTAGGCCTAGCTTTCGAATCCGAATGACGGGGACCCCTGGTTGCCGGGTTTCATACGAAATATATAATCAACATATTCATATATGCCGAAGTGTCGGACGTGCATCGATCTTCTATGTAAGTAGGCCGCGTACTTGGGTCGACTTGAGAACGGGGCGAGAGGAGGCCGGTATGAGGATTTGCATCGTGAATATTGCTGCGTTGGTGGTGATCTCGCCGGTCGTGGTTAGCCCTGCGCCGGCATCCACCGATATTCAAGCGAAGGTAGCGTGCGTACAACTCGATCAACTCACGGGAAACCGGTGGCTGCCGGTAGCGTCTGCTACCAGCTGATTAATCGCCGATGGATTCAGTGAGCCCGTTCCCGCGCGGCACTTCCGCCGAATGTGTCTCGTGCCCGGGACGGCGCCGTAGCCATGAATTGGTCTTGAGGCCGGGACGTCGTCCGCCTTGTCTGACCTGGCACGGGGCATGGCAACCTGCCACGACCAGATAACTTTCAGCAGCCTAATAAAATAGTTCGGAACGCCAAACTTCTGAGCTACAGTCGGGTTGCACCATCGAAGCAAACGAGAGGTAACAGTATGCCGGGATATCGGTTGCCGGACCTGACCTACGATTACGCAGCGCTTGAACCAGTTCTTAGCAGACAGATCATGGAGCTCCATCACGGCGCGCACCACGCGGCCTATGTGAAAGGTGCGAATGCGACCGCCGCGCAGCTCGCAGAAGTTCGGGCCAGCGGCGATCTCGAGACTCTACCTGGTTTGGAGCGCACCTTGACCTTCTTTCTCGCCGGGCATGGCTTGCATTCGATGTTCTGGCGCAATCTTTCGCCCGATGGCGGCGGTGAGCCCGACGGGGAACTGGGTGCGGCGATCGGCGAATTCTTCGGCGGATTCGATGGCTTCCGTGCAGAGATGACATCCGTCACGACCACCGTTCAGGGTTCAGGCTGGGGCGCGCTGGCTTGGGATCCGATCGGGCAGCGTCTCGTGATACACCAAATTCACGACCACCACTTCAACCTGAACATAACCAGCGCTCCATTGCTCGTATTCGACGCCTGGGAGCATGCCTTTCATATGCAATACCGGAACGGCAATGACTACGTCCAGCAGTTGTGGTCACTGGTGGACTGGGCTGACGTCAGTGCCCGGTTCGACGCGGCCCGAGCCGGCCGAACCCTCGGTGTCGTCAGCTGCGCTGTGATGAGTGAATTGGGTTGAGCCGACGGTGCATACGCGATCTACTTACCAGGCATCCACAACCCGCTACGGGTCACCGATCACATTGAATTCAAAACAAGATGTATGACTGAACTCCATGCCTGATGGTGCGAGATTGCATCGTAGATCGTGATTCGTCACGCGGTCATGGCACGCGATTACTTCGTCACCTTGCGTCGAGACGCACTACCTGGAGGTGAATATCACTGTGGCGACTGTGAATGCGGCAGCCCGCCAAGCGCCGCACCAGGGGGGCTATCAAGCCAAACTAGGTAGCACTCTTGATACCCAGGATGATAGAGATCCCGACGCGGCCCACGCGAGGCCTCTGCTGATCCGGTTGGCCGTTGCCGCCCTTCTCTTCCTGCCCCTGGCCGACCTGGCCGTGATGTACCGCGGAGCCTCACACCCGATTCACCGGGTGGCAAAGGGTTTTGACCGCGCTTATCTTCCCGATCGTAACTTGGGCGGCATGGCCGATCCACCGCGTTGCGATTCGCAATGCGCGCCAACGTAATAGTTCGATGGAAACGCTAGCCGCGGTGGCTATCACCGCCGCCACGATCTGCTCGGCATACACCGTTTTTGTCTTCGGTGATCAGCGGCCTGTGGAGGCTAAGACTGCATGGCAGGCGTTGCTGTCAAGCGACGCCATCTATTTCGAGGTTGCCGCGGGTGTAACCGTTGTCGTGCTGGCCCAACGCTATTTCCAGGCGCGCGCCAAGGCGAAGGCAGGAAGCGCTCTGCGGGCCCTGGTCGCGCAGCGTGTCAAGGATGTTGGCGTCGTGGGGCCGGACGGGTCTGAGATCGTGATCCCTGTCGTCGAACTCAAAGAGCAACAACGCTTTCTAGTACGCCCCGGGCAGACGGTCGCCGTAGACGGCCTGGTTGTTGACGGGTCGGCCACCGTGCACGCCAGCGCCCAGATTGACGAAGCCGACCCGATCCGTGTCGATCCCGGCGCACAAGTAATCGGCGGCACCGCGGTGCTCGAAGGCAGGTTGGTCGTCGAAGCCGCTGGGCCAGGCGAGGACGCCGAATTCACCGACATCGTCCGCATGGCCGAGCAGGCGCAGACCCAGCAACCCGACGCACAACGATTCGCCGACCGCATCGGCTCGGTGTTCGTTGCCTTTGCCTTAGCCGTGGCGGCCCTGACAGCCGTCGAATGGCTATTCACCGAAAATGAACTCACGCGGGCATTCTCGGCTGCAATCGCCGTGCTCGTCGTAGCATGTCCATGCGCGTTGCAACTAGCGACCCCGACTGCGATGACACTCGCCTCGAGCCGCGGGGCCCAGCTCGGAATCTTCTTCAAGCGCTATCAATCGATGCAAACCGGCCGTGTCGCCGACACCCTGGTGTTCGTCGAAGTCGACGGTGAACCGTGCGATCCGACGGTCCACAACCGCGGCATCCGAACTGTCCTGGTGACCGCCCGCAAGGCTCCATCCCTAGCCCGCCAGGCTGACCACCGCGGATTCGACGAGGTTATTGCCGACGTTGCGCCCGAGTCCATCGAAGATGTCATAACGCAGCTGCGCGTGTTTTGGGCTGTGGGCTACCACGTCGTCGCGATCCCGATCGCCGCCGCGGGATTACTCAACCCCCTGGCCGCGGTCGCGGCGATGGCATTCTCGGCGTTGTTCGTGGACTTAAACAGCCTGCGGCTGTGCAACTTCGGGAGTGCACTGGGCACCGCGAATCGCCGCTCTCGCCTGCGAAGGTTTCGACGATAGCGCGGCCATCAAGCGGGGTTCACTCGATAATGCCAGATCCTGCCGTCGCGCATTTCTGGAAGGCCTTCCGCGCGAGCGGAATCGTGTCTGACCAAGCGCGGCCGGCCCCGCTGATCGTAAAGGACGACCGCATGCCATGGCGTGGTCCATCCGCTGTCGGGCTCTACGGAAGGGATAAGACTCACCCCGAACTTGTCCGCGCCCAATGGCTGCGGGTGGATCGAAAGCCGCACTGCGCGTGGCATGTAGCTGTGCACGATCGCCCCCCAAGCCTTGGATCGCGCCAATACCCGGTAGGCACGTCGCGTTGCTTCGCGCTGTTGCTGCGACGAGGTCGCGGTGCTGTCCCCGGCATCTTCGCGGAGGAATCGGGTCATTCCCCGGATGACCCGCGCAACCTCACGATCGGTCCGGGCTTGCCGGCGGAGGCCTTCAACCGAGCCCATCCATCCCCGCTCGAGGCGCAAGCGCTTGTTTCGATCTCCTCGGTACCCCACATGTCCTGCAAGTCGAATGTGTTTAGGCTACAGAGGTTCTCGTCCTGAATTAGCCTCGCGAGGTCGTCCTTGTAAACGGTGACAGTGCCGTCGCAGACGCCGACGATATCGGCGAACACATGCCCGTCCGAGCAGATTGTCAGCCGGGCGCCCGGAGCGTAGATAGCTGCGATTTCATCACATAGATTTTGGAGGGTCCGCAGGGCCAGCCGCTCGCCTTCGTCGGGACGTGTTCCGGCCACCTTGTTCAGATTCGGTGACTTGCAGGGAAATGCGGGCAACGCAAATTCGATGGGCTCATTGCCGAGTAAGAAGTCAAGAATCCGTATCCATTGGGGCCGCAGGCTAACCCATGCCGGGGCCTGGCGGGACTCGGAACCATGCTCGGCGAGGTCTTCACCAGCGAACACCCGCCGATACCTGACCAGGATCTCAATGATGGATTCGGTCAGTTCGGCGGCCTTGGTCGTGCAGAACTGGTATTCGGCCAGATTTGCAACAGTCATGGGCGGCCCAGCTTCTGTGAATAGGTGGCGGGTAGCGAGCTGACGGCTCGGGTCAGGGGCGCGGTTGACCATCGCAACTCGTTGCGCTGCGCGGAGATGGCAAGGTCGGGTAGGCGAATCAGCAGCGCGTGCAGTGCTTCACGCAATTCGATACGGGCAAGCGCCGCCCCCGGGCAGGCATGCGGTCCGAATCCGAATGCCAAGTGCGGATTGGGTTCTCGGTCGATATCGATGTCGTCGGGAGCGGGAAAGACCCGAGAGTCCCGGTTGGCGGCCCCGAGCGCGACAATGACCGAATCCCCAGCCGGAATGGGGGTTCCGAACAGATCTGTCGGCGCATCGAGGAAACGCCAGGTGGTCAGTGAGAATGCGCTGTCATGGCGCAGGAATTCCTCGACCGCGCGAGCCAGGTCTGTTGGTCGCGTCCTCAACCGCTCAGCCAGGCCCGGGACGCCGAACAGATCCAGCAGGCACAGTTGCAATTGTGCGGATACCGGATCTTGCCCGGCGACAAGCAGTTGGAAGATCATCGAATCGCGCTCGTGGCCGGTGATATTTCCGGTGTCGCTAGCGCCGATGACCTTCGCCAAGATGCTTTGATCGTCGCCGGAGTCTCGAATGGTCGTGACGACCTCGGCGATATAGTCCTGCAGTTCGTGCAGCCTCCTCTCGTAGATTGCGCGATCCGGGTGCCGCGGACCGACAGGTGCGACGACCGAGCCCCATGCTCGATCGAACTTGTTGCGCAATTGCGGGGGCAATCCGATTGCCCGCGCCAGCGCCAGAAGCGATAGTGGCGCAGCCAAAGCCGATACCAGATCCACCGTTGCTGGGCCCGACGCCGGGTCTGGGAAGTTGTCGATGAGATCGTCTATGTCCGACCGTATCTCGGTGCGTAGACCTTCGGTACGCCGCGACGACAGCGCTCCCGCGACAAGGTGACGCATGCGCTGATGACGCTCGCCATCGACATGGAGGAGATGGGCCTGAAGCTCAGAATGCTGTGGTTCGGGCATGATTGACGCGTTCGCAAGGAAATGGGGGTTCGCCCGGCTATGGTCCTTTCCCAGCCGGGGATCGGTGCAAGCACGTCGGGCCACGTCGTGCCCCGTGATGAGCCAGGCGTGGACCGCGGGAAACTGAACCGGATGTACGGCCCCGCTGTTGGTTAGATCACGAAACAACCGGTAGGGGTCCTCGTGATAAGCATCGCCCTCCAATCGAACGCGAGCCACCGCCGGGTCAGGGGCTCCGAAAAGTTCCTGCTGTGCTGGGCACCTCCCCGAGGACATACGCGGCCCCTTTCTCTCGCTGTTCTGTTGACTTCGGCTACCCATCAGTGGCGCCCGGTGATCTCCGACGGTGTCTTCGGCGAAGCAGTAGACGGGGCCTGCCGGTGATCTCGTCGCGTATCAACGAGCCGTCCACGCCGAAGACATGGCGAAGCGTCTCGGGGATAAAGGTGTGTTCGGGAGTGCCGACGCTATGAACGGTTCCCTCGTGAAGGACAACAACTTTCGCTGCGTACTGCGCGGCCAGGTCGAGGCTGTGCAGCGCAGCAATGACGCCGACTTGCAGCGACGAACAAAGTTCGAGCACTTCAATTTGATGTTCTGGATCCAGGTGATTGGTCGGTTCATCGAGCACCAGAACCTGTGGTTGCTGGGCCAGCGCCCGGGCGAAGAGGACGCGTTGCCGTTCACCACCGGAAAGCGTGGAAACAGAACGATCCGCCAGGGTGTTGCATCGGCACCGATGCAAGCAATCATCAATGATTTCTTCATCGTGAGAGCTGAGCCGACCAAATGCCCCTAGGTGAGGAGAACGCCCCAAACTGACGGTCTCGCGCACAGTGAAGTCGTATCCGCCATGGTGGTCTTGCCCTAGAGCTCCAATACTGCGCGCAATATCTCGGTGCCCCAAGGTATTCCACGCATCGACGCCGTCGAGCAGGATCCGTCCTGATCGCGGTCGCAGGGCTCGGTAGACGGACTTGAGCAGGGTAGATTTTCCACTACCGTTGGGTCCGACGAGTGCCACGAATTCGCCTGGATCGACGGTGAATCCAGCGTCGACGATCGCCGGGCGGTGTGAGTACGCCACCGCAACGTTGTCGATCGTCAATCTCACGCTAGACCCACCGTGCTAGTCCGGCTGCGGCCCAAGATGCCGAGGAAGACAGGAACGCCGATCGCCGCCGTCAGGATGCCGATGGGCAGCTCACTCGGAGCCAACACCAGCCGCGCCGCTGTATCGGACCACACCATGAGCAATGCTCCGAGCAAGGTGGCAACCGGAATCGATCGGCGATGGTTGGCACCGACCAGCAGTCGGGCCAGATTGGGGATGATCATTCCGACAAAGCCGATTGTCCCTGAAACGGCCACCGCGGTTCCGGTCAGCAAGGTGATGACCCCCAGCAACACCAAACGGGTCCGATGGGTGTTAAGTCCAAGTGCGGCAGCGGCATCGTCGCCGAGTACCAACAGATTCAATTTTCTGCTCAGCATTCCCGACGCGATGCAGACGGCGGCTACTACTGCCGCGCACGGAATGGCGAACAGCCATCGTGCGCCGGCGATGCTGCCCAGCAGCCAAAACAGCACCTGCTGTTGAGCATCCGATCGTCGGGTATGTAACAGCAGAAATGAGGTCAGCGCCGCAAGAAACTGACCAATGGCACATCCGGTCATCACCAATTTTCCGGGGACCAGTCGGCCCGATGACCTCGACAAGCCGAAAACCAGCAGCGCGGTTACCACGGCCCCCGCGACTGCCGCACATGGCACGGCAAGCATGCCTAGGCCGGCTGCTACCGTGGTCGTGACGACCAGTACCGCCCCCACGCTCGACCCCGACGAGAGTCCAAAGATGAACGGGTCCCCCAAGGGATTTCGGATCAGGGCTTGGCTTAGCAGTCCGGCTAACGCCAGGCCCGCTCCGATCGCGATACCCTCCACCACCCTCGGGGCGCGCAACTGCCAGATGATGAAATCATTTGGCAAAGAGCCGGCTTGCCCACCGCAGAGATGAGCGACGAGGACGCGAGCCACTGCAGTGGGCGAAACCCAGACCGGGCCCAAGCCAACCGAAACAATCATTGATGCCAACGTCGCAGCCAACAGCGGCCAGGTTAGTGCCCAAAGCGGAACTTTCGCGAGTGTGGCTGCCACGCGGTCGCCCCGGTGCTGCGTTTTCATGTCGGCGGTTGCCGTAGCACGCGGGCGATGCGAGCCACGGCCTCACCGTTGAGCACGCTCGGTGAGATCGCAATGCTTTGTGGGACAGCGACCAACCGCCCCTCGCGCACTGCGGTGGTTGCGGCTAACACGGGACTTTGGCGGATCGAGGCCGTCAATTCCTGGTCACTGACCGGTGCAAAACCGGTCACGACGACGATGGCTTGCGGGTCGCGCGCCACTACCACCTCGGGACTAAGGCTGGCGAAGTCCATGTCGATGTCGCCGGCGATGTTGCGACCGCCCGCCAATGCGATCACTCCGTTAGCCAAACTCCTTGCGCCTTGGGTCAAGACGGGTTGCCCGCCAACGGGCGCAGCCGACAAGACAAGAACACGCATCGGGGTAGCACCGGGTGCGGGCCGGACACGGTCGAGCTCTCCGCGGATGCGTGCGTTCAGCTCATTGCCGCGCTGGGTGACGTTGAGAAGCTTTGCCGTCTGATCGATGAATGTTGTGGTGACCGATAGATCTGGCACCGGCCCCGGAATCGCGGGGTCTTGACACGCCACGATCACCTCCGCCCCGGCTTCGTGTAGCTGCTGCACCGTGGGAGTGCCGTCGAAGCCGCCGAAGCTGTACAGCGAGACCCCGACGACGAGGTCGGGCTTTGCATTGATCACTGCTTCCGCGGAGCCGCGCTGCGAGTCGATCACCGGGATGCGAGCGAGCTGACTTCTTTGTGGTTGAGCGAACGCATCAAAGAAGTCCGGACTCGCCGTGCCGACGATGCGATCACCCACATCCAACTCGGTGAGGATTGCCGCAGCGCCGCCGTCCATCGTCACAATCCGCTGCGGCGGCGCCGATAACGACGGCGCTGAGGGGCAGGGGGGGGCTTGCGGATGCACAAGCATCGGTTTCGATGCATTCGCGCCGGTGTGATATGGGAGGGGGCCCGGCGAGCACGACGACAGCACGCAGGCGAGCGCCGTCACCCCCGCAGCTATCCGTGTTGATCGAAGTCGCGGCCGACCGGTCATCTCGCACATGCGGTTTGGTTCCCCCGTTGTCGCGACGCCGCGAGCGCGACGGTTCCTGCGAAAGCGGCGGTGCCTCCCAGTAATACGGGTGCCAGCGGAGCCACCAGGTGCATCGCCCCTACCGCGCAGGCTGGACCTGCTGTAAACCCGACATTGCGGGCTAACTGACTGCTGCCGCTGAGGATCGCGCGTTCCGCTGTGGTGTGAGCTCGGCTGAACAGCAATGCCTGGGTGGGAGCTCCGTACAGTCCCATGCCTACGCCGGCTATTGCCAGTCGCCAACCGGTTTGCATTGGGGTCCAGCCAGAGGGCATATCAAGGAAGAGCAGGGCGGCGACTCCCACGACCACACCGCCGGCACATGCGACCGTGGTGGCAGAAAGTCGATCGGCCAGTTTCCCGCCGATAAGGCCAAAAACGGCCATTGTCAATGGGAATGCCATCAGTGCTGCACCGGTGCCAGCGGGGTCTATGTGATTCGCGGCGTCTTGCATGGTCACCGAAACGGTGTAGGTCAAGACGACAAACCCCAAAGCCAGTAAGGCAATCGCGACATGGATGGACTTCGTCGCAGTGTGCCGCAGCACCGTAGTTTGGCTTCGCCCAAAAGCTTTCACCCACACCACCAACAGCGCCCCGCCGGCCACGGCAGCCACCACCATTGACCACCCGCGTGCGAATCCACCGATCGCAAACAACAGCAAGGCAATTCCGGCCGCGCTGATCACCGCGCCGGTGCTCTCCCGGCGCCAACAGAACGTCGGCGTCGTGGTGTGCCCCGGGTCGGGCGGGCGGGTCGATGCCGCCGCAAAAAGTACAAGCGCCAGTACGCATACGGGAACATGGAGTAAGAAGACGCTGCGATAGTCGAAGTGAGCCACCAGGAACCCGGCCACACCCGCGCCGACTGCGCCGCCGAGGGGGCCGCTGATCACGGGCACGCTCATCGCACGACCCAAAAATGCCGGAGGTGCGGCCGTAGCGGCAAGTAATGGCATCTGTACCAACAACGCCGACGCGCACACCCCCTGGGCGACCCGAGCCGCGACCAACCAGGACATCGTGTCCGCGACTGCGCACAGCGCCCCGGACACGGTGAACAAAATGATGGTGACAGGCACGGCGATTCGCATGCTGATCGAGGCGAATAGCGATCCGAAGAACAGTAGGAGTGCCGCAACTGGGATCTGGTACCCCAACAAGATGAACGACGCCACCGCAGTCGATGTGTCGAAGGCTTTCATCACCGAGGGGACGACTACAGTCGCGACATTACCGTCGGCCATGGCCACGAAAGACATCGCTCCGGCGACGGCGACCATGCGCCAGTTGACGCCCTCGATGTCCTTTTCAATCAGCGATTCTCGCGCGCTGCGCAAACTGCCCTCCTGGTTAACGGATCTTCAGACCCACTGGATTGGCTGCGGCAATCCGTCGAAATCTAAACTGCCCCTCGGGCGAATCCATCGACGCGATGGCGGGCACGTTCAATCGCCGTGGATGGCTGCCCGCTATGCATGGTCGACGCCCCAGGTGCTGGGCACTAGCGGCGCAGTCCGGTCTATGTCTTCGACAAAGGGTCGTAGATCAACCCCCTGGGTTCGCGTCCGGTGCGGGCGGCACCGGAGCAACCCATCGGGCCGGATCCCTTTGCGGACGACCATGATTCGGGAACGCCCGACAGGTCCTGGTGTGGTTCATATTCCAGGTACTCATGTCGGTGAGCGCGGTCGTTGATCTTGGTCTTTGTTCGCCGGCTTACCCCGGCTGATCCAGCAGTAACGCTGGTTGCCGACTGCGGCGCGCTGCTGGGTGCAGCGGCTCTGATCGCGGTAGTCGCCGGTGGGCCTAGCCGACCGCCGGGATCGGGAGTACCGGCCGCGGCATAGAGCGACGGCGCGTTGGGTGCCGGTGGCGCCGTGGCCGGTGCCGATGTGGCGGCGTGCGCGGGCGCCGCCGGAGCGGATGGTGGCGTGCTGGTGGGTCCCGTGAAAACGGACGGGGCGATCATCGGTGTGAGCCGCTGGAACGCGGACGGGCTGGGGACGGGCTGCAGTGGAGCGGCGGGCGGAGCAGCCTGGATGCCCGGTGGGATAGCGCCGAGGGCTGCCAGGCCGCCCACGCCCGCGGCCGCGAGAAGCGCGCCGGGGGCAATCAGGGGGAGCAAATAGGGCGCGGCCAATATCAGTAGCTGACTCGCATGTACGAGAGCCATCGAGGCATAGATAAGGACGAGGAAGAAGCTCCCGATGCTGGGATGTAGAAACAAGTCCGGGATCAGTTGGAAGAGCAGTGTCTTCAAAGTGCCGAGAAGACCGTTCAGGATCTGCTGTGGAGTAAAACTTGACGGATCCAGCAGCCATTTGATGAAAAACTCGTATTGCTGTAGCAGGGTTTGGATGAGCCACTTGATCTGGTTCCAGAAGCCGTCCGGCGGCGGGGGAGGTCCCATGCCATCGTGCATGCCGGACGAACCCGGCTCGTCCATGGCGAGGATGCGGGGGGCGGGTGTAGTGACTGGTGACGACGCCAACGCTATCGCAGATGTCACTTGGTAAAGCGACATCGTTTGAGCAGCCTGGATCCACATTCGGGCATAATCTGCTTCATTGAGAGCAATCGGAATAGTGTTGATGCCAAAGAAATTGGTGCCAACCAGGACGGCATGTAGGGCGTGGTTGGCGGCTAACTCCGGGAGGGTTGGCATTTCGGAGACCGCGGCGATGTAGGCGGCCGCGGCCGTGTCGTGTGCAACGGCCCTCATGGCGCTATCGGCGGCCGCCTTCTCCAGCCAGGCCAGGTAGGGGCCGTGTGCCGAGACGTAGCAGTCACTGCTCGGCCCCTGCCATGAACTCGTGCATGTCGCGGCGAGCAGGCAACTCAACTCGGCGGCGGCCTGGGCATATTGATCGCTCAGGTACTGCCACTGCGCCGCCGCAGCTAGCAACGATCCTGGACCTGGGCCGCTGTCCAGCAGGCTCGAATGCACCTCCGGAGGGAGGGCCATCCATATGGGCGCAGTCACACTACCTCCTCGCGCGATGCCATACAACATCGACTGAGCTAACTGTATATAAATCGTAAAATCACATAATGTCAGCGCGACGAGGCAACTGACGTTCCAGTGAGTAGTCGGTGCGAGAGGCAAAAAAGTTCCCGGCCACCCGCCAAACTTGACCAGAGCTCGCTGATTCTAAGCATTTTCAGCATGAGAAGTCCTGGTACTGTGCGCAAGCATGCGCACGGATAGAGACACGTGGGACATCACAACTGGTGTCGGTTCGACGGCGCTATTCGTTGCTGCAGCACGCGCCCTGGAGGCTCGCAAACTCGCACCGCTCGCCGTTGACCAGTACGCCGAACTCTTTTGCCGCGCCGCTGGAGGCGATTGGTTGGAGTTACTCGACGGGGCCGCCCCCCACCACAAGCTCTGCACCGATGACTTCGGTCAGCACTTCGTGAACTACCAGGGCGCGCGGACAAAGTATTTCGACAGGTTCTGTGCTTCTGCAATCGCGGCGGGGATACGCCAGGTCGTTATTCTAGCCGCCGGTTTGGATTCTCGCGCGTACCGATTGCAGTGGAACCCTGACACCGTGTTGTTCGAGCTGGACCAGCCGCTGGTTCACGCATTCAAACGACGAGTGCTGACGACGACCGGCGCCGTTGCGCGCACCACCCGACGCGAGGTGGCCGTCGATCTGCGGGATAACTGGGGTAAATCCTTACATGACAACGGTTTTGACCCCACGCAGCCGACTGCGTGGTTAGTCGAAGGACTGTCGATGTATCTCGGCGGCGATACCCAAGGACAACTCTTCGACGCTATCGCGACACTGTCGTCACCCGGTAGCATGGTCGCCCTCGAGCAGATGGCGGTTCAGCCAGATGTGGTGCTGGACAGGTTGTCCGACGACGCCGCCGAACGCGGCGACGCTGGCGAGCTGAGATTCCTGTCGCTGATCTGCAACCAGCGACGCGACGAGGCCGCCACGTGGTTTCGGTGTCACGGCTGGCAGGTCGAACGCATCGAGCTGCTGGACCTCTTGAACGCCAGCGACCGGGCAACACCGGAGATAGGCGGGCATGCCTGGTTCATGTTCAGTGCCCTTAGCCTCGTCACCGCCGTGCGAGCCGGATAGCTCTTTGCCGACGTCGAGCTGTTCGGCGAAGTAGCCTTTTCTGCGATAGCTTTCAAGCATGGTCACCATGCCCGCGTTAGATGGCGTTGAACATCGGTACGTAGATCTCGGCGACGGCGTGACAATCCACGTCGCCGACGCCGGACCGGCCGACGGGCCGCCCGTGATGCTGGTGCATGGCTTCCCAGAGAACTGGTGGGAGTGGCACGAACTGATTGGCCCACTGGCCGCCGACGGCTACCGGGTGTTGTGTCCGGATCTGCGTGGTGCCGGCTGGAGTTCGGCGCCCCGATCGCGGTATCTGAAGGCCGAATTGGCCGAAGATCTGGCGGGCGTGCTGGACAACTTGGGCATCGAGAAGGTGAAGCTGGTCGCCCACGACTGGGGTGGACCCGCCGCGTTCATCATGATGCTGCGCCATCCGGAGAAGGTGACCGGCTTTTTCGGACTGAACACCGTGGCGCCCTTCGTGAAGTTCGATCTGGCGGCGGTCCGTGACCTCTGGCGATTCTGGTATCAGGTTCCGATGTTGTTGCCCGTCATCGGGCCCCGGGTGATCAGCGATCCCAACTCGCGATTTCTCCGATTGCTGGGTTCCTGGGTCGGCGGCGGGTTCACCTTGCCCGACGACAGCGTCCGACTGTACATCGAGTGCATGCGCCAGCCCGGACACGCGGAGGCCGGTTCGCGGTGGTATCGCAGCTTCCAGACCACGGAGATGCGCCGCTGGATTCGCGGTGAGTACAACGACCATCGCGTTGAGGTACCGGTGCGCTGGCTAAGCGGTACCGAGGACCCGGTGGTTGTTCCGCGGCTATTGGACGGATACGCCGATCGCATCAGCGATTTCGACGTAGAGCTAGTCGATGGCGTCGGCCACTGGATCGTGGCGCAGCGACCAGACTTGGTGCTGGACCGGTTGCGCGCGTTTCTGGAACTCTGAGTTACTCGACGCCGATGGTGACTTCGGTGGACTTGATGAACACCGTCGCGGGCTGACCGACCTTGAGGCCGAGCTCGGTCGCCGCGTCCTTGGTGACCGACGATGTGATGACCTGATCGCCGCCGTCGAGCTTGATCTTGACGACTGCCATCACGGTCCCGAGATCGACCGCGGTGATGGTCCCTTTGAGCTGATTTCGTGTGGATAGCCGCATTGCAGTCCTTAGGTGTCTAGGGGTGCGATGAGCCTAACCCGGCGATCGGGCCTATTGCCGAGGACCGAGCAGCGCAACGCAAGCATCCACGGCCGGTTCGACGATCTCGCGGACCGGGTGAGCGTCTTCGACGGCGAGCGCGGTTAGTTCGCGCAGGCCGCCGAGCAGGATCACGGCCAGCGGCGCGGTCAACGGAGGTAGCTCAGCGCGCCGGAACCCGGCGCTGGCGCTGAGGTCGATCAGTAGGTCGGACAGCAGCTGTAGGCCGCGGCGCTGGACGGGGCGGCCGACGGGGCCCAGCGAGGGGAGCTCTCGAATCCAGCTCAAGGTGATGGCCGGCCGGGCTTCGATATAGGCGACGTAGGCCTCGACGGCCTGACGGATCTGCTGATGCCAGTCGGCATCGGGATCGACCGCGGCTGCGATGCTCTCGCCGAGCTTTTCGATGTCGGCGGCCAGCAGCTCGAGGAAGCACCCTTCCTTGCTGGCGAATTGGTCGTAGAACGTGCGCTTGGACGTGCGGGCGTGGCGTACCACGTCGGCAACGGTGCTGGCGCGGTAGCCACGTTCGCCGATCGAGGTGGCCAGGCCGTCGAGCAGCCGGAGCCGAAACGGATCGCCGAGCGGCGCGTCGTCCACCGCTGCGATCGCCGTCGTCGCGGATGGCATGGTTGGTGGCCCTTTCGGTGGATGCACCCTTGTCAGCTTTGGTACCACAGAGTACCGTACCAAGAAGGATCTGTGGTACACCGCGGTACCAACCCCGATCCGGGGCAGATATTGGGAGCAATGACGCTATGAGCGAAGTAGTCACCACCGCACCAGCGGCCTCCCCGGTCAGATTGCCCCCGGCGGCTCCGGTGCCAAAGATATTGCAGGGCTTTGGTTTTTCGATGTCATCGGCGACTGATGATGCGACGACTCTCGCGCCGCTACGGCAACGTCTTCACGCTGCGCCTCCCGATGTTCGGGCGCGCCATAGCGGTCAGTGACCCGCAGCTGGCCAAGCAGATCTTCACCACCAGTCCCGACGAGCTCGGCAACATCCAGCCCAATCTGAGCAGATTGTTCGGCTACGGTTCGGTATTCGCGCTCGAGGGCGACGATCATCGCCGCCGGCGAAGGCTGTTGGCGCCGCCATTCCACGGCAAGAGCATCAGGAACTACGAGAGCATCATCGAAGAAGAAACGCTGCGCGAGACCGCCGACTGGCCGCAGGACAGGTCGTTCGCCACGCTGTCGCCGATGATGCGGATCACCCTCAACGCAATCCTGCGGGCGGTCTTCGGGGCAGATGGCGCCGAACTCGACGAGCTGCGCCGGCTTATCCCACCGTGGGTCACCCTCGGCTCGCGCCTGGCGGCACTGCCGAAGCCCAAGCGGGACTACGGGCGGTTCAGCCCATGGCACCGGCTGGACAGGTGGCGCCGGCAGTACGACACCGTCATCGAGAAATTGATCGCAGCCGAGCAGGCGGACCCCAACTTCGCCGATCGGACCGACGTCCTCGCGCTGCTGCTGCGCAGCAGCTACGAAGATGGTTCGACCATGTCGCACAGGGAAATTGGCGACGAGCTCCTGGCGCTGCTGGCTGCGGGGCACGAAACCACCGCCTCGACGCTGGCTTGGGCATTCGAGCGGATCAGCCGCCACCCCGAGCTGCTGGCGGCGCTGGTGGCCGAAGCCGATAGCGGCGGCAACGAGCTGCGCCAGGCGACGATCCTGGAAGTCCAACGGGCACGAACCGTGATCGATTTCGCCGGTCGACACGTCTACCCGGAGACGTATCAACTAGGCGAGTGGGTGATTCCGCGCGGTTATTCGATCATCGTCGGTATCGCACAACTTCACGACAATCCCGATGTGTGCCCCGATCCCGGGCGCTTCGACCCGCAGCGATTCATCGGGGCGAAACCGTCAGCGCTGTCCTGGATTCCGTTTGGCGGAGGAACTCGCCGGTGTGTAGGGGCGGCATTCGCCAACATGGAGATGGACGTGGTGCTTCGAACGGTGTTGCGCGACTTCACTATTGAAACCACGGAGGAACCAGACGAGCACTGGCATTGCCGTGGGGTCGCGTTCACGCCGAAGGACGGCGGCCGGGTTGTGGTGCGGCGGCGCTAAGCCGACGCGCCCTTGCCTTCTCGGACGGGCAGCTTCCAGCCGGGGCGGATGTAGTGGCAGGTGTATCCGCTGGGGTAGCGCTCCAGGTAGTCCTGGTGTTCGGGCTCGGCTTCCCAGAAGTCCCCGGCGGGACTGACCTCGGTCACGACCTTCCCGGGCCATAGCCCCGAGGCCTCGACGTCGGCGATGGTGTCCAGCGCGACCTGCTGCTGCTCGTCGTCGGTGTAGAAGATCGCCGACCGGTAGCTGGCGCCGCGGTCGTTGCCCTGCCGGTCCTTGGTGGTCGGATCGTGGATTTGGAAGAAGAACTCCAGCAGCGTGCGGTAGTCGGTGGCCGTCGGGTCGAATTCGATCTCGATGGCCTCGGCGTGCGTGCCGTGGTTGCGGTAGGTCGCGTTGGGCACGTCGCCGCCGGTGTAGCCGACGCGGGTCGAGACCACCCCGGGCTGTTTGCGGATCAGGTCCTGCATGCCCCAGAAGCAGCCGCCGGCGAGGATCGCCTTTTGCGTGTTCGTCATGTCATCGCCTCGTTTCGCTCGGACCGAATGGTCGCAACCTCCCTCCGATTATCCTGATGTTCGCCACCGGGTATAGCGGCGAGGTGAAGCCCTCGACAAACCGCGGTAGAACGTGTTCTAGTTTTTGCGTGAACAGCCCGCAATTCTCCCGTAGTGAACTCGCCGATGCCTTTGCGAAATTCGAGGCGACCGTCGATGCGGCGGCGCAATCGCAGGACTGGGACGCCTGGGTCCAGCACTACACGCCCGACGTGTTGTACATCGAACACGCGGCGGGCACTTGGCACGGGCGCGACGAGGTCCGCGAGTGGATCAGTGCGACGATGGGCAGCTTTCCGGGCAGCCACATGGTCGCGTTTCCGTCGCTGTGGTCGGTCATCGACGAGGCAGGCGGGCGCATCATCATGGAACTGGACAACCCGATGCGCGATCCCGGTGACGGCACCGTCATCGGCGCGACGAACATCTCGATCGTCACCTATGCCGGCGACGGCCTGTGGCGTCAGCAAGAAGACATCTACAACCCGCTGCGCTTCGTGCAGGCCACGTTGAAGTGGTGCCGCAAGGCGCAGGAACTCGGCACTCTCGACGAGGCGGGCGCGCAGTTCATCGAGCAGTACGGAGGGGCCGCCCAGTGAGCGCCAAACCCAAATTTGTGATCGGCGCCAACGGCTTTCTGGGCTCACACGTCACCCGTCAGTTGGTCGCGGACGGGGCGCAGGTACGGGTGATGGTGCGCGAAGGTGCGAATACCCGGTCCATCGACGACCTCGACGTCACGCGCTTTCACGGCGACGTGTTCGACACCGCCACGGTGCGCGAGGCGATGGACGGCGTCGACGACGTGTACTACTGCGTCGTCGACACCCGCGCGTGGCTGCGTGACACGGCGCCGCTGTTTCGCACCAACGTCGAGGGGGTGCGCAACGTTCTCGATGTCGCAGTCACCCAGCCCCTGCGCAGGTTCGTTTTCACCAGCACCTACGCGACCGTGGGCCGCCGGCACGGTCACGTGGCAACCGAAGACGACGTGATCGCTTCCCGCGGGCTGACTCCCTACGTGCAATCCCGGGTCCAGGCCGAAGACCTGGTGATGCGTTACGTCGCCGACGCCGGGTTGCCCGCCGTCGCGATGTGCGTGTCCACGACGTACGGCGACGGGGACTGGGGCGGCACTCCGCACGGTGCCTTCATCGCGGGCGCGGTATTCGGCAAGCTGCCCTTCCTGATGAACGGCATTCAGCTCGAAGTCGTCGGCGTCGACGATGCCGCGCGGGCCATGATCCTGGCCGCCGAGCACGGCCGCATCGGCGAGCGCTACCTCGTCTCCGAGAAGATGATGGCGCTCAACGATTCGATCCGGATCGCGGCCGACGAGGCCGGTGTCGCGCCCCCGCAACGCGCGATCTCGGTTCCGATGCTTTACGCCCTGGCCGCGGCGGGCACGTGCAAAGCCAAGCTCACCGGCACCGACGCTCAACTCAGCCTCGCTTCCGTGCGGATGATGCGCGCCGAAGCGCCCGTGGACAGCGGCAAGGCAAAGCGGGAGCTGGGCTGGCAGCCGCGCCCGATCGAGGAATCGATCCGCGAGGCCGCCCGATTCTGGGCCGCGATGCGCACCCCGCGAACGGCCGCGCAACCCGAATAGGCTCGGTCCATGGACCGGATACGCGTCGATCTGAACGGGCCGCCGCAGACGATGCTGGCGACGCTGTACGCCAAAGCGCTCGACGCCGACGCCCCCAATTCGATCCTACGCGATCAGTACGCCAAAGCCGCCGTGGCGCGCATCGACTACGACTGGGCCGCAACGACTATCGATGCGCGCACTGCCCCGTCGGTCGCCATTCGCAGCGCGCATTTCGACAATTGGGCTCGCCAGTTTCTGGCCGTGCACGACGAAGCCGTCGTGCTGCACGTGGGGTGCGGTCTGGACTCCCGGGTGTACCGGCTGGATCCCGGTCCGGGAGTGCGGTGGTTCGACGTCGACTACCCCGAAGTGATCAGCCTGCGCGAACGGGTCTACCCGGTGCGCACCAACTACCGGATGCTGCCGGCCTCGGTGACCGACCCGTCCTGGGTGGCAGAGATACCCTCCGACCGTCCCGTGCTGTTCCTCGGTGAGGGCCTGACGATGTACCTGACGAAAGACGACGGGCTGGGCCTACTTCGACGCGTCGTCGATCGATTCGGATCTGGCGAACTTCAGTTCGACGCGTTCAACACATTCGGTATTCGGGCGCAGCTGATCAATCCCGTGGTCCGCCGGTCCGGCTCGAAGCTGCGCTGGGGTATCGATGGGCCGAGCGACATCGTCGACGCTGTTGCGGGGGTGCGGGTACTGGTGTGGGAATCGGTCTTCGACAGCGACACATTCGAGATGGTGTCACCGTTCGTACGCTGGGTAGGCGCAGCGATGGCGGCGGTGCCGGTATTGCGAACGATGTCGCAATACCATCGCTACGCGTTCGGGCCGGCGCAAGCCGGGAAGTCCTGAGCGCCTGCCGGTGTTGCACTGCAAAGCCTGAGGAGGAGCAAGCATGACCCACAAGGAAGTCCTGGAACCGAACGCCGGTCACCCGATCACCATCGCGCCGACCCAGGGGCGGGTCCAGGTTCGCGTCAACGGCGAGGTGGTCGCCGACACCACCGCGGCCCTCGAATTGCGGGAAGCCACTATCCCTGCGGTGCAATACATTCCGCGCAGCGACGTGGCGCAAGACCGGCTGACCCGCACCGAGACCGTCAGCTACTGCCCGTTCAAGGGCGACGCGAGCTACTACGCCGTGACCACGTCGGCCGGTGACACCGTCGAAGACGTCATCTGGACCTACGAGCAGCCGTTTGCCGCGGTGGCCGAGATCGCCGGGTACGTCGCGTTCTATCCCAATAAAGCCGACATCAGCGTCATCGCCGAGTAGGCTCGGGCACCGGCGCTATTCGCCCAGAAATTTGGCGTAGCCGCGGGTGTCCCCGTATTCGCGCATCGAGACGATCAGCCCGTCGCTGGTCTCGAAGATGCACACGAACGGGGTGTCGTATTGCTCGCCGTCGGGCTTGATGCCGGTGGCATGTGCCTCGACTACCACGGTGTCGCGTTCGTTGATGCAGCGGAGCAAGTCAATGGTGAGCTCGACGGACTGCGTGCGCCGGTCGGTCGCACGCCGCAGGGACTGTTTGTCGTAAGAGTTGCGGGTGTACAGGCTCCAATAGCTGAAGTTCTCGCTGAGCAGCGCGAAACCCTCGTCGAGATCGCCGTCTGCGCTCAGGCTCTGGAGGAACATCCAGGCCAGCTCGGCATTGGGAGCGTCGAACGGCGTCATCACATCGCAATATTGTCTTGGGTGGTAGTGGACGGTCAATCAGAATGGGATTCCGGAGTCGCCGGTGAACAGCGTGCGCATCGTGACGTTCCCCGGGGCGGTGAGCTTCGGGCACACGCTGGCGCCGCTTCGCCGTGGACCCGCAGACCCTTGCTTTCGCGTTCCGGGTGACGGGACGATCTGGCGGACCAGCCTGCTGCCCAGCGGACCCGTCACCGCGCGCCTGCGCCGGGTGGCCGTCGCTGCGGCGCACTGCGAGGCGTGGGGGAGTGGCGCCGCGGAATTCGTTGAGCGGCTACCCGCGCTGCTGGGTGCCTGCGACGACGCCTCGGACTTCGTGCCGACGCATCCGACGGTTGCCGCGGCGTACGGCCGTGTTCCACACCTGCGTCTGGGCCGCACCGGGCAGGTGCTGGAAGCCCTGATCCCGGCGGTCATCGAGCAGCGGGTGCCCGGCGCCGATGCCTTTAGGTCGTGGCGGGTGCTGGTGTCCAAGTACGGCACACCGGCGCCGGGCCCGGCGCCGGCCGGCATGCGGGTGCTGCCTGCGGCCGAGGTCTGGCGGGGCATCCCCTCGTGGGAGTTCCATCGCGCCAATGTCGATCCGCGGCGGGCCCAGACCGTGGTGACCTGCGCGCGCCGGGCGGACTCGCTGGAACGACTGGTGACCCGGCCGGCGGCGCAGGCGCGCGAAGCGCTCACCTCACTGCCGGGAGTCGGGGATTGGACAGCTGCCGAAACCGCGCAACGGGCGTTCGGCGATGCCGATGCCGTCTCGGTGGGCGACTACCACATCCCGAAGATGATCGGCTGGACACTGGCAGGCCACCCGGTCGATGACGACGGCATGCTCGAGCTGCTGGAACCGATGCGACCGCATCGCCACCGGGTGGTTCGCATGCTCGAAGCCAGCGGGCTGGCCTACGAGCCGCGCCGCGGCGCGCGACTACTGGTCCAGCAAATCCACGCTCTCTGACCGGTCGGTGTTTTCGAGCCGGCTCTTCGGGTACCCGTCGTGAATTGACGGATACGAAACGCAGGGAGCAATCGATGACTCAGTTCACCATTCCGGGATTGACTGACAAGCAGGGTGCGCGGCTGGCGGAACTATTGCAGAAGCAGTTGAGCACCTAAAACGATCTGCACCTGACACTGAAGCATATTCACTGGAATATAGTGGGCCCCAACTTCATTGGTGTGCACGAGATGATCGGCCCCCAGGTGGAGGCGGTACGCGGCTTTGCCGATGATGTCGCCGAACGCATTGCGGCCCTTGGTGCTTCGCCCGAAGGCACGCCGGGCGCTATCATCCGCGACCGTGCCTGGGACGACTATTCGGTCGGCCGGGACACCGTCCAGGCGCACTTGGCGGCGCTGGACCTGGTCTACAACGGCGTCATCGAGGACATTCGCCAAGCTATTGACGAGACAGACGAACTCGACCAGGTGACGCAGGATTTGTTGATCGGTCAGGCCGGTCCGCTGGAGAAGTTCCAATGGTTCGTCCGCGCTCACTTGGAGAGCGCCGGCGGCAAGCTGAGCCACGAGGGCAAGAAGACGGAAAAGGGCGCTGCCAGCACTGCGCGCCGTAAGTCGTAGGGCGGCTACTCGGGCGCGGTTTCGCGCCGGCGTTCGGCCTCGGCGGTCTCCCGATTCAGCCGCTGAGCCTCGTAAATGGTGACGTTGGTGCGCGATATCAGCAACGATGCGATGCCGACGGCGATGATCGCGCCCGGCACCACCGAGAACGAGCCGGTCATCTCCGCGACCATGATCATGATGGCCAGCGGCGCGCGGGCGACGCTACCAAAACACGTCATCATGCCGACCACGACGAAGATCCCCGGCCCGTCGGGAATGCCGGGCAATCCGGATAACTCGCCCAGTCGCCAGACGGTGGCGCCCACAAAAGCGCCGATCACGATTCCAGGACCGAACAGCCCGCCTGAGCCCCCGGTGCCGATCGACAGCGACGTCGCGACAATCTTGGCCAGCGGCGCGACGATGACGATCCACAACGGGATACCCATCAGCGAGCCGCGATCGGCCGCTAGCTGGGCCCAGCCGTAGCCGCTGCTGAGGATCTCGGGGATCAGCAGACCCAGCAGTCCGACCAGCAGTCCGCCGATCGCCGGCTTGAGCACCGGCCCGCCCGGAAGCCGGCGGGTGAGCCGGACCGAGGCGTGAAAGACCACGGCGTACAGGTAGCCGACCGCCGCCGCGACCAGACCGATCACCACGAACCACAGCAGCGGCCAGGCCTTTTCGAATCGGTACTCGGCGTCGATGTAGCCGAACAGCGGGTCGAAGCCCAAGAATGCTCCGAGCACCGCATACGCGGTTCCCGAGGTGATGAACCCGGGCAACAGGCAGCGATAGTCGAAGTCGTCGCGGTAGGTAATCGACGCGGCCAGCACCGCGCCGCCCAATGGCGCGGCGAAGATCGCGCCGATCCCCGCGCCGATGCCCAGCGCCACCGCGATCCGGCCGTCCTCGTCGGACAGGCCGAGGCGTCGGGTCAGCAGCGAACAGAAGCCGGCCGAGATCTGTGCCGTCGGGCCCTCGCGGCCGCCCGAACCACCCGAGCCGATGGTCAACGCGCTGGCGACCATCTTCACCAGCACCGCCCGGAACCGGATCGTGCGAGGATCGGTATGCACCGCCTCGATGGCCTCGTC
This sequence comes from Mycobacterium montefiorense, assembly GCF_025823255.1. Classification (NCBI taxonomy): domain Bacteria; kingdom Bacillati; phylum Actinomycetota; class Actinomycetes; order Mycobacteriales; family Mycobacteriaceae; genus Mycobacterium; species Mycobacterium montefiorense. Next base: position 665,881 of record NZ_JACKVL010000017.1, on the reverse strand, counting down.
GGTGCCGTGCCCGGTGGCTTCCGGCGCGAACTTGGCCACAACGAACGCCGACAGCAGCGCCCCGGCCGTCGTCACCAACGGGATTGCCCATGGACGGGTGAAGCCGCCCGATCCGTGGCTGCCGCCCTCGCCCACCGGGGTGGGGATGCGGTAGTCCGCCAGATAGCCCAGCAGGAAGTTGCCGGTGTATTTCAGGGCCAGGTAGAAGACGACCGCGCCCAGGCCCGAGATGACGCCGATCGTGCTGCCCAGCAGGAACCACTTGCGCAGGTAGCCCGAGTTTCTGATCGATGCTCCGAATCGCCCGCCGGCGGCGGCGACCGGGGCGACCGCGGGCTGGGGCTCGTCGTCGGATGGCTCGCTCCCAGGCATCGAGCCATCCTATGACAGCGCGGAATAAACGGACTCTGGTCCGGTTATACGGGTAGCTTTAGATGAAGGAGGTCGATATGCTTGCCATCACCGCAGACACGTTGACATTGCCCCGGGTCGGCACGCCCAGTCCGCAGGAGACCGAACGGCCGGTCCGATCGGTCACTACCGGCCCCCGCGGGCACGAGGGCGAGGGATTCCCCGTCGTCCGGGCATTCGCCGGGGTTCGTGCCGCGGCCCTGGACCCGTTCGTGCACATGGACCAGATGGGCGAGGTGAACTACGAGCCGGGAGAACCGCGGGGTACCGATTGGCATCCGCACCGCGGCTTCGAAACCGTCACTTACATGATCGACGGCAAATTCGCGCACCAGGATTCCCACGGAGGTGGCGGCCTGATCACCGACGGTGCGACGCAGTGGATGACGGCTGGGTCGGGCATCTTGCACATCGAAACCCCGCCCGCGGAATTGGTCGACAGTGGTGGTGTCTTCCACGGCATCCAGCTCTGGGTGAACCTGCCGAAGAAGGACAAGTTCGCAGCGCCGAGGTATCAGGCCATCGATGGCAACGACGTCAAGCTGCTCGCCTCCGACGACGGCGGAGCGCTGGTCCGTATCATCGCTGGAGAGGTCGATGGTCACCGCGGACCCGGCGCCACCCACACGCCAATCACGTTGGCGCATACTACGATTCAGCAGGGAGCCAGGATCAACATTCCATGGCGGTGCGATTTCAACGCTCTGGTGTACGTGTTGTCCGGGAGCGGATCGGTCGGTCCGGTCGGTTATCCGATTCACGCGGGCCAGTTGGCCGTGCTCGGGGCCGGCGATCGGATCACCGTGGCGGCTGACACTCCCGGCGATTCGTCATTGACCTCGGCTATTGAAGTGCTACTGCTGGGCGGGCAGCCGATTCGCGAGCCGGTTTTTCACTACGGGCCATTTGTGATGAACTCGCGCGCGGAATTGATCCAAGCGCTGGAAGACTACCAGGCGGGGAAATTTGGCAACATTCCGCCAAATGCTTTAATGCCGCATCACGTGGGTGGCACACTTTAGCGGTGTCGACGACGGCGAGGCGCCGGCCGGGCCGTCCACCCGCCGCAAAGGCTGACGAGACGCGCAAGAGGATCTTGCGCGCCGGGCGAATCGTGTTCAGCGAACGCGGATACGAGGGCGCCACTTTTCAGGCCATCGCGGTGCGTGCCGATCTCACCCGGCCGGCCATCAACCACTACTTTTCCAGCAAGCGGGTGTTGTACCGCGAAGTGCTGAGCCAAACCAGTGAGCTCCTCTTCGGCGCCGGCATTGCCCAGGCGGACCGCGAGACGACGCTGATGGCACGGCTGACCGGATTCATCTCAGCGGCGGTGGCGGTGAATTCCGAGCATCCGTCGGCCTCGGCCTTTCTGATCGGCTCGATTCTGGAATCCCAACGCCACCCGGAATTGAGCCAATCTGAAAACGACGCGATTCGGATTTGCCGGGATTTTTTGACCCAGGTCATCAACGACGCTATCGAACGGGGTGAGTTCGCTGTCGACTTCGATGCGAATGCGTTGATCGAGACACTTCTCGTGGTGCTTTGCGGCGCCGGGTTCTATGCCGGTTATGTCCAGAGCTACCAGGAGATGGAGGCCGTCACCGGGATGTTGGGCCAGTTGCTGCACGGGGCGTTGTTCAAGGGTTGAGCGGAAGGCCGCTCTGGTAGGCAGTGAGATCGCGCACAAAGCGTATAGGCTAACTAACTTTTTCGGGTAACATAGCCCCGAAATGACTGATCTTGACGATTCCTCCTCGTTGCAGCCCCCGCTACCACCCTCGCTGCGGACCGCGGGGGACTCGTGGGCCATCACCGAACTCGTCGGCGCCACCGCGTTAGGCGTCGCGGCCGCGCGCGCCGCGGAGACGGCAGGATCCGACCCGCTGATTCGTGACGAATTTGCCCGGAAACTGGTTTCGCCCGCGGGGCACGCGTGGGCACGGTTGACCGACCCCGAGCTGGCCTGGCTGGACGGCGATGCGCAGGGGCAGCGCGCGCATCGCCTCGGCATCGACTATCAAGCCGTACGTACGCACTTCTTCGACGAGTACTTCGCCGAAGCCGCCCGCGACGGAATCCGGCAGGTGGTGATTTTGGCCGCCGGCCTGGACTCCCGGGCCTACCGGCTGAATTGGCCAGTCGAGACCGCGGTCTACGAGATCGACCAGCCCAAGGTGCTGGAGTACAAAACAGCGATTCTTCAATCGCATGGCGCGGTGCCCACCGCCAGCCGGCGCACGGTCGCGATCGACCTGCGCGAGGACTGGCCGGCGGCGCTGACGGCGGCCGGATTCGACCGCACCCAACCGACCGGGTGGCTGGCCGAGGGCCTGTTGCCGTATCTGCCCAGCGACGCCCAGGACCGGCTTTTCGAGATGTTCACCGCGCTCAGCGCGCCGGGCAGTCAGGTCGCCATCGAGGCGTTCGGCATCAACTCGAGCAGCAACACCAACCGCTGGCAGCGGATGCGCGATCGGCTTGGCCTGGACGTCAACGTCGCGGCGCTGACCTTCCATGAGCCCGACCGATCCGACGTCGCCGACTGGCTGACCAATCACGGCTGGCAGGTGAAAGTCGTGAACAACCGCGAAGAGATGGCCCGGCTGGGCCGCGCGGTCCCCGAAGACCTGGCCGACGATGCTGTGCGCAGTGCGCTGCTGCGGGCGCGTTTCGACGGACCAACCCACTGACCCAACCGAACACCACAAAGACCGGAGCACGCGATGAGTTCACTGCGCACACATGACGACACCTGGGACATCAAGACGAGCGTGGGCAGCACCGCGGTGATGGTGGCCGCCGCCCGAGCCATCGAAACCGAGCAGCCCGACGCGCTGATCAACGACCCCTACGCCAGACTGCTGGTCAACAACGCCGGCTCCGAGATCTTGTGGGAGGCCATGCTCGACCCGGACGTCGTGGCCAAGATCGAAGCCATCGACGAAGAGTCCGCCGCTCGCATCCACCACATGCGCGGCTACCAGGCGGTGCGGACTCACTTCTTCGACAACTATTTCGCCGAAGCCGTCGCCGCCGGGATCCGCCAGGTCGTGATCCTCGCGTCGGGACTGGACTCGCGGGCCTATCGGCTGGACTGGCCGGCCGGCACGACGGTCTACGAAATCGACCAGCCCCAGGTGCTGGACTACAAATCCGCCACGCTGGCCGAAAGCGGCGCCACCCCTTCCGCCGATCGTCGCGAGGTGGCCATCGACCTGCGTGACGACTGGCCGGCCGCGCTGCGTGCCGCCGGCTTCGACGCGGCTGCGCCCACCGCCTGGCTGGCCGAGGGATTGCTGATGTACCTGCCCGCCGAGGCGCAGGACAAGCTGTTCACGCAGATTGGCGAGCTGAGCCCGGCGGGCAGCCGCGTCTCGGCCGAAACCGCGCCCACCCACTCCGATGAGCGGCGTGAGCAGATGCGGGAGCGATTCAAGAAGGTGGCCGACGAGATCGGCATTGAGCAAAGTGTCGACGTCGGCGAGCTGATGTATCGCGACGACCACCGGGCGGACCTCGCCGACTGGCTCAACGACCACGGCTGGCGCGCCACGGCGCAAAACTCGCTCGACGAGATGGACCGCGTGGGCCGCAGGGTTGCCAGTGTTGAGCTGGACGACGACAAGGACGCCTTCTCTGACTTCGTGATCGGGGAGCGTCGGTAGATGCCGCGCACCGCGGACGACTCCTGGGACATCGCCACCAGCGTCGGGGCGACCGCGGTGATGGTCGCGCTAGCCCGTGCCGCCGAGACCGGCAGCGCTGATCCGCTGATCCGCGACCAGTTCGCCGAGCCGCTGGTCTCGACGCCCGAACTCGAGGGGGTTCGAGAGCAGGTGACCGCCTGGTGGGCCGGGGCTGAAGAAGATGATCCGGACGGCGCGGTTCGCGCCCAGGAGATGATCAACTACCAGGCGGTGCGCACGCATTTCTTCGATGCGTACTTCGCCGACGCCACTGCCGCCGGTATCCGCCAGGTCGTCATCCTAGCGGCTGGTCTGGATTCGCGCGCATACCGCTTGGACTGGCCGGCCGGCGTCACCGTCTACGAGATCGACCTGCCCAAGGTGCTTGCATACAAGGCGCAGACACTGGCCGGCCATGGTGCGGCGCCAACCGCCGACCGGCGCCCGGTGCCGGTCGACTTGCGGCATGATTGGCCGCAAGCCTTACGAGACAATGGCTTTGACCCGGTCCAGCCGACCGCGTTCCTGGCTGAAGGGCTGTTGCCATTCCTGCCGGCGGCGGCTCAGGAGACCATGTTCGCCTCGATCGACGCGCTGAGCGGGCCGGGCAGCCAGGTAGCCGTCGAGAATTTCGGAGTCGACCTGGACAAGCGACAGCAGGCCGAGGCGAGGTGGGCCGAGCTTAAGGCCAAGCGCGAAGCGCGTGGCCAGGACACCTCGTTCAACCCGTTCGACCTCTGGTTCGAAGACGAGGGTCGGCCCGACTGCCGCGACTGGTTCGCCGCCCACGGCTGGACCGTTCAGACGGTGAATGCCCGCGAAGAGGCCACGCGCTTGGGCCGCGAGCCGCAAAACGAGGACCGGCCGTTCGCGAACAGCTTTGTGACCGCAATCAAGCGCTGACTTCCCGTCGCGGATTCTGCGGATTGGCTCGCGGCTGGGGTTACCGCGATTCCGCGAGTCCATCGGGAACAATGTGCAGTCATCATGGGCAGCGCTGAATCTGATCAATCGCACGGCTGGGTGCTGAGAAAAGGCCGCTTGGTCGCGGCGCTCGTTTCGGCTTCCGTCATGGCGATCACCGGTATGGGGTGGACGGGTTACCACACGGCCCTGGGCAAAATCATCGTCTCGCACGCGCTCCCGAATGCGTCGTCGCGCAGCGGCGATCAGAACATCCTGCTGATGGGCCTGGACAGCCGGCTGGACCAGAATGGTCGGCCGCTACCGCAGGACGTCTACGACGCGCTGCACGCCGGCGACGAAAGCTCCGGTGGCTACAACGCGAATGTGCTGATCGTCGTTCACATTCCAGACGGCAACGGGCCGGTCACCGCGGTGTCGATTCCCCGCGACGACTATGACGACTATGCCGAGTTGCCGGGCTGCCCGGGATCGGTCTGCGTGGGCAAGATCAAGCAGGCATATGGGCTGGCCTATCAGCAGTCGTTGAATGCGCAGGCGTCCGGCAATTCCGACGGGGCGGGCGCAAACGATTTGGCGGCTCGCGAGCAGACCGCTCGCGAGGCGGGCCGTAAGGCCGAAATCAGCGCCCTCAACGATTTCCTCGGTATCTCGGTCGATCACTTCGTCGAGGTCACGCTGGGCGCGTTCTTCCAAATCGCCAAAGCCGTCGAGCCAATCACGGTGTGCCTCAACGGCGATACGTATGACAGCTATTCGGGTGCGGACTTCCACCAAGGGGTGCAGCGAATCGACGCCGCACAGGCAATGGCCTTCGTACGGCAGCGACGCGACGAAAATGACGGCTCCTTCACCGATTTCGACCGGACCCGGCGGCAGCAGGCCTTCTTGGTGTCGCTGGTCAACGCGGCGCGCACCGGCGGTGCCCTGTCGAGCCTGAGCGGGTTGCGAAAACTGCTTCAGGTTGCCCAGGACAATGTCGCCGTCGACTCCGGGTTGGATCTGATGGACCTCGCCTCGCGGGCTTCGAAACTCAGCAGCCGGCCGTTGTCGCTTTACACCCTGCCGATCTCCGGCTTCGGCAGGGATCCGAACGGATCCGACATCAACGTCGTCGACCTGCCGACCATCCGGCGCATCGTCCACGAGCGCTTCTACTCCGATGCGCCGGCCGCGCTCGATACCGTCGCACCGACCACCTCGTCCGCACCTGCGTTGGCGCAACCGGTGATCCTCGACGTCGTCAACGCCACTGCGCGCGACGGACTGGCCGGCGCGATCGAGGAGGCCTTCGCCGGCCGTGGCTACACCCGCGGCAGCGCCACGACCGCCGCCAGCCCGGCCGACGAGAGCCTGATCGAATACGGCCCCGGAGCCGACCAGGGCGCCCAGGTGTTGGCCGACCAGCTGCACATGCCGGCGACCGCCAACAGCGCGGTAGCACCCGGAACGGTGCGACTCACGGTCGGAACACAGTTTCCTGCAGCTGACTACCTCACCCATCCAGGAGTTGGCGTGCAAACGCAGCAGTCCGGGCAGGTCAGCACCGTTCCCGCCACGGGCAGCGGCGATCGCGCTCCGGCGCCGACCGATCTCAGCCAGATGACGGCAGCCAGCGTTCCCTGCGTCAAGTAACTGCGTCGATCGGCAATGCTGTTGCCGCAATCTGCGGCGCCTTTACTTCCCAACCGACTGGATGGTTAGGATCGCGGTTATCGCCCGTTAGTGTCCGCGCACACAGTCGTGGGCAGCTCCGGGAGGGTGCGAGAAGGGAAGACAGCGATGACTACCGAATCGGTTGCACCAAAGACATCCGAGTCCGCCAATGGGTCGGTATCGGTATCGGTATCGGCATCGGGGTCGGCCCGGCCGGCCGATATCCCCGCGACGGTGGCCCGACTGCGCCAGACTTTCGCCGCCGGGCGCACCCGTGACGTCGAGTGGCGCAAGCGTCAGCTGCTGGCGCTGGCGAAGTTGATGGAAGAAAACGACGCCGAGATCAACGCTGCGCTTGCCGAGGACCTGGACCGCCACCCGTTCGAGGCGTTCATCGGCGACACGGCCGGCACCATCGGTGAAGCGAAGTATGCCGCCAAGAACGTGCGCAAGTGGATGAAGCGCAAGTACGCGCGCCTCGAGGCGGCCCAACTTCCCGGCCGGGGCTGGATTCAGTACGAGCCGTACGGCACTGTGCTGGTCATCGGCGCCTGGAATTACCCGTTCTACCTGACCCTGGGACCGGCGGTCGGGGCGATCGCCGCTGGAAATGCCGTGGTGCTCAAGCCCTCGGAAATCGCCGCTGCTTCTTCGCACCTGATGGCCGAGCTGGTGCCGCGCTATCTGGACAATGACGCGATCGCGGTGATCGAAGGCGACGGCGCGGTGAGCCAGGAGCTGATCGCGCAGGGCTTGGACCGGGTGATGTTCACCGGTGGCACCGAGATCGGCCGCAAGGTTTATGAAGGTGCCGCGCCGCACCTGACCCCCTGCACGCTTGAGCTCGGCGGCAAGAGCCCGGTGATCGTCGCGGCCGATGCCGACATCGACGTCGCCGCCAAGCGGATCGCCTGGATCAAACTGCTCAACGGCGGACAGACATGCGTCGCGCCCGATTACGTGCTGGCCGACGCGAAGATCCGCGACGAACTCGTCAGCAAGATCAGCGCGGCCATTACGAAGTACCGCTCCGAGGGGCCGGCCGGAATGCGGATGGCCAACCAGCGCCAGTTCGACCGGCTCAGCGGTTACCTCAAGGGCTCGGGCGGCGAGGTCAGCGTCGGTGGTGGCTGCGACCCGTCGACCCTGCGCATCGAGCCGACGGTCGTCGTCGACCCCGACGCGGACGGCCCGCTGATGACCAACGAGATCTTCGGACCGCTGCTGCCGGTGATCACCGTCCAATCCCTGGACGATGCAATACGTTTCGTCAACTCTCGGCCCAAGCCGCTGTCGGCGTATCTGTTCACAAAGTCGCGTGAGGTGCGGGAGAAGGTCATCAACGACGTTCCGGCCGGTGGCCTCGTGGTCAACCACCTCGCCTTCCAGGTGTCGACGGCCAAGCTGCCATTCGGTGGGGTCGGCGCATCGGGAATGGGTGCCTACCACGGCAAGTGGGGCTTCGAAGAGTTCAGCCATCGCAAGTCGGTGATGACCAAGCCGACCCGTCCCGACCTCTCCAGCTTCACCTACCCGCCGTACACGGACCGGGCGCTGAAGATGGCCCGCAAGCTGTTCTGACACACTGGCCCGGCGGCTTTCGCGAGCCGACCACAACCTTTGATCTCAACGTAGAGAGGAACCTGATGCCCGGAGTGCAGGATCGCGTCATCGTCGTCACAGGAGCCGGTGGAGGACTGGGGCGTGAATACGCGCTCACCCTTGCCAAGGAGGGCGCCAGCGTCATCGTCAACGACCTTGGTGGAGCCCGCGACGGCACGGGTGCCGGCCACAACATGGCCGACGAGGTGGTCAAGGAGATCAAGGACGCCGGTGGCCGGGCAGCCGCCAACTACGACAGCGTCGCCGAGCCCGAGGGCGCCGAGAACATCGTCAAGACCGCGCTCGACGAGTTCGGTGCGATCCACGGTGTGGTGAGTAACGCCGGCATCCTGCGTGACGGCACCTTCCACAAGATGTCGTTCGAGAACTGGGACTCCGTGCTCAAGGTGCACCTGTACGGCGGGTACAACGTCATTCGCGCCGCCTGGCCGCACTTCCGCGAGCAGGGCTACGGCCGCATCGTCGTTGCCACCTCCACCAGCGGCCTGTTCGGCAACTTCGGCCAGGCCAACTACGGCGCGGCCAAGCTCGGGCTGGTCGGTCTGATCAACACGCTCGCGCAAGAAGGCGCGAAGTACGACATCAAGTCCAACGCCGTGGCCCCGATCGCGGCCACCCGGATGACGCAGGACATCCTGCCACCCGAGGTCTTCGAGAAGCTCACGCCGGAATACGTTGCGCCAGTGGTGGCTTACCTGTGCACCGAGGAGGTGCCCGACACCGGTTCGGTCTTCATCGTCGGTGGCGGCAAGGTGCAGCGCACCGCGCTGTTCCAGAACGACGGGGTGACGTTCTCCAATGTGCCCTCGGTGGACGACGTCGCCGGCAAGTGGAACGAGATCGACGACCTGTCGGCCGCGAAGCAGGCCAGCTTCAAGCTGGGATAACGCCCCAGCGGGTCAGACGAGCAGCTCGTTGCGCAGGCGGTCCACATCCGCCTGCGTGACTCCTGCGTCGCGCAGGTAAGCCTCCAGCGAGCCGAACTCCTTGTCGATCGCTTGGCGGGCGGCTGCCAGATACTCCGGGCGCACGCCGAGGACGCCGTCTGCCAGCCGGGCCTTGGTGAACGTGACCACTTCCGGGGTCAAGTCGACGTCGGAGCGCTGCTGAATCATTTCGTAGATGTGGTCCCGCAGTTCGGGTACCGCGGCGTTGCTTCGCAGGTAGTCGGCGACGATGGTGTCGCGGTCGATGCCGATCGTCTCCAGCACGGTGGCGATCACGAAGCCGGTGCGATCCTTGCCGGCGAAGCAGTGCGTGAGCACCGAGCGCCCCGCTCCCAGCAACGAAAAGACATGCTGCACAGCGCGTTGCGCGCCGTTGCGGGTGGGAAACTGCCGATATTCGTCGGTCATGTGGCGGATAGCGGCCTCGTTGACGGCCTCGTCGGACTGGTCGGGATCGCCCTCGAACAGCCGACGAAACGCCGTTTCGTGCGGCGCGTCGTCGTCGGTCGGCTCTTCATCTCCGAGATCGTGAAAGGGCAATAGGTGGATATCTGTGCCGTCGGGAACCAGCCCGGGGCCACGCCGGGCGACCTCACGCGCGGCGCGCAGATCCGCGACATCGGTAATCCCCAACTCGCGCAGCGTATCCCGGCCCCCGTCGTCAAGCCGGCTCAACTCGCCGGAGCGGAACAGCCGTCCTGGCCGAACCGCGGACGCGCCGTCGGCGACATCGCGAAAGTTCCACGCGCCCGACAGTTCTCGCAGGGCCTCAGTCATGCGGTGTCACCGCCGCGCCGAAGGCGGACTGTTCGCGGCCGAGTTCGGTGCGCGCGATTGTCCGCATGTGCACCTCGTCGGGTCCGTCGAAGATCCGCATCGCTCGATGCCAGCCGTAGAGGCGGGCCAGCACCGTGTCGTCGCTGACACCCGCGGCTCCATGCACCTGGATCGCGCGGTCGATGACGTCGCAGGCAATCTGCGGCGCAACAGCTTTGATCTGCGACACCAGTAGATGGGCAGCCTTGTTGCCATGCTGGTCGATCGTCCACGCCGCCTTTTCACACAGCAGCCGAGCTTGATCGATTTCGTTGCGGGACTTCGCAATTGATTGCTGCACCAGCCCCTGGTCGGCTAATGGACGGCCGAACGCGATGCGGTTGTTCGCACGATGCACCATCAGCGCCAGCGCACGTTCGGCTCCGCCAAGCGCCCGCATGCAGTGGTGGATGCGGCCCGGCCCCAGCCGGGCCTGGGCGATCGCGAAGCCGCCGCCCTCTTCGCCGAGCAGGTTGGTGGCCGGAACCCGGACGTTGTCGTAAATGATTTCGCAGTGCCCGTGCTGGTCTTGCCAGCCGAACACCGAAGTCGAACGCACCACCGTCACGCCCGGGGTGTCCATCGGAACCAGGACCATTGACTGCTGCTGGTGGCTGGCCGCGTCGGGATTGGTGCGGCCCATCACGATCAAGACCTTGCAGCGCGGGTCCGACGCGCCCGACGTCCACCACTTGCGGCCGTTGATGACGTAATCGGCGCCGTCGCGCACGATGGCCGTCTGGATGTTGCGGGCGTCGCTGCTGGCGACCGCCGGCTCGGTCATCGAGAAGGCGCTGCGGATCTCGCCGGCCAGCAGGGGCTCCAGCCACTGCTGGCGCTGCTCCTCGGTGGCGAACAGGTGCAGCGTCTCCATGTTCCCGGTGTCCGGCGCCGCGCAGTTGACCGCTTCGGGGGCGAGCTCCAGGCTCCAGCCGGTCAGCTCGGCCAGCGGGGCGTATTCCAGGTTGGTCAGTCCCGACTCGGCCGGCAGGAACAGGTTCCACAGGCCGCGTTCCTTGGCCTTGGTTTTGAGTTCCTCGATGACGGGCGGAACGGTGTGATCGTCGGGGCCGGCCTCGTGGCGGTAGTTGTCGTAGGCGGCCTCAGCCGGAAAGACATACTCAGTCATGAAGTCGGACAACCGCTTGTGGTAGTCGGTGGCCTTAGCCGACATCGCGAAGTCCATGACCGTCACGATAGGACACCGAGAATCGGACAGCGCGCGCAGACGCAGCGGAGCAGGGATTCGTGCGAATTTGTGTCCGCTCGCGGTAGACATGGGCATGAGCGACGACGCCGAATCCCGTCCCCCATTCCCCCCGTTCACCCATGAAACAGCGCTACAGAAGGTCCAGGCCGCCGAAGACGCCTGGAACACCCGTGACCCCGAAAAAGTCAGCCTCGCGTATACATCCGACTCGCAATGGGGAAACCGCGGCGAGCACGTCGTCGGCAGGGCCGAGATCGTGGCGTTCCTGACCCGCAAGTGGCAGCGCGAGCACGACTATGCGCTGCGCAAAGTGTTGTGGGACTTCCATGACAACCGGATCGCGGTGCGATTCCAGTACGAGTGCCACGATGACACCGGTCAGTGGAATCGCAGCTACGGCAACGAGTTGTGGGAATTCACGCGGTCCGGATTGATGGCGCGGCGCGAGGCCAGCATCAACGACGTGCCGATCGAGGAATCGCAGCGGCGCTACTTCGGGCCGCGGCCGGCATCCGAACACGGCCAAGACATCCCGCTTTGGTAACGGCCGATAGGGTGTTCAAGCCAACGGAGTTCGTAAAAACGCAGCTGAGCTAAGGAAAGTAGATGTACGCGCCATGACAGATGCGCAGACGACGGTAGGGGTGGTTGCTGAGTCCGGGACCGATGAGCGCCGCGTCGCACTAGTACCGAAGGCGGTCGGCTCCCTGGTGGGCACTGGTGTGGCGGTGGTCGTCGAGGCCGGCGCGGGTGCACGGGCCCTGCTTCCCGACGAGCTCTACACCGAGGCCGGTGCCACCATCGGAGATGCCTGGGCTGCCGATGTAGTGGTCAAGGTGGCGCCACCGACAGACGCCGAGGTCGGCAAGCTGCACAGCGGTCAGACGCTGATCGGCTTCCTGACCCCCCGCAACGCCGAGAACTCGATCGGCGCGTTGAAGGCGGCCGGTGTGCAGGCCTTCGCGCTCGAGGCGATCCCGCGCATCTCGCGCGCGCAGGCGATGGACGCGTTGTCGTCGCAGGGCAACGTGTCCGGCTACAAGGCTGTGTTGCTGGCGGCGTCGGAGTCCACCCGATTTTTCCCGATGCTGACCACGGCGGCGGGAACGGTGAAGCCGGCCACGGTGCTGGTGCTCGGGGTGGGCGTGGCCGGGTTGCAGGCGCTGGCGACGGCCAAGCGCCTCGGTGGGCGCACCACCGGGTATGACGTGCGTCCCGAGGTGGCCGACCAGGTGCGGTCGGTGGGGGCGCAGTGGCTCGATGTCGGCATCGATGCGTCCGGTGAGGGCGGCTACGCCCGTGAGCTCACCGACGACGAACGTGCCCAGCAGCAGCAGGCACTGGAAAAAGCGATCAGCGGATTCGACGTCGTGATTACCACGGCGCTGGTCCCGGGCCGGCCCGCGCCGCGTCTGGTGACTGCCGCCGCGGTGCAGGCGATGAAGCCCGGCAGCGTGGTGGTCGACCTGGCCGGCGAAACCGGTGGTAACTGCGAGCTCACCGAGCCGGGGCAGACCGTCGTGCGCCACGACGTCACCATCGCCTCGCCGTTGAACCTGCCGGCGACGATGCCCGAGCACGCCAGCGAGCTCTACAGCAAGAACATCACCGCGCTACTGGATCTGCTGATCACCGACGGCAAGCTAGCCCCCGACTTCGACGACGAAGTTATCGCGGACTCGTGTGTGACCCGCGACCGAGAGGACTCCTAGATGTACGACGAACTTTTAGCCAACCTCGCGATTCTGGTGCTGTCCGGTTTCGTCGGGTTCGCGGTGATCTCCAAGGTCCCCAACACGCTGCACACCCCGCTGATGTCGGGCACCAACGCGATTCACGGCATCGTGGTGCTGGGCGCGCTGGTGGTGTTCGGCGAGGTTGAGCACCCGTCGCTGGCGGTGCAGATCATCCTGTTCGTCGCGGTGGTCTTCGGAACCCTGAACGTCATCGGTGGCTTCATCGTCACCGACCGGATGCTGGGCATGTTCAAGGGCAAGAAGAAGCCCGTGTCCGCCACGAGCGAGGAGTCGGCCGCCAAATGAACTACTTGGTGATCGGCCTCTACATCATCTCTTTCGCGCTCTTCATCTACGGCCTGATGGGTCTGACCGGGCCCAAGACCGCGGTGCGCGGCAACCTGATCGCGGCCGTCGGTATGGCGCTGGCCGTGGGGGCAACGCTGGTCAAGATCCGGCACACCGAATCCTGGGTGCTGATCATCGCCGGTCTGGTCGTCGGTGTCGCACTGGGTGTTCCGCCGGCGCGGCTGACCAAGATGACCGCCATGCCGCAGCTGGTGGCGTTCTTCAACGGCGTGGGCGGCGGCACAGTCGCGCTGATCGCGCTCGCGGAATTCATTGACACTAAAGGCTTTTCGGCGTTCCAGCACGGCGAGTCGCCAACCGTACACATCGTCGTGGCCTCGCTGTTCGCCGCGATCATCGGCTCAATCTCGTTCTGGGGATCGATCATCGCGTTCGGCAAGTTGCAGGAGATCATCTCCGGGTCGCCGATCGGATTCGGCAAGGCTCAGCAACCGGTCAACCTGTTGCTGCTGGTCGCCGCTGTCGGGGCCGCGGTCGTCGTCGGCTTGGGCGCACATCCCGGCAGTGGGGGAGCGTCGCTGTGGTGGATGATCGGCCTGCTCGCCGCGGCCGGTGTCCTTGGCTTGATGGTGGTGCTGCCCATCGGTGGCGCCGACATGCCGGTGGTCATCTCACTGCTCAACGCGATGACCGGCCTGTCGGCCGCCGCGGCGGGCCTGGCGCTGAACAACACCGCGATGATCGTGGCGGGCATGATCGTTGGCGCGTCGGGTTCGATCCTGACCAACTTGATGGCCAAGGCGATGAACCGCTCCATCCCGGCGATCGTCGCCGGCGGCTTCGGCGGTGGCGGGGTCGCCCCGAGCGGCGACGGCGGGGGCGACAAGACCGTCAAGGCCACCTCGGCCGCCGACGCCGCGATTCAGATGGCCTATGCCAACCAGGTGATCGTGGTGCCGGGCTACGGTCTGGCCGTCGCGCAGGCACAGCACGCGGTCAAGGACATGGCGGCTCTGCTGGAGGACAAGGGTGTCGAGGTGAAGTACGCCATCCACCCGGTGGCCGGCCGGATGCCCGGGCACATGAACGTGCTGCTGGCCGAAGCCGAGGTCGACTATGACGCCATGAAGGACATGGACGACATCAACGACGAGTTCGCCCGCACCGACGTCGCGATCGTCATCGGCGCCAACGACGTCACCAACCCGGCCGCCCGCAACGATGCCTCCAGCCCGATCTACGGCATGCCGATCCTCAATGTGGACAAGGCCAGGTCGGTGATCGTGCTCAAGCGGTCGATGAACTCCGGGTTCGCGGGCATCGACAACCCGCTGTTCTACGGCGAAGGCACCAGCATGCTGTTCGGTGACGCGAAGAAATCGGTGACCGCGGTCGCCGAGGAGCTCAAAGCCCTCTAGCCGGAGTTGTGCCGTAGCGCCGCCACGACGGGACCGATCCACACGCTGAGCAGGCGGCGCAGTTCGGTCCCCCCGCCAGTCGGCGGCGACATGATGAACGACTGCAAGGTGCGGAGCACGATCTGCAGGATGTCTTCGATCGCCCCAGGGGTGAACGCCGACCAGTCGACGTCGAGGCGGTCCAGAATCGACCGTCCCAGCACACGGGCGGTGTCGTTGGTGACAGTGACCTGTTCGGCGAACGCCGCGGTGCGCGACGTCCGCAGCAAAAGGCCGATATAGGGATCCTTCGGCAAGCGCTCCAGGGTCAGGCAGATGCCCTCGATCAGGGCCGCCGCCGGGTCGGTCATGCCGTGCAGCGCCGTTGCCAGGTGGTCCATGAAATCGGCGGTCGCGTCCAGCGCGGTCGCCTGGAGCAGCTCGTCGGTCGAAGCGAAGTAGTGATAGATCGTCTGCCGCGTCACGTTCAACGTGCGCGCGACGTCGGCCAACGTGATCTGGTCACCGCGCTCGTTGATGGTTTGGCGGGTGGCCGACAGGATGCGGGCTATCGCTTCCTCATCGCTGGCAGGAACGCTGCCGCCCCATCCACGGGTCCGCACACCGCGACGATAGCCGACGCGCGGGCATTCGGCCCAGGTCATACGTCTTGCAATTATCTGTATGATCGACGATATGAACACGATGACTTGTCCGTTCGGAGAGAATTTCGATTTCACCGACCCCGACGTATTGCTGGCCGGCCTTCCGGTCACCCAATTCGCCGAGCTGCGCCGGACGGCCCCGGTCTGGTGGAACGCCCAGCCCGAGTCGATCTTCGACGACGGTGGCTATTGGGTGATCAGCCGTCACGAAGATGTCAAGGCCGTCTCCCGAGACAACGAGCTGTGGTCGACCAACCGCAAGGGCGCGGTCATGCGCCTTCCCGAAGGCGTCACCGCTGATCAGCTCGAACTGACCAAAGCCTTGTTGATCAACCACGATGCGCCCGAACACACCCGGCTGCGCAAGCTGGTTTCACGGCTCTTCACCCCCCGCGCGATCACCCAGCTCGAAGAGAAGCTGGCCGGGGTGGCGGCCGAAATCGTGCGCACCGCCTCGCTGAAGCAGGACGGCAACTTCGTCGACGACATCGCGATGAACCTGCCCCTGCTGGCGATCGCCGACCTGATCGGCGTGCCGGAGTCCGATCGCGCCAAGTTGTTCGACTGGACCAACGCGATCATGAACACCGACGATCCCGACTTCGACAGCGATCCCACCGTCGCCAACGCCGAGCTGATGGCGTACGCCTACAACATGGCCGACGAGCGGCGCCGCTGCCCGGCCGACGACATCGTCACGCGCCTGATCGAGGCCGATATCGACGGGGATGCGCTGGGCGACGTCGAATTCGCGTTCTTCGTGATCCTGCTGGCCGTAGCCGGCAACGAAACCACCCGCAACGCGATGACGCACGGGATGAACGCGTTCTTAGACAACCCCGAGCAATGGGAACTGTTCAAGCGGGAGCGGCCGGCCACCGCGGTCGACGAGATCATCCGGTGGGCCAGCCCGGTGCATTGTTTCCAGCGCACCGCGCTTGCCGACGTCGAACTGGGCGGCGTCACGGTCGCCGAAGGTCAGCGGGTGGGCCTGTTCTACAGTTCGGCCAACTTCGACGAGGACGTCTTCGAAAACCCATTTCGATTCGACATCTCCCGCAATCCCAATCCGCACCTGAGTTTCGGTGGGAATGGCGCGCACTACTGCATCGGGGCCAATTTGGCCCGCATGGAGATCAAATTGATCTTCGATGAGCTCGCCAAGCAGTTGCCCGACATCACCAAGCTCGCCGAACCGCAGCGACTCCGATCGGGCTGGATCAACGGCGTCAAACGCCTCGACGTCGCCTACCAGTCCAAGTAGGTGTGCTGCGGGTAGCCCCGGCCGTTTCGGATTTCGTCGCTGGCGCCTTAGTCTGGTCTCGCGATGACCGGAAGACGCCGCTAGCGACGCGAGCGGCATCATCGAATTGCCATGCACCGCAAGGGCACACCTGGACTAACTGGCTGGCAAGTCCCTGCTGGAAAGTTGTGTTCTTCGGCGCGAAAAAGTCTCTCTAGACGGGCGGGTAAGCGGGCGGCGGGTATCCGTTGCCGTCCTGGACCCCGCGTAGGCCCCAGGTGAAATACTTCATGAAGAATTCGATTTCGTCGCTCGCGTCGTAGTCCGGACTCGGATCCATCAGCGCTACCTCTCCCCGCGCGACCAGTTCAAATAATGAAGTCTAGTCGCATCCTGGCCGGTGCAACAGGCGGCCGAAAGGTACCCAGGCTCTAAACTGTCCAACCAGTTGATTGGTACTTTGCTTGAACCGGGCCCGAAACCTTACCCATCCGGCCCCGCTGGCAGCGACGATAGTGAGTAGAGATGTCATCCGACAGCATCACCCGCAACGGGTTAACACGCCGCGAGGAGTTGCTGGCAGTTGCCACCAAGCTGTTCGCCGCCCGCGGCTACCACGGGACCCGGATGGATGACGTCGCCGACGTCATCGGCCTGAACAAGGCGACCGTTTACCACTACTACGCCAGCAAATCGCTGATCCTGTTCGACATCTACCGCCAGGCCGCCGAGGGCACGCTGGCCGCCGTGCACGACGATCCCTCGTGGACGGCGCGCGAGGCCCTCTACCAGTACACGATTCGGCTGCTTACCGGCATCGCCAGTGATCCCGAGCGGGCCGCGGTGTACTTCCAGGAGCAGCCCTACATCACCGAATGGTTCACCGAAGAGCAGGTCGCCGAGGTCCGCGAGAAGGAAGCCCAGGTCTACCACCACGTACACGGCCTGATCGACCGTGGAATCGCCAGTGGCGAGTTCTACCAGTGCGACTCCCATGTGTTGGCGCTGGGCTACATCGGGATGACGCTGGGCAGTTACCGGTGGCTGCGGCCCAGTGGACGGCGCAGCGCGAAGGAGATCGCCGCCGAGTTCAGCACCGCGCTGTTGCGCGGGTTGATCCGGGACGAGGCGATCCGCACCCAAGCTCCGCTCGGGACGTAGCACGCTCGCCTTTTGAGTAGTACTACTCAGCCTTGACGCGTAGATCTGCGCGGGCCTTCGCCTTTGCAGTTTCGCGATGCTTTTTCCATGACAACTTCCCTGGGCATTCCCAGCCCCGCCGAGCTCGCAGCTCGCACCCCGGCCGATCGAGACCGCGCCATCGACGTCATTCGCATCGTCTCCCTGATCGGCGTCGTGGCCGGCCACACCCTGATGGCGATCAGCATCATCGAAAACCAGGTGCTGATCTGGGGCAACATGCTCACCACGTCGGTAGCGTTTCAGATCCTCACCTGGATCTTCCAGATCATGCCGCTGTTCTTCTTCGCCGGTGCCGCGGCGAGCCTGTCGTCCTGGCAGCCCGGCACCAACTGGGGCGGCTGGCTGATGAAACGTTGCACCAGGCTGTTCCGGCCGGTGTTCTACTACCTCGGTTTCTGGGCGGTGGCGCTGACCGTGCTGTATCCGGTTCTGCCCCAACACATTTACCAGCCCGTCGCGGGTGTCAGCATCCAGCTGCTGTGGTTCCTGGGCGCCTACGTGCTGGTGTTGGCTGCGATGCCGGCCTTGGCCCGGATCACCACCCGAGCCTATTTCGCCGCGGGTGTGGTCGCGGTCTACGGGGCTATTGCCGCAATCGACGCGATCCGGCTGCACTGGCATGCCGTGTCGGCGTTGGGTTACCTCAACCTCGCGGTCTGGCTCATCCCCGCCATGTTCGGTGTCGCTTACCGGCGTGGTCTGATCACCGGGCGTGCCGGACTGGTCACCGCCGCGGCCGCGCTGGTCGTCAACGTCGCGCTGGTGCACTGGGGGCCCTATGCGATCAGCATGGTCGGCACGGGGGACCACCATCTCTCCAACACCAGCCCGCCGTCACTGCTGCTCGCCGGACACGCGATCATCCTGAGCGCGCTGGTTGTCGCGGCGATGCCCGCGATCGCCCGATGGGCGCGGCGGCCACGGGTGTGGTGGTGGACCGCGCTCGGCAACTCCGGGGCGATGACCCTGTACCTGTGGCACATGCCCGCACTGCTCGGCATGCACCTGCTCTTCGACCTGACGGGCCACCCTCGCTACCCCGGCCGGCCGGACTTCTTCGCCGTCAGCGTCATGCAACTTCTCCTGATGGTCGCGGCGGTGGCAGTGCTGTTCCTGGTGCTGCGGCCGCTGGAGAACAACCCGCTGTCCGGCTGGGACGGTGCGCCGGCGATCACCTCGGCCGGCCGGGGTGTGGCCACCGGCCTGCTGCTGTGTGTTGCCGGGGTGGCGACCCTGGCCGCGATCAAGTGGGGTCTCAAGGACGACGGGCTGATCTGCGTCGCGACGATGGTCGCCGCTTTGGTGAGTGCTCGGGCGCTCGCCGCGGCCGGCCGGGATGTGGCGTGAACCCCCGACCGCAGCCCATGCCCGCCATCGCTGTTGCCCTGCTGAGCCTGCTCGGCACGGCGGTGAACGGGCTGGGCTTCGTGGCAAGCGACCTCAAGCTGACGAAACTGGTACGCGGCGTTGGGTTTTTGGCCCCACTGCTGCTGGTGGGGCCGCTAGGAGTGGGCTTGCTTGTGGTGGGGTTGCTCGAGGCCGCCGCCGCGGTGGCATTGCTCGTCGGCGGGGTCATGCTGCTGTGCCGTCGCCGCGCCGGCACCTGGGTCAGCTCGCTGGCGTGTCTACCGGGCTTGCTCGCCGGGCTGCTGCTGGTGACTCAGATCGTCCCGGCCCCGCTGGTGTTCGGCAAAACCATGGCCGGACTGCCCACTCAGGTAGTGCCATGGGTCATCTTTGTCTACAGCTTTGTCACGGCGATATCTACTGTGGCGCTTATGGTTTCGCAGCCGGCTCACGCCGGCTCGGGATCGCCGTCCAGGCCGTGCTCGATGGCGTAGCGGGTCAGCTCCACACGATTGGCGACCTGCAGCTTGCGGAATGTCGCTTGAATGTGGTTTTCGACGGTGCGGTGGCTCAACGACAGCCGTTCACCAATCTGCTTGGCCGACAGACCTTTCGCCACATATCGCAGTACCTCGGTCTCGCGCTCGGTCAAGCTGGGGCCGGCCGGCTCCGTCTCCTTGTGCTGGGCGATCCGGCGGTATTCACCCAACACCAGCCCGGCCAGGCTTGGAGTGAACACGGCCCGGCCGGCCGCGGTGGCCGCTACGGCCTGAGCCAGTTCAGCTTTCGAGGCGCTCTTGACCAGGTATCCGGTGGCCCCGGCCTTGACGGCTTCCAAGACATCGTCGCGTTCGTCCGAAGCCGACAGCACCAACACCCGCGACGAGGGCGAGACCGCCAGCACCTGCGCAGTCGCCTGAGCACCGTCGCCGTCGGCCAGCCGCATGTCCATCACCACCACGTCTGGCTTCATCACAGCCGCGCGGCGCCCCGCGGCGGCCACGCTGTCGGCCGTGGCGACCACGTTGAACCCGTCGTCGGTGAGGTCGCGGGCTACCGCGTCGCGCCAGATGGGATGGTCGTCCACCACCATCACCGTCGGTGCTGTGTCATCAGTCATCGTGTCCCCCTGCGCGCGGGACGCACAGTTCCCACTCGGTGCCTTCGTCTGGACCACTGTGCAGTTGCGCGCTGCCGCCCAGCGCAATCAGGCGTCCCACAATCGATTTCGAGATCCCGAGGCGGCCTTGGCGGGCAGCTTCGTCGAGCCGGCCATCGGCGATGCCCACACCGTCGTCGCGCACACTCACCGTGACCGAATCGCCCAGATCTTCCAGTAGCACGAAGGCATGGGCACCCGGGCCCGCGTGCGCCGCCACATTGTCCAGGGCATTGCCCACCGCGGCGTCGAGCTCGGCGCCCACCCGCCGCGGCACGACCACCGCGGTTCCCGGCAGGCTCACCGATACCCGGTCGGACTCCCGGCGGCGCAACAGCGTGCGCAGGTCGATTGTCGTCCGGTCCCCGTACTCGTCGGTGGCGGTGGAGGTGACCCATCGCCGCAGTGCACGTTCCTGCTCACTGGCAAGTTCAGCTAATTCTGCTGTGGCACCGCCGATTTCGTGGCCACGCTTGGCGACCAGCGCCAGCACCTGAATGGCGCCGTCGTGCACCTCCCGCGACAGCCGCTCACGTTCTTGAACCGCGGCGGACAGTTGGGCTGCTCGTTGCAGGTCCGCGTGGGCGCGCCGCGCGGTTTGGGCGGCCAAGCCGATCGCCATGCCGATCGCCAGCTCGATGATGATGGTGGCGTTGTGCCCCATGTTGAGGTCGAAGTAGTTCTTGACGGCGAAATTAGTGGCCATCACCAGCAACCCGGTCAACATGCCGCGGACGGGGCCGAACTGGATAGCGGCCGAGATGGTGGGATTGCTGGCCCACAACGTCGTGGGCCAAGTCTGGTTTTCGGCTGCCCAGTGCCCGTAGGTGACCACCGTGTTGGACCACATCAGCGCGACGACGATCACGATCTCCGCGATCACCCACGCCGGCCTGCGGCCGAACCCGCGCAAGTAGGCCAGCGCGCAGGCCGCGCTCCAGGCGATCAGCACCGCAAAGAGCACCCAGCCCAACAAGGGGCGGCGCAGATCCGGGTTGATCGCAATCTGGAAGCCAGCCGCGTAAATGCAACTCAGCAGCCGGAATACCTGCGCCGCGCGCCACAGCGGCACGGTCGGATCGGGATTGGGCGCGTCATCGCGCTCAGCATAAGTTCGCAGACTCTCCGGCGCGGGCGCACCTGAGAATCAGGTCGCGCTGCTGAACGGGTTGTGTTCGGCGATCAGCTTCTCGATGCGCGCTTCGTCCAGGCGTACTCGCACGGTGGTGGCTTCTTGCTGATCGCGGATCACCTTTGCCAGTGTGAACGCGCTCGAGACGAGGAACAACACGCTGATACCGAGGAACAGCCGCTGCCATGCATCAAGCGGGAGAAAGAAGATCCCGCCGAGTGCGGCGACGAGACTGACCCCGAACGCGACGGCGGCCTGAATGAAAAAGGCGGCGGTGTTCTTCGACATGCCATTGGGAATTTCCATGTGTTCCAGGATGCGAAGGCAGCCGAGGGTCCGAAAGGGTAGGACTACTCAGATCTGGGGCCGCAGATGCTTGTCGAGGAAGGCGAGCTGATCGGCGACCACTCGCTCGAAGGCGTCGTCGACATAGATCGCGAAATGCTGCTCGGGGTAGGTCCGGATCTCACCGCGGGGTGCGTTGGCGGCGTGGCGCAGGGTGGCGTCCGCGGGGGCCAGCGAGTCGTGCTCGCACACGCAGAACAGGATCGGACAGCCGATCTTCGCGGTGAGCAGGCCGGGCCGATAGGTGAAGATGTTCATCGTGATGCGCGCGGCGATCTCGTTGCGCAGTTCGACGCCATCGGGCAGCAGTCGCAGGTAGCCGGCGTAAGAGTCGGGCGTATTCATCAACGCGACGTCCCCGGGCTTGCCCGCGGTCGCGATCATCACCGGGGGTCTGCCCAGCCGAGCGCCGATGACGTCACGAATCGCCCGCCCGGCGATGCGCGCGGTGGTCAGCGGGTTGGAGATCGTGCGCGCCGAGGCGAGGCCGTCGGTAAACGGGCATTGCGCGATGACGGCGGCGATTCCCGGCAACCGGGCTGCCGTGGCGATCACATGGCCGCCGGCAAAAGACGTGCCCCACAGCGCGATTCGATCGTGGTCGATCCCGTCCAGAGTGCCGGCGTAGGCCACTGCGGCGGCCCAGTCGGCGAGCTGCATCTCGATGTCGAGCACTTGGCGCGGCTGGCCCTCGCTGTCGCCGAAGTTGCGGTAGTCGAAGACCAGGCAGGCGTACCCGGCCGCGGTGAACCGCTCTGCGTAGGCATCGAGTCGCATGGTGCGCACCGCGCCCAAGCCGTGGGCCATCACCAGAAGCGGCGGGGCGCCGGCGCCGGCGGGTCGATAGAGCCATGCGCTGATCCGGTCGGTACCGGAGGTGAATTCGATATCTTCGCGCTGTGTCACGGCATTCCATTCTGCCTGGCCGAGGTTAAGTCCGGCCCCGTAGGCGGCCCGGAAGTTGTGGACTAGTGTCTAGAAAAGTTTTCCAGCGCTTCAAGGGACGGAGACTGAAGATGGCGATCCGCGTTGCGCACGTCGGTACCGGAAACGTCGGCGGCCTGGCGCTGGCCGAACTGATCGCCAACCCGCAGTTCGATCTGACGGGCGTGTGCGTGTCCACACCGGAGAAGGTGGGCCGCGACGCCGGGGAACTGTGCGGCGTGGGTCTGGACGCCCCCACCGTCACGGGCATCGCCGCGGTCAACGACCTGGATGCCATCATCGGCGCCAAGCCCGAGTGCGTCGTCTACTGCGCGATGGGCGACACCCGGCTGCCCGACGCGATGGCCGACGTGATGCGCCTCCTGGCCGCCGGCATCAACGTCGTCGGCTCGTCGCCTGGACTGCTGCAATACCCATGGGGCGTCATGCCCGACAAGTACATCGACCGCGTGGAAGATGCCGCTAAGCAAGGTAATTCGAGCATCTTCATCAGTGGTGTGGACCCGGGATTCGCCAACGACCTGATTCCGTTCGCTCTCGCCGGGACGTGTCAGCGCATCGAGCAGGTGCGCTGCATGGAGATTCACGATTACGCCAGTTACGACGGCGAAGAGGTGATGAGCTACATGGGCTTCGCCAGGCCGATGGATGAAATCCCGATGCTGCTGCAGCCGGGCATTCTCAGCATCGCCTGGGGTACCGCGATCCGTGCGCTGGCGGCCGGGCTCGGCATCGAGGTCGACGAGATCACTGAGTCCTACCAGCGCGAACCGGCGCCTGAGGATTTCGATATCGCGATCGGCCACGTGGCCAAGGGCACGGTAGCGGTGCTGCAGTTCGAGATTCGCGGCATGGTCAAGGGCCACCCCGTCGTCGTCATCGAGCATGTCACCCGACTGCGTCCCGACCTGCGCCCCGACCTGCCCCAGCCGGCCTCCGGCGACGGCTCGTACCGCGTCGAGATCACCGGTGAGCCGTCGTATGCCGTCGACATCATTCCGAGCAGCCGCAAGGGCGACCACAACCACGCCGCGATCGCCGGCGCCGCGGGCCGCATCGTCAACGCCATCCCGGCGGTCATCGCGGCGCCACCGGGCATCCGGACCACACTCGATTTGCCGTTGGTAACCGGCAAAGGACTTTACGCACCAAGCACTTTGGTGACCACCTAAATCGAAAGGAGACCCGCGTGGGTCGGGTAGACGGAAAAGTTGCTCTGATCAGTGGTGCCGCTGGCGGGATGGGAGCCGAAGACGCGCGCCTGCTCGTCGAGGAAGGCGCCAAGGTCGTTATCGGCGACATCCTGGACGACCAGGGCAAGGCGCTGGCCGACGAGATCGGCGACTCCGCGCGGTACGTCCACCTTGACGTGACGCAGCCCGAGCAGTGGGACGCCGCCGTCGCAACCGCGGTCGGCGAATTCGGGAAGCTCAACGTACTGGTCAACAACGCCGGCACGGTCGCGCTCGGCCCGCTCAAGAGCTTCGACCTGGCCAAGTGGCAGAAGGTCATTGACGTCAACCTGACCGGGACGTTCCTGGGCATGCGGGCGGCGGTCGAGCCGATGATCGCCGCCGGCGGCGGCTCGATCATCAATGTGTCGTCGATCGAGGGCCTGCGCGGCGCGCCCATGGTGCACCCCTATGTCGCGTCCAAGTGGGGCGTACGCGGGCTGGCCAAGTCGGCGGCCCTGGAGCTGGCGCCGGACAACATCCGGGTCAACTCCGTGCACCCCGGCTTCATCCGTACCCCGATGACCAAGCACCTGCCCGAGGACATGGTCACCATCCCATTGGGCCGGCCCGGGGAAGTGCGGGAGGTCGCGACGTTCATCCTGTTCCTTGCCAGCGACGAGTCGTCGTATTCCACTGGCAGTGAGTTCATCATGGACGGCGGGCTGATCACCGACGTGAACCACAAGGACCTGTTCTAGTCGTCGACGAACACCACCTTTTGCTCGACGGTGTCTCGGCCGAGACGGATATGGTTGGCGGGGAAATCCGGATCCAGATAGCCGACCGATAGGCCACACAGCACGGTCAACTCGGCCGGGATGTTCAGCTGTTCGCGCAGGACTTCGGGATAGCCGGCGATCGCCACCTGAACGCAGGTTCCGACCCCGCGTGCGGTGAGCGCCAGGATCAGGTTCTGTAGGAACATCCCGACCCCCAGGGCGTCGGTCAGGCCTAGTTCGTGGTGCATGCACACGACGCCGGCCAACGGTACGCGAAAGAATTCCCAATTGCGCAACACCGCGGCGCGCCGGCCCGCCTGGTCGTCGCGGGTGATGCCCATCGACCCGTAGACCACTTTGCCCGTGTCGCTTCGATAGTGAGCGAAGGATTCCGGCAGCGGCGGTACCTTCGGCGGTCCCGCTTCGGCGGCCTCGAGCAGCGCGGCCACCAGCCGGCCACGGGCCGCGCCGGAGGCGAAGTAAAGGTGCCAGGGTTGCACGTTTGAGTTCGACGGGGCGCAGCTGGCCAGGTCGAGCGCTTCGTGAAGCAATTCGCGCGGCACCGGCCGGTCGGGCAGGAACATCCTGATCGACCGGCGTCGCCTGATCGCGTCCTCGAGGTCGTACATTCGTCTCCCACCGTCGTGTGATTCCCGCAGTCTTCCAATCCGGTGTGATCCACCGGTGCCGGTGGGTGCTATAACCGCGAACATGCCAGGCAGCCTCGGGGATCTGAAAGGGATTGTCGGATCCAACCACGTCGTCACCGACCCCGACGTGCTGTCCGGGCACAGCGTCGACCACACCGGCCGCTATCGGGGCCGCGCCAGCGCGCTGGTACGGCCGGAGTCGGCCGAACAGGTCGCCGAAGTGTTGCGGGTGTGCCGTGACGCCGGAGCCCATGTCACCGTGCAGGGTGGTCGCACCTCGCTGGTGGCCGGCACCGTGCCGGAGCACGACGACGTGCTGCTGTCCACCGAAAGGCTTTGTGGGCTGGGCGATGTCGATACCGTCGAGCGCCGCATCGCCGTCGGTGCCGGAGCCACACTGGCCGCGGTGCAACATGCCGCGATCGCGGCCGGCCTGGTGTTCGGCGTGGACCTGGCCGCCCGCGACACCGCGACGGTCGGCGGGATGGCCTCGACCAACGCCGGCGGGCTGCGCACGGTCCGCTACGGCAACATGGGCGAGCAAGTCGTCGGCCTGGACGTGGCGCTGCCCGACGGCTCGCTGATGCGCCGGCACAGCCTGGTGCGCAGCGACAACACCGGATACGACCTGCCGGCGTTGTTCGTCGGCGCGGAGGGCACGCTCGGTGTCATCACCGCGCTGGATCTGCGGCTGCACCCGATGCCGTCGCACCGGGTGACCGCGGTCTGCGGCTTCGACGATCTCGACGCGCTGATCGCCACCGGCCGCGTCTTCCGGGATGTGGACGGCATCGCTGCGCTGGAGTTGATCGACGGCCGGGCCGGCGCACTGACTGCTGAGCATCTCGGCATTCCGGCACCGGTCGAGGCGGGCTGGCTACTGCTGGTGGAGCTAGCCGCCGACCACGACCAGACCGAGCGGCTCGCCGACCTGCTCGCTGATGCGCCGATGTGCGCGGAGCCCGCGGTGGGCGTGGATACTGCTGCGCAGCAACGCCTCTGGCGCGTTCGCGAGTCGCTGGCCGAGGTGCTGGGTGTATACGGGCCCCCGCTGAAGTTCGATGTGTCGCTGCCGCTGGCGGCGATCGCCGGGTTCGCCGCGGATGCGGTCACACTGATTCGCGAGCGGGTCGGCGACGCCGTACCGCTGTTGTTCGGCCATGTAGGCGAGGGCAACCTGCACCTCAACGTGTTGCGCGTGCCGCTCGACCAGGAGAAGGCGCTGTACGGTCCGATGATGGACTTGATCGCCGCGTGCGGCGGCAACGTCAGCTCCGAACACGGTGTTGGCAGCCGCAAGCGCTCTTTTCTCGAAATGTCAAGGGAAGCGATCGATATCGCGGCCATGCGAGCGGTCAAGACGGCGCTCGACCCGACCGGCTACCTGAACGCCGCGGTGTTGTTCGACTAGTCACGCAACGACATTTCAGGCGGCGGGCAATGCCCGCCACCTGAAATCGCCCGCGACTGTGCGGCACTACCGTCGACCGCCGCCGAAGCTGTGGCCACCCCCGCCGCCGAAGCCACCCCCGCTGTGGGAGCCCCCGCCGAAGAGGCCGCCCCCGCCGCCGGCGATCGACGGGCCTGCGGCCGAGCCGCCGCCGCCACCGGTCGATGGGCCGCCGGCGATCGACGGGCCGCCGGCGGGACCGCCGCCGGAGGGGCCGACGACAACGGTCCCACCGTCCGTGGGGCCGCCTGCCGAGGCTTTGCCGCTGCCATCGGGATTAGCGGGCACCACCGTTGCCGGCTGATCCGGCGCACCCGATGCCGGTGTAAGCGGCGTTAGGGGCACCGGCACCGGCGCAACTGATGCCGGTGTAAGCGGCGTTAGGGGCACCGTTGCGGGTGTAAGCGGCGTCCACGGCACCGATGGCGGCGGACCCGGAGGCGGACACCAGCCCGGGGTGAAGAAGAACGGGTCGTCGAGGTACCAGGGCCAGATCGGCCAGATTAGCGGGAGATTCTGCGCCTGCCGTTGGCAGTACGCCACGGCCTCCGGGCTGTTGTCATTGATCGGATTAGGGCCGATGCACAGCGGTGGCGGTGGCGGTGGATCCGGCGGCGTCTGGTCGGTTTCTGTGTCCACCAAATGGACAGATGTCGAGTCGACAGCAGTCCCCGGCGCACCAGGTTGCGCGGTTTCGAACACGGCAAACATCGCGGTTGCGGCGGTTCCGGCCAGAACTGCCGACTTCAGCCAGGATTGCCATCCGCCGCGGCTTCCGATTGTGTGCTGCCGGCGATGTTTTCCCCTCGCGGCCTTGATGATTCCCCTTGTCATGATCTGTGGTCCTATCCGAGCATTCGATCTCAATGTCATATGTGAAAGCATCGACAATATACAATCAGCTTAGTTATATGTGATCCGCCGAGGGTAAGCACGCTGCCCTATGCTGTCAACCATGGTTGTCAAATCTGGTTCACGGGCACTGCAGACCGATCTGGGTGAGGCGCTGCGGGTTGCCTGGTGGAGCTATGCCCAACGAATCGACGCAGAGCTGGCCGCTGCTGGTTTGCCAGGGCGTGAGTTTCCGTTGAACTACCTCTTCGCGCTGTGCGGTCAACCAGAGCCAATGACAATTTCGGAAATGGGTCGGCAATTTGCCGTCAGTCGTCAGGCTGCCAGCAAGATCACCGCCGAACTACGCCGGCGCGGGTACGTAGCGGTGGCCGCCTCGGCGACCGATCAGCGGGAGAAGGTGGTAGAGGTCACCGCAAAAGCCGTCGAGCTCGTTACAGCGCGGCGGCGCGCCGCGGCCGCGTTGGACCGGGAAATCGGTGAACGCCTCGGCCGCGCCGGGGTCGCCGAGCTGCAACGCGGGCTGGAGACAATAGCTGAGGTTTCCGTGGGCAAGAAGCGCGCCGAATTCGGCAACCTGTACCGCTCACCCAGGATGTGGTGAAGTGCGCTGCTACATTCGGTCGCCGCCCCGACTAGTCGGTGGTCGGTTTGATTCCGACGGCGTGGCGCAACTGCGCCAGGAACTGCTCGGCGTCGTCGCTGCGAACGATGTAGTGCGAGATGGCGATCCGGATCACCGTCGCCGCCTTCACCGCGGCGTTAGGCCCGGGCAGGTGCCGTTGCAGACCGTCGCGCATCTGCGGGATGACGTTGCCGAACTGGGCGATGGTGTGCTCGGGTTCGACGTCCACCATGCGCACGCCGGAATATGAATGCTGGTACTCGACAATGAATCTCAGCACGGCGTCGAGCTTCTCGTAGCCCTTGAGTCCCGCGGTGGCCTTCACCAGACCGCTTTCGAAAAGCTGGCGCTCGTACTGCGAGAACGCCGACAGCAACTCCTCTTTGGAGGCGAACCAGCGGTAGAGGGTGGGGCGCGAGACCCCAGCCTGGGCGGCGACCTCGGACAGGCTGAGTTTGGTCTTGCCGTTGCGCCCGAGCACCTCGGCGGTCGCCAACAGGATCCGCTGACGCGTCGAGGTGTCCTCGCTCGTGGTCGTCGCCCCGACTGGCTGCGTCATATCTGAGACTTTACGAAGTATTGCCGAACTAGCCACGTTTCTTTTGCCCCCGTCAGTTTGACCGCGGCCGCCGGCGCAGCAGCACGGACCGCTGGATGGCGCCGACCGCGCCTTGCTCGTCGAACAGCGTGCCGATCGTCGTCCCGATGCCGTCCGGCCCGTAACTGGTTTCCGCGCGAATACCGACCCAGTCGCCGTCGGGCGCGCGGAATACGTGCACGGCGAGATCGGTGTTCAAAAATGTCCATTTGGTGATGTCGAGTTTGCTGCCGATGCCGTTGGCGCAGTCGGCCACCGCGAACAGCCTTTCCAGCTGTGTCATGTTCTCACCCTGAACGACATCGACGGCTGGCTTGATCCACGATTCGCCGGGGCCCGGGCTCAACGGCTCGGTCAGCCAGAGCCACTCCAGGCTGTGCACGTAGTTGCGGTCCCACTCCTTGGCTTTGAGATTGCGGTTGCGGGCTTCGGTACGCGGCCGGGGCAGCTCGGCGGCGGCGTGCGCCACCGCCTGGGTGTCCTGCTGCTGCAGCCGCCAACCGCTGGCGCGAGCGACCGGGCGGGGCTGGCCGTCGGGCCCCGGGGCCAGCATCTCGGCGGTCACCAGCTCGATCTGTTTGCCGGCGCGCTGCAGCTGCGAACGGACCCACAGATCGCCTTCCGACGGCACCCCGCCCAGCAGGTCGATGACGACCCGGGACAGCCGGGCGTCGTCGCGCTGCTCGCACCGCTGCAGGGCCCGGGCCAGTAGCGCCGACACCGGACCCCCGTGCTGAATCGCCGCCGACCAGGTGCCGCGCGCCAGGTCGGTCGCCCGGAACTTCTCGCCCAACGCGTCGGCGTCGTCGATCAGCTCGTAGTAGGAGTCGGTCACGTGTCTCCCTCTCGGAGGTCTCAGGGCAGCCCGGCGCCGGGCGTGGCGACCTGCACGGCGTCGAGCCGCGATCCCCGGGTGCCCACCAGGCGCTGAGGATATGCGTCGGTACTCGACAGCAGAAACAGGATGCGGCGTTCGGGGCCGCCGAGCGTGCAGGCGATGGCGACCCGGTCGCCCATATCGATGCGGTCGGTCACGTCGCCGCCCTCGACGATCCGCTCGAATTGGTGCGCCAGCGTCATCGACGTCCAGACGCCGCCCGCGGCGTCCAGGGCGATGCCATCGGGCGGTCCGTCCAGGCCG
Source organism: Mycobacterium montefiorense (assembly GCF_025823255.1). Classification (NCBI taxonomy): domain Bacteria; kingdom Bacillati; phylum Actinomycetota; class Actinomycetes; order Mycobacteriales; family Mycobacteriaceae; genus Mycobacterium; species Mycobacterium montefiorense. The sequence continues at coordinate 635,851 of NZ_JACKVL010000017.1, read as the reverse complement.
TCGGCGAAGATCCGCCGGTCGTGTAGCGCGCCGGTGTCGTCGATGGTGAACGCGGTGAGTCGGCGGCCGATCGATTCGGCGACGATCAACGTCTTGCGGTCCGGCGTGATGACCATTCCGTTGGGAAAGTCGAGGTCCTCGGCGACGACAGTGGCCCCGCTGGCGCTGTCGTCGGCGTCGAGGCGCACGATGACGCCGCCGCTTCGGGCCTGGGATCCGATGTAGGCGCGCCCCGCGTCGTCGATGACCATGTCGCCCAGGCTGGCCGGGACCAGGGCGGTGAAATCGGCGATCTCCTCCACGGTTTCCCCGTCATAACGCAGCACCCGCCGGTCTTCGGCCGACGCGATCAGCAGCGACCCGTCGGGGCAGAAGCCCAGGCCCGAGGGGGAGTGCCCGGGCAGCGGCAGCGTGGTCAGTGCGCCACCCAGGGTCGAGGTGTGTACCGCTTCCCCCAGCATGTCGGAGAACCACAGCAGGCCCTCGAACCAGCGGGGGCCTTCGCCAAAGCAGAACCCGTTGGCCAGCGGCTCGGGGATCATCGGCTCAAGCCTTTACAAAACACCGCAAAAGTGTCATGCAATCCCGGCTCCGGTGTCAATCTGATGCCCGGGCGAGCTCGCGCGCGACGGCCTCGTGATAGGCGTCGATCCTGGCCGGGTTGGCCTGTTCGAAGAGCCGATCGGGCAGCGGGGCGTGCTTGGGCGCCTCAATCGTCATGGTGCGCGAAAACAGCGTCATGTCCTGTCCCGGCCTGCTGAACCGGTAGGACACCGTGATGCGGCCCGTTAAGCCGCCATTTCCGGCGCGGTCGTGGCCCAGGCGTCCGATCGAGGTGAACACGAACTGGATGGGGCGCACCGCGACGGCCAGCTGCCAGGTGAAGATTCGGTCCCCGTCGGGGCCCGCTTCCTCCCAGGTGTCGCCGACCTTGAGCGGCAGTGGTGGCAGCTCGCCGATGTGCGTGCTGCCGGGATAGGTCTTGGTCCAGTTCTGCGGATTGGTGACGAAGTCGTACACGGTCTCGGCGGACTGGGTAAACGCGGTCTCTGACGTGCTCGTCACGATGCCCAATTGTGTTGCCTCTCTGTGCTTTCCATTGGTCTAATCGGGGGTTGCCCGCAGTGTTCGGCCGAGTCTTGTTAGCCAAGCTTTACAAATCCTACTCAAAGTGTCACGCTGAGCCGGAAGCTGCAAGCGCGAGAAGTGGAGTCCGATTTGACCACGGAATCTGAGCAGACCGAGTGGACGGTGCAGGGCCTGCTGGATCTGTTCGACGTGCAAGCCGACGGGGACGACCGATTCTCCGGTGACACCGGCATCGCCGGCGGCGACGAACGACAGGTGGTGGAAGGCACCCAGGTGCTCGCCCAAGCGATTGTCGCCGTGTCCAAACGATTCCCGGACAAGTCGGTGCGCTCGGCACACGCGGTGTTCTCGCGTGCCGTGGTTGTCGGCCCGCCGATCGAGCTCGTCATCGACGTGGTGTCCGAGGGCCGGTCCACCGCGACCGCGGTCGTCGCCGTGCATCAGAACGAGCGGCGCTGCCTGAGCATCACGGTGCTGGCCGACGTTCCCACCGACGACGTCATCCGCCACCACCTGCCGCGGTCCGAGGTCGCGGCCCCGGCCGATGCGCACCACTCGCCGATGCCGATGGCCGGACGCGAACTACGCCTGGTCGACGTCGTCGACGTCAACAGCCCCGACGAGGTCGGGCCGCCGGAGCTGTACGCGTGGTTGCACTATGACCCGATCCCGGCCCGCGACGACCTGGCCAAGGCGCTGCTGGCGTACTTCACCGGTCATCTGGGGATCTCCACCACCATGCGTCCGCATGAGGGCATCGGCACCGCCCAGGCGCACCTGACCGTGTCCACCGCTCCGATGAGCATCTCGGTCGCCTTCCACGAGCCGATCAGCTGGAGCGGATGGCTGCTCTACACCCACGAGAGCACCCAGGTCGGCGCCGGAATGTCGTACGTACGCGGCACCGTGCATGCCGAGGAGGGCGAGTTGCTGGTCTCCTTCGCCCAGGAGGCGCTGATCCGGCCGCTGCGCACCAGCGACACCTCGATCGACTCGCGCGCCCGCTTCTAACCGCCATGTATTTCACCATCACGCACCCGATGCACAGCCATCCCTACAACCCGGAGCTGGTGAGTGGGGACGGCATCGGGAAGATGGCGGCGGCCACCGAAGCGGCCGGCGTACACGGGTTCGGCTTCACCGATCATCCGGCACCGTCGCAGCGGTGGCTCGAGGCCGGCGGGCACGACGCGTTAGATCCCTTTGTCGCATTGGGTTTCGCGGCGGCCACCACGTCCACGCTGCGATTGATCCCCAACATTGTGGTGTTGCCGTATCGAAACCCGTTCGTGGTGGCCAAATCCGGCGCCACCCTGGATCTGCTGTCCGGTGGCCGCTTCACGCTTGCGGTCGGCGTGGGCTATCTCAAGCGTGAGTTCGCGGCACTGGGAGTCAGCTACGACGAGCGCGCCGAGCTGTTCGAAGAGTCGCTGCAAGTGATCCGATCGATCTGGACCGGCGACGACATCACCTTTGAGGGAAAGCATTTCAGCGCGCGCGGCATCACCGCGCATCCCCGGCCGCCGACTAGCCCGCCGATCTGGATCGGCGGCAACACCACGGCGTCTCGCCAGCGGGTAGCGCAGTACGGCGACGGCTGGTGCCCGTTTCCCGCCCCGCCCCAACTGGCCCAGACCGCCGGGACCGCCGTCATCGACTCGGTGGCCAAGCTTGCCGACGGCATCGACGATCTCCGGCGCCGCTGCGATGCCGAGGGCAGGGACTGGTCCGCGATTGACATCACCTTCACCAACTTCGACGGCGGCAGCCCGACCGACGACGCGTTCAACGCCGACGCGTACTTGGAGGGCCTGCAGAAGCTGGAGAAGCTGGGGGTCACCTGGGTCAGTGTCCACCTGCCCGGCGACAGCGTGGCACACGCGCTCGAGACTCTCGCCCGTTTCCGTACGCTCGTGATCGACGCCGTCTAAATGGACTTCTCCCGCGTCGACCTTTCGCCCAAGGACCAGGAGTTCTACCACCAGTTCCGGGAATTCATCACCGAACATGTCACCGACGAAGTGCGACGGCGTGATCGTGAGACCGGTGAAAACTTCAGTGAGCCACTGCATTTGGCACTGGGCGAAGCGGGGTATCTGACGTCGGACTGGAAGCTGGAGTCCGAAGGCGGCTTCGATCCGGTGCGCCGCCGGATCTTTCACCTCGAGATCGGCCGTGCTCACGCGCCGTGGTTCCACTGGGGCACCACGGCGGTCGTCGCCCGGTTGGTGCAGCAGTTCGGGGTGCCAGAACTCGTCGACGCGGTGCTGCCCGGCGTGCTGTCCGGCGAGATCCGGCTGTGTCTGGGCTACACCGAGCCAGAGGGCGGCTCCGACGTCGCGACCTGCAAGACCCGAGCTGTGCACGACGGTGATGGATGGATCATTAACGGCTCCAAGATGTTTACCTCTAATGCGCAGAATGCCAAGTATGTCTTCCTGCTCACCAACACCGATCCGCAGGGACGTAAACACAAGAACCTGACCATGTTTCTGGTGCCGCTGGATTCATCGGGCATCGAAATCCAGGGCATCCGCACGCTGGACGGCGACCGCACCAATATCGTGTATTACAGCGACGTGCGGGTCGATGATCTCTACCGGATCGGTGAGGTCAACGGCGGCTGGACGGTGATGCGGTTCGCCCTGGACGCGGAGCATGGCATCACAGACCCGGCAGACCATGGCTTGCAGAATATTTCGATGATGTCAGAGCACGGCCACCTGATGGCGGAGGCGGCCGACGGGGTCGCCGCCATCCTGTCCGCGCCCGACGCGGACGGGCGGCGGGGCATCGACACTGAGGCGACGAAGTACCGGCTCGGCCGCAGCCTCGCCCGCATCGAGGCCGCGGTCTCCACTCCCGGTACGTACGGACGTGTCGCACTGATTCAGACGATGCGCGACGTCTCCCCGGAGCTGATGGACATGCTGGGGCTGCATCGGCATTGCCCACCGACACAACGGGTTCGGTGGATAACGGCGCCGTCGAGTTCATCTTCCGGCACGGCATCCCCGCTGGGATCTACGGCGGCACCATGGAAGTCTTTCGCAACATGATCGCCCAGCACGATCTGAAGCTCGGCCGCCCTAGCTACGGCGGATGAGAGGTAGCTCGGCCACTACATCCGCGTGCGTGTCGTCGAAGCTCAGAAAGCCTTTGATGGGCCAGCTTTCCGGCGGCGGTTCCGGATAGCTCCAGGCCACGTCGTCGATGCTATCCGCGGACCAGTACGTCGCGAAACCTTTGTAGTTGCAGTAGCTCGACGTCTCCGAGCGGCGCAACAGATCGATGCGCACGTGCGCAGGATCGACGTAAAGCCTTGGCTCGAGCGAGGTTTCGAAAACGATCACGGTATCGTCGGTGTCGACGAGCACGGTACCTGCGACGCTGACGCGCAGGCGCCGCGTGGTCGGGCGGCAGTCGACGCGGTGATACGGATTCGGCGGGTAGTGAACGAGTTCGCGGCCTTCCTCCAGCCAGGTATCGACGGCATCCCACGGCACGTGCACGAAACCCGGTGCTTCCGGCTCGGGTTCGGCGGGTAGGTCGCCCACTTCCCCGGCCCGGAACAGATAACTCAGCGGGCGGCCCTGCCGATGCACCATCAGCACCTGCTCCGTGTCGATCACCGGGCGGCCGCCCCGCAGCGCCTGCACGCGGCGTGGGTGCGGTTCGATGTAGACGACGTCGCCGGGCAGCGGGGGAGAGAACCGCCCGGCCGGATCGCTACCGAGCGGACCGCGTCCGGCCACCAGACTCATAGGCCTAGGTTAACGCCGCCGTCCGGCACCACTGGCCCGGATCTGGATGTCCGCCGAACGCTTCTTCGGGGCATCGGATTCGGCGGTCACTAGAACGGCCAAGGTTTGGCCGGTGCCGGCGTCGATGAACGACAGTGGCGGTGAGCCGTCCTGCAGGTAGGTGTCGCCCCACTGCACCAGCGACATGAACACCGGCAACAAGTCCTCCCCGGGCTCGGTCAGCCGGTACTCGTCCCGGGCCCGGCTGCCCGGCTCTTGGTACGGGACGCGCGCGACGATCTGGGCCGCTTCGAGCTGTTTGAGTGCCCGCGACACCGCCGGTGCCGACGTCTTGATCCGCTCTACGAAATCCTCGAAGCGCGTTGTGCCGAAGAATAATTCGCGCAGGACCTGAAACGTGGTCTTGGTGTTGAGCAGCTCGAGCACCTTGGACATCGAACAGGAATCGCCGGCCGACCACCACTGCCGGCGGTCCTGCCGCCTCTTCTCGAACTCCATCCGAAACTCCTATGGATAACGCTTGCGTTAGTCAGCGTACAGTGGTTTGATCTGACTAACGACAACGTTAGTCAGCATGGGGGTGCAAGCGCACCGACCAACGCCCATCAACGGCAAGGAGACAACATGTCGACCGAACGGCTGTTCCTGATCACCGCGCCAACCGGAAACACCGGGGCGCCCACCGTCAAGTTCCTGCTCAAAGCCGGTCACCGGGTACGCGCCTTCGTGCACCGCATCGACCATCGCTCCGCGGCGTTGGCCGACCTCGGCGCCGAGATCGTCGAGGGCGACCTGCTGGACTTCCGCGCGGTCAGCTCGGCCATGGCCGGTGTCGACGCCGCCTACTTCTGCTATCCGATTGCGCCGGGCACCCTGCTGCCCGCCACCACGATCTTTGCCCAGGCCGCCAGCGAGGCCGGGGTTGACGCAGTGGTCAACATGTCCCAGATATCGGCGCGTCGGGAAGCGAAAAGCAATGCCGCCCAGCAGCATTGGCTAGCTGAACGGCTGTTGGATCGCGCCACGTTCAAAACTATCCACCTGCGTCCGACCTTTTTCGCCGAGTGGCTCAAGTGGCAATGGCAGCGCGACGACAACGAGGGCGTGCTACGGCTGCCCTTCGGCGACGGCCGGCACGCGCCGATTTCTGGCACCGACCAAGCCGCGGTGATCGCCGCCATCCTGCGAAACCCTGCGCCGCACGACCGCCAGATCTACCCGCTGGTGGGGGCCAAGGAGCTCGACCATTACGGCATCGCCGCCGAAATGGCGGACACGCTCGGCATCCCGGTCCGTTACCAGCCGGTCGGAATCGCCGAATTCGCAATTGGGCTGGCCGCGGCGGGCTTCCCGGACTTCTTCGTGCAACACATCAGCAGCGTCGCCCAGGACTACCGGGACGGAATCTTCTCCGGCGAGAACAACCTGGTCGAGGTCATCAGTGGCCACCAGCCGATGACCGTGACCGACTACGTCAACGCCAACCGGGCCGAGTTCGATCACGACGGCCGGTTCGTGCAACGCGGTCAGCTCAAGGCGAGCTGACCGCGCGCGATCGGGGGCTTGTGCGCGGTCCGGTTGTGTCACGGAGTAGGAACTTAGCCATGGCAGGACCGGTGGAAGGCCTCAAAGTCGTCGAGCTCGGAGTGTGGGTGGCCGGACCGGCCGCCAGCTGCATCCTGGCGGACTGGGGTGCCGACGTCGTCAAGATCGAGCCGCCGGCCGGCGATCCGGGCCGCATGTTCGGCCGGATGCTCGGTTGCGACCTCGGCGTGAACCCGCCGTTCGAATTGGATAACCGCTCCAAGCGCAGCATCGTCTTGGACCTCAGCACCGACGAGGGCCGCGAGGTCGCCTTCGAATTGCTGACCGATGCAGACGTTTTCGTGACCAACGTCCGACCCGGTGCATTGCAACGCCTCGGCCTGGACTTCGAGTCACTATCGGCCCGCTGCCCGCGACTGGTCTACGGCCTGATCACCGGCTACGGCCAGACCGGCCCCGATGCCGACCGGGCCGCCTACGACGTGGCCGCGTTCTGGTCGCGTGCCGGGGTGGCGCACTTGCTCACCCGGCCCGGCCAGACGCCGCCGTTCCAGCGCGGCGGCATGGGCGACCACTCAGCGGGCATGACCCTGGCCGCTGCCATCTGCGCGGCGCTGCTGGCCCGCGAGCGCACCGGCACCGGTCAGCTGGTGACGACGTCGCTGTACCGCCAGGGCGCCTACACCGTGGGCTTCGACCTGAACACCTATCTGCTGACCGGCCAGCCGATCGCGATCGGTCAGCGCGAAACCATGGGCAACCCGTGCATGAACAACTACGCCGCCGCTGACGGGCGGCGCTTCTGGATCGTGGGCCTCGAAGGCGACCGGCACTGGCCGCCGCTGTGCCGCGTCGTCGGGCACCCGGAATGGCTCGAGGACCCGCGATACAGCGACGCCGGCGCCCGCTTCGCCAACGGTGTGGAGCTGATCGCCGAGCTGGACCGCATCTTCGCGACCCGCTCGCTGGACGAATGGGCGCAGGCCTTCGCGGCCGAGCCGGACTTCTTCTGGTCGCCGATCAACTCGATCGAAGACGTCGTGGCCGACGAGCAGTTCCGTGCGGCGGGCGGCATCGTCGATGTGCCCGATGGACGGGCCAGCATCTCGATGGTTGCTACCCCGGCGGATTTCCACGGCACGCCGTGGGCGCCGCGCGGGCCGGCACCCGAACTGGGCCAGCACACCGACGAAATTCTGGCCGAACTGAGGGCCCGCCGCGACTCCTGACGCTCCGGAGAAACTTTACAAATTTCGTTAGAAGTGTCACGCTGTGCGATGAGCCGCGTCGCCCGTCGTGTGAGGCGGCGTCAGCCCTTGAGAAGCCCATGACAAGCGCTGCAGCCAGATGTCGTAGAGCCAGTGCACTCCGCGGCGTGGCGGTGAGGAACGGATTTGATGGTCACTCCGACGTTTGACGTCAGCGCGAGCCGGCGGGTTAGCACCCCACGGGCAATCCACGGTAACCGCGAGTGTCTGCGATATCGGCTGGATGTGGTGGCGGGCAGCGCCGCCGACGTCGTGCACTCGGCCGGGGGATGGCTTTACGACCGGGTGATGGCGGGCTGGGAGGTGACCGTGTTGTTGCCGGGCAGCTGCGACACCCGGCCGCTGCGCATCCTCGGGGTGGCGGTTGTGGACACCGAATCGGAATTCGTCCCCACCGCGATGGGCTCGACGAGTCACACGCTGGCCGTCAGCGCCGAGGCATTCAGCGCGGATGCCCGACTGCGTGACAAGGTGCTCGAATCCCTGGGCGACCGGATGACCGAAGTCGCGCTGTGGGGCGACGGATGGCCGTTGGGCGTGAACCGCGGGATGACCCGAGCCCAGCATGTACTGTCCGCGGCGGCGCGCAAGTTCAAGGGCTACGCCCTTGCGGCAGCCGGGATCCCGGCTGCCTTGGTCGAACCGACCGAGACGTTGCTGTGTGAGGCGAGCTATCCGCGCGTCGATTCAGAGCTGGTCCGGCTCGACTGATGAAGAAGTATTACGGCCACACCCTGCTCTATCTGCACGAGACGATCTCGCTGGGATCCGGGCTTGCCGCCCGATTCACCGAGGTTTTCGCCGACATCTACCAGCCGATGATGGACGAGCTCGGTGCCCGGCTGTTCGCGATGTGGGAGGCCACGCCCTACAACGGTCACTGGCCACAGGTGACGATCATCTGGGAGATCGACGGGTTCGCCGACTACGCCAAGCTCGGGGTGGCCCGGGCGGCCGGCGGCAGCCACGAGGCCGCGGCTGGCAAGTGGTCGGCATTTCTGGCCGAGATCGGCGCCTCGGGGGAAGGGCGAATCATGTATCCCGGGCCCAGCAATAAGACCCTCCGCCAGCTGCGCGAAGCCAATTTCGCTGCGACGCTGGTGATTCAGGAGATCATGCAGACCAAGCCCGGACGCCAAGACGACTACATCCGCGAGCTGGAACGGCTGTATGTCCCGTGGTCGGAGCGCACCGGCAAACGGTGGCTGGGTTCCTTCACCACCACCTTCCGTTACAACGAGGTCATCCACTACTGGGCGCTGGACGGCGGTTGGGATTGCTTCGCAAATCACTACCCCTCGTGGAAGGACAGCCCGCCCGCCGAGATCGTCACCTGGATGAGCGTGGCGCCGGCATTGCGCGACGGCTGGGAGGATTCGATTCTGCAGGCCCTACCGCCCTCTCCGCTGCAGTGACCGCCCCGACCGCTGACTTCGCGTACGACCCCTTCGACGCGGATGTCATGGCAAACCCGTTGCCGTACTACCGCACTCTGCGCGATGAGCATCCGGTCTACTACATGCCGCAGTGGGACACCTTCGCCCTGTCCCGATTCGACGACATCTGGCAGGTTCTCGAAGTCAACGACGGAACCTTCGTCGCGTCGGAAGGAACCCTGCCCGCAGCGGCGGTGCTGGCCAAGCACAACGCCGGACCGGTCGAGGATCCGCCGTTGCATCCCTTGCCATTTCACGCGGTATTCGACGCCGACCTGTACGGCGAGATCCGTCGCGCGCATTCGCAGCCGTTGCGGCCCAGATCGGTGGCCGGGCTAGAGGCCAGGATCCGCGAGTTGGCCAACGAGCGCCTCGATCTGCTGCTGCCGCAGGGGTCGTTCGACCTGACCCAGGACTACGGTGGCATCGTGGCGGCCTCGATGGTCTGCGACTTACTGGGCATATCAACCGAACTCGCACCGCAGGTGCGGGCGGCGGTCAATGCCGGCAGCCTCACCGCACCGGGTGAGGGCGTCGACACCGCGCAGTCTCGCCCCGACTACCTCGAATACCTGATACCCGTGGTGCAAAGGCGCCGGGTGGACCAATCCGGCGACCCGCTTCCGGTCGTCGACGGTCTGCTGGGGTACCGGCTGCCCGACGGCAGCGCCCTGTCCGACGCCGAAACCGCCACGCAGATGCTGTGCATCTTCATCGGCGGCACCGAGACCGTGCCCAAGATCGTCGCCCACGGCCTGTGGGAGCTCAGCCGGCGGCCCGACCAGCTCGCCGCGGTGCGTGCTGATCCCGCCGCCAATGTGCCGGTGGCCCGGGAGGAGATGCTGCGGTACTGCGCACCCGCGCAATGGTTCGCCCGAACGGCGCGGCGGCCGTTCGGAATTCATGGCCAGACCATCGAGCCGGGCCAGCGGGTGATCACGCTGCTCGCCTCGGCCAATCGCGACGAACGGGAGTACCCCGACCCCGACGAGTTCATCTGGAATCGGCCCATCACCCGCTCCCTGGTGTTCGGCCGCGGCCAGCACTTCTGCATCGGCTATCACCTGGCCAGGTTGGAAGTGGCTGTGCTGGTACAGGAATGGCTGTGCAGAGTGCCCGACTTCGAGATCAAGAGCCAGGCCGCCACCCGCCTGCCGTCCAGCTTCCAGTGGGGGTTCAACCAGATCTCGGTGGAGGTCTGACGTGTGGTCCTACCGGATCATCGCCCCGTATGAGTTCGAGCGCACGTCGATCGCTGATAAAACCCCGGACAGCCTGGCCGACGGTCAAGTGCTGCTGCGGTTCCTGGCCGCCGGGGTCTGCGGCAGCGACCTGCCGGGCTTTCGGGGTGCCAAGGGCAGACTGCCGGGCGACGACGGGAAAAGCGCCGCCGAGAAGGACGGCTTCCCGATCCACGAGGTGGCCGGCGAGGTGATCGCCAGCCGGCACCCCGAACACCGGCCGGGCGACCGAGTGGTGGGCTGGGCCTCCGGTTTCGACGGTTTGATGGAGCGGGTGATCAGCGACGGCAACGGCCTCGCGCCGTACGACCCGGCGCTGACCGCCGCGCAGGCGGTCGGACTGCAGCCGCTGGCGTGCGTCCTCTACGCCTGTGAGCAACTGCCCGACCTGGCCGGCCGGCACGTCGCGATCATCGGCCAAGGTTCGATCGGGCTGCTGTTCTGCTACGTCGCCAAGGCGGCGGGTGCGCGGCGCGTCACCGGCGTCGACCCCGTCGACCGACAGGTCCTCGCAACAACATTCGGCGTCGATGAGGTTGTCCGCGCAACCAGCGATCGGTGGGTAAGCCAACTGGCGCCCACCGACCGCGCCGACATCGTCATCGAGGCCGTCGGTCATCAGGTCGCCACCCTGGGACACGCCATCGAAGCCGCCGCGCCCGGTGCAACCGTCTTCTACTTCGGTGTCGCCGACGACGAGGCCTACCCAATTAATATGCGTCTCATGTTGCGCAACAACCTGACCCTGAAATCCGGTGTGACGCTTGACCGGCGACGGGTACTCGAGGTCGCCGGCAAGTTCGCCGCCGAACATCCCGAGTTGCTCGGCAGCTATCTGACGCACACCTTCGGCATCGACGACGTGCAGGGTGCATTCGACCTCGCGTGCCGGCCGGTTCCCGAACGCGTGAAGATCGCGATTGCGCAGTGAGCATCTTCGGTGCGGCGCTTGACAAAACGACCCCGATCTGGGGCGGCTGGATCACCGGCCCGACGCTGATCGGGCCGGAGGAATTCGCGCGCGCAGGCTACGACTACGTGGGCTTCGACGCCCAGCACGGCTACCTCGACGACGCCGACATCGCCGGCATACTGCGGCGCCTCGAGCAGGTGCCCATCGCGACCGCGGTGCGGCTACCCAATGCCGACCCCGCGCCGATCGGCCGGGTGCTCGACGCCGGCGCCGACGCGATCTTCATCGCCATGATCGAATCGGCCGACCAGGCCGCCGCGGCAGTGGCCGCTACCCGCTACGCGCCGGCGGGCATTCGCAGCTTCGGCCCGCTGCGCGCCAGCCTGGGGCTCGACCCCGCCGCCCACGAAGCGCGGGCAAGCGTTTTCGCGATGATCGAAACCGCGGCGTCGTTAACGAATCTCGCCGACATTTGCGCGGTCGACGGGCTGGCCGGAATCTATATCGGACCCGCCGATCTGGCGATCTCGATGGGCCACGCCGCCGTCGGGTCGACCAGACACCCGGAAGTGCTCGACGCGATCGTGGGAATCCATCGTGTCGCCACCGACGCCGGACTGGTCACCGGGATTCACGCCAGCGAGGGCAAGACGGGTCACGCGATGGCGCAGCTGGGTTTTCGGATGATCACGCTCGCCGCCGAATCGCAGGCATTGCGGCGCGGCGCGGTCGAGCACTTACGCGAGGCGACCGGGCAGTGACCGACGACCAAACGGCGATTCGCGAACTGATAGCCGGCTATGCGCTCGCCCTGGACGCGGGCGACATCGATGCCTGCGTGCAGCTGTTCACCACCGACGCGGAATTCCTGGTCTATGGACGGTCTTTCGCCGGACACGATCCGATTGCCAAGATGTTCCGTGATGCGCCCCGCGGGCTGCACCTCACCGGGCTGTCACGCATCGACGTCGGCGCGGATACCGCGACCGCACGCTCGCAGGTGCTGTTCGTCCGAGCCGGCGACCTGCACCTGCGGCCCGCGCTGTATGACGATGAACTGGTTCGCCGCGACCGGCAGTGGCGTTTCCAGCGGCGTCGCTGCCAGTTCATCACCAGCCACGGCCTGTCCGACAGCCCCGAGGTTCCGTCATCATGAGCCAACATGTCGCGCTCGTCACCGGTGCCGCGGGCGGCCAGGGTTGGGCCATCGCGAAAAGGCTTCGCGCGGCGGGGTATTCCGTGGCAGCCTGCGACCTGCGGGCCGACGACGTCGTCGCCGCGGTCGGTGAATTGGGTGACGACGGCGTGATTGCGGTCGAGCTCGACGTGACAAGCGAAGGGCAGTGGCAGGCCGCCGTCGAAAAGACGGTGCGACGATTCGGGTCGCTGAGCACCCTGGTAAACAACGCCGGGGTGTTGCACCGGGCCGACCTGTCCGACGAGACGGTCGATGATTTCGAAAACGCTTGGCGGGTAAACTGTCTGGGGGCATTCCTGGGTATGCGGGCCGCAGTCGGTCAGCTGCGGGAGGCCGAACACGCGGCTGTCGTGAACATTTGCAGCACGGGAGCGATCCGCCCGTTCCCTGCGCACTGCGCCTACGGATCGTCGAAGTGGGCGCTGCGGGGTCTGACCCAAACCGCGGCTGCCGAACTGGCCCCGTCCGGTATCCGGGTCAATGCCGTATTCCCCGGACCGATTGCGACCTCGATGCTCGATGCGGACACGCAGAGCCGGTTGGTGACGACAGCGACGTTCGGGCGACTGGGGCGGCCCACCGAAATCGCAGACGCGGTGGCCTTTCTGGTGTCGGACGCGGCGTCGTTCATCACCGGTTCGGAACTGGTTGTCGATGGTGGACAATGCCTGCAGATTCGATGAGCACGGCATGAGAACGGACCTGTCGGTCGGAATTATCGGCGCCGGCCCGGGCGGATTGGCGCTGGGAATCCTGCTGGCCCGCTCCGGGTTTCACGACTTCACCATCTTCGACCGCGAAGACGACGTCGGTGGCACCTGGCGGATCAACACCTATCCGGGTCTGGCCTGCGACGTGAAGTCGCATCTGTATTCGTTCTCGTTCGACTTGAATCCGGATTGGTCGCGGCTGTGGTCGCCGCAGGCCGAGATCCTCGCCTATTTCGAGCGCTGTACCGACAAATACCGGCTGCGGCCTCACCTGAAGCTACGCACCGAAATCCGCACGGCGCGTTGGCTGCAAGACACCAGGCAGTGGTGTCTGACCACCTGCAGCGGCCAGGAACACCGCTTCGATGTGGTGGTCTCCGCCGTCGGGTTGTTCACCAACCCACTGTTCCCGGAGCTCGTCGAGCAGGAGCCGTTCACCGGAACCGTGATGCACTCGTCGCGGTGGGATCATTCGGTCGACCTCGAGGGCGCGCGGGTGGCCGTGCTGGGTACCGGATCGACGGCGTCGCAGCTGATACCCGAACTGGCGAAGGTGGCCGGGCAGCTGTATTCGGTGCAGCGCTCGCCGACGTGGATTCTGCCGAAGCCGGACCGGCACTACACGCGACGGGAGCGCTGGGCCTTCGCGAATCTGCCGTTCGCCAAGAAGCTGTACCGGACCCGGCTGTGGTTGCGCAGCGAATCCAACATCTCGGTGATCGAGCATGGCAGCGAAAAGACGCAGGATTTCACCGGGATTGCCCTGGGCCTGCTCGAAACGACGGTCGCCGACCACCAATTGCGGCAGCGGCTGACTCCGGATCACCCGATGGGCTGCAAGCGACTGGTGTTCTCGTCGGACTACCTGCCGGCGCTGACCCGGCCCAACGTCGAGGTGGTGTCCAGTCCGGCCCGCTATCTCAAGGACCGATCCTTCGTCACCGAGGACGGCACCGAACGCGAGGTCGACGTCGTGGTGTGCGCAACCGGTTACGCCGCGGCCGACTACCTCGGACAGTTGGATGTTTCCGGAGAAGGCGGCACGACACTGCGCGAGGTGTGGAGCGAAGGGGCGCATGCGTATCTCGGCATGGCCGTTCCCGGGTTTCCGAACTTCTTCATGCTGTACGGACCGAATACGAACGTCGGCTCCAACAGCGTGATCTTCATGCTGGAGGCTCAGGCGCGCTACATCGTGCGGGCGCTGAAGTACATGCGGCGCAGGGGCAAGACGTATGTGGCGGTGCGCCCGTCGGCGCTGGCGCGATTCATCGCCAAGATCGACCAGTGGATGGTCGGAACCGTGTGGAACACGCAGTGCAGCAACTACTTTCGTGCCGCGAATGGGCGCGTCGTCACGCAGTGGCCGCGCAGCGCCCGTAACTTCTGGGAGATGACACGTAGGTTCAAAGCCGCCGACTTCTTCTTCTCCAGCCGCCCACCGAAGCCCGTGTCCGCCCCAGACGGCGAGGCCGCCATCGCGCCGCAGGGGTCGAATCGATGACGGAATTGGACGGTGCGGCGCGCCTCGATCCCGTGCTGCGCGCGGTGGCGACCACCCGGACGGCCTTCTCCCCGGCAGCGATCGAGCTGATGCGCGGGCCGTTCGATCAGCGCCGCCGGGACGCCGCACTGCTCACCGAGCTGCCGGGTGTACAAATCACCAGCGAGAACGTCGGTGTGGTTCCCGTCCGCATTTATCGCGGTGGGCCGTCGCCGGCACCGGTGGTCGTCTACTGCCACGCGGGCGGATTCGCGCTGGGCAATCTCGACACCGATCACCGGCAGTGCGCCGAGCTCGCCCGCCGCGGCCGCTGCACGGTGGTGTCGGTCGACTACCGGCTGGCCCCCGAGCACCCGTACCCGGCCGCACTCGACGACGCGATCGCGGTGCTCAACTGGGTGGCCGGCAGTGCGGCGGAACTCGACGTCGACCCCGCGCGGCTGGCCGTAGCGGGCAGCAGCGCCGGCGGCACCTTGGCCGCATCCCTGGCGCAGCGCGCCGTCGACGGGTCGCTACCGCCCGTCGTGTTCCAGCTGCTGCACCAGCCGGTACTCGACGATCGCGCTACCGCGTCGAAATCGGAGTTTCGCACCAGCCCGGCATTCGACGGTGAGGCAGCCGAACTGATGTGGGGCTACTACCTGGGCGAAGGATCGCCGGATGCCGTGCCGGCGCGGCGCGCCGAATTGCGGGGTCTGCCATCAGCTTTGATCACCTGCGCAGAAATCGATCCGTTCCGCGACGAAGCGATCGACTACGCGCTGCGGCTACTGCGCGCCGGAGTCTGTACCGAGCTGCACGTGTTTGCGCGCACCTGCCACGGCTTCGATTCGCTGCTACCCGATTGGTCGGACTCGCAGCGGCTGTTCGCGCTGCAAGGCAATGCCCTGACGAACGCCTTCTACGGCAACTAGCGCGGCGTCCGGCGCGAAACATGCTGGAATACAGCCATGGCTATCCTCCCGCCGACACCAGCGCAGCTCACCAGCAGCGACTTCCCGGTGCTGTGGCCGGTGGGCACCCGGTGGGCCGACAACGACATGTTCGGCCATCTCAACAACGCGGTCTACTACCAGCTGTTCGACACCGCGATCAACGCCTTCATCACCATCGGCACCGGGCTTGACCCGGTCACCATGTCGGCGCTGGGCGTCGTCGCCGAATCGGGCTGCCGCTATTTCTCCGAGCTGCAATTCCCACAAAGCCTCGAGGTGGGCCTGGCCGTGACACGGCTGGGCCGCAGCAGCGTCACCTACCGGCTCGGCGTGTTCGAGTCCAAACAGGGCTCGCAAGAAGGCCAGCCGCCGCGACCGGTCACCGCGCTCGGACATTGGGTGCACGTCTACGTCGACCGGGCCAGCCGCAAATCTGTTCCGATTCCCGACCCCATCCGCACCCTGCTGTCGACGGCCTGCGTCGAGGACGAATCGGCTTAGCGCCCGAGATACCGCCCTGCGCCGGGACTTTCGCTTGCCCGGCTATGCTTCGCCCATGCCCGTTTTGAGCAAAACCGTCGAGGTCGACGCCAACGCCGACGCGATCATGGCCATCGTCGCCGACTTCGAGCGGTACCCGGACTGGAGCGAGGGGGCAAAGGGCTGCTGGGTGCTTGCCCGCTACGACGACGGCCGGCCCAGCCAGATTCGCCTGGACGCCGCCTACCAAGGCTTCGAGGGAACCTTCATTCAGGCCATCTACTACCCGGGACCGAACCAGATTCAGACCGTCCTGCAGCAGGGCGAGCTGTTCAAGAAACAGGAACAGCTGTTCAGTGTCGTGGAAATGGGCGCCGCGAGCTTGCTCACCGTGGACATCGACGTCGAACCGTCGATGCCGGTGCCCGCGCCGATGGTGAAGATGATGCTGAACAACGTGCTCGACCACCTGGCCGACAACCTCAAGAAGCGCGCCGAACAGCTGGCCGCCAGCTGATTGCGTATTGCGGCAGGCGAGATTGACGTTAGCGTGCTGACCCCTCGTGTTTCTTCGCGCCAACGTCAATCTCGATAAGCATCGCCGGGCTAACCGAAAATCCCGGCCCCGTTCAGCATTTCGGTGAGCCGCCGTGCGGCGTCGGTGAATTGCCAGACCGTGTGCTCGATCACCGCGGGTGTGTCGCGGCGGCGCAGCGCGGCGATCAACTGCCGATGATTCTCGACCGCGGCAACACCCCACTGCGGGTCGCCGGCGTACACCAGCACCGGCATATACCGGGCGGCGTTGAGCAGGAACCAGGCCAGTTTGATTCGCCCGCTGGCCTGGTTGAAGACGCGATGGAACGAGAACTCGATGCCCGCGATGGTTTCGGGATCGCTGGAGCCCACGGCCGCGACAAGCGAATTGTTGATGCGCTCGAGCTCGTCGATTTCGGTCTCGGTGATGTGATCGGTGGCCGCCTCGGCCAGTTCCCGGGCGATAGTCGCCTGCAGCCAGAAAATGTCGTCGATGTCCTGGCGGCTCAGCGGGAGCACCACGTGGCCGCGGTGCGGCTCCAGTTGCACCATGCCCTCACCGCGAAGCTTCAGCAACGCTTCGCGCACCGGTGTGACACTGACCCCGAGTTCTGCCGCGGTCTCGTCGAGGCGTATGAAGGTGCCCGGGCGCAACGCGCCGGACATGATCGCGGCCCTCAGGTGCCCGGCGACCTCGTCCGACAGCTGCGCCCGGCGCAGCTGTCGCCGCCTGCCGTGGGGTCGCATAGATAGAGGTACGTTCACGTGGGTTGCCAAGGCTTTCGGGGCGGTTTTCCCTGATTTTTCAGGGCGTTTTCAGGGCGTAACAGGGCTTGTCATCAGGGCGGTAAGGCCATAGTGTGACCCACACAACACTATGTTTTATCAAATATCAACCTGTCGCAAGCGGTGCGCGAGTGAAGGGAAGGCATTAGTTGACCGCGCAACTTGCTAGCCACGAGGCACAAGCATCGCAGCCGTCACACCCGCACGAGCAGCCGTATCTGGCCCGGCGCCAGAACTGGGTCAACCAGCTCGAGCGGCACGCGCTGATGCAGCCGCAAGCTGTCGCGCTGCGCTTCACCGGGAAGACTCTGACCTGGGCTGACCTGCAGCGACGGGTCGGCGCGCTGGCCGCAGCGCTGCACCGCCGCGGGGTCGGCTCCGGCGACCGGGTGATGATTTTGATGCTCAACCGCCCCGAGTTCGTCGAGGCGATGCTGGCCGCCAACTTGCTCGGGGCTATCGCGGTTCCGCTGAACTTCCGGCTCACCCCGTCCGAAATCGCTCTCCTGGTCGAAGACTGCGAAGCGCGGGTCATGGTCACCGAAGCCGTGCTGGCCCCGGTGGCCACCGGGGTCCGCGACATCCAGCCGCTGCTGGGCACGGTGATCGTGGCCGGCGGGGCAGGCGACGACAGCGTGCTGGGTTACGAAGACCTGGTCGACGAGCCCGGCGGCGCGGCCGAGTCGGCG
The DNA here is from genome assembly GCF_025823255.1 of Mycobacterium montefiorense. Lineage (NCBI taxonomy): Bacteria > Bacillati > Actinomycetota > Actinomycetes > Mycobacteriales > Mycobacteriaceae > Mycobacterium > Mycobacterium montefiorense. The sequence goes on along the minus strand of NZ_JACKVL010000017.1, from coordinate 617,756 downwards.
GATGTCCCCAACGATTCGCCGGCGCTGATCATGTACACCTCGGGCACCACCGGGCGTCCCAAAGGCGCGGTGCTCACCCACACCAACTTGACCGGGCAGACGATGACCGGGCTCTACACCAACGGCGCCGATATCAACAACGACGTCGGCTTCGTGGGTGTCCCGTCGTTCCACATCGCCGGGGTGGGCAACCTGCTGGGCGGGCTGCTGCTGGGCTTGCCGACGGTGATCTATCCGCTCGGTGCGTTCGACCCGGGCCAGCTGCTCGACGTGCTGGCGGCCGAGAAGGTCACCGGCATCTTCTTGGTACCTGCCCAATGGCAGGCGGTCTGCGCCGAACAGCAAGCCCACCCCCGTGACCTGAAGCTGCGGATCATGTCGTGGGGCGCGGCGCCCGCCCCAGATGCGCTGCTGCGGGAGATGTCGGCGACATTCCCCAGGTACCCAGATTCTGGCCGCGTTCGGCCAGACCGAGATGTCTCCGGTCACCTGCATGTTGCTGGGCGAGGACGCGATCCGTAAGCGCGGATCGGTCGGCAAGGTGATCCCGACGGTCGCCGCCCGCGTGGTCGACGAAAACATGAACGACGTGCCGATCGGTGAGGTCGGTGAAATCGTCTATCGGGCACCCACATTGATGAGCGGTTACTGGAACAACCCGGAAGCCACCGCGGAGGCGTTTGCGGGCGGCCGGTTCCATTCCGGCGACCTCGTCCGGATGGACGAGGAGGGCTACATCTGGGTGGTGGACCGCAAGAAGGACATGATCATCTCCGGCGGCGAGAACATCTACTGCGCCGAGGTGGAGAACGTTCTCGCCGGTCATCCCGGCATCGTCGAGGTCGCGGTCATTGGCCGCACCCACGAAAAGTGGGGCGAGGTGCCGATCGCGATCGTGGCCATCACCGAGGACGGACCGCGCCTGGATGACCTGGACGGGTTCTTGACCGAGCGGCTCGCACGCTACAAGCACCCCAAGGCGCTCGAGATCGTCGATGCGCTGCCCCGGAATCCGGCCGGTAAGGTCCTCAAGACTGAGTTGCGGGTTCGCTACGGAAACGCGGACCCGGCTCAAAAGCAGGCTACTTCAAGGGATTTCACGGCAGGAGAGAAAAGCTGATCGATACTGTAACGTTTGCCCACCGTTGACGAAGGGTTAATTGTGCAGATGCAGTTCACACCTGCTTGGCCATCGGGTACATTCCTGTGGTCTCCGTTACTACTTGCCAGTAGGGAGTCGGTGGTCACACATGTGGATCCGGGGCAAGGTGGGGCATTCCCCAGCCGCCCGGCGGCGAAGGAGCTAGGCGTGCGACACGATTCGTGGCGCCGCGAGACGAGCGGTACCGGCGTAAGGGGGCAGTGGTGACGACGTCGTCGGGTCCGCACTTGGCCGGCTACCTGCGCGACCAGCTGGAGCCACCGCTGACGCTGATCGGCGGCTTCTTCCGGATGTGTGTTCTGACCGGCAGGGCGTTGCTACGTCGGCCATTCCAGTGGCGCGAGTTCATCTTGCAGTGCTGGTTCATCATGCGGGTCGCGTTCCTGCCGACAGTCTTTGTCTCGATCCCGCTCACCGTGCTGCTGATCTTCACCCTCAACGTGCTGCTGGCCCAGTTCGGTGCCGCCGACCTGTCCGGCGCCGGCGCCGCGATCGGTGCGGTCACCCAGCTCGGCCCGCTGACTACGGTACTGGTGGTGGCCGGCGCCGGATCGACCGCGATCTGCGCCGACCTGGGCGCGCGCACCATCCGCGAGGAAATCGACGCGATGGAAGTGCTTGGCATCGACCCGATCCACCGGCTGGTGGTGCCCCGGGTGCTCGCCGCGACCCTGGTCGCCACGCTGCTGAACGGCCTGGTCATCACCGTCGGCCTGGTGGGTGGTTACCTGTTCGGGGTGTACCTGCAGAATGTCTCGGGCGGCGCCTACCTGGCGACCCTGACCACGATCACCGGGCTGCCCGAGGTCGTCATCGCGACCATCAAGGCCGCGATCTTCGGCCTGATCGCCGGCCTCGTCGGCTGCTTCCGCGGGCTGACGGTGCGCGGCGGCTCCAAGGGCCTGGGCACTGCCGTCAACGAAACCGTGGTGCTCTGCGTCGTCGCGCTGTATGCGGTGAACGTCGTGCTGACCACGATCGGCGTGCGATTCGGGACGGGGCACTGACATGACCAACGTCGCCGTATTGCGCTCCCGCTTCCCGCGGGCAGCCGAAAACCTGAATCGCTATGGCGGTGCCGCCGGCCGCGGCCTCGACGACATCGGCCGGATGGCCTGGTTCGGCGCGGTGGCGCTCGGGCATGTCCCGCATGCGCTGCGCAACTACCGCAAGGAGACCCTGCGGCTTATCGCCCAAATCGGCATGGGCACCGGCGCCATGGCCGTTATTGGCGGCACCGTCGCCATCGTCGGCTTCGTCACGCTGTCCGGTAGCTCCCTGGTAGCTATCCAGGGTTTCGCGTCCCTGGGAAATATCGGCGTTGAGGCTTTCACCGGCTTCTTCGCCGCACTGATCAACGTCCGCATCGCCGCCCCCGTCGTCACCGGCATTGCGATGGCCGCCACCGTCGGCGCCGGCGCCACCGCCGAGCTCGGCGCCATGCGGATCAGCGAAGAGATCGACGCCCTGGAAGTGATGGGCATCAAGTCGATCTCGTTCCTGGCGACCACCCGGATCATGGCCGGGCTGGTGGTGATCATCCCGATCTATTCGATGGCGATCATCATGACTTTCCTGTCCCCGCAGATCACCACGACGGTGATCTACGGACAGTCCAACGGCACCTACGACCACTACTTCCGGACGTTCCTGCGACCCGATGACGTGTTCTGGTCATTCGTGGAGGCCATCCTGATCACGGGAGTCGTGATGATCACCCACTGCTTCTACGGCTACAACGCCGGCGGCGGACCCGTCGGCGTCGGCGAGGCCGTCGGTCGCTCGATGCGCTTCTCACTGGTTTCGGTGCAGGTTGTCGTGTTGTCCGCCGCGTTGGCGCTTTACGGCGTCAACCCGAACTTCGCCCTAACGGTGTAATGCCCATGACCCGACCTGGAAAAATCAACGCATCGCGGACTCCGCCCTACAAGTTGGCGGGCATCGGCTTGATGGTCGTTGGTGCGCTCGTTTTCGTGATGGTTTACGGGCAGTTCCGTGGCGACTTCACCCCTAAAACCAAGTTGACGATGCTGGCCGCGCGGGCCGGGCTGGTGATGGACCCGGGCTCGAAGGTCACCTACAACGGAGTCGAGATCGGCCGGGTGGACACCATCTCCGAGATCGTCCGCGACGGTAAGCCCGCGGCCAAGTTCACCCTGGACGTCTACCCCAGGTACCTGTCGCTGATCCCATCCAACGTGAACGCCGACATCAAGGCCACCACGGTGTTCGGTGGCAAGTATGTGTCGCTGACGACGCCGCAGAACCCGTCGTCGCAAAAGCTCAGCGCGTCGTCGGTGATCGACGCGAGGTCGGTGACGACGGAGATCAACACGTTGTTCCAGACCATCACCTCGATCTCGGAGAAGGTGGATCCGGTCAAGCTGAACCTGACGCTCAGCGCGGCCGCGCAATCGCTGGCCGGCTTGGGCGACAAGTTCGGGCAGTCGATCGTCAACGCCAACGCCGTCCTCGACGACGTCAACCCGCAGATGCCGCAGATCCGCCACGACATTCAACAGCTGGCCGGTCTTGGTGACACCTACGCCAACGCCTCGCCGGACCTGTTCGACTTCCTCAACAACGCGGTCGTCACCTCCCGCACGATCAACCAGCAGCAAAAGGACTTGGACCAAGCGCTGTTGTCGGCGGCCGGGTTCGGCAACACCGGTGCGGAGATCTTCGAGAAGGGCGGGCCGTATCTGGCACGCGGCGCCCAGGACCTGGTGCCGACGGCACAGCTGCTGGACACTTACAGCCCGGAGATCTTCTGCACGCTGCGTAACTACCACGACATCGAACCCAAGGCCGCCTCGTTCCTCGCCGGCAATGGGTACTCGCTGAACGCCCACACCGAGGCGCTCTCCGGCCTTGGCCTGTTGGCCAACCCCGTCTCGGCGGTAGCCACGATCGCCAGCTTGGTCGGCGGCCTCGCCGGGGTAGTCGGTGGAGCGCCGAACCCCTACATCTATCCCGAGAACCTGCCGCGAGTGAACGCCCGCGGTGGCCCGGGCGGTGCGCCGGGTTGCTGGCAGCACATCACCCATGACCTTTGGCCCGCACCCGAGTTGGTGATGGACTCCGGCAACAGCATCGCGCCGTACAACCACCTCGACACCGGTTCGCCCTACGTAATCGAGTATGTGTGGGGCCGTCAGGTAGGGGATAACACGATCAACCCATGAAAATCACCGGAACCATCATTCGACTCGGCATCTTCTCGCTGGTGCTGCTGCTTTTCACCGTGATGATCGTCGTGGTGTTCGGCCAGATGCGATTTGACCGCACCTACGCGTATTCGGCGGAATTCAGCAACATCAGCGGGCTGCGGCAGGGCCAATTCGTCCGCGCCTCGGGCGTGGAGATCGGCAAGGTCGACTCGGTGCAGCTGATCGACAGCGGCAAGCGCGTGCGGGTGAAGTTCAACGTCGACCGCTCGGTTCCGCTGTATCAGTCGACGACGGCCCAGATCCGCTACCTCGACCTGATCGGCAACCGGTACCTCGAGCTCAAGCGGGGCGAGGGCGAAGGCGCCGACAAGATGCTCTCGCCGGGTGGATTCATCCCGCTGTCGCGGACCTCGCCGGCACTCGACCTCGATGCGCTGATCGGTGGTTTCAAGCCGCTGTTCCGGGCGCTGGACCCGGAGAAGGTCAACACGATCGCGACCGCGCTCGTCACGGTGTTCCAGGGTCAGGGCGGCACCATCAACGACATCCTCGACCAGACCGCGCAACTCACCAGCCATATCGGCGAGCGTGACCAGGCGATCGGCGAGGTGATCAAGAACCTGAACATCGTCTTGGACACGACGGTCAAGCATCGCCAGCAATTCGATCAGACCATCAACAACCTGGAGGTGCTGATCACCGGGCTCAAGGACCACGGCGACCAACTGGCCGGTGGGACCGCACACATTAGTAATGCCGCGGGCACCGTGGCCGACCTGCTGAGCGAGGACCGCGCCCTGCTGCACAAGAGCATCAACTACCTGGATGGGATTCAGCAGCCGCTGATCGACCAGCAGGACCAACTGCAGGACTACCTCAAGAAGGTGCCGACCGCGCTGAACATGATTGGGCGCGCCATCGGCTCCTATGGAGACTTCGTGAACTTCTACGCCTGCGACATCACGTTGAAGATCAACGGCCTGCAGGGTGGTGGCCCGGTCCGCACGGTCCGGCTCTTCCAGCAGCCGACGGGTAGGTGCACGCCGCAATGAGAACGCTGGAACCTCCGAACCGGCTTCGGATCGGCCTGATGGGCATCGTGGTCACGGTGCTCGTGATCGGCGTCGGGCAGAGCTTCACCAGTGTCCCGATCCTGTTCGCCAAACCGGCCTACTACGGACAATTCTCCGACTCCGGTGGGATCAGTGTGGGCGACAAGGTGCGCATCGCGGGCATGGATGTCGGCAAGGTCGAGGGCCTCACGATCGACGGCGACCACATCCAGATGAAATTCTCGATCGGCACCAACACGATCGGCACCGAGAGCCGGCTGGCGATCCGCACCGACACGATCCTCGGTAAGAAGGTCATGGAGATCGAGGCGCGAGGCCCCAAACAGCTGCGGCCCGGGGCCACGTTGCCGATCGGTCAGAGCACCACGCCCTATCAGATCTACGACGCCTTCTTCGACGTCACCAAGGCCGCCTCCGGCTGGGACATCGACACCGTCAAAAAGTCGTTGCATGTGCTCTCGGAGACCATCGACCAGACCTACCCGCACCTGAGCGCCGCACTCGAAGGCGTTTCCAAGTTCTCCGACACCGTCGGCAAGCGTGACGCGGAGGTCAAACACCTGCTTGCCCAGGCCAACCAGGTGGCCAGCGTCCTCGGCGATCGCAGTGAGCAGGTCGACCGCCTGCTGGTGAACGCCAAGACGCTGCTGGCGGCATTCAACGAACGCGGCCAGGCCATCAACGCGTTGCTGAGCAACATCGCCGCTTTCTCGGAGCAGGTGAAGGGTCTGATCAACGACAACCCGAACCTGAACCACGTGCTGGAGCAGTTGCGCACGATCAGCCAGATCCTGGTTGAGCGCAAAGACGACGTGGCAGCGGGGCTGACCGAGGTCGGCCATTTCCTGCCGTCATTGAACGAGGCCATCGCGTCGGGACCCTTCATCAAGGTGGTCCTGCACAACCTGGCGCTCTACCAGATCATCCAGCCTTGGGTGGACGCCGCTTTCAAGAAGCGCGGCATCGACCCCGAAAACTTCTGGCGCAGTGCCGGTCTGCCGGAATACCGCTGGCCCGACCCCAACGGCACCCGGTTCCCCAACGGTGCGCCGCCGCCGGCACCGCCGGCGCTGGAAGGCACCCCGGAGCATCCCGGACCGGCTATCCCGCCTGGATCGCCGTGCTCGTACACGCCGGCGAACCCGGGCGGCAACGTCACCGTCGGCGACGAGGGTCTGCCACGGCCGTGGAACCCGCTGCCCTGTGCGGGTGCCGGTATCGGTCCGTTCGGCGGCCCCGGGTTCCCGGCGCCGGTGGACGTCGCGACGTCACCGCCGAACCCGGACGGTCTGCCGCCCACTCCCGGCATTCCGATTGCCGGGCGCCCGGGCGATCCGCCTCCGAATGTTCCGGGCACACCGGTGCCGCTGCCGACGCAAGCACCGCCCGGCGCGCGTACCGAGAACCTGGCGCCGGCCGGGCCGACGCCGCCGCAGTCGACGTTCGCGCCGGGCTTCCCGCCGGGTCCGGCGGCCCCGCCCGGGCCGGGGAACCAGTTGCCGGCGCCGTTCATCAATCCGGGCGGATCGGGTGGTAGTGGTGTCACGGGAGGTAGCCAGAATTGAGCACCATCTTTGACATCCGCAACGTGCGGCTACCGAAGTTCACCCGGACGACGGTGATCATCGGGTCGCTGGTGATAGTGGTGGCCCTTGTGGTCGGCTACGTCGGTTACCGGTTGTTCGAGAAGTTGACGAACAACACCGTGGTCGCCTACTTCCCGGCGGCGAACGCCCTCTACAGGGGTGACAAGGTCCAGATCATGGGTCTGCGGGTCGGCGCGATCGACGAGATCGAGCCGGTCGGCGACAAGATGAAGGTGACGTTCCACTACGAGAACAAATACAAGGTTCCCGCCAACGCCTCCGCGGTGATCCTGAACCCCACCCTGGTGGCGTCGCGCGCGATCCAGCTGGAGCCGCCCTACAAGGGTGGGCCGGTGCTGAACGACAACGCCGTGATCCCCGAAGAGCGCACCCAGGTGCCGGTGGAATGGGACGAACTGCGTAACAGCATCACCAACATCATCTCGAAGCTGGGCCCCACCAAGGAGCAGCCGACAGGGCCGTTCGGTGAGGTCATCTCGTCCTTCGCCGACGGACTGGCCGGCAAGAGCAAGCAGATCAACACCGCGCTCAACAGCCTGTCGTCGGCGCTGAACGCGTTGAACGAGGGCCGCGGCGACTTCTTCGCGGTGGTGCGCAGCCTGGCGCTGTTCGTCAACGCGCTACACCAGGACGACGCGCAGTTTGTCGCGCTGAACCAGAACCTGGCAGATGTCACCGGGCGGCTGGCGAGCTCAGATGGCGATCTGTCCAATGCCATCCAGCAGTTCGACAGCCTGCTGACCACCGTGCGCCCGTGGCTGAACAAGAACCGCGAGGTGCTGTCCACCGATGTCAACAACCTGGCCACCGCGACGAACACGCTGCTGCAGCCGGATCCGCTGAACGGACTGGAGACCGCCCTGCACGTCCTGCCGACGGCCGCGGCGAACATCAACCAGATCTATCACCCGTCGCACGGTTCCGTGGTCGCCATCCCGGCGATCACCAACTTCGCGAACCCGATGCAGTTCATCTGCAGCTCGATCCAGGCCGGCAGTCGGCTCGGCTACCAGGAATCCGCCGAATTGTGCGCGCAATATCTGGCGCCGGTCCTGGACGCGATCAAGTTCAACTACCTACCGTTCGGGTTGAACGCATTCAGCACCGCCGAGACGTTGCCCAAGGAAGTCGCCTATTCGGAAGATCGGCTGCATCCGCCGAACGGCTACAAGGACACGACCGTCCCAGGCATCTGGGTGCCGGATACGCCGACGTCGCACCGCAACACCCAGCAGGGCTGGATCGTGGCCCCGGGTATGCAGGGCCAGCAGGTCGGTCCGATCACCGCGGGCCTGATGACTCCCGACTCGCTTGCTGAACTGATGGGCGGCCCCAACATCGAACCGGTCCAGTCTCAATACCAGACCCCGCCGGGGCCGCCGAACGCCTACGACGAAAACCCGATCCTGCCGCCGATCGGGTTGCGGGCTCCGACGCCGATCGGTCCGCCGCCACCGGGACCGGGAGTGCTCCCGGGACCCGTGGCTCCGACGCCCGCGCCGGTCGGTGCACCGGCACCCAATGCCGGTGGTCCGCCAGCGCCAGTTGACGCAGGGCTGGGCCAGTGACCGCGGTGCGCGCAGCGAGCGCGCTGATTCGTCACCGGGCCTGGCAGGGCCTGGTGCTGCTGGTCATCGCGACGGCGCTGAGTTCCTGCGGGTGGCGAGGCATCTCCAACGTGGCGATCCCGGGCGGCCCGGGCAGCGGGTCGGGGGCCTACACCGTCTATGTGCAGGTGCCGGACACTCTGGCGATCAACGGCAACAGCAAGGTGATGGTCGCCGATGTGTTCGTCGGCTCGATCAAGGCCATCAACCTAAAGAACTGGGTGGCCACGCTGACTCTGGGTATCAAGGGCGGCGTCAAGCTACCGAAGAACGCCATCGCGAGGATCGGCCAGACGTCGTTGCTGGGTTCTCAGCACGTGCAGCTGTCGGCTCCGCCGAACCCGTCGCCGGAGCTACTCAGGGACGGCGACACCATTCCGCTGAAGAATTCGTCCTCGTATCCGACCACCGAGCAGACGCTGGCCAGCCTGTCGTTGATCTTGCGTGGTGGCGGCATCCCGAACCTGGAGGTGCTGCAGAACGAGGTCTACAACATCTTCAACGGGCGCGGGGAACAGATCCGGTCCTTCCTGGGCAAGCTGGATACCTTCACCACCCAGCTCAACCAGCAGCGTGATGACATCACCCACGCGATCGACTCGACCAATCGGCTGCTGGTCTACGTTGGTGGCCGCTCGGATGTGCTCGATCGAGTGCTGACTGACATTCCGCCGCTGATCAAGCATTTCGCCGACACCAAGAACTTGCTGATCAACGCCGTCGATGCGGTGGGCCGGCTCAGCGGATCCGCCGACCAGTACCTGTCGGAGGCCCGCGCGCCGCTGCACACCGATCTGCAGGCGCTGCAATGCCCGCTGAAGGAAATCGGCCGTTCGTCGCCGTATCTGATCGGCGCGCTGAAGCTGATCCTGACGCAGCCGTTCGACATCGACACCGTCCCGAAGATGTTCCGCGGTGACTACGTGAACATCTCGCTGACGCTTGACGTGACCTACAGCTCTGTCGACAACGCGTTCCTCACCGGAACCGGATTGTCGGGCGCGCTGCGAGCACTCGAGCAGTCCTTCGGTCGCGACCCGGAGACGATGATCCCCGACGTCCGCTACACGCCGAACCCGAATGACGCGCCCGGCGGCCCGCTGGTGGAAAGAGGGGACAGAAGTTGCTGACTCCATTCATTAGGCGCCAGCTGTGGTTATTCCTGGTCCTGACGGTTGTTTCGCTGCTGGTGCTGGGCATCTACTACCTGCAGGTGCCAAGCCTGATGGGGATAGGCCGCTATTCACTCAAGGCCCAATTGCCGGCGTCGGGTGGTCTGTACCCGACGGCCAACGTGACCTATCGAGGCATCACGATCGGCAAGGTCACCGACGTCGAGCCGACTGAGCACGGCGCCGAGGCGACGATGAGCATCGACAGCCAGTACAAGATCCCGGTCGACGCGATCGCGAACGTCCACTCGGTGTCGGCGGTCGGTGAGCAGTATCTGGACCTGGTCTCGACCGGGAACCCCGGAAAGTATCTCGCCGACGGGCAAACCATCTCCAAGGGCACGGTGCCCGCCGAGATCGGGCCGGCGCTCGACACCGCTAACCGCGGGCTTGAGGCGTTGCCCAGGGACAAGATCGGCAAACTGCTCGACGAGACGGCGGAGTCCGTCGGTGGCCTGGGACCGGCACTGCAGCGGCTGGTCGACTCCACGCAGGCGATCGTCGGCGATTTCCGAACGAACATCACCAACGTCAACGACATCATCCAGAACTCCGGTGGAGTGCTGGACAGCCAAGTGAAGTCGGGTGACGCGATCGAGCGTTGGGCGCGCAACCTGAACACGCTGGCCTCGCAGGCCGCGGCGCGCGACAGCAACGTGAAAAGCGTTCTCTCCCAAGCGGCGCCGACCGCCGACCAGGTCAACGAGGTCTTCAGCGACGTGCGGGAGTCGCTGCCGCAGACGCTGGCGAATCTCGAGGTGGTATTCGACTTGCTCAAGCGTTACCACACCGGGCTGGAGCAGGTGCTGGTGTTCCTGCCGCAGGGCGCCTCGACCGCTCAGACGGTGGCCGCGCCGTTCCCGAACCAGGCCGCACTCGACCTGGCGCTGTCGATCAACCAGCCGCCGCCATGCCTGACCGGCTTCATTCCGGCCCCGGACTGGCGGTCGCCGGCCGACACCAGCATCCAGCCGTTGCCGTCGGGTACCTACTGCAAGATTCCGATGGATACGCCGGCCAACAGCGTGCGTGGATCGCGCAACATCCCGTGTACGGATATCCCCGGCAAGCGAGCGGCGACGCCGCGCGAGTGCCGCGACCCCAACCCGTACGTCCCGGCCGGGACGAACCCCTGGTTCGGCGACCCGAACCAGATCCTGACCTGCCCCGCGCCGGGAGCGCGATGCGATCAGTCGGTGCGGCCGGGCATGGTGATCCCGGCGCCGTCGATCAACAACGGCATGAACCCGGCGCCCTCGGACCGAGTCGCGGGGACGCCCCCGGCCACCAGTGACCCCTTGACCCGACCCGGGTCCGGTACCGTGCAGTGCAACGGACAGCAGCCCAACCCGTGTGTCTACACCCCCACCGGACCTCCCTCGGCGGTATACAGTCCGCAGAGCGGTGAACTGGTAGGGTCCGACGGCGTCAAATACTCCGTCGAAAACTCGACCAAAACAGGAGACGACGGATGGAAGGAGATGCTGGCGCCAGCCAGCTGAACCCACCACCGATGTCGATGATTAGTCGTCTGCGTCGGAGGCGGCCGAAGATTCGTCAGGAATCGGACGACGTCACCGACGAGAGCAACACCGAGGTGAAGACCGAGGACTCGCCTGAGGCCGAGGCCGACCAAACCGATACCGAGGTGACGGTCGAGGATTCGCCTGAACCGCAAACCGAAGACACCGAAGCCGCCGAACCATCGGAGGCCGAAGCCGTGCCGGCGGCCGACGAAGCCGAACAGCCGGAGACCGAGCAGTCAGATGTCGACGCCGCGACGGGGGATCCGGCCGAGGCGGACGCCGATGCCACCGGCCCGGTGCGCGCTGCGTCGGGTCTGGGCCGCGCGTGGCTGGCCGGCATTGCCGCTGCGCTCGTCGTGCTGGCCGGTGGCATCGGCACCGGAGGCTACTTGGCGCTGCGGTACCACCACGACAGCCAGACCATCGCCCGTAACAACGACGCGGCGCTCAAGGCAGCGATCGACTGCGTTTCGGCGACGCAAGCGCCCGACACCAACGCGATGATCGCCAGCGAGCGAAAGATCATCGAGTGCGGCACCGACGCTTTCCGCGAACAGGCGATGGTGTACACCGGCATGCTTGTGCAGGCCTATCAGTCGGCGAACGTCCACGTTCAGGTCGCGGATGTGCGGGCAGCGGTGGAGCGCAACAACAAAGATGGCTCGATCGATGTGCTGGTGGCGATGCGCGTCAAGGTGGCCACTGATCAGTCGCAGAACGAAACCGGCTATCGGCTGCGGGTGAAGATGGCGATCGACGAAGGCCAATACCGAATAGCCAGGCTCGACCAGGTGACGAAGTGACGGTGGTGGTCGAGGAAACTCAGACCACGGTCGCCCAAGTGTCATCGGAGAATGCCTTGGCGCCCTGGCATATTCGCGCCTGCGCGTTCGCCGTCGACGTCCTGCCCACCACGGCCGTGGCAACGACCATGGTGTTGGTGTCGTTCAGCGTGCCGGCCCGCGGCCTGTGGTGGTGGCTCTGCGTCAGTGTTCTTGGCATCGCGATCCTGGCGATGTTGGTCAACCGGCTGCTGCTGCCGATCATCCTCGGCTGGAGCCTGGGACGCGCCTTATGCGGTATCGCGGTGACCCGTTCCGATGATGCGGCCATCGGCGCGTGGGGCTTGCTGCTGCGGGACGTGGCTCACCTGCTCGACACCGTCTCGGTGGTGGGATGGCTTTGGCCGCTGTGGGATTCGCAGCGCCGCACCTTCGCCGACATGCTGCTGCGCACCGAAGTGCGATCGCGGGTGCCCGAGCTGCCACGCGCCGATATCCGGCGATGGACGGGCATCGCGGTGCTCACCGCGGCCGGGCTGTGTCTGGCCGGTGTGGTCGTCAGTTACGCGGTCGTCTACTCCCGCGATCGGGCGACCGATGAAACGCGCGCACAGATCGCGATCCAGGGACCGAAGATCGTCGCGCAGATGCTGACCTACGACCCTATGACGCTGCACGACGATTTCGCGCGTGCCCAGTCGCTTGCGACCGATAACTATCGGGGCCAGCTCAAGGCCCAGCAGGACGTTGTCCAAAAGGGAAACCCGGTCATCAACGAGTACTGGGTGACCGACAGCTCGATCGAATCGGCATCGCCGGATCGGGCGACGATGCTGCTGTTCATGCAGGGGCGCCGAGGCGCAGCCCCCGAGGAGCGATACATCACCGCTACCGTGCGCGTGCAGTTCGCGAAGGACGGCGACGGCCACTGGCGCGTTGACAACCTCACCGTGCTGACGAAGCCGAAACCGCCGGGGAACGGAAAATGAGTCCCCGCCGCAAGTTTGAGCCCGGACAGGGAGCGCTGCTCGTCGCGACCGACTCGGTGACCGAGCGCCGGCCGTGGGGGCTGCCGCTGGTGACTTCGATCGCCGGGCTGCTGATGGCGATGGCGATCACGCTGACCACCCTGATGCTGATCTCGCATGAAACCCGTGAGCACGTCGCGTCCAAGGACCGCGAGGTGCTCAACTACGTGACGGGATTCATGACGGAGTTCACCTCACTCGACCCGTATCACGCCAACGACTACGTCCTGCGGGTATTGGCCCAAGCGACAGGCGATTTCGCCAAGCAGTATCACGAAAAGGCCAACGAGATCCTGCTGCAGGTCGCCCGGGCGGAGCCTGCGAAAGGCACCATCCTGGGTGCGGCCGTGGAGCGGTGGAATGACGACGGCAGCGCCACCGTGATGGTCGCGACCGAGGTCACGTCCAAGTCGCCGGATCAAAAGCAGGTGTTCGCGAACACCAATCGTTGGACGGCAACTGCTACGCGGGAAGGGAATCAGTGGAAGATAAGCAGCCTGCTGCAGGTGATCTGACCGCCGAGTCGGCCTCCGACGAGACCGCCGAGCGCGACGAAAATGCCTCCGCGGCAACCGAAGCCGACACGGACACCGCCGAAGCGACCGACGGCGCGGATGAGCCCGACGGTGACGATGAAGCGGACGCCGACGAGACCGGCGAGTCCGCGGCGGAGACCAAAAAAGGTCGCCGTCGGCGCACCCGGCTGGCCGGAAAGTGGATGGCCGTCGCCGCGGTGTTGGCCGCCTTGCTGTTCGTGGGCTCCGCGGCATTCGCGGGCGCGACCATGCAGCCCTATCTGACCGACCGTGCCGCGGCGGCAACCAAGCTCAATGCGGCCCGGACCGCGGCCAACGCGATTACAACGCTGTGGACCTATACGCCGGAGAACATGGACAGCCTCGCCGATCGCGCGTCGGCCTATCTCAGCGGCGACTTCGAGGCGCAGTACCGCAAGTTCGTCGACGCCATCGTGGCGCCCAACAAGCAAGCCAAAATCAGCAATCGGACCCAAGTCATCGGCGCGGCAGTCGAATCGCTGGACGGCGCGAACGCGGTCGTGATCGTGTACACCAACACCACCTCGACCAGCCCGCTGACCAAGAACATCCCGGCGCTGAAGTACCTGTCCTATCGACTGTTCATGAAGCGTGCGAACGGGCGTTGGCTGGTGACCAGGATGACGACGGTGACCTCGCTGGATCTCACGCCGCATACCTAAACCGGCCGAACCGCGGTCGCCGAAATATACTGCACCCCGTGGCCACGTCGCCGGTATCCGAGCGATCGACTGTTGCGGCATTGCTCCTGCTGACCTTCGCCACCGGCCTGGCCGACTCGCTCAGTATCTTGGTCCTCGGCCACGTGTTCGTCGCCAACATGACCGGCAACGTGATCTTCCTCGGCTTCTGGATGGCCCCGCGGACCAGCATCGACCTGACCGCGGTGTCGGTGGCGCTACCCACCTTCATCGCCACCACCATCTTGTCCGGCCGGCTGCCCCGCTACTTCGGAGACCGGGCCCGGACCTGGATCACCACCGTGCTGACCGCGGAAATCGGGCTGCTGGTGAGCTTGTCGATCCTGGCCGGCACCGGGGTGCTGCATTACCACGACAACACCAAACTGATCATGATCGGGTTCCTCACGGTCACGTTCGGTCTGCAGCATTCGAGTGCTCGTCAGTTCGGAATCCAGGAACTCTCCACCACGGTGCTGACGTCGACGATCGTCAGTCTCGGTTTGGACAGCCGATTGGCCGGTGGTACGGGTGAACGCCAAAAGCTGCGTTTCAGTGTGGTTTTCACGATGTGTGCCGGTGCTTTTCTCGGTGCGACATTGTCGCGGTTCGTCATCGCCCCGGTGTTCACGCTGACGGCAGCCGTGGTGGCGGCCAGCCTGCTGATCTTCCGACTAGCGCCTGGCGCCCCGGAAAATGTTGTCGCTGAGGATGTTTAGTTGAAGGCCAGCCAGCTGGGCAGTGCGCGTTCATGGGAGTCGCAGAGCACCTGGCGGGTATCGCATGATCCCCGCGGTGAACCCGCGCCGGCCCACATGCCTCCGGTGTCGCGGCGCAGCACGATCGCCGACGACCCGCCGCCGTCCAGCAGCACCGCGGTGTCGCTGCCCAGGCCGCGGAATAGGTCCTGCATGTTGTCCGGCGTGTAGCTGCCGCCCTCGAAGATGTACATCTCGTCGCGCTGTTTGACGTAGGCCAGGGCGGTTCGCGCCGCGCTGGGTCCGCCGTCGCGCAGCTGTTGGGTCTGGCCGGGGCCCAGCAGACCGATCCCGGACACCGCTACGAATTTCTCGTTCTTGTTGAGCAGGTCGGCCACCACCGGGGTGGCGGCGTCGTAGTCGTTCTTGCTGCGCGGCCAGACCACGTACGGCGCACCGCCGGTCGGCAGGATCATCGTGGTCAAGGAGGACCAGTTCTCGCCGCCGCCCGAAAGCCCTTGCTTGCCCGGGTAGGCGGCGGTGCCGGTGACCGCCTGGTTGGCGCGGCCCTGTCCGTTGGTGTTGTCCACGAACGCGCCCAGCGGCGAGCTGCAGCCGGTCTGCCGCCACGAACCGGCCTTCTGCGGGCGCACGTCAAAGAAGTTGGCGTTGATCGCGATTGTCGGCTGCCCCATCCGCTGCCATGCCTGCAGCGGGGTGTACAGCTCGGAGGCTTGCCACAACCCCTCGGCGGTGCGGGCACCGGGGTTGTTCTCGCAGCGCGCCTGGTCACCGCGATGCGTGTCGACCAGCAGGTGCGGTGCCAGCCGCGTCGACGCATTCTTGATGATCATCAGGTGGCCGCCGTTGTTCATCTCGTACCAGCGACCGGTGGCGTCCATCAGCGGCGTGGGGTGGCCGGGACCAAAGTTGTAGACCAGATACGAGCCCTTGGTGGCGCCGATCGCGCTGGCCAGCATTTCGCGGCCAGCGGCGTGGGCGACGGGCGAACCGATCGTGGCCGTCGGGATGGCGCAGCAGAGCATGGTCGTGAGGCTGGCGGCCAGTCGGCGCAACCCGGCGCGTCGTGTCAGCACGGCTGCCCTTTCGGCCCTGATACGGATGCAACATACACAGCATCAGTCACACCAGCCCCACTGTCAACATAAATAACAAACGTGTGACACTTAGGCAGCGCCCGAATTACGTTTGCTCGCTTGCGCTTTCGGGATCCGCTTGGCCGGGGTCCGCGTCGCTTGGTTGGCCCGAGCCTTCGCGCTTGCCCGTGCGCGCCTGGTGCTGCGATTGGTGTGCCTCGGCGATCGCCATCTCGACGGCCCCGGGAATCCGGTGAAACCCGCTGCGGTCGTACAGGTGGGTGACGATGCCACCCACCAACAGGCCGATCACCAGGCCGATCGACGTCATCATCAACGCCTGCGACAGCCCCGCGGCCCCCGAACCGTTGAGGTATAGCAGCGACCGCACGCCCAGAAATACCTGATGCATCGGCTCGAACTCGGCCAGCCAGCGGAAGAACGGAGGCACCGCCTCCAGCGGGACCGTGGCGCCCGCCGACGGCAACCCGAGGATCACGAAAATCAACATGCTGAACAGCAAGCCCATCGAACCCAGCACCGCGATCAGCGAACTGGACGTCACCCCCACCGCGACGATCGCGAAAACGCCGTACGCCCACAACTGCCAGCCGAGCGCAATGGGCATGCCCAGTCCATGGGCAATGGCCAGGTAGACCCCCGACGTCAGCAACGCCAGGACCACCATGATTCCCCACTTGACCAACAAGGTGCGGAAGCGGGAGATGTTGGCCTGCTCGGCAAATCGATACACCGGACCCCATTCGGCCGGTACATAACCGAGCAGTGAGTCCACCAACGTGGACACGACGATGCTGCCGGTGAAGCCGGCCAGCAGCAGCAACAGCGCGTAGTAGAACGCCGACAGCCCGTTGCCCGTGCCGTTGGGTAGCGGGTTGTACACGGCCGTCTTGATGTCGATCGGGCTGGCAAGCCCCGCCTGCGACGCGCCAGTCAACGGCGCCCCACCGGTCTGCTGCGCGACCTCCGACGAAAGGTACTGTCCCACTTTGGTATTAGCCGTCGCCATGGCCTGGGTCAGCGTCTGTCCGGCGATGCCGGCGCCCAACGTGCCCGCCCGCTGGTTGGTGAGGATCGTGACCGAGGGCCGCTCCGCCTTGGTGGGAGTGACGGCGCTGGCGCCGTACTCTCGCAAATTCGACGAGAACGTGGGCGGAATCACCAATTCGGCGTACACCTGCGCCCGGTCCAGCAGCCCTTTGGCCTCCTCGTGGCGCACCACCCGGAGGTCGAATTTGTTCTTATCCAGCCCGGACAGCAGGCCGTCGACGATCTTCGGGCCGGAGGTTCCGGCGTCTTCGTTCACCACAGCGATCGGGAAATGGTGCAGGTTGGTGGTCGGATTCAGGATGCCGCCCAGATACAGCGCACACAGCGCCGACATCAGGGCCAGCGTGGCGCCGACCGGCAATGCCCAGAATCGCACTGTTCCCAGAGCTTTTGCGTTCCGCTTCGGGTTCGGCACCGCGTGCCGCGGCTGCGTTTTGGACATGCCGGCTCCTGTCTGTCATGCCCACCCTATTGGTCTAGCCGCCCAGCTTCGCGTGCATCTCCCAGATCAGCAGGTCCGTCGGTTCGCTCGCTGTCAGCCGCGTGCCATCGGCGTCGGTGAGCCGCGCCGCATCGCCTTGCGCCAGCTCGCCGGCGCCATCCAGGTGCAGCCGGCCGCGTGGCACGAAGACATGCACAAACGGGGCGGCGGGCGCGCTGACGGTGTCGCCGGGTTGCAGCCGCGCCCCGTGTAGTGCCGCGTTGCGGTTGTGCAGCGTGATGGCGGCACCGCACCCGGGTATCCCCGACGCGATGACCACCAGGCCGGAGCGCAACGCCTGCTCATCGATCTCGTGCTGCTGGTAGCCGGGGGAGATGCCGGCCTCATCGGGGATGACCCACATCTGAACGAAATGCACTGGACGCGTGGAGGAATCGTTGCGCTCCGAGTGCTGGATTCCGCTGCCCGCCGACATGCGTTGCGCCAGACCCGGATAGATGACACCGTGATTGCCGGCGGAATCCTGGTGTGTCAATTCACCTTCCAGCACCCACGTCACGATCTCCATATCTCGATGAGCGTGGGTGTCGAAACCCGCATTCGGCGCCACGAGGTCGTCGTTGTTGACCACGAGTAGTCCATGGTGGGTGTTGTCCGGCTCATAGTGGTCGCCGAACGAGAACGAATGCCGGGATTTCAGCCATGGCGTCGTGGTGACGGCCCGGTCGGCCGAGCGCCGAATCTCGGAGTTGGCAGGCATGGCTTCAGGGTAATCGCGAGCGCCGGTCAGGCCATCGGGCCGCCGAGCAGGTGTTGCGCATGCGTGAGCGCGGTGTCGAGTGCGCCCAGGGTCAATCCCGGCGAACCGCCCAGATGGATCTCGATTTGGTATTCCGGTTGCCGGTCCTGGGCGAAGATCGGTAGGACGACGAATTCTGTTGATGCCAGGTCTGTTTCGAGTGAGTCGGTGATCGATTGCAGCGTTACCATCGTCATCAGTGTGGTGAGTTGCCGGGTGACCTGCGCTGTTGGCTCCAGCGACGCGAGCACTCCGGCCAGGCGGGTGTGCAGCGATTGATGGGTGTTGTCGAATCGCCAGGCGCCGTAGCCGCGGGCCCGGATATCGGCGAGTACCCGTTGATGCTGCGCGACTTCGGTGCGGGTCAACCGTGGCATCACCCGCTGCAGCCAGGCGGCGACGAAATCTTCGTCGCGCCAAGCCATCGCAACCAGCCCGAACGGCGGATCGATCGGGAAGCGCTGACCTACGGCATGCTGTCCGTCGGTACCGTGCCCGACGGCGTCAACCGTGGTCAGGTGCCGGCGACCGATCTTCGACATCGAGCAACCCGCGCCGAGGGTGTCATGCAGATAGGCCAGGGCATCGCGCCCGCGGTCCAGTAGCGGGAACTGCGTTCGTAGCCCATGTACCAGTCCGAACAGCCCGCTGCCCAGACAAAAGCGGCGGTCCCCGCGGCGCGTGACCCAGGACCGGCGTTCCAGCTCGGCCAGCACCAGGGCGCAGGTCGAGGTGCTGATCCCGCACGCCTTCGCCAGCTCCGCCGAGGTTCGTCCGTTCGGTGAATCCGCCAGGGCGCCAAGCACGTCCATCACCCGACCGGTGGGCGGTGACTTGGCGGTTGACGTACCCATGCCCAGCTCCCTAACATCCAGCCAAAATGTAAGAATAGTCATCCTAATATTAGGAGATATCTCGTGCTGAAGGTGGGAGTCTGGGGGCCGGGTTCGATGGGCATCATTGCCCTGCGCGGCGTGATCGACCACCCCGAGCTGCAGCTGACGAATCTCGTGGTTCACAGCGACGCCAAAGCAGGCCGCGATGCCGGAGAGCTGTGCGGAATCGCGCCCGTGGGCGTGGTGGCCACTCAGGACCCGGCATCGATGCTCGCCGGCGACGCCAACGTGGTGGTGTACGCCGCGGGCGCGAACCTGCGGCCGGTTGCGGCCATCGAGGACATGGTGTCGATCCTGCGGGCCGGAAAAAACGTGGTGTCGTGTTCGGTGGTGCCGCTGGTGTTTCCCGACGCCGTCGACGGGGCCTTCACCGATCCGCTGCGCCAGGCCGCGCTGGACGGGGCTGCATCGTTCTTCACCACCGGCATCGATTCCGGGTTCGCCAATGATGTTCTGCCACTGGTGCTTACCGGAGTATCCCGGGCCATCGAGTCGGTGCGGATGACGGAGATGTTCAACTACGCCACCTACCCGGATCGAGCCGCGGTGTACGAGACCCTCGGATTCGGCAAGCCGCCGGAGTATCCGGCTTTCGCCGCCCAGCCGGGAGTCTTCACCTTCGGCTGGGGCCCGGTGCTGCATCAGCTCGCCGCGGGCCTGGGCGTCAAGATCGACAACATCGAGGAGAGCAACGAACGCATCGCCGCCACCGAGTCCTTCGACACGCCCACCGGGCACATCGCGGCGGGAACGATCGCGGCGATGCGCTCGACGCTGACCGGATATGTCGCGGAAAAGCCCACTTTCGTCGTCGACCACGTGACGCGAATGCGCGACGATATCGCCGGAGACTGGCCGCAGCCGCACATCGGTATCGCGCCCAAGGACCTTGGCTACGGTCCGGCATCCGGGCGTGGCGTGTATCGCGTCGAGATCGAGGGTTCGCCGAGCATGCGGTGCGAGTTCGAGATGGCCGAGGACCATGACCACGATCTGGGGGCGCGCATCGCGGGCTCCTCGCGCATGGTCAACGCTATCCCCGCGGTGTGTGCGGCCGCGCCCGGGCTGCTGTCCGCGCTCGACCTGCCGCTGGTCACCGGCGCCGGCCTGGTCCGCGCGGTCGACGGCCCGTCACCCGACAGCCGCTTGTTCTAAAGCGCCGTTAGAAGCCGCTGTCGGACGACCGCGTGGAACAACTCACCATCGCCGGCGGCGCTGCCGCGGGCGCGGTCACCGGCGCAGCGCTTGGCGTGGCCGCGCGATGCCGGCTGGTTCCCTTGCTGTTCAGCCAGCACGCAAGGCCCCCGAGGAGCAGGCCGATCGCGACGCCGACGTCGGGGCGCTGACCGAGCATCAGCCAGGCCAGCACCGCCGCGGCCGCCGGGATGACGGCGAACAGCATCGCCACCGCCGCGGCGCCGTGCAGGCTGATGGCCCGCAGGTAGAGGCTGACCGCCAGCGTGGCGTTGAGCAGCACCATGCCGCCGACCGCGATAACGGCGTTGGTCGTGTCGTGCACGGCGAAGGGCGTGAGCAGCGCCAGCGCCGCCGCGGGCAGCAGCGCGACGGCATTTTGCACGGCGCTCATGGTGCGAAAGTCGACACCCGCGCAGAACCGCTGTTGGTACACGCCGCCGGCCGAAAGGCCAAGCAACCCAGCCACAAGCAGCAACAGGACCGGGTCGACGCCGTGCGTACTCAGCAGCCGTCTGGCGCAGGCGGCGAACACCGCGACGACGCCGAGGACCAGGGCGGCGATCCGCAGCGAGCCAAGCCGCTCGCGCAGGAACATCGCGCCCAGGATCGCCGTGGTGACCGGGTTCATCGCGATCACCACCGCACACAGCACCGCCGACGCTCCGAGCAGCAGCGCCTCGTAGAGACAGCAGAACTGCACGGCCTGGATCAACAGACCCGCGACGAGGACGTGACCGAACTGAGCCCCGCGCGGCCAGGCCGACCTGGCCAGCAGGGCCCAGGCCGCCAGAACGATTGCGGCTAAGCCGAATCGCAGCACCAAGACAGCCATCGGCGTCATGGCGGCCACCGCAAGCGCGCCCACCGGATAACCGATCGCGTAGAAAAACGTCACCGCCGAGGCGGTGGACAAGGGCATGCGCGGCAAGTGCATGTTCCCCATGGTCGCCAACCCCCAGCTATTCCGTCCAACGATTTTTGGCGATCAAGATCGATCACGGATTCTGATTGCTGGACCATTTTTAGCGGGGATAGCCGGCTCGTTATCGCAGCAATTGATCATCGATGCTGATCGAACTACGGTGGTCGGATGGCCCAGGTGCTGGACATCGCGCCGCTGCGCAGCCTCGTCGCGGTCGCCGATTGTGGCGGATTTCACCGGGCCGCCGCCGCGCTGCACCTCAGTCAGTCCGCGGTCAGTCAGCATCTGCGCAAGATCGAAAGCGTGCTCGGCGAGCCGGTGGTCCAGCGTTGCGGGCGCGGCGTCTTGTTCACCGAGATCGGTCAGCGGGTGCTGCGGCATGCGCGCACGATATTGGCGGCGCACGACGCGGCGCTCGACGATCTCGGCGCGACCGAACAGCGGGTGCTGACGGTCGGTGCCACCGAACACGGCGCGGACGTGATGCTTCCCGCCCGACCAGCGTACTGGCCGACCGGCTTCCCGACCGGCGCCCGCGCTTCCGGCTGGACCGCAACGTCTCGCTGGCGGACGCGGTCGACCGGGGTCTGGTCGACCTGGCGATCATGCTGGACGGGTCGGGTCTGGATCGCGCTAATGCGTCGGGAGTCGTTGCGCTGCAGTGGGTGTCAGCGCGGACCTGCACGGTTCGACGGGCTGATCCGCTGCCATTGGTGATCTATGCCGAACCGTGCACATTGCGCGAGCCGGCCTTCGCGCTGCTGGACAAGCAGGGGGTTGACTACGAGATCGTCGCCGAATGCGGTGATCTGGCCGGGCTTTACGCCGCGATGCGGTCGGGGCTCGGGTTGGCGCTGTTGCCGAAGATCGGCAAGCTTCCCGACGGATTGTGCCCGGCCGAGGGACTGCCGGCGCCCAGCAGCGCCTCGATACTGGTGCGCGGCCGCTCGGGCTTGGATCCCGATCTACCGAGCACCGTCGATGCTGCGGTGCGCGACGTGCTGGCCGCCGACAAGTAAAGGCCGACTTTATGAATCGCCGTCGGGGTAGCTGGCGGCGGCCAGCTCGAGGATCTCGGCACGGTCCGCGGGCAGGATGAAGCGAGATCGGATGGCCGTGTCCAGCGCCGAGCTGAAGCTGTCCAGATATTGGGTGGAACCGCCCGGGTAGAGCCGGCGCACCGTGCCCTCGTCGAAGGGCTCCCCGGAGCCGAAGATCGCCGACATCACGTTCTCGGCGGAATTGTCCCAGGCGCCGTCACCGGACGTCCGGGCCAACGGTACGTCCACCCATGGCGTCCGGAGACCGCCTTTCGCGAGACCGTTGGTATCCAGAATCGGTTGTGGCAGTTCGGTTTCGCCCATCTCGATGGGTGGGGCGGCCGGTGCCGCCTCGCCGGTGCGGACCCAGGTGTTCAGTGCGGCGATCGCCGCCTGCACCACATAGTGGTGCTGCGGGGCGAAGTTGATGTAGTGGTCGAGCTGCTGGCCCATCAGCATGTTGGTGGGCGCATAGGCGGCCACGATGTCCTCGAGCTGCGCCGCGCCGTTATCGATCGGCGCTACCTGGATCGTGTAGTTGTCGGCATGCGCGGCGCCCGGAATCTCCCAGACCCGCAGCCACTGGTTGTCGGGCTGCCGGGCGAAGTAATAGCCGTGCCGCACCGCGCCGAACAGGTCGGTTTCGGTGATGATCGTGAGGAGTGGGACGCGCAGGTCTGAACGGAAGTTGACCGCCTGCGGCAAGTTCACCTGCAATTCGTCGAGGACTGAGCCGCCGTCCAGCGGTGCGGCGGAACCGAATCGGGAATGCACCAGAAAACCGTCGTAAATTCCGGCGAGCGGGTGGACGGCGTTGACATAGCTGGTGAGGAACATCGCGGACTGCGATTCGCCCAGGGCGACAACGTGTTCGGCGCGCAACCCGCGCAAGATATCTGCACTGCTGGCGAGCGCTCCGGTCTGCGAGAACATGTCATAACAGAACGCGTCACCCGGGTGGCTCAGCGGTGCGTAGCGCGTCGGGTCCTGACTCTTGAGTGACATATCGAAGCCGAGCAGGCTGGCACCGCCGTCCCCCCCGACCTTTTGTGCCGAGACCGCGACATAGGCGTAGCCGGCGCGGACGATCTCGCGGTGCGCCATCATCCACACCGCCGGAGCATCGATGCCGCCACTGACGTTGAGCCATTCGACCAGCACGGTCCCGTTGAACCGGGTTTGATCGGACGGCGTCAGCACCACCACCCTGGTCGTGTAATCGGCGCTTCCCGAAGGGGTTACGGACCACCGGCCGTCGGGACCCAACTCGGCAGCCGGCTGGTAGGAAGTGGCCGTTCCGGAGACGAAGAACTCCTCGGCGACGTAGCCCAGGTCGCCGACGTCAAACCCGCCCAGCAATAAGAGTGGCTTGCCGGGAACCGGCGTGATGCTGGGGGACTCCGTCATGGGCTACACCCTTCTCACCGATCGGGATCTACCCCGTCACAGGGATGGGGGCAGCCCAAACTTCGTGAACAACGCGTTGTCCAGGAATGCAACCACATGCGACACCCCGTCGTTGCGGACATCGAGCACATGCAGCTGAAACGGCACGTGCGCAGGGCCGGCCCGTAGGTACATCGCCGCGGCGGGTTGCCCGTTGGCGACCAGCGGAATCATCCGCATATCGCCCGGCAATTCAGCGGGGCACTGTTGGTGAATCAGGGTGATGATGGCCGGTGCGCCCTGGTACCAACCGGTGTACGGCGGCATCTCCCAGACCGCCTCGGCGGTGAACAGTTCCACCAGCCGGTCGATGTCGTAGGACTCGAACGCGGCGATGTAGCGGGCCAGCAGGTCTTGGGCTTCGGTCGAATCCGGCGCCGCCAGCCGGTCATTCGCGCGGGGCCCCACGGTTTCCAGCTGGGATCGGGCCCGCTGCAGCAGGCTGTTGACCGCAGTCGTGGTGGTCCCGACCGCGTCGGCCACTTCGGCGGCCTTCCACTGCAGCACGTCACGCAGCAGCAGTACCGCTCGCTGACGGGGCGAGAGATGCTGCAGCGCAGCGACAAACGCCAACCGCACCGACTCGCGCGAGCCCACGATGACGGACGGGTCGGCGGGGTCCTCGGTCAGGTCGGGCAGCGGCTCCAGCCACGGCACCTCGCGGCGTTCCACCAGCTCGGCGGTCGGATCCGAGCTGGGTCCGCCCAGCCCGGTGGGCAACGGCCGTCGGGCCCGGCCTTCAAGCGCGGTCAGGCAGGTGTTGGTGGCGATGCGGTGCAGCCAGGTGCGTATCGACGACTTGCCTTCGAACCGGTCGTAGGCCTTCCACGCCCGCAACAGCGTCTCCTGGACCAGGTCTTCCGCGTCGTGCAGGGACCCGGTCATCCGGTAGCAGTGCGCCAGCAATTCGCGGCGATACGGCTCGGCATGGGCTGAGAAATCGCCGTGGCCCCCGCCCGCGGCGGGGAGTTCTGCGTCGTCGGAGTTCTCCGCGAGCACACTCACCCGAATGAGCCTACGCAGAGCCGCGGACCACCGCGCCCCAGGAGCCATTACGCTGCCCCTAATGACTAGGACGCGCCATGACCCGTACTGAACGGAATTTCGACGGCCTCGGCGGCGTGCGCATCGTGTACGACGTCTGGACGCCGGATGCACCGCCGCGAGCCGTGGTGGTGCTGTCGCACGGTCTCGGAGAGTATGCCCGCCGCTATGACCACGTCGCGCAGCGCTTCGCCGAGGCCGGACTGGTCACCTACGCCCTGGACCACCGCGGACACGGCCGCTCCGGCGGCAAGCGCATGCTGGTTCGCGACGTCTCGGAGTACACCGCCGACTTCGACACCCTGGTCGGAATCGCCACTCGCGAACACCCCGGCCTCAAGTGCATCGTGCTGGGACACAGCATGGGTGGCGGGATCGTCTTCGCCTACGGCGTCGAGCGCCCGGACAACTACGACCTGATGGTGCTGTCGGGGCCGTTGGTGGCCGCCCAGGATCAGGTGCCCGCGGTGATGGTGTTCGCCGCCAAAGTCCTCGGTGCCGTGCTGCCCGGCGTCCCGGTGCAGGACCTCGACGTCGACGCCATTTCTCGTGACCCTGAGGTGGTGGCGGCCTACAAGGCTGATCCGCTCGTCTACCACGGAAAGGTCCCGTTCGGAGTGGGCCGGGCGATGCTCGCGGTCGGCGAGACCATGCCGCAGCGGGCACCGGCACTGACCGCGCCGCTGCTGGTGGTGCACGGGGAATGTGATCGCCTGGTGCCCGTCGCCGGCAGCCGCCGACTGGTCGAATGTGTGGGATCGACCGACGTCACGCTGAAGGTGTATCCGGGGCTTTTCCACGAGGTCTTCAACGAGCCCGAGCGCGACCAGGTGCTGGGCGATGTCGTCTCGTGGATCACCGACCGGCTCTAGGCTCTGCCACCGACGCAGTGTCGGATCGCTCCCGTAGTTTGGCGCTATGACCGACGACAAAATGTTGGCGCGCATCGCCGCGCTGCTGCGTCAGGCCGAAGGCACCGACAACACGCACGAGGCCGACGCCTTTATGACCGCCGCGCAGCGATTGGCGACAGCGGCGTCCATCGACTTAGCGGTCGCGCGATCGCATTCGTCCAACCGCTCGGCCGCGCAGGCGCCGACCCAACGGACCATCACGATCGGGACGGCCGGCACCAAGGGACTGCGGACCTACGTGCAGCTCTTCGTGCTGATCGCGTCGGCCAACGACGTGCGCTGCGACGTGGCGTCGAATGCGACGTTTGTCTACGCCTACGGGTTCACCGAAGACATCGACGCCAGCCACGCCCTGTACGCCAGCCTGGTTGTGCAGATGGTGCGGGCCTCGGATTCCTATCTCGGCTCCGGTGCGCACCGGCCCACCCCGACGATCACCGCCCGGCTGAACTTTCAGCTGGCCTTCGGGGCTCGCGTCGGTCACCGGTTGAGCGAGGCGCGCGAAGAGGCCCGACGCGAGGCGACCAGGGACCGCAGCCGTCGGCCCGGTACCGCTATCGCCTTGCGGGACAAAGATGTCGAGCTACACGACCACTACCGTAGGGCGTCCAAAGCCCGTGGCACCTACCAAGTCAGCCGAGCGACGGCGGGGTATTCGTCGGCAGCACGGCGCGCGGGTGATCGGGCCGGCAAGCGGGCTCGGCTCGGCAACAGTTCCGAGTTGCCCGGAGCGCGGAGCGCGCTGGGCACGTGAGGACGGGGGCTGCGCCGAAGCGGGATTCCCAGCGCTCCAAGGTGTATGCGGCTGAGGAGTTCGTCCGCACGTTGTTCGACCGGGCCGCCGAGCACCAATCGTCGGCCGTGGAGTTCTTCGGCACGCAGTTGACGCTGCCGCCGGAAGCGCGGTTCGGCTCCGTGGCGTCCGCGCAGCGCTATGTTGACCAGGTGCTTGCGCTACCGGCGGTGCGAGACCGCTGGCCCGAGGTGTTGCCGCTGAGAGTGCGATCGCGGCGCGCGGCTACCGCCGCGCATTACGAAAACTATGATGACACAGGGATTATCGCGGTTCCCGACCGTGACACCGCCGACTGGGCACTACGTGAGCTGGTGGTACTGCATGAAGTGGCACACCACCTGTGCCAGGCACAACCGGCGCACGGGCCGGAGTTTGTCGACACGATCTGCACGCTGGCTGAGCTGGTGATGGGACCAGAACTAGGGCACGTGCTACGGGTGGTCTACGCCAAAGAGGGTGTGAAATGGGCGAACTAGACGACCCGGACGCCCGGGCGCGTGACATCGAGAGCCAAATGACGGACGACGAGCGGTTTTCGCTACTGGTCGCGGTAATGGGGGTCTCGGAACTGTGGCCGCTGCCGGATGACCGCATCCCGGCCGGCACCCCGATGAGTGCCGGATACGTGCCCGCAATCCCCCGTCTTGGTATCCCCGCGCTGCGGATGAGCGATGCCGGCCTCGGAGTCACCAATCCCGGCTACCGGCCGGGTGACACCGCCACCGCGCTGCCGGCCGGGTTGGCGCTGGCCGCCGGTTTCGATCCCGCTCTCGCGCGCGCCGCGGGAGAGGTGATCGGGCGTGAGGCACGCAGTCGCGGGTTCAATGTGCAACTGGCCGGCGCGATGAACCTGGCCCGCGACCCGCGAAACGGCCGCAACTTCGAATATGTCTCGGAAGACCCGCTTTTGACCGCAACGATCGCCGCCGAGTCGGTCAACGGGATTCAGCAACACGGCGTCATCTCGACGGTCAAGCACTATTCGCTGAACTGCAACGAGACAAACCGGCACTGGCTGGACGCGATCATCGCTCCCGACGCGCATCGCGAATCCGACTTGCTGGCTTTCGAGATCGCCATCGAGCGATCGCAACCCGGCGCGGTCATGACGGCCTACAACAAGGTCAACGGTGAACACGCGTCGGCGAACCGGCTGTTGCTCAACGATGTGCTGAAAGGGGTGTGGGGCTACCGCGGTTGGGTCATGTCGGACTGGGGTGCCACGCCCAGCTGGGAGTGTGCTCTGCACGGGTTGGACCAGGAATGCGGCGCGCAGATCGACACCGTGTTCTGGCAATCCGAGGCATTCACCGAACCCCTGCGATCGGCCTACGCCGACGGCCGGTTCCCCAAAGACCGCCTGTCCGACATGGTTCGGCGGATCTTACGGTCGATGTTCGCGGTCGGACTAGACCGGGAAGGAGTCGCGCCCGAACCGGATATGGACGCGCACAACCAGATTGCGCTGCAGATCGCGCGGCAGGGAACCGTGTTGCTGCAAAACCGTGGGGTGCTGCCGCTGGCGCCGGATGCCCGCATCGCCGTCATCGGGGGCTACGCGCAGTTCGGTGTGCCGATCGGCTGCGGGTCGAGTGCCGTCGTTCCACCTGGCGGCTACGCACACGTTGTCCCGATCGGCGGGCCGGGCCTGACCGGTGGCACCCGAAATCTCTACCTGTTGCCGTCCAGCCCGGTCGACGAGCTGCGCAAGTTATTTCCCAACGCGCAGATCGAATTTGATCCCGGTCTCAGCCCCGGGGAGGCGGTAGTGGCCGCGCGCCGGGCCGATATCGCGATCGTGTTCGGGATCCGGGTCGAAGGTGAGGGATTCGACGGTGCCGACCTATCGCTGCCGTGGGGCCAGGACGCCGTGATCGCCGCGGTTGCGGCCGCCAACCCGAACACCGTGGTGGTGCTGGAGACCGGCAACCCGGTGGCCATGCCGTGGCGAGACTCGGCAAACGCGATCGTGCAGGCCTGGTATCCGGGCCAGGCCGGCGGCCAAGCGATCGCGGAGATTGTTGCCGGCCAAGTGAATCCGTCGGGGCGGCTACCGATCACGTTCCCGGCGGATCTCGATCAGACACCGCGCCCGCAACTGACCGACCTCGGCTGCGGGTGGGGGACACCAACCACGATCGACTACTTCGAAGGGGCCGAGGTCGGCTACCGGTGGTTCGCCGGCAGGAATCGCGTGCCATTGTTCGCGTTCGGTCATGGCTTGTCCTACACCAGCTTTGAGTACCGCGACTTGGTGGTCACCGGCGGTGAAACCGTTACCGCGAGCTTCAGCGTCGTCAATACCGGCGATCGCAGCGGGGCCGACGTTCCGCAGCTGTATCTGACCTCGCTCGGTGAGCAAGGCCTGCGGTTGCTGGGATTCGAGCGGGTCGAGCTGGACCCGGGCGCGACGTGCCGGGTAACCATTACGGCGGACCCGCGCCTGCTCGCGCGTTACGACGGCGGTGCGCAAAGCTGGCGGATCACACCGGGCCGCCACACGGTGGCGGTGGCTGCCTCGGCGGTCGCATTAGGGCCGGCGGCCGAGGTCGAGCTGGCCGGTCGTGCGTTCGCGCGCTGATCGGCAACTCGAACGCAACGACCGGCCTGCAGCTGCTTACTTGACGGGCACCAATGCTTCGCCGCAGGTGCAGCGATAGTCCTCTTCCGTGCCGGAGCAATGGCATCCGACCTCGATGCGGACGCGACAACTACACCCGTCGTGACCGCAGGTCAGTAGAGTCCCCTCGTCATAGTGCGCCATCTCAATCACCCTTGTCGTTAGTTGGATTCCGGTGCACACACCGCAATCCAGTGGTTACCTTCGGACTGGTTGCCCGCTGAGCGGACCACCAAGATCAATGTATACCCCATACGGGTATCTGGTAAAGGCCACGCCGGGTGATTGTTATCGATCCGGTGCGTGAACAGGTGCGACGACAATCTGGCGCGCCCGCGACTAGCGTTGATCGCATGACCGGCAAACCCACCCCGCAAGATGTCGATGCCTTTTTGGACAGCACAGTCATCGGTGCCGACCCGGCGTTGTCCGCGGCGCAGGAGTCGAGCGACGCGGCCGGGTTACCTCAGATCGCCGTGTCCTGGCAGCAGGGCAAGTTCCTGTCCTTGCTGGCCGGTGCGATTGGCGCGCGCCGCATTCTCGAGATCGGCACCCTGGCCGGTTTCAGCACGATTTGGCTGGCGCGTGGGGCGGGACCGCACGGACAGGTGGTGACGCTGGAGTACGAGCCCATGCACGCCGAGGTCGCCCGGGCCAATCTGAAGCGGGCCGGTGTCGCCGATCGGGTACAGGTGATAGTCGGCGCGGCGCTGGAGACCTTGCCGGCCGTGACCGGTGATCCGTTCGATTTGGTGTTCATCGATGCCGACAAGGAGCACTATGTCGAATATCTGCAATGGGCGGTCAGGCTGGCCCGTCCCGGCGCACTCATTTTGGTAGACAACGTCATTCGCGAAGGCGGGATTCTGTCGCCGGAATCCGATGACGCCAGGATTGTCGCGACGCGTCAGACCTTGCAGGCGATGGGCGAGCACTCGCGGCTGGACACCGCGGTGATCCAGACGGTCGGTGCCAAGCACTGGGACGGTTTTGCGATCGCGTCGGTGAAGGCGTTCTAGCCCGACGGAAAACAGGCTGTTTCGCCGTTGTTCAGCGGCACCGATTCTCGTTGCTGGTACCCCGTGATCAGGCGTAATCTGGAAAAAGATGGATGGTCGCAGCGAGCCCAGAGTGCTTGTTGCATAACGCGCTTGCTGCATGACAGAAAGGTCGCAAAATGAGTACAGTCCATTCATCAATCGATCACCACCCGGACTTGTTGGCCCTGCGTGCGCGCTACGAACGCGTCGCCGAGTCGATGAGTGCGCATTTCACGTTCGGTCTAGCCTTGCTAACCGGCCTGTATGTCGCTGCGTCACCGTGGATCGTCGGATTCAGTGGGACGACATCGCTCGCCACGTCTGACCTCATCGTCGGGATCGCGTTGGCGTTCCTGGCATACGGGTTCGCGACGGCACTGGACCGGGCGCACGGGATGACCTGGACGTTGCCGGTGCTGGGCGTGTGGGTCATCGTGTCGCCGTGGGTCGTGCCGGGCGTTGCGCTGACTTCGGGCATGATCTGGTCGAATGTGGTCGCAGGTGCATTGATGACGTTCCTGGGTCTCAATGCCACCTACTTCGGCATGCGCACCCGCGCCGCTACGCACGCTTAGCGACGAAACCTGCTGAGCCAGGCAGTAATTCACTCTGCCTGGCCGAGTAATTTCGGCTGTCGTCGGGCTAGCCGCAGACTGCGCCGATCGCGGCCGAGCTGACCAGCTTGACGTACTTGGCCAGCACGCCGGTCTTGTAGCGCGGCGGTGGAGGCGTGAAACCCTCTTGCCGAGAATCGAATTCGTCCGGGTCGGCCAGCACGTCAAGGGTGCCACCGGCGACGTCGAGCCGGATTCGGTCACCATCGCGCAGGAACGCGATCGGCCCGGCGTCGACCGCCTCGGGCGCGACGTGTCCCACGCACAGGCCGGTGGTGCCGCCGGAGAACCGGCCGTCGGTGAGCAGCAGCACGTCTTTACCGAGCCCCGCACCTTTGATCGCACCGGTGATGGCCAGCATTTCACGCATCCCGGGTCCGCCCTTGGGGCCCTCGTAACGGATCACCACCGCGTCGCCCTTGGTGATGGTGCCGTCCTCGAGCGCATCCAGCGCCGCCCGTTCGCCGTCGAAAACCCTTGCGGTGCCCTCGAAAACGTCCGAATCGAAACCGGCCGACTTGACCACCGCGCCCTCGGGCGCCAGGGTCCCGCGCAGGATGGTGATCCCGCCCGTCGGGTGGATCGGGTCACCCATCGCGCGCAGCACCTTGCCGTCCGGGTCGGGCGGGTCGATGGTGGCCAGGTTCTCGGCCACCGTCTTGCCGGTCACCGTCAGGCAGTCGCCGTGCATCAGCCCCGCGTCCAGCAGTGCCTTCATCATCACGGGGACGCCGCCGATGTGGTCCACGTGCGACATCACGTGCCGGCCAAACGGCTTGACGTCGGCCAGGTGCGGCACCTTGGACCCGATCCGGCTGAAGTCCTCGAGTGTGAGCTCGACTTCGGCCTCGTGGGCGATGGCCAGCAGATGCAGCACCGCGTTGGTCGAGCCGCCGAACGCCATCACCACCGCGATCGCGTTCTCGAACGCCTCCTTGGTGAGGATGTCGCGGGCGGTGATCCCGCGGCGCAGTAGTTCGATGACGGCCTGGCCGCTGCGCCGGGCGAAGCCGTCGCGGCGGCGGTCGGTCGCGGGCGGCGCCGCGCTGCCGGGTATCGACATGCCTAGCGCCTCGGCGGCGCTGGCCATTGTGTTGGCGGTGTACATGCCGCCGCAAGCGCCTTCGCCGGGGCAGATCGCCCGCTCGATCGCATCGACGTCCTCGCGCGACATCAGTCCGCGCGAGCACGCGCCCACGGCCTCGAACGCGTCGATGATCGTCACTTCGCGCTCACTGCCGTCGGAGAGCTTGGCCACGCCCGGCAGGATCGAGCCCGCGTAGAGGAACACTGAGGCCAGGTCCAGGCGGGCGGCGGCCATCAGCATGCCGGGCAACGACTTGTCACACCCGGCCAGCAGCACCGAGCCGTCGAGGCGTTCGGCCTGCATGACGGTCTCGACACTGTCCGCGATCACCTCGCGGGACACCAGCGAGAAATGCATGCCCTCGTGGCCCATCGAGATACCGTCGGAGACCGAGATGGTGCCGAACTCGAGCGGATAGCCGCCGGCCGAGAACACCCCCTCCTTGACGGCCTTGGCCAGCCGGTCCAGCGACAGGTTGCACGGCGTGATCTCGTTCCACGACGAAGCGACCCCGATCTGTGGCTTGGCGAAGTCCTCGTCATCCATGCCTACCGCCCGCAGCATGCCCCGCGCGGCGGTCTTCTCCAGACCGTCGGTGACGTCACGACTGCGTGGTTTGATGTCGGCGACTGCCGAGTGGGTGTCCAGGGCCATTGACCAAGTATGCGCGGGGATGACAAGCGAATTTTCGCCGGTTATACCCCGCTGGGGTATAGGGTATCGTGGACATCGACCTGCCGCCGGTGCTGGGTGTGTAGTGAGAGGGGCTTGAGGGACCGAGATGACGACTCCACATGGCTATTCGCAGCAGAAAGACAATTACGCCAAGCGGCTGCGGCGCATCGAGGGCCAGGTGCGCGGCATCGCGAAGATGATCGAGGATGACAAGTACTGCATTGACGTCCTTACCCAGATCAGCGCCGTGAACAGCGCGATGCGATCGGTGGCGCTGAACCTGCTGGACGAGCACCTGGGCCATTGCGTGACGCGGGCGGTCGCAGAGGAGGGGCCCCAGGCCCCGGAAAAGGCTCAAGCCAAACTGGCCGAGGCATCGGCCGCGATCGCGCGTCTTGTTCGTTCCTGATTGGTGACGTAGTTGAGACCGGTTTTGCGGTCCTAAGTTGGCCGAACCCGTTGTTGTGGTGCGTACGGTAAGGCAGTGTGATCGCATTAGGCACGACAACCCAGGAAATGGGGAGCCAGGCCGATACCGTATCCCACGCCATGACTTCCGAAACCGGAACAGCCGCCGCCACTGCGCGAACGTGGACACCACGGATCGCCGCCCAGCTGGCGGTGCTGGCCGCGGCGGCCTTCATCTATGTCACGGCCGAGATTTTGCCGGTTGGCGCGCTGTCCGCGATCTCCCGGGATCTACACGTCAGTGTCGTCTATGTCGGAACCCTGCTGACCTGGTATGCCCTGGTCGCGGCCCTGACGACGGTTCCGCTGGTGCGCTGGACCGCACATTGGCCGCGACGCCGCGCGCTGATGCTCAGCCTGACCTGCCTGACCGTATCGCAGGTGATCTCGGCGCTGGCGCCCAACTTCGCGGTACTGGCCGCAGGGCGGGTGCTGTGCGCGGTCACCCACGGCCTGCTGTGGGCGGTCATCGCCCCGATAGCCACCCGGCTGGTGCCGGCCAGCCATGCGGGACGCGCGACCACCTCGATCTATGTCGGGACCAGCCTGGCGCTGGTGATCGGTAGCCCCCTTACCGCGGCATTGAGCCTGATGTGGGGCTGGCGCCTGGCGGTCGTGTGCGTCACCGTCGCGGCGGCCATCTTCACCGTCGCCGCCAGGGTGATGTTGCCGGAAATGGTGCTCACCGAGGGCCAGCTGGCCTGCGTCGGCCCGCGGTCGCGCCATCACCGCAACCCGCGACTGATCACGGTGAGCTTGCTCGCGATGGTCGCGGTCACCGGCCATTTCGTTTCCTATACCTACATCTCGGTCATCATCCGTGACGTCGTCGGCGTGCGCGGGCCCAACCAGGCCTGGTTGCTGGCCGCCTACGGCTTAGCCGGTCTGCTATCGGCATCATGGCCGGCTCTCTTTCCGGTGGCTTGCTGTACGAGCACAGCGTGGCGACGATGCTCACCGCGTCCGCGGGTTTGATGGGTATCGCGCTGGCCGGCATCGCGGTCAACAGACGGGTGCTGGACGTCAACAGACGGGTGCTGGACGTTGCCCCGTCAAGCTCACTCGATTCCTAGACTGGGCAGTTCACACCCCACAATTGCGTCCCTGAACGGTGTTGCGCCCGGCGCGAAATAGGTAGCTGGCCACGTCGCTGTGCCACACTGGATCCAGCTACTGACTGGAGGTATGCATATGTCGGGCTGGACGAGGGCAAGCCTCTTCGCGGCTCTGAGCGCAGCCGGTGCCGCCGCTTCTTTGGTGCTGGGCACCGGCCCCGCCATGGCGGATCCGGAGCCGGCTCCAGGCGATCCCGGCGTGGTTGCCGCACCCGCCGACCCACCCGCTCCGCCCCCGTTTGTGCTGCCAGGTTTGCCGCCTCCGCCGGGTGATCCACTGGCGCCGCCACCGCCCCTGCCGGGTGAGCCGCTACCGCCGCCGCCCCCGCCTCCGTGGGCGCCGCCGATGGCAGTGCCGGCCGCCGCGGGTGCCGCCGACGGGCAGGACCCGACCCCGTTTACCGGCACGGCGCCATTCGGTGCGCCCACGTTCGTCCCGAAAACCGGCTCAATGGTGGGCGTCGGACAGCCGATCATCATCAATTTCCCCGGCCGGGTCGATGACTCCGGCGCGGCTCAAGCTGCCGTGCACGTGTCGTCGATCCCGCCTGTCCCGGGCAAGTTCTACTGGATGACACCGACCCAATTGCGTTGGCGTCCAACGAGTTTCTGGCCCGCCAACACCGCGGTGAACATCGATGCCGGTGGCACCAAGTCCAGCTTTCGGACCGGAGACAGCCTGGTGGCGACGGCCGACGACGCCACGCACCAACTGACGGTCACGCGTAATGGCGTGGTGGAGAAGACCATTCCGATGTCGATGGGCATGACCGCCGGTAACCACCAGACCCCCAACGGCACCTACTACGTGCAAGAGAAGATGCCTTCGGTGGTGATGGACTCGTCGACCTACGGGGTCCCGGTGAATTCGACGTACGGCTACAAGGTGACTGTCGAGCTGGCTGTGCGGTTCGACAATGTCGGCGACTTCGTGCACAGCGCCCCGTGGTCGGTTAACGACCAGGGCAAGCGCGACGTCAGCCACGGCTGCATCAATATCAGCCCCAGCAACGCGAAGTGGTTCTTCGACAATTTCGGCACGGGCGATCCGATCATCGTGAAGAACTCCAGCGGCGGCTCGTACAAGAAGAACGACGGTTCCAGCGACTGGATAACCAACTAGCCGGACGGCAGGCGGTCCGGGCCGAGATTGTTCGTGACGACCAGGTGTTCGTCGGTGGTCGACAACGGCGCGTCGGACCGATTCGATTCGCTCGCATGGTGATTCGCACGCAGAATCAGCGGTCGGCTCATGTCGACTGACAGGCTGAAGATGTCCGCGCGGTTGTAGGTGCCCACGATGTCGTGGGCCTGCTTGGCGATGACCTCTTTGCTCAGGTCGACCTCGGCGTGCAGGATCCCTTCCGGCTGGGTCATCGGCCCGGCGACGACCTGACCGTCGGGGCCGATCACCATCGCGGCGGGAGGGGCTGCCGTCAATGCCTTTTCGATGCGAGCATCGCCGCGGGCGACCGCACGGATGGCAGTCTCGTCCAACGTCGTCGCGGCGACAACGACGAACACCTTGCCCTCGAACGCGTGGGCGGCGCTGCGAAGCCGGATGAACTCGGCGAGGTCGTAGTGGAAGTCCTCGGACCGGCCGTCGAACGGCCAAGCCGGTGGATAGGTCGCGATATGCAGCCGTTCCCCCTGGGCGAGCAGAGTGAATCTCGCCAGCGTATTAGTGTTTTCGCCGCAGATGAGCGCACCGAGGCGCCACCCGCCGAGTTCGACCGGCCGTAGGTCGTGAGCGTCTCCGTGGGACCAGGTCAGGCGCTCGTACCAGGTGGCCACGAGCTTGCGGCGGTGATTCACCAGCCGGCCGCTCGGGTCGAACACCAGGTTCGAGTTCCAGAGTTGGCCCAAGCTGTCCGGGTTGCGTTCGTTTATCCCCACCGACAATGTCACCCCGTGCGTGCGGGCGATGCGACCGAGTCGATCCGTAGCGGGACTGGGTACCACGATCGATTCGGCAACGAGTCGCTCGTGCCAGTCATGCTGATCGATCGGAGGCAGAACAGCGTTCCAGACCGGGAATCCGGCAAGAAACGCCTCACCGAAAACGACCAACTGCGCCCCGTCTCGAGCTGCGGTTGCCACCAGGCTATCGACCTTGTCGAGGCTGGCCTGCAGGTCGAGAAAGACGGGCGCCGCGTTCACGGCGGCGACCGCCACCTTCGGGAGGTCGAGTGATGACATGTCGTTGCCCTTCTCGAGACTGTTTTGATCTATCGACAATATTGCGGGTTCCGATCGACCCGCGAATCCCACCTTATCCCTGACCGATTGACTGTCAATTAGATTGTCCTGCCAACGATTCCGCTGCGATTGTCGACATTTCTCGACAACCACTAGCGGCTGGAAGTTTCTACCGACCAGCTAGGAGGTAAAGGCTTCCACCGCTGAGTTGCCGATGAAGAATCGCCACTTATAGTGATGCACAACACTATTCGATGCTGTCATCAAGTGTGTCGACATTTCTCGACACACTATTTTGCGCTGAGTTCGGAGGTTCACGTGTCACAGCCAACAACGAGTAGCGAGCAGCAACGTGGTGCTGCGGCGCCTGGTGCGCCGCCGCAGTTGCCCAATAATGGCTATGTAGCCAATAATTCGACTCCGGTAAGTCTCGATACCGGTCGGCCAGCAGAGCATCGCGCGGTGTGCATAGCGCCGAGTCTTGACGACTTCGCGCGAGTGCAAGCCTCCCCGGAGTTCCAGGAACTGCGGCACCGGCTGCGCCGATTCGTCTTTCCGATGACGGCGTTCTTCCTGGCTTGGTACCTGGTCTACATGTTGCTCGCCACCTACGCGCACGCGTTCATGGCGACAAAGGTGTTCGGTCACATCAATCTCGGTGTAGTGCTTGGCTTTGGGCAATTCGTCACGACCTTCGGGATCACGATCCTCTACGTGAGGTTCGCCGGCCGAACGCTCGATCCGCGGGCCGCGAAGATCCGCGCCGAACTGGAAGGAGCCGGCGCGTGACCGCCACGCTGGTGGCTGCCGCCAACGTCGGAAATCCACTGATCAATATCGGAGTCTTCGCGGTTTTCGTGATCGGCACCATGGCGTTGGTGATCTGGGCCGGCCGCAGCACCAAGAAGCCCAGTGATTTCTACACCGGCGGCGGTGAATTCACCGGAGCCCAAAACGGATTCGCCATCTCCGGCGACTACCTGTCGGCGGCGTCGTTTCTCGGCGTGTCCGGCGCCATCGCGGTCTACGGCTATGACGGATTCCTCTACTCGATCGGCTTCTTGGTGGCGTGGCTGGTGGCGCTGCTCCTGGTCGCGGAATTACTGCGCAATACCGGCCGATTCACGATGGCCGACGTGTTGAGCTTCCGGCTCAACCAACGTCCCGTCCGGATGGCCGCGGCGGTGTCAACCCTGACCGTGTCGCTGTTCTACCTGCTCGCCCAGATGGCCGGCGCCGGCGGACTGGTCGCGTTGTTGCTCGACGTCAAAAGTGAAGTGGGCCAGTCGGCGGTGGTCGCGGTCGTCGGCGCGTTGATGATCGCCTACGTGCTCATCGGCGGAATGAAGGGTACGACGTACGTCCAGATGGTGAAGGCCGTTCTGCTGGTCACGGGGGCGGCGATCATGTTTGCACTGGTCGTGATCGCGGTGCGCGGCAACTTCTCCCAACTGCTCGCCAACGCGCAAGGCGTGGTGGATCATTCGAAAAACCATGCTGTCGCCGGTCACAACATCCTGGAACCGGGTGCCAAGTACGGCGCCACAGCAATCACCAAACTGGACTTCCTGTCGCTGGGGATTGCTTTGGTGCTGGGCACCGCCGGATTGCCCCACGTGCTGATGCGCTTCTACACGGTCCCCACCGCCATCCAGGCACGCCGCTCAGTGACGTGGGCGATCGGCGCGATCGGCCTCTTCTACCTGTTCTCGTTGGCCATCGGTTATGGCGCGGCCTGGCTGGTCGGCCCCGACGTGATCCTTGCGACCGCGGGCAAGGAGAACTCCGCCGCGCCGTTGCTCGCGTTCAAATTGGGCGGGACGGTATTCCTCGGTGTGATCGCCGCCGTCGCATTCGCGACGATCCTGGCCGTGGTGGCCGGTCTGGCGATCACCGCAGCCACCTCGTTCGCCCACGACATCTACGCCGGCGTGATCAAAAGGGGTGCGGCCTCCGAGGCGCAACAGGTTCGGGTGTCGCGATTCATGGTCGTGGTGATCGGCATCCTGGCCATCGTTCTCGGAATCCTGGCGATGGGCCAGAATGTGGCGTTCCTGGTAGCTCTGGCGTTTGCCGTCGCCGCCTCGGCCAACCTGCCGACCCTGCTGTATTCGTTGTTCTGGAAGCAGTTCAACACCGCCGGCGCCTTGTTCAGCATCTACGGCGGGTTACTCAGTTGCCTGGTGCTCATCATCTTCTCGCCCGCCGTTTCCGGAAATCGCTCGGCGATGTTCCCGCACGCCGACTTCGCCTGGTTTCCGTTGGCGAACCCGGGCATTGTCAGCATTCCGCTGGCGTTCGCGCTCGGCATTGTCGGCAGCTACGTCGGGCGACGTCAGCCTGAGGATCCGGCCAAGCAAGCTGAAATGGAGGTGCGATCCCTCACGGGCGTCGGTGTGGAAAAGGCCCTGGTCCATTGACGCAGATCTGATCGGAGAGACACGCAATGTGGGCAGAGCTCGTTGAAGCCGGGCTTGAACCGAAGGAGGCTCAGTTCTACCTGGCCGCGCTCAACATGGACTCGGCAACCATTGCCCAACTCGCCGAGGCGTCGCGGATCGGCCGCACCAACGCGTACGACATCGCCAAACGCCTTGCCCAGCGTGGGTTGATCTCGCTGATCGAAGGCGGCAGCCATCACGATGACCCGAAAGCCAGCGGACGCCCCAGAATCATTGTGCGAGCGGCAGATCCGCAACGCCTGCTGGACGAATGGAGTCAGCGGCGCCGGGTCCTGGAATCGGTGGTGCCACAACTGCGCGCCTTTCATGCCAAGGCCGGCACGGCCCCCCGGATGCGATATCTAGAGGGCGCGACTGGCATCAGGACCGCCTTGTTCGAAACCCTGGACTGGTCTTCGCCGGTGCGCGGTGTGCTGTCGATGCGCGACTTGTTGAGTGTGCCGGGAGTCGAGGCGATGGAGGAGTACATCGCCGGCCGTCGTGCGCGTCAGTTGTGGCTGCATGTGCTGCGCTCACCCGAGAAGGACCTGCCCGGCGGCTGGCCCACCAGCCAGCGCGACTATCGCCGCACCCGGTATGTGCCCGCCGAATACGTCTTCACGATGTCGATGATCATCGGCGATGTGTCGGCGGCGATGATTTCGTCCAAGCGCGAAAACTTTGCTCTGGTGGTCGAGAGCCTCGAGTACGTCGAGATGCAGCGCAACCTGTTCGAGGTTCTTTGGGCCTCTGGTAGTGAAGCCGCGCAAGATCCGCCCGCGCCCGGTTCGCACGGCCGCCGCGACGACTGATCCCGCCAATTTGCTACCGAGAACTTCCGCTAGCAGGCGAATGATGTATAGCATCATACATAGGCTGAGAGGAGCCCCGATGCGAAGTCCCCGCGAGCGGATGGTCATCTCCGCTGCGTTGTTGATCCGGGAACGGGGCGCCCACGCCACCGCGATTTCGGACGTTCTGCAGCACAGCGGTGCGCCGCGCGGGTCGGCCTACCACTACTTCCCCGGCGGGCGAACCCAACTGCTCTGCGAGGCGGTCGACTACGCCGGCGATCACGTCGGTGCCGTCATCGACCGGGTCGGCAGCGGCATTGACCTGCTGGACACGCTGATGGACAAGTATCGGCGCCAATTGCTCGACAGTGACTTCCGGGCCGGCTGCCCGATCGTGGCGGTCTCCGTGGAATCCGGTGACGAGCAGGACCGCGAGCGGATGCTGCCCGTGGTCGAACGGGCGGCAGCGGTGTTCGACCGCTGGATCAGTCAGATAGCGCAGCGCCTGATCTCCGACGGCATACCGGCCGAGCAGGCCCATGAGCTGTCGGTGCTGACGACCTCGGCGCTGGAGGGCGCCATTGTGCTGGCAAGGGTGCGGCGCGACGTGGCGCCGCTGGATCTCATTCACCGTCAGCTGCGCAACTTGCTGCTGGCTGCGTTAGAAAAGTAATCCGGAAGGAAGTCCCGCGATGGCCGCTGAGTGGCAGTCAACCGCATGCATCCTCTGCGAATGCAACTGCGGCATCGTCGTAAACGTCGAAGATCGCACGCTGGCCCGCATCCGCGGCGACAAGAACCATCCGGCGTCGCAGGGCTACACCTGCAACAAGGCGTTGCGACTGGACCACTACCAGAACAACCGTGCTCGCCTGACCTCGCCAATGCGCCGTCGCGCCGATGGCACGTTCGAGGAAATCGACTGGGACACCGCGATCGTGGAGATTGCGGAGGGTTTCAAGCACATCCGTGACACCTATGGTGGGGACAAGATCTTCTACTATGGCGGCGGCGGGCAGGGCAACCATCTGGGCGGGGCATACAGCGGCGCCTTCCTGAAGGCCCTCGGGTCGAAGTATCGGTCAAATGCGTTGGCACAGGAGAAGACCGGCGAGGCTTGGGTCGACGCGCACCTCTACGGCGGGCACACCCGCGGCGAGTTCGAGCACGCCGAGGTGTCGGTGTTCGTCGGCAAGAACCCGTGGATGTCGCAGAGCTTTCCCCGAGCCCGGGTGGTGCTCAACGACATCGCCAAGGACCCCACGCGATCGATGATCGTCATCGACCCCGTCGTCACCGACACCGCCAAGATGTCCGACTTCCATCTGCGGGTGCGACCGGGCACCGACGCCTGGTGCCTGGCCGCCCTGGCCGCGGTGCTGGTTCAGGAAAGCCTTTGTAACGAAGCATTTCTCGCCGAGCATGCGCACGGTGTCGAGACCGTGCGCGACGCGCTGCGCGACGTCCCGGTCGCTGACTACGCCCAGCGTTGCGGGGTGGATGAAGAGCTGCTGCGGACCGCGGCCCGGCGCATCGGCACCGCCGAGAGTGTATCGGTATTCGAAGATCTCGGAATTCAGCAGGCGCCCAACAGCACGCTGAGTTCCTACCTGAACAAGCTGCTCTGGATTCTCACCGGAAACTTCGGGAAAAAGGGTGGCCAGCACCTGCATTCGTCGGTGGCGCCGTTGTTCAGCACCGTTTCGGGCCGCACCCCCGTCACCGGTGCGCCGATCATCGCCGGCCTGATCCCGTCCAATACCGTGCCCGAGGAAATCCTCACCGATCACCCGGACCGATTCCGGGCGATGATCGTCGAAAGCGGCAATCCCGCGCACTCGCTGGCCGACTCGACGGCGTGCCGGGCGGCGTTTGAATCCCTGGAACTGATGGTGGTCGTCGATGTCGCGATGACCGAGACCGCACGACTGGCTCACTACGTGTTGCCCGCGGCATCGCAATACGAGAAGACCGAAGCCACATTCTTCAATTTCGAGTTCCCGCACAACGGCTTTCACCTGCGCCGACCGCTGCTCAAACCGCTGGCGGGAACGCTGCCCGAACCGGAGATCTGGGCTCGGCTGGTGCGGGCGCTCGGCGTCCTGGACGACGCGGAGCTACGGCCGCTGCACGAAGCCGCCCAACAGGGCCGCGAGGCTTACGCCGAGGCGTTCCTCACCGCCGTCGCGGGCAATCCGACGATGGCGCGCCGGGTTCCGTACGTGCTCTACGAAACACTCGGGCCGACGCTGCCCGACGGCATGGCCGGGGCGGCCGCGGTGTGGGGGTTGGCCCAGAAGACCGCGATGACCTATCCCGACGCCGTGCGGCGGGCTGGACATACCGACGGCAACGCACTGTTCGACGCCATCATGAACAGCCCGTCGGGCGTCGTCTTCACCGCGCACAACTACGAGGACGACTTCGCGCTGATCAGCCATTCCGATCACAAGATCGCCCTCGAAATCCCGGAAATGCTAGACGATTTGCGGGCGCTCGCCGCCACGCCGCCGCAACTGACCACGTCGGAATTGCCGATCGTGCTCTCGGTGGGCGAGCGGCGCGCATACACCGCCAACGACATATTCCGTGACCCGTCCTGGCGTAAACGCGACACCGATGGAGCCCTTCGCGTCAGCGTCGAAGATGCGCAGAACCTCGGACTCGTTGACGGCGCTCGGGCTCGCATCACCACCGCGGCCGGCAGCGCCGAGGCGACCGTCGAGATCACCGAGACGATGCTTCCCGGACATGCGGCCCTGCCCAACGGTTTTGGGCTCGACTACGTCGACCAGGATGGGCGAACGGTCATTCCCGGCGTCGCACCCAACGCGCTGACGTCAACCGGGTGGCGCGACTCCTACGCCGGAACGCCCTGGCACAAGCACGTACCGGCCCGCATCGAGGCGTTGGCCGGGGTCAGTTCCAGATCCTGACCCGGCGCTGCGGCGCCAGGAACAACGCGTCGTCCTCGGCCACGTCGAAGGCTTGGTAAAAGGCGTCCAGGTTGCGGATCACGCCGTTGCACCGGAACTCCGGCGGCGAGTGCGGATCCACTGCTAGTCGCCGGATCGCTTCTGCCTCACGGGATTTAGTGCGCCAAACTTGGGCCCAGCCGTAGAGTACCCGTTGCACGCCGGTCAGGCCGTCGATCACCGGGGCAGGCTCGCCGCCCAGCGACAGCTGATAGGCCAGCAGCGCGATAGACAGCCCACCCAGATCGCCGATGTTCTCACCGACGGTGAAGGCGCCGTTGACGTGGTGGTTGTCGCCGAGCTCGCGGGGGATGTACGCCTCGTACTGCTCGATCAACGCCTTGGTGCGGGCGCCGAACTCGCTGCGGTCGTCGTCGGTCCACCAGTCGACCAGATTGCCGTCGCCGTCGTACTTGGCGCCCTGATCGTCGAAGCCGTGCCCGATCTCGTGTCCGATCACCGCCCCGATGCCGCCGTAGTTGGCGGCATCGTCGGCCTGGGCATCGAAGAACGGCGGCTGCAAAATGGCTGCGGGGAAGACGATCTCGTTCATCCCCGGGTTGTAGTACGCGTTAACGGTCTGTGGTGTCATGAACCACTCGTCACGGTCCACCGGTCCACCCAGCTTGGCCAGCTCACGGTCGTGATTGACGGCGTACCCCCGCAGGTAGTTGCCGTACAGGTCGGCGCGGTCGATCACC
This sequence comes from Mycobacterium montefiorense, assembly GCF_025823255.1. NCBI lineage: Bacteria > Bacillati > Actinomycetota > Actinomycetes > Mycobacteriales > Mycobacteriaceae > Mycobacterium > Mycobacterium montefiorense. The sequence continues at coordinate 574,301 of NZ_JACKVL010000017.1, read as the reverse complement.
AGCGACGAATAGTCCCGCCACTTCGCCGGGTAGCCGACCTTTGCGGTGAACTTACGCAGCTTGGTCAGCGCGCGCTCGCGGGTCTGCGGCGTCATCCAGTCCAGGTCGCTGATGCTGACCCGGTAGGCCTCTTGCAGGTTGTCCACCAGCGTGTCGATGCGGGCCTTGGCATCCGGCGGGAAATGCCGCTTGACGTATAGCTTTCCGACGGAGTCACCCATCAGGGTCTCCACCAGCGAAACGCCGCGCTTCCAGCGGTCGCGGATCTGCTCGGTCCCGGTCAGCAGACGGCCGTAGAAGTCGAAGTCCGCGGCGACCAGAGCATCGGTCAGCCACGAGGCGCGGGCACGGATCAACCGCCAGCGCGCCCAGCACTTCCAGTCGTCGAGGTCTTCGCAGTCCCACAGCGCCGCGAAGGCGGTCAGATAATCAGGTTGGCGCACAACGATTTCCGCAACAGCGTCGGCAGTGCTGCCCAGCGCGGTGACCCAGCCGGTCCAGTCGAAACCCGCACCTTCGGCCTGCAGCGCCGCGAAGGTACGCAGGTTGTAGGTCAGATCGGCGTCGCGGCGTTTGACTACATCCCAGTGCGCGGCAGCAAGTTTGGTCTCCAGCGCCACGATCCTGGCCGCGGTCTCGGCATGGTCTTTCGCGTCCCCGCCGTACACCAGGTGAAACATCCGCGCGATGTGTCCGGGGTAAGCCGCGAGGACCGCGGCGTGCTGTTCGTCGCGGTAGTACGACTCGTCGGGCAACCCGATGCCGGACTGGTTGACGTGCACCAGGTAGCGGGTCGAATTCTTGGCGTCGGTGTCCACGTAGACGCCGACGCCGCCGCCCACCCCGGTGCGCTGCAACGCACCGACGACAGCGGCCAGGGCCGCGGCATCGACGGCGTTGTCGATGGTGGCCAGTTCGTCGTGCAGCGGTTGGGTGCCCCGGCGCTCGACGGTGTCCTCGTCGAGGAAGCTGGCGTACAGGTCGCCGATGCGTTGTGCGTCACCGTGGGCGGCGCCGCTTTCGCTCGCTTCGATGATCAGGTCGCGGACCTGCTCCTCGGCCTGGTCGAACAGGGTGCGGAAGGCGCCGTCGGTGGCCCGGTCCGGGGGAATCTGGTAGTCGGCCAGCCAGCGGCCGTTCACATAACCGAACAGGTCGTCCTGGGGACGGGCATTTTCGTCGATGTGGCTCAGGTCGAGGCCGGAGCGGGTGGCCGCATACGTCACCCTGCCATCCTTACCATCTTCCGCGTGCCGGGCGCCTGCTGCGCCGACCCCGAGCGGCGGCGGGGTAACCTCGCGCCCATGCCTGAGGCCGAACAGACCGAACCGGCGGCCGACGAAGACACGCAGGATGCCGAGGCCAGCGCGCCGGAGGCCGACGAGGCGCAGGATGCGGGTCTTTCCCCGTACGGCGTCGCCTCGGCAGTTCTCGGCGTGCTGTCGGTCGCCGCGGTCGTGCTCGTCGCGATCATCTGGTCCGACCACCGCGACGAGTCAGCCGAACGCAGCTACCTGAGTCGCGTCATGCAGACCGCGGCCGACTGGACCGGCGTGCTGATCAATATGAACAGCACCAACATCGACGCCAGCCTGCAGCACTTGCATGACGGGACCGTCGGCGAGCTCAACACCGACTTCGACGCGACGGTGCAGCCCTACCGCCAGGTGGTCGAGAAGCTGCAGTCGCAAAGCAGTGGGCGTCTCGAGTCGGTGGCGATCGAGTCGCTGCGCCACGACCTGGACACCCAGCCCGGTCTCGCGCGGCCGGTCGTTACCACCAAGCTGCCGCCGTTCGCCAGCCGGACGGATTCGGTGATGGTGGTCGCGACGTCGGTCAGCGAGAACGTCGGCGCCAAGCCGCAGACGGTGCACTGGAGCCTGAGCCTCGACGTCTCCAACGTCGACGGCAAGCTGATGATCTCCCACCTGGAGTCGATCCGATGAGAAACCTCTGGCGGCTGCTGGCCTTCGACGTGCTGGCGCCGTTGGCCACGATCGGCGCGCTGCTGATGATCGGCGTCATTACCGGCTGGCCGCTGTGGTGGGTGTCGGCGTGCTCGGTTCTGCTGGTGCTGATCGTGCAGGGGGTAGGAGTCAATTTCTGGCTGCTGCGCCGTGATTCGGTCAGCGTCGGCACCGACGACGAGGCACCGGGTCTGCGCCTGGCCGTCGTGTTCTTATGCACGGCCGCCCTGTCGGCCGCGGTGCTGACCGGATACACGCACTGGACCAGCACCGACCGTGCCTTCAAAAAGGACTCCCGGGACGCGGTCCAGGTCGCCAGCGGGATGGCCGAGGCGATGGCGTCGTTCACCCCGAGTTCCCCGACCAGCTCCATCGACCGGGCAGCGGCGATGATGGTGCCCGAGCGCGCGGACGCGTTCAAGGAGCAGTACCACAAGTCCAGCGTCGACCTCGGGCAGCGCAATGTCACGGCGCAGGCCTCGACACTGGCGGCCGGTGTCGAGGCGATCGGACCCACGGCGGCCAGTGTTGCGGTCATCCTGCGGGTAACCCAGAACACTCCCGGTCAGCCGCCGAGTCGGGCGGCGCCGGCGTTGCGGGTGGCACTGGTCAAGCGGGGCAGCGACTGGCTGGTCAACGACGTGCTGCCGATCAACGCCCGCTGACGAATCAGATTGAGTCGGACGTGGGTGGTGACTTCACCTTCACGAACCGGTCCGAGAGCCGGCGTATCCGGATCATCAGCGAGGCCGACGGGCTGACGCTGCCGTCGAGGTAGCTGGCCAGGTCGCCGGCCGCCACCCCGATGCGGGCCGCGAATTCCTGCTGGGCCAAGCCGGAGCGCTCGATCAGCAGCCGCACGTGGCGGGCCACCTCGGTGCGTTCGTTTGCCTCCAGGTGGGTGCGGGCGCGCTCCAGCACCTCCCACAGTGCCTTGGAGATGCCGTAGGGGCGGGTGCCCTCGAGGACTTCCTCCACCTGGCGGGCGGTGCGTCCGAACGGGTCGCGTTTCAGCGCGGCGGCAATCCGCTTCCAGGTGTCGATGTCGCCGCCCTGCAGCGCCGAGCGGACGGCGGAGGTCGGCCAGAACTCCACCGGCTGGTCGAGATCATGAGGACGAGGTTCCGCGGCGGGCTGCTCGGGCGGCGGCACGCGTCGTCGGTCGGCTGCCAACGTCACCTCGCCTCCTCTAGCATTGCGACGGCCACCGACAGGCAGCGCTGCCTGACCTCATCCCAGTCTGCCTTGGCCTCTGGTTCTGACCAATGATCGTCAGGCAAATCCGAAGGATGCGGATCCGCGAGTTGACGGACCAACTCCGACGCGATCCATTGCTGTCTGGGCGGTTGACAACAGTAATACCTGTCCATTCCGGCCAGCACCACTGCCGCTGTTTCGGGTTCTAATGTGTCGACCATGTCAGCAAATTCGGCATAATCGCGGCTGCTGTTACGGCACATGATCAGGTAGCCCTTTAGGCGCAATGTCTCGGCACCGGTCGGGACCTGCAGCCGATCGCCGGTAGGCAATTGCACGTGGGTGGTTTCCACCGGGCTGCGACGTGCGAATTGCGGCGGGTTGGCCGATTTGGCGCCGGCCTCGAGTGCGTCGATGGCAACCGACAAACGCCCACGCCACAGCGTGACCGGATGCACCGGCCGGTCGCCCCACGGCATGGCTCGGGTGATGCTATTGCGCGACGCCAGGCCGTCGACCAACTTCTTGGCCCCCGACTGGGTACGCGGGTGGCCGTTGGTTCCGCTTTTCGGCCCGCCGGCGCCCACCGCGATGCTGACAGCGTCCTCGCTGATGTTGACCTGATGCGGAATCTGTCCGGGCCCCTGGCCGCGGGGTTCCTCGGTGTCCTTGCAGTTGCGCCCACAGCCGGTGAAGGCCAGCGGATCGGCCACGGTGATGGCGTCGGGTGCCAGGTGCTTGAGCTTCGCGGCCGACTTGAGCATCATCCGCAGGTCCGCGCTGGGCGCGGTCAGCGCCGAGATGTCGTCGGGGATGACGACGACATCGCCGAGGTCGACCTCGGGCAGCGGCCTGTCGAAGTCGACCGACGGCAGCACCCTGCGCAGCCATCCCGGCAGCCACCAGTTCCACTGCGCGAACATCGCCATCAGCGCCGGCACCAGCACCAGCCGCACCACAGTGGCGTCGACCGCGATCGCCACGGCGCACGCCACCCCGATTTCGGCGACCAGCGGCATGCCGGCGAACGCGAAGCCGATGAACACCGCGATCATGATCAGCGCGGCGCTGGTGATCGTTCGGGCGCTGGTGCTCACGCCGTAGGCCACCGCGTCGCGGGTGTTCCCGGTGTGTAGGAAGCGTTCCCGGATGCGGGTGAGCAGGAAGATCTCGTAGTCCATCGACAACCCGAACGTCATCGCCAGCACCAGCGGCGGAACGGTGCTATCGATCGACGTGATGTGGGCGAAGCCGAGATCCCGCAACCACCCCCACTGGAACACCATCACCAGGCTTCCGTAGGCGGCCGCGACCGAGAGCAGTGTCATCAGCACGCCCTTGAACGCCAAGAACACCGAGTGGATCGAGAGCAACAGCATCACGAACGCGATCGCCGCGACGAAGAGCAACACCAGCGGCTCGGTGGCCGACACCCGGTCGTCGAAATCCTTGATCAACGCCGTCGGGCCGCCGACATCGACGCGCGCCGTTCCCTCGCTGGGCACCCTGGGTAGCTGGGCGCGCATCCAGTCGACGGATTGCCGGGCGCCCATGTCCTCGGGATCGACCGACAACACCGCCGACAGCAAAGCGCTGCTGTTGTCGTCGGCGAATTGCGGCGGGGTGACCGAACCGATGTCGGGGGCCTGCGCCATGCGCTGCCGGATAGCGGCCAGCGTCTGGGTGTGCTCGGGCGAGGACGCATTGCCGTCGGGGAAGCTGACCATGACCTGGATCGGACCGAGCGCGCCGGGCCCGAGGGCTTGGGATGCGTCGGCGACGCCGGCGCGGATCTCGTGCGCGGAGTCGAACTGGCGCAGCAAGCTGTTGCCCAACACCATCGATGTCGCGGGTGCGGCCATCACAAGCAATACCGTGGCCGCCGCGATTGACGATATCCACGGCCGGCGCATCACCGATGCGACCCAACGGTTCCAGAACCGGGACTGCGTGCTCTCCGGGCGGCGCGACCAGTGCAGCAGCATCGATCTCTTGGCGGCGGCCCGGCCGAACGTCGCGAGCGCCGCGGGTGTCAAGGTCGTCGATGTCAGCATGGCCACCGCGACGGCCAGAATCGCGCCGGTGGCCATCGATTTCAGCGCCGGGGTGTTGATCAGGTAGATCCCGGTGAGCGAGGCGACGACGGTCATCCCGGACAGCACCACCGCCAGTCCGGAGGTGGCCATCGCGGCGTCTACCGCTTCGCGGTGCTGGCGCCCGGAACGCAGTTCCTCGCGGAACCGCATCAGGGTGAACAGTGAGTAGTCCACCGCGAGCGCGATGCCGAACATCGACACCGTCGAGGTCACGAACACCGACATCGTGGTGAAGGCGGACAAGAAGTAGACCAGGCCCATGGTCACCACGACCGTGCAGACACCGAGGGCCAGCGGTATCGCGGCGGCGGCCAGCGAGCCGAACACCGCGAGCAAGACGATCAGGATAATCGGCAGGTTCCAGCGTTCCGCCTCGGCGATGTCATGTTTGGTGTTTTCCGCGGCGGCGGCACTCAGCGCACCCTGCCCGATGACGTAGAGCCGCACTCGGCCGTTCGCGGTCTGTCCGGACTGGTCGCCCTTGACGCCCACTTTTTGGCGTAACCGCTTGGCGATGTCGCTGGTACCGGCGTTGCGGGAGTCGAGCCGCAGCGTCAGCACATAGGGCCGGTCGGGTTGCGGTGGGCGCTGGGTGGGGTTGGTTTTCTCCGTCACGCCGGGAAATTCGCCGGCGATTTGCCGCAGCTGTGCCACGGCGTCGTTCATGTCCTCATAGCTGGCGTCGGGGCGAGGGGCGGCGACCAGCGCAAGCGAGGAGGCTCCGAGGTCGTGGTACTGATCCTCGAGCTGGTCGTGGACCTTCAACGACTGCGAGCCGGACACTTCGAAACCACCGCCGGTAAGATTCCCGGACTGCGTCATGGCCAGATAGATCGCCGGGACCAACGCCAGCAACCAGCATGCGAAGACCAACAAGCGGTACCTGCGCAGACTGCGGCTGAGGCGCATCATAAACTGCTGGATTTCAGGCTCCCCGAATATCTCGCTTACGCGTGGTGGCGACGATACCGCAGCAGCCTATGCATTAGTTCGGCTTAACGAATTCGTGAGCTGCGCAGACGCCTCTGTTGCCAAGCTGCGGCCAAGTCGTTGCGAACCGGTGACCAAGCGGGATCTCGGTCACCCAGCTGGCAAGGCACCGGCCCGGATGGCAGGATGTCGCTGGGCCGAGCCGGGGGGGACATGAAGAAACTATTTGCGACCAGACGACACAAGCTCGTTGCAGGGGTGATCGCCGGCGCAGTGCCCGCCGCGGCCGCTGCACTGATGGCCGGGCCGCCGGCGACGGGCGCCACCGACCCGTGCGCCGCCAGCGAAATCGCCCGCACGATCGGTTCGGTCTCCAAATCGATGGGCGACTACCTGGACTCGCATCCCGAGACCAACCAGACGATGACCTCGATGCTGCAGCAGCAGGCCGGCCCGCAGTCATTCACCGGGTTGAAGACTTACTTCGAGGCCAACCCGAAGGTCGCCGCTGACATGACATCCATCGCGCAGCCGCTGACCAACCTGTCGACGCAGTGCAAGCTGCCGATCAGCATCCCGCAGGTGATGGGCATGATGCAGCAGGCGCCGGGCGCCGGCGGCTTACCCGCGTTGCCCGCCGCGCCGGCCGCTGGCCTGGGGATCCCGCCCGCGAAGACCGCGCCGGTCCCGCCCGCCGGTGGCGCGCTGGGTGGCCCGTCGCGGCAGAACAACGTCGGCTAGCGCCACAATCGCTAGCCGTTGGCGTCGGGCGGCGGTAACGGACCCTGCAGCGCGGCCTCGTCGGCGGCGGGATCGTCCCAGTGCCGCAGCCTGGGCTCGATCACGGGCAGTGGACCGGTTGGCGGGTCGTCGTCGGAGCTGTCCGGCTTTTCGGTCCGGAACACGAAGAAGAACACCACCCAGCCGATAGCGGAGATGAGAAGCCAGCTGATCAGCCGGTAGAGCAGCATCGCCGAGATCGCATTGGGCAACGACATGCCGCTGGATACCAGGCCGGGCACCAGCACCGCTTCGACGACCAACAGCCCGCCGGGCATCAGCGGAATCGTGCCGACGGCGCGTGCGGCCGCGTAGGCCACCGTCAGTCCGGCGATGGATGCGTGGTCGCCGGCGGCGTACGCGGCGAACGCCAGGCAGGCCACGTCAGCGATCCAGTTGAACATCGACCAGCTGAACGCCACCCCGAGGTCGCGCCGGCCCAGGCTGACCGACTCGAGCTGCATCAGAATCTCGCGCCACTTCGCCAGGCCGGTGTCGATGGGCTTGCCGCGCACCGAGTTGAACCGGGACAGGATGCGGGTGCCGATGCCCTCGATCAGCTCCGGCCGAGATGCCACCGTCTGAGAAAGCAGCAGCAATGCGATGAAGCCGCCGAGGGTGAACAACAACGAGAAGGGGTTGTTCTTCGCGCCCAGGAAGAAGGCGCCGCCCAGCCCGAGCAGCGCTAAACCCACGGCCTGCAGTACGCCCGACATCACCAGCTGCCAGGACGCCACCACGGTCGAGGCGCCCCAAATGCGTTGCTGTCGAAGCAGAAACGTCGCCGACAGCACCGGCCCGCCGGGCAGCGTGGTGCTCAGTGAGTTGGCGGCATAGAAGGCGGCCTCCGAGCGCAGTTGCTTCACGTGCACCCCAGCGGACTTCAGCAACGTGCGCTGGATCTGGGCGAAGCTGTGCATCGACGCGGCCGCCGCCGCTACCGCCGCGAGCAACCACCACCAGTTGGCCGCGAACAAGCTCGTCCATGCCTTGGCCAGCTGATCCCAGCCCAGCGCGACCTCGACGCCGAGCACGATCGCGACCACACCCAGGATCGCCCACCGCACCCACCAGTACTTGCCTCGCAACGTCTCGCCACCGCGCGCGGGCGCGGGCAACTCACCCTCGGGGGCGAATGCACCGCCGCCCGGGAAGCGGAGGTTGCGGATCGGCGCGTCGTGCGGCACGTGTTTTAGGGTAACCGCGCAGGTGGCGCGGTAATCGAGGCGCAACTCCGAGCGTGTCGCCGTCGTAACCGGATCGTGCTGACGCAGCCGCTCAGCAGGGCCGCGGCAGATAGGCTGACCGGATGTCGGCAAACACCGAAGACGCCTCGGTCGAACCCCTTGTCCGCAAGATCGCTGCCTGGGCGTGGCGTTTGCTGGTCATCCTGGCCGCGGCGGTCGCCGCGCTTTGGGTGGTGGCCAAGCTCGAGATCATCGTCGTCCCGGTGCTGTTGGCCCTGATGATCAGCGCGCTGCTGGTACCGGTGGTGGACTGGCTGGACCGACGTGGCCTGCCGCGCGGCGGCGCCGTCGCGCTGGTGTTGCTGGGCGGATTCGCGCTGCTGGGCGGCATCCTCACGTTCGTCATCACCCAGTTCGTCGTCGGGTTGCCCGATCTGACCGAGCAGGTCACCCGCAGCATCGACACCACCCGCAGGTGGCTGATCGAGGGGCCGGCGCATCTGCGCAGTGAACAGATCACCAACGCGGGCAATGCCGCGATCCAGGCGCTGCACAACAATCAGTCGAAACTGACCAGCGGCGCATTGTCCACCGCGGCCACCATCACCGAACTGCTCACGGCCGCGGTCCTGGTGCTGTTCACTTTGATTTTCTTCCTCTACGGCGGCCGCAACATCTGGCAGTACGTGACCAAGATCGTCCCGGTCGGCGTCCGCGACCGGGTTCGGGAGGCGGGCCGCGCCGGATACGGATCGCTGATCGCCTACGTCCGGGCCACCTTCCTGGTGGCCTTCACCGACGCGGCTGGGGTCGGTACCGGGCTGGCCATCATGGGCGTGCCGCTCGCGCTGCCCCTGGCCTCGCTGGTGTTTCTTGGCGCCTTCATACCGCTGATCGGTGCGCTGATCTCGGGGTTGGTGGCGGTGGTGGTGGCGCTGCTGGCCAAGGGGATCGTCTACGCGTTGCTGACGCTTGGCTTGCTGATCGTGATCAACCAAATCGAGTCGCATCTGCTGCAGCCGCTGGTGATGGGCCGCGCCGTCTCGATTCATCCGCTCGGGGTGGTGCTGGCCATTTCCACCGGCGGCGGGCTGGCCGGAATTGTCGGCGCCCTGCTGGCGGTCCCGTCGGTAGCGTTTCTCAACAATGCGATACAGGTGCTGCTCGCCCGGGATCCGGAGGCCGAAGCCAAAGAGCTGACCGACGACGCCGAGGATACGGCCATTCTCCAGCTCGAACCGGACCACGCGGAGCGCAAGCCCGACTAGGACGCGAACGGGGTTATAACCGTCCTTCGCGGCGCAGCAGATCCTGCGCGGACAGCCCGCCGCCGGCGCGGCGCCGCGGACGCGGATTCTCGCCGTTATCGCCCTTGCCGCGCGCGTTCATCTTCTCGGTGGCAGCGTCCGAGTCGTTGCCGTCGGGCCGCATCACCGGAAGCGCGGTGGTGGGATCGGCCGGGTCGCCCTTGCTCTCCCGGTTCCCCGGGGCCGGTATCGCCCGCGTCTCACCGGCCGATGGCGGCGGTGCCGGCGGCGTCGGGGGCCGCGCGGTAGTGGCCTCGGAGTTGGGTTGCGCCGAGAAGCGCGTTGTCTTGGCTTCCGTCGGCTGGCTGGGCTGCGACTGTGTGCGGGCGGCGCTCGGGCCCGCAGGCAGCTCGGCGGGAGGCCGGACTTCAGGCTGGGCCGACGGACCTGGACGGTTCGCGCGCGACGGCTCGGGCGGCGAAGCGGGGTGCGTGGGGTCGTGCGGCGCACGCGGTTTCGCGGCGACCAGGCTGGCGGCCACCGGCGGCCGAATCGCCCGGCCGTTGACGGAACTCCGCTTGCGCTCGTCGGGCAGGTCGATCTCGCCCAGGCCGATCTTGTTCTGCAGCCGCCGGGCCCAGCGCGGAGCCCACCAGCAGTCGTCGCCGAGCAGCTTCATCACCGAGGGCACCAGGAACATGCGGACCACGGTCGCGTCCAGCAACAGCGCGGCCATCAGACCGAACGCCAGATACTTCATCAGCACAAGGTCGGAGAACACGAACGAACCGGCGACCACGGCGAGCACCAGCGCGGCGGCCGTGATCAAGCGTCCGGTGGTCGCGGTACCGATCCGGATGGCTTCCGCGGTCGACATGCCGCGTTCGCGTGCCTCGACCATTCGGGACACCAGGAACACCTCGTAGTCGGTGGCCAGGCCGAAACCCACGGCGACGACCAACGCGATCACCACCACCATCAGCGGAGTCGGCGTGAAATTCAGCCAGGTGGAGAAGTGCCCGTCGACGAAGATCAACGTCAGGATGCCCATCGTCGACCCGAGCGTCAGCGCGCTCATCACCGCCGCCTTGACCGGTAGCACCACCGACCCGAACGCCAGGAACATCAACAACATCGTGGCGCTGAGCAACAGCACGAGCATCAGCGGAGCCTTGTCGAACAAACTGTGGATGCTGTCCTGTTCCAGCGCCGGCGTGCCGCCGACCAGCAGGGTCAGGCCCTTCGGTGGGTTGATGGCCCGCAGTTCGCTGATCTTCTTCGCGGCATCGTTCTTGTTGACCAGGCCGTTCTGGATCACGCGCACCGAGTCGTCCTTGGGCTGCGTGGTGCCGTTCGGACCGGCGACGCAGGGGTTGCCGGCGATGGTCGGGCACGGCCGCTCCTCCCACGTCTTGTCGGTGAACCCGGTGATCCCCGAGATCCGGTTGCGGATGTCGGCAACCTGCTGGTCGGTGACCTTGCTGTGGTTGTTGCTCTCGATCACCACGGTCAGCTGCTCGGTCCGGTACCCGGGGAAGAGCTTGTCGAAATGCTCCTGCGCCAGGCGCACGGAGTTTGTGGGCGGCAGGTACTTCTCGCTCATGCCGCCGAACGACAGGTTGCCCAACGGGATGACCAGCAGGATCATGGCGACGGCGATCGGGATGGCGAAGGCCAGCGGCCGTTTCATCACGAAGTTGACGAGCTTGCCCCAGAAACCGGCCTCTACTTCTTCGCGGGTCTTGGTCTTCTGCAACCGGTCGGCGAGCCAGTTGAGGTAGGCCCGCGAATACTTCCAGTTGCGCAGGAACGGCACCCGGAACGCGGTCCGCACGCCCAGCGCGTCGACATGGCGCCCCAGGATGCCCAGGCACGCCGGCAGGAAGGTGATCGACAGCAGGGCAGCAAGGCCCACCGCGGCGAAGATCGCGTAGGTCAGTGAGTGCACGAAGCCCTGCGGCAACACCAGCAGGCTGGCGCTCGAGGCAATGATCAGCACGGCCGAAAACACGATGGTCCGCCCGGCGGTCATCACGGTGCGCCGCACCGCGGCCTCGGTGTCGTAGCCCTCGGCGATCTCTTCCCGGAACCGGCTCACCACGAAAAGTCCGTAGTCGATCGCGATACCCAGACCGACCAGCGAGACCACCGGCTGGGCGAAAAAGTGCACCGGCCCGAACATGGCGACAAGCCGCAAGATGCCCAGCGCGCCCGCGATGCTCAGGCCGCCGACGATGGCCGGCAGGCCGGCCGCGACCGCGCCGCCGAAGACCAAGAAAAGGACCACCGCGACCAACGGCACCGCGAGGACCTCCATGCGGCGCTGGTCGGTGGCGATGGTGCCGGTCAGGGCGTTGGCTATCGGCTCGAGGCCGGCGAGTTGGACGGTACCGCCGTTGAGTTTTTGCAGGTACGGGACGACGTCCTTGTAGTTGTTGAGGATGGTGTCGTCGTCGTCACCCTTCAGCGGGATGCTGACGAAGGTGTGCTTTCGGTCATCGGAGACCATCCCTTTGATGATGGGATTGGTGCTCTCGGGCGCGGCCAGCCAGCCGGCCCAGCCGACGATCTGGTCGGGGTGGTCGTTCTTCAGCTTGTTGAGCTCGCCGACGACTTTCTCTCGCCACGCCTGGTCGTCAACCGTCTGCCCGTTAGGGGCGGTGAGGGTGGCGACGACGTGGCTGGTGCGGTCGCGGCCGTAGGTCTTGTCGCCCAGTATCGAGGCCTTGACGGATTGGCTGCCCTCGTCGTAGAAACCACTCTGCGTGACATGCCTACCCAGGCTCATCCCGAAGATGCCGCCGCCAAGGCACAGAGCCACCATGACCCCGATCACGATGTACCGATAGCGGTACACGGTTCGACCCCACCAGGCGAACACGTAAGCTCCTTACTGGATCACTAACAGCGACCCGCGCATTGGTTTTCCAGTGTCACACACGCGCGGTCAATAGCGCGGACAGCGGCCGGAACGGCTGCAGCCATGCTCCCTGGTCGGGCAGCGAATCCAAACCGATCCGCGGCAACGGCTCCCGGAAAACACCTTCGATGTCCTCCAGGTCGACGAAGTCCAAGGTATCCGACGCTAGCGCCCAACTCGCGTGTTCGCGAAATCCGATTACTTGGACAGGCGTTGCACCACCAACCCCGCTACGTGCGATTTCTTCCAGCGGCTGACGGAACGCTTGACCGTCGGCGGACGCGACAACCAACGCTGCGAGGCCTTCTTGACGCCGCAGCTCGATGTGCCCGAGCATGTCCCGGTCGACATCGCTGTCTTCATCTATTTTCGGCTTGGCAAAAACCGCAAATCCCACGTTACGCAACGCATCCACCCAGGGCCGGACGACGTCGGCGCTGCCCGGGGCGATGTTGGTGAACACGGTGGCCTCGGGTTCGACGACGACGCCCGGGCGACCGGCGCTGACCTCGGCCGTCCGCGTCAGCAGCCACCGACCGAGCGCGTCGAAGCGGGGACGTTCCAGCGCCGTGGGGCGGCGGCCCAGGATCGAGCCCAGACCCATGTCGAGGTTGGGGGCGTCCCAGACCAGCAGCACGCGCCGCGGCGGCGTATCGAGGCCGCCAGGGTCGACGCCGGACGGCACCGTCGCTGAAGCGGTGGCGGTCGCTTCTTCTGTGAGGCTCATGCTCAGCGCCTTCTCCAAATGAACTCGGATACGGAGCTGCCCACTTCTTGGGCTTTCATCTCGTACTTGGTGGTCGGGCGGACTATCGAGATCGGCAGCCGGCTGCCGGGATCGGCGCGACACAGTCGGGGTTCGCCATCGCCGACCTCAGCCATCTGCTCGGCGTAGCCGCTGTGATCCGTCGCCGCATGCAGCACACCACCGGGGAGTAACCGGTCGGCGATCAGGCCAACCGTGCCCGGCTGAAGGAAGCGGCGCTTGTGGTGACGTGCCTTCGGCCACGGGTCCGGAAAGTAGAGACGGAAGCCGGTCAGCGAACCCGGCGCGATCAGATGCTGCAGCACCTCGATCCCGTTGCCGCGGATCAACCGGATGTTTCGCACCTGCTCGCGGTCGATCGCGCACAGCAGCTGGGCCAGGCCCCGCTGGTAAACCTCCACCGCGATCACGTTGATTTCAGGTTCCTCGCGCGCCATTGCCAGCGTCGATATGCCGCTGCCGCAACCGATCTCGAGCACTAGTGGAGCTTCCCGGCCGAACCAGGCGCGGGTGTCCAGCGGTTCGAAGCGGCGCGGAATTTCGGAGCGGCCCACCGTCGGCCACAGCCGCTCCCAGGTCTCCCGCTGGGCGCCGGACAGGTTGGACCGCCTGGAGCGGAAACCCGTGGCGGGCAGATAGCCCCATTCGGCGGCGCCCGAACCCGTTGGCTCCGGTGCTGGCGTCATGACGTCTTCGGTTTCCAGGCCGGCTCCCACCTCCGCCCGTGCATCGGGACATGTCCCGATCCCGGGTTGCGCATGCATTTGTCCATGGTGGCCCATGAACCCCCGTTGTAGCCGCTCCTGGTCCAGATTGATACCCAACAGTTGCCTTCAACTGGTAACAGATAGACGGTGGCTCGCAACTCGAGGACGCAAGTGCCACTATGCGGTAGGGCCGGACCGGCTGGTCCGCAACCGGGCCAGCCGGCGGCGACGACCCCGCATTCGACGGGAGCAACGCCGGCGCGGGGAGCCGGCCGATCGGGATCGAGCAGGCAGGAAATGAAGGTACGGGGGAACCAGGTTTTCGTCGATGAGCTGGCGCGATTTGCTGCTCGATGTGCCGACGCACATGTGAGCGCGATCGCCGAGAAAGCCGCGGCACCGCTGCGGGTGGCGGTACGCGGCCGTCCGGGAGTGGGCCGCGGCACCGTGGTGCGCGCCCTGGCGTACGCCACCACCGCGCCGGCAATCACGGTGCTGCCATCCGCGGGTGGGGCCGACGTCGTCGTTCAGGTGATCGCTGAAGTGGTCAAACCCGAGGACTCCAGGGTGATCGCGACGGCCGGTTGCCCGGTGCTGGCGGTGCTCAACAAGGCCGATCTGCTCGGCTCGCTATCGGGGCGCGCCGGCGACGGGCCGGCCGCGGCCGCGCAGCGCAGGTGCGCGGAACTAAGCAAGCTCACCGGGACGCCGGTCGAACCGATGATCGCTTTGCTGGCCGTCGCGGCGCTGCGGGGACTGGACGGCACGTCGTGGGCGGCGTTGCAGACCTTAGCCGCCCATCCGACTGGCCTGGACGGCTCCTTCGAGGGATTCCTAGCGGCCGATAACCCCGTGCCGACAGACACCCGGCTGCGGCTGCTGGACACCCTGGACCTGTTCGGCACGGCGCTGGGCATTGCCGCGGTCCGCCGGGGTGCGACGCTGGCCGGGGTCCGGGCCCTGCTGCGCCGGATCAGCGGCGTCGACGCGGTGATCGCCACGGTGTCGGCTCTCGGCGCCGAGGTGCGTTACCGGCGGCTGCTTGAGGCCATCACGGAGCTGGAGGCCCTGGCCGTCGGTCGCGCGGGGATCGGCGAGCAGGTCAGCCGGTTCTTGTCCCGCGATGACACGGTGATCGCGCGGATGGCCGCCGCCGTCGACGTGGCCGAGGCGGCAGGGCTGGATGTCGACTCCACCGATCTGGACGACGACGACCCGGCCCGACACTTGTCCCGCGCGTCGCGCTGGCAGCGCTACAGCCGCGGATCAGCGAGCGCCCTGCACCGCGCCTGCGGTGGCGGACATCGCCCGAGGATCGCTGTGGCTGTGGTCGGCCGCGCAGGAGGCACGATGAGCGGCGATTCGGTGGCCCAGGTCGACGAACTGGTGGCGGCGATCGGGCCGCGGCTGGAGTCGCCCCCCATCAGCCGCCGCGACGTCGTGTTAGTGACCGGGCCGTGGATGGCCGGTGTGACCGGGGTGGCCACCGTGCTGGGCGAGCGGCTGCCCGAGCATGAATTCGTCGAGTCGACGGACCTGCAGCCCGGCGAGGCGCCGATGGCGGTGGTGTTCGTCGTCTCCGCGGCCGCCGAACTCACCGAATCCGACTGTGCCCTGCTCGACGCCGCCTCCGAGCACACCGACGTGGTCGTCGGCGTGGTGTCCAAGATCGACGTGCACCGCGCCTGGCAGGACGTGCTCACCGCCGACCGCGACAGGCTGGCCGCACACGCGCCGCGCTACCGCCAGGTGCCCTGGATAGGTACGGCGGCCGCGCCCGACCTGGGCGAGCCGCAGGTCGACGAAGTTGTCGAGGCCGTCTCGGCACAACTCGCCGTTTCCGATGTCGAGCGGCGAAATCGGTTGCGGGCCTGGGAATCCAGGCTCCGTACGGTCGCGCAGCGGTTCGATCGCGACGCGGACAGCGCCGGCCGGCGGGCCCGGGTCGACGCGCTGCGCGAGGAGCGCAGCACCGCCCTGCGTGAGCGCCGGCAATCGAAATCCGAACGCACCATCACGCTGCGCGGCCAGATCCAGCAGGCGCGGGTTGCGCTGTCGCACTCGGCGGTCAACCGATGCTCGTCGGTGCGAAGCGAATTGCAAGAGCAGGCCGCGCGCCTGCCCCGCCGGAGCTTGGCCGGCTTCGAGGCGCACGCGCGTGCCCGGGCCGCCGAAGTCGTCGGCGAGGTGTATGAAGGCACCACCCGGCACCTCGATGGCATTGCGCGCGAGCTCGGCACGCCGATCGACCTACCGCCCGTCGAGCTGCTACCGGCCGTCAACGTCGCGCCCCCGCCGCTGAAATCGCGGCGGCAGGAGACCTGGCTGATGATGCTGTTGGGCGTCGGGTTCGGGGTAGGCGTCGCGCTGACGCTGTCTCGCCTGGTGGCCGGCGTGGACCGGCGGCTGAATCCGGCGGTCGAGATCGCCGGCGCCGCGGCCTGCGTGGCGGTCGGCTTGGCGGTCACCTTCCTGGTGGTGAACCTGCGCGCCCTGCTGCGTGACCGCGGGCTGTTGGATCGTTGGGCGGGCGATCTGACGTCGTCGCTGCGGTCGGTGTCCGAGGAGCTGGTCGCGACGCGCGTGCTGGTTGCCGAGACGCTGCTGACCAGCGGGCTCGTCGTTCGTGACGAGGCGGACCACGCGCAAGTGTCAGATCAGGTGAATGCCATCGACGCCGAACTGCGCGAGCATGCCATCGTGGCGGCACGGGCCACGGCGGTCCGGGACCGGGAAATGCCCATCGTCGCGGCCGCGCTGGACGCGGTGCGTGCAGAACTCGGGGAACCGGGTATACGTCAACCCGATGACCCTGCCGAGAACGCCGACAGGCAGAAAACCCCCAAATCAGCTTCGAGGAGCACCGATGAGAACAATTTCTGACCTTTTAGGAGCTTCTGAATCGTTGTTGTGAGAAGGCTTATACCCGCCCAACCCTTCCCCAGCAAGGGGATCGCGATAACCTGTAGCTAACGCCACCATGTCAATATCTGTGTGGGCGACTGCATATGCAATCACACTGTGCCCGCACCATACGGAGATGAATTCAGGAGAGTTCGATGACCTCAGCGACCATTCCCGGTCTGGACACCGCACCCACGAATCATCGGGGGCTATTGGCGTGGGTAGAGGAGGCTGCGGAGTTGATGCAGCCCGACCGGGTTGTGTTCGCCGACGGCTCCGACGAGGAGTTCAACCGGCTGGCCGCCCAACTGGTCGAGGCCGGCACCTTGAAGAAGCTGAACGAGGAGAAGCGCCCCAACTCCTACCTGGCGCTGTCGGACCCGTCCGACGTGGCGCGCGTGGAGTCCCGGACCTTCATCTGTTCCGAGCGTGAGATCGACGCCGGCCCGACCAACAACTGGACGGACCCGGCCGAGATGCGGTCCACGATGACCGAGCTGTACCGCGGCTGCATGCGCGGTCGCACCATGTGGGTGGTGCCGTTCTGCATGGGTCCGCTCGGCGCCGACGACCCCAAGCTGGGTGTGGAGATCACCGATTCGGAGTACGTCGTCATCTCGATGAAGGTGATGACCCGAATGGGCAAGGCGGCCCTCGAGAAGATGGGCGACGACGGATTCTTCGTCAAGGCGCTGCACTCGGTGGGTGCCCCGCTGGAGCCCGGCCAAAAGGACGTGCCGTGGCCGTGCAATGACACCAAATACATCACCCACTTCCCGGAGACCCGCGAAATCATGAGCTACGGCTCGGGCTACGGAGGTAACGCGCTGCTGGGCAAGAAGTGCTACTCGCTGCGGATCGCCTCGGCGATGGCACACGACGAGGGCTGGCTCGCCGAGCACATGCTGATCCTCAAGCTGATCTCCCCGGAGAACAAGGCGTACTACTTCGCCGCGGCCTTCCCGTCGGCGTGTGGCAAGACCAACCTCGCGATGCTGCAGCCGACCATTCCGGGCTGGCGCGCCGAGACCCTCGGTGACGACATCGCGTGGATGCGGTTCGGCAAGGACGGCCGGCTGTACGCGGTCAACCCCGAGTTCGGTTTCTTCGGCGTCGCGCCGGGCACTAACTGGAAGTCCAACCCGAACGCGATGCGCACTATGGAGGCCGGCAACACCGTCTTCACCAATGTCGCGCTGACCGACGATAACGACGTGTGGTGGGAAGGCCTGGAAGGCGAGCCCGACCACCTGATCGACTGGAAGGGCAACGACTGGGTCCTGCGCGAGACGGATACCAAAGCGGCCCACCCGAATTCGCGGTACTGCACCCCGATGTCGCAGTGCCCGATCCTGGCCCCGGAGTGGGACGACCCGCAGGGTGTGCCGATTTCCGGCATCCTGTTCGGCGCGCGCCGCAAAACCACGGTGCCGCTGGTGACGCAGGCCCGCGACTGGCAGCACGGCGTCTTCATGGGCGCCACCATGGGCAGCGAGCAGACCGCCGCTGCCGAGGGCAAGGTCGGCACCGTGCGCCGCGACCCGATGGCCATGCTGCCGTTCCTGGGCTACCACGTCGGTGACTACTTCCAGCACTGGATCGACCTGGGCAAGAACTCCGACGAGTCGAAGCTGCCAAAAGTGTTCTTCGTCAACTGGTTCCGCCGCGGCGACAAGGGTGAGTTCCTGTGGCCGGGCTTCGGCGAGAACAGCCGGGTGCTGAAGTGGATCGTGGACCGCATCGAGCACCAGGCCGGCGGCCAGGACACCGCGATCGGCATCGTGCCGACGGCCGACGATCTGGACCTCGACGGGCTCGACGCCGAAGGCGGCGACGTGACCAAGGCGCTGGCGGTCAACGCGGCCGAGTGGCGTGAGGAACTGCCGCTGATCGAGGAATGGTTCGAGTTTGTCGGCGACAAGCTGCCCACCGGCGTCCGCGACGAGTTCGAGGCGCTCAAGCAGCGGCTGTCCGAAGCGGACTAACACCGCAACCAACGTTGAATCGGGCTGGCGCGCAAGACGCGTCGGCCCGATTTCTATACGGGGAGGCGTTGTCGGCAAACGGCATACGGCCGATTCCGCTTTCGTGTTTGGAACCCCACGCTTCGGTGTATAGATAGCTAACACCCCGATTCTGGAAGGCCCGACGATGAAGTCAACGACAACCTCCGCGCTCACGATTGTGGTTGCGGCGGCAGGAATTCTGTTCAGTGGATGTTCGGCGTCGCAGGTGATCAACACCGGCGGGGACACCAAGTGCAAGGACTTCACCACCCAGGACGAGAAGAAGCAGAACGACGAAATCAGCAAAATGCTGAAGGACAAGAGCGGCGCCGACCCGAACAATCTCGAGATCTCGGCGACCCGGTTGTCCGCGCAGACGTATTGCCAAACGTTGGGCAAGCCGGACAGCAAGATCTCTGAGGCGCCACACGGCTGACGGGTTCGCCGCAGCCTGCTAGTGAGAACCTAGTACTGCCGAGTTGCGCACGGGCGGTACCGCTGAACATCATCGAATCGTGGACGGACTCGATGATTGTTGATCGCCGTCGTGCGCTCGGTGGGGCGGTCGCGGCCGCGGGGCTACTTGCTTCCGGCTGTCAGACCGCGCCCGCTGGGACGCGCGGCGCTGAACCCGCGGTGCCCTGGCCCGATGGCGACACCCTCGGCATCGGCTTGGAGGGCTATCCCTACCCGTACCCGGTGCAGTATCTGGACGTCGCGCACGTCGCGCAGGCGATGTGGATCGATCGTCAGGCTCCGGAGTCCGAGCAGCGGGCGCGACTGGCGTACATGGATATTCACCCGGAGAGCGGGCAGCCAAGGGGTGCCGTCCTACTGGTGCACGGAAAGAACTCCTTCGGCGCGTATTGGCGCGAGCTCATCCAGGCGCTGCGCCACGAGGGTTACCGGACTATCGTTCCCGACCTGGTCGGCTGGGGTAAGTCCACCAAGCCCTCGACATTGACCGCGGAATCACTGGTGTCGCATCTCCGCTCGCTACTCGATGCGCTCAAGGTGAATTCTGTTGCCGTCGTGGGGCATTCAACCGGCGGACTGGTGGGCATGCATATGGCCCGGCTGCTGCCGGAGCGGGTGGGATCGCTGGTGCTGGAGAGCCCGATGGGACTCGAGGACTATCGGAACGGGCTGATCCGGCAGGTGGGACATCAGGACTGGGCGCGCGACGAGCGGTCCTCGACCGCCGATCAAATCCGGCAGTACATCGCGCACTACTTCGTCAACAAGGATCCGCGATTCATCGATCCGTTCGTCGCGGTGCGCACGGCAATCGGACGCTCGCCCGAGTTCGAGCGCTGGGTGCAGAGTTCGGCGGCGGCAACCGACATGCTGCTCAACGAGCCCGCAGTGGATTTCGTCGCAACGCTACCCGTGCGCACGCTATTCGTCTGCGGCCTGTCCGACCGCACCTATGTGGGCGCAAAGTACACCGCACCCAACCATCAAGCCGTCAAAGGGAATATCGCCGCGATGGCGCAGGGATTCGCCGCCAGGATGCCCGCCGCCCGTTTCGTCGGTCTGCCCGAGACCGGCCATGTAGCGCATCTGGAGTCACCGGCGGCGTTCCTGGCGCCGGTGCTGGAATTTCTGCACTTGAACGCCGGGTAGTCCGGGCGGCGGCGTAGTCATGAGGCCCCGTCCGCGGGCCACTTGACACCCGTCAAATTCGACGGCGGTACAGTCCAAGCATGCAGATCCGCTCCTATCTCGGCGCCGACAATCCGGCGATCATTTTGTACCCATCCGGAACGGTCGTCACCTTCGATGACCTGGAAGCACGGGCCAATCGGCTGGCACACCGGTTTCGTCAGGCGGGTCTGACCGAGGGTGACAGCATCGCGATCCTGATGGAGAACAACGAGCACATTCACGCGGTGATGTGGGCGGCTCGCCGCAGCGGTCTGTACTACGTACCGATCAACACCCACCTGACCGAGGCCGAGGCGGCCTACATCATCGACAACAGCAATGCCAAGGCGATCATCGGCTCGGCGGTGCTGCGCGACACCTGCGCCGGCCTGGCCGAGCATTTGCCGAACGGGATGCCGGAACTGCTGCTGATCGCTGACGGTGATCTGCCCGGCTGGGATCGCTACCCGGAATGCGTTGCCAATCAACCAGATACGCCGATCGACGACGAGATCGAGGGCGACCTTCTGCAGTACTCGTCGGGCACCACCGGCCGGCCAAAGGGGATCAAACGCGAATTGCCGCACGTCCCACCCGAAGACGCGCCGGGCATGATGTCGGCTCTGGTCGGATTCTGGATGGATGCCGAAACGGTCTATCTGAGTCCGGCGCCGCTCTACCACACCGCGCCGTCGGTATGGTCGATGACGGTGCAGGGCGCGGGAATCACCACGGTGGTGATGGAGCGCTTCGATCCCGAGGGCACGCTGGACGCGATCCAGCGGCACCGGATAACGCACGGCCAGTTCGTGCCGGCGATGTTCGTCCGAATGCTGAAATTGCCGCAGGACGTTCGTGATTCGTACGACCTGTCCAGCCTCAAACGGGTCATGCACGCCGCCGCGCCGTGCCCAGTGCAGATCAAGAAGCAGATGATCGACTGGTGGGGCCCGATCGTCGACGAATACTACGCGTCCTCGGAAGCGCACGGATCGACGCTGATCTTCGCCGAAGACTGGCTGGCGCATCCGGGTTCGGTTGGCAAACCGATGGCGGGCGGTGTGCACATTCTCGACGAGAACGGCAACGAGCTGCCGTCCGGCGAGGCCGGTGAGATCTACTTCGAGGGCGGGCACTCGTTCGAATACCTTAACGACCCAACGAAAACCGCCGCATCCCGTGACAAGCGCGGTTGGGCCACTGTCGGAGACATCGGCTATTTAGACGACGAGGGCTACCTGTATCTGACCGACCGGCGCCACCACATGATCATCTCCGGCGGGGTGAATATCTACCCGCAAGAAGCGGAGAACCTTCTGGTTACCCATCCGAAGGTGTTGGACGCCGCGGTGTTTGGAGTTCCTGATGACGAGATGGGCCAGCGGGTCGTGGCAGCCGTACAGACCGTCGACGAAGCCGATGCCACCGACCAATTCGCCGAGGAGCTGCTGTTGTGGCTGCGAGACCGTCTGTCGCACTTCAAATGCCCGCGCTCGATCGCGTTCGAGGCGCAGCTGCCGCGCACCGACACCGGCAAGCTCTACAAGAACGGGCTGATCGAGAAATATTCGGTGTGACCGATGTTCCGGGTGGTCCAGCTAGCGGACTCAGCATCGATCGGGCCGGAGGACGGCTTGGCGTCGCCGCCCGGCGTGATCGTCGTCGCCGGCTCGGCCGCTGAGATTACTCAAAGTCAATCCTGGCTGGAGGCAGCGACTTTCACGCTGACCGAGGATGACTGCGACGACCGCCGCGTCGTTACCGTCGACTCGGTTCCCGAGACGCTTGCCGAGCTGTGCAAGCGCTGCGAACACTGGCCGCAGGCCAGCAGCGTCTGCGACGACGTGTTACGCACCGTGGCGCCCGAAGGCTCCACGTTGGCCGGTGTGCTGACGGAATCGCTGGCCTACTCCACGTTGCAGTCCGGTCCGGAGTTCGCGCGCTGGCTCGACGAACGCAGGCAGGCCCGAATGCCCGAGATCGCCGACCCGGTGCACGCGGAGCGCCACGGCGACACCCTGCGAATCAGGCTTAACCGCCCGGTTCGTCACAACGCATTCTCCACCGATGCGCGCGCCGCGCTGCTCGAGGCGCTGACCGTCGCGCAGCTGGACCCGTCAGTCACCGGGATTGTGTTGAGCGGCAACGGTCCATCATTTTGCAGCGGCGGAGACCTGGCCGAATTCGGTACCTTTGCCGATCCCACGAGCGCGCATCTGGCCCGCACCCGTCACAGCCCGGCCCTGGCGCTCGGTGCGCTCACCGCGCGGTTCGGCCGCGCCTGCCGCGCCGAGGTGCATGGGCGAGTGCTGGGCAGCGGATTAGAGATGGCCGCGTTCTGTGGATGGGTTGAGGCGCATGAAGATTCGCTCTTCGGTCTGCCCGAATTGGGTCTGGGGTTGATCCCGGGCGCCGGTGGAACCGTCAGCGTGACGCGCCGTATCGGCCGCTGGCGTACAGCCTATCTGGTGCTGTCCGGCCGTACCGTCGGCGCCGATACCGCGCTGCGCTGGGGACTAGTGGATGCGACTTACCTTGGCCCGCAAAGGGTTGCTCAGTAGCCCGAGAATGTGGTGCCCGTCGTTGACGGGATGCTCGATACGGCGACCACGGCGATCACGATGTACAGGATCGCGATGATCGCGTACGTCACGCCACCCGCGATGGCACCGATGATCGCCCACTTCTTGGCGTTGCTCGACGCCTCCTGCGCCTCGGCGGCCCGGCCCTGGGCCCACAATCCGGCGACCTTGTTGGAGTAGACAAGCGACACGATCCCAAACGGCAGGCAGCACAGGACCGTGCACAGAATCGCCCAGACGAGGTAGTTATCCGGCTCCTGCTGGCCCGGCCAAGCCCCTGGCTGCTGGCCCGGCCAGCCGCCAGGCTGTTGCGGCTGCTGCCAGCCCTGCTGCGGTTGGCCCTGCCACTCCGGCTGCTGCGGTTGGCCCTGCCATTCGGGGGAACCTTCGTACGGCCCTGGGGGATAACTCATGGCAACCGACTTTCTTTCGGTCCAACAGGTTTACTCCCGCGCCGGTTTGCTGGTGCGCAAGTCAGGCAAATATAGCGCACAAGCGGTGGTCAGGCGCTAGATCCAGGTTTGCTCAGATGCCGCCGCGAGTCACCAGCTGCCCGGCAATCACATTGCGCTGAATCTCGTTCGTGCCTTCACCGACGATCATCAATGGCGCGTCGCGAAAGTAGCGTTCGACGTCGTACTCGGTGGAGTAGCCGTAACCGCCGTGGATGCGTACCGCGTCCAGCGCGATCTCCATCGCAACCTCGGAGGCGAACAGTTTGGCCATCCCGGCCTCCATGTCGCAACGTTCGCCGCTGTCGTAGCGCTCGGCGGCGTAACGGGTGAGCTGGCGGGCGGCGGTGAGTTTGGTAGCCATATCGGCCAGGTAATTGCCGACCGACTGATGCTTCCAAATGGGCTGGCCGAAACTCTCCCGCTGCTGGGCATAGGCCAATGCGTCCTCGAGCGCCGCGGTCGCAACGCCCAGAGCCCGGGATGCAACTTGGATGCGGCCCGTCTCCAGCCCCTTCATCATTTGCGAAAAGCCCTCGCCCACACGGTCTCCCAGGACAGCCGACGCGGGCACGGAGAAGTTGTCGAAGGACAGCTCGCAGGATTCGACACCCTTGTAACCCAACTTGGGCAGGTCCCTCGAGATCGTCAGACCCGGCCCGTGTTCGACGAGCACAATCGAGATGCCCTTATGGCGCGGCGTGGCGTTCGGATCGGTCTTGCACAGCAGCGCGATCAGTCCGGAATGGCGCGCGTTGCTGATCCAGGTTTTGGCGCCGTTGATCCGCAAGCCTCCTGAGCCGTCCGGCAGTGCGGTGGTCGACATGTTCTGCAGATCGGAGCCGCCGCCGGGCTCGGTCAGCGCCATCGTGGCCCGCACCTCGCCGGTGGCCATCCGCGGCAGGTAAGTCCGCTTCTGCTGCTCGGTGCCGAACAGCGTCAGCAGCTTGGCGACCACGGTGTGTCCGCCCATCGCACCGGCCAGACTCATCCAGCCGCGGGCCAGCTCCTGGGTGACGCGCACATAGCCCGGCATCGACACCGGCGACCCGCCGTATTCCTCGGGAATGGCCAGGCCGTAGATACCGATGCGCTTCATCTGTTCGATCCACGCCTCGGGATAGGTGTTGGCGTGCTCGACCTCGCGGACGGTCGGTTTGACCTCGCGGTCGATGAACGCGCGCACCGTGGCGACCAGCATGTCTTCTTCGTCATTGCGTCCGCTGCTCACCCTTGCCATTGTGGCGTTGTGACTTATGCCGATATCCGCGAGGGTGGTCCCTACTTCGACGACCTCTCGATAGGTCAGGTCTTCGACTGGGCACCGGTTGCGACGCTCTCGGCGGGTTTGGCCGCCGCGCATCAGGCGATCGTGGGGGACCGATTGCGACTGGCGATGGACCTGGACCTGTGTGCCGCCGTGGTCGGCACGCCCGGTCCGCTGGCGCATCCGGGGCTGGTGTGCGATGTCGCCATCGGGCAGAGCACGCTAGTCACCCAGCGCGTCAAAGCCAATCTGTTCTACCGGGGGCTGACCTTCCATCGATTCCCGGTGATCGGGGACTCTCTCTACACCCGCACCGAAGTCGTTGGGCTGCGTGCGAACTCGGTCAAGCCCGGCCGGCCTCCGACGGGACTCGCGGCGTTGCGGATGACCACGATCGATCAGGCCGACCAATTGGTGCTCGACTTCTACCGCTGCGCCATGCTGCCCGCGAGCCCGCACTGGAACCCCGATACCGGGCCGGCCGACGATCTGTCCACCGTCGGCGCCGACGCGGCACCGCCTGTGGTGGCACCGGCCGCGCAGTGGGACGGCGATGCCTTCCGAAAGCGGGTTCCCGGACCGTATTTCGATGCGGTCATGGCTCCTGCGGTGCTGCACAGCACCGGCGACGTCGTCACCAGCGCACCGGAACTGGCCAGGCTCACGCTGAACATTGCAGCGGTACATCACGACTCGCGGGTAGGCGGGCGCCGCCTGGTATATGGCGGGCACACCATCGGGCTGGCGCTCGCGCAGGCCAGCAGGCTGTTGCCGAACTTGGGGACGGTGCTGAGCTGGGAGTCGTGCGACCACACCGGGCCGGTGTACGAGGGCGACACGTTGTACAGCGAGTTGCACGTCGAGTCGGCCGAGCCCACCGACAACGGGGGCGTCCTGGCCCTGCGATCGCTGGTCTACGCGGTCGGCGACGGGGTCGGCGAGCCCGACCGAGCGGTGCTGGACTGGCGACTGCGCGCGCTGCATTTCTGACCCGGAGGACAATGGTCCAGGTGCACAATGCGGTGTCCCGGTGGGGGGGCAGCGGCCTGGCCTGCCTGACCGGCCTGCCCGATGGGCCACCCGACTTCTCCCGCGCCGAGGTGCTGGCCCGCGCCACCCGCGTCGCCGCGGCCGTCGGTGATCGGCTGGATGTCACCGTCGATGCGACGACGTTGCTGACCGGGCGGGCCGGATTGCTCGGGTTGACCCGCGGCGGGCAGATCTCGGCCGGTGGCGGCACCCGCCTGCTCTCGGCCCGCGACGGCTGGTGTGCGATGACGCTGACACGCCCTGACGACGTCGCCGCCGTCGCCGCGCTGCTAGAAGTCGACGAATCACCCGTCGACCCGTGGCCGATGTTGCAGCGCTGGGCCCCAACACGTTTCGTATCCGCGATCACCGAGCGGACGAGTCTGCTGGACATCCCGGCGGCCGGCCTCGGCGAGGTTGCCGAAGCACCGCCGCGCATACAGCAGATCAGCACCCGGGCCGGGCCGCGCCGAATCGCCGACCTGCTGGTGGCCGACCTGTCGTCGATGTGGGCCGGACCGCTGTGCGGGCAGCTGCTGGCTCGCGCGGGAGCCACCGTCGTCAAGGTGGAAAGCCCGCGCCGCCCGGACGGTACCCGGGGCGACAATCGGGAATTCTTCGACTGGATCAACGGTGAAAAGCTCTCCTACTGCCTCGATTTCACCGACCATGCCGACGACTTGCGCGAGTTGCTGGCGGTCGCCGATATCGTGATCGAAGGTTCGCGGCCCGCGGCGCTGGCCCGGCGCGGACTGGGCCCGCGCGACATCGCACCGCGCCCCGGCCGGATCTGGTTGCGTATCAGCGGGTATGGCGAGGATTCCACCCGACCCGCGTTCGGGGACGATGCGGCGGTGGCCGGGGGTCTGGTTGGCGCCAGCGCCGAGGGACCGGTGTTCTGCGGGGACGCGATCGCCGATCCGCTCACCGGCCTGGAAGCGACCTTGGCCGTGGTCGCATCACTGTCCCGCGGCGGCGGCGAGTTGATCCACGTCTCGATGGCGGAGATCGCGGCGGGGTACGCGGCTCTACCGGGCGCCACGTCGGCCTCCGAATGCCCGGCGCCATCGCCGCAACCTGCGCTGCCGCACCGCCGGGCCGCCGAACTGGGTGCCGACAACGGCGCCGTAGGCCACCTTATCTCTGAAAGACGGCTACTGTCATGCTGATTCGGCGGGCGACGTTGCTGAACGGCACCGCGACCGACATCCGGGTCGGCGCGCAGATCGACGAGGTGGGCGACGGTCTGACCGCCCAACCCGGAGAGACCGTGTTCGACGCGCGCGGCGGAACCGTGCTGCCCGGCCTGCACGACCATCATGTGCACCTGCGTGCGGCCGCCGCTGCGTTGGACTCGCTGATGCTCGGGCCGCCGCGCGTCTTCAGTAAAGATCAACTGGCACAGGAATTGTCGAATGCCAGGCCGAAAGCCGACGGATGGATCCGGGCGATCGGCTACCACGAATCCGTTGCCGGTGCGTTGGACCGCGCGGCGCTCGACGCGATGGTGACCGACATTCCAGTCCGCATCCAGCACCGCAGCGGGGCCCTCTGGGTTCTCAATTCCGCGGCATTGCACCTGCTCGGAATGGCCGACCACCCCGATGGGCGGTTGCGCGCCAGCGACCGTTGGTCGGAGGCGCTGCGGCGTCACCACGCCGATCTCACCGAACTCAGCCGGCGTCTCACCGCGAGTGGCGTCACCGGAGTCACCGACGCCACACCAGATCTCGACGCGGATGACATGGTGTCGCTGTTGGTGGCGCATCGCCACGGCGAGTTCCGGCCACAGCCGACCTTCCTGGCCCCGGGCAAGAAAATCTTGCACGACGACCGTCTCGACCTGGAGGCGCTCACCGGATGGATCGCCGATCACCACGCCGACGGGCAGCCGGTGGCCGTGCACTGCGTGACCGCTGCACAATTGGTGGTGACCATCGCGGCACTGCGCGCCGCCGGTAGTCATCCGCACGACCGTATCGAGCACGCCGCTGTCGTCGACGACGACAATCTGGCCGACCTCGCCGAGCTCGGGCTCACGGTGGTGACCCAGCCGAATTTCGTTGCCGAGCGCGGAGATCAGTACCTGGCCGATGTTCCCGCGGCCGAGCACTCCTGGTTGTGGCGGGTCGCGTCGCTGCGCAAAGCGAAGGTGCGCGTGGCTCTGTCGACCGATATGCCTTTCGGTCGCGGTGACCCGTGGGCGGCGATGCGTGCCGCGGTGCGGCGCACCACGCCCAGCGGGGCGATTTTAGGAGTCGGCGAATGTGTCTCGGCACCAGACGCTTTGACGATGTTTCTGGGCTGTGCCGATCAGCCGAGCCGGATCAGGACCGTCGACGTGGGGCAGCCGGGCGACCTCTGCGTGCTGACTGAGGCGCCCGCGGCGGTGCTGGCCGAGCTGGACGCCGGGCTGGTGGCCGCGACCGTGATCGGCGGCGCGATCGCTTACGCGGCGGACTAGCGCGCGGCTGCCAGAGCGGCTCCCAAAGTCTCGCACTGGCTGTCGAAAAAGCGCTGTGACACTTGTACTTTCGGCGCCACCAGGTCGAATCCGTGGAAGGCGCCGGAGATGATCTCGACTTCGCACGGCACTCCGGCCGCGCGCAGGCGCTCGGCGTAGCCAAGGTCTTCGTCGTGGAACAAGTCGTGCGTCCCCACGCCAATCCACGCCGGCGCCAAGCCGCTGAGGTCATCTCGTCGGGCCGGGACGGCGACCTGCGGGTCGGCATCGCCCAGATACGCCGTCCAGCCGAACTGATTGCTGCGGGTGTTCCACAGGCGATAGTCCGGCTTCTCGGCGGTCAGGGAACTTCGATCGTCGAGCATCGGGTATGCCAACAGCTGGAATAGGGGCGCGACTTCGCCGCGGTCTCGGGCCAGGAACGCCAGTGCCGCCGCCAGACCGCCACCGGCACTGGCGCCGCCGATCGCCAGCCGTGTCGGATCCACCGCGGGGAGCCTGGCCAGCCAGGTCAGCGCCGCGTAACAGTCGTGCAGCGGAATCGGGTATGGATGTTCGGGTGCCAGGCGGTATTCCACCGACGCGACGGTGATGCCCAGCCTGGTGCTGAATCCGTGGCACACCCGATCGTCTTGCTGCGCGCTGCCCATCACGTATCCGCCGCCATGTATCCACAGCAGCGCCGGCGCGGGTTCGGTGACAGCGGGTGGCCGGAACAGCCGGATGCCGGCGCCGCAACCCAGGGTGATCACTTCGGCGTGGCGCGACGCGCCGGGGTTGCGGCGCTCTCGCAAGGTGGTCAG
The DNA here is from genome assembly GCF_025823255.1 of Mycobacterium montefiorense. Classification (NCBI taxonomy): domain Bacteria; kingdom Bacillati; phylum Actinomycetota; class Actinomycetes; order Mycobacteriales; family Mycobacteriaceae; genus Mycobacterium; species Mycobacterium montefiorense. Next base: position 545,350 of record NZ_JACKVL010000017.1, on the reverse strand, counting down.
GACCCGGATGGTGGACAAGCTCCGGGGAGTGACCAGTTGTCGCGGGGCGAAGCGCGCGATCCGGCGCAAATCTGGGTGAACGTCGCTGTTCGGCACCGGTTCAGTATCACCGAACGGAAAAACAGCCGGCCGGGGGCTTGACCACGTTGGTTCCGCGAGTTGTCGACGCCGTCCCCGGCGGGTTTCGCATTCGCCGACATCCGTAGCCATCCAAGCTCGCCTCGGCTCCGAATGATCCGCGTGACGCAATTCGTCCTGTCGAATGCCCAGCGTTGATCGGCGTGGTTAACCGGCGCGGTATCGGGGTATCGATCGGAGTGATTCATATGCTGGCGCCCCGCAGGTGCGCCCGATCGTGCACGACGCGAGGGACGTGAAATGCTGGGGCAACTTTACGAGCGTGCACTCGGCGGCGAGCGATGTTGGATTCGTCATGAGGACGGCGAGGTTCGAATTCTGCCGGCACACCGCTGGCTCGGCGCCCGATGTCCCTCGAACGGCGGATTGGTCGATGCCCTTGACGAGGTCTTCGACGAGGCCGTCACGCAGATGTGCAGCGGGCCGACGATCGAGCTCGGTTGCGGGCCGGGGCGATTGGTGGCTCGGCTGTTCGAGCGGGGGATACCCGCACTCGGCATCGACCGGTCCGCCACCGCGATTCGGCTGGCCGGTCGCGGTGGCGCACCGGCGCTGCTGGGCGACGTATTCGAACCGCTGCCCGGGATGGGCCGGTGGCAGACGGTCCTACTGGTCGACGGCAACGTCGGCCTCGGCGGGGACCCTCGGCGAATTCTGGGTCGCGCCGCCGAGCTGCTGCGCCACGGTGGGCGCTGTGTGGCCGAGTTCGAGGCCGATGCCATCGGTATCCGGGCGCGCTGGGTGCGGCTGGAGTCGGCCTGCGATGTCGGGCCCTGGTTCCGCTGGGCATCGGTCGGAGTGGACAGCGCCGCCGCCCTTGCGGCGCAAGTGGGCCTGACGTTGAGCGGTGTTCGGCTGATCGGCGGCCGGGTGATTGCGAGTCTGGCCGCACCGTGAGCGGCTTGCTCGCCCGGTTCCGCAGTCCACTGCGCGGCCCGTGGCTGACGTCGGTGTTCGGGCTGGTGCTGTTGGTGGCACTGCCGCTGATCACCATCACCGGGCTGCTGTCTTACATCGCCTATGCGCCGCAATTCGGCCAAGCCATCCCTGCCGACGTCGGCTGGTTGCGGCTGCCGTTGTTCGCCTGGCCTACCCGTCCGTCCTGGCTGTACCGGCTGACCCAGGGCATCCACGTAGGGCTCGGGCTGGTGATCATCCCGGTGGTGCTGGCCAAGCTGTGGTCGGTCATCCCGCGGCTGTTCGTCTGGCCGCCGGCGCGCTCGGCGGCTCAACTGCTGGAGCGGTTGTCGCTGGTGATGCTCGTCGGCGGGATCCTGTTCGAGATCGTCACCGGAGTGCTGAACATCCAGTACGACTACATTTTCGGGTTCAGCTTCTACACCGCGCACTACTTTGGAGCGTGGGTCTTCATCACCGGATTTCTGATGCACATCGCGATCAAGCTGCCACGCATGATCACCGGGTTACGGGCGCTATCGCTGCGCGAGGTGTTGCGCACCAGCCGCGCCGACACCCGACCCCAGCCAGCCGACCCCGACGCCCTGGTGGCCACCGATCCGGCCGAACCGACAATGAGCAGGCGCGGCGCCCTGGCATTGGTCGGCAGCGGCGCCTTGTTGATCGCGGCACTCACCGTCGGCCAGACCGTCGGCGGGTCTGCCCGGGATGCCGCGCTGCTGCTGCCGCGGGGGCGGGGCAGGGGTGATTTCCCGGTCAACAAGACTGCCGCCGCCGCCGGAATCAGCCGTGAAAGTGTCAGCGAGAGTTGGTCATTGATGCTGCGCGGCGGGTCCACGCACATCACGCTGGACCGCGCCAGGCTGGCCGCTATGCCGCAAACCACCGCACGCCTGCCGATCGCGTGCGTCGAGGGATGGTCGACCGTACAGACCTGGAGCGGGGTGCGGCTGGCCGAGCTGGCCCGCCTCGCGGGCGTGCCCAGGCCGCGCTTGGCGCGAGTGGTGTCACTGCAGCGAGGCGGTGCATTCGGGGAGGCGACGTTGCAGGCCAACCAGATTGGCGATCCCGACGCGTTGCTGGCACTACGGGTCAACGGCGCCGATCTGTCATTGGACCACGGTTATCCGGCCCGGATCATCGTTCCCGCGCTGCCCGGTGTGCACAACACCAAATGGGTGTCGACCATAGAATTCGAAGGCGATTGAAATGCCTGGGTTCTCAGCGCGTTTCACTGCGATCTACGGGTCCCGCCCGCTGCACCTGCTGACGATGGTGTCCGGGTTCGCCCTACTGGGCTACATCCTGGCCACCTTCAAACCGGCGACACTGTGGAACCCCGGCAGCTGGTGGCAGTCGATCGCCGTCTGGTTCGCCGCGGCCGTGGTTGCCCATGATCTGCTGCTCTTCCCGCTCTACGCGCTGGCCGACCGGGCGCTTCCCGCGAGTCGGCGAACGGCTCGCGGCCATCCAAAAGTGCTCGCCCGCAACTATATTCGGATTCCGGCTCTGGGGGCTGGATTGACATTGCTGATCTTCTTGCCCGGCATCATCGAGCAGGGTGGGCCGACCTATCAGGCGGCGACCGGACAAACCCAGCAGCCCTTCCTGGGTCGGTGGCTGCTGCTCACCGCGACGCTGTTCGGGATGAGCGCTATCTGCTACACAATTCGGCTCGCCGTGGCGCGCCGCCGCGCCTAGCGTAGCGAAGGCAAACACACTGTTAAGAACTGCAATTTCGGCAATTCAGCAAACGTTGTTCCGGACCATTCTGCGACATCTTTAGGACTTCTACGCAATCGTCAGTTTCCCTCGACGACGTGCGGGTACAGTCCCCTACATGACGGCGAGGGTCCCGAGCATGACACCGTGTTTGAGATGGTTGCTGCGGGCGCGTCCCGGTGACTATGCGCTGGCATTAAGCGTTGCCGGTGCTTCGCTGCCGGTAGTGGGAAAGCACCTAGAGCCGCTCGGCGGATTGACCGCGATGGGGGTCTGGGGCGCGCGACTTGCGCCAGAGGCAATTGCCACGCTGCGCAAGGACTGGCGGAAGCCGGGCGTCAGCGAGGAGCGCCGCCGGGACCGGGAAAGCATGCACGACGTCTCCGTTGCCGCCCTGCGCGGAGTCGTCGCGGCCGCGGATCTCGACCTGGAATGGCCGGTGGCCGACAAAACGCCGCCGATCTTGGATGCGCTGCGACAGCGCCGCTACCTGTACCGCCGGGCGGTCCACTACGGGGACCAGCCAGGCCAGGTGCTCGATGTGTGGCGACGCAAGGATTTGCCGGCCCAACCCGCGCCGGTGCTGATCTTCGTCCCCGGCGGCGCCTGGGTGCACGGCCGCAGCATGGGGCAGGGGACTGCGCTGATGTCGCGACTGGCCGAGCAGGGCTGGGTGTGCCTTGCGATCGACTATCGGGCGGCGCCATATCACCGCTGGCCGCGTCACATCACCGACGTCAAGACGGCAATCGCGTGGGCGCGCGCCAACGTCGACAAATTCGGCGGCGATCGCGAATTCGTCGCGGTGGCAGGCTGTTCGGCCGGCGGGCACCTGTCCGCGCTGGCCGGCCTCACCCCCGACGACCCGCAGTTCGAGCGGCGGCTGCCCGAGGGCGCCGACAGCTCGGTGGACGCGGTGGTCGGCATCTACGGTCGCTACGACTGGGAGGACCGGTCCACCCGCGAGCGCGATCAGTTCGTCGACTTCCTGGAGCGAGTGGTGGTCAAGAAGTCCATCGGTCGCCACCCCGAGGTGTTCCGCGACGCGTCGCCGATTGCGCGGGTGCACCGGAATGCTCCGCCGTTCTTGGTGATTCACGGCAGCAAAGACAGCGTGATCCCCGTCGAGCAGGCTCGCAGCTTTGTCGAGCGGCTGCGGGCGGTCTCGCATTCGATGGTTGGCTACCTGGAGTTGCCCGGGGCCGGACACGGCTTCGACCTGATCGACGGTGAGCGTGCCGGCGTGGCGGCGCACGCGACTTCGTTGTTCCTCAACCAGGTCTATCGCACCAAGGCACAGATTGAGGGCAAAAGAGGTCATCTAGCTTCGCTGCTGAGTAAGGTCCTCCCTTGAGGGGAAGGGGCAGCGATGAAACGGCTGAGCGGCTGGGACTCGGTACTGCTGTACAGCGAGACCCCCAACGTGCACATGCACACGATCAAGGTGGCCGTCGTCGAGATCGACCCGGATCGCCATGACTTCGACATCGACTCGTTTCGCCAGGTCATCGGGGCCAGGCTGAACAAGCTCGAGCCGTTCACGTATCAGCTCGTCGACATCCCGTGGAAGTTCCACCATCCGATGTGGCGGGAGCACTGCGAGGTCGACCTCAGCTACCACATTCGCCCGATGCGGCTGCCCGAGCCGGGCGGGCGGCGCGAATTGGACGACGCGATCGGGCGCATTGCCAGCACGCCGCTGGACCGCGCTTATCCGCTGTGGGAGATGTACTTCATCGAAGGTCTGGCCAACAACCGGGTGGCGGTGGTCGGCAAGATTCACCACGCGCTGGCCGACGGTGTCGCGTCGGCCAACCTGATGGCCCGGGGCATGGACCTGTTGCCGACGCCGGAGAGTGGCCCCCAGGTCACCGACCCCGCGCCCACCAAACCGCAATTGGTGCGCTCGGCCTTTTTCGATCATCTCCGCCAAGCCCGCAAACTGCCCGGGACCTTCCGCTACACGGCGCAAGGGATCGGCCGGGTCCGGCGCAGCTCACGCAAGCTCTCGCCGGAGCTGACGATGCCGTTCACCCCGCCGCCCACCTTCCTCAATCACCGGATCACCCCGGAACGCCGTTTCGCCACGGCCACCCTGGCGCTCGCCGACATCAAGGAGACCGGAAAGCGTTGCGGCGCAACCATCAACGACGTGGTGCTGGCGATGTCCACCGGAGCGTTGCGCACCTTGCTGCTGCGCTATGACGGCACGGCCGAACCGCTGCTGGCCTCCGTTCCGGCGAGTTTCGACTTCTCACCCGAACGCATATCGGGCAACTACTTCACCGGGATGATGGTGGCGTTGCCGGCCGACCTCGATGATCCGCTGGCCCGGCTGCAGGCCTGCCACGACAACGCCAACTCTGCCAAGGAGGCCTTCCATCTGGTTGGCCCCGAATTGATCAGCCGGTGGTCGAACTACATGCCGCCGCTGGCCACCGAGTCGTTTTTCCGCTGGGCGTCGGGCCGCGACGGCCAGAACAAGGTGCTCAACATTCCGATCTCGAATGTTCCGGGGCCCCGCGAGCGCGGCCGGGTCGGCGGTGCGCAGGTCACCGAGGTGTATTCGGTGGGGCCGTTGACCGCCGGCAGCGGCCTCAACATCACCGTGTGGAGTTACGTCGACCAGCTCAACATTTCCGTGCTGTCCGACGGCGCCACCGTCAAGGACCCGCACGAGGTCACCGAGGCGATGGTCGCTGACTTCATTGAATTGCGCAGGGCTGCAGGGCTTTCCGAAGAGCTGACGCCCGTTGAGGTCGCGATGGCGCCGGCCTGACCGGCCCGGCCGCCGCATCCGGGTAACCCGATTCTTTGCTGGTGCCAATGCCATTTCTGCCGGCGGCTACCATCGGTCTTCAAACAGCCACTGGTTACTACTGCTAGTCGAAGGAGCTCGTAGCACCGTGAGCACTGGGAACGAAGAAGTCAACGAACCCGAGGTTCTGGTCGAACAACGCGGCCGGATCCTGATCATCACGATCAACCGGCCCAAGGCCAAGAACGCGGTCAACTCCGCGGTCGCCAATGGCCTGGCCGCGGCCGTGGATCGGCTCGACGACGAGCCCGGCCTCTCGGTGGGCATCCTCACCGGGGCGGGCGGCTCGTTCTGCGCGGGCATGGACCTCAAGGCGTTCGCCCGGGGCGAACTGCCCATCGTCGAGGGCCGCGGCATGGGATTCACCGAGCGTCCGCCGGTTAAGCCACTGATCGCGGCTGTCGAGGGCTATGCGCTGGCCGGTGGTACCGAGTTGGCACTGGCCACCGACCTGATCGTGGCGTCCAAGGATTCGGCCTTCGGCATCCCGGAGGTCAAGCGCGGGCTGGTCGCCGGCGGCGGCGGGCTGCTGCGGCTGCCGCAGCGCATCCCGTCCGCTATCGCGATGGAGCTGGCGTTGACCGGTGAGAACCTCAGCGCCGAGCGCGCGCACGCCCTCGGGATGGTGAACGTATTAGCCGAGCCCGGTTCGGCGCTGGACGCCGCGATCGCGCTGGCGGAAAAGATCGCCGCGAACGGGCCGCTGGCGGTGGCCGCCACCAAGCAAATCATCGTCGAGTCCCGCGGCTGGAGTCCCGACACCATGTTCGCCGAGCAGAACACGCACCTGGCTCCGGTGTTCTCCTCGAATGACGCCAAGGAGGGCGCGATCGCATTCGCCGAGAAGCGCGCGCCGCAATGGACCGGCACCTGAGACTCGACAGGCGCGTTACTCGCCGCTGGCCCAGGTCGACGGCGCTGGGCGGCAAGATAGCCGCGTGATCTAAACTACAGTCGAGCATGACACTTCTGCCCAGCTTTGTAACGTGTTGATACCGGAGAACCTTCCAGCGTGAGCATTTCTTTGCTTCTCGAGATGGCTGCGTCGAGCAACCCCGATCGCACCGCCGTCGTCTCTGGTGACCTGCGGCTAACCACGCAGGAGCTCAGCGATCTGGCCGACGGCGGCGCGGGGGTCATCGCGGAATCGGGCGCCCAGCACGTCGCCTATGTGGGCGTCGGCGGCGCGATGCTGCCGGTGCTGATCTTCGCCGCGGCGCGCGCCGGGCTGCCGTTCACTCCGCTCAACTATCGGCTGTCCGCCGACGGCATCCAGGCGCTGATCGAGCGCCTGCCGCAACCCCTGGTCATCGTCGACAGCCGCTATCGGGACATGCTCGGCGACTCGCCCAAGCGTGTGGTGGGATCCGACGACTTCCTGACGGCCGCGCGCAACGCCGAACCCGCTGCGGAGTTTCCCGATCCGGACTCCGTGGCGATCGTGCTGTTCACCTCGGGCACCACGTCGCAACCCAAGGCCGTCGAACTCTCACACAACAACTTGACCAGTTATGTCACCGGAACCGTCGAATTCGATTCGGCCGGAGCACAAGACGCGGCGTTGATCTGCGTGCCGCCGTATCACATCGCCGGGGTCGGCGCCGCGCTGTCGAATCTGTATGCCGGGCGCAAGATGGTCTACCTGCCCAACTTCGATGCAGGCGAATGGGTACGGCTGATCGGCGCCGAGCAGGTGAGCACCGCGACGTTGGTACCGACCATGCTGGACCGCGTCGTCACCGTGCTCGAGACGGGCGGCCATCAGCTTTCGTCGCTGCGCAACCTGGCCTACGGCGGGTCGAAGGTCGGCCTGCCCCTGGTCCGCCGGGCGCTCGAGCTGTTGCCGGGTGTCGGCTTCGTCAACGCCTACGGGCTGACCGAGACGAGTTCGACGATCGCGGTGCTGACGCCCGACGACCATCGTGCCGCGCAATCGGCGTCGGAATCCGCCGCCGTCAAGCGGCTGGGTTCGGTCGGGCGTCCGGTACCCGGCATCGAGATCGAGATCCGCGATGACCAGGGCAAGGTACTGGGCGCCGGTGAGACCGGTGAGCTCTTCGTGCGCGGGGAGCAGGTCTCCGGCCGCTATACCGGGATCGGTTCGGTGCTCGACGAAAACGGTTGGTTCCCAACCAAAGACATCGCAATGCTGGATGATGAGGGCTACCTGTTCATCGGCGGGCGCAGCGACGACACCATCATCCGCGGCGGCGAGAACATCGCGCCCGCAGAGCTGGAGGAGGTGCTGGTCGAGCATCCGCACGTGCGCGATGTCGCCGTGGTCGGGGTCGAAGACCCGCAGTGGGGACAGGCGATCGTCGCCGTGGTGGTGCCGCGGCCCGGCGTCGACCCCGATCCCGAGGAATTACGCGAGCATGTCCGCAAGAGTTTGCGCGGTTCGCGTACCCCCGACCGCGTAGTGTTTCGCGACGAGCTGCCGACCACACCCACGGGCAAGGTGCTCCGCCGGGAGATCATCGAAGGATTGCAGGCCGCACCGGCCGAGTAGTAAGCAGAGGACGAAAAATCATGATTAAGAACGGAACCCGCCTCGCCAGCCAGGTGTGTGACACCCAGGTGATCGTCGTCAGGAGCGCCGACAGCCTCGACGACCTGCGCTGCGGTGGTGTGCCGATGGTGCCGATCGGCGGCGAGCGCTCGGGCGAGCTCGACCCGGCTTTCTCCGACGGCACGGTGATGGGCAAGCGGTATGTCGACGACGCCGGCGCCGAGGTGCTGGTGACCAAGCTGGGGGCGGGAAGCCTGAGCATCGGGCAGACCGCGCTCGCGCTCAAAGAGGTCAAGCCGCTACCGGCGAGCGACTGAGATTCCCCGGCTGGGCCGTTAGCCGTCCTACTTACCCGGAATTCCATTCCGGGTAACGAATTCCCTTGCCTTGATTAGGAATTCGAGCTGTTCGCCAACCTGACTGAGCGGGCGGACACTGCGAGTCGAGCGGGATAGCACGATCGCACCCTCTAGCGCGGAGATCGACATCACCGCCAGTGAGGCCGCGTCGTCGTGGTCGAATCCGTCATTCATGAAGGCCCGGGTCAATGCCGTGCACCACCGGCCCAAGATCATGCCGGCTTCGTTGGTCAGATCCTGATCGGTCTCGTCCGCGGTGATCGCGGCCGCGACCACCGGGCAGCCGGCCAGGAAGTCGCCGTCAGTCAGCAGACGCTCCCAGAGTCGGATGAACGCACGGAGCAACGCCCTGGCGCCGTGTTCGGCGGCCGCATCGATGGTGGCGGTGATGGAATCCCCCGAAAATCGCAGCGCCTCGCTCAGGATCTGGTTGCGCCCTTCGGGAAAGTGGTAGTAGACCGAACCGCGCGGGGCGCCGCTGCGCGCCAGCACGGCGTCGATGGTGACCCCGGCGGCCCCGCGCTCGCGCATCACTTCGGCGGCGCTGACGAGCATCTTGGTCCGGGTGCCGCCGCGCTTCCTCGGCGTGGCTTGCGGCGCGATATCGCTCTTGGTCGGCACTTTCGTACCTCCTGGGGCAGACGTCATGCAGCGTGCGAATGCCGCGATACCGGCCAGTGCATATTACGCGGACTGAACCGGAACGACCGGCGTTTCAGGTCGGGCACCTCGCGGGTGAATCGATAGCCGGCGACGTTGAGCTCGATATCCACATAATTTTCTCCCGGCCTAGTCCTGCTTTCATGCGCCGGGGCCGGCGGCTCATGATTATGCTGAGAATCATATAAGACACTGGTCTACTAAGCAACTTGTTAGCGGTACTAAACTCGCAGACCAGGGAAATGTGTGACGTAGGTCATTTTTTCTTGTCTAGTTCGAAGCTTAGCAAACCGTAAGGATTATGCCTTATTGCATAATTTCTGCCGGTGAGCTTCACTGGGGCGATGGCACCCACGTTCAACAGCCCGACTGGGCAGATCCTTCCCGCCCTCGACACGGTGACCCTGGAGCGTGACGGCCACGTTTTGCTGATCGGCTTGAACAGAGCTCACAAACGCAACTCGTTCGACCGCTCGATGCTCGCCGATCTCTCCCGCGCCTATGCCCTGCTGGAGTCTGACGAGTCGCTGCGCGCGGGAGTGCTGTTCGCCCACGGCGACCACTTCACCGCGGGTCTCGATCTCGCGGACGTCGGCCCGGGCATCGCGTCCGGGGAGAATCCCTTCCCCGACGACGGCCGGGACCCGTGGCGCCTCGACGGCGCGTGGACAACACCGCTGGTCGCTGCCGGGCACGGCCGGTGCATGACGCTGGGCATCGAGCTGCTGTTGGCCGCCGACATCCGCGTCGCCGCCGCCGACACCCGGTTCACTCAGCTCGAGGTGCGGCGCGGGATGTACCCGTTCGGCGGCGCGACGATCCGTCTGCCCCGGGCGGCCGGCTGGGGCAACGCCATGCGCTGGCTGCTCACCGGCGACGAATTCGACGCCGCCGAGGCGCACCGGATCGGGCTGGTCCAGGAGGTGGCCGACGACGCGGCGGCGGCCCTGGCCCGGGCCCGCGACATCGCGCACACCATCGCCGAACGCGCGGCGCCGTTGGGTGTGCGCGCCACGCTGGCGTCCGCGCAGTTGGCGCATGTCGAGGGCGAAGCCGCGGCGATAGAGCGGCTGCGGCCCGTGGTCACCGAGCTCTTCGCCAGTGCGGACGCCGCCGAGGGCGTGCAGTCGTTCATCGAGCGCCGCGACGCCCACTTCGTCGGGCGCTAGCGCCTTTTCGCGTCGAGCGTCACGCCAGCGTGCCGCGGCCCGCGACTATCACTCGACGGTGTAGCCCATCGGCATCAGCACGCTCTTCTGCTGGGTGAAGTGCTCGACACCTTCGGGCCCGTTCTCGCGGCCGATGCCGGAGTTCTTGTAGCCACCGAACGGGCAGCAGGGATCAAAGGCGTACCAGTTGATCGCGTAGGTCCCGGTGCGGATCTTCTCCGAGATCTCGATGCCCTTGGCGATGTCGGTGGTCCACACGCTACCGGCCAGGCCGTAGGCCGAGTCGTTGGCGATCTTGATCGCGTCCTCTTCGCTGTCGAAGGGGATGATGGCGAGCACCGGCCCGAAGATCTCCTCCTGGGCGATCGTCATCTTGTTGTCGACGTCGGCGAACACCGTGGGCTGCACGAAGAAGCCGTTGGCCAGACCTTCCGGGCGGCCGCCGCCACACACCAGGCGGGCGCCCTCCTCGATGCCCTTGGCGATGTAGCCCTCGACGCGGGCCCGCTGCTTCTCCGAGATCAGCGAACCGATCTGGGCGGCCGGGTCCGACGGCGGACCGACCGGTAGCGCCTGCACGAATTGGCTTACCGCGTCCACGATTTCGTCGTAACGCGAGCGGGGTGCCAGGATGCGGGTCTGGCCCACGCAGGCTTGCCCGGTGTTCATGATTCCGGAGAACACCAGCATCGGGATTGCCGACGCCAGGTCGACGTCCTCGAGCAGGATGGCCGCCGACTTACCGCCGAGCTCCAGCGTGCAGGGCTTGAGCATCTCCGCGGCACGACGGCCGATCTCCTTGCCGACGCCCGAGCTGCCGGTGAAGGTGAACAGGTCGACTCCCGGGTTGGACGTCAGCGCCTGGCCCGTCTCGATACCGCCGGGCACTACCGACAGCACACCCTCGGGCAGGCCGGCCTCGGCGAAGATATCCGCCAGAGCGTTTGTGGTCAGCGGGGTTTCGGCAGCCGGCTTGAGCACCACGGTGCAGCCGGCCAGCAGTGCCGGACCCAGCTTGTTGACCGCCAGGAACAGCGGCACGTTCCAGGCGACGATCGCGCCGACGACGCCGATCGGCTCGCGGTGCACGATGGTCTGCCCGTAGGAGCCGTTGCGAATCTCGCGCCACTTGACCTGGTCGACCGCCGGGCGGGCGAAGAAATTCATCGCGCCCATCGAACCCATCCAGTGCATCGTCTCGATGGTGGTCGGCGGCTGGCCGGTCTCACCGGCGAGCAGCGCGCTGAGCAGCTCCTTGCGCTCCTCCATCAGCTTGACCACGTTGGCGATGACGGCCGCGCGTTCCTTCGGCGGCGTCGAGGGCCAGGGGCCGTTGTCGAACGCGGCGCGGGCCGCGGCGACCGCGGCGTCGACGTCTGCCGCCGCTGCCGCCGGCGCCTTGCCGAAGTACTCGCCGGTGGCCGGGCAGCGCACCTCGAGAACTTCAGAGGTCGACGGCGCCGTCCACTTGCCGCCGATGAAAAGCTTGTCGTATTCGGTCTTTATGTCGCCCATGGCGCCACCCTACATAAGCCGGGGCAAAACGAGAACATGTTTCATTCTTGCGGCTGTAAGACCAGCACCAGATTACTCACCATGAACTCGCGCAGCACCGGCACCGACGTCAGCCACCAGGCCCATCGCGGGTGGTAGCGGGGGAATGCGGCCAGCAGCGCCCCGGTGTCGGCGGCCCAGTTCAGCCCGTCGGCGGCGGACACCGCGAACAACGACGACCCGTAGTCATTCTTTGCCCGATGTCCGTGTTTGCGCGCATACCGTGCGGCCGCCCGCTTGCCGCCCAGATAGTGGGTCAGACCCATCTCGTGGCCGCCGAAGGGGCCCAGCCAGACGGTGTAGGACAGCACGACCAGCCCGCCGGGCTTGGTCACCCGCAGCAGCTCGGCGCCGAGCTGCCACGGCCGGGGCACGTGTTCGGCGACGTTGGACGACAGGCAAATGTCGACCGAGTCGTCGGCGAACGGCAACGCCATGCCTGACGCCCGGACGAACGTATCCGTCGCACCCGCCACCGCGGGACCGGCGGCGTGCATTTCGCTCGGGTCGGGTTCGACGCCGAGGTAGCGAACACCGGCCTGGGCGAAGGCCTCGGCGAAATAGCCCGGCCCGCCGCCGACGTCGAGGAGGGTGCGGCCGGTCGGCGGTTCGCCGCGGGCGGCCAGCCAGAGGTCGCCGACCATCGCCGCGGTATCGGCCGCCAGCGCTCCGTAGAAGCGGGCCGGGTCCGGCTGTTCATAGCGGAACTCGGTCAGCAGCCGCACCGAGCGCGACAGCTTGGCCCGTCGCGCAAAGACGTCAGTCACCGCCACCGGCCACACCCTACGTCGGGCAACGGCTACGCTGACCATGATGTCTGGTCTGCGCTCGGTACTGCTGTTGTGCTGGCGCGACACCGGACACCCGCAAGGCGGCGGCAGCGAAGCCTATTTGCAGCGCATCGGCGCGCAACTGGCCGCATCCGGCGTCACGGTCACCCTGCGCACCGCCCGCTATCCGGGTGCGCCGCGCCACGACGTCGTCGACGGCGTTCGAATCAGCCGCTCGGGCGGGCGGTACTCCGTTTATGTGTGGGCCTTGCTGGCGATGGCTGCCGGCCGGCTGGGGCTCGGCCCGCTGCGGGGCGTGCGGCCCGACGTCGTGGTCGACGCCCAAAACGGTCTGCCGTTTTGCTCCCGGCTGTTGTACGGCCGCCGGGTGGTGGTGCTGGTACACCACTGCCATCGCGAGCAGTGGCCGGTCGCCGGGCCGTGGTTGGGACGGCTGGGCTGGTTTGTCGAGTCGTGGTTGTCGCCGCGGTTGCACCGGCGTAATCAGTACCTGACGGTGTCGCTGCCGTCGGCGCGCGACCTGGTTGCCCTGGGCGCGGACAACGAGCGGATCGCGGTGGTGCGCAACGGCCTGGACGAGGCGCCGGCCCAGTCGCTGTCCGGCCCGCGTTCGGCCGTGCCGCGGGTGGTGGTGCTTTCGCGGCTGGTGCCGCACAAGCAGATCGAGGACGCGCTGGAAACAGTCGCCGACCTGCGGCCGCGGCTACCTGAGCTGCATCTGGACATCCTCGGCGACGGCTGGTGGCGTCAACGCCTGGTCGACCACGTCCGGCGGCTCGGCATCAGCGACGCGGTCACTTTCCACGGCCATGTCGACGATGTGACCAAACACCATGTGTTGCAAAGTGCTTGGGTGCACGTGCTGCCTTCGCGCAAAGAAGGCTGGGGCCTCGCGGTCGTCGAGGCCGCACAGCACCGGGTGCCCACCATCGGCTACCGATCCTCGGGTGGGCTGTCCGACTCGATCGTCGACGGGGTGACCGGGATGTTGGTGGACAACCGCGCCGAGCTGGTGGACCGCCTCGAACAACTGCTGTGCGATCCGGTGCTGCGCGACCAACTCGGTGCCAAGGCGCAGACGCGCAGCGGCGAGTTCTCCTGGGCGCAAAGCGCTGACGCGATGCGCGCCGTGCTGGAAGCGGTGCAAGCCGGCGAGTTCGTCAGCGGCGTCGTCTAACCGCGGCCGCGCCGCCGGACACCGGCGACCAGTGCGCCGCCGCCGCCGACGACCAGCAACCCCAGCCAGGCCAGGTGTGCGATCACCGTGGTTAGGCGATCGGCCGATGACGCCGCGGGGGTGTTGCCGCCGATCCGGTACAGCGTCAGTTCCTCGTCGCGGAACACCGGTGTCAGCGCGCCCAGGGTGCGCGCGGCCGAACCCATGTCGCCGGCGCTGTCGGATTCGACGACCAACCACCCGACGCCGGCCGGGGCCAACGCCGACGGAGCAGGCCCGGACAGCAGCAACTGCTGGATCGACCGGGCGCGCTCACCTTCCCCGGGCACGACCAGCCCGGAGATCGCCAAGTCGCCGGTGCTCAGCACGTCGGCGCACAGCCAGCGCGGCAGCGGATCCAGCACCGGCGCCGGACCCGACCACACGAAGCGCCGCATCGAGCCCGCGGGCAACACCGCGACCGGCGCGGGCGCACCGTTGATCGTCGCCGCCACGGCAGCCCACCCCGGCGGGTAGTGGGCCGGCGCGACCTTGCCGCCGGCGCCCCACGCCAAGTCGGGCAACACCGCAATCAGCGCGAGACAGCCGGCCAGCGCCGTGGCGAAGTCTGCCCCAGCGGGCACCCACCGCCGCACTGTCACCACCGCCCCGGCTCCCGCGAGTGCGTATCCGGGCATCGCCAGCGCGACCCACTTCTGCCCGTCGCGCAGCACACCCAAGCCGGGTGCGGCGTCAACCATCACGCTCAGCACGTGCAGTCCGGGGCCGGTGGCCAGTGCGGCCGGCACCACCACCGACACCGCCGCCAACACCAGCAGCGGCGCCACCGCCGGGCGACGTATCACCGTCGGTAAACCGGCCACCACCACGCAAAGCAACACCAGCGCCGAGATCACCGCGAAAAGCGTTGCCCGGGAACTGGGTACGGCCTCGCCATTCCAGATGCCGCCGAGGCTAGCCAGGCTGACCAACGTACCCAGACCGGGCTCAGCGCGCGGCGCGAACGCGAGAACGCCCAGGGTGCTCGCCGCTTTGGGGGTGGCCAACGACGGGCCCATCGCCGCGGCCGTCAGCCACGGCAGCGCCGCCACCAGCGCGGCACCCAGCGTCGCCGCAGCGCACAGCCACCGCGTCCGGCCCGCACCCGGTGCGGCCACGCACACCAGGCTCACCGTCGCGGCGAGCAGCAGCCCGGTCGGGGTCAGTCCGGCCAGCGCGATCCAGAACGCCAACGCGAAAAGGCCGGAGGCTTGCGCCGAGCGCAGCCTGCACATCGACGTCGCCACCCAGGGCAGGCAGCCGTAGCCGACCAGCAGGCTCCAATGCCCCTGCAGGAGTCGTTCGGCGACATAGGGATTCCAGATCGCCAGCGTGACCGCGACAAATTGGCCGGACATGCCGGCGCACGGCAGAGCGGTCGCGACGAGTCGCGCCGCACCCCAGCCCGCCAGCCACAGCCCCGCGACGAGCAACACCTTCACGACGACACCGCCGTCGATGAAGTGCGAGGCCAGCGCCACCGCGAAATCCTGGGGCGTCGCCCGCGGCGGAGCCGTCAACCCCAGCGCGGTGTCCGACAGGTACGAGCGCGGCGTGGACACCGCGTCGCGCAGTAGCAGGTATCCCGGCCGCAGCAGCGGCGCAACAACGAGCAGCGCCAGGACCAACGCATATCCGGGGAGCGACCAAAGCACCGCCCGGCGGTACGGCGCGGTCACCGTCGGCGCGACCGCGGGCTAGTCCCGGTCGGGCGGGCCGGGAGGGTTCGGTTCGGGCGACCCCGGTTCGGGCGGATCGCCGTCGGGCGGATCGTCGTGCGATTCGGAGCGCTGGGTGGGCAGCTTCTCGGTCTCGGCCTCGGCGCCGGGCACCCGTTCCTCGAGCCCGCTGCGACCGAAGAACTCCTCGTCACCACGGTCCAGGCCGGGGTCGGTCAGCGCGCTCTCGGTCCGCAGGCTAAACGATGCCAGCAGCCCGCCGCCGATCAGCGCGATCAGGCCGACCGCGGTGAACGTGATCGGCAGTACCCGCGACCACAAGGCGAGGCGGTCACGCTCGTCGCGGGCCGCGTTCACCTGAGATTCCACGGTGTCCTCGTTGGAGGTGACCTTGTAATCGGCCAGCGTCAGCTCCGGCTTCACCGGATCGCGGGCAAAGAAGTGGTTGGCGTGCTCGGTCTCTTTGATGATGGTGCCCGAGACCGGGTCCACCCAGAACGTCCGCTGCGCCGCGTAATAACGAGTCATCGTGATCTGCTCGGCGGGATCGCCACCCTGGATGCCCCACATCGCCGCGGACGTCGTCACCTTGCCGTCTTCGTCGCCGGCGTATAGCGACGGGTACTTCACCGGCGCCACCAGCTTGCCGTCGGCGCTGTAACCGATGTTCTGCGTGAAGCGGTACGCCGTCAGGCCATTGACGTCCTCTTGGGTGTCGTAGTTGACGTCGTAGGTCTTCTGCGCGACCGGGTCGAAGTACGGATAGGTCTTCTTCTCGGTATGGAACGGGAAGCGGTAGGACAGGCCGTCGTGCCGCACCGGGATCGAGGTGGGCGGGTTCTCGTCGTTGAAGGTCCGCGGCTTCTGCACGGCGCCACCGGTGTGGGTGTCGTCCGAGACGGCCATCGCCGTCTTGCGGTTGAGCGTGACGGTGTCGACGATCGCCAGCAGCAGCCCGGTGTCCTTTTGCTTATCGGTGCGCCGAAGGGAGGTGCCGACTTGCAGCGTGACCACGTCGGCGTTGGCCGGCGACTCGACGCTGATCTGCTGCTGGGAAACCAGCGGCACGTTCTGGTTGACGACGACGTGATCGGTGGATAGCGACGACGAATCGAGCGCCGTACCGCTGCCGTCGCCGACCAGGGTGGTGTCAATGTTGAGCGGGATCTTGGTAATCCTGCTGGTCGTGTAGGTCGACAGCAGCAGCGCGGCGATCAGCAGGGCGGCCCCGAGTCCGATGATTCCGCACGCGGCGAACCGCAACATAACCGCTCGGTTCACGTGGCCGTGCCCTCCCTAATGCGCTAGGCAAATCCGTTTGACCCTAACAGCAGTACCCGATTCGGCAGGTAACACTTCGCAGGCAGACTGTGATCGTGACCGATAGCCAGCAGGCGGGTGGAGTCCGTAGCTTCCTCCCCGCCGTCGAGGGTATGCGCGCCTGCGCGGCCATGGGTGTGGTCACTACACATGTGGCCTTTCAGACCGGACACTCCAGCGGTGTCGACGGCCGGCTGTTCGGCCGCTTCGACCTCGCCGTAGCGGTGTTTTTCGCGCTGTCGGGGTTCCTGCTGTGGCGGGGTCACGCGGCAGCGGCGCGGGAGCTGGGATCGCGGCCCCGCACCGGTCACTACCTGCGCTCGCGGGTGGTGCGCATCATGCCGGCCTATCTGGTGGCGGTCGTCGTGATCCTCACCCTGTTACCCGACGCGGATCACGCCAGCCTGACGGTGTGGCTGGCAAACCTGACGCTCACCCAGATTTATGTGCCGCTCACCCTGACCGGCGGCCTGACCCAGATGTGGAGCCTCTCGGTGGAGGTGACCTTCTATCTGGCGTTGCCGATTCTCGCGTTGCTGGCCCGCCGCGTTCCGGTAAGTGCCCGGGTGCCGGTCATTGCCGCGCTGGCGGTGCTCAGCTGGGCGTGGGGTGGGTTACCGCTGTTTTCGGGGCACGCGGGATCCGGCAATCCGTTGAACTGGCCGCCGGCCTTCTTCTCCTGGTTCGCCGCGGGCATGTTGCTGGCCGAGTGGGTGCACAGCCCGGTCGGACTGCCACACCGGTTGGCGCGACGGCGCGTGCTGATGGCGGCCATCGCGTTGCTGGCCTTTCTGGTGGCCGCCTCACCGCTGGCAGGACCGGAGGGGTTGACTCCGGGCACCGCGACGCAGTTCGCGGTGAAGACCTCGATGGGCGCGGTGGTCGCGTTCGCATTGGTCGCGCCGCTGGTGCTGGATCGCGTCGGCACCCGTCACCGGCTACTGGGTAACAACGGCATGGTCACCCTGGGCCGCTGGTCCTACGGCCTGTTCATCTGGCACCTGGCCGCCCTGGCGATGGTGTTCCCGGTAATCGGGACGTTCCCGTTCACCGGCAACATGCCGACGGTGTTAGCGCTGACGCTGATCTTCGGCTTCGCGATCGCGGCGGTGAGCTACGCCCTGGTCGAGTCGCCGTGCCGGGAGGCGTTGCGCCGCTGGGAGAAACGCGAGACAACCGCTCAGGTGGTTGATGCCGAGGCGGACCCGATAGCACCCTAGCCGGTGCGGTCCATCCACTCTTCCAGGGCATCCGCGGACGGCAGGCAGATGGCCTGCTCGATCTTGTCGATCAGATCGGCCCCGTACTCGACGGTGGACCTGATGAAGTTGCCCAGCGCCGCCAGGTGGACGCCGTCGGTCAGCAGGTAAGCACTCTCACCCACCACATTGACGTAGTTGGTCGCAGCGGTCTCGCGCACAAACGCCTTGGGCCAATGGTTGTCGCGATTCCACTCGTTCACCAATTCCATCAGGCGCGGGCGCTCGCTGGCGTGGTAGTACCTGGCCGGGCTGACCGAGATCTCCAGAATGTCGGGCCGCAGTCCGTTGATCCGCAGATTCACGTGCAGCTTGCCGCGCTCATAATTGGACAGCACCATCATGAATTCCCCGCCGTCGTCGCTGCGGAAAAACCGCAACTGGCGTGAGCACAGATAGCGTTCGATCAGCTCGGTACTCAATGGCTCGATCTGCATGCCCTCATGGTGGTGCCGGGGACTTGGAAGATTCTTGGTGCCGTCTGGTCAGCCCGCTTCAGCGGCCGGCTGTCGGGCCATGATCTCGGCCCGCACCGCCGATCGCCGGGCCTTGCCGGCGTCGTCGCGCAGCGGGGTGTCGACGAATTCGACCGTGTGCGGCACCTTGTGCCCCGCGATGTTGGCGCGCAGAAACTCCTGCACACCCGCGGCATCCAGGGTGGAGTCGTCGGCCGTTTGCACCAGCGCGTAAGGCACCTGCCCCAGATCGCCGGCATTGGGATCGGGGACGCCAACTACTAAGCAGGACAACACATCCGGATGTGCCGACAGGGCATTCTCGATCTCCGCGGGGTAAACGTTGCGGCCGCCGACGGTGAACATGTCGACCCGCCGGTCCGACAGATACAGAAACCCGTCGGAGTCGAAGTAGCCGAGATCGCCCAGCGAGTCCCAGCCGTCCCGGCTTTTCGCAGTCGCCCCGACGTAGCGATAGGTGGGCGCGCTGCCCGGGCTGGGCCGCATGTAGATCTCGCCCACCACACCGGGCGGACAGGCGTTGCCGTCGTCGTCAAGCACCTTCATCTCGCCGGCGACGACCACGCCCACCGAGCCCCGGTGGGTCAGCCATTGGTCACCGGAGATGAAGGTCACTGCCTGTAATTCGGTGCCGCCGTACAGTTCCCAGATTTTTTCCGGGCCCAGCAGATCGATCCACGCCTGCTTGATGGCCGGCGGGCACGGCGCCGCCAGATGCCAGAACCGCCGGATCGACGAAAGGTCGTAGGCCTGCGGGTCGGCCTGGTAGACCGGCAGCGTCCGCTGCATGATCGTCGGCACCGCCGTCAGGAACGTCACGCGATGGTCGCTGATCAGTCGCAGGAATTCGTGCGGGTCGAATCGGCTCATCAGCACCAGATGCTGGCGCATCAGCAACGCCATCGTCGCCGCGGTGAAGCCGGTGTTGTGGCTCAACGGCACCGGCACCAACGTGGTGTCGCCCTCTTGGGCGCCGAGCGGATAGCCGATGGCTGCCGGTATCCGGCTGTCGCCGCCGGACTCGATCAGTTTGGGCCGCCCGGTGCTGCCGCCCGATCCCATCGCCTTCCACACCGGCGAAACCGCTTCGGGCAACGCGGCGTCGGACAGCGTCAGGTCAGGAGTGAAATTGATTGGCATACTTGGTATTTCGGGGTGCTCCTGACCCACCAGCAGAGCGGGTGGACGCAAGTCCAGCAGCCCTGCGAGCTCTGCGGCCGGCAACCGTGCCGACAGCGGTTGTGGCACCGCGCCCAGCTTCCAGCACGCCACTGCGGCCTGAATCCACTCGACCGAGTTGGGCAGCACCATCGTCACGTAGTCGCCGACGCCTACGCCGCGCTCGGCGTAGGCGCGGGCCAACCGGTTCGTCGAGAGGTCGAGCTCGGCGCGCGTGATGGTCAAGCCGTCGCAGGTGAGCGCCGGCTCGTCGGGGGCGAGCTCGGCCAGCGCCGAGATCTGCGTACCGATCGGCGGGATCGGTTCACTCTGGGTCATCTAGTAAGCGCCCGTCCGCTCGAAGATGCGCCGCGGATTGTCCGCCAGCATGGTGTGCAGTTGCTCGTCGGTGACGCCGCGCTCTTTCAGCGCAGGGATCACGTCGTTGTGGATGTGCAGGTAGTTCCAGTTCGGCATCATCTGCGGCACCAGCTCTTCGGGCAGCGCGTCGAAATAGCAGTTGGCGTCGTGCGAGAGCACCATCTTGTCGGCGTGCCCGCGTTCGCACATCTGAGCAACCGTGTTCACCCGGTCCTCGAACGGCAGGTAGGCGTCGATGCCGAACCGGTCCATTCCGATAAAGGATCCGGGTGCGATGAGTTCCTCGAGATATCCGATGTCGGTGCTGTCGCCGGAATGTCCGATGATTACCCGGCTTAGGTCGACGCCCTCCTCTTCGAAGATGCGTTGCTGTTCCAGCCCGCGGCGCAGCCCGGCGTGAGTGTGCGTGGAGATCGGCACCCCGGTCCGTTTGTGCGCCTGCGCGACGGCGCGCAGCACTCGCTCGACGCCGGGGGTGACGCCGGGTTCGTCGGTCGCGCATTTGAGGATTCCGGCCTTAATTCCGGTGTCGGCGATGCCCTCCTCGATGTCGCGGACGAACATGTCGGTCATGATCTCCGGGCCACCCAGCAACCCGCCCGGGCCCTCGTAATGGAACCGTAGTGGCAGATCGTTGTACGTGTAAAACCCAGTTGCCACAACGATATTCAGCTCGGTGGCCGCCGCGACGCGGGCGATTCGTGGGATGTAGCGGCCCAGTCCTATGACGGTGAGGTCGACGATGGTGTCCACACCACGAGACTTGAGCTCGTTGAGCCGTTCGACGGCGTCGGCGACCCGTTTTTCCTCGTCGCCCCAGGCTTCCGGATAGTTCTGGGCGATCTCGGTAGTCATGATGAACACGTGCTCGTGCATGAGCGTCACGCCGAGATCGGCGGTATCGATGGATCCACGCGCAGTATTTAGTTCGGACACCTCGCTGATGCTAGGCCCGCCCGGCGGTCATTTAACAGAGGCAATTGCGGGGACAATTCGGATTTTCGCTGGCAACCATATGATGAGGCCCAGATCGCCGGTTATTGGCGTACCGTCGGCCGCGTCCGTTTCGCTCACCCGTTTGACCGCACCGGGAGTCATGTCATGTTGCTCAATCCTAACCATCTGCAACGCCGCTACCCCGACCGTCGCTCGGGCGAGATCATGGCCGCCACCGTGGACTTCTTCGAGTCCCGGGGCAAGGCCCGGCTGAAGGCTGACGACCATGCGCGGGTCTGGTACTCCGACTTCTTGAACCACATCGGGCAGGAACGCATCTTCGCTTCCCTGCTCACGCCGTCGCAGTACGGGTCCTCGGACGACTGCCGCTGGGACACCTACCGGATCAGCGAGTTCGCCGAGATCGTCGGCTTCTACGGGCTCAACTACTGGTACCCGTTCCAGGTCACTGCGCTTGGCCTGGGCCCGATCTGGATGAGCGACAACGAGGACGCCAAGCGTAAGGCCGCCGCGCAGCTGGACGCCGGCGAGGTGTTCGGCTTCGGCCTGTCCGAGCAGACCCACGGCGCCGACGTCTACCAGACCGACATGATCTTGACGCCCAAGGACGGCGGCTGGATCGCCAACGGCGAGAAGTACTACATCGGCAATGCCAACGCGGCGCGAATGGTGTCGACGTTCGGCAAGATCGCCGACACAGACGAATACGTCTTCTTCGTCGCCGACTCCCAGCACGACCGCTACGAGCTGATCAAGAACGTCGTCAACTCGCAGAACTATGTCGCCAACTATGGCCTGCGCGACTACCCGGTGACCGAGGCCGACCTGCTGCACCGCGGCCCCGGGGCGTTTCACGCCGCGCTCAACACCGTCAACGTGTGCAAGTACAACCTCGGCTGGGGCGCGGTGGGCATGTGCACGCACGCCATGTACGAGGCGATCACTCACGCCTCCAACCGCTACCTGTACGGCACCGTCGTCACCGACTTCACCCACGTGCGCCGCCTACTCACCGATGCCTACACGCGACTCGTCGCGATGAAGATGGTCGCGACCCGCGCCAGCGACTACATGCGCAGCGCGTCGGCCGACGACCGTCGCTACCTGCTTTACAGCCCGCTGACCAAGGCGAAGATCACCAGCGAGGGCGAGCGCGTGATCACGGCCTTGTGGGATGTGATCGCCGCCAAGGGCGTGGAGAAGGACACCATCTTCGAGGCCATGGCCCGCGAGATCGGCCTGCTGCCAAGGCTGGAGGGCACCGTCCACATCAACATCGGCCTGCTGGCCAAGTTCATGCCCAACTACCTGTTCGCGCCGAACAGCGAGCTGCCGCTGATCGGGCGTCGCGACGAAGCCGTCGACGACTCATTCCTGTTCAACCAGGGGCCGACCGGCGGATTGGGCAAGGTCCGCTTCCACGACTGGCGCGCGCCGTTCGAGAGCTACGCGCATCTGCCCAACGTCGCCCTGCTGCGCGAGCAGATCGACGTGCTGGCCGAGATGCTGGCCAGTGCTACCCCAGATGCGGTGCAGCAGCAGGACATTGACTTTGCGTTCGGGGTCGGGCAGCTGTTCGCGACGGTGCCCTACGCCCAGCTGATTCTGGAGGAGGCGCCGCTGTCCGGGGTGGACGAGGCGCTGATCGACGAGATCTTCGCCGTGCTGGTGCGCGACTTCAATGGCTACGCCGTCGAATTGGGAGACAAACGCGCCACGACCGACGCGCAGGCCCGCTTCGCGATGCGGATGATCCGTCGCCCGGTGTTCGACCAGTCGCGCTACGACCAGGTCTGGAAGGAACACGTCCTGCCGCTCAACGGCGCCTACCAGATGCGGCCGTAGCTTCTTGCTCCTAACCGTCGAGTGTGCGGCTGGACGCACACTCGAGACCCACTGTGCGGCTGGACGCACACTCGAGCGAGCTAGTCGGCGGCGGCCGAGAGAGCGTCCAAAAGTGCGTCGACGTTGAGCTGGGGCTGGATTGCGGCGGTTCCCGCCAGGCCGGGCGCGCTGGTTGCCGTGGCCGCGGGGGCAGCGGCCAACGCGCTCGATGAGCTCGAGACGACCGGGGCGACGGGGACGAAGGTCGGCCCGGCGACGACGGTGCCGCTATTAATGGCCGTGACTAGGCCGGTGCTGGCGTTGATGGTGATTTCGGCGCCGGCGCTGCCGGCGGTGACGGACCCACCGGGGATGGTGACGGTCGCCGCGGGGCCTCCGATTTGGGTCATGGTGCCGGCATCGAGGACATAGTTTCCCGGAGAGAAACTAATTTGAGTGAAAGGACCCAGCGTAGATTGCCCCCCTGGGCCCGTAATGGTGATGGTGCTGATCTGGAACTGGGGGGAATTCCCCGGCGGGATTGTGAAGTTGATGGGGTTCCCGGTGGTGGCGGTGAAGGTGACGCCGGGGTCGATGGTGGCGCCGCCGGGTGCGATGTTGGCAGTGCTGCCGGGGGGCAGGGGCGGGTCGATGAGGTTGGCCTGCTGCGTGGCGAGGCTTTGGGTCATCTGGGTCAGGGATTGGGTGCGCGCGGTGGTGGTGTTGGCGGTGGTTTGGGCCAGCGAGCGGGCTTGGTCGTCTTGGCCTGACGGGTTGGTGATTTGCGGTGGTTCGTCAAACAAGGTCATGGTGGAGGCGTCGGCGGCGTAGGTGTACATGGCGGCGGCGTCTTGGACCCACATCTGCGCGTATTGGGCTTCGCAGGCCGCGATGGCCGGGCCGTTTTGCCCGAAGAAGTTCGTCGCGATCAACGCCATTAACAGCGTGCGGTTGGCCGCGATCACCGGCGGGGGCACCGTCATCGCGAACGCCGCCCCATACGCCGCGACTGCGGCGTAGGCCTGGGTGGCCGTCACCCCGGCTTGGGCCGCCGCGGCCTGCAACCACCCCACATAGGTCGCGGCCGCGCCCGACATGGCCAGCGACGACGGCCCGAACCAGGACAGGCCGGTCAGGTCGGCGATTTGCGAGGAGTACCCCGCCGCCGCCGATTCCAGCTCGGCGGCTATCTCATCCCAAGCCGCCCCGGCCGCCAGCAGCGGTCCCGACCCGGGGCCGGTATACATCCGGGCCGAGTTGACCTCCGGGGGCAGCAACCCGAAATCCACAAGACATGTTGTGCCGAAACGACGACAGCGCTATCCGGGAGCGACTACTGCAATTTTCTGCCGCTTCAGCAAACGACTACTGCAATCACCGTCCGTTGCTGCGAAGTAACGATGCTCCGCCGATGACACTGGCCAGACCAGCGCGGCCGGTCACCCCGGCCTTGCTGCACGCCCGATAGATGTGGCTCTCGACGGTCCGCACGGACAGTGACACCGCTTCGGCGATCTCGCGGTTCGATAGGCCCCGGGCAACCAGCACTGCGATCTCGCGTTCCCGGTTGGTGAACGGCGGCGCGTAGGAAGCAGCCTCGATGGCGGGGCTGGTCGCGCCGTGACACCGTGCCGCCAGCCGGTGTGCACGTGCCGCCGCGGTCATCGCACTGCCGGCGAGGCCCGCGCGCCGGTGTGCCGTAGCGGCTTGGCCCGCGGCGTCGGCGCCGGCCAGCAGGTCGCCCATTGCCTCGAATTCGGTTGATACCCGGTCGAGTTCGCCCGCGTCGTCGGCTGCCAGCGCCGCCGCGTAGCGCGCCGCGACTGCAACGCGCGGGCCTTCGACGAGCGTCGAAAGCTCCGTGAGTCGCTCGGCCCCATCGGTGTCGTCGAATTGCACCGCGGTCTGCAGGCACCACACCTCGCGCGCGAGTTGGTCGTGGCTACGCGCGAACTCCGCCGCCTTTCGCGCCAGTTGGCGCGCTTCGGTCAGTCGTTGCTGGGATGCGGCCAACCATGCCTCGGTCAGTAGTTCGGTCGACGTGAGGTAGACGTAGGCGGGATGCCGGTGTGTCCGCGCGGTGTGCAGCGCGCGCTCCGCCCCGGCGCTGTCGCCGGATCGCGCCAGCGCCTGCGCGCGCAGCAGATGGAAGCGGTAAAAGCTGTTCACCACGTGGAAACTGTTCGTCATTTCGGCCTCGACCTTGTCCGGCAGGTGCCGCAGCGCCGCGGAGAGGTCGCCGGCGGCCAACATCACCATGC
Source organism: Mycobacterium montefiorense (assembly GCF_025823255.1). Taxonomy (NCBI): domain Bacteria; kingdom Bacillati; phylum Actinomycetota; class Actinomycetes; order Mycobacteriales; family Mycobacteriaceae; genus Mycobacterium; species Mycobacterium montefiorense. The sequence continues at coordinate 520,181 of NZ_JACKVL010000017.1, read as the reverse complement.
CGTCGATCTCCGCTACCACCGCTCGTACGTCCGCCGGCTCTTCGCGGTGCGCGCGGCGGTGACGTTTGGCCACCTCGACGGCCTCGGCGATGCGTCCCGCCGCCACCAAGCCGAAGGTGTGAAATTCGGTCAACGTCTGACGAAGGAAATTGCCCTGCTCACTCAGCGCGAGTGCCTCGACGCCGTCGATGGCCTTTGCCACGGCCTGATCGGGTTGACCGAGTTCGCCATGGGCCATGCTTGGTAGCGGCGCGCACCATGCGAGGCCTTGAGCGCGTCGTCGATGAGCCGCCAGGACCGCTCCGGAGATCGCATGCCCCACAACAGATTTGACGCACGCATCACTACGTCGTTGATGAAGGCGGATTCCGTTGCTTCGTCGACCTCCACGCCCTCGAGAACTTCCAGCGCAAGCTCTCCCTTATCCCTCATGAAAAGGGAGTAGGCGAGCGGTATTCGCGCCTGTGCGCCGATACCGGTTGCGGCGGCGGCAGTGAAGAGCCGCTCCGCGGTCTCGAAGTCCAATAGCGAACTCGCCGCCGTGGCGGCCGCGAGCAGCACGTCCGGCTCGGGCGGAAGGTCCGACTCCAGCCAGAGCAGCCCCCGCTTCATCACCTCCGCCGCGCCCCCACCATCTTTCATCGCGGTCGCGACCTGGCCGCGAAGGCGCCGCAGCCGCGAGGAGCCGCAGCGATTCAGGCGCACCTCGGCAAACATGGGGTGGCCGATGTACACCTCCTTGGCGGACAACCGGATCAATTCGCGCTGCTCGGCCTCCTCGATGGCCTCCTGCCCGGCGACCAGTCTCAGGCACTGCCAGTCGACCGGTTCGGAGATAGCCACCAGATCGACGACGTCGCGGACATCGTCGGGAATGGCGCCGATCTGTGCGTCCACCAGCTCCGCCAGCGATCCCGACAGGCCCGGGCTACCCAGCCAGCGCAGTGCGCCGTCGTCGTTCGTCATGCGTCCCGCGTGGAACTCTTGCTCCACTAGCTGCCGCAGGAACAACACATTTCCGCGGGTCAGACGCCACAGCTCGTCCCCGCACTGCTGATCCGGTGCGCACCCGGACACCGCCAGCAACAGTTCGTCGGTCTGAGCGCGGGTCAACGGGTCGATCTCGCGCCGGGATACCAGGCCGTCTTTCCAGAGCGCCGTCACCGCGGCGGGGGCCGGCTCGCCCGTCCGAATCGTGACGACCACCGTCGCGGCCCGCAACTGCGCGAGTTGATGCAGTACCAGGGGCCGACAGATCGTCGAGCAGATGTGCATCGTCGACGAAGACCAGCAGACGGTCTGGTTGGGTGTCGGCGGTCAGCGCATCGACGACCCGGCGCGCCAGTGCGTGGGGCGCGCCCTCCGCGTCGTCGGTCCATGCGGCGAAGGCGGCCAACGGAATTGGGCGACTGGTCACCGTTGCGGCCGTGCCGCGGACCGTCCACCCGGCATCGGCGGCCGCCCGCACCGCCTCGCGGGCCAACCGCGACTTGCCGACCCTGGCTTTGCCCGCCAACGCGACTCCTCGCGGGCCATCGGTGGTGGCGAACAGCCGGCCGACCTCGTCGATCTCCTGACGTCTGCCGACGATGGGCCAGTGGTCGAGCACCAGCAAATATTAGCTAGCAGCTGCGTTCTTCACCTGTTATTCGGCCTGCATAGCTCGTCATCGTCGAACGTCCGGTCCGACCGAACACTCCGGCTGGGCGCAGGTACGGAGGCTCCCGCCAAGACCCTTGACTGTGACGCGGCTCACGTTATGATGACCAGTGGTCATTGAATTGAGGTGAACCATGCCAACGGTTACCTGGGCGCGCGTCGACCCCGCTCGTCGCGCCGCGATCATCGAGGCCGCCGAGGCCGAATTCGGGGCGCACGGATTTTCTGGTGGCAGCCTGAACGTCATTGCGCGGCGGGCCGGCGTCGCGAAAGGCAGCCTCTTCCAATACTTCGCGGACAAACGCGACCTGTATGCGTTCATCGCCGACATCGCCAGCCAGCGGGTGCGCGGCTACATGGAGGACCGCATCCGCGAACTCGACCCGAGCCGGCCGTTCTTCGAGTTTCTGACCGACTGGCTCGACGCGTGGGTCGCCTACTTCGCCGATCACCCGCACGAGCGTGCGCTGCACGCCGCGGCGACCTTGGAGGTCGATACCGACGCCCGCATCAGCGTGCGGTCCGTCATCCACCGCCACTACCTGGAAGTGCTGCGGCCGCTGGTGCGCGACGCACAGGCGCGGGGCGATTTCGGCCGCGAGGCTGATATCGACGCGATGCTGTCGCTGCTGCTGCTGATTTTTCCGCACCTGGCGCTGGCTCCCTACATGCGGGGTCTGGACCCCGTCCTCGGGCTCGACGAGCCCAGCCCCGAGCAGCCGGCGCTGGCCGTGCGCCGGCTCATCGCGGTGCTGGCCGCCGCGTTCGCGGCACCGAATGCCTCCGATACCCCAGCCCCATTGCGATCTGAGGAGGTCACATGAACCGAACCCGAATTGCCTCAATGTCCCAAGGCGGACTCAACTGGGATAGCTTGCCGCTCAAGCTGTTTGCAGGCGGCAATGCAAAGTTCTGGAATCCAGCCGACATCGACTTCTCCCGCGATCGGGAGGACTGGGAACGCCTCAACGACGACGAACGCAGCTACGCGACCCGGTTGTGCGCCGAATTCATCGCCGGCGAGGAATCGGTGACCCAGGACATCCAGCCGTTCATGGCCGCGATGCGCGCCGAAGGCCGGCTCGGCGACGAGATGTACCTGACGCAGTTCGCCTTCGAGGAAGCCAAGCATGTCCAGGTCTTCCGGATGTGGCTTGACGCGGTCGGCATCACCGAGGACCTGCACTATTTTCTCGACGACGTCCCGACCTACCGCACGATCTTCTACGAAGAGCTGCCGGCGTGCCTCAGCGCGTTGACAATCGACCCGTCACCGGCCGCCCAGGTGCGGGCGTCGGTCACTTACAACCACATGGTCGAAGGCATGCTGGCGCTGACCGGCTACTTCGGTTGGCACAAGATTTGTGTGGAGCGCGGCATCCTGCCGGGCATGCAGGAGCTGGTGCGGCGCATCGGTGACGACGAGCGACGCCACATGGCGTGGGGAACCTTCACCTGCCGGCGCCACGTCGCCGCCGACGACGCCAACTGGGGTGTCTTCGAGGCGCGGATGAACGAGCTGATGCCGCTCGGGCTGCGCCTGATCGAAGAGGGCTTCGCCCTGTACGACCCGATGCCCTTTGGTCTGTCGGTCGACGAGTTCATGCAGTACGCCTCCGACAAGGGCATGCGGCGGTTCGGCACCATCTCCAGCGCGCGCGGCCGCCCGCTCGGCGAGATCGACCTCGACTACTCGCCGCTACAGCTCGAAGACACCTTCGCCGAGGAGGACGAGCGGGCGCTGGCAAGCGTCTAAGCGGCTAGCCCACCCAGACCGTCTTGGCGTTGCAGAACTCCCGAATGCCCAGAGCGGCCAACTCGCGGCCGTAGCCGGACCGCTTGACGCCGCCGAAGCCCAACTCGGGGTAGGACACCGTCATCCCGTTGATGAAGACCTGGCCCGCCTCGATCTCGTCGATGAAGCGCTGCTGCTCGGCCTCGTTGTTGGTCCAGGCGTTGGACCCCAGCCCGAAGGTGGTGGCGTTGGCGATCTCGATGGCCTCGTCGATGCCCTCGGCGCGGTACATCGATGCGACCGGACCGAAGATCTCTTCGGTGTAGAGCGCCATGTCCTTGGTGATGTCGGTGACCACTGTCGGCGGGTAGAACCATCCCGGCCGGTCGGGAGTCTTTCCACCGCAACGGATTTTGGCGCCGGCCGCGGCGGCGTCGTCGACCTGCTTGGCGATCTCGTCGCGGCCCGACTCGGTGGCCAGCGGGCCCACGTCGGTGTCCGGGTCGGTGGGGTCGCCGACTTTCAGCGCCTGCATGCTCTCGATGAACTTGTCGACGAACGCGTCGTAGATGTCGGTGTGCACGATGAACCGCTTGGCGGCGATACAGGACTGGCCGTTGTTCTGGGTGCGGCCGGTGACCGCGGTCTTGACGGCCTCGTCGAGGTCCACCGACGGCATCACGATGAACGGGTCACTGCCGCCGAGCTCGAGCACGGTGGGCTTGATCTCGTCGCCGCAGATCGCCGCGACGGACTGGCCGGCCGGCTCGCTGCCGGTCAGGGTGGCCGCCACCACCCGTGGGTCGCGCAAAATACCCTCGACCGCGCCCGACGAAATGAGCAGCGTCTGGAAGCAGTCCGCCGGGAAACCGCCGCGGGCGATGACGTCAGACAGGTAGAGCGCCGACTGCGGCACATTTGAGGCGTGCTTGAGCAGCCCGACGTTGCCGGCCATCAACGCGGGCGCGGCGAACCGCACCGCCTGCCAGAGCGGGAAGTTCCACGGCATCACCGCCAGCACCACGCCGAGCGGCTGGTACCGGATGTAGGCCTTTTTCGCGCCTACCTTGCTGGCGTCCGCCGGCTCGTCGGCCAACAGCCGCTCGGCGTTCTCGGCGTAGTAGCGAAAACCCTTGGCGCACTTGAGTGCTTCGGCCTTGGCCGAGCGCAACGTCTTGCCCATTTCCAGCGTCATCATCGCCGCGACCTCGTCGGCCTCTTTTTCCAGCAGGTCGGCGGTGGCGTTGGCCCACTGCGCGCGCTGGGCGAAGGTGGTGTTGTGCCGGTAGTCGAGGAACCGTGCATGCGCACGCGCGATCGCGGCATCGACTTCCGCGTCGGTTGCCGGGGTGAAGGTTTTGACTGTCTCGCCGGTGGCCGGGTTTATGGTCGCGATCGACACGCTGACTTCCTCTGCTCGCGGTGGGTTGATAAAACGTCCAACTCACAGCCTGCCACTATCGTTCCAGTAGGGAGGTGGCGGATGAGTACAGCCGCACGGCTGATGGTCCAGTGCCTGGAAAATGAGGGCGTTTCCGTGGTCTTCGGGCTGCCCGGTGAGGAGAACATCCGGTTCGTGCAGGCGCTGGCGTCCTCGCGGATCCGCTTTGTGCTGACCCGCCACGAGCAGGCCGCGGCATTCATGGCCGAGATGTATGGACGCGTCACCGGCCGGGCCGCGGTCGTCTCGGCGACCTTGGGACCGGGTGCGATCAACATGCAGCTCGGGGTCGCCGATGCCACCACCAACAGCACGCCGCTGGTCGCGATCTCCGCGCAGGTCGGCGAGGATCGCGAGTACAAAGAGTCGCACCAATACGTCGACCTGGTCTCGATGTTCGCCCCGATCACCCGGTGGGCCGACGGCGTGCCCACCGCGCGCGCCATTCCGGAGATGTTCCGCAAGGCGTTCAAGGTCGCCGAGGCAGAGCGCCCGGCCGCGGTGTATCTGGCCGTGCCCGAGCACATCGATGCCGATCAGACCGACTACGACCTGAGCCCGTTGCCCCGTAACGTAGTCCACGCCGAGGCGCCGGCGGCCGGTCAGGTGGCCCGCGCGGTCGACATCCTGCGTAACGCCAAGCGCCCGGTGCTGCTGGCCGGGCACGGCGCCGCCCGCGCCGACGCCACCGAGGCACTGATCCGGTTCTCCGAGGAATTCGGCATCCAGGTCGCCAACACCTTCCACGGCAAGGGCGTCATGCCCGACGATCACCCCAACAGCATCGGGACCATCGGGTTCATGCGACACGACTACGTCAACTTCGGGTTCGACCACGCCGATGTTGTCATCGCGGTCGGATACGAACTTCAGGAATTCGACCCCGTCCGGATCAACCCACAAGCCGACAAGAAGATCATCCACATTCACCGTTTCCCGGCCGAGGTCGACATGCACTACCCGGTCGGCGTCGGGATCATTGGCGACATCAGCGACTCACTCAATGCGGTGACCGACGCACTGGCCGGTCACCGCATCAACCATACCGACGAAGTACCGGGCGCCGGTTTGCTTGCTGAGGAATTCGCTCGGGGGCAACAGGATTCGCGATATCCGCTGGCGCCACAGCGGATCGTCGCCGATATTCGGGCCGCGCTGGGGCGCAGCGATGTCGTGCTGGTAGACACCGGCGCGACCAAGATGTGGATGGCACGGCTCTACCCGACTTACGAACGCAACACCTGCCTGGTCTCCAATGGCTTGTCCACGATGAGTTTCGCGCTGCCGGGTGCGCTCGGCGTCAAGCTGGCACGGCCCGAGTCGAAGGTGCTCGCGGTGGTGGGCGACGGCGCGTTCCTGATGAACTCGCAGGAAATCGAGACCGCCGTCCGGGAGGAGATCCCGCTGGTCGTGTTGATCTGGGACGATGGCGGTTACGGCCTGATCGAATGGAAGATGGACCTCGAGCTCGGGAATCACTACTACGTGAAGTTCGGCAACCCCGACATCGTGAAGTACGCGGAGAGCTTTGGCGCCAAGGGTTATCGGATCTCTCATGCCGAGGAGCTGCTGCCGACGCTGCGGGCCGCGCTCGACGACGACGGGGTCTCGCTGATCTGTTGCCCGGTGGACTACTCCGAGAATCTGCGGCTCACCGGCCGGCTCGGTGAGCTGGACGAAACGCTTTAGCTTTCATGCTGTTTCGTCAGCTGGAGTACTTCGTCGCGCTGGCCCGGGAGCGGCATTTCGCGCACGCGGCGGATGCCTGTCATGTATCCCAGCCGGCGTTGTCGGAAGCAATCCGCAAGCTCGAACACGAGCTGAAGGTCCCGTTGGTCCGGCGCGGCCAGAAATTCGAAGGTCTGACGCCCGAGGGCGAACGGCTGGTGCACTGGGCGCGGCGGATCCTGGCCGACTGCGACGCCCTCAAGCTGGAAGTCACGGCATTGCAGACCGGCCTCGTCGGCGAGCTGCGCTTGGGGGTGGTCCCCAACGCCGCCACTACCGTTGCGCTGCTGACAGATTCGTTTTGCGCTGCGCACCCGCTGGTGCGGGTACAGCTGGAGACCAATCTGCGCTCGGCCGGGATCATCGAACGAATCCAGCGGTTCGAATTGGACGCGGGGATTCTGTACCCGGACCGTCACGACACCGGCGAACTGTTGGTCACCCCGCTGTATCAGGAGCATCAGGTGCTGATCGTGGGCGGCGACCTGTTGCCCGGCAAGACCGATTCCATCAGTTGGTCGGATGCTCTGGCGCTGCCGCTGTGTCTGCTCACCGTCGGGATGCGCGGCCGCCGGGTGATCGACGACGCGCTGGCCACTCAGGGACTTGCGGTGGCTCCGCAACTCGAAACAGATTCCGTTGCCACTCTATTCGCGCATGTCGGTACCGGGCGTTGGGCGAGCATTGTGCCGCACACCTGGATCCGCGCCCTTGGTGTCCCGGCGGGGGCTTGTGTGCTGCGGCTGCACGATCCGGTGGTCACCGCCCCGATGGTGCTTGTCACCAGCGCCGCAGAACCCGGCTCGGTGGTGACCCGCGCGCTGATAGAGATCGCACGCGACGCGGCCATCGGTGAGGTGTTCGGCCGGCTTTGAGTTTGATAGGCCAGACCTATCGGCCGGTCGGAACCACGTCTTGGACACCTTCGGTGACATCGGCGAAAGCTGGGACACATCAACCACCGAAGTGCTCAGCGAGGAGAAACCGATGGCCAAGTGTGTGATGGTGCTCTACCCGGACCCCGTCAACAAGTACCCGCCCTCGTATGCCCGCGACAGCATCCCGACGATCCGCAGTTACCCCGATGGCAGCACCGTGCCGACTCCGTCGAACGTCGACTTCACCCCCGGTGAGCTACTCGGATGTGTCTCGGGTGCGCTCGGGTTGCGTAAGTTCTTCGAAGACGCAGGTCACGAGTTGGTGGTGACGTCGGACAAGGAAGGGCCGGACTCGGAGTTCGAACGCGAGCTGCCCGACGCCGACATCGTTATCTCCCAGCCATTTTGGCCGGCATACCTGACCAAGGAGCGTATTGCGAAGGCGCCTAAACTCAAGCTGGCACTCACTGCGGGCATCGGGTCGGACCATGTGGATCTGGACGCGGCGAAAGAACGCGACATCACCGTCGCCGAGGTGACCTACAGCAACAGCATCAGTGTCGCCGAGCACGCGGTGATGCAGATCCTGACGCTGGTGCGCAACTTCGTGCCGTCGCATCGGTGGGCGGCCGAAGGCGGCTGGAACATCGCCGACTGTGTCGAGCGTGCCTACGACCTGGAGGGCATGGATGTCGGTGTGATCGCCGCAGGCCGGATCGGGCGCGCGGTGCTGAGCCGGCTGGCGCCGTTCGACGTCAACCTGCATTACACCGACACGCGACGGCTCGCGCCCGAGGTCGAGAAGACCCTCAATGTCACCTACCACGCGGGAGTCGAGTCGCTGGTGCGCTCGGTCGATGTGGTGTCGGTGCACTCGCCGCTGTATGACGCGACGCGTCAGATGTTCAACGAGCGGTTGCTGGGCACGATGCGACGCGGCTCCTACATCGTCAATACCGCCCGCGGCGAAGAAACCGTTCCCGAGGCCATCGCGGCCGCGCTGCGCAGTGGCCAGCTCGCCGGCTATGCCGGCGACGTCTGGTTCCCGCAACCGCCGCCAGTCGACCACCCGTGGCGGACCATGCCGAACAACGCGATGACACCCCATGTTTCGGGGACCACCCTGTCCGCCCAGGCCCGTTACGCCGCCGGCACCAGGGAGATCCTGGAGAGGTGGTTTGCCGACCAGCCGATCCGCCAGGAATACCTGATTGTCGAGGGTGGCAAGCTCGCCGGAACGGGAGCCCTGTCCTACCAGAAGTAAGGCTCAGCGGTTATCCCGTGGCCGCCAGGGCTCTCTCGTCCTCCGCGGCGAAGGTGTCCTCGAGCTGTACCGGCGAGTAGTCGACGTCGATCTCGCCGAGCGGTCGTCCGCGGGCGCTGGAGATGGTGCCGAACCGTCGCATCCCCTTGTCGGAGGCATACTGTCGTGACTCGTCCATGCTCAGGCCGAACGGGATCGGGTCGGTATACATCGAATAGCTTTGCTCGGTGGCTTGCAGCACCAGCGGGATGAGCTCGTTCATCCGCGTTTCGAAGACGTCCCAATTGGCGTCATCGGCGGCGACCTGGCGCCGGCAGGTGAAGGTGCCCCACGCCATGTGTCGCCGCTCGTCGTCGCCGATGCGCCCGACCAACTCCCGCATGCCGGGCAGAATGTTGCGGCCACTACAGATTTTGTGCCAGGAGTGGTAGCCAGTCAGCGCCATCATGCCCTCGACCACGTGGTTGTAGGTCACGGATACCCGGACCTGGGCTGCCGGTGAGGGATCGGTCATCAACGCGCCCAAGCAGTTTGGCAGCTCGTCGTAAAATATCTGCCGGTATGCCGACAGGGGTTCGAGGTAGCCGTGCAGATCGTCGGTCATGCCGACGGCGTCGAGCCACATGCGAAACACCGCGGTGTGCTTGGCTTCTTCGAAAGCGAACTGCGTCAAATACATCTCGTCGCCCAGCCGGCCTTCAGCCCGCATGGCCGCGATGAACGGCTGAATATCTTCAGTCACCGCCTCTTCCCCCGCGATGAACTGAGCGCACAATCGGGTCGCCAGGTCGCGTTCGCCGTCGGTAAGCTGCTCCCAGTCCGCGCGGTCACGGGAAAAGTCGATGTCGGCAGGATCCCAGAACTTGGCATTTCCCCCGGCAAATAGCCGCAGCGGCAAGCTATCCCAATTGAGTCCGCCTGCACTCAGCGATCCGGCACCTGTGTTTTGCATCTGAAAGACCTCCTCGATTGGCGGGACGTGACCGCAATGATTCGATGGTGACGTTAACTCGGGAATGTGGCCCAACGCATGGACAGAATGCGCACGAGTTGGTCCGCAAAACGCAAGCGCGACGTCGTCCCTGGTGTCAAGGTCGCGGGGGCCAGACCTTGTCCTACTACATCTAGGTCCTAGCCCCGGGCCTGGGAATATAGGCGATTTGGCTGATGTTCCCTTTGCGACTGGCGATGAGCATGTCGAGTATGAGAGGTGCCGATGGGCGAGTGTGCGACTCGCTATCAGAATGCTTCAATCTTGAGGTGGGGGAGTTGGTCCCGACCGGAACAGTAACGCTGCTGCTGGCAGACGTGGAGGCGTCGACCCGGCTGTGGGATTTGACCCGAGGCGAAATGGCAGCTGCGATAGGCGCCCTCGACCGAGCACTGTCCGAAGCGGTTGCGGCGCATCGTGGTGTTCGCCCGGTCGAACAGGGCGAGGGCGACAGCTTCGTGGTGGCGTTCGCCAGGGCCAGTGACGCTGTCGCGTGTGCGTTAACACTGCAGATTGCGCCACTGGCGCCTATCCGGCTGCGCATCGGCGTTCATACCGGCGAGGCGCAACTGCGCGGTGACGCCAACTACGTCGGACCCACCATCAACCGGGCGGCACGCGTGCGTGATCTGGCGCATGGCGGTCAGACTGTGCTCTCCGGCACCACGGCAGACCTGGTTGTCGACCATCTTCCCGCTGATGCGTGGCTGACCGATCTCGGCAGACACCATTTGCGCGATCTGCCTCGGCCCGAACGGGTGGTGCAACTGTGCCATCCCGACCTGCCCAACGAGTTCCCGCCGCTGCGCACAACGAATGCCGATGTGGTCCATGGTCTTCCAGTGCAGCAGACAAGTTTTGTGGGACGTTCCCAGGAACTCAGCGATGTCCGGCAGCTGCTGGCGAGCAGCCGGATCATCACGCTTACCGGAGCTGGAGGGATCGGTAAAACACGTCTGGCGCAAAAGCTTTCGGCTGAGCTGGCGGCTGAGTTCTGTGACGGGGTGTGGTATGTCGATTTCGCTCCTATCAGCGCCGCCGACATTGTCGCCGCGACCGTAGTCCGGGTGCTTGGTCTAGCCGACCAGCCCGGCCGCGCCGGGATTGACCACCTAGCTGGTTCGGTGGGCAGTCGGCACATGTTGATCGTGCTGGACAATTGTGAACATCTGCTCGATGCGTGTGCGGCGCTCGTCGACGCCCTGCTGCCCGCCTGTCCCAGACTGACATTGCTTGCCACCAGTCGTGAACCCCTCGGCGTCACCGGTGAGGTCATCTCCCGGGTGCCGTCGCTGCAGATCGCTGACGAGGCCCAAGAGTTGTGCGCCGACCGTGCGGCGCTGGCCAGACCGGACTTTCGCATCAATGACGACAACGTCGCGGACGTGGTTGAGATCTGCCGGCGCCTCGATGGAATTGCCTTGGCGATCGAGCTGGCCGCGGCCCGGGTGCGAGCGATGTCGCTGGCCGAAATCCTCGACGGTCTGCATGACCGCTTCCGTCTCTTGACGGGCGGGGCACGCACCGCCGTGCGGCGCCAGCAGACCTTGCGCGCCTCTGTGGATTGGTCGCACGCACTGCTGACCCAGCCGGAGCAAGTGCTGTTTCGGCGGCTGGCAGTGTTCATGGGCGGATTCAATCTCGATGCCGCCCAACTGGTCGCGGGCGCCGGCGAACTCGAGCGTCATCAGGTTCTGGATCAGCTGAGCCTGTTGGTGGACAAGTCGCTGGTGGTCGCCGAGGATCATCGGCGCCGTACCCGATACCGACTGCTGGAGACGGTGCGGCAGTACGCCCAGGAAAGGCTAGCCGACTCGGGCGAAGCCGATTCCATTGGCTCGCGTCACCGCGATTACTACAGCTCGCTTGCGGCCGAGTTCGATATCGCAGCGCCCACTGAACTTGAGAGGAACGCCGACCAAGCCGAGCTCGAAATCGACAATATGCGAGCAGCTTTCGGCTGGACCCTCGATCACCACGACCCGGAGGCCGCGCTGGCCCTTGCGTCGTTTTTGCAGCCGCTCTGGCGTCGGCGAGGCCGGATTCAGGAGGGGCTCACCTGGATCGATGTCGCGCTGGCCGGTGCCGAATCGCAAGGCATCGATATCGCCCCCGCCACCCGGATCCGCGCGCTCACCGATCGGATCATGCTCACCGTGTCGGTGGTGGATCCCGGGAGCAAAGATGTGCCCGCGGAGGCGCTCGCGCTCGCCCGTGAGATGGGTGAGCCGGCCTTACTACTGAAGGCACTGACCGCATGGTGCTGTGTCTCGGCCTACAGCGGGCAGGCTGCCACGGAGTCCTTCACCGAGGCTGTCGACCTCGCCCGGTCGCTGGGAGACCTGCCGTCCTTGAGTCAGATCTTGCCATTCCGTGCTTTTGCGGCCCTCTTCGCGGGTGACGCTGGTGCAGAGCGGGCGGCCGCGCAGGAGGGCCTCGAGATCGCCGAGGCGATCGGTGACGAGTTCCTTGCGCGTCACTGTCGCTGGAACCTCGGAATGGCACTGCTGCATGCCGGTGATCTTGACGGTGCCGCTTGGCAATTCGGTGAAGTGATCGCCGGCGCCGACGCGTGCCAGGATCCGGTTTTCGGCTTCGCCGGGCGATATGGCCGCAGTATGGCGTTGGCATTTCGAGGCGAAAGTGCCGCGGCCCGTGATACCGCCGCAGCCGTCGTCGAGCTAGCAACCGAACTCGGTGGCTTTATGGAAGGCTTCAGCAATGCCGCGCTGGCGGTGGCCGCCCTCGCCGCCGGCGATCTCACAGTGGCGATCGAAGCCAATGATATTGCGCGACAGCAGCTCAGCCAACGACAGGAATTTCTGTCGCTATACGCCAACCCCAGCGCGGAGGTGGCGCTTGCTCATGGTGATTTGGCGGCGGCCCGCCGCCACGCCGACGAAGCTGTTCGCGCGACCAGCGGTTGGAATGCCGCCATGGCGCTGACCGTCCGAGCCCGCATCGCGGCCGCCCAAGGCGACTTTGTCCGGGCCGAGCATGACGCCCACGATGCACTGGCCTGCGTGTCCGGGACCGACGCGGAGTTGGGTGTCGCAGGCACCTTGGAGTGCCTTGGCGCCGTGCTGGGTGAAAACGGCAGCGGTCGGGAAGCTACCCGACTGCTGGGCTCGGCTGCCGCGCTAAGAGACCGGACCGGTGAAGTGCGCTTCACGGTGTACGAGTCCTCCTATCAAGCATCGGTAGCGGTGCTGCGTGACATGTTGGGAGACAACGATTTTACGGACGCTTGGGCCGAAGGTGCGGCGCTGACCACCGTGGAAGCGATCGCGTATGCACAACGAGGTCGTGGTGGACGAAAGCGTCCGTCCAGCGGCTGGGCCGCCGTGACGCCCACGGAGCGAGAAGTTGTGAAACTTGTCAGCGACGGACTAGCCAATAAGGACATCGCGAAGAAGCTGTTCATCTCGCCCCGCACCGTACAAGTCCACCTCAACCATGTGTACCGGAAGCTGGGGCTGTCTTCGCGTGTGCAACTCGCCAAAGAAGCCGCACGACAACTCTAATCACGCAAAGCCAGCGCAAGCCCGGCCATCGCTTTGGCCTGTGTGTTCGGTGTATCCGCATCGGTAAAGAATGGAAATTGAGGCCATGGACATGCTGCCAACCGTAGATCTGACCGGAAGTCTGGCCGGCGACTTGCATGGTGTGCTGCGAGAGGCCGCGCGCCGCGGCCCGCTGGCCAGAGACGAGATGACGGGGGCTTACGTCGCGCTGCGACAGCGCGACGTCGAACGGCTGGTGCACGATCAGCGGCTGAACGGGATCGGATTGACACTGTTCGACATGATGGGTATTACCACCGGCCCATTGCGTGATTGGTACGGTCGGTTGATGTTCACCACTGAGGGCGATTATCACCGGCGAATGCGAGCGCTTGTCTCGCGTGCCTTCACGCCGCGTGCTGTTGCCGCGCTGCAGAAATCCGCCACCGGGATGGCGGTTGCTGCGATCACGTCGGCCGGGCAGCGCGGGGATCTGGCTCCCGCCGGCGCGACAGTGGCCGCGCGGTTGACTTGCCGTCTTCTCGGAGTTCCGGATAGCGATGTTGCGGTGTTCGCGCAATGGGCTGATGCCTTGAGCCCCGTCTTCTACGTAATGACCCCGGATCAAATCGACAATGCAACGCGCGCCGTCACGGAATTGCAGAGCTACGTTGACGACCTCACCCGGCGACGCAGTGCCGACCCCGGATCGGACCTGATCACCAGCCTGCTCGCCGTCGAGGCCGGCGAAGACCGCCTAACCCACGACGAGACCGTCACTATGATCTCCAACCTCCTTGTCGCAGGCCACGATACGACCGGAAGTCAAATTCCCTGCAGTATTCTCACTGTCCTGCGGCACCGCGACCACCTGGATGGAAGTCGACAGGATAGGGCCTACCTTTCTCGAGTCGCCGCCGAGACGATGCGGCTGGAACCCAGCGTCCCACTGATCCCTCGAACCGCCATCGCACCGATCGAGCTGTACGACACGACGATTCCCGCCGGCTCAATGGTGTTTCCCTGTATCGCCGCGGCTTGCCGTGACGGGTTGGTGTGGCAGGATCCCGATCGGTTTGATCCCGATCGGTTCATCCGCGAAGACTCGCCGAGACTGCTGAATTTTGGTGCAGGAAACCACTATTGCGTGGGGACCGCGCTGGCCAAGCTGGCCGTGGAAGAGTGCATAGGCGCGGTACTGGCCGAAGTTCCACCGCTGGATCTGACCGAGGATCCGGCTGATATACCGTGGCTGCAGGTTCTCGGCCGCAGGCCGGCGCGACTGGTGGTGAGTTCCGGCCGGCAGCCCAACGGGAAGGAGTGAGCACCGTGGATATCAGCGGCTATCTCGGCCTGTTCGGCGAACCCGGCGCGGCGCTCACCGATGCGCAGTGGGTCGCGCACGCGAACAAGCACCTGACACCGAACCTCGCGACACTGAGTGCGAAGTATCTCGAGGGGAACCGCCGGGAGCGGTGGCTACGCATGTCCTATGAACCTGGCTCCGGCGCTTTCAATTTCGCACAGCTCAGTGGTGGATCCATGGCCGAGATGCTGGATCAGACTGCCACGCATTGTGGATCGTTGGTGACGGGTTGGCCCTGCCCGACACTGAGCATGACGGTGACGATCCTGCGGGCCGGAACCGCGAAAAGCTATGTGGCGACGGGGCGGGTTCTCAAGTTGACGAAGACGAACGCGGTGCTGGGTGCGGACCTCGACGATGACACGGGCCGCCGAATCGCAACGGTCACGGTGGTGTCCCAGCTGATTACGGATGTCAGCAGGCTCACCTGAGTGTCATCGGCGAAACATACTGGCCCACCAGCGCGCGATGCCACCACACCCGGTCGCGTCGCAATTCCGCCGGCGTGGTGAAGCGGTACTCGTACAGCTGCGCACGCACATAGCGTGGCGGCGAGACCGGGAATGGGTTGTGCCGCAACAACCGCAGCGTGGCCCGGTCGCTAGCCAGCAGCCGCTGCAAGAACGAGTTCAGCCATGGCTGGGCATAGCCCGGCGAGATCGCGGCGAACCACATCAGCCAGTCCAGCCGCAGATGGTAGGGGGCCCATTGGCGTGGCAACCGGCGCAGCATGCCGGGTTTGCCCTTGAATTCGTATTCCTTCCATACCGTCTGCGCGGTAATCCGGCGTTCGTCGGTGCCCTCGATCACCACCTCCCGGCGGGTACGCCCGACGCTGCCGAATGCACCGTAGCTATTGACTAGGTGAAATGAGTTGAACGACGTGTTCATTCGCTGATGTGAGGACAGCATGTTGCGCACCGGCCAGTACGTCAGGAATAGCACCCCGCCGGCGACCGCGACCACCAGGCCGACAAACCACAGCGGCGGCGCCGACAGGGCTGAATGCCCGGGTATCGGTAGCAGCAGCCCCGCGGCGTCGTCGTCGATAGCGCTGAACGCCAGAACGATCGTCAGCCAATTGAGCCAGGCGAAGTTTCCCGACAGCACCAGCCACAGCTGGGTGGCCACGATGATCGCCGCGGCCACGCTAGCCACCGGCTGGGGTGCGAACAACCCGAATGGCACCACAAGTTGCGCGAAATGGTTGCCTGCCACCTCAATTCGATGCAGTGGTTTGGGCAGGTGATGGAAGAACCAGCTCAGCGGCCCCGGCATCGGCTGGGTCTCATGGTGGTAGTACAGGCAGGTCAGGTCGCGCCAGCACGGGTCGCCACGCATCTTGATAAGGCCGGCGCCGAACTCGACCCGCAACAGCAGCAGTCGCGTCATCCACAATGTCAGCAGCGGGGGCGCCGCCCGATCGTTGCCGAGGAAGATCATCAGGAATCCAGTTTCCAGCAGCAAGGATTCCCAGCCGAACGAATACCACGCCTGCCCAACATTGACGATCGAAAGGTATAGCACCCAGATCGTCAGCCACATCGGCATTGCGGCCCACAGTGGTACCAGATCGGCTGCGCCGACGACGACCGCCGCCGACAACGCCGCGCCGAACCAGGACACAACCGCGAACAGCCGATCGGAGTAGCGCAGGTGAAAAATGCTCGGCGCCCGCCACACTGTCTGCCGCGCCAAAAATCGTGGCACCGGTAGGATTCCGTGCTCACCGATGAGTGCGCGGAACTGCAGAGCGGCGGCCACGAACGCGATCAGGTAGATGGCGGCCACGCCGCGCTCGAGCACGAATCTGCCCAACCAGTAGTCGGGCGCAGAAAACCATCCCATGGCCATAACTCCTCGGACGGTGGCGGTCACACCATTGCGCGTATCCAGTCAACCAGCCGATAAACGGCTAGCCAACGCCGAATAGCTATTCGTCGTGCGCCGCGGGCCCGCGATCGGGCATCACGACCACCGATGCGGCCACCGCGGCAAGCGAAATCAGTGCCAGCAGTTGCACATTCGCGGAATGCCCGGCGTAACCGTCGACGGACCGCCAGGGATGCCGCGATAGCGCCGCTCCGGCCAGGATCAGTCCGCCTGCGCTGGTTGCGATGGTGGCACGGTCGCACAACTGCTCGCGATGACGCAGTGCGTATCGCATGCCGAGGGCGCCGCCGATCAGCACGACACCGGCCACCCCGGCGATCACCGCCCCGGCGGCCAGCACCGGGACGGCCGCCCAGGGCCCGGGCGTCCACGGCGGCGCGGCAGCGTCGTCGCAACGCCCGCGCCGACGCCATAACGCGAGCATCGCCAACAGCGGTAGCAGGGCCAAGCCCACCACCAGGCCAACCCGGTACAGCGAATTGGACGCGAACCGCAGCGTGATCGTCCCCGGATCTCCCGCGGGCACCAGCCAGCCCTGCTGCCACCCGTTGACGGCCACCGGTGTCAGCCGGGCCCCGGTGCTGGTGCGCGCCACCCAGCCCGGGTTGATGCTTTCGGGAATGACGAGTACCCGGGGGGCGGCCGAGGCCGGGGCCCGCACCTCGCGACGGTCGGGACCCCATCCGCCGGTCACGGCGGGAACCGGCGAAATGCCTGTGGCACTGGGTAACTCGGGGGAGTTCGCGGTTGACAGCTGTGCTCCGTCCACGACGAACTGGGTGCCGGGGCTGATCAACAGTTCCTGTTGCCCCCTCGGCAGCGCGACCGGCGTGCGATCGCATGCGCTGACGGGAACGGGCTCGCCGGCCAGCAGCGCGCCCGCCGTGGTCCGGATTGAGGTGTGCACGAACCGTCCCGCGACCGCGATGACTGGTCCGTGGTCGCAATCGACGACGATCTCGCGCCCGCGGTTGCGGGCGGCGTCGGCGGGGGCGATCGGGTTGCCGTCGGTGCCCAGTGCCGCGACTTCGGCCAGCCCCGGCGCCTTGAGCTGGTCGAAGCCCAACGCGTTGCGGTCGATGATGTCTTGCCAGTCCAGCAAGCTGATGGTGACGGTGTCGGTCACTCGGGGCCGCAGCGACAGGGTTTGTGGCTGTGCGGCTCCCGCGTCGCTTGGCTTGACCTTTCGTACCTGCGGTCCGTCGCCGAGGTTGACGGCCACCATCGTCGGCTGGGCGGGCAACACCGAGCGGCTCGGCATCAGGCGCAGGCCGGCGACCTCGGTGGGCCGCGGCAGCACCAGCGTCAGCGTTGGCGCGGTCTTGTGTTGCACCACCCGCTGCGGCGCCGTCCAGGCGGTCGCCGGGTCGCCGTCGGTGGCGGCGTAGGCCGAGCCAAGGATATCAACCGTGTCGGAATCACCCTGGGCCCGAGTGGTATTCGGCTCGGCGACCAGATCGGCCAGCTGGGGTCCCTGCCGTGGCCGCACCCACACCCGCGGGGTCACCGACACCGGCGCCGCAACGGTCAGGGTGCGGCTGAAGTTCACCGGTTCCTCGGGAGCCAACGCCATCGCCGGCGCGCAGTGCATGCCGTCGGTCGCCGTGGCGCACCCGGGCCGGCCCAGCAATTCCGAGCCCAGGTCCCAGCCCGCGATCGCCGAGCCCGGCGGCGGCCCGGGCACTCGCACGGTGTGGCGTAGGTCGACCGGGTGCGCGAAGCCGGAGGCGTCGTACTGGGTGATCGACAGGTCGGTGATGCCGAACTGCACCCCGCTGGATCCGTCGTCGGTGCCGGCGGCGGTGATGCGCACCCACGGCGTTTCTCCGTAGGGCAGTGCCGCGGTCAACGGCTTACCGGGCTGATCGAACCGCAGCGTGGTGCTGCCGGTGGCGGTATCGATGGCGACGCGGCGGACCTGGGAACCGACGGCGGTCGCGCTGGGTGTCAGGGTGATCGTCGCGTTGGTCACCGGGTGATCGAAATTGACCTGCAGCCATTGCCCGACGGCGGCCTGCAGGGCGTTGGTCACCCACGCCGTTGCCGGGTCGCCGTCGATGGCGGCGGCGGGCGAGGTCGCTGGAGCGACGTCGGGCATGGCGGTGGAATCCGACGACGAACTCGACACGGTGATCCGCCCGCCGTTCCAGGCGCCGTACACCGGGTCGGCACCGGGCACCGGGTAGTCGGGCACTCGGTTGAACGTGTGCCTGGTGTCGCCGTCGGCCCGGATCGCCGACGAATGCTCGTCGACCCGGCCGTAGTCGGTCTCCCGGGCTACCGGGGTGTCGGTCACGGTCACGACGGCTGCCGGCAGGCCGGCAGCTCGGGCGTCGGCGGTCATCAGCACCGGGCCCAGTGGCGGCTGGCCCAGTAGCCGGCGCCGCTCGTCGAGACGCAGCAGCACTTCGGGCCCGCCGTCGACGCGTGCCAACGGCTCGACGTCGGCGAAGTAGGGCGCGCCGGGATTGCCACCACCGGGGGAGCCCACCCGGTAGATTTCGACGGCCGGATAGCGCGGGCGCAGCCCGCTGTCGGAGACGAACCCCGGCAACGCGCCGGGCCCCGCCGGATCGCCGAACTGCGCCGCCTTCTCCAGTCGCGGTGACCCTTCGATCGCGCGGTGTACCAGGATCGGGCGCGCCGAACGCGACGACTCGGGATCCAGGTCGTTGCGCACCACCACATACGAAATGCCTTGGCGGGCAAGGGTATCAGCCAGACCGGCCGAAGGAATGCCGGCGGCGAACAGGCGCTGCACGGAATCCAGCGCCCGGATGGTCTGAGGTGGGGTCAACGGGATGGAGTCGCGCACGCCCCACGGGCTGCTGCCGAGCACTTGGAGCGGCTCGTCGTGGGTGGTCCCCCACATCTGCGTCGCGAACGGAGCTCCGGGAGCCACCAGCACTCGTCCCGGGGTGGGCGTCCCGGTGTTGTGCGCGCCCAGCCAGTCGGCGGCGTCGTGCCAGTATCGGGGGATCGCGCTGAACGTGCCCGGCGGGGTGAGTCGGGCGCTCCACGCCAGCGAGGTGCTGACGGTCAGCGCGGTCAGCAGCACCACCGTCGCGGCGACCCGCTTGTCGCGCTCGGGGTGGGCGAATGCGTGCAGCCACTGCGCCCTGGGCACGCTGCCCGGTAGCGGGACCCGGCCCAGCAGCTGCGCGATCCCCAGCACGATTGGAATCCGGATGACCGACTCCAGCTTGTGCACGTTGCGCAGCGGTGCGCCCGCGGCGTCCATGAACAGCTGCACCTGATGCGCCAGCGGCGAGCCCAGCCCGCCGCTGGCGCCGGCCGCCATCAACACCACGCCGGTCAGCAGCATCGTCACCAGCCGTCCGCGGGCCGGCATACCGCGGCTGGCCAGCCCGGCCAGCCCGGCCGCGGCGACCAGACAGGTCGCCAGGATGGCCGCCGATCCGGTCACCAGCGGCGCCCCCGCGGTCGCGGTCGGAGCCACGAACGGAGTCCAGCTGTCGGTGCCGCGCAGCATCTCGACCAGCGATGCCCACTGTGTTGTCACACCCGAGGATTCGATGAAGTCCAGGAATGGCGGACTGACGTTGCGCAGCAGCACCAGCGCCACGACCCACCACAGCATCGCCAGCACGAGGCTGAGCAGCCACCACGCGGTGTAGCGCCGCCACAACCGATTCGGCCGATGACATGCCCACCAGATCACCGCCGGCAGGCAACCCGCCAGCGTGGCAATGGCGTTGACCGCGCCCATCAGCGCGACCGCCAGCCCGGCCTGGCCGGCCAGTGCGCGCACCGATCTGTCGGTCGTGCCACGCAAAGCCAGGATCGTCGGCAGCAGCACCCACGGCGCCAGCATGATCGGCAAGGTCTCCGACGAGATCGATCCGAGCGTGGTCAGCACCCGCGGTGACAGTGCGAACGCAGTCGCGGCGAGCAGTCGCGACGAC
The DNA here is from genome assembly GCF_025823255.1 of Mycobacterium montefiorense. NCBI lineage: Bacteria > Bacillati > Actinomycetota > Actinomycetes > Mycobacteriales > Mycobacteriaceae > Mycobacterium > Mycobacterium montefiorense. The sequence continues at coordinate 499,797 of NZ_JACKVL010000017.1, read as the reverse complement.
GGGCTGCCGATCCCCAGCGTCTCGGCGATCCGCAGCAATCCCCAGAAGCCGACCGTGACCAGCAACGCCCACCACAGCCGCTGCGTGACCCAGCCGGGCATACCGAGCAGGTGGCCGATCAAGAAGAAGGTGCCGTGCGGAAACAGGTAGCCGTAGGCCTGGTTCTGCGTCTGGCCGAACGGCAGCTCGCTGTTCCACAGGCTGGTCGCGCGGGCCAGGAAGCGCAACGGGTTGGCGGTGAGGTCGAGCTTGGTGTCGGGGGAGACCTGCCCCGGGGATTGCGCGAACGTCAGCGCCAGGGCGATCGCGCCAACCAAGACCAGCCAGCGCCGAGAGAGTGGATCAGCCGAGCAGCCCGAGGCCGAATCCGCAGGCGCTGCCGACGGAGTCGTCGCCGCCGAGCTAGCTACGGTTGCCGTATTCGACCCGGTTGAGCACTGACGACTGAGGATCGCCCCCGGGAAGTGGCGGCTTCGTGTCCTGTTGCACCATCAGGGTGATTCCGAAGATCGCGGCCGCGCCCAGCAACAAACCAACCACCACGCTCGCGGCGGCGGGCGCAACGATCCGGTTCATCGGTGACTCCTTGGGGTTTCGCGGTCGTCACTGAGGACAACCCAGGGCCAACTTAGCAGAACGATTCCCAGCTGCCGGTGACCGTGAGTCATGGCCACGGGATGCAGTGACCGCGCCAACACCGGTCGCCGTACTGCACCGGGTACGGCACGGAAAGGCTCCGCGCGGCCGGCTGGGTCTGCACTGGCGCGCGGCTGTGGTCTTCGACGGTGAGTGTGACGCCGACGGTCGCCGCGGCACCGATCGCCAGCCCCGCCGCGACGCCGGCGATGGCAGCCAGCGCGAACCCTGTCATCGCCGGCTCCTCCCTTGCCAGTCAATTGGGTCTACGGCCAACCTAACCGGATCGGCGGCGCGCCGCCGCCGGGCGTTTGTGTGGGTCGAGTCAGGGCTGCAGGTCCGGCGGCAGGTCCGGCACTGGCGGCAACTGGTTCAAGCAGTCGTCGGGACTATCGCACGGTAGGCAATAGCCGCCGATGCACCGGTCGCCGTACTGCACCAGGTAGGGCGAGGACGGGCTGGACGGGGCCCGGGCCGGGACCACGGTGTGGGCTTCGGCGGCGAGCGTGACGCCGACGGTCGCGACCGCACCGATGGCCAGACCCGCCGCGATCCCCGCCGCGGCGGCCAGAGTGAAGGCAGTCATCGCTGGCTCCTCCCTTGCCCGAGGTACTGGGCGTACGGATAAGTTAACCGCCTGCGCGATGGCCGTGCGTGGTTAATCGTCGTTCGCCTCTAATTTGCTGGGCGGATCGCCCGGTGCGGCCGCGCCGAGGTGACCGCCCTCGTGACACCATGTCCCGATGCCTTTTCCGCGCACCCTGGCCGTGCTGGCCGCCGCCACGGCGCTCGTCGTGGCGTGTGGCCACGACGCCGCCCGGCCCCCCGCGTCGACCTCGACCAGCAAGGCGGTTGCCGCACCTGCGGCGCCGCCGGTTTGCGCCGACCCGACAACCCTGCCGGCCAAGTTGTCGACCCGCGACAAGCTGGCCCAGCTGCTGATGGTGGGTGTGAAAAACGCCGACGACGCCCGCGCAGTGGTCAACGGCATCCACGTCGGTGGCATCTTTATCGGCAGCTGGACGGACCTGGAGATCTTCAAGGGCCCGCTTGCCGACATCGCGGGCAATGCTGGGCCATTGCCGCTCGCGGTCAGCGTCGACGAAGAGGGCGGCCGGGTTTCCCGGTTGAAGTCGCTGATCGGCACCTCACCTTCGCCCCGGGAACTGGCCAAGAGTCAGACCGTCGAGCAGGTGCACGACCTCGCGGCGCAGCGCGGCAAGAAGATGCGCGATCTGGGCATCACCGTCGACTTCGCGCCGGTGGTTGACGTCTCCGACGAGCCCGATGACAGCGTGATCGGCGACCGCTCGTTCGGCAACGACCCTGCCACGGTGACCGCGTACGCCGGGGCCTATGCACAGGGTTTGCGGGAGGCCGGGGTGCTGCCGGTGCTCAAGCATTTCCCGGGCCACGGGCACGGGTCCGGTGATTCGCACAAAGGCGGGGTCGTCACGCCGCCCTTGAGCGAGTTGCAGAACGTCGACCTGGTGCCGTACCGGACGCTGGTCACCGCGACCCCGGTCGCCGTCATGGTGGGTCACCTGCAGGTCCCCGGGCTGACCGGTGACGACCCGGCCAGCTTGAGCCGCCCGGCGGTGCAGTTGCTGCGCGACGGCATCGGCTACGGGGCCCCGCCGTTCAACGGCCCGGTGTTCAGCGACGACCTGTCCAGCATGGCGGCGATCTCCGATCGGTTCGGCGTGGCCGAAGCGGCGCTGCGGGCCTTGCAGGCGGGTAGCGACGTCGCGCTGTGGGTCACCACCGATGAGGTTCCCGCGGTGCTGGATCGGCTCGAAAAGGCCTTAGCCGCAGGTGAATTGGCGCTAACGGCGGTGGATCAATCGTTGGTGCGGGTGGCGACGATGAAGGGCCCCAGCAGGGCTTGCGGACACTAATCGGCCCGTCGATCGTTACCCTGGAGTCAGATGGCTTGAAAGGGCGCGGCGATGGCAGGTGGTACCAAGCGGCTACCGCGCGCTGTCCGCGAACAGCAGATGCTCGACGCCGCGGTGCAGATGTTCTCGGTCAACGGCTACCACGAGACCTCGATGGACACCATCGCCGCCGCGGCGGAGATCTCCAAGCCGATGCTGTACCTGTACTACGGCTCCAAAGAGGACTTGTTCGGCGCCTGCCTGAACCGTGAGCTGAGCAGGTTCATCGACGCGGTGCGCGCCGACATCGACTTCACCCAAAGCCCCCGGGACCTGCTGCAGAACACCATCGGGGCATTCCTGCGCTACATCGACGCCAACCGGGCGTCCTGGATCGTGATGTACGCCCAGGCGATCAGCTCGCAGGCCTTCGCCCACACCGTGCGGGAAGGACGTGAACAGATCATCGAGCTGGTTGCCGGCCTGGTGCGGGAGAACAGTCGCAGACCGCGCACCGACGCCGAGCACCAGATGATGGCGGTGGCGTTGGTGGGTGCCGGTGAGGCGATGGCCAATCAGCTGTCCACCGGAGACATCGACGTCGACGAGGCGGCCGAGCTGATGATCGATCTGTTCTGGCACGGTCTGCGCGGCGTGCCCGTGGAACAAGACGCCGGCCCCGCCCAGCGGCCCGCGTCCTAGGCGCCCCAGCCTCGGGTGCGGGCTAGATTCGTGCGGTGCCCCGCTTGCGTGCTTGGACCTCGGGCCGCAATTTCGAGTTCTTCTGTGCGGTCGTCATTGTGGGACTGCTGGCCGGCATCGCCGGGCTGTCGACCACCTTCGTGCTGCGCTTCGTACAGCATCTGACCTACAACTACAGTTTCGGCACGCTGCTGGCCGGGGTCACCGGCAGCAGCCCGGTGCGCCGGGTGCTGGGGCCAATGGTCGGCGCCGCGCTGGCCGCGCTGGGCTGGTGGATCCTGCGGCGCCGGGCCGAGGTGCCACCGCTGGCCGGCACCATCGCCCGCCATGAGCCGATACCGCGGCTGTCCTGGAGCATCGACGCCATGCTGCAGGTGTTGCTGGTTGGCTCGGGGGCATCGCTTGGCCGGGAGGGCGCCCCAGGCCAATTCGCCGCTGCGCTAGGCGATTTGGCGACCGGATGGCTCAAACGGCTGTCGAGCCGCGACCGCGAGATCCTGCTGGCCTGCGCGGCCGGGGCCGGGTTGGGTGCGGTGTACGCCGTGCCGTTGGCCGGCGCGTTGTTCTCCGTGCGGATCATGCTCAACACCTGGCATCCGAGGGCGCTGGGCGCGGCGTTTCTCACCTCTAGCCTGGCCGTCGCGATCGGCTCGGCCATCACGCGCGATCAGCCCAACCTGGATTGGCCGATCGGGGAGTCCACGTATCTGCTCACCGCGCACGGGCTGCTGATGGCCCCGGTTGCGCTCGCGGTGGGCCTGGCGTTCAACCGGTTGATGGCGGCGGCACGTCCCGCGCGCCAGATCCGGAGCTGGGTGCTGATCCCGGCGCTCGCCGGCGCCGGGTTGGTGATGGGGATCTGCTCGCATTGGTGGCCCGAGTTACCCGGCAACGGTCGCAGCGTCCTGACCGTCAGCTTGGCCAGCGGGCTGACGCTGTCGGCGGCGGCCGCGATCCTGTTGTTGAAGCCGCTGCTGACTGCGTTGTTCCTGCGCGCCGGCGGTGCCGGCGGGATGCTCACGCCGTCGCTGGCCACCGGTGCGGCGGCGGGCGCGCTGCTGGTGCTGACGATCAATTGGATTGCCGGGATACACCTGCACGTGCCGACTGTCTCGCTAACCGGTGCCGCCGGGGTGCTCGCGGTCACCCAGGGGTCGCCGATCTGGGCTGCGATCTTCGTCTGGGAACTCGCCCGCCCGCCGCTGTGGCTGTTCGGAGTTTTTCTGCTGACCGCGACCGGCGCCCACGGACTGAAAAGGCTGCTGAGCGTTCGGGCGCAGAGGCACGACGAACGGGCCGGCTGAGCCGGCAGCTATAGCGGGCGGACGCTGCCGGTCAGATGCGGATAGCCCTTGGCGATATTGCGTAACGAAAGATCCCAGCTGCCCCGGTCATTTTCGTCGATATACAGGCCCGTGGTCGCGGGCAGGATCACCGGCTTACCGAACCGCACCGAGTACCGCACCTGGTCGGGAAGGCGGGCTTCGATATTAGCTAATACCGCTGCGGCGCTGAACATTCCGTGCGCGATCACGGTCGGGAATCCGAACAGCTTGGCGGCGATCGGGTTGGTGTGGATCGGGTTGTGGTCGCCGCCGACGACGGCGTAGCGCCGGATCTGGGCGGGCGTCACGCGCAACACCGTGCTGGGCGGCGGGAGCTTGGGCTGCTTTTGCGGTGGCGGTTTGGGTTCGTCGGACAAGCTGGTGCGCTGCTGATGCAGGAAGGTCGTCACTTGGTGCCACGCGGTCTCGGTGCCGACGCTGACGTCGGTCACCAGATCGACCAGCAGACCCTTGCGGTGCTCACGGAGATTTTCGGCATGCACCTGCACCCCGACGGTGTCGGTGACCGCGATCGGGCGGTATTGCGTAATGCGGTTCTCGGTATGCACCGAACCCATTGCGGCGAAAGGAAAGTCAAACCCCGTCACCAACGACATCAGCGCCGGAAAAGTCAGGGCGAACGGGTAGGTGAGCGGCACGTTGTTGCCGTAGCGCAGACCGGTGATCGCGGCGTACTCCGCCACGTTCGTCTGGCCGATCGGCAGTTCCTCGACGGTCACCGTGCGGCTGGGCAGCTGGTCGGTTCGGGACACCAGGGGCAGCGCCCCGGCCGCCGCTCGCAGCATGTTCCGCAGGCCGCTTGGTTGATTCATCGCGCTCTCCTTGGACCTAGGCGCCCAGCATGGCCTGGCCGCAGACGCGAATGACGTTGCCGGTCACCGCATTTGACGCTGGGCTGGCGAAGTAGGCGATAGCTTCGGCGACATCGACCGGCTGCCCGCCCTGCAACAGCGAGTTCATCCGGCGGCCCACCTCGCGAGTGGCTAGCGGAATCGCCGCCGTCATCTGGGTTTCGATGAATCCCGGTGCCACGGCGTTGATCGTGATGCCCTTCTCGTGTAGCTCGGGGGCCAGCGCCTGGGTGAGGCCGATCATCCCCGCCTTCGTGGTGGCGTAGTTCGTCTGCCCGCGATTGCCCGCGATGCCGGCCATCGAGGACAAGCCGATCACGCGGCCGCCTTGGCCGATGCTGCCGTTTGCGATCAGTCCCTCGGTAAGTCGTTGCGGAGCAAGAAGATTGACACCCAGTACGGCATCCCAGCGGGCATCGTCCATGTTGGCCAGCAGCTTGTCACGCGTGATGCCGGCGTTGTTGACCAGGACGTCGGCGTGCCCGGCGTAGTGTTCGCGCAGGTGCTCGGTGATCAAGGCGACAGCATCCTCGGCGGTCACGTCGAGCCACAGTGCAGTACCCCCCACCCGGCTGGCGGTCTCGGCCAGCGTCTCGGCGGCCGACTCCATGTCGATCGCGACAACGCGGGCGCCGTCACGGGCGAACACTTCGGCGATCGTCGCGCCGATGCCGCGGGCGGCGCCGGTCACGATGGCGACCTTGCCATCCAGCGGCCGGTCCCAGTCCGCCGGTGGGGTGGCGTCGTCGGCGCCGAGGTAGAAGACCTGGCCGTCGACGTACGCCGATTTGGCCGAAAGGATAAATCGCAGAGTCGATTCCAGGCCAGTCGCGGCCGGTTTGGCGTCCGGCGACAGGTAGACCAGCGACGCGGTCGTGCCGTTGCGCAGCTCCTTGCCCAGCGACCGGGTGAAGCCCTCCAGCGCGCGCTGTGCGATCCGCTCGTCGCTGCTGGCGGCGGCGTCGGGTGTGGTGCCGACCACCACAACGCGCGCGCAGTGGCCCAGGTTGCGCAGCAGCGGCGTGAAGAAGTCATGCAGTGCCTTCAGTCCCGCGGGCGCGGTGATGCCGGTGGCATCGAACACCAGACCGCCGAATCGGTCGGCCCAACGACCACCCAGGTTGTTGCCGACCACGTCGTAGTCGCTGTCCAGCGCCGCCCGCAGCGGCTCGACGATCCGGCCTTCGCCGCCGATCAGCACGGACCCGGACAGCGGCGCGGCACCGGCGGAGTAGCGGCGCAGGTTCTCGGGTTGCGGAACACCAAGTTGCCTGGCCACAAAGGATCCGGGGCCGGAATTGACAACCTGCGAGAACAGATCGGACGAACGATTGGGAGCCACTGAGCTGCCTTCCGTTTCTTGAGTGCCGTACAAGCCAACCGTATCGGGGACGAACTTACTGCAGAGTAAGAACCGTGGGTAGTATGGGTCCCAACGGCCAATCCCCCAAACTGAAAACTGGAGATGAACGTGGCCCCTGCAAGTTCTGAGGCAATTGATCAGGCTGCTCAGACGAGTTTGAAGTCCCGTCGACGCGTCGCCGTGCTGGGCGGCAATCGCCTTCCCTTCGCACGGTCGGACGGTGCCTATGCCGAGGCGTCCAATCAGGACATGTTTACCGCGGCCCTGGGCGGGCTGGTGGACCGATTCGGTCTGAGCGGCGAGCGGCTGGGCGTGGTCGTCGGCGGTGCCGTGCTCAAACACAGCCGAGACTTCAACCTGATGCGTGAGTGTGTGCTTGGCTCTGAATTGTCTTCGTATACACCGGCATTCGATATTCAGCAGGCCTGCGGCACCGGACTGCAAGCGGCCATCGCCGCGGCCGACGGCATCGCGTCGGGTCGCTATGACGTCGCCGCCGCCGGCGGGGTGGACACCACGTCCGACCCGCCGATCGGCCTGGGGGACAACCTGCGCCGCACCCTGCTGAAGTTGCGCCGGGCCAAATCCAACCTGCAACGGCTGAAGCTGGTGGGCACGCTGCCCGCCACCCTGGGTGTCGAAATCCCGGCCAACAGCGAGCCGCGCACCGGGCTGTCGATGGGCGAGCATGCCGCCATTACTGCCAAGCAGCTGGGGATCAAGCGCGTCGACCAGGACGAGTTGGCCGTCGCCAGCCACCGCAACATGGCCGCCGCCTACGACCGAGGCTTTTTCGATGACCTCGTCACACCTTTCCTAGGGCTGTACCGCGACGACAATTTGCGGGCCGAGTCCAGCGTGGAGAAGCTCGCTACGCTGCGCCCGGTATTCGGCGTGAAGGCCGGTGACGCGACGATGACGGCAGGCAACTCGACGCCGTTGACCGACGGCGCCTCGGTCGCCCTGCTGGCAACCGAACAATGGGCGGCCGATCACTCGTTGCCCGCGCTGGCATTCCTGGTGGATGCGGAGACCGCCGCGGTCGACTACGTCAACGGGCGTGACGGGCTGCTGATGGCGCCGACCTATGCGGTGCCCAGGCTGCTGGCCCGCAACGGGCTCAACCTGCAGGATTTTGACTTCTACGAGATCCACGAGGCCTTTGCTTCGGTGGTGCTGGCGCATCTGCAGGCGTGGGAGTCCGAGGAGTACTGCAAGGAGCGGCTGGGTCTGGACGCCGCTCTCGGCTCGATTGACCGCTCCAAGCTCAACGTCAACGGCTCGTCCTTGGCCGCCGGCCATCCGTTCGCGGCTACCGGCGGCCGGATTCTCGCCCAGGCCGCTAAGCAGCTTGCCGAGAAGAAGGCGGAGCGCAACGGCGAGGGACCGGTCCGCGCGCTGATCTCGATCTGTGCGGCCGGCGGCCAGGGCGTGGCCGCCATCTTAGAGGCTTGACCTGCGCATCCGCCGCGGCGGTCTAGCCCACACAGCGACGAATGAAGTTCGTCACAGCGGATTAGTAACACCGGGGGATGGGTAACCGATGTCCGGATTGCCTTGTGTTGTGGTCTGACCCCCGACTCCGACTGCAGCACGAGCTATCCCCGATGCCGCGCCTGGATGAAAAGACGGGCGTACGAAAAGGGCCGCCGCTGGAGTGAGGGGATCCAGCGGCGGCCTTTTTGGTATCGCGCCCCAAGACCCAAAATCCCCCGCTTCAGCGTGGAAGCGGGGGATTTTGCGTAGTCCAGCCGGCTTAGAAGGCGGCCTCGTCGAGCTCCATGATGTCGTTGTCCAGTGTCTCGATCACCTCGCGGGTGCTGGCCAACAGCGGCAGGAAGTTCTTCGCGAAGAACGACGCCACCGCGACCTTGCCCTCGTAGAAGGACCGCTCGGTGCCGCTGGCGCCGGCGTCGAGTGCGGCGACAGCCACCGCGGCCTGACGCTGCAGCAGCCAGCCGATGACCAGGTCGCCAACGCTCATCAGGAAGCGCACCGAACCCAGGCCCACCTTGTAGAGGCTGGTGACGTCCTGCTGTGCCTCCATCAGGTAGCCGGTCAGCGTGGCCGCCATCGATTGGACGTCAGCCAAGGCCTTGGCCAGGTGTTCCCGTTCGGTCTTCAGCCGCCCGTTACCGGCCTCGCTGTCGACGAACTCCTGAATCTGCTCGGATACGTGCGCCAGGGCCTGACCCTTGTCGCGCACGATCTTGCGGAAGAAGAAGTCCTGCGCCTGGATGGCCGTGGTGCCCTCATAGAGCGAGTCGATCTTCGCGTCGCGGATGTACTGCTCGATCGGGTAGTCCTGCAGGAAGCCGGACCCGCCGAACGTCTGCAGGCTCTCGGTCAGCTTCGCGTAGGCCTGCTCGGAGCCCACACCCTTGACCACCGGCAGCATCAGGTCGTTGACCCGGACAGCCAGGTTGGCGTCCACACCGTGCAGCGCCTCGGCGACCACGGCGTCCTGGTAGGTCGCGGTGAACAGATACAGCGCACGCAGACCCTCGGCGTAGGCCTTCTGAGTCATCAGCGAACGGCGCACGTCCGGGTGGTGCGTGATGGTCACGCGCGGCGCGGCCTTGTCGGTCATCTGGGTCATGTCGGCGCCCTGCACCCGCTCCTTGGCGTAGTCCAGCGCGTTCAGGTACCCGGTCGACAGGGTGGCGATCGCCTTGGTACCGACCATCATGCGGGCCTGCTCGATGACCTCGAACATCTGCGCGATGCCGTGGTGCACCTCGCCGACCAACCAGCCCTTGGCGGGCACGCCGTGCTGACCGAAGGTCAATTCGCAGGTCGCGGAGACCTTGAGGCCCATCTTGTGCTCGACGTTGGTGACAAAAGCGCCGTTGCGCTCGCCGATGTCACCGGTCTCGAAGTCGAACAGGAACTTGGGCACCAAGAACAGCGACAGACCCTTGGTACCGGGACCAGCGCCCTCCGGACGGGCCAGCACCAGGTGGAAGATGTTCTCGAACAGGTCGCCGGAGTCGGCCGAGGTGATGAACCTCTTGACCCCGTCGATGTGCCAGGAACCGTCTTCCTGCTGCACCGCTTTGGTCCGGCCGGCACCGACGTCCGAGCCGGCGTCCGGCTCGGTAAGCACCATGGTCGAACCCCAGCCGCGCTCAGCGCACAGCACGGCCCATTTCTTCTGCTCCTCGGTGCCGAGGTGGTACAGGATGTTGGCGAAACCGGCGCCGCCGGCATACATCCACACCGCCGGGTTGGCGCCGAGGATGTGCTCGTGCAGGGCCCACAGCAGTGACTTGGGCGCGGGCACGCCGCCGAGGGCCTCATCGAGGCCGACCTTGTCCCAGCCGCCATCTTGGACCGCACGAACCGACTTCTTGAATGACTCAGGCAGGCTCACCGAGTGAGCCTCGGGGTCGAAGACCGGCGGGTTGCGGTCGCCCTCGACGAACGAGTCCGCGATCGGCCCTTCGGCCAGTCGGCTGACCTCGTTCAACATTTCCCGGGCGGTGTCGGCGTCCAGGTCGGTGTATTCACCTTCACCTAGCACCTTGTCGACTCCCAGCACCTCAAAGAGGTTGAATACCTGGTCGCGGACGTTGCTCTTGTAGTGGCTCACTACTCTCCTCCTCGTTGAGAATGCCACGCTGTGGTTGGGTACTTGGCTAAGTTACCCACCAGTAACTCCGCTAAAAATATATCGGGCTGTGACATCAGCGCAAGTGACTGTGATCTAGATTTCACTGCCTAATTAACCAACCGGTTGGGATAGCCCAGTTCACGCCTTCGACAGGCGGTCTACCTGCGGCGATAATTGAAGCGTGACTGGTGTGAAGAGCGTCACCGCCTTACCCGTCGTCGATCTGGCAGCCCCTACCGGCGTGTTGCGCGAGGGTCTGCGCGAGGCTGCCCACGAGGTGGGCTTCTTCTATCTGACCGGCCACGACGTACCGCAGACGCTGGTGGCCCTGGTGTTCGAGGTGGCCCGCAAGTTGTTCGCGCTGCCGCAGGCCGACAAGGACGCCGTGGCGATGGTGCGCAGCCCGCATTTCCGTGGTTACACGCGGCTTGGTGGCGAGCGGACCCTGGGCGAGGTGGATTGGCGCGAGCAGATTGATATTGGACCCGAACGCTCGCCGATCGGCGGTCCGGGCGAGCCCGACTACCTGTGGCTGCAGGGCCCCAATCAGTGGCCGGCGTCGCTGCCCGAGCTCCCGGCGATCATCGCGGAGTGGGATGCCGCCCTATCGCGGGTGGCCCGCACCCTGCTGCGGCACTGGGCGGCATCGCTGGGCAGTCGGCCTGACGTGTTCGACGACGCCTTCGCCGAGACCCCGGCCACCCTGATCAAGGTCATCCGCTATCCCGCCCGCGCGGCCAGCCCACAGGGTGTGGGTGCGCACCGGGACTCCGGGGTGCTCACGCTGTTGCTGGCCGAGCCGGAAAGCAAGGGCCTGCAGGTGCGACGGGGCAGCGATCTGGCGCAGGACGGCTGGGTTGATGTGGCGCCGCTGGACGGGGCGTTCATCGTCAATATCGGCGAACTGCTCGAGGTCGCGACCGGCGGCTACTTGCGCGCCACCGAGCACCGGGTCAACCTGCGGGAACCGGCGGCCGAGCGGATTTCGGTGCCGTTCTTCTTCAATCCCCGGCTGGACGCGCAGATACCGGTGCTGTCGCTGCCCGGCGAACTCGCGGCGCGCACCGATAAATACTGGACGCCGACCGAGAATCCGTGCGACCCGATCTTCTCGGTCTACGGTCGAAATGCCTGGAAGAGCAGGCTGCGAGCACACCCTGATGTGGCCGAGGCGCACGGATACTCGGCAGGTAGGGTCAGACAGGCGAAACCGTCGTCGGCTCAAGGGGCGAATGAAGTCCAGTGAATGCACCGAACAACCTGACTCCATCCACACTGCGTGATGCCTTCGGCCACTTCCCATCCGGTGTGGTGGCGATCGCGGCGGAGGTTTCGGGAACCCGGGTGGGACTGGCCGCCAGTACCTTCGTCCCCGTCTCGCTGGACCCGCCGTTGGTGTCATTCTGCGTGCAGAACACGTCGACCACCTGGCCCAAGCTCAAAGACGTGCCGATGCTGGGCATCAGCGTGCTCGGCGAGTCCCACGACGAGGCCGCGCGCACCCTGGCCGCCAAGACCGGCGACAGGTTCGCCGGTATGGACACGGTGTCGTATGACTCCGGCGCGGTCTTCATCAAGGGCACCGGACTATGGCTGGAGAGTGCGATCGAGCAACTGATTCCGGCCGGGGACCACACGATCGTAGTGCTACGGGTCAGCGAGGTGACCGTGGATGCTGGCGTGGCACCAATTGTCTTCCACCGCAGCACGTTTCGTCGCCTCGGTATCTGATCACCCGCCAACACCGCCCTCGGTCAGCGGCGGAACAGCTTGTTGCCCAGCCAGACGATCGGGTCGTATTTGCGGTCGGCAACCCGCTCTTTCATCGGGATCAGTGCGTTGTCGGTGATCTTGATGTGTTCCGGGCACACCTCGGTGCAGCACTTGGTGATGTTGCAGAAGCCCAGGCCGTGTTCTTCCTGCGCGTCGTTGCGGCGGTCCCGGGTATCCAACGGGTGCATCTCGAGTTCGGCGATGCGCATCAAGAAGCGGGGCCCGGCGAACGACTCCTTGTTTTCCTCGTGGTCGCGGACCACGTGGCAGACGTTTTGGCACAGGAAGCACTCGATGCACTTGCGGAATTCCTGCGAGCGCGCGACGTCGACCTGCGCCATCCGGTATTCCCCGGGCTGCAGGTCCTTGGGCGGCGTGAAAGATGGGATCTCACGGGCCTTTTCGTAGTTGAACGAGACGTCGGTGACCAGATCGCGAATCACCGGGAAGGTCCGCAGCGGCGTCACCGTCACGACCTCGTCCTCCTCGAAGGTGGACATCCGGGTCATGCACATCAGCTTCGGCTTGCCATTGATCTCGGCCGAGCACGATCCGCACTTGCCGGCCTTGCAGTTCCACCGCACCGCGAGGTCGGGCGTCTGGGTCGCCTGCAGGCGATGGATGATGTCGAGCACCACCTCGCCCTCGTTGACCTCGACCGTGAAGTTCTCCAGCGAGCCGCCGGCTTCGTCGCCGCGCCAGACCCGCATCGTCGCGTCGTAGCTCATTAGCCTCTCCGTCCTGGGTGGTCGGCCAGCTCTTCGTCGGTGAAGTACTTCTCCAGCTCGGAGACCTCAAAGAGCTCCATCAGATCGGACCGCATCGGCACCTGGTCCTCGCGGGTGACGGTGACGTCGGGAATCACGTCGTCGCCGCCGGCGGCGCGGCACACCAGCAACACCTTGCGCCAGGTCGAGTCCATTCCCGGATGGTCGTCGCGGGTGTGGCCGCCGCGGCTCTCGGTGCGTTGCAGTGCGGCCTTAGCCACGCATTCGCTGATCAACAGCATGTTGCGCAAGTCGATGGCCAGGTTCCAGCCGGGGTTGTACCGCCGATTGCCCTCGACGTGGATGTGCTTGAACCGCTCGCGCAGTGTGGTGAGTCGTTGCAGGGCCTCGGAGATCTCCTCCGATTTACGGATGATGCCGACCAGGTCGTTCATCGACTGCTGCAGTTCCTGTTGCAGCGTGTACGGGTTCTCGGCGGCGTCACCGTTCGTCGGTCCCGCGAAGGGCGCCAGCGCCCGCTTCGCGGCTTCCTCGACGGCATCCTCGTGCACGGTCGGGCGGCTGGCCAGAGCGCGGGCGTAGTCGGCGGCGCCCAGCCCGGCGCGCCGGCCGAAAACCAGCAGGTCTGACAGCGAGTTGCCGCCCAGCCGGTTGGAGCCGTGCATGCCGCCGGAACACTCGCCCGCGGCGAATAGGCCGGCAACGGTGGCCGCACCGGTGTCCGGGTCGACCTCGACACCGCCCATCACGTAGTGACAGGTGGGCCCGACTTCCATTGGCTCCTTGGTGATGTCGACGCCGGCCAGCTCCATGAACTGGTGGTACATCGACGGCAGCCGCCGCTTGATCTCCTCGGGCGTCAACCGCGAGGCGATGTCGAGGTACACGCCGCCGTGCGGGGTACCGCGGCCGGCCTTGACCTCCGAGTTGATCGCGCGGGCGACCTCATCGCGGGGCAGCAGGTCCGGAGTGCGGCGGGCCGAGTCGTTGTCTTTGAGCCACTGGTCGGCCTCTTGCTCGGATTCCGCGTACTGGCCCTTGAACACCGGGGGGATGTAGTCGAACATGAAGCGCTTGCTGTCGGAGTTCTTCAACACTCCGCCATCGCCGCGCACACCCTCGGTGACCAGGATCCCCTTCACACTCGGCGGCCACACCATGCCCGTCGGGTGGAACTGAATGAACTCCATGTTGATCAGCGTCGCGCCGGCCCGCAGCGCCAGTGCGTGGCCGTCGCCGGTGTACTCCCAGGAGTTCGACGTGACCTTGAAGGACTTGCCGATCCCGCCGGTGGCCAGTACCACCGCGGGCGCCTCGAAGACGACGAACTTGCCACTCTCCCGCCAGTAGCCGAACGCCCCGGCGATCGCGTCGCCGTCCTTGAGCAACTCGGTGATCGTGCATTCGGCGAATACCTTGATCCGCGCCTCGTAGTCACCGAGCTCGGCGAAATCCTCCTGCTGCAGCGAGACGATCTTCTGCTGCATGGTGCGGATCAGCTCCAGGCCGGTGCGGTCACCGACGTGCGCCAGCCGCGGGTAGGTGTGCCCACCGAAGTTGCGCTGGCTGATCTTGCCGTCCTTGAGGCGGTCGAAGAGTGCGCCGTAGGTTTCCAGCTCCCAGACCCGGTCCGGTGCCTCCTTGGCGTGCAGTTCGGCCATCCGCCAGTTGTTCAGAAACTTGCCACCGCGCATCGTGTCGCCGAAGTGGGTCGACCAGTTGTCCTTGGGGTTGGTGTTGCCCATGGAAGCCGCGCAGCCGCCCTCGGCCATCACCGTGTGGGCTTTACCGAACAACGACTTGGACACCACCGCGACCTTGAGACCGCGTTCCCGCGCTTCGATGACCGCGCGCAAACCCGCGCCGCCGGCACCGATCACGACCACGTCGTAGGAGTGCCGTTCGACCTCAGCCATAAATCCCTCGCTAGCTAAATTTTGGTTTTTTCCAAATGGCGATTCAGCCAACAAATCTCAGGTCAGAAATTGCGCCGCTGGCCACCAGCGCGACGTAAAAGTCGGTAAGCATCAGCGTGCCCAGCGTGATCCAGGCGAACATCTTGTGTCGGGTGTTAATAACGCTGACCTGGGTCCAGATCCAATAACGCACCGGGTGCTTGGAGAAGTGCTTGAGCCGCCCGCCGGTGACATGCCGGCACGAATGGCACGACAGCGTGTAGATCCACAGCATGATGACGTTGCCGAGCAGGATCACGTTGCCCAAACCGAAGCCGAATCCGCCCGGTCCCTTGTCGGAGTGGAACGCAACGATCGCGTCGTAGGTGTTGATCACCGAGATGACGCCGGCGATGTAGAAGAAGTACCGGTGGGTGTTCTGGATGATCAGCGGGAGCTTGGTCTCGCCGGTGTAGTGGACGCGGGGTTCGGCCACACCGCACGCGGTGGGCGATTGCCACACCGTTCGGTAGTAGGCGCCGCGGTAGTAGTAGCAGGTGAGCCGGAACAGCAGCAGGAACGGCAGCGTCAGCGCCGCATACGGCACAAACCACCAGTTCGGCAGGATCTGCGGCCAGAATTCGCTGGCCTCACCGCATGCCTTCGCCATGCACGGCGAGTAGAACGGCGTCAGGTAGTGGTACTGCGGGACGTAGAAGTAGTCCTTCTGCAACCCGCGCGCCGTCGCGTAGATAAGGAATGCGGCGAATCCCAGGTCGATCCGTAACGGCGACATCCACCACCGGTCGGTGCGTAGGGTCCGTTGCTGGATGCGGGCGCGGGTAGGTGAAAAGACACCGGACGCAGGACGGTTCGCAGTGGGAGCGCTCATCAAGTGTTCCTCTTCGAACGGGCTGTTGAACGAAGCTTTGGTCGAAGGGTACACAGAGAGGGCCCCCGAATTTTCGGGGGGCTTGGCTGTCAGGACCTGTTGTGACCTCCGACACCCTCGTCGTCGACATCGCGCCAGAAATCGGTGTCGTATTGGGTGTCGGGAATGGTGATCTTTTCGCCGGAGTGCTGCACAGTTGCGCGTGCCAAGTCCAATTCCGAAACATCGGTGTCGAGTAATTCGACATCGCTGATGATCCGGTCGGCGTCGATAACGATGCGGCGCATGGCCGGGCTGTCGCCGTAGCGCGACTTCAAGGAGCTCACGCACCGCCGCAAGCCGCCGATGAGGTCGTGTAGTTCGGCGAGTTCAGTGGTGGTGGACAAGAGATCTCCTTGGGCCGAGGGTGGCACGAATCACAGTATGACTTTCGATACTATCCACCGGACCCGACTGATATCGGGGTAAATGATTCGGCCAGATCGCGGAGCAAACAGCCATGACAGGTCAGAACACCGCCGCGCTGCGCGCGTCGGCACTGCTCGAATTGCACCAGCCAGGCAATCCCGTAGTGCTGCCGACCGTATGGGATGCCTGGTCGGCACGCCTTGCCACGGATGCCGGATTCGTCGCCCTGACCGTGGGCAGCCATCCGATGGCCGGCTCGATCGGCAAACCTGACAACGAGGGTATGTCGTTCGACGATGTACTCACCCGGGTTGCCCAGATCACCGCGGCAGTCGACGTCCCGGTGTCGGTGGACGTCGAGTCCGGCTACGCTCAGCCGCCCCGGCGCCTGATCGAAGGCCTGCTGAGTGTGGGCGCCGTCGGGCTGAACATCGAGGACACCGTGCACTCCGAGAACAGGCGCCTGCGGTCCGCCGGTGAGCACGCCGAATTAGTAGGTGCGTTGCGGTCGGCGGCCGACGCCGCCGGGGTGCACGTCGTGATCAACGCCCGTACCGATCTTTTCGTGCGCAAGGACGGGGATGACTCCGACCGCGTCGAGCGGGCGGTGGCGCGATTGACGGAGGCGGCCGACGCCGGCGCCGATGTGCTCTACCCGGTGGGCCGCCACAGCCCGGAGACCCTGCGGCGGTTGGCCACGGAGCTGCCGCTGCCTGTCAACGCGATCGCGCTGCCCGACCAGGACGACCCGGCGTCGTTCGGTCCGCTCGGTGTCGCCCGGATCAGTTTCGGACCGTACCTGCAGGCCGCGCTGTCCCCGCGGGTCAAGGAGCTGCTGGCGCGCTGGGCCTAAGCGGCTAGATCGGCTCCAGCATCCGGTGCGGTCGCCGAAGTGCCACGGTGACCGAGTCGTCGCGATTCGGATTACGCGGGCCCCGCGGCGGGTGCACAATCAGGTCGGCGACGTCAGGGATCTGATCGCAACGCCCGCAGCGGCGATCCTGCCCGATCACACCGCCACACTCCGCGTGCAAATAGGTTCGCCTGCTCGGCTTTTCGAGATAGTTCTCGTTGCCCCAACTGATCATTGACCAGATCATCGGCCACAACTGAGCGCCCTTGGCGGTCAATTCGTACTCGCTGTCCGCCTTGGCCAGCACTTCCTCCTTGACGAGCAAGGCGAGTCGGTCGGCCAGGACGGCTTTCGGGATGCCGAGATGGTTACGAAAGTCGCTGAAGCGCCGAACCCCGAAGAAGGCGTCGCGCATGATCAACAGGGTCCAGCGCTCGCCGACGATCTCCAGAGACCGGGCGATGGGGCAGCTTTCGCTGGGGTATTCGCGGGGGAGAGCCACGGCCTCGATGATACGCCTTGATAGTTCATTCACCGAACCGTATAGTCCAGTTATTGAGTTCATTCACCGAACCATTAGGGTGAGTGCGCAATGAAGGTCGATCGATCTTGAGGAGTGCCATGACAAGCAGCGTCAAAACAGCGGAATTCACCGTGGCCTCGCACACCGTGAACCGAATCGACATCGCCACCGGCATCGAATTCGACCAATTCATAGCGGCTTTCGAGAAAGCCGCGCCGCCGGTCGACCGGGCCGTGGTGGCCGAGATCGCCGAGCGCGGCGGCAGCTGGGACGACGTCCTTGCGGCCGCGGCGACCAACGCGCCGAACGGTCTGATGGTCTACGGCAAGATCGACGGACTGGCCTTTTTCAGGCTGGCCGGTCATGCCACCAAGTCGGTGGAATATCTGCTCGGCAATCACACGACCGCCGAGACGATGTTCCGCTATGACCCGAAAGCCTTGCTGTATGCGCCATTACGTCTTCTGATCCACGCCGACGCCGATCGCAACGCGATCTTTTCGATGGACCAGCCCAGCGCTGCGTTCGGCAGCCTCGGCATCGGCGAGGTGACGAAGGTCGGCGAAAGTCTGGATCGCAAGGTGGCAAACCTGTTGCGAGTCATCGGAATTGACGCCGCTCAAGCGTTCCGCTGATAGGTACGGCAAGAGCCGGCGAGGCTGGTGGCTCCGCCGGCTTCGGCCGTCTGCGAAATCACTTGGTGATGTCGATGCGCTGCGCCTGGGTTCCGGCGTAAGCGCCGGTGACCCGCACGCTTAACACACCGGCATCGTAGGAAGCCTTGATGGCTTCACCGGTGACGTGCGCGGGCAGCTGGAACGAGCGACGGAACGATCCGTAGCGGATTTCCCGCAGGGTACGGCCATCCGTCTCCTGGTCGAACTGGTCGCGGTGTTCGCCGTGGACTACCAGGCGGCCCTTGTCGACCTCGACGTTGACGTCTTTCTCGACATCAACACCAGGCAGTTCCAGGCGTACCACCGCGTCGTCGCCGTCCTTCACGATCTCGGCTGCAGGGTTGAAACCGCTGGTCACTGGCTTGTACCAGTCCGCCGTCGCGGCCGGGCCGAAAAAGTCGCGCAACCACCGGTCGGTGTCCCAGGCCGGACGCGACCACAACGCGAGTTTGCTCATGTCGTCTCCTCTTTGCTTCCTTGAACTTCATTGTGAGTTTGCTGTGACCGGCGCATTGTCGGCCGGCTACAGATAAAAACTTGAGTTGACCCCGCTTAAGTTCCACCTGCTCGTTCGCCCGCAGCGAACACACATCACACAGGAACTTGTGAGGTGTGAGACCCACGTCATACGGGCGATACATTGGGCGATTTTTCCTTAATTTCTGACCCCTAATCTCGTGGCATGACCCCGACCCCCGACTCGCGTGCGCAGTGTGCTGCCCGTCACTTGGTTGTGGTCGGGCACGGCATGGTCGGCCACCGTTTGGTCGAGGCGCTCCGTGCCCGCGACGCCGACGGATCTTGGCAGATCACCGTTTTGGCCGAAGAGTCCGATGCCGCCTACGACCGCGTTGGCCTGACCTCGTACACCGAAAGCTGGGACCGGGGCCTGCTGGCACTGCCCGGTAACGACTACGCCGGTGACCAGCGGGTGCGGCTGCTGCTCAACGCCCGGGTCGCCGAAATCGACCGCGCGACAAAGTCAGTGGTGACCGCCGACGGCGAACGGCACCGCTACGACGCTCTGGTCTTAGCCACCGGCTCTTACGCGTTTGTGCCGCCAGTGCCCGGGCACGACCTGCCCGCGTGCCACGTGTATCGGACACTGGACGACCTCGACGCCATCCGCGCCGCGGCCGAGAGTGCCCGTGACGGCGGTCACAATCCGGCCGGCGTTGTGATCGGTGGCGGTCTGCTCGGACTCGAAGCCGCCAATGCGTTGCGGCGATTCGGGTTGGAAACACACGTCATTGAGATGATGCCGAGGTTGATGGCCCAGCAGATCGACGAGGCCGGCGGCGCGCTGCTGGCCCGGATGATCGGCGAACTCGGGATCGCGGTGCATGTCGGCACGGGTACCCAATCCATTGAATCCGCCTCGCGCGCAGACGGTTCGACGTCGACGACGGTACGGCTGACCGACGGCCAGGAGATTGACGCCGGCCCGGTGATCTTCGCGGCCGGCATCCGGCCTCGCGACGAGCTCGCTGCAGCGGCTGGGCTGACGCTCGCTGAGCGCGGCGGCGTGCTTACCGACTTATCTTGCCGGACAAGCGATCCCGACATATATGCGATCGGCGAGGTCGCCGCGATCGACGGACGGTGCTACGGCCTGGTCGCACCTGGCTACACCTCCGCCGAAGTCGTGGTGGACAGGCTGCTGGATGGCGCCGCGGAGTTCCCCGAGGCGGACCTGTCCACCAAGCTCAAGTTGCTCGGCGTCGACGTCGCCAGCTTCGGCGACGCAATGGGAACGACCGAGAACTGCCTCGAGGTGGCCATCAACGACGCGGTGAACCGGACCTACGCCAAGCTGGTGCTGTCCGACGACGCCAAGACCCTGCTCGGTGGGGTGCTCGTCGGCGACGCCTCGACCTACGGCGTGCTGCGGCCGATGGTCGGCAGCGAGCTGCCGGGCGACCCGCTCGCGCTGATCGCGCCGGAGGGAGCCGGCGGAGGCGCTTCGGCATTGGGCGTCGGCGCGCTGCCGGATTCGGCACAGATCTGCTCCTGCAACAACGTCACCAAGGGTGAGCTGAAGTGCGCGATCGCCGATGGCTGCGGTGACGTCGCATCGCTGAAATCGTGCACCGCGGCCGGTACATCGTGTGGGTCGTGCGTGCCGCTGCTCAAGCAGCTGCTGGAAGCCGAGGGCGTGGAACAGTCCAAGGCGTTGTGCGAGCACTTCGGCCAGTCGCGCGCGGAGCTTTTCGAAATCATCTCGGCCACCGAGATCCGTACCTTCTCCGGTTTGCTGGAGCGGTTTGGTCGCGGAAGGGGTTGCGACATCTGCAAACCCGTGGTTGCCTCCATCCTTGCCTCGACCGGCTCCGATCACATCCTCGAAGGTGAGCAGGCCTCCCTGCAGGATTCCAACGACCACTTCCTGGCCAACATTCAGAAGAACGGCAGCTACTCGGTGGTGCCGCGGGTTCCCGGCGGCGACATCAAGCCCGAGCACCTGATTCTGATCGGCCAGATCGCCCAGGACTTCGGGCTTTACACGAAGATCACCGGCGGCCAGCGGATCGACCTGTTCGGCGCGCGGGTGGATCAGTTGCCGCAGATCTGGCAACGGCTGGTGGACGGCGGCATGGAATCCGGCCACGCCTACGGCAAGTCATTGCGCACCGTGAAGAGCTGCGTGGGCACCGACTGGTGTCGCTACGGCCAGCAGGATTCGGTGCAACTTGCCATCGACCTGGAGCTGCGCTATCGCGGCTTGCGGGCGCCGCACAAGATCAAGATGGGCGTCTCGGGTTGCGCGCGGGAGTGCGCCGAGGCACGCGGCAAGGACGTCGGCGTCATCGCCACGGAAAAGGGCTGGAACCTCTACGTCGGCGGCAACGGCGGCATGACTCCCAAGCATGCCCAACTGCTGGCGAGTGACCTCGACACCGAAACGCTGGTTCGCTACGTCGACCGGTTCCTCATGTACTACATCCGCACCGCCGACCGGCTGCAGCGCACCGCGCCGTGGGTCGACTCCCTAGACGGCGGTCTCGATCACCTGCGCGACGTCGTGTGCGAGGACTCCCTGGGTCTGGCCGAGGAATTCGAGGCCGCGATGGAGCGGCACGTGGACAACTACCAGTGCGAGTGGAAGGGCGTACTCGAAGATCCGGACAAGCTCTCGCGGTTTGTCTCCTTCGTCAACGCGCCGGAAGAAATCGATTCGACAGTCACATTCACCGAGAACGCCGGACGCAAAATCCCTGTGTCCATTGGCATGCCAAAAGTCCGTTCGTGAATTCAGGAGGCAGCGTGACAATTCTCAACGACATCGAGGTGTGGACCACCGCGTGCACCTATGACCACCTCATCCCGGGTCGTGGAGTCGGCGTGCTGCTCGACGACGGTTCCCAAGCGGCGCTGTTCCGTCTGGACGACGGCTCGCTGCACGCGCTCGGCAATGTCGACCCGTTCTCCGGTGCGGCCGTGATATCCCGCGGGATCGTCGGCGACCGCGGTGGTCGTGCAACCGTCCAATCACCCATCCTCAAGCAGGCTTTCGCGTTCGACGACGGTTGCTGCCTGGACGACCCCCGGGTGTCGGTGCCGGTGTACCAGGTGCGCGTGAACGATGACGGAGAAATCCAGATCGCGCGATTGGCTGCTTAGCCGATATCGCCGACCAGGTATCGCTGCATCGTCGGCCCGATCGCATCGACGAGCGCGTCGACCGACATGGAGTGCAGCGGCTCGGAGCGCACCCCGTAGCGCATGATGCCGAGGCCGACCAGCTGTGAGGCGCACAACGAGGCCCGCACCGCGGCTTTGTCGGCACCCAGCATTTTCAGCATCGGGCCGAAAACCGGTCCGATGAACATGCTTTGCACCACTTCGGCCGTCTTCGCCATGCCCGTGGAGGCGACCGCGCTGGCCGCAAACGGTCCACCGCCGGCGGCGTCCCACGTGGTAATCAGCATGTGGAGGGTTTGCCGTCCTACCTGGTTGACCCCACCGGTGATGATCCGATCGATGAATTCCGGTGTGCCGAATGGCAACCGCAGCATCTTCGCGACTGGATCAAGGAGCCCACGCGATGGCTCTTCGCGACGGGGCATGCTGCCAGGATCACTCCTGCGTGATCAAAGATCAAGCATTGCCGGCGTCGGCGCGCCCGACCGGTAATGGCGCACCGGGTGCCGGGCCGCCACCGGTACCGCCCTGCGGAATCGGCTCGCGATCAACCGGGCCAGCTGCGGGTGAGTCCCCAGCGGCCGGGTGACCAGGTCGGCGCCGCACCCGCGCAGCCTTTCTTGAAACAGGCCGTCGGCGAGCAGGTAGGAGGCGACCGCGACGCGCACCGTCGGCCCTGGCCATTCGAACGGCCTCGTCGATATGCGGATCGCCAATGGCCGCAAACCCCAAGCTGACTCGTGACCCGGTGAGCGCGGACAGCAGTGTCGCGGTGGTGTGCAGGTCGGCGCGGGCAATGGGGTCCGATGTTCCGGCGGCTCCGAGGATCACCGAATCACCGGGGCGCCAACCGGAATTCATCAGCTGGTCGGCGACGATCCGGGCGATCTCCCCACCCGGACCCAAAGCCGGAGTGACGATGACGTTGGGATGTCCGCTCGCCGCGACATGGGCGGTGACATCCGTGCGGACGTGGTAGCCGCGGGACAAGAACGCGGGTACCACGATGGCTTGGTGGCGACCGGCCGCGGAAAGTACTTCGCTCGGTGTGGGTCCCAGGACGTCGACGAAGGCAACTCGCACCGGGCGGCCGAGATGCCGGCTCACCTGTGCGGCCAGGTCGCCGATCATCGCGACACCGCCCGGCCGGCGGGTACCGTGCGCGGCAAGGATCAGGCTCACGACGATACCGCCGGTTCGTCGATCGCGAGCCGGTAGCCACGCTTGACCACGGTCGCGACAATGTTCTTGTCGCCCAAGGCTGTTCGTAGTCGTAGCACGGCGGTGTCGACGGCGTGCGGGTCGTTGCTGTTGCCGGGCAGTACCCGCAGCAGATCACCGCGGGCGACGACGTCGCCGGGCCGGAGTGCCAGCGCGCGCAGCACCGACATCCCGGATCCGGACAGCGATTGGACCGAACCATCGACCAGCACGCAGTTTCCGCGGATCTCGATCGCGTGGCCCGCGGCCGTCACGCTGCTCGATCCGAGCAGCGGAAGTTTCTGGGCGATATGGCGAGCCAGGGCCCCCAGCCGCATTCGTTCGGGCGCTGTCGTCGGAATGCCCTTACGGTGCAACGGTTGTGCTGTCACCGGGCCGACACACATCGCGTGCACACCGGTGCGCAGCGCCTCGATCACCTGGTCTTCGATATTCAGGTCGCGGCTGCGTTCCAGCACCGCGGCCGCAGCGGGTGCAGAGGTGAAGCTGACCGCATCGAATTGGCGTCGCGCGATTCCGGTGACCAGCTGGTCGAAGTTGCCGCCCATCGCGGTGGACTTCCATCGGTACACCCGGATGGGCACCACGTCGGCACCGGCGGCACTTAACCCGCCGACGAATTCGGGGAACGGATCCCAGGCGTCGGCGGCGCCATGCAATTGCACGGCGATGCGCGTGCCGGAGACCCCCGATTCGAGCAGGTACTTGAGGAGCTCTTGGGAGGACTCGGATTTCGGCGACCACTCTTCGTGCAGACCGGCGGCGCGCAGCGCGCCGGTCGCTTTCGGTCCGCGGGCCAGGACCCGCGCCTTGGACAGTGATGTGAGGAGTTGGTTGGACAGGCCCCAACCCTCGGCCGCGGCCACCCAGCCGCGGAAGCCGATGCCGGTGTGGGCGACCAGGATGTCGGGCGGGTCGGCGATCACGGCTTCGGTATTGCTCTGCAGTTCGTCGTCTTCGGGCAGCGCGATCATGTTGATCGCGGCGGCGCTGGAGACCTCCGCGCCTTGACGGCTCAGCAACGCGCACAGCTCCTCGGAACGGCGCGCCGACGTGACCGCTATCCGGTATCCGGTAAGCGGTGGCGAGTCGGGCTGGTCCATACGACCTGTGTATTCCTGTGACATTTCGGCGGCGTTACCTGACGATTGCTGACGCATTGCCCGTATTGCGGCGGTCGTCACACACTGGCGGGTTCGGTTTCGGTTTCGAGCACCGGGCTCGGCGCGTGGCGTGCCGACGCCGGGCGGCGCACGTACATCGCCCACGTCAGGATCGCCGCGACGACGTAGGAGGCCAGGAACAGCCAGTACGCACCCGTCTCGGTACCGCTGCGCAGGTAAGACTCACGCAGCGCCAGATTGATGCCGACGCCGCCGAACGCGCCGACCGCGGAGCAGATACCGATCAGTGATCCCGACTTCACGCGCGACCACTGCCGGCGCTCTGCCTCGCCGGTCTCCAACGCGCGACTGCGCGCCTCGAAGACCGACGGGATGAGCTTGAACACCGAGCCGTTACCCATCCCCGACAGCACGAACAGAACTATGAACCCGATGACGTACCCGAGGACCGCGGTGGACGACGTCGTGCCGCTGCGGTCCTCGACCGTGCTGATGCCCACCAGCAATCCGGCGCCCACAATCATGCCCACAAACACGCCCAGGGTGACACGGCCACCGCTGCGGCGGTCCGCCAGCCTGCCGCTGTAGATCCGTGCCAGCGAGCCCAATAGCGGCCCGACGAAGGCGATTTCGGCCGCGTGCAGCGACGCGTGCCTGACGCTTTCCCCGTTGGCCGCGAAATTGACCTCCAGCACCTGGGCGAAGGCGAAGGAAAATCCGATCCAGGAGCCGAAAGTGCAGATGTAGAGCAGCGAGATCACCCAGGCGTCGCGGTCGAACAGGATCGACCGCATGTGGTTGAGCTCGAGGCCGTGGTCGAGATTGTCCATGAACAGCGCAGCGGCGATCCCGACCGCCGTGAGCAGCACTAGGTAGACCGCGCACACCCAGTACGGCGCCTGGTGGCCCGCGGTGGCCAGCGCCAGCAGCCCGGTCAATTGGATCCCCGCGACACCGAGGTTGCCGACACCGGCGTTGATCGCCAGTGCGGTGCCTTTGAGCCGCTGCGGATAAAACGCGTTGACGTTGGCCAGCGATGCCGCGTAGTTGCCGCCGCCCAGTCCGGTCAGCCCCGCGCACGCCACGTAGGGCCATAACGGCAGCCCGGGGTTGGCCAGCAACACGATGGTGCCGACGGTCGGGATCAGCAGCACGAACGCGCAGAACGTGGTCCAGTTGCGGCCGCCGAACTTCGCGATGCCCAGGGTGTAGGGGATTCGCGCACAGCCGCCGGTCAGCGCCGCAACGGCGCCCAGTAGCAACTTGTCGCTGGCATTGAAGCCGTAGACCGACATCGGCATGAACAGCGCCATCACCGACCAGAGGGTCCAGATCGAAAAGGCGACGTGATCACCCGCCACAGTGCACAGCAGATTGCGGCGGGCGATCTTGTTGTTGCCGGCCTCCCAAGCCGCGGTGTCTTCCGGGTTCCACTCCGTGATGCGGTGGTTGCGGCCCATGCGATCTGCACCTTTCAACGAAATCCCGCGGGCGCGTGTGGAAGCCGCCCGTCTGAACCGCGCACCGACCTCGTGTCGGGCGCCAATCGGCCCGACCCGCAAGCGAGCGGGACGAGCTGTTGTGAGTCTGGACTTCAATGCCCCTGTGGGCGCCTCGAATTGAGAGGCATGCCCTGCCGCAGTTCTGATGCTCACATTCAGAACAGAACTGCGTCAACTCAATCCGACCCATATCGCCTGTAAGTTGAATCCCAATTATCTGGTAGGTCGCTGAGGGGTTATCCGAGTCGGCATAACCACAGCTCAACCCGGACGTTACGCCCAATCGTCACAGCCAAAGATCATAAATACTCGACGGTTCCAGCGCGCCTGGGGAATTCGGTGTGAGGTGGAATACATTTCGTGCTACGCGGCTATCGGTACGGCACGCATATCGGGCCTATACGTGAGCCAGTCGGGCGGGCGATGCGTCCTGTGCAGCCGGCGGGGCGGTGACCTCGAGTGGGCGGCGTATGTACACCGCCCAGGTCAGCACCGAGGCAGCCAGGTAGCACACCGTGAAGGCCCAGAACGCCGACGTCGCCGTGCCGCTGTGTATATACGACTGGCGCAGCGCCAGATTGACGCCCACGCCACCGAGGGCGCCGACCGCACCGGCGAGTCCGATCAGTGCTCCAGACATGGAACGTGACCACTGACGGCGCTCCATCTCGCCGACCTGCAGCGAGTAACTGCGCGCCTCGAAGATCGACGGAATCATCTTGTACACCGACCCGTTGCCGATGCCGGACAGGACGAACAGGGCAACAAACCCGATCACATAGCCGACCATCGTCGCGGTGGAAATGTGACCTGTGCCGCGGCCACCGAAAGTGCTTGCGCTGATCAAGATTCCGGCAGCCAGGATCATCGAGCAAAAGACGGCGAGGGTGACTCGGCCGCCGCCGATGCGGTCGGCAAGCCTGCCGCCGTATACCCGCGACATCGATCCCAATAGCGGCCCCAGGAAAGCGATCTGGGCGGCATGCAGCGATGCCTGCGCGGTGTTCTCGCCGCTGGCAGAAAAGTTCATCTGCAGCACCTGGCCAAACGCGAACGAGAATCCGATGAACGAGCCGAAGGTGCCGATGTACAGCAGCGCGATCACCCAGCTGTGCGGTTCGCGCAGCACCGCGCGCATGGTGTCCATCTCGATGCGGTACTGCGGCAGGTTGTCCAAGTACACCGCGGCGCCGATACCGGCGATCGCCAGCAGGACAAGGTAAATCGCGCAGATCCAGTACGGCTGCCGGTTGCCTGCGGCCGCGATCACCAGCAGGCCGACCAGCTGGATCACCGGCACGCCGAGGTTGCCGCCGCCGGCGTTGACCGCTAACGCCCAGCCCTTCAGGCGTTGCGGGTAAAACGCGTTGATGTTCGTCATCGACGACGCGAAGTTGCCCCCGCCCAGGCCGGCCAGGGCCGCGCACACCAGGTAGGGCCACAGCGGCAGGCCGGGGTGGGCCAGTAGCAGGATGGTGGCGACGGTCGGGATCAGCAGCACCAGTGCGGAGAACACCGTCCAGTTGCGCCCGCCGAACTTGGCGGTGGCAAACGTGTAGGGGAATCGCAGGCAAGCCCCGACCAGTGTGGCGGTGGCGCCGAGCAAGAATTTGTCCCCGGCGGAAAAGCCGTACACCGACGCAGGCATGAACAGCACCATCACCGACCAAATCGACCAGATCGAGAAGCCGATGTGTTCGGCGGCCACCGACCAGATCAGGTTGCGGCGGGCGATCTTTTTGTTGCCGGCTTCCCACGCCTGGATGTCTTCGGGGTCCCAGTCCGAAAGGACATGTGAACGGCCCAGCGGTAATTTCATGGGACTCCAATCGCCATCACTCTTGGCGATAACGCTAGGAATTCATTGTTGCCCGGGCGCTGCCCGCAATGACCCGGGCGTGAATTTCCGCTCACCTTTGCACGGCCGGCAGTGTGAGGGCTGTCAATCAGTGTGGCGTGCACCACAATTACGGGATTGAGCGCCGCGTCAGCTCACATCGTAGCCGACGGGGCTGTGATGAATCACGCTGATATGGAAGAGATTTCGCAGCACGCCTACCACGCGTCGCCGGCGCGCCAATCGCATATCAGCTCCGCGGACGTGTCCAAGCCGACTACGACCGGGAAGACGAAGATCGATCCGTCGTCGTCGGGCGTGCGAATGGGGCCGGTCGGGGCCAGCACCGACGTCGAGCCAAGCCAGGGCACCCAGCCGCGCGCCGAATAGACGCCGCGGGCGCGGACCGAGGAACTCAGCGCCCCCATCTGATATGCGCCACGCATCACCTGCTCGACTCCATCCAGCAGCGCGTGCACCAGCCCCTGGCCGCGGTGGTCCTCGCGTACCGCGACGCCTTCGACGTATCCGCAGCGCAGCGCATTGCCTTGATAGAACAAACGCCGCTGCACCACGGCGGCATGCGCGATGATCGCGCCGTGATGCCAGATCAGGGCGTGCATGCCGCCCAGGGCATGCTCCCAGTCGTTCTCGGTGAAATCACCCGCGAAGGCGTCGGTGACCATCTCGTGGACACGTTGCCGGGTATCGCTGTCGAGATCGGCAGTGTGGACCAAGCGGGCGGTGTGGACCTGGCGTGTGGTGTGGACCTGAGTGGACACACGTCCTGTCTACAACTTTGTGGCCGGAATCGCATCTGGACAACGCCCGATATCAGTTTGACTAAGCGCCTGTCGGGGATCGTGGCCGCGCCCAGTGCAGCCGTACCTGCTGACCCGCCCGCACCTGAGCGACCTTGTCGATGTCCTCGTCGATCACCACGCCGACGACCGGGTAACCGCCGGTGATCGGATGGTCGGGGCCCAGGATCACCGGTAATCCGTTGGGCGGCACCTGAATCGCTCCGCGGGTGGCGCCCTCACTGGGCAGCTGCCGGTCGGGGAAGCGGTACTGCAGCGGGCGGCCGACCAATCGCATCCCGACTCGGTCGCTACGGTCGGATGCCACCCAGTCGGTGTGCACCAGGACATCGGGGTCGACGAACCAGTCGTCGCGTGGTCCGGGCACCACCAACAGCTCGACCGCCTCGAGGCTGATGGCGGCCACCGGCGCCTGGTCGAGCTCGGGGTACTCGTCGGTGTGCGCGCCGACCGGCAGCTGGTCCCCGGGGGCCAGCGGCGACGGCCCGATCGCCGACATCACGTCGTAGCTTCGCGAACCCAGCACCGGTTCCACGGAAATGCCGCCGCGCACCGCCAGGTAGGTCCTCAAACCCGCCCGCGGGGTGCCCAGCGAAATCACCTGGCCATCGCGGACATGATGAATGCTGTTGGTGCCGAACTTGATTCCGTTGACCGACGGATCGGTATCGGCGCCAGTCACCGCGATGTCGACATCGCCGCCGTGCACCCGGGCCGCGAAGCCACCGAAGGCCACTTCGACGGTGGCACGGTCGTCGGGATTGGCGACCAGCCGGTTGGCGAGCTTGTGCGAGCGGCGGTCGGCGGCGCCGGACCGGCCGACGCCGAGGCGGGCCTGCCCGACCCGCCCGAGGTCCTGGACAATGGCGAGTGGTCCGGTGCGCAGGATTTCCAGGGTTGTCACTACATGCTCCTTGGTTACGCGGCCCGGAATTGAACCCACATGCCCTGCGTCAGCAACGCCGGTTCGGATCGCACCAGGTCCCACAGGACTGCGTCGGTGTGACCGATGAGTTGCCAGCCGCCGGGGGATCGGCGTGGATATATCGCGCTGAATTCACCCGCGAGCGCTACTGAGCCGGCCGGTACCGCGGTCCGTGGTTCGGATCGGCGCGGCACCCGCAGGCGCGGGTCGCCGTCGACCAGGTATGCGAAACCCGGTGCGAATCCGCTGAATCCGACTCGCCACATCGTGGACGTGTGTGCGTTGATGACCTGTGCGGTCGTCAGCCCGGTGTGGCTGGCGACCTCGGCGAGGTCTGGGCCGTCGTACACGACGTCGATCACCACGTCGGCGGTGCGCTCGGCGTAGCCGGCCGCATCGGCGGTGACCCGAAGATTCCGCAGCCGCTGACGGATGACGCCCTGATATCGAGGGCCGTCGAGCTTGACCAGCACCGTGCGGGCGGCGGGAACGATGTCAAGCACACCGGGCAGCGCCGCCGCATGCAGCGCATCAGCCCATGCCAGTACCTCGGCGGTGCTCCCACATTGCACCAACAGGGCCTGGTCGCCGTAATCCAGAACGACATTGCCGACCAGTTCGGTCGACACGTCCGCGGGGAGATCCGTCACGCTCATTACTGAACGGTAACCTCGGAATCGGGCCAGGCGGGAGGGGGCGGCGCGAGATTTTCGAGCACTGCCAGAGGTGCCTTAGCGAACGCTCAAAGAGACTGGGATCTAACCGAGGATTTTTCCGATCAGCTGGGGCAGCTGATCGGCGACCATGGGGTAGCTCAGCAC
The DNA here is from genome assembly GCF_025823255.1 of Mycobacterium montefiorense. Classification (NCBI taxonomy): domain Bacteria; kingdom Bacillati; phylum Actinomycetota; class Actinomycetes; order Mycobacteriales; family Mycobacteriaceae; genus Mycobacterium; species Mycobacterium montefiorense. Next base: position 469,767 of record NZ_JACKVL010000017.1, on the reverse strand, counting down.
CGACCCGAAGGCGATCGCACCCGCCTGGTCCTTGGTGGTGAACACGTGGCGGTTCTGCACGGTCGCCTGCGATCCCGCTATCTCGGGGTCGGCCAGCAGCGACTTCTGCTGGTCCGGATTCTCGGTCGTCCAGATCACCACGTCGGCGGCATCGAGCACCGTTTTGATCTGATCGCGGGGGATGACGGCGCGGTGATCGGTGACGAAAGGCTTGATGCTGTCGGCGATCACCAGACCCATCTGGTTCAGGAAGTCGGTTCGCCAGCCCGCCGCGGTAGCGACCACAGTGCCCCCAGAAAGGGTGCCCTGCATCAGCAACGCCTTTTTGGTCCTCCACTGCGGATGATTCTGGGCGACGGCGACGAACTGCTTGTCGACGGCGTCGATCAGCGCGTTCATCTGGTCGGCCTGAAATACCGCCTGTCCGATCGTGGTGGCCTGGTCCTTCCACGGCTCGAAGAAGGCGTCACCACCGGACTGCGCGACGGTCGGCGCGATCGCGGACAGCTTCTGGTAGGTGTCGGCGTCTACGCCGGCGTTGATCGCCACGATCAAATCGGGTTTCAGGCCGGCGATCTGGTCGACGGGAATTCCGCTGTCCAGGTTCAACACCACGGGTTGGGCGCCGCCGAGCTTGGGCTGGGCCCACGGCCACACAGCGAACGGCTGGTCACCGAACCAGTTGGTTACCGCGATCGGCACGATGCCGACCGCGAGCAGATCGTCTTGCTCGGTGTAGCCCGCGCTGACCACGCGTTTGGGCGGCGCCTTGATGACGGTCTGACCGAAAAGATGGGTGATCGTCACGCCTTCGGCGGCAGGGGCGTTCGACGTCGGTTTGGGCGACGAGCACCCCGATGAGGCCCCGGCGGCCGCGGCGGCACCGGCGAGCTGCAGGAACCCGCGCCGATTCCATCCGTGTCGCATCGCGTGAGAGTATCGCGTCGCCGACTCTGACCTGCATCGCCGCGCGGTTTCACCGCTCAGCCCAGCGGCATGCCGGCATCCACCAAGTCCACCGGGCGATAGGTCGTCTCGGCCGTTCGCGGCGCGCTTCCGAGCACCGCGATCATGGCGCCGGTCAGCGCACCGATTAACACTCGGGCTTCGAAATCGTCTGTGGGACAGTCGATTCAGCGCCCAATCAACTCGGCGACGGCGTTGACGGTGCGGCCGCACTCGTCGTACCTGGCCGCTTTAAGTTCCGGCGGCGCCCGGCCGGGAAGCGGGCGGTGTGTATCCCTGCCCCCCTTGTTTCCAAGGGCTGTAATCGGCGATCAACTCCTCCTGCGGCGGGCGCTGGTCGACCGCGACGTGCTGCAGGTTGATCCGGATCCGGTACCAGATCGAGCTCGGCCCGCGCATGCCGTCGACCAGCACGTCGGCCGGCTGCAACCGCTCGGCGACGGCAGGGTGGCGGTCACGCCAGGTGTCCAGCGCGGCCATCGCCTCGTCCTTGGTCTTGGTCCGGGCGATCTCGATGAGCGGCATCGACGACAGGCGCCGGCCCTCGGCACGCTTCCCTGAGCCGCGCGGCGCCCGCTCCGGCGGGCCCAGTTCCTCGGCCAGCATCAGCAGCCGGTCCAGCCCGCCGACCGCGTCGTCCATGCCCGCCCACGGGTCGCCGATATCGGCGAACCGCCCGGGGACGGTGGCAATCGTGAACGACTCCGGCCGGCAGCCGGCGACCTCGTCCCAATGCAGCGGCGTCGACACCCGGGCATTCGCAGTGGCTCGCACCGAGTAGGCCGACGCGACCGTGCGGTCCTTGGCGTTCTGATTGAAGTCGACGAACACGCCCTCGCGCTCTTCCTTCCACCAGCGGCTGGTCGCCGCCTCGGGCACCCGTCGCTCGACCTCGCGCGCAACGGTCTGGGCGGCCAGCCGGACCTGGCGGAACTCCCAGTGCGGAGCGATCCGGGCGTAGATATGAAAGCCCCGCGACCCGGATGTCTTCGGCCACCCGGTCAGCCCGTAGTCCTCGAGCACTTCGCGGGCCACCAATGCCACGTCGACGATCCGCTGCCAGGAGACCCCGGGCATCGGGTCCAGATCGACGCGCAGCTCGTCGGGATGGTCGAGGTCGTCGGCGAGCACCGGGTGCGGGTTGAGGTCCACGCTACCCCAGGTTGATGGCCCACGCCAGGCCGGCGGCGTCGTGGATGACGGCCTCCGCCGCAGACGTGCCGCGTGCGTAGTGGAGTTCAGCAACGTCGACCCAGTCCGGCCGCTTGGTCGGTGCCCGCTTCTGGAAGACGGCCTCTTGCGCTATCCCCTTGACAAAGCGCTTCAAGATCATCGGCCGGCCTGCTACCCCCCGCAACGCTCCGTCGGCGACCGAAAGGTAATAGCGGACCAGGTCGAGCTTGGTGTAAGGCCCTGTGTCACCGCGGGCTTCGAAGACGACCTTGTCGGGGTGGGTGATGGCGACCTGGTGCCCGGCAACCTCCAATGACGCCGGGCCGGTCATGGGATTCATCGTAATTCCGCGATAATTTTCTGGCCGCGTTGCGACCCTCGTCACATAGGGTGAGGTTTATGCCTAATCTTCCTGGCCTGCCCGGGCAAGCCGTTTCCAAGATCCAGCAGTACGTCGAACGCGGCTCGGCCGAGTTGCACTACGTCCGGAAGATCTTCGAGGCGGGCGCGTTTCGGCTGGAGCCGCCGCAGAACTACACCGGGCTGGCCGCCGACATCGTCAAATGGGGCGAGTTCGGCATGCTGCCCTCACACAACGCGAGACGCACCCCCGACCGCGCGGCGCTGATCGACGAAGACGGCGAGTTGAGCTATCGGGAACTCGACGAAGCCGCCCACGCAGTGGCCAACGGCCTGATCGAGAAGGGTGTCAAGGGCGGCGACGGTGTCGCGATCCTGGCCCGCAACCACCGCTGGTTCATGATCGCCAACTACGGCGCGGCCCGGGTCGGCGCCCGCATCATCCTGCTCAACAGCGAATTCTCCGGCCCGCAGATCAAAGAGGTCTCCGAGCGCGAGGGCGCCAAGATCATCATCTACGACGACGAGTACACCAAGGCCGTCAGCCAAGCCGAGCCGGAGCTGGGCAAGTTGCGGGCGTTAGGCGTCAACCCGGACAGCGACGAGCCGTCGGGCAGCACCGACGAGACGCTGGCCGAGCTGATCGAGCGCAGCAGCTCCGAGCCCGCACCCAAGGCGACCAAACACGCCTCGATCATTATCCTGACCAGCGGGACCACCGGAACGCCCAAGGGTGCGAACCGCAGCACCCCGCCCACTTTGGCGCCCGTCGGCGGCATCCTGTCGCACGTTCCGTTCAAGGCGAACGAGATCACGTCGCTGCCGGCGCCGATGTTCCACGCACTGGGTTATCTGCACGCCACCATCGCGATGTTCCTGGGTTCGACCCTGGTGCTGCGTCGCAAGTTCAAGCCGCCGCTGGTGCTGGAAGACATCGAGAAGCACAAGGTGACGGCCATGGTCGTGGTGCCGGTGATGTTGTCCCGGATCCTGGACGCGCTGGAAAAGATGGACTCCAAGCCCGACCTGTCCAGCCTGAAGATCATTTTCGTGTCCGGTTCGCAATTAGGCGCCGAGCTGGCCAACCGCGCGCTCAAGGACGTCGGTCCGGTGATCTACAACATGTACGGATCGACGGAGATCGCGTTCGCGACCATCGCCCGGCCCCAGGACCTGGAGAAGAACGCCTCGACGGTCGGGCCGGTCGTCAAGGGTGTGAAAGTCAAGATCCTCGACGACAACGGCAACGAGCTGCCGCAGGGCGACGTCGGACGCATCTTCGTCGGAAATGCCTTCCCGTTCGAGGGCTACACCGGTGGCGGGCACAAGCAGATCATCGATGGCCTGATGTCGTCCGGCGACGTCGGCTACTTCGACGAGGACGGTCTGCTGTCCGTCAGCGGCCGCGACGACGAGATGATCGTCTCCGGCGGCGAGAATGTCTTCCCGGCCGAGGTCGAGGATCTGATCAGCGGACACGAAGCCGTGGTGGAGGCCACCGCGATCGGTGTCGAAGACAAGGAGTGGGGCCACCGCCTGCGTGCCTTCGTGGTCAAGAAGGAAGGCGCCGACGTCGACGAGGACACCATCAAGCACTACGTGCGCGACCACCTGGCCCGCTATAAGGTGCCGCGCGAAGTGGTCTTCCTTGAAGAACTGCCGCGCAACCCGACGGGCAAGGTCCTCAAGCGTGAGCTGCGCGAAATGGAGATCGACTAGCGGGCCGGCGGCTTTCGCGAGTCTCAGGTCCGCCCAGCGCTGATCATTTCTCGGCGAGGCACGACCTTGATGCGCTCGCGACCTCGCGCTTTACCCAACGCCATCTCGTGCAGGTCAAGGCGCTCCCATTCCTCCCAGGTTGTGTAGTCGATGCCGTTCTGCGAGAGACGCGCCAGGATCGCGTCGCGGTCGGATACGACGGGTGGGCGCAGACCCGGGAGGTCGGCCAGCAGGCTCGCGATTGTTTCGGCGGCATCGGATTTGGTGTGACCGATGAGCCCCACCGGGCCGCGCTTGATCCACCCTGTTACGTACACGGAGTCGATCATGGCGCCGTCCATGTCGAGCACTCGACCGGCATCATGCGGCACGATACCGGCGTGGTGGTCAAAGGGGAGATCAGCCAAGTGCGACGAAAGGTAGCCGACCGCGCGGTATACAGCCTGCACTGGCCAGTCGGTGAAATCGCCTGTCCCCCCGACCGTTCCGTTACCCAATAGTTCAGTTCTCTCGGTACGCAACCCCTCAACGCGTTCGGTTCCGAGGATCGCCACAGGTGCCTGGCATAAGTGGATATGGATTCGGCGCGAAGCGTCGGTCGGATCCATCTCCATGTACCGGAATAAGGTGTCGACCACGAGTCGCGTCGACTTGTTCGAGTTGATCGCTCGTTGACTGGCGTCGTCGATCTCGAAGCCGTCTGGATGCACGACCACATCGACGTTTGGCGAGTGCGACAACTCGCGAAACTCCATTGGGGTGAACTTGATCTGAGCTGGGCCGCGGCGGGCGAAGACGTGCACGTCGGTGGCGTGGTTGCCGGCGAGTCCGCGATAGACGTTGTCCGGTATCTCCGTGGTGAGCTGTTCGTCAGCTGGTTTCGCCAGTACACGGGCAATATCGAGAGCGACATTGCCCGCGCCCAGCACCGCGACATTCTTCGCATTGAGGGGCCACTCACGCGGGACATCGGGATGGCCGTCGTACCAGGAAACGAACTCGGCGGCCCCATAACTGCCTGGCAAATCGATGCCCGGGATATCGAGATTTCGATCGGCCCGTGCGCCGGTGGCGAAGATGATCGCGTCGTAATGGTGCCGGAGATCGGAGAGCTTGATGTCAGTTCCATAATGGACATTGCCGATGAAGCGAAGCTCCGTCCGGGTAAGGACTCGCCGCAGCGCCTTGATGATCTCTTTAATGCGTGGATGATCTGGTGCAACGCCGTACCGTACAAGTCCGAAAGGCGTAGGGAGGCGGTCGAATACGTCCACCTGAGCATGTCTGTATTCGTTCGCGAGAATATCGGCGGCATAAATGCCCGCTGGACCCGCACCGACAACCGCAACCCTGATCTGCCGCATTTCCACCTTCCCTAGTTAGGTTAGGCAACCCTAAAATACTGTGAGAATGCGTCCAAGCTCAGCGGACGAGATTCCTGTCACATCGCCCGCCAAGCAACGGCCTTGGCGTCGCGGCCACAGCGAACGGGTTCTCTATCTTGAGGGCCGTTGACATCGGTTCGCGGGCTCAATCAGCTTCAACCCGAACAGGTTCCAGTGACTCACGGCTGCTGAACCAGCACCTCGCCGGTCAGTAGGTTTCGGTTCGGGGCGGATGCAGGCCGTCACACAATCTGGTGTCGTCGAACCGCCGGGACGGCGCTACGCGCGGGTGCGGGTTTGATCCGGTCAATGCGTGCACGCCGCACCGGACACACCGCTGCGCTAGCGCCGGTCCTGGATAGACCCGATGATCTGGGTTGCGAGTTTGGGATCGGCCAGAAGTTGGTCGATCAGCGCGGTCAACACCTCTTGCCCGGTCACCCGGGCGACACCCAGGCGGTCGGCGGCTTCGCGCTGCCAGATGTCGAGGGCCCGGTGGGTGGCTGCCGGCAGGTCGACGGTGCGACGGGTCCGTTGGATGCGCGGCGCCTGCACGCCTCCGGATCGTGATCGGGAATCTGCCGGCTTGGCGACTACTCGTTGAGGACGCGGCTGCCGAAAACCGGTGAGACGCTCGGTTGGTGTGGCGTCTCCGGAGGGTGACGTGGCGGACATCTGCGCGCGAAACGCGCTGGCACCGGGCCCGGCGTGGTCGGGGTTGAAGCTCACTGAGGCGACCTCCCTCCCGCGGGTGCAAATCAGTAAATCAGTACTTACGTTCGCACGTTATCTACTGATTGTCTCACTGAGACCAGCGTAAGTCGCGTCGCACAACGTCGGGTGTCACCGCCCGGCCGCACTCGGCGTGGGTGTGCCTGGCGCTGACCAGGCGCTCTACCAGGAGAAATTTACTGAATTTGCTATAGAAAAATAGATGCATGCAAATCGAGCCACGGTAGTTCTAGCATTAACTCGCAATTATTAGTCATAAAAATGGACATAAATCATCAATATAATGATTTTGACGACATATAAATACGGATCTACTGAAACGCAATGATGCGTATCTCAGTACTTCGGTACAGACGGTCTGTACAGCATGGATGCTGGCTTCAACGGATACTGATTTCAGTATTGGCAGATATTCTGAATGTCACAAATAAGTACTTCTTGATATGCGATCTGGAGATACGCGAATATGACAATTAGTTTCGACGTACCTACGCCGCTTGACATCAAATTCACAGCACGAATTAGCCTCACTTCTATTGTTTGCCTAGTTATTTATGCGTAGCGTTCGAGATGTCGGGGAAATGAGGTCTCGGAAGGAGCTCACCAAGATGAATTCACTGCGATCGGTCCGCGGCGCGGCCGCTGGTGCAATCGGGGCCGGCGCGGTGGCCGGCGCACTGCTGTTCGGCGGCGCCCCTGCGGCGCAGGCCGCACCGGCGCCCGCTCTTACTACAGGTTTCGCAACTGCCGGACCGCACGGCGACGTGCCGCTCGGTCCTGGCGTACTTCCGGATCGGCCCGGTTGGGGCCACGGAGGCTGGGGTCACGGTGGCCGGGGCCACGGCGGCGGCTGGGGCCACGGCGGCGGCTGGGGCCGCGGCTGGGGTCACCACGGTTGGGGTCACCACGGTTGGGGTCGCGGTGGCTGGGGCTGGGGCCACGGAGGCTTCTGGCGCCCGTGGTTCTGAGCCGCCATAGGCGCGGGATCGGCCAGCCTCGTCCTGCCAGAGTTACTGGCTGGCCGGCCCGCTGTTAAGGGGGGTGAACCACGCCGGTCTGACAATCTCAGGCCGGCGTGGCCCCCACTCCACAAACATCCATGCCGACCCGGGACCGGCCCCGGGTCGGCATGGATTTGTTTACGGGTCGCGGGGCAGGCCCAGCAATCGCTCGGCGATGATGTTGAGCTGCACTTCCGAGGTGCCGCCATAGATGGTGGTGGCCCGGCTGGCCAGCAGGTACTCGCCCCACTTGCCGGCCAACTGATCGGGGTCGCCGATCGCGGCGTCGGTGCCGAACGACGACACCGCGAATTCCGCGTAGCCCTGGCCGGTGCGCATCGACAACAGCTTCGAGATCGCCGCCGACGGCATGGCGTCGCCGCCGGCCAGCGTCAACAGCGTCGAGCGCAGGTTCAGCACCTTGGCGGCATGCCCCTCGGCGATCAACTGCCCGGCCCGGTGTTGGGAGACCTGATCGAACTGGCCGTCGCGAACGAACTCGACGAATTGGGGAAGAGTGGCCAGGAAATTCGCGTCGCTGCTGCCGATCGACACCCGCTCGGCGGTCAGCGTGTTGCGGCTGACCTCCCAGCCGCGGTCGACCTCGCCCAGCACGCACTCGTCGGGCACAAACACGTCGTCGATGTAGACGGTGTTGAACATCGCGTTCCCGGTGAGCTCACGCAGCGGCTTGACCGTCACACCTTCGCTGCGCATGTCGAGCAGGAAGTAGGTGATGCCGTTGTGCTTGGGAGCCGACGGGTCCGTCCGGGCCAGCAGCGCACCCCACTGCGAGTACTGCGCGGCGGTGGTCCAAATCTTCTGGCCGGTAATGCGCCAGCCGCCGTCGGCCCGGGTTGCCTTCGTGCTCAGCCCGGCCAGATCCGAGCCGGCGCCGGGCTCGGAGAACAGCTGGCACCAGATCATCTCGCCGCGCAAGGTCGGCGGCAGGAAACGTTGCTTTTGCTCCTCTGTTCCGAACGCGACGATGGACGGGATGATCCAGGCGGCGATGCCGACCTGCGGCCGCTTGACCCGGCCGGTGGCGAACTCCTGGGCGATAATGATCTGCTCGATCGGGTTCGCCGCCCGGCCCCACGGTTTGGGTAGATATGGCAGCCCCCACCCGGCTTCGGCGATCGCGATCGTGCGCTGCTGGCGTTCCATGGCCTTGAGGGCCGCGACCTCGGCCCGGATCTCGGCCCGCAGCTCTTCGGTTTCGGGATCCAGGTCGATGTCCACCGCCCGCATCCCGGTGGTGGTCGCGGTGTTGACCACCTTCTGCGGGTAGTCGGCGCCGCGACCGAAGCAGGCGGCCAGCATCAGCGCCCGGCGGTAGTAGACGCCTGTGTCGTGCTCCCAGGTGTAACCGATGCCGCCGTGCACCTGGATGCAGTCCTGTGTGCATCGCTGGGCGGCGGCCGGTGCCAGCGTCGCGGCCACTGCGGCGGCGAACTCCACGTCCGGCGACGCCTCGTCGATCGCACGCGCCGCGTCCCACACCGCCGCGGTTGCCCGCTCGGTATCGGCGATCATCTCCGCGCACTTGTGCTTGATGGCCTGGAACTGACCGATCGGCCTGCCGAACTGTTCCCTGATCTTGGCGTACTCCGACGCCGTATCGGTCGCCCAGCGGGCCACACCGATCGCCTCGGCGGACAGCAGCGTCGACATCAACGCGTAGGCGGTGGTCACCGTCAGGCTGCTCAGCAGGGCATCGTCGCCGACCTCGACGGCGTCGGCCCGCACGTGCGCGATGGGCCGCAGCGGGTCCAGGCTTTTCACCGGCTCGATCTCGAGCTGGTCGGCGCGCAGCACCACCCACTCGTCGCCGCTGTCGATCGCCACCGGGAGCACCAACACCGAGGCCTGCGCCGCGGCGGGGACCGCACGAACCTCGCCACGGATCACCAGCGCGTCGCCCTTGCGGGTGGCGGTCAACCCGGAGTCCAGGGCATAGGCGGCTATGGCCCCGCCCGACGCCAGCTCGGCGAGCACCTTAGCCTGCGGGTCATGCGAGGCGATCAGCGCACTGGCGATCGCCGACGGCACGAACGGCCCGGGTACGGCGCCGTAGCCGAACTCGGCCAGCACGATGGACAGCTCAAGGAGGCCGAAGCCCTGCCCGCCGACGGATTCGGACAGGTGAACGCCCTGCAGACCCTGTTCGGCGGCCGCCTGCCAGTATGGCGGCGGGTTCTCGATCGGGGTCTCCATGGCCGCGTGTAGCACCTCTGACGGCGAGACACGCGCCACCAGGGACCGCACTGAGTCCGCTAGGTCTTGATGCTCAGGATTTATTGCGATCGGCATTGGTCGCCTTCCCATGCGTTCGGGGCTTGTTTCGGCCAAGCACTCATCAATCTAATAACCGGTGGGTTGGTTGACCATATTGGCCAGGGGCTCGCCGTCGTGCAGGCGCCGGCAGTTACCGATGGCCTCGACCAGATAGCGCCGCATCGTGTCGGCCGTGTACCAGGTGACGTGCGGTGTCAGCACCACGTTGTCCAGATCGAACAGCGGATTGTCCGGCGCCACCGGCTCGACCTCGAATACGTCGAGCCCCGCGGCCGCCAGCCTCCCGTCGCGCAGCGCGACGAACAGTGCGCTTTCATCCACGACGGGTCCACGTGACGTATTGACCAGCACTGCGCTGGGCTTCATCAAGGCGATCGCATCCCGATTGAGCAGATGATGGGTGTTGGCTGTCAACGGTAGGTGCAGCGAGACTATGTCGCTAACGGCCAGCAGTTCGGGCAGCGGCAGCCAGCCGGGAAGCCCGTCGTCGCGGGTACTGTTGTGCACCACGGTGGCTCCCATCGCGCCGACGAAGGCGGCGACCCGCTTGGCGATATTCCCGTAGCCCACCAGGCCGACGGTGCAGCCGCCGATGTCGCGGACCGTCTCACCAAGTCCGGGATCCGACGGCCAGCCGCGCCCCTGCCGGGTGGCGCGATCCAGCGCCGGCAGCCTGCGCAGCGCGGCGAGCATCAACAGCACCGTTCCCTCGGCCACCGACGGCGCATTGGCGCCCGGCATGTTGGCGACAGCGATGCCGCGCTCCGTCGCCGCCTCGATGTCGACGGTGTTCACCCCGGCCCCGAGTTTGTGCACCAGCCGCAGCCGTTTGCCACGGCGAAGGTCCGCGCCTGACAACGGTCGTAGTACGTGCCAAATCACGTCGGCTTCGGGCAATTCTCGGTAGAAGTCGGTGTCGTCATCGGCGGCACACCATCGAATGTCAAGCCAATCTGCTTCGGCAGCAAGGAAATCGAGGACTTTGTCGCTGGGGACGAAGTGGGCGAGAACTCTCAGTGCCACCGCTTGCTGATCCACCTGGCGATGGTATCCGCCTGCTCGCTGCGCGCGCCCGGGGTGGTGAAGTAGTGGTCGCTGTCGATCGATACCTGTGCCTTGTCGGTGCCGGCGAGTGCGTCGTGGATGCGTTGGGCGTCAGATGGAAAAACTCCGGTGTCGGCCTCGGCGTTGATCACCAGGGCCGGGCAGCTGATCCGGCTCAGGTGTGGTTCGGCCCGGGTTTGCGCCGTCCGCAAACTCCACATACCCAGCCAGCTCCGCAGGGTGCAGGATGCGGCGATGCCCTGCGCGGAGCGGTTGGCCTTCGCCGGCACGCCCGCGTAGCACTGGTTGGCTGCGCGCTTGGTGGGCTCGATGCTGGGATCGACCATGCGGGGGTCGGCCCAGGTTCGCATGACCGAGAACGGGCGATCGGAAAACCCAGCAGCGCGAACACGTTTGAGCTCCGTCTCGGCCCAGTCGGTAATGGCGTGGTTGCGCGCGGTCTGCGCCGCGCGGTAGCGCGCGACGAAGTCCGGCGAATACGGCGGACCATTGACCTCGTCGAACAGATCGAGGTCGGGATCGGTAGCGACGGGATCGTTTTCGTCGACGACGGACGCGTCCATCCAAGCCGTCAGCACCTCCGGGCGCCCGGGATGAGCCGCGGTGGCGACATAGCCGTCGGCAGGGAGCAGCTCCGTCAGCCCGGCCGCCGGGCGCATGCCCTGCAGCGGGATCACATTCGGGTCGACGGCCTGCGAGTGATAGGCGGCCATCAACGAACCTCCCCCTGAATTACCCAGCAGCACAACGGTATCGACACCCTGAACTTCGCGCAGCCAGCGCACCCCGACGCCGATGTCGACCAGCGCGTGGTCGAGCAGGAAGTTGGATTCGAAGCCGCGGAACCTGGTGTTCCAGCCGAGATATCCGATGCCCCGGATGGCCATGTAGTCGGCGAGATAGTGCTCGGAGAAGTCGATTTGATAGTGCGCGGCGATCATCGCCACCTTCGGCTTGCGTCCCACGCCGCGGTGGTACAGCCCCTGGCACGGATGCCCGCCGGCGCCGGCCCGCTCGGCAGTGCGCGACGGCAAGCCGACGAACTCGCGGACAACGCCCGTACTGCCGCTATTCGGTGTCAATTCAGCGACCTTCCTTCGTGTAGATCGCCCGATAGTAGATCTTGGCGAGGGTTTGGATGCAGGCCTGGTCGTCGAGCTCGTCTGTCCCGGCCCGGCTGACTTGGATGTAGCAGAACTGGTTGAACATCGCCACGATCGCCTCGGCGATCAGCTGCGGGTCGTCGCCGGAGCAAAACCCTTTGGTTTGGGCGCGCCGGACCGTCTCTGCAATGAAAGAGATTGGGATTTCGCAGATTTCGGCCCAATACTGCGCGAAGTCGTCGTTGACCATCGCCAGCTGAGAAACGCTGGTCACCTCGGCGAGCCGGTTGCGGTAGGTGTGCCAGTGCGCGGTCGCCGCCTCATGGGCGCGTTGCCGGTTGGACAAACCGTGGCCGGTGACTGAGCGTGCACGCTCATTGGCCTCGTCGCGGAAGTGCAGTGCCCACTGGCGGACCATCGCCTCTTTGGAGTCGTAATAGTTGTAGAAGGATGCCGGCGAGCGGCCCGCTTCCGCGGCGATGTCGGCGATGGTCGTCGCCAGGATTCCCTTGCGCGCGACGACCGTTCGCGCCGCTGCGTCGATCGCTGCCTGCGTGCGCCTGCCGCGATGGGTCGGGAACTCGGCCGGTCGGCCGTTGGATTCCGCCGCGATCGACATCTGTGCATTCCTCACCCTGGAGCAAAACTGAATCTGATGTTAGATTCAGTTTTGCATCTTGGCCAGGCCCAAACGGTCGATCGGAGCTGCAACGTGATCAAGCCGAACAACACCAACACCGAGTTCGAACTGGGCGGCATCAACCATGTTGCGCTGGTGTGTTCCGACATGGCCCGCACCGTGGACTTCTACAGCAACATCCTCGGCATGCCGTTGATCAAATCGCTTGATATGCCGGGCGGTGCGGGGCAGCACTTCTTCTTCGATGCCGGCAACGGCGACTGTGTCGCGTTCTTCTGGTTCGCCGACGCGCCCGACCGGGTGCCCGGTGTCTCGTCGCCGGCGGCGATCCCGGGCATCGGGGACATCACCAGTGCGGTCAGCACGATGAACCATCTCGCCTTTCACGTGCCGGCCGAGAAGTTCGACGCCTACCGACAGCGCCTCAAGGACAAGGGTGTGCGCGTCGGCCCGATCCTCAATCACGACGAGAGCGAGATGCAGGTTTCCGCGACGGTGCACCCCGGTGTGTACGTGCGCTCATTCTATTTCCTGGACCCGGACGGCGTCACACTCGAGTTTGCCTGCTGGGTAAAGGAATTCGGTGCGAGTGATGCCCAGGCTGTGCCCAGGACCGCGGCCGATCGGCGACCGAAGGCGCACGCCGTAACCTAATCGGCACAAGGGTGGCCGAGCCGGGGGAGTCCGTGATGACCGACGGCATTTTGACAGATGAGCAGATCGCGGCGTTGACGCCCGCGCAGCGGCGAGACCTGATCACGCGACTAGAGGCACCGCTGCACGAGGTGATCGATCCGATGCTGCTGGCGCGGATGCGGCGCATCCGATTGGGCTTGATGGTCGGGGGCTCGATCGCGATGGTCCCCTGGCTGGTCTATCTCTCGCTGACGCTGCCGGACAATTACGTCGCGCGCAATTGGGGTCTGACCTGGGTGGGCTTCGACATCTTGCTGGCCGGATTTATGGTGGCGACAGCGATTTTCGGTTATCTGCGGCGCCAAATACTGCTGTTCGCGGCGTTCACCTCCGGCGTGCTGCTGATCTGCGACGCGTGGTTCGACCTGATGACCGCGGGGCCCGACGACATCTGGCTGTCGGTCATCACGGCGCTGGGGATCGAAGTGCCACTCGCGATTCTCATGATCCGCGGCGCGCAGCGGATCATGCGTCTCACGATGTTGCGTCTGTGGCTCCTGGATCCCGGTATGCGGTTGTGGCAGCTGCCGTTGTTTCCGTGAGGCCGTACAGCCTCGGATGAGCGAGTTCGTCGAGCAGTACCGCGAGCTGATCGACGAGCTGTTCGGGCTCTAGCCCTACGTCGCCGGCCAGCCAGGCGCTGATCATCTGCCCGACGCCGCCCACCGCGAAATGCGCGCCCGCTTTCATGCTGTTGTTTGCCGGCATCCGCAGCATGTCGGCGCCATGCTGGCCCAGCAACATGGCGAACAACGCGGTCGATTCGGCGCGTTTGCGCACGATAACGGCATCGGCAAGCGCAGTGCTGAACAGCAGCCGCCCGACCCGGGGGTCACCGGCGATGGTCCGCACGATGTTGGCCATACCCGCGCGGGCTTGTTCGTCTATCGGCACCACCGCGACCGCGGCCTGGGTGGTGGCGGCCAGCTCGGCTATCACCCAGTCGAAGACCACACCGACGAATCCGTCTCTGTCGCTGAAGCTTTCGTAGAAATAGCGAGGGGTCAGGCCGGCCCGCCCGCAGACGGCGCGAACCGTCAGCGCGGAGGCATCCTGCTCGCCCGCGCCCAGCAGGTCCAGCCCGGCAGTCAGCAGCCGCCCGCGTCGTTCGGCCTGTCGCCGGGCGGCCTCGACGCCGCGGTAGGGGCGCATGCTTGGGGTCTGGGCCATGACCACCATCTTGACACCGACGCGCTGCGGCGACAATATCAGGAAACGAACGTTGTCACATTTTTGGCGCGAACGGCGGAGAGGTGTTCGGATGGCGATCCACGAGGCGGTTCACCGGCTCATTCCACATGTCGAGCGCCCGATGGCCGACCCGCCGCGCCCTCAGGCGAGCCGCCGGCGACGCCGGGCTGCCGGCGACTATGGGCTGATGGGCGTGGCGCTATTGGCCGGCCCGGCCAACGTGATCATGGAGCTGTCGCGTCCCGGCGTCGGCCACGGTGTGGCGGAGAGCCGCGTCGAGAGCGGCCGCATCGACCGCCATCCGATCAAGCGGGCGCGCACTACCTTTACCTACATCGCGGTCGCCAATGCCGGGACCGACGAGCAGAAGGCCGCCTACCGCCGCGCGGTCAACCGGTCGCACGCGCAGGTCTACTCGAGGCCCGACGACCCGGTGCAATACAACGCGTTTGATCCCGAGTTGCAGCTGTGGGTGGCGGCCTGTATCTACAAGGGCGGCATCGACATCTACCGCACATTTGTCGGCGAGATGGACGAGGCGGACGCCGATCGCTTGTATCGCGAGGGCATGACCCTGGGCACCACGTTGCAGGTGCCGGCTCAGATGTGGCCACCGGACCGCGCTGCTTTCGACGAGTACTGGCAGGAGTCGCTGGCCAAGGTGCACATCGACGACTCGGTTCGCGAATTCTTGTACCCGATCGCCGCGGGCCGCTCACGGTTAGTGGTGCTGCCGGCGCGACTGCAGCGCATGTCCGACAACTTCGGCCTGTTGATCACCACCGGCTTTCTGCCGCAACGGTTTCGCGACGAGATGCGGTTGCCCTGGGATGGCGCCAAGCAACGGCGCTTTGACCGGTTGATGGCGGTATTGGGCGCGGTGAACCGGATGCTGCCGCGGGTTATCCGGCAGTTCCCGTTCAACCTGATGCTGTGGGATCTCGACCGCCGGATCAGGACCGGGCGCCCGTTGGTCTAGCGCGCCGCACCCGGGGCTCGGCCCCACATTGATAACGATAATCATTTTCGATAAGCTCCTGGCGGTCTGGCAAAAACGCTGCAGCCCGAGGGGTACAAATGACCGCACCGATGTGGATGGCTTCTCCGCCGGAGGTGCATTCGGCGTTGCTGGGCAGCGGTCCCGGGCCGGCGTCGCTGTTTGCCGCGGCGGCCGCGTGGAGCGCGATGAGCGCCGAATACGCCGCGGCGGCAGCAGAACTCAGCAGCGTGCTGGCGTCGACGCAGGCCNTGCTGGGCAGCGGTCCCGGGCCGGCGTCGCTGTTTGCCGCGGCGGCCGCGTGGAGCGCGATGAGCGCCGAATACGCCGCGGCGGCAGCAGAACTCAGCAGCGTGCTGGCGTCGACGCAGGCCGGGGCATGGCAGGGCCCCAGCGCCGAGTCCTACGTGGCCGCACACGCCCCCTACCTGGCGTGGTTGACGCAGGCCAGCGCGCACAGCGCCGCGGCGGCCGCCCAGCACGAAACGGCCGCAACCGCCTACACCGCGGCGCTGGCNGCGATGCCGACGCTGCCCGAGCTGGCCGCCAACCACGCCGTACACGGCGTGCTGTTGGCGACGAATTTCTTTGGCGTCAATACGATTCCGATTGCGGTCAACGAGGCCGACTATGCGCGGATGTGGGTCCAGGCCGCCGGCANGCTGGCCGCCAACCACGCCGTACACGGCGTGCTGTTGGCGACGAATTTCTTTGGCGTCAATACGATTCCGATTGCGGTCAACGAGGCCGACTATGCGCGGATGTGGGTCCAGGCCGCCGGCATCATGACGACTTACCAAGCCGTTTCCACCGCGGCCCTGGCGGCCAACCCACAAACCGACCCGGCGCCGCAGATCCTGAAATCCGATACCGCCGTCCAGCAACAGGCCGCCGATGACGGCGACGACGACGAGTTCCCCGACCCCACCGTGGACAACTGGTTCAACCAACTTATTGCGAAGATTCTGCGACTGTTCGGGATTGACTGGAATCCCGTAAAGGGCACTGTCAACGGGTTGCCCTACGACTCCTATGCGAATCCGGGTCAGCTGATCTTTTGGGTGGTTCGCGCCCTGGAACTTCTCGAGGATTTCGAGCAGTTCGCGGTGTACATGAAGACAAATCCGGCGTTGGCGTGGCAGTACATCGCCTTCCTCGCGGCGGTGGATTGGCCCACTCACATCGCCGAGATCGCTAGCTGGTTGTCGAGTTCTCCTACATTGCTGCTGGTCCCGATCATCGCGGCGACGGCCCCTCTCGGGGCGCTCGGCGGCTTCGCCGGGCTGG
The DNA here is from genome assembly GCF_025823255.1 of Mycobacterium montefiorense. Classification (NCBI taxonomy): domain Bacteria; kingdom Bacillati; phylum Actinomycetota; class Actinomycetes; order Mycobacteriales; family Mycobacteriaceae; genus Mycobacterium; species Mycobacterium montefiorense. Next base: position 453,154 of record NZ_JACKVL010000017.1, on the reverse strand, counting down.
CCGGGCTGGCGCACGCCCCGGCGCCGGTGGCGGCGGTGCCCCCGCCCGCCGCGCCCGCGCCCGGCCTGCCGGCCGCCCTCGGGACGGCCCCCATCGCCGCGCCGGCTGCGGCCCCCGCGACCGCACCGGCACCCGCGTCCACTCCCACCGCGAGCGCCGCGGTCAGTTCGGCTCCGCCCGCACCACCGGCCGCGGCCGGGCCCGGCTTCGTGCCGCCGTACGTCGTTGCGCCGCCCGGGATCGGGTTTGGCTCGGCAATGAGCGCCAGCGCGGCGGCGGGGGCGAAAAAAAAGGCACCAGAGCCGGATTCGGCTGCTGCGGCGGCAGCGGCCGGTGCGCGAGAACAGGCTCGGGTTCGGCGCCGGCAACGGGCTCGGCGGCGCGGGTATGGCGACGAGTACATGGACATGGACATGGACATGAACGTCGACGTCGACCCGGACTGGGCTGAGCCGGCGACGATGGCGTCAGATCGAGGTGCCGGGGATCTCGGATTCGCCGGCACGGCACGCACCCGGGCCGCCGTCGCGGCGGGCCTGACCACGCTGACCGGCGACGAGTTCGGCAATGGGCCCAGCATGCCGATGATCCCAGGCACCTGGCACCCGGACGCCAGCGACGGCTAAGGCTGTTGCCGTATTGTCGGCCCGATGCGGAGCGAAGGTGATACCTGGGACATCACAACAAGTGTCGGTTCGACCGCGTTGTTCGTAGCGACCGCGCGGGCGCTGGAGGCGCAGAAGCCCAACCCGCTGGTCGTCGATCAGTACGCGGAGGTCTTCTGTCGTGCCGTCGGTGGGTCGGCGGCCGATGTTCTCGACGGCAAGGATTGCGACCACCATCTCAAGAGCGCCGACTTCGGCGACCACTTCGTCAACTTCCAGGCTGCGCGCACGAAGTACTTCGACGAGTACTTCCTGCGGGCCGCCCAAGCCGGCGTGCGGCAGGTCGTCATTCTTGCGGCCGGACTCGACTCGCGCGCCTACCGTCTGGACTGGCCCGCCGCGACGACGATCTTCGAGCTGGATCGCCCGCAGGTCCTCGATTTCAAGCGTGAGGTGCTCGCCGGCCACGGCGACCAGCCGCGCGCTGAGCGCCGCGAGGTCGCCGTCGATCTGCGTGACGATTGGCCACAGGCGTTGCGGGACAGCGGGTTCGATCCCGCGATGCCCTCGGCGTGGATCGCCGAGGGTTTGCTGGTCTATCTGCCGGCCGCCGCGCAGGAGCAGTTGTTCACCGGCATCGACGGCCTGGCCGGACATGGCAGCCATGTCGCCGTCGAGGACGGTGCGCCGCTGCAGGCCGACGAATTCCAAGCCGCCGTCGAGGAAGAACGTGCGGCCGCCAGGCAGGGCGACGGACGGCTGTTCTTCCAGTTGGTCTACAACGAGCAACATGCCCCGGCCGCCGACTGGTTCGGCCAGCACGGCTGGAACGCGGTCGGCACTCCTTTGGCGGACTACCTGCGCGAGGTTGGCCGTCCGGTCCCGGGGCTGGAGATCGAGGCCGGGCCGATGATTGCCCGCAATACCTTGGTCAGCGCCGTCCGGGTCTGAGCTTCACCGCCACGTTGTGGACCGGACCCTGAAACCCCTATGCATTCCGACCCGATCCCTGGGATTGAGAGCAATTCGGTCGTAACGTCTGAACGCGGGGCGGGGGCCCCTCGGCTTCGCAGTGCCCGAGATGTGGCACTGCGACTCGTCAGGAGCTCGGTGACGGGAGTCAGAAGTGAGGACTTTGTCCGGACCCTCATGGGTGCCGCGCAAAGCGGGTAAGCCGTTGGCCGTACCGGCGTGCCTGGGAACTTTTCCGGCTCGACGGCCGACTAATACTTGCGTGCTCGCTGAGCCGTCCGTGTTCACGGCGGTCGTTAAGCCACCCGATTGGTAAGGAGTTGCTGCTATGGCCGCGCGGCTGCGGATACCACGCCGCGAGGCGGGTACCCGATTGCGCGCCGAGCCGTCAGCTTCCGCTGGATGCCCACAACCAGACACGTGCACGTTTGCTAATGAAAATCATTTTCACTAAGCTTTGCCGCCAAGGGAGTGAGGCCAACGCCACAACTGGAGAGGTGAACCGGTGATAACGCAGAATGCCGAGCTCAGAGGCCCTGCGGAAGCCGGCGGACGACGAGTTGGACGGGTCCGGGAACCTCGACAATTAGCTTATGCAATGCTAACTTCAGCAAATTAAGTTAGGGGAGACTATCTTCATGGAAAATTGCGGCCGTGGAACGCGGTGAGAGTGGTGTACTCGCAGTCCAGCCAGGCACTTCTCGGTTGGACAGCAGGGTCGATGGCGACGTCGTCAGCCGGTTTGCTACGTGCTGCCGGGCGTTAGGTGTCGCGGTCTATCAACGCCAGCGTCCGGCCGATTTGGCCGCCGCCCGCTCGGGTTTCACCGCGCTGACCCGCGTCGCCCATGACCAGTGCGACGCCTGGACCGGATTAGCCGCCGCCGGCGATGCGTCATTCCGCGTTCTCGAGGCGGTTTCGCGCACCGCGGCCACCTCGGGCGTGTTGCAGCGGCAGGTTGACCTGGCGCCCGCCGCCCTGGGCTTCCGCTACGACAGCGGACTGTATCTACAGTTTCGCGCCAGCAACCCCGACGACTTCCATCTCGCCTATGCGGCGGCGTTGGCAACGGCCGGCCGGTTTGCCGAGGCGGATGAAATCGTCACCGGGCTCAGCGCGCGCCGCCCGAGTTGGCGCGAGGCGCGGTGGATCTCCGTCGTCATCAATTTCCGCGCCGAGCGGTGGTCCGACGTCGTGAAGCTGCTGACCCCGATCGTCAACGACTCCGACCTCGATGAGGCCTACGCGCACGCGGCCAAGATCGCCCTGGGCACCGCGCTGGCCCGGCTGGGCATGTTCGCCCCCGCGCTGTCCTATCTCGAGGAGCCCGAAGGTCCGGTCACGGTGGCCGCCGTCGATGGGGCGATGGCCAAGGCGCTCGTCCTGCGCGTGCACGTCGACGAGGAGTCGGCGAGCGAGGTGTTGCAGGACTTGTACGCCGCGCACCCGGAGAACGAGCAGGTCGAACAGGCCTTGTCCGACACCAGTTTTGGGCTTGTTACCACCAACGCGGCCCGCATCGAGGCTCGTAAAGATCCGTGGGATCCGGACACCGAGCCCAGCGCGGAGGATTTTGTCGACCCCGCCGCCCATGAACGCAAGGCCGTACTGCTGCACGAGGCCGAACGCCAGCTGACCGAATTCATCGGACTGGAAGAGGTGAAGAATCAGGTATCGCGCCTGAAGAGTTCGGTGGCCATGGAGCTGGTCCGCAAGCAGCGCGGGCTTCAGGTTGCGCAGCGCGCGCACCACTTGGTGTTCGCCGGGCCGCCCGGAACGGGTAAGACCACCATCGCGCGTGTGGTCGCCAAAATCTATTGCGGCCTGGGCCTGTTGAAGCGCGAGAACATCCGCGAGGTGCACCGCGCCGACCTGATCGGTCAGCACATCGGTGAGACCGAGGCCAAGACCAACGCGATCATCGACAGCGCGCTGGACGGCGTGCTGTTCCTCGACGAGGCCTACGCCCTGGTGGCCACCGGCGCCAAGAACGACTTCGGGCTGGTCGCCATCGACACGCTGCTGGCCCGCATGGAAAACGACCGCGACCGGCTGGTGGTGATCATCGCCGGTTACCGGGCGGACCTGGACAAGTTCCTGGACACCAACGAGGGTCTACGGTCGCGGTTCACTCGCAATATCACCTTCCCGTCGTACAACTCTCACGAGTTGGTGGAGATCGCGCACAAGATGGCCGAACAGCGCGACAGCATCTTCGAGCAATCCGCGCTCGACCACATGGATGCCCTGTTCGCGAGTTTGGCGACGTCCTCGACACCAGACTCCAATGGAGTCGAACGGCGCAGCCTCGACATTGCGGGTAACGGCCGTTTCGTCCGAAACATCGTCGAGCGTTCCGAAGAAGAGCGCGAATTCCGGTTGGACCATTCAGAACAGGCGGGTACCGGTGCGTTCACCGATGAGGAGCTGATGACGATCACCGACCGAGATGTCAGTAATTCAGTAGAGCCGCTGCTGCGCGGCCTGGGCCTCTCGGTGCCGTCATGACCAACCCGGAGCCCCAGGACGAACGACGCTCGTTTTCCTCACGGACCCCCGTCAACGACAATCCTGACCAGGTGGTCTACCGGCGCGGATTCGTCACCCGGCATCAGGTGACCGGCTGGCGCTTCGTGATGCGCCGCATCGCCTCCGGAATTGCGTTGCACGACGCCAGAATGCTGGTCGACCCGCTGCGTACCCAGTCGCGTGCGGTGCTGATGGGCGCCCTGATTCTGATCACCGGCCTAGCGGGTTGCTTCGTGTTCTCGATGATCCGGCCCAACGGTCAGGCGGGCAGCAACGCGGTGCTCGCCGATCGGGAGTCCGCCGCACTGTATGTGCGGATCGGTGACGACTTGCACCCGGTGTTGAACCTGACCTCGGCGCGGCTGATCGTCGGCAAGCCGGTCAACCCTGCCACGGTGAAGAGCAGTGAGCTGGACCGGTTTCCGCTCGGAAACCTGATCGGCATACCTGGTGCACCAGAACGTATGGTGCAGAACGCATCTCATGACGCACGCTGGACGGTGTGCGATGCCGTCAATGAGGCTGCCGAGGGTTCGCATGCTGTGCATAGCACCGGTGTCACCGTGATCGCGGGTACGCCCGACGGCAGCGGCGCGTGTGCCGCCACGATCGCGCCCGGCCAGGCGATCCTGGTCGAGTTCAACGGCGACAAGGGCTCCAGCACCTGGCTGCTGTGGGATGGCAAGCGCAGCCAGATCGACCTGACCAATCACGCGGTCACCAACGCGTTGGGTCTGGGTGTCGACCTGCCCGCGCCGCGACCCATCGCGGAGGGGCTGTTCAATGCGATTCCAGAAGCGCCCGCGCTGACCGCGCCGGGCATCCCGAACGCCGGTACCCCGGCGAACTACGCAGTCCCGGCACCGATCGGGGGCGTCGTGACGTCCTATGCCGTCGACCCGGGCAGCTTGCGACACTACGCGGTGCTGCCGGATGGCCTGCAACCGATCTCGCCGGTGCTCGCCGCGATCCTGCGTAACACCAATTCCTATGGCCTGGAACAACCTCCGCGGCTCGGCGCCGACGAGGTAGCCAAGCTGCCGGTGTCACGGATGCTGGACACCACGCGCTTTCCCGACCACCAGGTCGCCCTGGTCGACGCGGCCAAGGACCCCGTCGCCTGCGCATACTGGAGCAAGCCGGCCGGGGCTGCAAGCAGCTCGCTGAGCCTGCTGGCCGGTTCGGCGCTGCCGGTTCCCGACGCGGTTCGCACCGTGAACCTGATCGGTGGCGGCTCCCAAGGAATCGCCACCCGTGTCGCCCTGGCGCCGGGCACCGGATACTTCGCTCAGTCCATCGGTGGCGGCGCGACTTCACCCGGCAGCGGGTCGCTGTTCTGGGTGTCCGACACCGGAGTCCGCTACGGCATCGACAACGAAGCTGACAACGGCGCTGCCGGGCACGGCAAAACCGTTGAGGCTCTTGGCTTAACCCCACCCCCCGTTCCTATTCCCTGGTCGATACTGTCGCTGTTCGCGACGGGCCCGACGCTATCTCGCGCCGACGCGTTGCTCGCACACGACGGCTTGGCGCCCGATAGCAAGCCCGGACGTCCGGTGTCGGCCGAAGGAGGACCCCGGTGAGCCGTCTGATCTTCGAAGCACGCCGGCGCCTGGCGCCGCCGAGCACCCGCCAGGGCACCATCACGATCGAGGCGCCCCCCGAGCTGCCCCGGGTGATTCCGCCGTCGTTCCTGCGTCGTGCGATGCCCTACGTGCTGGTGATCCTGATCGTCGGCATGATCGTCGCGCTGGTCGCCACCGGGATGAAGGTGATTTCGCCGCAGACGCTGTTCTTCCCGTTCGTGTTGCTGCTGGCGGCAACCGCGCTCTATCGGGGCAACGACAACAAGATGCGCACCGAGGAGGTCGACGCCGAGCGCGCCGACTACCTGCGCTACCTGTCGGTGGTTCGGGACAACATCCGCACCCAGGCCGCCCAGCAGCGCGCCGCCGCGCAGTGGTCGCATCCCGAGCCGTCGGCGCTGGCGACGGTGCCCGGATCTCGCCGTCAGTGGGAACGTGACCCGCACGACCCCGACTTCCTGGTGTTGCGGGCCGGGCGTCACCAGGTTCCGCTGGCGACCGCGGTGCGGGTGCAAGACACCGCCGACGAAATCGACCTGGAACCGGTGTCACACAGCGCATTACGTAGCCTGCTCGACACTCAGCGCACGGTTCGCGATGTGCCCACCGGAATCGATTTGGCCAAAGTCTCCCGGATCACCGTCTTCGGTGAGCCAGACGACGTGCAAGGCGCAGTGCGTGCCTGGATCGCTCAGGCAGTGACCTGGCACGACCCGACGGTGTTGGGGGTGGCACTGGCTACCCGCGATCTGGAGAACCACGACTGGTCCTGGCTGAAGTGGTTGCCCCACATCGACATTCCCGGCGAGGTGGACGGTGTCGGGCCAGCCCGCTTCCTGTCCACCAACCCCGACGAGCTGATCGCCCTGCTGGGGCCCGCGCTGGCTGACCGCCCGTCATTCACCGGCGATCCGGCCGATGCGCTGCGGCATCTGCTGATCATCATCGACGATCCCGACTACGACGTGAACGCGTCGGCGCTGGCGATCGGCCGGGCCGGAGTCACCGTCGTGCACCGCACCACCACACCGCCCAACCGCGAACAGTATTCGGATCCGGAAAAGCCGATTCTGCGTGTCATCGGGCGGGACGGCGGGGGCAGCCGGGACGGGGCCATCGAACGCTGGCAGACCGGCGGCTGGCAGCGCTACATCGACAATGCCGATCAACTCGGCGTCGACGAGGTCGCCCACCTGGCCCGTCAGCTGTCGCGCTGGGATTCCAACCCGACCCACACCGGGCTGCGCTCGGCGGCAACGCGTGGCGCCACGTTCACGACGCTGCTGGGTGTTCCGGACGCGTCGCGGCTAGACGTGCCGACACTGTGGGGACCGCGGCGCCGCGACGACGAGTTGCGGGTGCCGATCGGTGTCACCGCGACCGGCGAGCCGCTGTTCTTCGACCTCAAGGACGAAGCCGAGGGCGGGATGGGCCCGCACGGCCTGATGATCGGTATGACCGGTTCTGGCAAGTCGCAGACCCTGATGTCGATTCTGTTGTCGCTGTTGACAACTCATTCGGCTGACCGGCTCATCGTGATCTATGCCGACTTCAAGGGTGAGGCCGGCGCCGACAGCTTCCGGGACTTCCCGCAGGTCGTCGCGGTGATCTCGAACATGGCCGAGAAGAAGTCGCTGGCCGACCGGTTCGCCGACACGCTGCGTGGTGAGGTCGCACGTCGCGAGACGCTGCTCCGCGAGGCCGGCCGCCAGGTTCAGGGCAGTGCGTTCAACTCGGTGGTCGAGTACGAGAACGCCATCGCCGCCGGGCACGAGCTGCCGCCGATCCCGACGCTGTTCGTGGTCGCCGACGAGTTCACGCTGATGCTGGCCGACTACCCGGAGTACGCGGAACTGTTCGACTACGTGGCTCGCAAGGGTCGCTCGTTCCGCATCCACATTCTGTTCGCGTCCCAGACGCTGGATGTCGGCAAGATCAAGGACATCGACAAGAACACCTCGTACCGCATCGGGTTGAAGGTGGCCAGTCCCAGCGTTTCTCGCCAGATCATCGGCGTGGACGACGCGTACCACATCGAGTCGGGCAAAGAGCACAAGGGCGTGGGCTTCCTGGTGCCCGCCCCGGGTGCCGCGCCGATCAAGTTCCGCAGCACCTACGTCGACGGCATCTACGAGCCGCCGCAGCCTGCTAAAACCCTTGTGGTGCAGTCTGTCCCGCAGCCAAAGCTGTTCACGGCGGGCAGGGTGGAGCCGGATCAGGGCACGGTGATCATCGGAGCGGACCAAGACGAGTTTGTCGGACCGCCGCGCAAGCTGATCGCGACCATTGGCGAGCAACTCGCGAGCTACGGGCCGCGGGCACCGCAGCTGTGGCTGCCGCCGCTGGACGAGCCGATCCCGCTGACGTCGGTGCTGGCTCGTGCCGGGCTGCCGGAACGGCAGTGGCGCTGGCCGCTCGGCGAGATCGACAAGCCATTCGAGATGCGCCGCGATCCGCTGTTGTTCGACGCCACTTCGGCTGCTGGCAACGTGGTGATCCACGGGGGCGCCAAGTCCGGCAAATCGTCTGCGCTGCAAACATTTATGTTGTCCGCGGCCAGCCTGCATTCGCCGCGCGATGTCACGTTCTACTGCTTGGACTACGGCGGTGGGCAGCTGCGGGCGCTGGAAGATCTTGCGCACATCGGCAGCATCGCGTCGCCGCTGGAACCCGAGCGCATCCGCCGCACCTTCGGCGAGCTGGAGCAGCTGCTGATTTCCCGGCAACAGCAAGAGGCCTTCCGGGACAAGAACGGTTCGACTCACGACGACGGCTTCGGCGAGGTTTTCCTGGTCATCGACAACCTCTACGCCTTCGCCCGGGACAACACCGACCAGTTCAACACACGTAATCCGTTGCTGGCCAAGGTGACTGAACTCGTCAACGTCGGTCTTGCGTACGGCATCCACGTGATCATCACCACGCCGAGCTGGCTGGAGGTACCGCTGGCGATGCGCGACGGTTTGGGGCTGCGTCTCGAGCTCAAGCTGCACGACGCGCGGGACAGCAACGTGCGAGTGGTTGGGGCGCTGCGCCGCCCGGCCGACGCCGTGCCGGCCGACCAGCCGGGTCGCGGGTTGACGATGGCCGCCGAGCACTTCTTGTTCGCGGCTCCGGAATTGGACCAGGTGGCCGCGATCAACGCCCGCTACCCGGGTGTGGCCGCACCGCCGGTTCGACTGTTGCCGAGCAACCTGGCACCCGATGCCCTCGGGCCGCTGTATCGGGGATCCGAACAAGTCGTCATCGGTCAGCGCGAAGAGGACCTGGCGCCGGTCGTGCTCGACTTCAGCGAGAACCCGTTGCTGATGGTGTTCGGTGACAGCAAGGCGGGCAAGACCACGCTGTTGCGCCACATCATCCGTACCGTCCGGGAGCATTCCACCGCGGACCAGGTGGCTTTCACGGTGCTGGATCGGCGGCTGCACCTGGTCGAAGAGCCGCTTTTCCCAGACAACGAATACAGCGCCAACATCGACCGGGTCCTCCCGGCGATGCTCGGGCTGTCCAACATCATCGCGTCGCGGCGCCCGCCGGCCGGCTTGTCGGCAGCGGAGTTGGCCCGGTGGAGCTACCAGGGCCACACCCACTATCTGATCATCGACGACGTTGACCAGATTCCGGATACACCGGCGATGAGTGGGCCGTACATTGGACAGCGGCCATGGACCAGCCTGATCTCCGAACTCAGCCAGGCCGCCGATCTGGGACTGCGGGTGATCGTCACGGCGCGGGCCACCGGCTCGGGGCATGCGCTGATGACCAGTCCGTTGCTGCGGCGCTTCAACGATTTGCAGGCAACCACGTTGATGCTGGCGGGCAACCCGCAGGACAGCGGCAAGATCCGCGGCCAGCGATTTGGCCGGTTGCCTGCCGGACGGGCTATTCTGTTGGGAGACAGCGAAAGCCCGACGTATGTGCAGTTGGTCAACCCGTTGGTTGGCGAGTCTGTGGTAAGGGGAGCCGACGAAGGTTTCGCCCGATGATGGTGGTTAGCGAAAGCGCAACAGCAGGACCTGAAAAGGAGCAGTTATGACGTTGCGAGTAGTTCCCGAAGGCTTGGCGGCGACGAGCGCGGCGGTGGAGGCGCTGACGGCGCGGCTGGCGAGCGCGCACGCGGCGGCCGCTCCGGCGATCACCGCCGTGGTGCCGCCCGCGGCGGATCCGGTGTCGTTGACGACGGCCGCCGGGTTCAGTGCCCAGGGGCAGATGCACTCCGTGGTGGCCGCCGAGGGTGTGGAGGAGCTGGGCCGCGCCGGTGTGGGCGTGGGCGAAGGTGGGACAAGCTATCTCGTGGGTGACACCGCGGCGGCCGCTACCTACGGAGTGGGCGGCGTCTGACAATGACGGCGCCTATCTGGATGGCTGCTCCGCCGGAGGTGCATTCGGCGTTGCTGACCGCGGGTCCGGGACCGGGGCCGCTGTTGGCGGCCGCCGGTGCGTGGACCGCGCTCAGCACCGAATATGCCGACGCGGCAGCCGAACTCAGTGGGCTACTGGGGGAAGTGCAAGCCGGCGCCTGGGAAGGGCCCAGCGCCGAACAGTATGCGGCCGCACATGTGCCGTATCTGGCGTGGCTGATCCAGTCCAGCGTCAACAGTGCGGGTGTGGCCGCCCAGCATGAGGTCGCGGCGGCGGCCTACACCGGCGCCCTGGCGGCAATGCCGACGCTAGGGGAGCTGGCCGCCAACCACACCGTGCACGGGGTGCTGGTAGGGACGAATTTCTTTGGGATCAATACGATTCCGATTGCGGTCAACGAGGCCGACTATGCGCGGATGTGGGTCCAGGCCGCCACCACGATGAGCACTTACCAGGTCGTCTCCGGTGCCGCGCTGGCGTCGGCGCCACAACCGGACCCGGCGCCTGACGTGCTGCGTCCCGGTGCCGAGGCCAACAACTTCTCGACGCTGGCCCAGCAGAGCGACTCGAACTTGGGAAATTGGATCGACGACCTGTTCCGGCAGCTGCAGCAGTTCTTCCAGGATCTCTTCCAGAATCTGCAGCAATTCCTCTCCGACCTCATGAGGAATTTGGGGCCGTTCCTGGTGGCCTATGGGCCAATATTGTTCTTCCTTGCCTACCAGGTAGTCACCAACTTACTTGGCTGGCCCACCTGGGGCGCGATTTTGACCGCGCCCTTCCTCATCCCGCTGGTCATCGGGATTGGCGCCTACTTGTACCTGCAATCTCCCGAGGATCTACCGGATGAGCTGCCCGCGGTGGTCCCACCGGTGCAGGCGTCTCAAGCTTCGATGCCGCCCGTGGCCGCGATGGCCCCACCCGCCCCGGCGCCCGCATCGGCTCCGGCGCCCGCGCCCGCCTCGGCTGCCACTGCGGCGACCGCGCCGGCACCGGCCCCGGCCGCCGGAACTTTCGGCTACTTGGTCTACGGCGGCGGCGATCCGGAAACCGGCTTCGGCCCGACGTTGGGTGGCCGCGGTGGAGTAAAGGCACCGGCCGCGACCATCCCGGCTGCCGCGGCGGCGGTGCCGGGCCGGGCGGCCGCGGCACGGCGTCGTAGGCGAGCCGCCATGCGCGATCACGGCGACGAGTTTCTGGATATGAACGTCGACGTCGACCCGGACTGGGGCGGCGCGCCCAATGAAGAAGAGCTATTGACCGCCGCGATCGCTTCGGGAATTGGGGCCGGACGGCTGGGGTTCGCCGGCACCGCGCGAAAAGACGCGGATCTGCGAGCTTCCGGATTGACCGAGCTGGCCGGTGATGAATTCGGCAGCGGCCCGCGGATGCCGATGGTGCCGGGCACCTGGGATCACAACGGCGAAGGCCCGGGTGATCCCGATGAAGCGGGGGGAGAGGGCTCCGAAAGTTAGCAAGACAGTTAGCCACTCGTCAGCCAATAATCGAAATCGTAAGGGACGGAAGAGAAAGGAATCGTTATGAGTCTTCTAGATGCTCACATCCCGCAGTTGGTGGCCTCGCAATCGGTGTTCAGCGGCAAGGCGGCCCTGATGCGCAGCACGATCAGCCAGGCCGAGCAGGAGGCGATGTCTGCCCAGGCGTTCAACCAGGGTGAGGCCTCGGCGGCATTCCAGGCCGCGCATGCCCGGTTCGTGGAGATGGCCGCGCGGGTCAACACCCTGCTGGATATCGCCCAGGCCAACCTCGGTGATGCGGCGAGCACCTACGTAGCCGCCGACGCCGCTGCCGCTTCCGGCTACACCTCGTTCTGAGCCGACCACCAATAACCGCGAAAGGACTTGTGATGTCGCAGATTATGTACAACTACCCGGCGATGTTGAGCCACGCCGCCGATATGTCGGGCTACGCCGGCACGATGCAGGCGTTGGGTGTCGATATCTCCACCGAGCAGGCCGCACTGCAGAACGCCTGGCAGGGTGACACCGGTATGACCTACCAGCTTTGGCAGGTCCAGTGGAACCAGGCCATGGAGGCGTTGGTGCAGTCTTACCGGGCGATGGCCGGCACGCACGAAAACAACACCTTGGCCATGTTTGCCCGCGATACGGCCGAGGCCGCCAAGTGGGGCGGCTAGCCCTACCTCGATGAGTGTCGAGCCCAACGCCGTCGAGCTGACGGTCGAAAACGCGTGGTTCATCGCGGAAACCATTGGAGCAGGTAGCTTCCCGTGGGTTCTGGCGATCACGACGCCATATCGCGACGCCGCGCAACGAGCTGCGTTCTTCGAAGTTCAGAAGGACGAGCTGACCCGGATGGGTCTGATGTCGCCGGAGGGTGTCGTGAATCCGGCGGTCGCCGACTGGATCAAAGTGGTGTGTTTTCCCGACCAATGGCTCGATCTGCGCTACGTGGGTTCCGGCGCGGCCAGCGGTGCCGGCGAGCTATTGCGCGGCGTTGTCGCGCGGCGCGCCGGTACCACCGGCAGGTCGTCGGTGACCGTCGTCGCGCTGCGCAGCGCGCAGTTGGTCACGTTTACCGCTATGAATATCGACGACGTACGGGCGCTGATTCCGGTCCTCGGTGTCGGCTTGGGTCAGCGGCCGCCGGCGCAGTTCGCGGAGTTCAGCATGCCGGCGCGGGTCGGAGCCCGCGCCGACGAGCGGCTGCGCTCCGGGGCGGCGCTGGTGGAAGTCCTTGACTACCTGGGCATTCCAGAATCGGCACGAACGGTGGTGGCATCCGTCTTCACGGGTCCGCGTACCTACGTCGAAATCGTCGCCGGCTGCCATCGCGACGGGCAGCATGCCACCACCGAAGTTGGAATGAGCATTGTCGACACCACCGCGGGCCGGATCCTGGTCAGTCCGTCCCGCGCGTTCGACGGCGAATGGGTCTCGACCTTCGCGCCCGGAACGCCGTTTGCAATCGCTATCGCGATTGAACACTTGACCGCGTGTCTGCCCGATGGCCACTGGTTCCCCAATCAGCGGCTGTCCCGAGATTTGTCCACCCAATACGCGTAATCACAACGAGATAGAGAGAGAGCATGATGTCCCAGGAACGGCCCCAGTCTAATTCGAGGGTCCGGTGACCTCCGGCGCCGTCATGCCGATCGTTCGCGTGGCGATCCTCGCGCACAGCCGGCTGACAGAAATTGCCCTGCCCGCCGAACTGCCGCTGCGCGAAATCCTGCCCGCGGTACAGCGATTGGTGGTCCCGGCGGCCCAGAACGGCGATGGTGGCGGCCCTGACGATGCAACGCGCGCCGGCGCGGTTTCCGATCTGAGCCTGGCGCCCATCGGGGGAGCGCCGTTCAGTCTGGACGCCAGCCTGGACACCGTCGGAGTCGTCGACGGGGATCTGCTTGCGCTGCAGCCGGTTCCGACCGGCCCGGCCGCGCCCGGCATCGTCGAGGACATCGCCGACGCCGCGATGATCTTCTCGACATCCCGGCTCAAGCCCTGGGGCACAGCTCAGATCCAGCGCGGGGCGCTGGCCGCGGCGATCTTGGTTGCCTTCCTGGCCACCGGACTGGGAGTCGGTTACCGCGTGGCAACCGGCGGGCTCGCCGGACTTGTCGCGGTCAGCGTGATCGCCGCGGTGACGGCGATCGCCGGTCTGTTCGTCACGCTGCGTTCCGAACGCACCGGGATGGCACTGTCGATGGCAGCGCTGGTTCCCATCGGCGCCGCGTGCGAGTTGGCAGTACCCGGGAGGTTCGGGGCGGCACAGCTGGTGCTGGCCGCTGCCGGCGTCACCGCGTGGTCGTTGATCGTCCTGATGGTGCCGAGTACCGAGCGTGAACGGATCGTCGGCTTTTTCACCGCGACTGCGGTGGTCGGGGCCGGGGTGTTGTTGGCCGCCGGTGCTGAATTGCTCTGGCAAATACCGATACTGACCATCGGTGCCGGCCTGGTTGTGGTGGCTCTGCTGGTGACCATCGAGGCGCCGCAGCTTTCCGCGCTGTGGGCGCGCTTCCCGCTGCCGGTCATTCCAGCACCCGGTGACCCGACTCCGTCGGCGCCGGTGCTTCGGGTGCTCGAGGATCTGCCCCGGCGGGTGCGCATCGGCGACGCTCACCAGAGTGGTTTCATCGCCGGCGCCGTGCTGCTCGGTGTGCTGGGATCGGTGACGATCGCGTTGCGCCCCGAGTCGTTGAGCGGTTGGGGTTGGTATGTGGTGGCGGCAATCGCGGCCACCTCCGTCCTGCGTGCCCGCGTGTGGGATTCGGCCGCGTGCAAGGCGTGGCTGCTGGCTCAACCGTTTCTGGTTGCCGGTGCCCTGCTGGTGTTCTACGCGTCGACCGGACGTTTCCTCGCCGCGCTGATCGCGGCAGTGGTGCTCGTCGTGTTGGCGCTGGCGTGGGCCGTGGTGGCACTGAACCCGAGTATCGGCTCGCCGGAAACGTACTCGCTGCCGCTGCGCCGGCTGTTGGGCTTTGTCGCGACCGGTCTGGATGCTTCGCTGATTCCCGTCATCGCCTACCTGGTCGGTCTGTTCGCCTGGGTGCTCAATCGATGAATCGTGACGGATTCGCCTGCCTGAGCGCGGTGCTGGTCTTTTCACAAGCCGTTATGCCGTGGGCCTGTCCGCCGGCGTCCGCGATCAGCCAGCCGGTGGTCGACCCGGGCGTGCAACCGCCCAGCGGAGCGGCCGGCCCGGTGCAGTCGATGGAGCAGCGCGGGCCCTGCAGCGTCACCGGCGTGATCGCCGGCAGCGATCCGGCGGCGGTGACACCCAGTCAGGCAATGCTGAATCTTCCTGAGGCATGGCAGTTTTCCCGCGGTGAGGGTCAGCTGGTGGCGGTGCTCGACACCGGAGTGCGGCCGGGGCCCCGGCTGCCCAATGTCGATGCCGGCGGCGATTTCGTCGAGACGACCGACGGCCTGACCGACTGCGACGGGCACGGCACGCTGGTGGCCGGCATCGTCGCCGGGCAGCCATCCGCCGAGGACGGCTTCTCCGGCGTCGCACCCGCGGCACGTGTGTTGTCTATTCGGACCGGGTCCGGCAAGTTCTCGGCTCGAACGCCGGGCGGCGATCCGGCAGTGGCGCGGGTCTCCCTCGCGGTCACGACGCTGGGCCGGGCGATCGTGCACGCTGCCGATCTCGGGGCCCGGGTGATCGACATCTCGGAGGTCACCTGCATGGCTGTCAATCGGCCTGTCGACCAGGCTGCACTCGGTGCGGCAATCCGCTACGCGGCGGTGGACAAGGACGCGGTGATCGTGGCGGCCGCGGGTAACACCGGGTCGACCGGATCGGTCGGCGGCGGAATGTCCTGTGAGTCAAACCCGCTCACCGATCTGAGCCGGCCGGATGATGCGCGCAACTGGGCCGGTGTCACAACGGTCTCCATTCCGTCGTGGTGGCAGCCGTACGTGCTGTCGGCAGCTTCCCTAGCACAGGATGGACAGCCGTCGAAATTCACCATGTCCGGTCCGTGGGTGGGAATCGCGGCCCCGGGCGAACACATTGTGTCGGTGAGCAATCGCGACGGCGGCGGACTGGCCAACGGCCTGCCCGACGATCATCAGCAACTCAGCGCGCTCAGCGGCACCAGCTACGCGGCCGGCTACGTGTCGGGTGTCGCAGCGCTGGTGCGCAGCAAGTACCCCAAGCTGTCCGCCGCCGAGGTGGTGCGCCGGATCACCGCGACCGCACACAACGGCGCCCGGGTGCAGTCCAACATCGTGGGCTCCGGCAGCGTCGACGCACTGGCAGCCCTGACTTGGGAACTGCCCGCTAGCACCGGGCCGGCCGGGACGCCGGCCAAACCGGTTGCCGTGCCTGCTGCACCGGCACCCAAAGACAACACCGGCCGGACCGTTGCGTTCGCCGGGACGGCCGCGCTGGCGTTGATCGTCGCGGCTGTTGGTGCCGCGGCAGCGATCGCCGCGCGTAGACGGAAGGAGACCACCTCGTGAGCTCGATCCCGATCCCGGGGAGCGCCCGAATCACCCTGGCCGCGTTGGCAATAGTGCCCGCAGCATTGGCCTACCCCTGGCACTCGAGTCGTGACTACTGGCTGCTCGGCATCGCCGGCGTCGCGGTGATCGTGTTGTTCGGCTGGTGGCGTGGATTGCATTTCACCACGATCCTGGGGCGCCGGCTTTCCATCATGAGCCGCCGTTCCAACCCAACCAGCGAGCCGGACACTCAATCACCGGTTGCCGCAAAGACAACCGCGTTGGTGCGGATCGGCCCGCCCACGGCCGACGGCGCGGTGTTCCCCCTGGAGCTGATCGCCGGCTACCTGGACCGCTACGGCATCCGCGCCGACAAGGTCCGTATCACTAGCCGCGACAACGCATCCGACGCTTCGCGACGCGAGACGTGGATAGGTATCACAGTGTCGGCGGCCGACAATCTGCCTGCTTTGCAGGCACGTTCGTCGCGCATCCCGCTGTATGAGACCGCCGAGGTCGCCGCGCGGCGGCTTGCCGACCACCTTCGGGAGATTGGATGGGAAGCCAACACGGTCGCAGCCGACGACGTGCCCCGCTGGCTGACGGCCAAAGTCCGCGAGACGTGGCGCGCGGTACAGCGCGGCACCTCGGATTATGTTGCGGCATACCAGATCACCGTCGACTCGGCGCTGCCCGAGACGCTGGAGGCCATCCGGTCGCAGTCCGCCCGCGAGACGTGCATAGCTCTCGAGATCGGCGGTCCGCGATCGGCAGACCAGAACACGGTCGCGGCCGCGTGTGCCTTCCTCACCGACGGGCCGCCCGAAGGTGCGCCGCCGGTGGCCGGACTCATTCCGCAGCGCGGCAACCAAGGGCCGGCGCTGGCGGCACTGGATCTGTTGTCCACGCAACGCCTTGACGGACACACCGACGTACCCGCCGACTTGCTGGCGACGCTGGACTGGCCGACGCCGATCGCCGGAGCCCATCGGGCGGCGCGAACAGAGGCGGCTAGTCCAGCATAAGACCCTGCAAGAAGCCGGTCATCCTGCGCAGATAGTCAAGCTGACTGATATGCAACACATGACTGCCGGGAAACCAGTGCAGCGCACAGTGATCCCAGTGCTCCCAGAGCATGACGGCTTGTCCCGGAGGCGCCATCCGGTCGGCGAGGCCGGTGATGATCATCCGCCGGTCCTTGGAAAGCAGCGGCTGGTAGTTCAGCGGGCAGTGGTAGGCCAGCCCGGCGTTCAGCTCGTCGCGGTTGATGCTGGACAACGCAAGTCCCAGGCCGACCAGCTTGTTGGCCGGGAACCACTGGTCGAACATCGTCGCCGGTGTGACGACCGGGCAGTTGGCGATGACGGCATCCAGCCGGTCGTCGACCGAGGCCACCAGCGCGGAGGTGTAGCCGCCCAGCGAAATACCAGTAAGTGCAATGCGGTCAACGCCGGTGTGGCGCAGATAGTCGATGATGGACCGGAAGTCGTGCACGGCCTGGGCCATCGATTCGGCGAAGCCGCTGAGCCCGCCGGAAAAGTAGCCGAAACCACTGAAAGGCGAAAGCTTTTCGGCGCGCTGGCCGTGAAACGGCAACGTGTACAACAGGACGTCGTAGCCGGACCGGTAGTACCACGGCAACGAGAAGAAGCGGCCGTTGGCCAGATACGACGACCCCATGAAGCCGTGGATGACGCACAGCGTGGGCCGCGGTCCGTCGTTGTGGCGCCAATCCTGAGCGCGCACGATGTTATTGGATCCCCAGGCATTCCAGCGCTGGCGCAGCGCTGGATTGATCGCCGTGAAGCTGCTGGGGAACGAGATGTTCTCGACGGTGCCGCGCGCGGTCCAGTTCGCGAGCGGACCCGCCGGCCGCGACGATACCCGTGGCAGCTCGGTGGCAGCTGGAAACGACTTCGCCGGGTCACGGTCGGCCGCCAGCTCGGCGTAGAAGTTCAGGTTGCTGCGCTCGCTACCGGATTTGGTGTGGCGCAACGAGGTGGCGACAACGACCGGTGCCGCCGTCGCGGCCAGCAGCGACGACACCCAGGTGCGCAATGCGACGTCGCCGAGGGCAGAAGCCACGACCACCCTGCGTTCGCGCGGCGACAGCTCCGAGAGCGGGGGCAATCCGTCGGCGCTGGGCGGCACATCGGCGCCTGGAACGTCAGGAACTGGAATGGGCGGATCGATGGGATCTGTGTCGGGCGCCACGAACGCCGATGCTATCCCGCCACGGTGGCAAATCCTGGGCGTTTTATGAGTTCCGATGCAGAATTCCGGGCCCACTCGGGGCGCGCGGGGGCACCATACGGTAATACGGTTTGGTCTAGATGGCCGAATGGCTGCGGTGTTGATCAGGAGGACCGACATGTGGGATCCAGACGTCTACCTGGCATTTGCAGACCATCGCAGCCGCCCGTTCTACGACTTGCTTTCGAGAGTGGGGGCCGAGCGGGCGCGCCGGGTCGTCGACCTGGGCTGCGGACCCGGCAACCTGACGAAGTACCTGGAGAAGCGCTGGCCGGGCTCGGCCATCGAGGCGATGGACACCTCGCCGGAGATGGTGGCAGCGGCCCGGGAACGTGGCATCGATGCCTCGGTCAGCGACTTGCGCGAGTGGAAGCCGAAACCCGACACCGACGTAGTGGTCAGCAATGCGGCCCTGCATTGGGTACCCGAGCACGCCGACCTGCTGGTCCGGTGGGCCGGCCAACTGCCGGATCGATCATGGATCGCGGTCCAGATTCCGGGTAACTTCGAAACTCCGTCGCATGCCGCGGTGCGGGCGGTCGCGCGCCGCGAACATTACGCAAAGACGCTGAAAGACATACCTTTCCGGGTGGGTGCGGTGGTCCAGCCGCCGGCGCATTACGCCAATTTGCTGATGGATGCGGGCTGCCGGGTCGATGCTTGGGAGACTACGTATCTGCACCAGCTGACCGGGGAACACCCAGTGCTGGAATGGATTACCGGTACCGCGCTGGTTCCGGTGCGTGATCGGCTTGACGACGCGGGCTGGGAGAAGTTCCGTGAGGAGCTGATCCCGCTGCTGGACGACGCCTACCCGGCCCGCGCCGACGGCACGACGATCTTCCCGTTCCGGCGGGTGTTCATCGTCGCCGAGGTCGGCGGTGCCCGCCGCACCGACGGATAGGGTGCTTACTCCTCGACGCCGCGGTCGGCGGCGATCGCGGATCGGCTGGTCGGCGTCGTGTGATGGATTTGTAGATACGTTTCGGTATAACGCATCGCGATGCGGCTGCCGGCGAAGTCCGACGGAATCACGTCTCCGGTGCGCTGGCGCCAATCATTAAGGCGAACAGCCAGATCGGCGGCGATTGCGTCCATGCCCGAATCGCCCTCGGTCAGCAGATTGGTGGTCTCGGTGGGATCGGTTCGCAGATCGTAGAGTTCGCGTTCCGGCCGCGGCGACTTGACGAACGGCGCGACCGCCAAACCGGATGGACTCTCTTCGATGTCCCAGGGCAGGTCCAGTAGCGGGCGTGGCACGTAGTTCTCGATGTAGCTGTATTCCTTTGTGCGGATTGCCCGAATCGGATCGAACGAGTCGTGATAGGTCTTCATCGTGTACACCTGCTCACGCACCGGATCGGCCGCGGTATCGGCCGCGATCAGGGCGTGGGCGTGCGAGATGCCCTCGATATCGGCCGGCACGTCGAGGCCCAGCAATTCCAGCAACGTCGGGACTAGATCGACACCGCTGAACAGCTCGTCGTAGACCCGGGGTGGGATCGCCCGGCCGGTCGGCGGGCGGATCAACAGGGCGACGCCGGTTCCGGCGTCGTACAGCGTGGATTTCGCGCGCGGCAAGGCCGGGCCGTGATCGGTGAAGAACACCACCCAGGTGTTGGCATCCAGGCCGGTTTCGGTCAGCGTGTCGATAATCCGGCCAACCGCGGCGTCGGCCGTGGTGATGGCGCCGTAGAAGTCGGCGAGATCGCCGCGTACCTCCGGGGTGTCGGGCAGGTAATCGGGCAGCTCGACGGTCGCGCTGTCGGCCGGCTGGTAGCGGTCCCGTGGGTAGGGGCGGTGGGTTTCGAAAAATCCCGCGGTCAGCAAGAACGGTTGCTCACCGCGCTGCGGGGCGTCGTTGTGCAGCCAATCCTGGACTTTGTCCACCACGTAGTCGCAGTAGGAGTTTGACACGTCGAACTCGTCGAAGCCCAGGCGTTTCGGATAGGACGTCTCGTGTTGCATACCGAAAAGTGCTGAGTACCAGCCTGATTCAGAGAGTATCTGGGGCAGCGTTTGGACTCCGGCGCGGTATTCCCAGCCGTGATGGGCGAGGCCGACCAGCCCGTTGCTTTGCGGGTAGCGGCCGGTGAAGAACGACCCCCGCGACGGCGTGCACAGCGGCGCGGTGGCGTGGGCGCGGGTGAACAGGATGGAATCGGTGGCGAGCTGGTCCAATCGCGGGCTGTCGACGTCCGGGTGACCGTAGGCGCCGAGGTAGCGCCCGAGGTCGTGCCAGTGCACGATCAGTACATTGTCGCCCGTCACGGACACCTCCCTACCATGCCTTGCCGACCGGCGACGATACCGCAGCCACTTTGACCCCCTTCGCCGAACGTGCTCTGAGGGCGGGTTTTCGGCGATTTCCCAGCCCGGAGCGCACGTTCGATGCCGGGTAGTGCCAGCTACGCGCGTGCGTCACACGGGCCGGGTGTCCGGCGGCTGAGACCATCGGTTTTCGGAGACGAACTCCGACAGGGGTCGTGCGTGGGTCCACCCGTCGAGCTCCAGCGCCGGCCGATCGGGAAACTCGGGCACCGGGCCCACGCACAGGATGGCCACCGGCTCGGCATCCGACGGCATGCCCAGCAGCTCGGCCAGCGGTTGCGGGTCGAACAGCGAGACCCAACCGACGCCAAGCCCTTCGGCCCGGGCGGCCAGCCACAGGTTCTGGATCGCGCAGGAGACCGACGCGAGATCCATCTGCGGTAGCGTGCGCCGGCCGAAGATGTGGACGTCGCGTTTGTCGGCCAGCGCCACCACGAGGAGCTCGGAGCACTCGAGTATGCCCTCGACCTTCAGTCGCAGGAATTCCCCGCCCCGCGGTCCCAGCGCTTGCGCGGTGCGTGGGCGTTCTTCGTCGACGAGGGCATGGATGTCGCGGCGCACCGCGTCGTCGGTGATCCGGATGAAACGCCACGGCTGCATCAGCCCGACGCTGGGCGCGGCGTGCGCGGCCTGCAGCAAGCGGGCCAGCACCTCTTCGGACACCGCGCTGCCGGGCACGAACCGGCGCATGTCCCGCCGTTCGGCGATCACCCGATAGACGACGCGGCGGTCTTGTGGGCTGAACGCGTGTTCGCTCACAGCGCCATCGGGGGACTCGCCGGGGGAGAATGGCATTAGCGTCAAATCTATCAACGGCAAGCCAAGGGAGCGTGCAGTGAAGTATTCCGACGTGCTCAACCAGCTGCCCATCGACCGCGGCGCCCGGCGCGTCTACGGCGAGCCCTACGAGACGGCCGACGGCGTCACTGTGATCCTGGCGGAAAGGCCACTCGGCGTCTTCGTCATCCACCAGGGCAAGGCGACCTGGGTGCCCGCCGTCGACGCGAATCGCGTCGCACTGATCGGAGTGCTCACCGGCCTGCTCGCGGCGGTCATCGGCAGCCTGGCCGTGCTCCGGCAGCCGCCGTGGCCGCGGATGACAATCACGGAGAATAGGTAACGCCGACCGCCCGGACGACGCAGTCCGGCGTCATGTCAAAAGTCAACGATCGCAGCGGCAGTCCGCTCAGCACGTCTGCCGGGATAGCGGCCTTGTACTGCAGCGAGAGCTCGCCGCTGAACCTCTCGTCAACCTGCGCGACGTCGACGTTGACCTCCAGCCCCTCCGACGAGATCTCGGCTGTGGCCGCGCCGGCCTGTGCCGCGTCCCAGGGCACGTCGACGGTGACGCCGGCCAGCTTCGGCAGCATCGACAGCGTGGCGAGCACCCGTTGCCGGGTGAGCACCAGCGAGCCGGTGTAGTAGGCGACGCTGTGCGGCAACCGCACACCCGGGATGACGCCGCCGAACCGCCTGGTCACCGCGACAAAATCGGCAAGATAGAGCAGGCCCTCCGCCTCGACCTGAGCATGCAGATCGTCGGGTAGCTTGCCGATGCCGAGCAACCTGCGGACAAAGACCGCCATGACGCCAGTATGACGCGGAACCGGGAGGGGGTCACCAACCCGTCTGGTGCTCCTGGTATCGCTTAGGGATGACCCGCAGCCGGACCGCCATGGCCGTTTACCTCGCTGTGCTGGCCGTGGTGGTCTACGTGTCGATGTGGGTGGGCTACTCCCGAAATTGGGGCTGGCTGCATTGGATCGATTGGTCGTCGCTGAACGCCTCGCACGACGTCGCGGTCAAGCATCCGGCGTGGGTGCGGTTCTGGGATGCGGTGTCGTTCTGGCTGGGGCCGGACCCACTGCGGCTGCTGGACACAGTGGCGGCGGTGGTGGCGTTGCTGCGACGCAACGTCCGCGCGGCGCTGCTGTTGGTGGCTTGCGGCATGCTGAACGGGTTTGTGTCGCTGGCGGCCAAGGGGCTGGCGAATCGTCCGCGACCGTCGACCATGCTGGTGCCCGTGCCCCAGACGTCGTTTCCGTCGGGGCACGCGTTCGAGACGATGGCCGGCTGGCTCGCGCTGCTGGCATTCGTGGTGCCAATGATGGGCTGGGCGATGCGTCGCGCCGCAATCGCGGTGGGCGCGCTCTGCGTGGTGTTGGTCGGGATCTCGCGGGTCACGTTGAACGTGCATTACCCGTCCGACGTGGTGGCCGGCTGGGCGCTGGGATATCTGTATGTGTTGGTGTGCTTGGCGGTGCTTCGGCCTAAGCCCGTGGCGCGCTGGGTCTTTCATTGGTCACAGCGCCGTGACCCAACTGGGGCTAAAGCTTGACTTGACCCTGAGGTTGGCGTCACCTGACGATGGAGTGTATGCGCCGATTGCTAGCTCCGCTGTGCGCTATAGCGTGCTTCGTTTGGGTATCGCTTGTGCTCGCACCAATGGGAAGTGCCGCCCCGGCAGTCACCTCGGCCGGGACTCCGTGGTTTGCGAACGCGGTTGGCAATGCCACACAGGTGGTTTCGGTCGTCAGCACCGGCGGCTCGAACGCGACAATGGACATCTACCAACGCTCCGCCGCCGGTTGGCAGGCGCTGCGCACCGGCGTTCCGACGCATGTCGGCTCGGCGGGCATGGCGCCGCAGGCGCGCAGTGGTGTTCCCGCCACGCCGATGGGCGTTTACAGCCTCGACTCCGCATTCGGCACAGCGCCGAATCCCGGTACCGGGCTGCAATACACCCAAGTCTCCGGATCCAACTACTGGTGGAGCGGCGACGACCACAGCCCCACCTTCAACTCGATGCAGGTGTGCCAGAAGGCGCAGTGCCCGTTCAACACGGCTGACAGCGAGAACCTGCAGATCCCGCAGTACAAGCACGCGGTCGTGATGGGCGTCAACAAGAACAAGACCCCGGGCGGCGGTGCCGCGTTCTTCTTCCACACCACCGACGGCCAGCCCACCGAGGGTTGCGTTGCGGTCGACGATGCTCAGCTGGTGTCGATCATGAAATGGCTGCGGCCCGGCGCAGTCATCGCGATCACCAACAAATAGCTTTCAGTCGGCGCTCTTGATGGCGCGACCGGGTTTGAGCGTGAAGTTCATGCCCTCCAACGACATTGTGGCGTCATAGGTTCGGTCGTAGCCGGTGCCGCTGATCTTCCAGCCGCCGTCGGTGCGCCGATAGGTGTCGCGGTAGAAGGCCGCACCGATCAGCATGAAGTTGAGCTCGGCGACCATCACCCGGTCCTGCAGATACCAACTGCCCGTAGCGGTGTCGCCGTCGACGATGATCTCCGGATGGGTCACGCGGTGCTCGGTGACGACGTTGCCGGGCAGCGACGTACGCATGCACTCGACCAAGTCGGCGCGGTTGGTGAAGTGCAGCTCGTTACCGATCGACGGCCCGTAGTCGGCCTTGATGTCCTCGGTCAGTGTGTCGCTGAAGTCGTCCCAGTGCTTGGTGTCCAGCGCGCGCAAATAGCGGTATTTCACTTGCTTGATGGCTTCGATGTCGGCAAGATCGTCGAGGGTCATCCCGTCATTGCAGCACACGGGTGACCATGTCGATCAGGGCCCGTCGTTCCAGGCTCCAATCGATGGCGGTTCCGGTGACCATCTGGGCCAGCACCACACCCCGCAGCGTAGCCCAAATCACCTCGGCCACACCGATATTCGCCGGATCAGTAGTGATCAGCCGGCCGAGCTGGGCGATCGCCGAGTTCATTTCGAGCAGGTGCCGTCGCGAGGACTGACCCAGGCTGCCGCGGGTGGCTCGCAGGATTTCGAAGGCGGCCATCGACGTCGGGCTGCTGTAGCAACTCCATGCGGTGTCGATGACGACCTCGATGCGCTGTTGCGGCGGTAGCGCGCTGACGTCTGCCGACGACAGGCTCTCGATCAGTCTGTCCACTCCATCGTCGACAACGGCCATCAGCAGGCCGTTGCGATCCCCGAAGTGGTATTGGATGACGCCCCAGGTGACGCCGGCGCGTTCGGCCACGTGCTTGGCAGTGGCGGCGGCGAACCCCTCCTCCTGGATGCAGCGGACCGTCTCGTCGATGATCTTCACCCGGGTGTCGTCGCCACGCTTGCGCGGCGCACTGGTACGCCGGGTCGGACTGACGGAACGCCCGGGTGTCTGGCCTGCAGCAATAGACATTGTTGACTTTATAACATAGATACATCTATTTTTGTAGCGTGAGCAGCCCCTCGCGCTATGCGCAGTTGTCCCGTGCAGAGCTGGCCGTCCTTGTACCCGAGTTACTGCTGATCGGCCAGCTGATCGACCGATCTGGGATGGCCTGGTGTATTTCCTCGTTCGGTCGCGAGGAGATGGTGCAGATCGCCATCGAGGAATGGGCGGGCGCCAGCCCCATTTACACCAGGCGCATGCAGCAAGCGCTCAACTACGTGGGCAACGATGTGCCCACCATCTTCAAGGGCCTGCAGCTCGACATCGGCGCCCCACCGCAATTCATGGATTTCCGCTACACCGTGCACGACCGATGGAATGGCGAATTCCACCTCGACCACTGCGGCGCCCTGCTCGACGTGGAGCCGATGGGCGAGCAGTACGTGTTCGGGATGTGCCACACCATCGAGGATCCGACTTTCGACGCCACCGCGATAGCGACCAACGCGCGCGCCCAGGTGCGACCGCTGCACCGGCCGCCGCGGACCCCGGCGGACCGGAAGCCGCACTGCGCGTGGACCGTCATCATCGACGAGTCCTATCCCGAAGCCCAAAGCATCCCGGCCCTGCACATCGTTAGCCAAACCCGGGCTGCGACATGGGAACTCGATGCCATCGACCGCTCGGACGAGGGGCAGGCGGATTACTCGGGTCCGTTGCTCTCCGATTTCGACTTTGCCGCCTTCTCGCATTCGGCCCTGGTCCGGATGGCCGACGAGGTCTGCCTGCAGATGCACCTGCTCTATCTGTCGTTCGCGATCGCGGTGCGAGCGCGTGCCGCCGACGAGGCCGAAGCCCTCGGGGTCTGCACCCGCGGCCTGATCGGCATCGCGGGCCTGGCCGCCGAACGCATTCACCACGCCCTGAAACTTCCCGGCGGGATCCAAGGAGTGTGCCGCGTCCTCGAGCTGCATCCGCTGCTGAATCCCGTGGGCTACGTTGCCGCAGAGGTGGAGTCGAACCGCCTGCACGTCGCGCCGTCGCCGGCGCACGACGACGCTTCGTGGATCTCGTTGTGCTCACCCCGAACCGTTGCGCCGCTACAAGCGATCGCCACTGCGGTGGAACCCCACATCGAAGTCCGAGTTAGCGGAACGGCCACCGACTGGACTGCGGAGCTGATCGAAACTGACACGCGCGCCGAGGAACTGCCAGAGGTTTCGGTGGTCAGAGTCAGCGGCGGTGCGACATTCCAGTTTGAACCGAGGCGTTCGCTGCCGCTCACCGTGGTCTGATACGCGGCTTTTTGTCAAGGGGTCTGCGGTACCACTTCGATGACGCAACCGCATCGAGCGGATACCAATGGCATTGCGAAGCATCGGCTTTGCGCGTGTCCGCGGCTATCGTTAACGCTGGCCACCGACCCCTATAGACGGAAGTATTCGCTCTATGTACGACCCACTTGGGTTGTCGATCGGAACCACGAACCTGGTCGCAGCGCGTAGCGAAAGCCCGCCGGTTTCACGTCGTGCGGTACTGACGCTGTACCCGCACTGCGCACCGAAAGTTGGTCTCCCCGACGAGAATCCGAACCTTACTGAGCCCGGCATGTTGATGAGCGGGTTCGTCGACCGCGTCGGCGACTCGGTAGCGCTGGTGTCCGGCGACGGCTCCGCGCACGACCCCGACCTGTTGATGGTCGAGGCACTGGACGCGATGGTGTTGGCAGCAGGTGCGGACGCGGGTTCCTCGGAGATCTCGATCGCCGTCCCGTCGTACTGGAAACCCGCTACTACACAGGCATTACGCAACGGATTGCGGACACATCTGGGCTTCGTCCGAAGCGGTATGGCACCGCGCCTTGTGTCGGATGCGATCGCATCGTTGACCGCGGCGAACGCCGAGCTGTGCCTTGCCGCAACCGGTGTCGTCGGATTGCTTGATTTCGGCGGCTCGGGCACGTCAGTGACGCTGGTTGACCTCGCGGGTGATTTTAAACCGATCAGCGCCACAATGCGTTACACCGACTTCTCCGGTGACGAGATCGACCAGGCGTTGTTGCTCTGCGTATTCGAGGAGCTGGGGCACGGTAGCGGTATCGACCCGGCCAGCACCGCCGCGGTCGGGCAGCTCGCCAGGCTGCGCGAGCAGTGCCGTTCCGCCAAAGAGCAGTTATCCACCGAGCGAACAACGGAATTCGCGGCAGAGCTCGGCGGTCGCCGGGCCACCATGAAGTTCAGCCGTGACGAGCTGGGTGACCTGATCCAGGACCGGCTTACCGGACTCATCTACGCGTTCGACGATATGTTGTGCCGGCACCGCAAGGGCTGGCCCGATCTTTCCGCGGTAATCACTGTCGGCGGTGGAGCCAGCATTCCTCTTGTCAACGAACGACTTTCGGTGCACTGCCGCCGACCGGTCATGTCGCCGTCGCTACCCGCATCCGCGGCCGCTGCCGGCGCGCTGTTGCTGGCCGCGCGCGGTGAAGAAGTCGACTTGCGCACCCGCACGTCCGTCGGCTTGCTTGCCGCGTCTTCGGGCAGCGACGTCATCGAACTGCCCGCCGGTGATCTGTTGGTGATCGACCAGGAAGCCCTCACCGATCGCGAGTTGGCTTGGTCGCAAACCGAATACCCCGGAGATATCCGGGTGCCTTACACACCGGAGGCGTTCGACGAAGAAAGTAATCCCGGTGGCTGGTCGATGCGCCTGAACGTGATCGACGCACCCCGGGGACGGGCATGGCGGCGAGTGCGGCTGTCGCAGTTGGTCGTCGGGATGTTCGCCCTGGTCGCCATGACCGCGGTCGGCGGTGTCGCATACACGTTGACGGGGATTGAAAACCGCCAGGCTCCTCCGGCGCCCTCCGTCGCGCCGATGCCGCTGCCACCGGTCAGCTCGCTGGTGCCCAGTCCGGCTCCGCCGCCTCCGACGGCGGTGCCGCCGCCGCCGACTGCCGCGCCGATTCCCAGCTCGGTGCCGCCACCGCCGCCTCCGTCGCCACCGCCACCGCCCCCGCCGGTCGTAGTGACCACGCAGCCGCCGCCGGTCTACACCACACACCGTCCGCCGCCGCCACCACCTCAGACGACGACTCCTCCGCCGCCGCCCACGACGGCAATGACGACTCCGACCACCGAGCCGCCTCCGCCGCCGCCCCCGACGACACCGACCACCACGACGACGGTGCCGATGACCACACAGTGGATCCACGTTCCGCTGCTGCCGGTGCCGATCCCGATCCAGGTGCCGGCGACTCAGGCGCCCGCGAACCCGGCTCCGCAGTATCCGGCCCAGCAATATCCCGGGGAGTACCCGGGTGGCGGATATCCGGGTGGCGGATATCCCGGCGGAGGGTACTCGCAGAACCCGTTCTTGGGGCCCGGCTACTAGCGGGTGCGGTTCGGCCGCGAGTAAACTTCGTGGCGGATCGCCGCGCGCGGGCGCACACTGGGCTTAACGCTACGAGCTGCAAGGAGGCCACGTGGGCGAGCATGGAGCGTTCGGATTTGATCCCGAGGAGTTCGATCGGGTGATCAGGGAGGGCGGCGAGGGGCTGCGCGACGTGTTCCAGCGGATCAGCAGGTTCGCGGTCGCTCCAGGCGCCGGGACGGGCTGGTCGGCGTTTTTCGACGACTTGGCACGGCGGCCCCGCTCCGGACCGGAAACCGCCGGTGAGGCCGGCGACGGCGTCTGGGCGATCTACACCGTGGACGCCACGGGTGGTGCCCACGTCGAACAGGTATACGCGAGCGAGCTCGACGCGTTGCGGGCTAACAAGAACAATGTCGATCCGAAGCGCAAGGTGCGTTTCCTGCCGTACGGCATCGCGGTCGGCGTGCTCGACGACGATTCGGACGAGCAAACTTAGTGGCCTTTTCGGGCGTTCCCACCAGCAGGGATAACGCCTAGGGTTTCAAACGTGACGCCAGCATCGCCGGTGTGCCAGGTGTGCGGCTCAGTGCCGCGTCAAGGCGCGCGCTTCTGCGATTCCTGCGGCGCCCCGCTGGCACCCAACGTCGAGACGGCCGAATACAAGCAGGTGACCGTTCTCTTCGCGGACGTGGTGCGGTCGATGGACATCGCCGCGTCGTTGGGCCCCGAGCGGCTGCGCGAGGTGATGACCGAGCTGGTCAATCAGTCGGCATCGGTGGTCCAGCGCTACGGCGGCACCGTCGACAAGTTCACCGGTGACGGCATCATGGCGCTTTTCGGTGCACCAATCACCTTGGAGGATCACGCTTTTCGTGCGTGCCTGGCGGCCCTCGACATTCAGGAGGTGGTCCGCCAGCTGGCAGTCGAGGTGGGCCGCCGCGACGGGATCGACCTCCGCTTGCGGGTCGGGCTGAATTCGGGCCAGGTGATCGCCGGCGAGGTCGCGACCCACCTCGGGTACACCGCAGTCGGGGAACAGGTGGGCATGGCCCAGCGGATGGAATCGATGGCACCGCCCGGCGGTGTCATGCTCAGCGAGTCGACAGCACGGCTCGTCGAGGACCGAACCGTGCTGGGCGAGCCTGAGACCGTGCACATCAAGGGTTTCGCCACTACCGTGCCGGCCCGGCGCCTGCTGGCGGCCGACGGTGAACACCGCAAGCCGCGCCGTCAGTCCCGTCTCGTCGGGCGGCAGCGGGAGAAGGACGCCGTCGCGCAACTGCTGGAACAGGCCAGCCGCGGTGCGGGAACCGTGATCACGGTGACCGGCCGCCCGGGCGTGGGCAAGACCAGGCTGGTCCGCGAGTCGTTAGCCGCAGCGCGCAATGCCGGATTCGAGGTGTCCTTCACCTATTGCGAATCCCACACCCGCGAGATTCCGTTCCACGTGATCTCCCGGCTGCTGCGCGCGGTCTTCGGTCTCGGCGGACTCACCCTCGAAGTGGCGCGGGCGCGGGTGCGCACCGAAATCCCCGGGGCGGGTGTCGAGGATCTGGTGCTGCTCGACGACTTGCTCGGCATCCGGGACCCCGATATGCCGTGCCCGGATATCACCCCGGATGCCCGCCGTCGCCGGCTGGTCGACCTGATCAACACCATTTCGCTGGCCCGGCCCGAGTCCGCGATCTATGTCATCGACGATGCCCAGTGGATCGACAGCGTGAGCGAATCGCTGCTCGCCGAATTCGCGGCGGCGATATCCGGGATGCAGGCGACGCTGCTGGTCGCCTATCGGCCCGAATACTCGGGGCCGCTGTCCCGGATCCCGGGCGCTCATTCGTTCGCCCTTGAGCCACTGGGTAATTCGTACATCACCGAACTGATCAACGAGCTGCTGGGGGCCGACCCTTCGGTGGCAGGATTGTCGACGGTGATCGCCGACCGGGCTGGCGGGCTGCCGTTCGCCGCCGAGGAGATCGTGCGTGATCTCGCCGAGCGGGGCGAGCTCGAGGGCGCGCCGGGCGCCTACGTGTGTGTGCGCGAAGTGCGCAGAATCCATGTTCCGGCCAGCCTGCAAGGCATCATCGGGGCACGCATCGATCGGCTCAACGCCACGGCGAAGCGCACCCTGAACGCCGCCGCCGTCATCGGTGCGCAGTTCGACACCGAATTGCTGAAATGTCTGCTCGGAGCCGTCGACGTGGCCCCACTGGTCCAGGCGGCACTGGTCGAACAGGTCGGCTTCACACCACACGCGACGTACGCCTTCTGCCATCCGCTCATTCAGGCGGTGGCCTATGAATCGCAATTGAAGGCCGGCAGAGCGGAACTGCATCGCCGGGTGGCTGCGGTGTTGCAGCGCACCTACGGCGAATTCACCGGCCAGGAGGCCTCGATCGTCGCCACGCAGTACGCGGCGGCCGGGGATTTGCGTCAAGCCTATGAGTGGTACATGCAGGCCGGGACCTGGTATGGCGGACGTGATATCCGCGCGGCCCGGGCCAGTTGGCAACAGGCCGAGCGGTTCGCGGACCGGCTCCCCGACGATCACCCCGACCGGCCGGCTATGCGCATCGCGCCGCGAGCCCTGCTGTGCGGCAGCGTGTTTCAGGTTGGCGGCACGCCCGACGAGACTGGTTTCGACGAATTGCGTGCGCTAACCACGCAGGCCGGCGACAAGAGGTCATTGGCCGTCGGCATGGCGGGCCATCTCACCACGCTGACGTTTAACTCCCAGCACCGGGAGGCGGCTGCCATGGCGATGGAGTTCGCCACGCTCGTCGAGTCGATCGGTGACCCGGCGATGACAGCCGGGCTGTTCTATGCCGCCGCCCAGGCCAAGTGGGAGGTCGGTGAGGCGACCGAATGCCTGCAGCTGGCGCAACGGATCATCGATGTCGCACACGGCGATCCCACCATGGGCAACTTCGTGATCGGCTCCCCGCTGGCCTGGGCGATCACGTTAAAGGGTTGCTCTGCGGCGTCATCTCCAGCTACCTGACCGGTGAGCACCCCGGGCCCACCAACTACGTGAACCTGCTGTCGAAGACGGCGCTGATGCAGGGATTCAACTCGCTCGACCAATGGGGCCGTTTCGACGAAGCCTTTGCCGCACTGCGTCGATGGGAAGCCGAAGGCCGGCTCAAGCACCGCCAGACCATCTTTGATGGCATCGAGTCGTGCGTGGACGCCCTCAACGGACTGTTCACCGGCGCCAATATCGGCAAGACATTGGTGAAGGTCAGCGCGCCCACCAGGTAAAGAGCCGACGGCGCCCTAGTCAGTCCTGCCCGAGAACGCGGTGTAGCGCCTTCTTGGCCTCGCGCAGCGCTTCGAGAACCTTGGTCCGCGCCTCGGCGAGCTGTTGCTTCTGCTCGTCGGTGCCCGTCCAGGTGATCGTGCGTGCCAGGCCCGCGATCTCGAACAGCTCCCGGCGGATCTTGAAGACATCGCCGAACTGACCCGCCCGCTTCAGAAACGCATGCGCGGTCTCGCTGCTGATGCCGCGCCAGGCCAGCAGGTTGTTGCCGAGCTCGGTCAAAGTAGCCACGCCGTTGTCGACCGTCACCACGCCGCGGCCGGCAAGCAGACCGATGGCCAGCTCGGCGATGTCCTGCGGAGGAGTCAGCGCGCCGTCAGTCGCGTCAGACACCCGCTGAACAACTTGCGCGGCGTCGGCCGGCCCGTCGAGCAGCAGCGCCGCGGTCACAAAGGCCGCGCGCTTGAGCGCCGGTCGACCACCGGGACCGAATCCGCCACCGAAACCGGGGCCGCCCGGCCCGCCATGACCCCAACCGTGTTTGCCCCAGCCGCCGGGGCCGCCTGGGCCGCCTCCGAAACCGGGCTCACCGAAGCCGCCGAACCCGAAGCCTCCCCCGAAACCACCGGGGCCGCCGAACAATCCGTCACCAGACATCCTTCATTCCTTTCCGCATCAGACCATCAATCTCCTTGATACTACCGACTCCGGCAATGTCAATAAAGTTGATGGTCCTGCCGTGCTGACCGACGGGCGCATGCCAGCATGTGGGGCATGAGTTCTTCTCACGATGAGCCGTTGGGGTTCCTGTTGTACCGAGTGATGGCGTCGTTGCGGCCCCAGGTTGCCGCGGAGCTCAAACCGCTGGGGCTCGGGCTGCCGGAATTCGTGTGCATGCGAATCTTGGCCAAACACCCCGGACTTAGCAGTGCCGAGTTGGCCCGCGGTACCAACGTTTCGGCACAGGCGGCCAACCAAGTGCTGCGCGCGCTCGAGGACCGCGGCGCGCTAAGGCGGCCGGCCTCGGCGCCGAGCGGTCGGGCGATGCCGGCCCGGCTGACGCGGCGTGGCAACGCCCTACTGAAGCGCGCGGACACCGCTGTCGAGGTGGCCGAACAGCGAATTCTGACGCGGCTCACCGCGGAACAGCAAAGTCAGCTCAAAGAATTGCTCTATGCTGCGGGCACCTCTTGAACCGAAAGCGGTGTGCTGATGCTCGATCGTCGCCGCGCGATGATGCTGGCGGGATTCGGCGCGCTGGCCGCCGTCATCCCCACGCCGTCGTCCGGAGCCGCGCCGGCGCGGTCAGGCTCATACCTGTTTCACGATGAGTTCGACGGCCCGGCCGGCTCGGCTCCCGATCCGTCGAAATGGGTTGTGGCGAACCACCGTACCCCGATCAAGAACCCGACGGGGTTCGACCGTCCCGAGTTTTTCGGGCAGTATCGCGACAGCCGCCAAAACGTGTTCGTCGACGGCAAATCCAACCTTGTCCTGCGTGCCACCCGAGATGGCGGCAACTATTTCGGCGGCCTGGTGAGCGGCACCTGGCGCGGGGCCATCGGGGCGACCTGGGAAGCCCGCATCAAACTCAACTGCCTCACTGGCGGCTGCTGGCCGGCTTGGTGGTTGTCCAATGACGACCCGGGCCGTAGTAGGGAAGTCGACTTGATGGAGTGGTACGGCAACGGGCAGTGGCCCTCGGGGACCACCGTGCACGCAAACCCGGACGGCACGGCGTTCGAGACCCGCCCGATCGCGGTCGACGGCGGGTGGCATACCTGGCGAGTGACGTGGAATTCCGGCGGCATGTACTTCTGGGAGGACTATGCCGACGGCATGGAGCCCTACTTCAGCGTTCCGGCGACCGGCATCGAGGATCTCAACGACCCGGTCCGCATGTGGCCGTTCAACGACGTCGGCTACACGATGTTTCCGGTGCTCAACCTCGCGGTCGGTGGTTCAGGTGGCGGCGACCCCGCGGCGGGCGCCTACCCGGCGGAAATGCTGGTCGACTGGGTGCGCGCCTTTTAATGCGCCAGGGGCAGGATGCGTACCATCGGCGCGCGTGGTTGTATAACACCGTTTGCGGGAGTTAGCCGCGGGGGAACCGTGCCGAGTCGGAGGCCCCGGCTTTAGCGATTGGTGGTAGGTGGATATGGATCGTCGCCGCATGATGTTGACGACGGGGCTCGGCATGCTGGCGGCCGCGGCATCGATGCCTCTCCCGGAGGCCTTGGCGTCCCCGTCAGCGCCGCAGGCGCCGCCGTCGGCTGGTGGTGGTGGGCCCTACATCTTCGCCGACGAGTTCGACGGACCCGCGGGCTCTCCGCCCGATCCGGGCAAGTGGACGATCCAGACCTGGCAGGACGACGTCTACCCGCCGGTCGCGGGGATTTATCGCGACGACCGCCGCAACGTGTTCCAGGACGGCAACTCCAACCTCGTCCTGTGTGCCACCAACGAATTCGGGACCTACTACACCGGCAAGCTGCGCGGCAATTTCCGCAGCATGATCAACCAGACGTGGGAGGCGCGGATCAAACTGGATTGTCTGACGCCTGGCCTGTGGCCCTCGTTCTGGGGCGTCAACGAGGACCCGCTGCCCGACGGCGAGGTGGACATTTTCGAGTGGTACGGCAACGGCCAATGGGCGCCGGGTACCACGGTCCACGCTGCATCCAACGGCAAGACCTGGGAAGGTAAATCGATCCCCGGCCTGGTCGATGGCGCCTGGCACACCTGGCGAATGCATTGGGGTGAGAAGGGTTTCGAATTCTCGCGGGACGGCTCCGAGTACTTCAAGGTCCCCAACAAACCCATTCACGTCGCCGGCGGCGCTCCCGACGATTTCCGTTGGCCGTTCAACATTCCCGGCTATTGGATGACGCCGATGTTCACGCTTGCTGTCGGCGGCGTTGGTGCCGGTGACCCCGCCGCGGGGGTGTTCCCGGCGTCCATGCTCGTCGACTACCTCCGCGTCTGGTGATCACCGCGTCGCTTTGAATACCTGAACAAGGTTGAACTGCCAGCGCTCGACAAGCCGGAAGCCCAGGTCGTGTGGCACCGCGAAAGCCGGTGTCGCCCCGTAGCGCGGGCCGGGTGGCAACGCCGAACCCTGCTCGTGGGCGGGCAGCGACTCGTCGCCCTGGGTGATTATCCATACGACGTGGCAACCGCTGAGCGGTTTGGCGACAACTTCCGGAATGAGGTTGGTGTCGAAGACGTCCCTGCGTTCCGTTGCTCGTTGCCACAGGGTGAGGTCGATCAGCTTCCGGTAGGCGTCGGGGCGCGCGGCCAGCAACGGCCGCATCGGTGCGGGCATAAACGTCACGGTGTCGTTAATCAGTAGACAATCGCCGGGCGCTGCCTCGGCGGTGATCAGATCGGCCACCTGGCTGTAGTCCATTCCGTACTTGGCGTACGGGCTACGTTGCACCCGAAGGTAATTCGGCGCCGCAGCAACGGCGAAAGCGGTGACGAGTGCTGGCGCTACCCACGGTTTGGCCGCTAATGCGCCAATGCAGACGCCCAGCACCAATGCCATCGCCGGCGCGGTGAAGCACAAGTAGCGCGGCGTGTAGATCGGATGGACCAACGCCGACCACACCACGATCAGCGCGGTCGGTATCAGCAGCCACGCAATCGCCAAGGTCAGCAATTGCCGATCTGCCGCAACCAGTTTCACCGACATCCAGCGCCACACGACGATGGCTGCGGCGATCACCACTGCCGACAACACCGCGAACGGTGGGCTCCGTTCGAAGTACTGCTGAACCATCACGTCTTCGATCGTTCGGTGCCCGATCGGTGCGACCCAACTGATCTGATGCACCTGCCCCGCGGCGGTGACCAAAAGCGGCGTCACCGCGCAACTCGCCAGAACAGACGTGACGACGAAGGAGACGACGACCGGTCGGGTGCGCAGGAAAGCGCAGATGAACGCGAAGTGCACCAGCAACAGCAGCGCCAGGTATACATCGAACACGATCGAAACCGCTTGGGCGACACCGTAAGCCACCCAGACCCAAGTGTTGTGTCGACGCGTGGCTGAAACGAACAACATGGTCAGCCATACCGCGGCCATCATCGAGATCGCGTACGGGCGGGCTTCGATACCTGCCCACGTCGACCGCGGCAGCACCGCGCAGCTAAGCCCGGCGGCCAACGCGACGGTACGAGAGGAGAACTGGTTGCCCAGCACCACCACGCCGGCCGCCGCACCCCCGACAGCCAGACCGCTTGGCGCCCGAGACCAGAATTCGGTGGGTTCGACGATGTGGAACCAGCCGTGCATCAGCAGGTAGTACAGGCCGTGGACGGCATCGACGTTGCTGAGCATCTGCCACAGCTGGCCGAGCGAACGACTGTAGGCGGCGGAGATGGTTGCGGCCTCGTCGTACCAAAAAGAGGGACGACCCGCGCCGGCCAGGCTTACCGCGGCGGCCAGTACTCCGACGATCAGCGGGTCCAGCACGCGACGCCCTGACACACCGTCATGGTGCCAGAAGCGATCCCGGACTCGGCCGGGCGCGCCTGCTAGTTGGTCAGGTACAGGAAATACAGGCCGTCGCCATGCTGGCGACAGTCCCAATGCGTGTATAGGTGGTTGTCCTGGGTGATCTCGACATGCGGGCCGTCGGTTTCGCAGGCCGCCAGCGTCGAGTAGGAACCCTCGACCTGAACTTCGTCGGCGTTGGCCACGCCCACCGCAGTGGTCATCAGGCCGCCCAAGGCGAGTAAACCGGCAGCGATAACCCTGTTCATGCGGATCTCCCCTGTCGTTTCGGTCGTGCGAGGCGAACTATATCGATTTGCCGGGGCCGCTGAGGGGCAAATGGAACGAGTCCACTAGAGACTCCGCTATTCGAACGTATGATCGAACAATGGGGCTGCTGGCGTCGATCGGATACAACGGGCAGCCGGTCCGCAACCCGTTTCGGGTGGTGCGTCCGCCGATCGCGGTGCTGATCGATCTGACGGTGCTCTTCCCGCGCGAGCCGCACCGCTCGGGCAGCTACCAGCCCGACGGCCTGCAGCTGCACAAGGTCGTCGAGGGGTGGCTGAGCTGCTGGGGCCTTTGTGAGCAGGGCGACTGGTGGGGGTTGGTGACCTATCCAATCGTGTACGGCTCCAAGCGGAAAACCGTGACGCACTGGGTACCGGCCTGGACGCTGCGCAGGAGAAGCTAGGCCGCTACAGCCGGCGGCCCTGCACGTAGGTGCTGGCGATCGATGTCTCGCGGGTACGCATCAGCAACCCGAACAGCGTCTGATCCCGGGCCATCGCCGGGTCGTCGGAGCGCACGCCCTCGGTGATCACCGCGCGCAGCGCCGGCGTGCGGTTCGGGTCGATGACGACGAAGTCGGCCTCCTTGCCGACGTCGAAGTTGCCGAAGCGATCCTCCATGTCCAGCGCGCGGGCGCCGCCGAGCGTACCGATGAACAGCATCTCGGCCGGATGCATGGACACGCCCGCATCGCCCGGCTCACCGATGTGCACCTTGAAGGCCGTGGCGAGCACCTGGGGAATCGGCCACTCGTCCCCGCCGCCGAAATCCGTTCCGGCAGCGATGTTTACCCCGGAGGCGACCGTGCGTCGCCACGGCATGGTGCCCGAGCCGAGGAATTGCTGCGAGACCGGACAGTGCGCGATGGACGTGCCTGTCTCCGACATCCGTTGCAGCTCGGCGTCCTGGCAGTGCACCGCGTGCGCCATGATGCTGCGCCGCCCGAGCATGCTCGGGCCGCCGGCCGTCGAGCCGGGCAGGAACTTGCCGTCATAGGTGTCCAGGTACGAGTCGACCTGATAGAGCTGCTTGGTCGTATCGACTTCACCGGTGCCCGGGCGGTTGTTCTCGTTGAGGTGAGTGTGGAAGTACACGCCGCGGTCTCTCACCGAATCATATAATTCGCCAAGCCTTTTCAGTGTCTGCGTGGTTACCGCGATCGCGAATCGCGGTACCAGCGCCACGTGCAGCCGGGCGGTCTTTACATTGCCGGTGTCGGCCCCATGCCACTTGTTGATCTCTTCGCGGGCCAGCCGGATCGCATCGTCTTCCGACGTCATCAACGGCTTGGCCGCCGGTGGTCCGACGGTCTGGATGCCGCGGCCGCTGACGATCCGCAGACCGCGGCGTGCGGTTTCGGTGAACAATGCATCCTGGGCGTGCGGAAACGGGGATCCGAAGACCATGGCGGCCGTGGTTCCGCTCCCGATCCGCCGATCGCAGAACTCGACCGCCGCCCGCTGCGCGAAGTCCCGGTCGGCGAAGCGAGCTTCCGCGGGATAGATGCAGTGGTTCAGCCATTCCAGCAGCTGTCCACCGTTGTACGAATCGCCCGCATAGGTCTGCGGGAAATGAACGTGAGTATCGACGAACCCCGGCAGCACGAACCCCGGCCGGTGATCTGTCGCGGGTGTTGATCGGTACTTGAGAGGCACGCCGGCGCGGTCTCCGCAGAAGGCGATCTTGCCGTCGTCCTCGACCACCAACGCGCCTTCTGGGATGGACACCAAGGCGTCGACGGCTTCGGACACCAGCGGAGAGCCGGCGAGGTGGAAAATGTGCCCAAGGTGAATCCGAGCCACGCGTTCTTCCCCTAATGTTTTCCTCGAAGGTTGCGCTGCAATCACATACAACCACCCAGGCGTGTTTAGCGACTGCCCGGACAGCGAGCACACCGCGCTCGGTGGCACGGCGGCGGTCTCGATGAGAGGATTGCTGCCCGTGGCAGGAAGCTGGAGCTCGCTGTTACCCACGCTCATTCCGCTGGCGCTCGTCACCGCCGTCTCTCCGCTGTCGATCATCCCGGCTGTCCTGGTGCTGCACGCGCCGCAGCCACGGCCGGCCGGGCTGGCCTTCCTGGGCGGGTGGTTGTTCGGGCTGGCGGCCCAGACCGTGCTGTTCGTCGCCGGCTCCGGTGGTCTCGGCGATATGCACAAGTCGACACCGACGTGGGCGTCCTGGTTGCGGGTGGTGCTCGGGTCCGCGCTGATCCTGTTCGGCATCTACCGATGGGTGACTCGGCATAGGCACACCGAGTCGCCCGGCTGGATGCGTTCCTTTTCCACCATGCGCCCCAGGCGCGCGGCCATCACCGGGCTGGTGTTGACGGTGGTCCGGCTGGAGGTGCTTCTGATGAACTTGGCGGCCGGCTTGGCCATCGGTACCAGCCACCTGGGCCATGTCGACAAACTGTCGGCCGGCATCGTCTTCGTCGCCGTATCCGCGTCAACGGTCGCGATCCCGATCCTGGCCTACGTGGCCGCGGGCCATCGCCTCGACGATTTCCTGGAACGCGTCAGAGACTGGATGGAGAAGAACAACGCCGCACTGATGGCGGCAATCCTGGTCTTGATCGGCCTAATGGTGCTCCACAACGGAATTCGCGCGCTATAGCGTCGGCAGGTAGCCCCCGTCGGCCAGGCCGGCCTGCGCTTCGAGCCGGTTGGTCTTGCCAAACAGCCTGTCGCGGACCACTTCCCAGATGTAGGCAGTGATCATGCGCGTGTGGCCCTTGGCGGCCCACTGCTGGGAATGCAGCTCCTCGTGGTGCAGCACCCGGTCCAGCGCGAGAATGCTTTCCGACGGCCGGCCATTGCGGTCGGTGTACCACGCGTGCCCGGACTCGACGATTTGGCGGAGCCGTCGGGCGGGCCCGGTGGGGTCTTCGACGTCAACCGAGACATTGACCATGAAGATGTCACCCCACGCCGTGCCGCCCTGCTGGCTGAACAGCTGCTGGATCCGGTTGCCGCCGACGCCCATCAGCATGCCGTTCGGGGTGGTGACGAGGCGGCCGCCGTTGCGGTACACCAGCCCGACGTCCTGGTCGTAGCTCCAGCTGTTCGCCTGCTGGCGAGCGATAATCCGCCGGACCTCGTCGACGCCGTACGGCGTCTCGGGGAAATCCGTGGGCGGCCTCGTCGGGCCGCCATAACCGGTGCCCGCGTTGAGAATGTAGGTCAGCAGCGTCGCGTCGCGCGCCTCGTCGCCGGTGCTGCCCGGCGGGATCAGAAAGAACGACTTGCCGTCCGGATCGTTGATCTCCGCCATCTTTTCGAGGACCCGAAAGCGGTCACGGGCGATGCCATGCTGACCGGCGATCGCGGCGGTGACGGTGCCCGCTACACCCAGACGTTCGGCGTTGGCCAGCCACCTCCGGTGATAGTCCACTGCCGCCCGCCTGGTCATAGTGCGTCAATTCTTATCAGTCACAACGTTAAGGTGTAGCGAATGAGCAGGGGGCCCTGGCAATGCGCGCGCGGAATCAAGCAGATCACCCGGGGTCTGGGCACCCTCGATCGCGAGTTGTTCGTCGCGGTGGCCGAAACCCCCACTCCGCTGCTCGACACGGTGATGCCTCCGCTGACCCGGGCGGCCGACCATTCCAAACTGTGGTTTGTCATCGCCGGCGGACTGCTCGCGACACGCAAGCCCGCCGCGCAGCGCGGCGCGAGCCGTGGGCTCGTGACGCTCGGTGTCACGAGCCTGTTCACCAACCAGATCGCCAAACGAATCCGCCGGCGCCCGCGCCCGCTTTATGACTCGGTGCCGGTGGTCAGACGAGCCCACCGCCGCCCGACGTCCAACTCGTTCCCGTCGGGGCACTCGGCCAGCGCCGCCGCGTTCGCTGTCGGAGTGGGCTTGGAGAATCCACCGTTGGGCTTCGGGCTGGCGCTACTGGCCGGGCTGGTCGGATTGTCGCGAGTGGCAACCGGCGCGCACTATCCCGGTGATGTCGTCGTGGGATTCGGCATCGGTGCCGGGGTTGCCGTTCTCGGCGGCCGGCTGGTCCCGCCGGTCGTCGAAACCGCTCTGCCGCAATCGGAACCGCTGCGCGTCGAGACGCCGGAACGGCCCGATGGCTCCGGCGTGGTCCTGGTGGTCAATCCGGCGTCGGGCAGCGGCACCGGCGCTCGCGTCGTAGACGAGGTTCGTGCCGAGCTGCCAGCGGCCGAGATCATGGAACTGGGTCCAGACGATGACCCCGAGCAGGTAATGCGCAGCGCCGCCTCGCGGGCCGAGGTGCTCGCGGTGGGCGGCGGTGACGGAACCGTATCGACCGCCGCGGCCGTCGCCGTCGATGCGGGGCTCCCGCTGGCGGTCTTTCCGGCCGGCACGCTCAACCACTTCGCGAAGGACATCGGCTGCGACACGGTGGGCAAGACCGTGGCGGCGATCCGTCGCGGCAGCGTGGCCCGCGTTGATCTGTTGTGCCTCAACGAAAGTCGGCTGGTGATCAACACCGCCAGTATCGGCGCGTATCCGGCGTTCGTGCAGCAGCGTGAAAAGCTGGAGAAGCGCATCGGCAAGCCGCTGGCCGGCTTCTACGCGATGCTGCACACGCTGCGCAGCGATCAACCCGTCCGTATCCGCTACGACAACAAGACGTTGCTAACTTCGCTGTTCTTCCTTGGTAACTCGTTGTACCTGCCGACCGGGTTCGCCCCGTCTCGCCGCAGTCGGATGGACGACGGCCTGATCGACGTGCGCATCCTGGAAACCGGCCGCCGGTTTGCCACAACCCGGATCCTGACCGCCCTGGCCTTCGGACGGCTACTGCGCAGCCCGCTCTACCACGAGCTGCAGGTGCCCGAATTCAGCTTCTCGGCCGTGGATGAGCCGACGGTTGTCGCCCATGACGGTGAGGTCGGCGACGAATATCGCGAGGCCACCTTCAGCGCGAAATACCGGATCCTGCCGGTGTTTCGTCCGCCTCGCTGAGGCCTACCCGCCGGTTTGATCGGCCAGGCGGTCGAGCCACTCCGCCATCATCGCGTTCTCGCCCGCAGTCAAGGCGCTATTAGTGTTGCCGCGCAACGACTCTCGCAATGCGCCAGCACGTCCGGGGAGATCGGATGGGGCCGGTTCCCGCGAGCCGTCGGTCGCTATCGCCGCGATGGCGTTCTCCCGCGTGATGACAGACAATTCGGGGTCGCGTTCCTGTGGTGGTACGCGAATCTGCGCCAAAATGTGGCCCATTGCCGCGCCGTGCATGAACTCCACGGCGCGCTTGACGCTCATCCTGAGCAGGCCGTGATCGCCGATGCGCGCGATCAGTTGGTGCAGGATGTCCATCGATTCGGCGACCAGCGCCGGCGACCTACCGGGGCGCGGCCGGACGTAGGCGAGGACGTAGCTGTCGGGGTGGGCGAGGCCGAAATCGACATGCAGGTCCCACGAGTCGCGGAAGTCCTGCATCGGGTCGTCGGTGATCACCGCCTGTCGCTTGTCCTGTAGATAGCTCTGCAACACATACCCCGTGACCGCGTCCAGCAGGCCCTGTTTGTCGCCGAACTGCCGGTAGATGGTCGGCGGTTGGACACCCGCGGCCGCCGCGACGGCCCTGGTCGAGACCGCGTCGACGCCGCCGGACTCAAGTAGTCCGGCGGCGGCCTCCAGCACCTTCTCCGCCGATTCGGCGCCGGGAGTTCTGGTTCGCAGACCATCCATGTTTTCAACGATAACAAATTCTAGGTTACATCGTAACGAACCAATGATATACTTGTTTAGATATCAGCGTTAACAACAGGGCCGCGAAAGGAACGTCCCATGTCAGAAGCATCGAACTCGTACGACTTCGTGGTCGTCGGCGCCGGTGTCGCCGGCTGCGTGATCGCCAGCCGACTCACCGAGCAGGCCGGCACCCGTGTGCTGCTCCTCGAAGCCGGGCGCGCGACGCCGCCTCCCGCCAGTGCCACCCCGCGGCTGTGGCCCACCCTGATCGGCGGCCCGGCCGACTGGGGCGACACGACGACGGTCCAGTCGGCCACCGGATCATCGATACGGCTGGCTCGCGGCCGGGGCATCGGCGGATCGTCGTCTATCAACGGCATGATGTTTGTTCGCGGACACCGGAGCAGCTACGCCGCCTGGGAGAACGTCGGCGCCAAAAGTTGGGGATACGACGACCTGCTGCCGTACTTCAAGCGCA
Organism: Mycobacterium montefiorense; assembly: GCF_025823255.1. Lineage (NCBI taxonomy): Bacteria > Bacillati > Actinomycetota > Actinomycetes > Mycobacteriales > Mycobacteriaceae > Mycobacterium > Mycobacterium montefiorense. Next base: position 410,871 of record NZ_JACKVL010000017.1, on the reverse strand, counting down.
GCGAAACGGCCGGCGGCGGCGATCCCGCGCTGCGTGGCGACAATGGCCCGTTGCGGATCAGCGAAATCGATCCGCTGCACCCGGTTGCGGTCGCCGGCCTGGACGCCGCGGAGCGCTGCGGTTACCCCCGGGCCACCGACATCGGCGCGGGAGCCGAGGTCGGCTTCGGGCCGGCATTCAACAACGTCGTAGCCGGAAAGCGGCTCAGCGCCGCCGATGCCTACCTGTTGCCGGCGTTGGGCCGGCCCAACCTCGACTTTGTCGCAGACGCCACGGTGCGTCGGTTGCGGATCGAGAACGGCCGCTGTATCGGCGTCGAATACAGCACGAACGACGCGGCGTCGATCTCGGTGGCGAGCTCGAGTGAAGTGGTGCTGACCGCCGGGTCGATCGGCTCGGCCCAGTTGCTGATGTTGTCCGGAGTCGGCCCCGCGCAACATCTTCGGGACGTGGGCATCGGGGTCACGCACGACCTGCCCGGTGTGGGTTCCAATTTTCACGACCACGTGATGGCGCCGGTGGTATACAGCAGCGCGCGGCCGTTGCCGACGAGCGCTAGCGGCCATGGCGAGGCGATCGGTCTGATCCAGACTGAGCACGCCGTCGAAGGCCCGGACGCGCAAATTCTCTTCGTCAATTCCACCGGCATCGGTCTGCCCGGCGATGACGGCAGCGTGGTCGGCTACGTGATCGCAGCCTCGCTGATGCTGCCGTACAGTCGCGGCAGCGTGCGACTCGCCGGGTCGGCCCCCGGGCTGCTGCCGCTTGTCGACCCCAACTACTTGGGCGATGATCGCGATCTGCGCACCCTGGTCGCTGCGCTGCGGGTAGCCCGAAACATCGGTGCAGCAAACGCTTTCGACGCGCTGCGCGGCGCAGAAGTCGCGCCCGGACCCGATGCGGACGACGACGAGGCGCTGGGTAACTTCGCGAAGGCCGCATGCCAGTCGTACTTCCATCCGGTGGGAACGTGCGCGATAGGCGACACGGATATGTCGGTCGTCGACAGCGAATTGCGGGTGTACGGTGTCGCCGGCCTGCGGGTCGCCGACGGATCCGTGATGCCGTCGATCCCGTCGGCCAACACCGCCGCGACCGTCTATGCGATCGCCGAGCGGGCCGCGGAGCTGATCAGCGCCTGAATTATGTTCTGCCGGCTAGCTTTCGGCGTCAAGGTATGCATCGGCCCAGGCGCCGATGATACGGCCTGCCCGATGAGTTTGGCCGCGAGCGGTGAGCAGGTGATCGGAGCCTTCGAGTGAGACGAAGCTGCGCGGGTGGCGGGCCATGCGGAAGATCTCGCTGGCATTCTCGATGCCGACAGTGTTGTCGGTGGGCGAGTGCAGGATCAGCAGCGGTAGCCGCAGGCTTTTGATTTTATCCTGCAGGTCAGCCGCGCGGACGTCCTCGACGAAGGCCCGCTTGAGGATCAGTTTGCGGCCACCGACCAGCCATTCGACGCTGCCCTCGGATAGGCAGCGCTCGACCACCGCGTCGTAGTGCTTTTCGACGTGGCTGGGGTCAACCGGTGCCGCCACCGTGACGACCGACCGCACGCCCGGCGACCGCATCGCCGCGGCGATCACCGCGGCGCCACCCCACGAATGTCCGACCAGGATGTCGGCCGGTGTCCCGCGGTTGAGCATGAACTCGCAGGCCGCGACGATGTCTTCGGTCTTGACGGTGAACGACCCGTCGCCCCAGTTTCCCTCTGACCCGCCGAGACCCAGCGCGTCGAAGCGCAGCATGCCGATGCCGTCCGAGGCCAGCTGCTTGCAGATCCTCGCCGCGGCCGGACAGTCCTTCCCGAGGGTGAAGCCGTGCGCGAACACCCCCCACCCGCGGACCGCGGACTCCGGGATCTCGATGACCCCGGCCAGGCTCGCACCCGTGGAGCTTTGGAACGTGACACGTTCGCCCATAGTGGAGATCTAACTATGCGGTGCTGCCGGTGCGCCGGAGTCGGCCGTTGTCCAAACGACAGGAATTTGCTGCGACGTCGGCCTAGGATTTGCCCATGCCGCTGGCGGTCGGCGAAGAATTCGCGGGATACACGATCCTGCGGGTGCTGGGCGCCGATGCGATGGGCACGGTATACCTGCAGCATCCACGGTTGCCACACCAGGACGCGTTGAAGGTGCTCTCGGTAGACCTGACCGCCGATCCGCACTACCGGACCAGGTTCCTGCGCGAAGCCGACATCGCGGCCAATCGCATCGGAAACTAGCAAGGGCTTTTTATGAAACTGCTCAAGACATTGTGTTGGGTTCTGCTCGCGTTCACGCTGCTTGCTGCCATCGTCATGGCGGTGTGGCCGTCGCTGGCGGCTCAAGCCGCAGCCGTCCAATCCGGCTTGCTTGTCCTGTTTGTCGTCGTCCATGCGTGGTTGGGCTATGGGCCCCGGGGGATGGCCGCATTCGTCGTCATCGCCGGCGTTGTCGGTTTCGCCGTGGAAGCAATCGGCGTCGCGACCGGCTTCCCGTTCGGCTCCTACACTCATCACCTGCCCGGTCCCAAACCCCTGGGCGTCCCGCTCGCGGCGATCGCGGCCTGGATCATTGTCAGCTGGCTGGCCTGGGCGCTGGCCCGGGTGATCATGCGGTCCGTTCCCGCCGTGGCTGCCGGTGGCGCCGAACGCTTTACCACCCCGCTGGTGGCCACGTTCATTCTTGGGGGTTACGACCTGGTGTACGACCCGGTCGGGGCGACGGCGCACAACTGGTACTCCTACGACCACCCGACCGGTGCGCTGGGTGTGCCGCTGACCAACTTCCTCGGTTGGCTTCTCACCAGCTGGTTGATCTTTGCGCTCGTCGCGCTTGTCGAGTCCAGATTCCCCGCACAACCGGTCACCGCGAGCCGCGGCTACTGGCTGCTGGCGTGCCTGTTCTGGCTTTCCACCACCGCCCAGGTCTTCATCAGCCTGATCCGTTCGACCGGCGGCGTCGCGGTCCGGGGCGGCAAGACCATAGCGATCGCCGACGTATACGAATCCTGTGCGTCAGCAGCGTTATTCACTATTCTTCTCACGGGGATCATGGCGCTGGTACGGCTCTACAGCCGTCGCTGATCCGCACGGTTCTCTACGTTGGCGGGCGGCAGCGTTCGCGGTACCGACTTGTGACTCCGTCGTGACGTCACCATTTGGAAACGGCGCGGTGTGCCGCCTGTCGTGTCGCGTGTCACCCACCAACAATGGGGGCGGTCGTCGAGGAGCGACCTGAATACGGCTACGCGCGAATAAAAGGAGTTGACGTTGATGACGATCTTCGATCGATTCAACATCGGTGTTGTTGCTGGCGTTGGGTTGTGCGGAGCCGCTATAGCGTTGAGCCCGGACGCGGCAGCCGTCCCGTACATGACGGGTGGCGGTGCGTGCATGTACGGGCAGGCTGGCGAGGCTCCGGCCGCCGGGGGAGCAGCAGCGGCCGCACCCTGTGCCGCTCCACTGACTGATATGGCCGGTATTCCGATGGTGGTGCCCGGCCCGGGAATCGTGCCGGTTCCGGCGGGTGCTCCGCTAATTGCGCTCGGGCCACCAGTGCCGGTGGTTCCCCCGTTGCCCTTGGCGCCTCCGGTGCCGATCGGTGCTCCGCTGCCGTTGGGGGCTCCGCTGGTGGCTCTCGGTGGGGTCGCGGATGGCGTACCGCTTGCCCCACTGGTTGATATGTCTGGGGTGAAGGACGCGCCGATTGGTCCGCCGCCTACTGGCGGGCCGGTGTCCGGTAAGCCGGTGTCGCCCGGTCCCTCGCCGGTGCACGGAGGCTGACCGCTTCCGACTCGAAAAGGCCCGCTGGTTATCACCAGCGGGCCTTTTCGTTGTGTCGCTATGCGCTTGCCTCACCGAGTATGCGCTTGCCTCAACGAGTGTGAAGCCACGGCGGGAAATCAGCCGAAATTGCGTCCTGAGTGCACACTCGACGCCGCGGGTGCACCGTCAGAAGCGATGCACGACAACGGTATTACGAGGAAGGCAGTTCGTTTGTGCTCTCGCGCACGACTACCGGGTCGCCGACGTTGACCGTGTTGTAGTACCACTCGGCGTCTTCGGGACTCAGGCTGATGCAGCCGTGGCTCATGTTCTCCAGCCCGAGCGAATTGACCGCCCACGGAGCTGAGTGCACGAAAAGACCATGATTGGTGATACGAACGGCGTAGTTGACCATGAGCAGGTAGCCGTCGGGAGCATCGACGGGAATGCCGACGCTGCTGGAGTCCATCTGTATCGAGCGTTCCTTGGAAAGAACGGTGTAGGAGCCAATCGGGGTCGGGTACTGGGGCCTACCCATTGAAGCCGGCAGCACGCCTGGTTCACCGAAGTGCGGGCGGTGGTGCGGCGCCGGCAGTGACGACGGCGGTGCTGACTCGACTCCGTCGATGGTCACGGTGAAAGTGTGCTCGGAGATGCTGGCAATACCGATGACCCTCGCGCCCGTCTTGATCTCGGTGGGCTGGCCTTCGACCGTCAGCGCAATCGTGCTGTGCGCCGGCCAGTATTGGTCGGGAACCCACTGAACCACTTTGTTGTCGAGCCATTGGTACTTGCCGGTCATCGCGGGTGTCGACGTGATCTTCAGCGCCTGCTCGGCCGCCTGCCGGTTGCTGACGGGCGCGCGGAAGGTCACCACCACGGGGTGCGCCACACCGACGGTCTGGCCGCGCGCCGGCAGCATCGACGCAATCGGGAAGGTATACGACCGGGTCGCCGTCGTCAGGTTCACGTCGGCCGGTACCGGCAGACTCGCGACGGCGGATCCCGCGACCAAACTCGCGCCGATTCCGATGACAGCAACGGCACACCGAATATCCGCGCGCATGACCCCAATTCCCTTTAAATGACCGAGTTGCAATAGGAATCGTAAAGCTGCGCTGAGCTGCGGAAGCGTAAGGGCACGTAAGCAATCGATCAAGAGTCGGTCACGATTTGGCCACGACGGGCCGATCTGTCAACCTGATGACTGCAGCGAACAAAGGAGGCCGGTGTGGCCGCGCGTTGGGTTCGAAGGGTTGGGCTGGCCGGTACCGCGGCGCTGAGCGCCATCGTATTGCCGGGCACGGCCCAGGCGGCGCTACCTCCCGCGCCCGGGATCCAGGTCAGTGATGGAATAACCAAGTGCACAACGGGTTTCGCGGCTCAAGGCAACGACGGTAGCTTCTACCTATTTACCAGTGGGCATTGCAACCACGGTGCGCCGTTCACCTACGACGAGAACGTCCCGCTGGGAAGCATCACCGCCAGCGAGGTGCTGGGTGATCTAAAAGATGCCGCGATCATCCGTGTTGACCCGGGCGTCGGCGCGCCGGTAGGCGATGTCGGTGGCCAGCCCGTCCGGGGCGTACTGGGCGCATCCCAGATCAAGGCCGGCATGCCGTTCTGCAAGCTCGGTGCGCTTACCGGTGAAACCTGTGGAACCGTCAAGAGCACTGACGGCGAAGTCATCGAGGCCAACGTGTTCGCTCAGCCCGGCGACAGCGGCGGTCCCGGTTACGTGAAGAACGCTGACGGCAGCGTGACCGCAGCCGGCATTGTGATGTCCACGTCGCTCGCGGGGGACCCCAACACCACGTACTTCGTCATGGTGCAACCGCTGCTCGGCAGATGGGGCGTGCACATCGTCGGCTAACGATTTCCCGTCCCGGCGCAACCACTGCGAACCCTGGAATTCAGCGAGAACTACTTCACGCCAATGGATTTCGACGTTGATCGATATCCTGGCGTCACCGAGGGGTGGCGCCTATATGGGCTCCACGGCGATCACGTAGTCGTTGCCGTGGCTCAGACCGTTCTCGCGCAGTTCGAGTTCCAATGCCCGCGCCCGAAGCTCCTCGAGGTAGTCGCGCATGGCGATGCCGAGGTCCTTTGACGGGAAGCGTTCGAGCCGCGCCAGACACATGTTGAGCTGACCATTGACGTAACGAGCCCGGTAGCGGATGGGAAACCTTCGCGCTTCGAGCACGCGGAAGCCGGCCAGTCCGAGCCGTCGCTGCATCCAGTCGAGAGGAAATTCGCGGTACGGCCGCTCGCCGGCAAGCAGCAGGCAGGCGTCGCGGACGCGACCGATTTCGCAAATGACCCTGCCGCTTTCGGTCGTCGGCTGGAACTGGACGTAGGGCTCCAAGCCGATGATGTAGAGCCGGCCGCCTTCGGCGACGAGCGGTCGCAACCTTTCGAATACCCGGCCCTGCCAGTAGGGGGCGAATCCCTCAATCGCGCCCACAAGGTAGTCGACCAGGACGGTGTCGAAAGTCTCGCCGGTAAGCAGGCTTTCATCGACCCAAGTGCCTACGAGTAGCCGATCCTGCGGACGCATCTGAGAACCCAGCGCGTCGCGGGTCTTGCCCGCCATGCTGTGTGCGGCGGTCACGGCCGTCCAGCGCTCGGTAGGTAGTGTCAGGATCCACTCGAGAGACTTCACCCCGGTACCGGCGTCGAGCAGGCTTCCCCACGGTCGATCACCGTGCAGAGTTTCGGCGTAGCGAAAAAGCGTCGAAATCCCGGTTTTCTCCTCCATGCCGATCACTTCTACCATCGGCGCAGCAGGAGGCTCCAGCCACTTGGCCCGCACACTCATGGTCGAATCCGGGGCCCGGCGAAGCCCAGGGTCGTTGACTAGATCGCGATCACCGCGATGCCGAGCCCGATCATCATCACCGCGATCAGCCCGTCGAGGATGCGCCACGTCATCGGGGTCGCGAACAGTCCCGTCAGTCGCCTCGCACCAAAGCCGAGGCTGACGAACCAAACCGTGCTGGCGGTCACGGCGCCGACGCCGAACAGCCAACGGCCGTCCTGGTGTTCGTTGGCCAGCGTGCCTAAAAGCACGACCGTGTCGAGATAGACGTGTGGGTTGAGAAAGGTGAACGCCGCGGCCGTGACCAGGACCTCGGCCAGGCGGGCAGGCGCGGCATCCGACGGTTGCAGGGCCGACGGCCGCCAGGAGCGCCTCGCGGCAAGCACTCCGTAGCAGAACAGAAATAGCGCGCCACCGAACTTGGCGACGTTGATTGCGGCGGGGTGCGCGTTGATCAGTGCGCCGACGCCGGCGATACCCGCGGCAATCAACGCGATGTCGGAGACCGCGCACAACGCCACGACGGGTAGCACGTGCTCGCGACGAATGCCCTGCCGCAGCACGAACGCGTTCTGCGCCCCGATGGCGGCGATCAGGGTGAACGACGCGAGGAAGCCGACGATCAGGGGCGAGTGCATGGCATCGACGTTAGGCACTCAGGATGGATCAGTACAGCTAAGGTTTCTTCATATACATTAGAATCATTAATGTGAACATCGATGGTCAGCAGCTGGCCGCCTTCGCCGCAGTGGTTGAGCACGGCAGCTTCGATGCGGCGGCAGGCCGGATGCACATCACGCCGTCGGCGGTGAGCCAGCGGATCAAGGCGCTCGAGCAGCGCGTCGGTCAGGTCCTGATCCGTCGCGAGAAGCCCTGTGTGGCAACACCTGCGGGAGTGCCGCTGCTGCGGCTCGCTGCGCAGACTGCGCTGCTGGAAGCAGAAGCGCTGGCCGAGATGAGTGGAGGGTCCTCGGAACGCAACCGCGTCGCGATCGCGGTGAACGCCGATTCGATGGCAACCTGGTTCACCGCCGTGCTTTCCCGACTGTCCGAGGTCCTTTTCGATATCCGGATCGAGGACCAGGATCACTCGGCTCGGTTGCTACGGGAGGGCGCGGTGATGGGCGCGGTCACCACAGAGCGAACAGCCGTGCCCGGATGTCGCGTGCTGCCGCTGGGAGTGATGCGCTACGTCCCGATGGCAGCACCGAGCTATGTCGAGCGCTATCTCCGCGATGGCTTCACAGCTGATGCCGTGGCTTCCGCCCCGTCGCTGGCGTGGAGCCGTGACGACGCTCTCCAGGACTCGTTGCTGCGCAGAGCTTTTCGCCGAGATATCAAGCGTCAGGTACATTACGTACCCACTGCGGAGGGCTTCGGATCCGCTGTGCGCGCCGGGTTGGGCTGGGGCATGTTCCCCGAGATCCTCGCCGATATCCATCAGGCGGACGGATCGTTCGTCCGGATACCCGATGTGCACCTCGACGTGCCGTTGTTCTGGCAGTGTTGGAAGCTCGAAAGTTTTCTGGGGGACACCCTCACCGAAGCGGTGCGGTCGGCGGCGAAGCCCAAGTTGGGTCGAATGGGTCGGACCCGCGTGTTCAGCTTGGGGGGCCGATTATCAATGGATGCGCGCGCTGCCGCCGAGGCCGATCTCTAGCACGCTTCCGGTGATGACGCCGGGGTCGGTGACCAGATACAGCACGCCGCGACTGACGTCCTCGGGTTGCAACCAGGGTTGTGGTATTGGGTTGGCTCTCATCATCCGGCGCACCAGATCGTCCGGAATGTCATCGCTTCCAGCGGGTTGCACCATCGGCGTTTGGACGGTGGTCGGGCAGATGACGTTGACCGTGATGCCGTCCTTGGCGACCTCTAGGGCGGCCGACTTCGCCAGGCCGATGACACCCCACTTGGTGGCGTTGTATGCGGCCAGCTCGGGGATGCCCATTCGGCCGCCCATCGAGGAGGTCACGACGATCCTTCCGAACCCCTGCTGTCGCATCACCGGTATGGCCGCCCGCAGGGTATGAAACGCACCCGTCAGATTCGTATCGATCAGCTGCTGCCAAACCACGTCGCTGACGTCTTCCAGTAGCCCGGTGCTGACGATTCCGGCGTTGGCCACCACGATGTCGAGGCTGCCCATGTCGGCGACGGTCTGCTTGATCGCGGCGCCGACTGCGGCCGAACCGCGCACGTCCAGGGTCAGCGGTAGGCAACGCCGGCCCAGCGCTTCAACCAGTTTCGCCGTTTCCCGTAAGTCGTCCTCGGTGCCCAGGGGGTAGGTCAGCTCCGTCATGGCATCAGGGGCATCGGCGGCCACGATGTCGGCCCCTTCGGTCGCCAACGCCAGCGCGTGCGCGCGCCCCTGCCCTCGAGCCCCACCGGTGATCAAGGCCACGCGTCCATCCAAAGCGCCCATAAGGGTAGAAGCTACCGGCAGATAGTGGACCGGACGCTTGCGGGCCCGCCGCGTGTCATGAAATCGATTGCTGTGGACTATATTCCGGTGCTAGCTACGGCTGCCGCTGCTCACGCTGCCAGAGCTGCTGCTGCTGGATTCGCTGCCACTGCTAGAGCTGCTTGAGCTGCTTGAGCCGCCACCACTACTCTCGCTGCCAGAGCTGCCGCTACTGCTGGAGCTGCTGCTGCTGGATTCGCTGCCACTGCTAGAGCTGCTTGAGCTCCCGCCACTGCTCTCGCTGCCGCTACTGCTGAGGCTGCTTCCGCCGCTTGCTTCACCGCTACCGCCGGCGCTGCTTCCGCCGGCGATTTCGGAGCCTCCACTGCTAGAGTTGCCACCGACAGGCCCACTGCCGCTGGGGGTTTCGCCGCTGCCAGTCGGCGCGCCGCCGCTTGGGCTTTCAGCGCCCCCGGTTGACCCGCCGCCCGAGGGCGCACTAGCACCGGGCGACGCAGCGCCGGCAGGCGGGCCACTGCTCGGGCTTTCGCCCCCGCCGACCGTCCCACTGCCACTAGGGGTTTGGCCGCCGACAGTCCCACTGCCGCTGGGGGTTTGGCCGCCGCCGACCGGCCCGCTGCTACCGGGATTGCCGCCGACCGGCCCGCTGCTACCGGGATTGCCGCGGACTGGGCCCGGGTCGTTAACCGGCCCACTGCCGGGATTGGACGGTGGCTCTTGCCCCGGAGGAGGTCGGTGTGGCGGCGACTTCGGTGGGGGAACGTAGATCGGCGGCGACGAGTGCGTCGGCGCCTCGAGCACCGGCGGACTCGCCGGCGGGTCGGGTAGCTGAACCGGCGGCACCGGGGCCGGCGCAATCGGCGGGACGAACACCGGAACGGGGATGACCGGCGCCGCAGGGACCAAGGGAGCCGGGGCTGCCGGAACCACAACGGGCGGTGCCGCGGGGGCCGGAGCCATCGGCGGCGGTGCGGCCGGCGGTGGACTCAATGGCTTGGGCACCGCCATCTTCATTGCGGCCACTCCGGGCGCTGGCGCGAATATCTGCTGGACTGGGGCGATGATGCCCCGGACCGGCGCGGGCAACGAACCGACCGTCGTACGGATGCCGACTGACAGGGCGATCTCTAGTGCCAGCGCCGCGCTAAAGCCGGCTATTGCCACCGCGGTTCCGACCAGCAGGGCCGGCCTAGGACGGGGCTCGCGGTCACCCGAAGTGTCCATGACCATCGTCGGGGCACTGGCTTCGTCGTCGTCCACCGCGCTGTAGGCGAGGTCGTCTTCGCCCAGCTCGGCGAGGCTCAAATATTCGGGCAGGGCGGATACGTCGACTGCACCTGTGCCGGGATCCTGTGCGTAGGCCAGCGCAGCGGTGGACGACGTGAGCGCATTCGCGGATGCCAGGGCCGCGCCTCGGGCCAGTGCTGTCTCCGGTTCTTCCGGCACGTTCACGACGAGCGACGTCGCATCTTCTAAACGCCGCCTGATCGGGGTGATGTCGACACCGGAGCCGACCACAAACAGGCCGCCCGGCGGCGTAGGAAGTTCGTCAAGCCCAGCGACCAACTCCAGCAGCGCTGCGGTGACAATCTGTCCGGACTCGGAATTCAACTGTTCGTTGTGGACGTCATCGATGGAACCGTCGGAGGTTTCGACAACAGCCAACGTCGCGGTGTCGGGCTCAACGAAGAGCATTGCGGTGCGCTCGTAACCCATTGCCCCGCCAACAGATTGGGTCAATGCCGTCGCGGCCAGAAACGCCGACACCAGCAACACGTTTTCAATCTTGTGGTTGGCCAGCGCGTCGCGTAGGGCCGCCGCTTCGAGCTGGTCGGTGCACGCCACACCGATACAGTCCAGTTCAAGTCCGGCGCCGGCCGCATCCTCGCGGGTGCACATGATCGCGGCGATCACTCGATCCGACGCGCTGACGGTGGGCGAGTCGTCGGCAGCGGTGATCGTGAACTCGTTCTCGTCGATCGTGGGGCCGTCGGCGTTTTCGCCTTGCAGCATGACCATTTGAACCGAGGCCGGTGCGATCGAAACTCCGAGCACGATGTCCATTGCCCGTGCCTCCTGCCACGCGATATCAGTGAGCTCATCGTCGCTGGAGAAGCTGTGCCCAGATGCTGCGGACGCTATGCGGGCGCTGTGCGTTCCGCTGGTAAACGTGGAGCCGATGACGGGAATCGAACCCGCGTATTCAGCTTGGGAAGCTGATGTTCTGCCATTGAACTACATCGGCGCAGTCGCCACAGAAGGCTAGCACCCAGGCGCCCAACCAGCCGGAACAGTTCAACCACGTCGCCGGAATGCGCTTATGCCGTCAAATTTAAAATGCTCATATTTATTCTATTGTGATCATGCCGTAATGTGCCCTGGGTGGGTCGGCACAGATTAGCCAGCAAACGGCGTAAGTCACCGCTTGTCCTGGCTGCGCTGCTGACCCCCGCGGCGGTCTGCTTCGCGGTGGGCGGCGACGTCGGCCCATTTGCGGCCCAAGCGGAAGCCAAGGCCGTTATTGGCGACCTCGCGCCGAGCCGTTTGGAAATCGTCGCGGCGGAATCGAATTTGCCGCATAGCGCGGCAGGTCTGGGTGTCCTCGATAGCCAGCCTGCGGCATCGCGCTACCACGTTCGATCCCGGTTCCTGCCCGTCGGACTCGCGTCGGAGCAGGGCTTGCAGGTGCGAACGATCCTGGCGTCCCGCGCGATCACTGCGACGTTCCCCGAGATTCACGAAATCGGCGGTGTCCGACCGGATCCGCTGCCCTGGCATCCCCTCGGCCTGGGACTGGATGTGATGATCCCCAATCCCGCGAGCCCGCAGGGGATCGCGCTGGGCAACGAGATCGTCGCGTACGTACTGAAGAACACGAACCGGTTCGGCGTACAGGACGCCATTTGGCGCGGCGTCTACTACACGCCCAATGGAGCCCAAGCCAGCAGGCTTGGCCACTATGACCACGTCCACGTCACGACGACCGGAGGCGGCTATCCCAAGGGTGGCGAAACGTATCTGGCGGACTGAAGCCAGGGCAACGAGCACGGGGCAACAGTTAGGCTCGTCGCGTGCTGCTCTCCGATCGTGACCTCAGGGCTGAAATCACTTCCGGCCGGTTGGGCATCGACCCGTTCGACGACACCTTGGTGCAGCCGTCCAGCATCGACGTCCGCCTCGACTCCATGTTCCGGGTTTTCAATAACACCCGGTACACCCACATCGACCCCGCCAAGCGGCAGGACGAGCTGACGACGCGGGTGGAACCAACCGCCGGGGAACCGTTCGTGTTGCACCCGGGCGAGTTCGTCCTCGGCTCCACCCTGGAACTCTTCGCGTTACCCGAGGATCTCGCCGGACGTCTGGAGGGCAAGTCGTCGCTGGGCCGGCTGGGCCTGCTGACGCACTCGACTGCCGGCTTCATCGATCCCGGCTTCACCGGTCACATCACCCTCGAGCTGTCCAACGTCGCCAACCTGCCGATCACGCTGTGGCCCGGTATGAAGATCGGCCAGCTGTGCATCCTGCGATTGACCAGTCCGGCCGAGCACCCGTATGGCAGTTCACGGGTCGGCTCCAAGTACCAGGGCCAGCGGGGACCGACTCCTTCTCGCTCCTACGAGAACTTCATAAGAATTACATAGCTCCGGCAAGCAGCCCGCACAGCCTTTCTGCGGGAGTATGGAATGGTCCGTGGTTGCGTATTCACCCGGGCATAGCTTGTCTTGCAACGCTTTTGGAGTGGTTGGTTTTGGATATCGTGCTCGGGGTGTCGATCGCACCGGCTTCGGTCCAGATGGTTCTGGTTGAAGGCGAAAATGCCGACGGCGCGTTGGTTGAAGAGGACGAGTTCCAGCTCACCGAGACCGATGACACCGAACCCACCGCCGTTCCCGATCGGGTGATCTCCGCGATCCTGGGTACCCGCGAGGGCGCCGCCGATGCCGGGCTGGAGCTGTCCTCGGTCGGGGTGACGTGGACCGACCAGCTGCATGCGGCGGTGCTGCGCGACGCGCTGGCCTCCTACAAGCTCGAGAACGTGATGCTGGTCTCGGCGTTCCTGGCTGTCGCCGCGCTGGGTCAATCCGTCGGTGGGGCAATGGGTTACGACACCACCGCGGTGCTGTTCGTGGAGCCCGAGACCGCGACGCTGGCGCTCGTCGAGACCTCCGACGGGTCCATCACCGCCGTCTATAAGGAAGAGATTGTTGCCGAGTCCTACGACGAGGCCACCGCACAACTCACCGGGATGATCGCCGGGCTCGACGAGCTGGACTTACCTCCGGGCGGCCTGTTCGTGGTCGGCTCGGGCGTCGACGTCGCGCCGATCAAGCCGGCACTGGAGTCGGCAACGTCTCTTACCGTCAGCGCACCCGAAGAGGCCGAGACGGCGCTGGCCCGCGGCGCCGCGCTGGCGTCGGCGAACGCGCCGCTGTTCGCGTCGTCGACCGCGGCACTGGCCTACGCGCAGGACCCGGGCACCGGGGCCGTCGACCCGTCCGCGATGCCCGAATACTTCGGCGTTTCCTACTTTGCCGGCGGCGCCGAACACGGCGACGGCGAGCTCGCATACAGCCTGGTGCCGGACGACGACGCCGACGCTCCCACCGTCGTCATCAACCCGTCCGACCTCATCGGGCCGGCCGAAGGCCAACCGCGGCGCCGGCCGGTGCTGCTGCTCGGCAGCGGGATGGCAGTCGTCGCGATCAGCGCGGTGGTGGCGCTCGAGATCGCACTGGCGATTGGAATCCGCACCACGAACGTGGCCGTGCAGCCCAGCCCTAACCAAAACCTCATCGTCCCAACCCAACCGGCTCCCGCTCCGCCGGTTGAGGCGTCCGTCGCGAAGCCGAAGATCGTCCTGCCCGCGCCAGCCGCGGCACCCAAACCCGTGATACCAGCGGCAGTGGCACCGCTGCCTGCGGCTCCGCCGCCGCTGCCCGCCCCTCCCATTGCTGCGCCGGTGCCAGTTCCGGTTGTGGTGCCGATTCCCGTGCCCCCGTTGCACGTGCCTGCTCCGGATTGGATCATGAGCCCGCCGGTGATCCAGGTCCCACCGCGCGTGCTGCCGCGGCCACCCGTGGTGCAGCAACCGCCGCCGGTCCATCTGCCCGAGCCACCGGACTCGGGCACGATTCCGCAAGCGCCGCCGCATCCGACTCTTCCCGAATCCGGCCCCAACCCCCGTGACCCACAGAGTGGTCCCGGCGGTCCCGGCGGCGGGCATGTTTCGCCCCCCGGCACGGGTTCGGGTGGCGCCAACGGCGGCGGCCCTGGTCACTTTCCCGGTTCGGGCCCCGGCGGTCCCGGCGGCGCGCATACTTCGCCCCCCGGTGGTGCGGGCGGCGGTGCTGCCATTCATGTTCCGGGTACAGGTCCTGGCGGCGGCAGTCCCACTGGCGGTGGCGGACACTCTCCGGGCGGCCCGATCGGCGGCGGCGGCCATGCCCCCAGCGGTCCCATTGGCGGAGGTGGACCCATTGGCGGCGGGCATGCTCCGAGTGGGCCCATCGGTGGCGGGCACAGCGGTGGCGGCATTGGCGGAGGCGGACCCTCGGGTGGGTCGATCGGTGGCGGCCACAGTGGTGGCGGCATTGGCGGTGGCGGCTTCGGCGGTGGCGGCCACAGCGGTGGCAGCTTTGGCGGTGGTGGCGGAAGCCACACCAGCGGCGGCGGTGGGGGGCACAGCGGCGGCGGTGGCGGCGGCCACCACTAGCCATCTCACCCCGGGCGGGGTCAGCGGAACGCGCGTAAAGTCGGGTCGCTAGGGGAATACAGGGTGGGGACTCGTGACGTCTCGAGGTGGCCGGAGCCTGCGATGACGACGATCCCCACGACACTGTCTAGCAAATGACAATGGAGGGGCATTGGACACCGTACTTGGGGTGTCGATGGCGCCGACGGCAGTCCGGATGGTTCTGGTCGAAGGCGAAAATGGCGATGGCGCCACCGTCGACGAAGACAATTTCGACGTCGCTACCGACGATGACACAGCAACGACCAGCGCCGCGAATCAGGTGGTCTCGGCGATCCTGGGCACCCAGGAGGGTGCAGCCCAGGGCGGCTACCAGCTGACGTCGACGGGAGTCACCTGGACCGATCCCATCGAGGCCGCCGCGCTGCGTGACGCGCTGGCCGCACACAAGGTCGAGAACGTGATGTTGGTCTCGGCCTTCCTGGCCGCGGCCGCTCTGGCGCAGTCCGTCGGCAATGAAACCAACTACGCGCAGACCGCGCTGCTGTTCATCGAACCCGACACCGCGACCTTGGCGCTCGTCGATACCTCCGACGGGTCGATCGCCGACGTGCACCGCCAGCCGCTGCCCGAAGACGATGACGCGGCAGTGGCGCAGCTGGCCACCATGGTCTCGGAGGCTGAGGCGCTAGAGACGCGTCCGGGCGCCGTGTTCGTCGTGGGCTCCGGCGTCGACGTGCCGCTGATCAAGTCGGCACTGGAGTCCGCGACCACACTTCCGGTGGCGATGCCCGAGGAACCGGAGACCGCGCTGGCTCGCGGAGCGGCCCTGGCGTCGGCGCACGCGCCGCTGTTCGCGTCCTCCACCGCCGCGCAGGCATACGCGCAGGATCCTGGCACCGGTGCGCTCGACCCGTTCGCGGTTGCCCCCGGATACTTCGACATCCCGGATTCCGACGAGGGCGCGCTCGCCTACAGCGCCGTCCCCGACGACTACGCCGAGGCCTATACCGGCGCGCACACCGCTGTCACCGTGCTTGCCGACTACGACGACCGCAGGTCCTTCGGGCTGGTGGGCAGCGCGGTCGCGGCGATCTTCATCGTCGGCGTGGCGGCGCTGGTCGTTTCCCTGGCCATCGCGATCCGACCGACATCTGGCGTGAAACCCGCGCCAAGCCAAAACATCGTGGCACCGGCCACGCCGGCGCCCGCAGCTCCGGCTCCTGCGCCAGCGGCACCTGCCCCGGCTCCTGCTCCTGAGGCGGCTCCGGTCCCGGCTCCGGCGCCTGTTCCTCAGGCACCCGCGCCGGTTCCTCAGGCTCCCGCCCCGGTCGCAATCCCGGTGCCGGCCGCGCCCGCTCCGATACCCGAGGCTCCTGCACCCATCCCGGTGCCCGCGGCCCCGGCTCCCGTACCGGTGGCGCCGATTCCCATCCCGATCCCACTGCCCATTCCGCCGATCATCGGCGGGCCGATAGGTCCCGGTGGTGGCGGGTTCCCAGGTAACGGGGGTCCCGGCGGCGGCTTCCCGGGCGGTGGCCACGGTGGGGGTGGGTTCCCCGGTGGCGGTGGCTTCCCAGGTGGTGGCGGCGGTCACGGTGGATTCGGTGGCGGCCACGGCGGGTTTGGTCGCCGGTAGTTCTTCGAGAGTCACCTGTCACCTCCCGTTTGCCTCCCGCTTAGCGGAGCGATGCAGTTAGCTCATCGCGGCCACCTACACACAGTGGTATGCGATGCACCGTCTTTGGCACCGGATACCTGGGTGCCACGCACGCCGTGGGGATGGCTGAACTGGGACACGAGGTCGTCGGTGTTGATATCGACCCGGGGAAAGTCGCGAAGCTGGCCGCGGGTGACATCCCCTTTTACGAACCAGGTCTGCGAGAGTTGTTGGCCGACAACTTAGCTGCCGGACGACTGCGGTTCACCACCGATTACGACTTGGCAGCCGATTTCGCCGACGTGCATTTCCTTGGAGTCGGCACGCCGCAGAAGAAGGGCGAATACGGCGCCGACCTGAGCCACGTCCACGCCGTCATCGACAATCTCGTGCCGCGGTTGACCAGGTCGGCCGTGCTCGTCGGCAAATCGACTGTCCCAGTGGGCACTGCCGCAGAATTGGGCGATCGGGCCGCCGCGCTGGCACCCGCGGGGGTCGACGTCGAAATCGCCTGGAACCCCGAGTTCCTGCGCGAGGGGCACGCCGTGCACGACACCTTGGAGCCGGACCGCATTGTGCTTGGCATCCAGCAGGACTCGGTGCGCTCAGAGATCGTCATCCGCGAGTTGTACGCGCCGATTCTCGACGCCGGCGTGCCGTTCCTGGTAACCGATTTGCAGACAGCGGAATTGGTCAAGGTCTCAGCCAATGCCTTTCTGGCGACCAAGATTTCGTTCATCAACGCGGTCTCCGAGGTGTGCGAAGCGGCGGGCGCCGACGTCACGCTGCTAGCTGATGCGCTCGGGTACGACTCTCGGATCGGGCGCAAATTCCTCAACGCGGGCTTGGGCTTTGGCGGTGGCTGCCTGCCCAAGGACATTCGGGCGTTCATGGCGCGCGCGGGCGAGCTGGGTGCCAACCAGGCGCTGACGTTCCTGCGCGAGGTGGACAGCATCAACATGCGGCGGCGTACCAAAACGGTCGAGTTGGCCACCGCGGCGTGCGGCGGTTCGCTGCTGGGTGCCAACGTCGCCGTGCTCGGCGCGGCGTTTAAGCCCGAGTCCGACGATGTCCGCGACTCGCCGGCGCTCAACGTCGCGGGGCAGCTGCAGCTCAACGGGGCCGCGGTCAACGTTTACGACCCGAAAGCCCTCGAGAACGCCCGTCGCCTGTTCCCGACGCTGAACTACGCGGTTTCGGTGACCGAGGCATGCGAGGGCGCGGACGCGGTCTTGGTGCTGACCGAGTGGCAGGAGTTCACCAACCTTGACCCGAACGACCTAGCCGACGGGGTGCGAGCCCGCGTCGTCGTCGACGGTCGCAACTGCCTGGACGCCGAGCGCTGGATGCAGGCGGGCTGGCGGGTGTTCCGGCTCGGAGCGCGACGCCCCTAAAGCGCACCCTTGCCAGGTAGCCTGATTGCGTGGATTACGCGGCGGCCTTTGTCGACGAAAACCGCGCTTTTTCGGAGTTTTTCCGCGATGTCGACGACTCACACCCGGTGCCGACCTGCCCGGGCTGGAGCCTCCAGCAGCTGTTCCGCCACGTCGGGCGGGGCGATCGCTGGGCCGCGCAGATCGTGCGAGATCGACTTGACCAGCCGCTCGAGATGCGCAGCGTCGAAGCCGGGAAACCACCGCCAGACCCAGCCGACGCGATCTCCTGGTTGCACGGCGGGGCGCAGCGGCTGATCGACGCCGTCGAGCTGTCGGGCGTCGAGCCGCCGGTGTGGACCTTCCTCGGCGAGCGCCCGGCGAACTGGTGGATCCGGCGCCGGCTGCACGAAACGTCGGTGCATCGCGCCGACGCGGCCATCGCGCACGGGCGCGAATTCATCCTCGAACCCGATGTCGCGGCGGACGGAATCACCGAGTTCCTCGAGCGGATCGAGATCCAGGCCGGCGCCAACGGCGCCCCGCTGCCGCTCGATGACGGTAAAACCCTGCACCTGCACGCGACCGACCCGGGGTTGGGTGAAGCCGGCGAATGGACGGTCAGCGTCCGCGACACCGGCCTCGCCTGGTCGCACGAGCACGGCAAGGGCAGTGTGGCGTTGCGGGGCGGCGCCACCGAGCTGTTGCTGGCGATGTCGCGACGAACTCCGCTCGCCGACACCGGCATCGAGATGTTCGGCGACGAGGCGGTGTGGCAACACTGGCTGGAGCGCACCCCTCTCTAGCAACGTCGGGGAAACGACGTGCTGCAAGGGGGCACACGGTAATTTTTAGATCATGACCACTTCGGAGATCGCCACCGTGCTGGCGTGGCACGACGCTCTCAACACCGCCGACATCGAGACCTTGGCGGCCCTATCCAGCGACGACATCGACATGGCCGACGCGAACGGTGCCCAACAAGGCCACGAGGCGCTGCGCACGTGGGCCGCTTCCAGCCGGGCGGCCACCGAACTCGGCAAGATGTATGTGCACAACGGCGTTGTGGTCGTCGAACAAAATGGCGGCACCAACGCCGCGTTAGCCTTCCGGGTAGTCCACGACCATGTCACCTCGGTATTCCGTCATCAGGACTTGGCGTCGGCGCTGGCGGCCACCGAACTCACCGAGGCAGACCTCGTTACCTAGGGCATAGGAGCCACTACATGCGCGGAATCATCTTGGCCGGCGGTTCGGGCACTCGACTGCACCCGATCACGATGGGCATCAGCAAGCAGCTGCTGCCCGTATACGACAAGCCGATGATCTACTACCCGTTGTCCACGTTGATGATGGCCGGAATCTGCGACGTTCTGGTGATCACCACCCCGCATGACGCGCCCGGATTTCAGCGACTCCTGGGCGATGGCTCGCATTTCGGTATCAACATCAGCTACCTCGAGCAGGAAAAACCCGATGGTCTGGCACAAGCTTTCGTCTTGGGTGCCAAGCATATTGGCAATGATTCGGTAGCTTTGGTGTTGGGGGACAACATCTTTTACGGACCGGGTTTGGGCACCAAGCTCAGCCGATTCCAATCCGTGAGCGGCGGAGCGATTTTCGCGTATTGGGTGGCGAACCCTTCGGCCTACGGTGTCGTCGAATTCGGCGCGGACGGGATGGCGTTGTCGTTGCAGGAGAAACCCGAAACGCCGAAGTCCAAGTACGCGGTGCCGGGCCTGTACTTCTACGACAACGACGTGATCGAAATTGCCAAGGACCTGAAGAAATCCGATCGCGGCGAATACGAGATCACCGAGGTCAACCAGATCTATCTCAACCGCGGCCGGCTCTCGGTCGAGGTGCTCGCTCGCGGCACCGCGTGGCTGGACACCGGCACCTTCGACTCACTGCTGGACGCCAGCGACTTCGTTCGCACCCTGGAACGCCGGCAGGGCCTGAAGGTCGGCGTGCCCGAGGAAATCGCGTGGCGGCAGGGCTGGATCAGCGACGAGCAGCTGGCCAGACATGCGCGCAGCATGGTCAAGTCCGGGTACGGCGACTACTTGCTGGAGCTGATGGAACGGGGCTGACCTCGCCGGGTGTGGCCAGCACCGCCGCGATCGCCGTCGTCAACGGCACTGACAGCGCCAGTGCGATTCCGCCGACGGCGGAGCGCACGAGTTCGATGGCCACGCTCTCGCTGATCAGCACGTCGCTCAAAGATCGATTCGCGACACTGAACAACAACAGCAGCGGTAGCGAACTGCCGGCGTAAGCCAGCACCAGCGTGTACACCGTGCTGGCGATGTGATCGCGTCCCACCCGAATCGCGCTCAGGAAAATTGCCCGTCGGGAGGTATTGCCGCCGATGTGGGCAAGCTCGAACACGGTCGAAGCCTGCGTCACGGTCACGTCGTTCAGCACCCCCAGCGATCCGATGATGAATCCGGCGAGCAGCAGGCCGCTGATCGACACGCTGCCAAGGTACGCGCTTACCGCAGAGTTCTGTTCATCCGATAGGCCGGTCAAGTGTGCGAGTTCGATTGCTGCCCAAGATAATCCGGCGGCCAGCAGTAAGGCCGACAGAGTGCCCAGTAAGGCGGCGCTGGTGCGCAGGTCGACCCCGTGGGCCAGGTAGATAACGGCGTACAGGATCGCGGCCGACGCCACCAGGGCCACCGGGACCGCGGGCGCTCCGTCGCGCAACGCCGGCAGCAAGAACATCACCAGCACCGAAAACGCAACCACGATTCCCACCAGTGCCAGCAGCCCACGCCAGCGGGCCACGGCGACAATGACCACCGCGAACGCCAGGGCCAGCGCGATCAGCGACCAGCCGCGCTCGAAGTCGTAGAACGCGTACGTGGTGGCGCCTTGGGCGTCAACCTGCCGCACCACCCGGATGTGGTCGTCCGCTTTGAATTGCGGCTGGCCGGGACCGGGGGAGAATTCCAGCAGGGTTTTCGCGCCGGCATTCGGTCCCGAATCGATTGCGACCAACGTCTGCACGCATCGTCCCCCGCCCGGAGCTCCCGGTTGCGGAGCCGTGGTGAGCACCTGACTGGCCGACGGGCTGCCGCAATCGCCGAGGCCGCTGGACAGCACGTGCGCACGCTGGGTGCTCACCGCGCCACCCGTCGCGGTCTGGAACGTCATCGGGATGTCGACATGCTGGCGGCTCGGCCACAGCAACACGGCGCCGGCGATCACGGCTATCCCGATCGCAATCAGCAATCCCACCACGATTTTGGCGGGCAGCGGCCCCAGTGGGGACGGACCTGACGACAGGTTGTGCGAGTGCGCGTGGGAGTGGGTCACGCGCTCCACCGTAGAGGCGGTGCCTGCCTACTTACTGTCGATAGGCGGTCAGGAAGTTGCCCAGCCGTTCGATTGCGGACGACAGATCGCGCGCCCACGGCAGGGTCACAATGCGCAGGTGATCCGGTGCCGGCCAGTTGAACCCAGTGCCCTGGCCTACCAGGATCTTTTCCTGCAGCAGCAAGTCAAGGACCAGTTGCTCGTCGTCGGCGATGTCGTAGACCTCGGGGTCCAGCCGCGGGAACGCGTACAGCGCGCCATCCGGCTTGACGCAGGACACCCCCGGAATCTGGTTGAGCTTGGTCCACGCGACATCGCGCTGCTCGAGCAGCCGGCCGCCGGGCAGCACAAGGTCATCGATGCTCTGGTAGCCGCCGAGGGCGACCTGGATCGCATGCTGGGCAGGGACGTTCGGACACAGCCGCATGTTGGCCAGCAGGCTGATTCCCTCGATGAAGCTGCCGGCGTGGTCCTTGGGCCCGGTGATCGCCAGCCAGCCGGAGCGGTAGCCGGCGACCCGGTAGGCCTTCGACAGCCCGTTGTAGGTCAGGCACAACACGTCCGGGGCGAGCGTGGCCAGGCTGATGTGCTTCGCGTCGCCGTAGAGAATCTTGTCGTAGATCTCGTCGGCGAGCAGCAGCAGTTGGTGCTTTCGCGCAAGCTCGACGATCTGGGTGAGAATTTCGCGGCTGTAGACGGCGCCGGTGGGATTGTTTGGGTTGATCACGACCAGCGCCTTGGTGCGCTCGGTGATCTTCGACTCCATGTCGGCGATGTCGGGCTGCCAGCCCTGCGTCTCGTCGCACAGGTAGTGCACCGGCGTGCCGCCGGCCAGCGACGTCGACGCCGTCCACAACGGGTAGTCGGGGGAGGGAATCAGCACCTGATCGCCGTTGTCCAGCAGGGCCTGCAGCGTCATCGTGATCAGCTCGGATACGCCGTTGCCGAGGAAGACGTCATCGACGTCGAATCGTGGGAAGCCGTCGACCAGTTCGTAGCGGGTGACCACCGCGCGCCGGGCGGGCAGGATGCCCTGCGAGTCGGAGTAGCCCTGGGCGTAGGGCAGCGCCTGGATCATGTCGCGCATGATCACGTCGGGTGCGTCGAAACCGAACGGCGCCGGGTTGCCGATGTTGAGCTTGAGAATGCGGTGGCCCTCGGCCTCTAGCCGCGCAGCATGCTGGTGCACCGGGCCGCGGATTTCGTACAGAACGTCCTGAAGTTTGGACGATTGCGCGAAGGTCCGCTGCCGGTGGTGGCCGGGGATGTGCACGGGCACCTGGTGAGTGGTCACGTCACCTATGGTGCCATCGTTGTCCACCGAAATTTGCTGGTCGACGCCAATCTGTGATCAGCGCTTGCCCGGTGGACGGGCGCCGCGAGCCATGCCGAGCCCCTTAACAGAGGCTGCCGGTGGTGCCGCGTCGCCGTTGGATTCCTCCGGCTTCGGCTCGGGCTTGGCCTCGGCCTTGGGCTCGTCGGCCGCGGGAGCCTCGGCCTTGGCTGGGGTTGCCGGGGCTGCGGGTGCCGTTTTCTTGGCGCCTGGCTTCCGCGCGCCGGCGGCGATACCCAGACCCTTGACGGGTGCGGCCGGTGCGGCCGGTGCTTTGGGCTCCGCAGCCTCCGCCTTGGTCTCGGTGGTTTGCTCGGCTGCCGGGGCTGCGGGCGCCGTTTTCTTGGCGCCCGGCTTCCTCGCGCCAGCGGCCATGCCCAAGCCCTTGGCGGGCGCGGCTGGTGCCTTGGCCTCTGCGGCCTCGGTGCTCTGCTCGGCTGCCGGCGTCTCGGCGGCCGGGGCTGCTGCTTTCTTGGCGCCCGGC
Source organism: Mycobacterium montefiorense (assembly GCF_025823255.1). Lineage (NCBI taxonomy): Bacteria > Bacillati > Actinomycetota > Actinomycetes > Mycobacteriales > Mycobacteriaceae > Mycobacterium > Mycobacterium montefiorense. Next base: position 388,008 of record NZ_JACKVL010000017.1, on the reverse strand, counting down.
CTCTTCGCGCCGGTTGCCATACCCAATCCCTTGGCAGGTGCGGCCTTGACCTCTGCGGCCTCGGCTGCTGGTGCCTCGGCCGCCGGCGCCGCGGCTTTCTTGGCTCCGGGTCGCTTAGCGCCACCGGCGATACCCAGCCCCTTCGCGGGAGCGGCGGCCTTGGCGGGCTGCTCCGGCTCGGCGGCCGCGGGTTCGTCGGTCTTGGCGGGCGCTTGCGCCGGGGCGGCCGGTGCAGCGGCCTTGGGCTCCGCTTTCGCGGCCAGCTCTTCTGCTTCCTTTGCGGCCGTCCCCTTCTCAGGCAGCGTCGCCTTGTCGTACTCGAGCGAACTGAGCAGGATCTGCGCGACGTCGAGCACCTCGACGCCACTGCGGCCGGCCTCTTCCTGCCGGTCGTTGACACCGTCGGTCACCATCACCCGGCAGAACGGGCACCCGGTCGCGATTGTCGAGGCGTTGGTGGCCAGCGCTTCGTCGACGCGCTCGTGGTTGATGCGCTTGCCGATGTGCTCTTCCATCCACATGCGTGCACCGCCGGCACCGCAGCAGAAGCTGCGGTCGGAGTTGCGCGGCATTTCGGTGAGGTTCGCTCCGGCGAAACCGATCAGCTCGCGCGGCGCCTCGTAGACCTTGTTGTGCCGGCCCAGGTAGCAGGGGTCGTGATACGTAATGTCCTGCGAGACAGGCTTTACCGGAACCAGCTTCTTGTCGCGCACCAACCGGTTGAGCAGCTGGGTGTGGTGCAGCACGCTGTAGTTGGCGCCCAGCTGGCGGTATTCCTTACCGATCGTGTTGAAGCAGTGCGGGCAGGTGACGACGATCTTGCGGTCGACGTTCTCCACACCCTCGAACACCCCGTCCAGGGTCTCCACGGCTTGGGCGGCCAGCTGCTGGAACAGGAATTCGTTGCCGGACCGGCGTGCCGAGTCACCGTTGCAGCTCTCCCCGGTGCCGAGCACCATGTACTTCACGCCGGCGATGGCCAGCAGCTCGGCGACGGCCTTGGTGGTCTTCTTGGCCTTGTCGTCGTAGGCGCCGGCGCAGCCTACCCAGAACAGGTACTCATAGCCGTCGAAGCTCTCGACATCCTGGCCGTAGACCGGGACATCGAAGTCGACCTCGTCGATCCAGTTGGTCCGGTCGCCGGCGTTCTGGCCCCACGGGTTGCCCTTGGTCTCCAGGTTCTTGAACAGCACCGACAGCTCGGAGGGGAACTCCGACTCCATCATCACCTGGTAGCGGCGCATATCGATGATGTGATCGATGTGCTCGATGTCCACCGGGCACTGTTCGACGCAGGCGCCGCAAGACACGCACGACCACAGCACATCGGGATCGATCACACCGCCCTGCTCGGCGGTGCCGACCAGCGGCCTGGCTGCCTGCTCGGGCCCGTGCCCGGGAATCCGGCCGAAGCCGGACTCCGGAACGTGGTGGCCCTCTTCCTTTGCCGTTTCGAGGTCCAGACCCTCGAGCGGTTCGGCGGTCTTCTCACCCAGGATGTAGGGCGCCTTGGCCATCCAGTGGTCGCGCAGGTCCATGATGACGAGCTTGGGCGACAAAGGCTTTCCGGTATTCCAGGCCGGACACTGCGACTGGCAGCGCCCACACTCGGTACAGGTGGCGAAGTCGAGGTTCGCCTTCCAGGTGAAGTCCTCGATCTTGCCGCGCCCGAAAACGTCGTCCTCGCCGGGATCTTCGAAGTTGATCGGCTTGCCACCGGACTCCATCGGCAGCAGCGGGCCCAGGCCGTCGGGCAGTCGCTTGAAGGTGACGTTGATCGGCGCCAGGAAGATATGCAGGTGCTTGGAGTGCAGCACGATCAGCAGGAAGAACAGTGCCACCGCGATATGGGAGAGCAGCGCGATGGTCTCGATCCACTCGTTGGCAGTTACGCCCAGCGGATGCAGGAGCGCCCCCATCGCGTGCGAGAAGAACGCCGCCCTGCCGTAGGGAGAGTTTCCGGTGTTCACCGCGGCACCGCGGACGAAGGCGTAGCTGAAGATGACCAAAAAGATCATGAACAGGATCAGCCAGGCGCCGCCGGTGTGTGAGCCGTAGAACCGCGACGAGCGGCCGTGTTCCTTTGGCTCGCTGCGCAACCGGATGATGGTGAACGTGACGATGCCGGCCACCACGGAAAGGGCAATGAAGTCCTGCAAGAAGCCCAGCACGCCCCACCGACCGACAATTGGGATGTGGAAGTTGGGCTGGAACAGCGTGCCGTATGCCTCGATGTAGACCGTGATGAGGATGAAGAATCCCCACATGGTGAAGAAGTGGGCAAGGCCTGGGATCGACCATTTCAGCAGTTTGCGCTGACCGAACACCTCGGAGACCTGCGCCCAGATTCGGGAGCCGATGTCGTCGGTGCGTCCACTGACCGGCTGGCCGGACATGACGAGCCGGTAGAGCCACCAAACGCGTTTGAGCGCGAACAAGGCCACGACCGCGGTCAGGCCCAGCCCCAGCACCAACCTGATGAGCGTCTGCGTGGTCACAGCAGGTCTCTCCCCAATGCCTCGTCATTCAACGAAAATTCGTTCGATCTTTGCCAGCTAATAGTGACATCTGCGCCGTGATCGACGCGAGAAAGGTTCCCCTAACTGACGTCCGTCAAAGTCGTTGACCAGCGGCTTAGCTCTCCGATACCAGCATGGCGCGCAACATAGAGAGCATCTCCGAGCGCGAACCGGCACCGAGCCGCCGACGGATCCGGGCGACGTGATGCTCGACCGTCTTCGCCGAGATGAAGAGTTGCGCACCGATGTCGCGATACGGCATTCCCAGGAGTAGGAGTTCAGCGACTTCGCGTTCCCGATGAGACAGCGGCGATCCCGACGTCGGCTGGTGCTGGGGCGATAGGGTCGCGCCCGCCGGTTCGTCGCCCGCCGGTGCGCTGGGCAGGTCGCCCGGCGCCGCCCCCAACTTGAGGTCGCGGGCCAATTGCAGCATCGCTCCTGACACCCTGCCGTCGGGGGTTTGCAGCGCGGCCTGGCCGGCCAGCCGGGTCGCGTCCGAGGTCAGCCCCACCTGCGATAGCGCGCGCGCCGACGCGGTGACCTCGTCGGCGTCGACCTGGTTGGCCAGCACGTGTAACCAGGTGCGCCCGGCGCCCGATAGGACCTGCGCAAGGGTGCTGGCCTCGGTCGCCGCACCGAGGGCTTGCCCATGTGGGGCCACCAACGCCGGCGCATTGGCGAGGATTCCCGCATGCACGCCGGCCCAATGTAGTGGGATTGACCACAAAATCGGATTGCCCAGCGATTCCAGCAGGGTGAGTGCCTGATCTAAGGCATGTCGCAGCTGCTCGACCTGACGCATCCGGGCGGCCGCGACCCACAACTCGCCCAACGGCAGCAGTGCGAACAGGTCGACGAAGTATTCGGCCAGCACTTCCATGCCTGCGTACCAATGCTTTTGCAGGGCGCCGGTGTCGCCGCTGCGCCGCGCGATCGCCGTCTGCAGCGCCGCCGCCCACAATGCGTCGCGCCGGTGTAGCGCGGCAGATCCGGCCGCGGCGGCGTCCGCGCTGGCGGACGCCAGCTGACCGTCCAGCATTTTGATCCAGCCGGACAGCAACATGTGCCGGGGCGCAAATAGCGTTTGATTGTCGGCGCGCACCGCGCGCCCGATCACGCTGCGGGCGCGGACCGGATCGCCGCCGTGGATCGCGGCCAAGGTAACCAGTGCCGCCGGGCTGTCCGGTGTGACTTCGCTCATCGGTTGTTCGGTCGCGATGGCCTGGCCTAGTTGCGTCATCGCTGCCGTATACGGCTGGTCCATGGTCAACAGCAGCCCCTCGGCCAGGCTGCGCGAGGTGCGGGCGGCCATCGTCGGGGGACCGGAGTCCTTGAGCCGCAGCGCTGTTCGCGCCGTCGTCAGATCGCCGGTGGCGGCAAGCACGATCGCCGCGGCCGCGCCGACCACCGCGTCCGGGTGCGGGCCCAGCCAGCTGAACAATTCTGCTGCCTGATTCGCGTTGCCCTGATGGGCCGCGACGCTGGCCGCGATCCGAACCGCCGCGGCGCGTTCGGCGGAATCGGGCGAGCTGAGCAGGCCGTCGGCCAGTGCTGCCGCGGTGGCGCAGTCTCCCGTGAGGGCCAGCGCGTCGGCGACGCGAGATGTCAGGCCTTCGGCGCCAGCGTTGACGGCCGCCTGGTAAAGCTTTGCGGCCCTGAGTGATTCGCCGTGCACGGCGGCGGCTTGTCGAGCGAGTATGCCGGCCAGCCGATCGTCTTTGAGCCCGTGCTCGGCGAGCCGCAACGCGAGCTGCGGTGTAACCGTCGAAATGTCGAGTTGTGAACGCAGTAGCGCGGTTTCGACCTCCCGGTGGTGGGCATTGCCGACGGTCTAGGCAATCGCGCCATGCAGCAGCTGTTGGAACTCCGGGGTATGTGATGGCTCGATCAGCCCGCTGGCGCGCGCGCGATCGACCAGTCGACGCGCTTCCGCTGTTGAAATGCTCAGTGCTGCAGCCACATCAGCTGCTCCTAGCTCCTGAGTCAGCGACATGATGAGAAGCGCGTCCAGGTCGGGTTCGTCGAGCCGGCGCAACCGCGCGATTAACGCGAACGTCGCCGCCTGAGCCGGCGATTGCGCCCCCTGGGTCGTTGCATGCACTAGAAGGGGCAGCCCCGCGGTACAGGCCAGCAGGTCTTCGGCGACGGGAAGGCGACCCAGCACTATGCGGGGTCGCTCCCGTTCCATCGCCGCAGTCAGGTCCCGCAGCTGCTCCTGTGGTTCGCCGGCCACCACGACAGTGGTGCGCGGGTCGGTGACGCACTCGGTGAGGCTGAGCAGTTCGGGTTCGCGGAGTAGATGCGCGTCGTCGATCACCAGCGCCGCGTCGGGCGAATCGCCGGGTCGAAGAGGGCGTGCAAGCACGGTCAACCCGGCACTGCGCAGTGCGTCTCGGGCGGCGGCCAGTGCCGTGGACTTGCCGGAGCCGACGCCGCTGCAGATCAAGAGCTTCACCGGAACTGTCGACGCGTTGGCAAGGGCCTCGACGGCTTCTTGCGCGATCGGGGAGTCGCTCATGGTGCGCGTACCCCCTGGATTCGGTGCTTCGTGGTGGTCGGGAGCGGTTTTCACACCATAACCGCAGCAACCCCCGTATCCCGGTAGCCATCCCCGTAGTCCCGGTATTCCCCTAAAGCAGTACCCCCTAATGTATTGGAACGGCAGGGTGGGTTGCGCACCGATCACAGCGCCCGGCTGAGCCGATAACATTGTGGTAATTGACTGGGCTTTCCCTGTGGAGGCGACCGCAGAGGCAGCGTGCGGCAAGGAGGTGTACTCGATGGCAAACTCATTGCTGGACTTCGTGATCTCGCTTGTGCGCGATCCCGCTGCCGCGGCGCGGTATGCGTCCAACCCCGCGCAGTCCATCGCGGATGCTCACCTTACCGATGTGACCAGCGCCGATGTGAACAATTTGATTCCCATGGTGACGGACTCGCTGTCGATGGCAGCTCCTGCCGGCCCCGCCTCGGGGGTGCCCGCCGCTGATCACGGAAACGTCTGGGCAAGCGGCGCGGCCGCGGCCGCTCTCGATGCCTTCACGCCGCACACCCCCGTCGGGATGGTGGATTCCCATGGTCCGACGGGCGGCGTGATCCATCAGCCGTCCGTGCCGGTACCCATCCAGCCGGTGGCCGCGCCGCATCCGCTAGGGATCGACTCTCCGGGGCCATCGGTGCAGTTCACTGGTGCTGAAATACCCGACAGCACGGTCGACCACGGGGGATTCCCGGCGCATGATGTGTCCCTGTGGGACCACCCGGTCGCCCACCCGCATCCCGCCGAGCCGGAGCACCACGACTTCGGCCTGCACGGCTAAGTCATCCCTCTTCCAGGTCTCCCCTTGCGGTCCTGAACTGCTTAAATGCCGTTGACTAGGGGCATCTGCTGCCCTGCGTGGGGGTCGCCCGCAAATCCCCTAATCCCCTAATGGGGCGGACCGGCGGATCCCGATGGGGTGCCGGTCAGCTGGGGGATCCGTCCCCGATTCCGAGCACATCCGGAATCCATAGCGTGTATTGCAGAACGCCGGTTGTCGGCGCAGGGGATTTGAAGGGGAAACGATCATGGACTCGCTGATTCAATACATCCTGGATCTGTTCAGCAATCAGGACGCGGCTCGCGCTTTCGTCTCAGGACCCGGGCAGGCGATGACCGATGCCGGTCTGGTCAACGTGGCTCCGGACCAGTTCTCTTCCGCGCTGGCTAGTGCCCTACCCGGGGTGGCTCTTGGTCCGGGCGACCCGATCGGTGGGTTGCAGCAGGTGCTGACCGACCAGTACGGCTTTGACCCGGGCTACGGAGGCTACGACCAGGGCTACGGCGGCTATGACCCCGGCTATGGCGGATACGACCAGGGTTACGGTTACGGACCCGGCCTTGTTGGTGCGGTTGCCCAGGACGCGGGCGCCCTGGTGGGTGACGCGGTTGCCCCTGTTGTCGACGGCGCCGGCGCTGCCCTGGGTCTAGGCGGTGCGCTCGTCGGAGACGTGGGCGGCAGCCTGCTAGGCGGAGTCGACGCCGGACTGTACGGCGGGATGGGCCTGCAGCCCGGCTGGGGTGGGTTCGGACCGGGCACCGGCGAGTGGGGTCACGGCTTCCGTCCGGGCTGGGGCGAGCCTCGCCCCGGTTGGGGACACGGGTGGGGTGATGGACGGCCTGGGTTCGGCCACGGCGGTGGCCCTGATTGGGGCACTGGTTGTGGCCCCGACTGGGACGGGTTCCGGCCTGGGGTAGGCGAATTCGGCGCCGGCGCCGGCGCTGGCTTCGGCGGACACGTTGGTCTGGGCGTAGAACTCAATGCAGGCTTGGGCCTTGGTGGTGGCGTCGACGGACACACCGGCTTCGGTTTGGCCAACGAGGCCGGCTTTAATGGCCGCGCTGGTTTTGGTGAGGGTGTTGGTCTGCGGGCTGGTGGTGGGCTTGAAGGTGGCGGCGGTGCGGCCCTGGGCGGCCGCGCCGGTGCCGGCCTAGGCATCGGCGGCCAGACGGGCGGCGGATTTGGCGGCGACCTCGGAGGCCACGCCGGCATTGGTCTGAGGGGTCAAGCCGGTGGTGGTCTCGGCGCTGGCGGCCAGGCTGGTGGCGGAGTGGGCGCTGGCGGCCAGGTCGGTGTTGGTGCTGGTGGTCAGGCCGGAGGGGGATTTGGCGGTCAGGTTGGCGTTGGCGTTGGTAGTCAGGTCGGTGGTGGCTTTGGTGCCGGTGGTCAAGCTGGCGGCGGGTTCGGCGTTGGTGGTCAGGTCGGTGGTGGCTTTGGTGCCGGTGGTCAAGCTGGTTTGGGGGGCCAGGCTGGCGGCGTGTTCGGTGCCGGCGGTGGACTGGCCGGTGGCAGCAACCTGGGCGGCCAAGCCGGCTTCGGAGGCCAGGCCGCTCTGGCAAGCCAGACAAGTTTCGGCGCCAGCGGTCAGTTGGCGGGTGCCGCCAACGTCGGTGCTGGTGGCAACGCAGCGCTGGGTGCCGGGGGCAATGCGATGCTGGGCGCTAGCGGTCAGGCGGGGTTGATCGCTAGCGAGGGCGCAGCGCTGAACGGTGCCGCCACTCCTCACGTGGCCGGCCCGCTCGGGGGTGTCGGTGTCGGCGGTCAAGGCGGTGTCGCCGCGGCCGGCGGTGCTGGCCTTGGCATCGGCGGCGCACGCACCGGGGCCTCATTGAGCGGCGAGGGCGGGCTGGGAGGTCACGCGCAATCCGCAACCCCGGCCCTGGCCGGTGGCGCGGGCATGGGCAGCCACGCCGGAGCCGGTGGTGCCGCGGGGGCTGGCGTCGGCGTCGGCGTCCCGGCCGGTGGAGCTGGCGGCGGGCTGAACGCGGGGGCCGGCGGTGAAGTTGGCGGCGGGCTGAACGCTGGTGCCGGCGGTGGAGCGGGCGGCGGCGTCAATGCGGGCGCCGGCGCGGGAGCTCACGGCGGCATCCTTAACCAGGAAGGCGCGGCGCTCGGTGGCGGCGGCAGTGTCGCCGGCAACGGGGGTATCGCGGCTCCGCATGGCCCGACCAGTCCGGCTGGACAGGGCCCGGTTATTCAGGGCGGCGGCGGTGCCGCGGGCGGGGCAGGCGGTCACGCGACGCCGCCGTCGAACCCGGGCTCCGTCATCCAGGGTGGGGGCTCCGGCGGCGCTGCGGGCCACGGCGGCGTGGGCGGACCGGTGATCCACGAGCCGGCGCAACAGGCCCCGGTGCAGCATTCGCCGGCTCCGGTCGAGCATTCGCCTGCCCCGGCACCGCACAGCCCGTCGGTGTTCGAAGGCACTCCGCACGCACCGGCCCCGGTGCACGAACCTGCACCGGCGCCGCATCCTGCGCCGTCGCACTTCGGCGGCCCACATGGATAACGGCTGACAAGAGCGAAATTGGCGGGGATCCTTTGATCCCCGCCAATTCGCGCGCATACCGTAATCGCAGATGCGAGAAAGTGGGGAAGCGCGGTGACTCAACCCAATGACCCTCGACGGGTCAGCGTGATCGTCGAGCTGATCGACCACACCATTGCCATCGCCGAACTGAACGAGCGCAATGATCTCGCGCAGCGACTGGCGCGGGCGCGCGAACGCATCACCGACCCGCAGATCCGGGTGGTCATCGCCGGGCAACTCAAACAGGGCAAGAGTCAGCTGCTCAACTCGCTGCTCAACCTGCCGGTGGCGCGAGTTGGCGACGACGAGGCCACCGTGGTCATCACGGTCGTCAGCCACGGCGACCCGCCGTCGGCACGGCTGATCGTGGCGGCAGGACCCAACGGCGAGCCTGCGCCCGTCGACATCGCGATCGACGACATCAACAAGGACCTGCGCCGAGCGCCGCAAGCCGGCAGTCGCGAGGTGCTGCGCGTCGAAATCGGTGCGCCCAGCCCGCTGCTGCAAGGCGGGCTGGCGTTCATCGACACTCCCGGTGTGGGGGGCCACGGGCAGCCGCACCTGTCGGCGACGCTTGGACTGCTGCCCAACGCGGACGCGCTGATCATGGTCAGCGACACCAGCCAGGAGTTGACCGAACCGGAGATGTGGTTCATCCGGCAGGCACACCGGATCTGCCCCGTTGGGGTGTTGGCAGCCACCAAAACTGATCTCTATCCGCACTGGCGCGACATCGTCGGCGCCAACACCGCGCACCTGCAGCGCGCCGGCGTACCGATGCCGATCCTGCCCGTGTCGTCGCTGCTGCGCAGCCACGCCGTCTCGCAGAACGACGGCGAACTCAACGAGGAATCCAACTTCCCAGCGATCGTCAAATTCCTCAGCGAGAAGGTGCTGTCCCGGGAGAGCGATCGGGTGCGCGACGAGGTGTTACGCGATATCCGTTCGGCTGCAGAACAATTGGCGATGTCTGCGGGATCTGAACTCGCGGTCGTCAACGATCCGGGACTGCGTGACCGACTTGCCGAGGACCTGGAGCGGCGCAAGCGCGATGCGCTCGACGCGCTGGAACAAACCGCCCTGTGGCAGCAGGTGCTCAACGACGGATTCACCGACCTGAGCACCGACGTCGACCACGACATGCGGGCTCGATTCCGCTCGCTCACCGAGGACATCGAGCGCCAGATCGATTCGTGTGACCCGACGAGGCATTGGGCCGAGATCGGCGCCGACGTCGAGGACGCGGTCGCCACCGCCGTCGGGGACAACTTCGTGTGGGCCTACCAACGCGCCGAGGAGCTGGCCGACGACGTCGGCCGTTCGTTCGCCGCGGCGGGACTGGATTCGGTGATGACTCCCGAGCTGAGCCAACGTGCGATGGGTGAGGATTTCGGCCGGCTCAAGTCGGTTTCCGAGCTGGACTCCAAACCGGCCGGCAAGGGCCAGAAAATGGTGAGCGGTCTGCGTGGTTCGTACGGTGGCGTGGTGATGATCGGCATGTTGTCCTCGGTAGCGGGACTGGGGCTGTTCAACCCGCTGTCCGTGGGCGCCGGGCTGATCCTGGGCCGCATGGCGTACAAGGAGGATAAGGAGAATCGGCTGTTGCGGGCGCGCGCCGAGGCCAAAACCAATGTGCGGCGCTTCGTCGACGACATCTCGTTCGTGGTCGGCAAGGAATCTCGAGACAGGCTCAAAATCATCCACCGCGCGCTGCGCGACCACTACCGCGACATCGCCAACGAGATCACCCGCTCGCTCAACGAATCGCTGCAGTCCACCGTCGCCTCGGCGCACGTCGAAGAAGCCGAACGCGACACCAAAGTCCGTGAACTCGAGCGGCAGTTGAATATCTTGAACCAAGTCACCGACAATGTGGACAAACTAACGCCACAGGTGACCGTAGGACGGGTGTGAGCACTAGCGATCGAGTTCGTGCGATTCTGGGCGGGACCATCCAGGCCTACCGTAGTGAGCCGGCATTCCGGCAACGGCCCGAGGTCTTCTACGAACTAGAGCGCATCGGTGCGCGGCTGAACGAACCGATCCGCATCGCGCTGGCCGGCACGCTGAAAGCCGGAAAGTCCACTCTGCTCAACGCTTTGGTCGGTCAAGACATCGCACCGACCGACGCCACCGAGGCTACCCGCATCGTGACGTGGTTCCGGCACGGTTCCACCCCGAAGGTCACCGCCAACCATTGGGGCGGAAGGCATTCTAACGTGCCGATTAGCCACAGCGGTGGGCTGACGTTCGATTTTCGGGCGCTCAACCCCGCCGACGTGGCCGACCTGGACGTCGAATGGCCCGCCGAAGAACTGGTCGATACCACCATTATCGACACCCCCGGAACGTCGTCGTTGACGCGTGAGGCCTCCGAGCGCACGCTGCGGCTACTGGTACCGCCCGACGGGGTGCCGCGGGTGGACGCCGTGGTGTTCCTGTTGCGCACCCTCAACGCCGCAGATATCGCCCTGCTCAAGCAGATTGGGCAACTCGTTGGCGGGTCGGCCGGTGCGCTGGGCATCATCGGGGTGGCGTCACGTGCCGACGAGATCGGCGCCGGCCGCATCGATGCGATGCTCTCGGCAACCGACGTAGCGCGGCGATTCACCCGAGAGATGAATGAGACCGGCATCTGCCAGGCCGTGGTGCCGGTGTCGGGGCTGCTGGCGCTGACCGCGCGCACGCTGCGCCAAAGTGAGTTCATCGCACTGCAGAAGCTCGCCGCGGCCGACAAGGCCATGCTCGGCAAGGCCATGCTCAGCGTGGACCGCTTCGTCCGCGTCGACAGTCCGCTGCCCGTCGACGCGGCGACCCGCGCCCAGCTGCTGGAGCGGTTCGGCATGTTCGGCCTGCGGATTTCGCTCGCCGTGCTGGCCGCCGGAGTCGCCGATGCGGCGGGGCTCGCCGACGAATTGCTGGAGCGCAGTGGGCTGGTGGCGTTGCGTGAGGTCATCGATCAGCAATTCGCGCAGCGTTCCGACATGCTCAAGGCGCACACCGCGCTGGTGTCATTACGTCGATTTGTCGAGGTCTTCCCGATCGTCGCGACGCCGTACGTCATCGCCGATATCGACCCGCTGCTGGCGGACACGCATGGTTTCGAAGAGCTTCGGATGCTTAGTCAATTGGCTTCTCGCCCAACATCATTGAATGAAGAAGAGGCGGCGTCACTGCGCCGCATCATCGGCGGATCGGGCACTCGGCCGGCCAGCAGGCTGGGCCTGAACTCCGAGAATGCTGACCCCCAGGAGGGCCCGCGGGCGGCATTCGCCGCGGCACAACGCTGGCGCCGCCGAGCCGAACATCCGCTCAACGACCCGTTCACCACCAAGGCGTGCCGTGCCGCGGTGCGCAGCGCTGAGGCGATAGTGGCCGACTTCGCCGCGCACGGTTCCCGCATCCAGCCTCAGTAGCGCCGCCACGGCCAGCGTCGCTCCCGTTCCGTCGGCAGCGGTGGCGGCGGAACCGTCGTGGTGACCGGTGGAGCCGTCGTGGTGGGCGGTGGTTGATAAGTCGTTGTGGGCGCCTCGGTGGTTGTCGTCGACGGTGGCGGCGGTGCGGTCACCGTCTCGGTTGATTCGGTCACGGTCACGGTCTGCTCGGGTGGCGGTGCCGTTGGCTGGGTCGGCGGGGTCCGGACCGGGGTGGTGTTATCTTCGCCCAGGGTCAACGCCAGCACCGTGGCCACCAGGATGGCAATGCCCGCACCGGCCAGGCTCAAGACCACGGCGGTGCGCTTGTACCACGGGTCGGCTTCGGCCGCGTAAGGATCGTCGTCCGTGTAGTCCAATCCCATTGCGTCCCTGACATATTGGCCGCTGTGCTCAGGGCCGCTATAGGGGACCGGATCGTCCTCGTCTTGGTCCTCCGACCAAGCCAGCGGGCGCTCTTCCTCGATCCGGGCGCCGGGGAGGGCTTGGGTCATGTCGGCCGGTGCAGCGCTCGCCAGTTGCGTCGGGTTCTCGACGGCGGGACTGGCCGCCGCCGCGCCGGCCGCGGGGTGCTGCTGACCGAAGGCGGCCGCGCCGATCGCGGCGCTCAACCCCGGCTGCGGCGCGGTGCGGATCGGCGCTTCGAGACGTTGGGAAAGGCGGGTGCCGAGCAGCGGGATTACGGCACCGCCACCCACGGTGGCCACAGCGGCCAGCTTTGTCTTCGGAATCTCGTTGCGCTGCAACACGTCTTCGACGCCTGCGACAAATTCGTCCAGCGGTCCGGAGATCAGGTCCTCGAATTCGTTGCGGGACAGCTCGATATCCTCGCCGGTGACCGCCGGGACGGTGGTGATCGTCTCCGTCGACAGACTTTCCTTGGCGGTCCGGCATTGGTCGAGCAGGCGGGCCAACGACCCCATCCGGGTCGTGCTGGCCTGGCCGCCGGAGCTGTCGCTCGGCGCGCTGTCGCGCACCCGGTCGAGGATGAGCTGGTCGATCGCGTCGCCGGAGAAATCCCGGTAACGAACCGACGGGCCGATCTGTGCAAAGTCCGACCCGGCGTCGCAGAGCGTCACGGTGGTGCCGCTGGCGCCGAAGTCGCACAACGCGACGACACCCTGTGTCGGGAAATCCGGCTCGGTCCGCAGCGCCGTGAGCGCGGCGGTGGCATCAGAGATCAGGGCGGGCGGCACGCCGCCCGGCGCCAGTCCCGGCTGGGCGAAGAATTCCTCACGCAGGGCCGAGGACTGCTCCAGTGACCAGTACGCGGGGACCGCGATGGTGACCGGCGTGCCGTAGTCGACAGCGCGCGCCATCGCCTCGAGCGCCTCGACCGTCAGCGCGTCCCCGAGGTACTTCGTCCCGTCCGCTGCCACCAACGGAGTTCGGTCACCGACCCGTTCGACGAATCCGCGCATCACCAGGCCGGCTTGAGCCGGGTCCGGATTTTCCTCCGGCAGACCGGCTTCGGATGCCTGCTGGTCGAACAACGTCAGCACGGATCGGCGAGTCACCGCGTCGCGATCAGCGCGGGCCGCGACCAGGTTGGCCACCCCGATCGACAACCCGAGCGACTCGCTCATCTGGCCTGCCCCTGTGTTTTGTCGTACATGTGACTGTGGGTTCCCGCGAGTCTAAGTGGAAGCCCTTTTCACAGGCCGGGCGGCAACGTGATCTCGGTCGGTAGCCCGGGCAGTGCCGGCAGCGTGATCACCGACGGCAGTTGCGGCAGCGGGTACGCCTCGCTCGACGAGGTGGTCGGCGTGGTCATCGGGGTCGATTCCTCGGTGGACGCCGTCGGAGCTTCAGGTGTGCTGGTCGTGGTCGCCGGCTCGCTCGATTGCGGGGGAGCCACGCTCGCGCTGCTCGACGGCCGGGTGGTCGTCGTGGTGGGCACGGGTGTGGTGCGGGTGATCGGCTCCTGTGGCGGGGGCCCCTGCGCGAGCTGGACGATGCCCCAGACGATCAGCGCGATCAGAACCGCGATGAGGATGCCCCACCCGGTCAACGCAAATGGTTTGCGCCAACCGGGAATCGGGTCGTCGGTCACGGGCTGCGCGGGGCCGTACACGTCGTCGCCGTAATGGATGTAGACGGTCGGCTCATCGACGCCATAGTCCGCCGGCGCGTGCCTTGCCATGGTCGCCGACACTACTGGCGGTGGTTGGGGGGACGCGGCTCCCACACGCTCGGGTTCCGATCGGCCGTCAAACGTTGACCTAATTGCAACCAACTCATTAGGGCAAGGCCGGGATGGTCGTGGGCAGCCAGGACGGCCAGTGATGCCGACGCGTTGGCTCTTGGCGGGTCGGTTGTTGCGACGGCGGGGCGACCGCAGTGCTGGTCGTCTGCGGCGCGGTGGTGGTGGGTGTGGTGGTCGACGGCGGCATGGTGGTGGTGGTCGTGGTCGTCGTTGTGGTGGTGGTGTGCGACGGCGTCGTGGTGGTGCTCGGCGTGCTGCCGGTGCCCTGGTCCCCGATGAGCTCGATGATGCCGTAGACGATCAGTGCGATCAGGATCAGGACCATCAAGCCCCAGCCGATCAGCACCACAGGCCGGCGATGCCAGGCGGTGGGCTCGGTCCCCTCGTCGTCGAAAGGATCCAGCGATGCTCCACCCTCGAACCGGTCGGGACCTCGCGGCGGCGGTTCATCGCCCTGCGGGCGATCGCCACTACCGACACCTCTGTACCGCGTCGGCTCATTGTTGAAGTTGTCCGGCGGGCCTGCCACGGCACCGATCGTACTGACCCGCGCTTAGAACGTGCTGACCTTCTCGACACTGACGAACATGCCGTGGCCTGTGTGGCTGTTGGTGAACCTGGTGCCCGCTTCCGACGCGTCGATCGTCCAGCCCTGAGCGTCGTAGGTCTTGTAGTCGATTGTGACGGTGGGAATGGCGCCCAGGTTGCCCAAAATCCACTGCACAGAGCCCCCGGAGGTGATGTTGACGCCGTTGGTGTGCTCACCATCCTGCAGGGGTGAATCGGTGAACGCAGCCTCACACCCGACGCTGTCCTTATTGATCTGGCAGCGCGTCACGCCGGACTTGGTCTCGATGAAGACATAGCCGTTCTGATCGGGCGGCAGCGGGATGGCGCCGGCCGGTGCGGTCGGGTTGGCCGGCGTGGTCGGTGGGGCTGCGATGGGGTTCGACGGTGCCGCCGCGCTGCTCGACCTCGGCGTGGGGAACGAGGGTTCGGTGGGCCCGGTACCCGGCGCGGCGACCGGCCGGCCCTCGATGACGGAGCTGCAGCCCGAAGTCAGCAGGGGACTAGCCAGCAGGGCCGCGAGCACCAGCGAACCACCCGCCAGGCCTCGCCTTGCGTTCTGCGAAAACCGCACGCGTCACTCCCGAAGTTCGGAGATATCAGTCGTAGATTACGCACGAGGTGGGGCAAGGTGCCGGGGTGACGCGCTTTTGAAATGTCGCTGATAGCAAAGTGTTATCGCCGAGTGGCAGGAAATGTCCGCGGCCGCTGACCAACGGTGTCATCAGCCTCAGCGATGGAACCGCTTGGCGGACTTGGGCATCGGCGCCCGCGTCGTTGGGCGCTCGCCGAGCGAGCAAGTGAATGCCATCATAGAAGGGTGGGGTTGTCGCAGTTCACGGATCCGCCACGGCACGTCGGAGTCCTGCTGGCCGCGGGTGCCGGCCGACGGTACGGCAAGCCGAAAATCCTGGTTCAGGGCTGGCTGGAGATCGCGGTCGGCGCGCTGCGCGACGGGGGCTGCACCGACGTCGTTGTGGTCATGGGCGCCGCCGAGGTCCCGGCCCCGCCCGGGGTCACGGCGATCACCGCGCCGCTTTGGCACGAGGGGCTCAGCGTCTCGGTGCGCGACGGCTTGGCTCACGCCGACCGCATGAACGCCGACTACGCGGTGCTGCATGTGATCGACACCCCCGACGTGGGCCCCGCCGTGGTGGCGCGGGTGCTGGGCCGCGCGACCGCCTCGCCAAGCGGCCTGGCACGCGCACACTTCGGCGAGCGGCCCGGGCACCCGGTCGTCATCGCGCGGCGGCACTGGCCCGAGGTAATGGCCCAAATATCGGGAGACCAAGGCGCCGGGGCGTATCTGCGCAGCAGGCGCGACGTCGAGATCGTCGACTGCACCGACCTCGCCGGCGGTCAGGACGTCGACGAGCCCGGCTAGCTCACAGACCCAGCAGCTTTTCGGCGTTGCGGTGGCTGATGCGTGCCCGCTCGTCGTCGGTCAGGGGGAGGTTGTCCAGAAAGGCGCGGGCCGCCTTCATCGATCCGAACGGATAGTCGGCGGAGAACGCCACCCGG
This sequence comes from Mycobacterium montefiorense, assembly GCF_025823255.1. Lineage (NCBI taxonomy): Bacteria > Bacillati > Actinomycetota > Actinomycetes > Mycobacteriales > Mycobacteriaceae > Mycobacterium > Mycobacterium montefiorense. The sequence goes on along the minus strand of NZ_JACKVL010000017.1, from coordinate 371,914 downwards.
TCGATGCCGACTTGTGCGACCAGGTTCGCGTACATCGCCTCGTCGTTGAAGTTGGCGAAGGTGTAGGTCAGGTTCTGTCGTAGGTAGGTGCTGACGGGGTGTTTGAGCCCGGTCAGCTCCGGCTTCAACGTGGCGTCGAATCGCGGCAGCATGAACGACGTCGCCTCGCCCATGTGCCCGATCACCACCTGCAACTCCGGATAGCGGTCGAACACGCCACCAAGGATCAGCCGCAGCACGTGGGTGGCGGTGTTGATGTGCCAGCCCCACCCCACCGTTGCCAGCGCGAACGTGACTTCAGGCGCGAACCCCGCGTAGCTGGACTCGATGACGGCCGTCGGCGGGATCGTCGGGTGCAGGTAGATCGGAGCATTCAGCGCCGCGGCGCGATCGAGAACCGGCTCGAAGTAGGGGTCGTCCAGGTAGCGGCCTTGGCTGTGCCCGTTGATCACCGCGCCAAGGAAACCGAGCTTGAGCATCGCTCGCTCCAGCTCGTCGGCCGCCGCATCGGGCGCGCTGATCGGCATGGTCGCGAAGCCCGCCAGCCGACCGGGATACCGGCCGACCGCTGCCGCGAGTTCGTCGTTGCATTCGCGGGCCAGCGGGGCGGCCTTGGGGCCGTCGAGTTGTTCGACGCCGGGCGCGGCCAGCGAGAGCACCGCCAGATCGACACCCGCCTCGTCCATCGCCGCGATGCGGCCGTCGCCGAGATCGGCGATGGGTTCGATCACGCCCGCGCGCGACGCGAGCCAGCTGCCCGGTCCGCGCAGGAACCCCGCTGTGGCGTAATGCTCTTCGAGTGCGATGGTTCGCACTTAGTTGTCCTTAGGTCGCCAGCACCCGGCTGGCCGCGGTCCAGTAGGGCAGCTCTTCGCGTTTGGCGGCCCACCGGATCGTCTTGGTGTACCCGTATTCGCTCAGCGTCTCCTCGGCGTGCTCGCGTCCGAATCCGCTGTGGCCGACCCCGCCGAATCCGGTGCCGATCGCAATCCGGACGTAGTTGTTGACGAACACAGCGCCGGCCCGGATCTGCCGACTCACCCGCAACGCGCGGTCGCTGTCCTGGGTGAACACCGCCGCCACCAATCCGAACGGTGTGCTGTTGGCGATCCGCACCGCCTCAGCTTCTTCGGAGAACGGGATCAACGTGACCACGGGACCGAAGATCTCTTCCCGGGCGATCCGCATCCGCGGAGTCACGTCGGTCAGCACGGTTGGTGATACGTAGAAGCCGTCGGCCAGGCGGGGATCTTCGGGCAGCGGCGCCTGGGCCGCGATGCGCGCGCCCTCGGCCACGCCGAGCTTGAGGTAGTCCAGCACCTGCTTTTGCTGCGCGCGGGTGACCAACGGCCCGACATCGGTCATGGCGTCGGCGCCGTCGCCCACCCGCAACCGAGTCACCGCTTTGCACAACTTCGCGGCGAACTGCTCATAGACCGTGTCCTGCACCAGGATTCGCGACGACGCGGTGCACGCTTCGCCCTGGTTGAAGAAACCACCGTCAATGGCGGCCAACAGCGCCTCGTGCACGTTGGCGTCATCGAACACGACCAACGGGTTCTTTCCGCCCAGCTCCATCAGCGTCGGGGTGAGGTTGCAGGCGGCATTGCGCATGACTGCCGAACCCGTCCTCGGCGATCCGGTGAAGGAGACCTTGCCCACCAGCCGGTGTCCGGCCAGGGCGGCACCCACCTCCCCCCTGCCGGGCACGGCGTGCACTACGCGGTCCGGAAGCACCGACTGGATCAGTTCCACCATGCGCAGCACCACCGAGGGCGCCTGCTCCGGTGGCTTCACCACGACGGCATTGCCGACAGCCAGTGCCGGAGCGATCTTTCCGGCGGTGTGGATGGGTGGCCAGTTGAACGGCACGATGGCGGCGATCACCCCGTACGGCTCCAGGGTGGTGACGTCCAGGACGGTGTCGTGGTCGCGCGCCCGGTTCGGCAGGGCCTCCACGATGCTGCTGAAGTATTCGAAGATGGAGATCGCCGCTTCGAGGTCGAACTGGCGCGCTTGGGCGATCGGCTTGCCCATTTCCCGTGACTCGAGCATCGCGAGTTCATCCGCGTGCGCGCGGATGACTTTGGCGATCTCACGCAGGTAGGCACCGCGCTCCCGGGCCGGCCGCTGCTTCCAGCGCAGGTGTGCGGCATGGGCTTTGCGCACCGCCTGGTCCACCTCGTTGGGCCCCGCTCCCTGGACCACGGTGATGGTCCGGCCGGTGGCGGGGTTCTCGACGACGAATTGGTCGTCGGTGGAGGGAGACGACCAACGCGTTCGGGTTCTGGTCAGGGGGGGAGCTTGCAGAGTCATTGGCACGTCCAGCAAGGTCGGGGGTGGGATGGTCGACGGGCGATACGGCACGCTCGACGAAAACGACGCTACGTTTGCCCGCCACATCAGGGCCAACGAAAAGTTTTGATGGCTCTCAGCACAGTCGGTGATAATGGCTGTATGGAGCTTCGCCATCTTGAGTACTTTCTGGCGGTCGCGGACAACAGGAGCTTCACTGAGGCCGCGAAGAAACTGCACGTCGTCCAATCGGGTGTGTCGGCGACGATCAAGGCCCTGGAACGCGAACTCGGCGCCGAGCTATTCGTCCGGGGCTCTGCGGGAGTCGAGCTGACTCCCGCAGGAGAGGAGCTGCGACCCCGCGCCCGCGAAACCCTGGACGCCGCCCGCGCGGCCAAGGACGCTGTCAACGCCACCCGCGGCTCTGTCCGCGGCACTGTCGCGGTGGGGATCTTAACGTCGATCAGCGTGATCGACATGCCCGCGGTGCTGGCCGAACTGCATAGCAGGCATCCCGGGGTGACGGTGCACTTGCGTGCCGCCAGCGCCGGCTCGGCCGGGCTCGCCGGCCAGCTTCGCGACGGTGATCTCGACGTTGCCTTTCTCGTCTTCACCGGGCCGCCGCCGGCCGACCTGAATGCCCGGCTCGTTGCGGCCGTCCCGCTGCTTCTAGTGGTGCCGGCCGATCATCCACTCGCCCAACGGGATTCGGTGCCATTGGCCGAGTTGGCGGGAATGTCGTTCGTCGACAGCCCACCGGGATACGGCACCAGAACCGTGATCGACAATGCGTTCACCGCCGCCGGCGTCGAGCGGACCGTCGCGGTGGAGGTCGCCGACCTCGGCACGGCCGCCACCTACATCCGCAACGGTCTGGGGATCGGCTTCCTGAGCTGGACCATCCTCGACGAGATCGATGATTTCGGCTTGGCCACGCTGCGGGTGAGCGACTACGACCTGGAATGGCGTTTGTTCGTCACCACGTCCGCGGCCCGATCGACCAGCGCGGCCACCCGCGCCGTACTCGCACTGATCGAGGAAATCGCTTCCCGATGAATTACCCTGCGACGGATGCCTTTTCGCACGTTAACGCCGCGCCCTTGGCCGCCACCCCGTAGCCGTAGCGATCGATGACCTCGGCCCAGCGCTCCGTGACGATCGCACGCTGTTCGATCGTCATTTCGTAGGTGTTCGTCCGGTAGGCCGCCTTGTCAGCAAGGTATTGCCGAAGGCGCGGCGCGTACCGGTCGAAGTCGCCCAGGTCCAGGTGCTCGTACATTTTGCGCAAGTGCGCCTCAGGATCACCGACCAGATCCTCGTAGCGCAATTCGTAAAACCTTGATGGGTCAACGAGTTCGTGGCCTTCGTCCAGCTTCCGGTACAGGTCGAGGTAGGTGGACAGCACGTTTTCGTTCAACCCCTCAAACGTCGGCCGTTGCAGGCCGTGGACAAGCGAGAACGCCTTGAAAAGATTGACGGTCGACGGATATACGACGTAGGGATCGCGCACGATGTGGATGAACTTCGCCTGCGGAAATATGTCCAGCAGCACCCTGATCCGGAAACTGTGCGTCGGGCTCTTGAGGACGATTGCCTTGCGGCGACGGAAGTACACCTGCTGAACGAATCGGAAGAGGGTCTGTTTCCACGTTTCCAGCTCGCGTGCGGTCAGCTTGTCCATATCCAGATACTGCTCGTCCTGGGTCGGCCGATTCGGGAACGCGATGGTCAGGTACGGCGAGGGCAGGCCCAGCATGCACCATGCGAACTCGTCTTCCTGCGGATGGGCCATGCTCAAATCCATGCTGTCCATGGCGCGATGCTTCGACGTCAGGAACTCCGCGAATCGGGCGAACCGCTGGGTCAGCAGAAAGTGATGCGGCGCAATGCATTCGTAAGTCGTCGGACCGGTGTGGCGATCGTCGAGGACCAGCATCTCGTGCAACATGGTGGTGCCGGTACGCCAGTGCCCGACGATGAAGATCGGCGCATCGCCGATCGCCGTGCTGGCGACTCGCTTGCCGAACACGATCCTCTGCCACATCCCCAGGAAAGATTTGACGACGCTGAGAACCGTGTAGAGCACCGCGAAATGCCAGCGGCTCCAGTGCACGGCGAAGCGGTTACGGATCAACAGGCGAGTCCAGGCAGTGAAGTTGCAACCGATCCACAGCGGCGCGGCCCACTCGTGCCACCACGCGAATCGCGCTGCCGAACGACCGGCCTTCATCGCAGTCGGGGACAACACTCATGCGTTGCGCGCTGCGCAACGACGACCCGCGGAGCAGCCATGACGCTTTCGCCCTTCTCGTGGAGGACTGGGACAGATGCACAACAGTGCAGACGCTACTGCCTAGTTGTCCTACACATGGCAAATTAACGAGAACGTCATTTCCATGACGCGGCGAGTTTGGTTCGACGCCGTCTGGCCTGGTGGAAAGGGGCGGCGATGACTACCGGAAGAATTTTCAGACCCCCGGGAACAAAGCTGCCGATGCCAGCCGTTAGCATGATCGACAAGTTGAGTGACCCAGACTCAATACTGGGTTGACAGGCCGACGCCCCCAAAGGCAGGCTTGAGCGGGGTTCACTCAGCATAGTGGCACCAAGCAAGCTCTACACAATCAGGAGGAATCACTATGGCTCGTGCGGTCGGTATCGACCTCGGGACCACCAACTCCGTCGTAGCAGTCCTGGAAGGTGGCGACCCCGTCGTCGTCGCCAACTCCGAGGGCTCACGCACCACCCCGTCCGTCGTCGCCTTTGCGCGCAACGGTGAGGTGCTCGTCGGTCAGCCCGCCAAGAACCAGGCGGTCACTAACGTCGACCGCACCATCCGTTCGGTGAAGCGGCACATGGGCACCGACTGGTCCATCGAGATTGACGACAAGAAATACACCGCTCAGGAGATCAGTGCCCGCGTGCTGATGAAGCTGAAGCGTGACGCCGAGGCGTACCTGGGCGAGGACGTGGCCGACGCGGTCGTCACCGTGCCCGCCTACTTCAACGACGCCCAGCGTCAGGCGACCAAGGAAGCCGGCCAGATCGCCGGCCTGAATGTGCTGCGCATCGTCAACGAGCCGACCGCGGCGGCACTGGCCTACGGTTTGGACAAGGGCGAGAAGGAGCAGACCATCCTGGTCTTCGACCTCGGCGGTGGCACCTTCGACGTCTCGCTGCTCGAGATCGGCGAGGGCGTGGTCGAGGTCCGCGCCACCAGTGGTGACAACCACCTTGGTGGGGACGACTGGGATGACCGCGTGGTCGAATGGCTGGTCGATAAGTTCAAGGGCACCAGCGGAATTGACCTGACCAAGGACAAGATGGCGATGCAGCGGCTGCGTGAGGCCGCCGAGAAGGCCAAGATCGAGCTCTCGAGTTCGCAGAGCACTTCGATCAACCTGCCCTACATCACCGTCGACGCGGACAAGAACCCGTTGTTCCTCGACGAGCAGTTGACCCGCGCCGAATTCCAGCGCATCACACAGGATCTGCTGGACCGCACCCGTCAGCCCTTCCAGTCCGTGATCAAGGACGCCGGCATCTCGGTGTCCGAGATCGACCACGTGGTGTTGGTGGGTGGTTCCACCCGCATGCCCGCGGTGTCGGAACTGGTCAAGGAGATGACCGGTGGTAAGGAGCCCAACAAGGGCGTCAACCCCGACGAGGTCGTGGCCGTTGGTGCCGCGCTGCAGGCGGGTGTCCTCAAGGGTGAGGTGAAAGACGTTCTGCTGCTTGATGTGACGCCGCTGAGCCTCGGTATCGAGACCAAGGGTGGCGTGATGACCAAGCTCATCGAACGCAACACCACGATCCCGACCAAACGCTCGGAGACCTTCACCACGGCCGATGACAACCAGCCGTCGGTGCAGATCCAGGTGTACCAGGGCGAGCGCGAAATCGCTTCGCACAACAAGCTGCTCGGCTCCTTCGAGTTGACCGGTATCCCGCCGGCTCCGCGAGGCGTCCCGCAGATCGAGGTCACCTTCGACATCGACGCCAACGGCATCGTGCACGTCACGGCCAAGGACAAGGGCACCGGCAAGGAGAACACGATCAAAATCCAGGAGGGCTCCGGCCTGTCCAAGGAGGAGATCGACCGGATGATCAAGGACGCCGAGGCGCACGCCGAGGAGGACCGCAATCGTCGCGAAGAGGCGGACGTCCGCAATCAGGCGGAATCGCTGGTCTACCAGACGGAGAAGTTCGTCAAGGAGCAGCGTGAAGCCGAGGGCGGGTCGCAGGTCCCCGAGGACACGCTGACCAAGGTCGACGCCGCGATTGCCGATGCCAAGTCGGCACTGGGCGGCACCGATATCTCGGCGATCAAGTCGGCAATGGAGAAGCTGGGCCAGGAGTCTCAGGCGCTGGGTCAGGCGATCTACGAAGCCACTCAGGCGGCCGGGCCGCAGCCCGGTAGCCCCGAGTCCGGCGGCTCATCCGGCTCCGCTGATGATGTCGTGGACGCGGAGGTGGTCGACGACGACCGGGAGTCCAAGTGACCGAAGGCAATCCGCAGGAACAGGTAACTGTGACCGACAAGCGGCGGATTGATCCCGAGACCGGAGAAGTACGGAACGTCCCTCCCGGCCCCCAGCAAGGGGAGCCGGGAGGGACCGTCCCGGCGGGTTCCGCGACGGAGCAAGACGCCGGCAAGGTCGCCGAGCTGACCGCCGATTTGCAGCGGGTGCAGGCCGACTTTGCGAACTACCGCAAGCGGGCGCTTCGCGATCAGCAGGCCGCGGCGGATCGGGCTAAAGCCGGCGTTGTCAGCCAATTGCTTGGTGTACTCGACGATCTCGATCGTGCGCGCAAGCACGGTGACCTGGAGTCGGGCCCGCTGAAGTCGGTAGCCGACAAGCTGGACAGCGCACTGACCGGGCTCGGGCTGGTGGCGTTCGGCGCCGAAGGCGAAGATTTCGACCCGGTGCTGCACGAGGCGGTTCAGCACGAGGGCGATGGCTCTCGACCGGTGATCGGCACCGTGCTGCGACAGGGTTACAAGCTGGGCGAAAGCGTGCTGCGCCACGCGCTGGTCGGCGTCGTCGACACGGTGGGTGACGAGATCAGCGCGGTGAACGAGACAGCCGCTGACAACGACACCGGCGAAAATAACGACACCTCCGGTGAATAAGGCACAGAATCAGGACTACGGAAACAGCGAAAGGTGCGAGGGGGTGACGCGACATGGCTCAGCGTGAATGGGTCGAAAAGGACTTCTATAAGGAGCTTGGCGTCTCCCCCGACGCCAGCCCCGAAGAGATAAAGCGCGCCTATCGCAAGTTGGCGCGTGATCTGCATCCGGACGCGAATCCCGACAACCCCGCCGCCGGTGAACGGTTCAAAGCGGTGTCGGAAGCACACAACGTGCTCTCGGATACCGCCAAGCGCAAAGAGTACGACGAAACCCGTCGACTCTTCGCCGGCGGTGGTCTTGGTGGTCGAAGGTTCGACACCGGCGGCTTCGGCGGTTTCAACGTGGGTGGCGACGGCGCCGAGTTCAATCTCAACGATTTGTTCGACGCCGCGGGCCGTAGCGGCGGGACCAACATCGGTGACTTGTTCGGCGGTCTGTTCGGACGGGGTGCGAGCGCTCGTCCCAGCCGGCCCCGGCGCGGCAACGATCTGGAAACCGAGACCGAGCTGGATTTCGTCGAGGCCGCCAATGGCGTCGCGATGCCGCTTCGACTCACCAGCCCGGCGCCGTGCACGAATTGTCATGGCAGCGGGGCACGCCCGGGCACCAGCCCGAAGGTGTGTCCCACCTGTAACGGCGCCGGTGTGGTCAGCAGCAACCAGGGGGCGTTCGGATTCTCCGAGCCCTGCACCGACTGCCGGGGCAGCGGCTCGATCATCGAGCACCCCTGCGATGAGTGCAAAGGTACCGGTGTCACCACCCGCACCCGCACCATCAATGTGCGGATCCCACCCGGAGTCGAAGACGGACAACGTATCCGGTTACCCGGGCAGGGTGAGGCGGGCTTACGCGGTGCACCGTCGGGCGATCTGTACGTGACGGTGCATGTGCGGCCGGACAAGGTCTTCGCCCGCGACGGCGACGACCTTACCGTCACCGTGCCGGTCAGCTTCAGCGAATTAGCTTTGGGTTCAACACTTTCAGTGCCCACACTGGACGGAAAGGTCGGCGTTCGGGTGCCCAAAGGCACCGCCGACGGCCGCATCCTGCGGGTGCGTGGACGCGGTGTGCCCAAGCGCAGCGGTGGCAGCGGGGACTTGCTTGTCACCGTGAAAGTCGCTGTGCCGCCGAACTTGGAAGGCGCTGCGGAGGAGGCGCTTAAGGCGTATGCGGAGGCCGAGCAGTCCAGTGGTTTCAACCCGCGGGCCGGATGGGCAGGTAATCGCTGATGGCGAAAAACCCTAAGCGAGAGGATGCCCGGACGTTTTTGATCTCGGTGGCGGCCGAACTGGCCGGCATGCATGCGCAGACGTTGCGTACCTACGATCGCCTCGGACTGGTCATCCCGCGCCGCACTTCCGGTGGCGGGCGGCGCTATTCGCAGCACGACGTGGATCTGCTGCGCGAGGTGCAGCGGCTCTCGCAGGACGAAGGCGTCAACCTCGCCGGCATCAAGCGCATCATCGAGCTGACCAACCAGGTCGAGGCGCTGCAGTCGCGGCTCAAGGAAATGGCCGAGGAGGTAGCCGTGTTGCGAGGTAACCAGCGCCGCGATATCGCGGTGGTGCCCAAGAGCACGGCGCTGGTGGTGTGGCAGCCACGTAGAGGTCGTTAGTCGACCGCCATCAGCGGCACCCTTTGTCTCGTCGGCTTGGGCAGCAAGGGTTTTCGGTGTATTCGAGGAGCGTCGCATCCCGCCTTGAGAGGCCGGGTACCGGCAGTCAACGCAATTCATATCGCCTTACTTATTTCGGCAGGGCAAACTCAAATGTGAAACAGAGGAACCGTGCAGTAGTCGGTCGAATTCAGCCTCCCTCAATGGCTTGCCGGCTGACAGCAGACAGCACGACTTAATGCCCGACTCTTTCAGCTTCATTCGACCCGCACCGACGAGGAGCCTGTACCTTAGTATCGGATGTCAGCCCCGTACATCCGCTGGTGGATTGTCAAGAACCCGAATAGGGATGACAGCATCTTTTGATACCGACAGTTCCGCCTTCAGGACCGCTCGTAGAAGTGATCAGAATGTCAATATGGTTCTCGCAACTGGCACGGTGACACTATTGCTTGCCGAGGTAGCGGGATGGACGCAACTATGGCAGTCGCATCCTCGGGACATGAAGGCAGCAGTAACCCAACTCGATGCGGCCGTGCCGAGCATCGTCGGGAACCACCAGGGCGTCAAACTAGCCGAGCAAGGCATTGGCAACAGTTTCATGGCGGCATTCACCTGCGCCACCGATGCCGTCGCATGTGCGTTGGAGCTACAGCGCGCGCCGCTGGCTCCACTTGCGCTGCGTATCGGTTTGCACACCGGCGAGGTGCAGCTGCGCAATGAAACCAGTTATGTCGGTGCTGCCCTCAACCGCGCGGTTCGGTTGCGCGACTTGGCTCATGGTGGTCAGACCGTCCTATCAGGGACAGTGCATGACCTTGTCGTTGACTGCCTACCCGCTGATGTCTGGTTGATGGACCTGGGCACGCACCGTCTGCGGGATCTACCTCGTCCGGAGCGAGTCTTTCAGCTGTGCCGTCCGGGGATACGCATCCAGTTCCCGGCCCTGCGCTCATCTGACAGCTCATTGGCGCGCCAACTTCCTTTGCAGCTAGTCAGTTTCGTATGCCGTGGTACACGCCTGAGCGAAGTGCGGGAACTGATTCACCGCAGCCGGCTGGTGACGCTGATCGGTGTGGGCGGCGCCGGGAAGACCCGCCTGGCCATACAGGCGGCGGCAGCAGCAGCGGCGAACTTTGCCGATGGCGTCTGGTTTGTCGATCTGGGGCCTGTCACCGAACCACACGGTGTGGAGACGGCGATCGCACGCACGATCACCTCACCCGACCAGCCCAGGAGTTCGACGATCGCTACCCTGACGAACTTCCTCTGGGGCAGGCAGACCCTGATCGTGCTCGACAACTGTGAGCATCTGCTTGACGCTTGCCGAGCCGTTGTCATGAGACTGCTCGCGCAATGTCCGAGATTGACCATTGTGGCCACCAGCCGTGAACCGATTGGTGTCGCGGGGGAGATTCGTTGGCGGGTGCCACGGATGTCACTGGATGATGAGGCCGTCGAGCTATTCGCCGATCGCGCCCGAGATGTCCAGCCGGACTTCGATCTTTCCGACGGTCACCGCGAGATAGTGAAGGACATATGCCGTCGTCTCGACGGACTGCCACTGGCGATCGAGTTGGCTGCAGCACAAGTTCGCTATATGTCCTTGCGTGAGATCGTGGACGGCTTGGACGAGACCTTCATTCGTCTGGACGGGGGCGTGCGAGCCACCACTAGCCGCCAACGGACTTTGTGGGCTTCGATCGACTGGTCTCATCGTTTGCTGACTGGACCCGAACGTGTTCTGTTTCGTCGGCTAGCGGTATTCAGGGGCGGGTTTACCGTGAGCGCCGCGAAGGTCGTGGGCAGGGCTGATCACGAGGAGCGCGCCGATGTCACCCGTAGGCTCAGCCGGCTGGTCGACAAGTCGGTTGTCGTGGCGGAAACCATTGATGGCCGAACCCGGTACCGGTTGCTTGAGACAATGCGCCAATACGCGCTCGACGTGCTTCGTGATTCTGGTGAGTACGAACTCGTAGCGCGTCGTCACAGCGACTACTACATGAACATGGCGGGTGCTTTTGAGACGCCCGCACGATGTGGAGATGAGCAGCACGTCCAGCAACTCGACCGTGACTTCGACAATCTGAAGGCCGCGTTTACCTGGTACTGCGATAGCGCTGAAATTGTTTCGGCACTGCGACTGACATCGTTGTTGCAACCAATGTGGCTCGCGCGCGGCCGAATCCAAGAGGGGTTACGTTGGTTCGACGCCATTTTGGCCGCGAACCTCGGGTGCAATCAGGCAGTTCCGCAGGTTGTGCGAGCGCGCGCGCTAGCCGACAAAGCGGGGTTGGACGCGTGGGTTGGTGCTGTCGACAGTACTGCGCTGGCGCATGAGGCGTTGGAGACTGCGCGAAGGCTCAACGATCCCGATCTGCTGGTACGTGCACTCACCGCCTGCGGGGCAACGAGCGGTTACGACCTAGACGCCGCACGCTCCTACTTCGCTGAGGCGTTAGGCGCAGCGAGATCAATCAACGCGCGGTGGAGACTGACCCACATCCTCGGATGGCAGGCTTACAGTGCGCTGGTGGCGGGTGACCCGGTCACCATGCTTGCAGCGGCCGAGGAAGGCAGAGACCTTGCGCATTCGGGCGGTGACCGCCTCTCGGCCCGGTACTGCCGCTGGAGTGTCGCCGTGGCAACGATGCTCAAAGGCGAACTCGAACCGTCAATTGCCACGCTGCGCGACATGGCAGACGAGGCCGAAGCAGCGCGTGACCCGTTGTGGTACACGATCGTCCTGGTAAATCTGTCACGCGGACTGGCATATAGCGGAGAGGCGAACGGCGCAATCACCGCAGCACGCGATGCCCTCGGAACAGCTGCCGTCATGGGGCCCTGGTACGAAGGCTTTGCGCAGGGCGCCTTGGCGGCTGCCGCGTTGTCAGCAGGTGATATCCCGATGGCTGGCAAAGCAATTGCCGCGGCGCCTCAGCTGGTGGGAACCCACCCCAGCATGATGGCCAGAATCAACGCGTATACGGCCCAAATAGAACTTGCACGCGGCAATCTTTCTGCGGCCAAATGTAAAGCCGACGAGGCGATATCATCATCTTCGGGCTGGCACCTCGCACAGACATTGACGACGCGCGCGCGGATCTGGTCAGCGCAAGGTGAGTGGTCCCGCGCTGAAAGCGATGTGCGCGCGGCGCTCACGAAAGCCGTTGAAGTCGAGGCATTTCTCGGGATCTCCGACATAATCGAGTGCCTTGGCGCGGTTGCCGCCCACGAAGAGAATTACCGCTGCGCAGCTCGACTGCTCGGAGCGGCCAATGCTATCCGTGAACGGAGCTACGAAGAGCGATTCACGATATATCAAGCCGAGTATGACGCTGCGCTTGCGGTGACGCGTAGTGCCCTGGGCGATGCTGATCTCGCTGCAGCCTTAGCTGAAGGCGATGTGTTGGGCGTGCAGGAAGCCATCGCCTACGCACAGCGGGGTCGCGGCCAGAAGAAGCGGGCGGCTAGCGGCTGGGCATCGCTCACTCCCACTGAATTCGAGGTTGCAGAACACGTCGCAGAAGGTTTGTCCACCAAGGAGATTGCCGCGCTGATGTTCGTCTCGATCCGGACGATACACTCGCATCTCACCCACATCTATACCAAACTTGGGATCAACTCACGCGTGCAGTTGGCGAACCTTGCCAACCACCACATCTTCAAGACCGAATCCGCACCATCGCTGTGACGGGCGATCACGCCGCAATTTAGCAGTCACCGAAAGCGAACCCGAGCCGCACGCCGTATGCATGCGTAGGAATTTCCTTGTTCACCACGCATCGGTAGGTATACGTAGGCGGGCGTGGTGCGGCTTTAGTCAAATTGACGACGACTCATAGTGCGCCCTCCGTATTTTGACCGATGGTTTGTTCTCGCCGGTCCTGCACCCTGGTACTGCATCGATGAGCTAACACCAACCGTGTTACCCACCGGCTCATCCGTATCGGAACAAAGTGAGGCCTCGATAATGCAGCCGTTTTTGACTACCTCGCTACCATCCCTCGGCGGACAGCGCCGTCCCGAGAACCATCGACCTCGATTGCGAACCAATCTGCGCCGACCAACCAAACCCTGGCTCCGGCTACCCGGATGGACGTGGTAGCGGAGCTGTCCAAGTGGACTTTGGGGTGCTGCCTCCGGAGATCAATTCAGGGCTGATGTATACCGGCCCCGGGTCGGGCTCGATGATGTCAGGGGCTTTGTCCTGGGATGCGTTAGCTACCGAATTGAGTTCGGCAGCTTGTGGTTACACGTCGTTGGTGTCAGAGATGACTAGCTCGGCGTGGTTAGGGCCGGCATCGCGTACCATGCTTGCCGCAGCGACACCCTACCCGTTGTGGCTCAGTGCTGCCGCCATCGTGGCCGGTGAGGCAGGCACACAGTTGAGAGCGGCAGCCGCAGCTTATGAAGCGGCGTTTGCGATGACGGTGCCCCCGCCGGTAGTTGCAGCCAACCGGGATCTCCTCGTCGCGCTGACTGCGACAAACTTCTTCGGCCAATACAATCCGGCGATCGCGGCGACCGAGGCCCAGTACGCCGAAATGTGGGCTCAAGATGCCACTGCGATGTATGACTATGCGGCCGCTTCGGCGAGCGCCACGCGGTTGGCAACGTTCGCCGACCCGAAACCAAAACAAGAGCAAGCCGAGTCGCTCGCCCACGCTACCGCGGTCGGACGAGCTGTCGGGAGTGCGAGCGCGGTGATAGAGCTGACCGTGACCGAGAGCAACGGAATGGGGACGTGGTTAACCATAGGCTCGGCGATCACCCAGAAACTTCAGCCACTTGCGAGATCGACCTCGTCGCTACGATCCATGTCCACCAATCGCATTCAGGTGAGGCCCGGGCCCATGCGGGACGAAGAAAAAGGCTGGATCGGTACCGATGAGCGGCATGCACTGTTTCGCACCATACCGGGTTTGGTCGAGCTCGCAACGAGTCTTTCAAATGCATGGTCCTCGCTGGCTCAGCAGTTCCTACCTATTGCGGGTGCAGCAGGAGCCACTAGTCCAGCGCCGCAATCCGTGCTCCCGCCGGCGATCGGTGGAGAAGGGTTGGTTTCAGTTAATAGGCTGGCCGCAAACAGGATTGGGAATCTCTCGGTGCCGTCCGCCTGGACCAGTGCACCCGGCATGGCGCAAGGGCCGGCCTTTCGGGTGGCAGCCGTCAGTCATGTAGGCGGCCCGGGAAGCGCGACGGATGGACTTCTTCGCGCAATGCCAATGGGCAGACACGGTCGGCGTGCAGCAGCTGTCATTGCGCACAAATACGGATACCGCCAACGGGTAGTCGTCCGCCCACCGCCCGGGGGATGACGCCGTGGTTTCAGGAAGGGAAAAGACGACCAGGTAGTGACGATAAACGCTAGCGCGGGGTTGAGCTGCGCCCACAACTCAAACCCCTTGCGCCTGAAGGGCTGAGAGAAGGAGATGACATGTCGTATGTGACTGCGCAGCCAGAAGAGTTGGCGGCGGCGGCCGCTGCGTTGCAAGCCATTGGCGCGGGCTTGAGCGCCGAGAATACTGCTGCGGCAATGCCGACCACGGGGGTGATTCCCGCGGCCGCCGACCCGGTATCGGCCCTGACCGCCGCGCAGTTCGTCGTGCATGCCCAGATGTATCAGGCAGTGAGCGCCCAAGCTATGGCGATCCACGAAATGTTCGTGCATACCTTGATGGCGAGCTCGGCGTCCTATGCCGCCACCGAGGCCGCTAACGTGATCGAGACCAGGTGAGTACGGATCGAACCATGGCAATCGATTTTGGGGCGCTGCCACCAGAGGTCACTTCGGCACTCGTATATTCCGGTCCGGGGTCAACGTCGTTGATGAATGCCGCGTCGTCCTGGAATTCGCTGGCAGCCGAGCTTAATTCGGCGGCAGCAGGTTGCGGCCACTTGGTCCAGCGGGTTGAGGAGCAGTGGATGGGTGCGGCGTCGGAGTCGATGATGTCGGCGGTGCGGCCGTATCTGGAGTGGATGAATGCCATGTCGATTGCGGCTGAGCGGGCGGCAGTCCAGGCGCAAGCAGCCGCGGCGGCCTTCGAGACTGCGTTCGCGGCGGTGGTGCCGCCGCCGTTGATTGCGGCCAACCGTGGGGACCTGGCGAAAGCGACGGCTACCAACGCGTTCCGTCAAAACGACGGCACAATCGCGGCACTGGAAGCCCAATACTTCGAAATGTGGGCTCACAACGTCTCGACGATGTACAGCTACGCCGCCAACTCCTCAGCAGCTTCGATTCTCGAGCCATTCGTAGCAGCACCAAAGGTCGCCCGCCCGGATGGTCTGGCCGCCCAGGCCGCCGCGGTCACCTCTGCCGCTGGTAATTCGGACGGTTCAATCCAGGACCGCCTCGAGATTGTGAACAGCGAGATCACCGCACTGCTAGAAGGCCTGGCGGAGCATCGGAACGGAATGTTCGAAGAAATTCGTCCCGTATCCAGAAGAGGCCCTCTGTGGTGGCTATGGCAGTTCCTGTTCGGGAAAGATACTTTCCCGAAGGGTCTTCAAGAGTTTCTAACCCAATTCGGGCCTTACTCGAGCTTCATCTATAACACCTTTGGTATGCACAACTTTGGCGTAGCCGCGGCCAGAGATTTTTTACAGATCTCAAAATCCTTTGTGCCAAGCGCAGCCATACCGGCCGCAGCCGCCATCAGCGGCGCGCCCGCGATGTTGGGGCGAGCCATGGGCGCCGCGGCTTCAGTAGGAAGGTTGTCGGTTCCGCCGGCGTGGAACGTGTCCTCGGCCGTCGTATACCCGGGCACGGCTCCGCTACCGGTCAGCACTATTACTGCAGCGGAGAGCGAAGGAGCCGGAAACCTGCTGGGCGGCATGCCAATTCCCGGATCCGGCATCGGCATGACCAGCAGCGGACCGAAATACGGATTCCGGCCGACCGTCATGGCCCGTCCGCCATTCGCCGGATGAGTTGCCCAAACAGCCAACGGTCAGTGCCGAGCACAGCGCTGGTGGAGTGGTAGCAGCGAAGCGGTCGTTAGGCGCGGACCGAAAACACCGCGACCGCCGGCTCGCCGGGGCACGCACTGCGGTAACCGCCGCGGCTCAGCGCATCGGTCGGAGCGGTCATCGGCTCGAAGCACACCACGTCCTCGCCGGGCGGTGCGAAGATCTGGGTCGCGGAATACCCTTGCTCGAAGTGCACTTCCAGGCGGCGTCCGCCGCCGGACAGCGCGAACACCGCGCCATCGGCCACCTGGTCGTAAGCATCGTCAAAAGTGTTTTCGCCCAATGGTTCCTTCTTGGCCGGCTGCTCAGAAAACTCGCCGGTGGGCAGACCCCGCTCGTCGAGACTCAAATGCCGTAGCGGTGGTGTCTCGATGATCCAGTCGCTGCGCTCCGCGTCGGGCACGCGCAGATACGGATGAAAGCCGAAACACAGCGGGACCGCGGTCTCGCCGCTCGCGGCGACCGTTGTGGTTACCGTCAGCGTCCGCTCGGCCAGTCGCACCGACACCGTCAGCAGGTGCGGATACGGAAAGCTGGCCAGCAGCCGCTGCTCGGCGCCGAAGTCAACTTCGGCGGTCAGCTCATTGGACGACTCGGCCGTTACCCGCCAGCCCGGGTATGCGGCCAGGGTGCCGTGGATGGGCAGCCCGTTGGGGTCCGCGCGCACCCCGTTTTCACCCGGTGTCAATTCGACAGTCACGTTCTCGGCGGTATATGTGTTGGCGCCCAGCCGATTTGCCCAGAGATACAGAATCGGTATGCCCATTGTCTTACCGGCTTCGAGGTAGGCGCCCAGTCCGCGCCGCTGACCGAGTAGCTCGACTCCCGAGTCGGTGAGTGAGGCGCCGATCATGCCGCCGTCCGGTACGAACTGTGCGGCTAATGACGACGACGGATCGCGCAGGGTCACCACGTGCACGCGGTCAGCCTAGCTCTTAACTGCTCAAGGGGTCGTGCTGAATACGGTCCGGCGAGGCACCTTTGGCGATCAGCGCCGCCTTGGTAGCGCCGACCATGGCGGGCCCGCCACAGACCAGGATCTGCCGGTCGCCCCAGCCGCCGTATTTCGTCACCACCTCGGGGAGCTGGCCGATCTGATGTACGTGCAGACCACGTGGCGGCGTGACGTCCGGGTAATCGGCAGCCCAGGCCGGGTCGCTGTGGTACTCCGACACCGGCGAGACCGACAGCCACGGACTGTGCGAGGCGACCTGCCACAGCGTCGGCAGGTCGTAGAGCTCGCAGCGATAGCGGGCGCCGAAGAACAGGTGCACCCGCGGGTTCTCTCCGTAGCGGGACAGGTCCATGATCAGCGCCCGCAGCGGTGCCAAACCGGTGCTGCCGGCCACCATCAGGATGTCGGCGCCGTTGCGGTCGATTTGCAGGCCGCCGTGCGGGCTGGATAGCCGCCAGCGATCGTCGGGCCGGGTTTCGTTGACGATCGCGGTGCTCACCAGACCGCCGGGAACCTGGCGGACGTGAAACTCGATGCCGCCGTCAGCGTCGGCTGGAATGGCGGGGCTGAGAAATCGCCACCGTCGTGGGCATTGCGGTACTTGCACGTTGACGTACTGACCGGGGTGGTAGTGCATCGCGCGGTCCAGTCGCAGCCGCACAACGGCAAGGTCCCGCGAGACCCGCTGATGTTCGATCACGGTGCCATCCCACCAGGCGGGTCCCTCTTCGGCATCGGCGGCGCCGCTCATCACCCCGGTGATCAAGTTCAGCGACTGGCCGGCTGCCGAGTCGACGGCGCCCGTCCAGGCGTCCCCCAAGTGGGCGCGCAGCGTCGTCTGCAACGCACGTCGCAACGACTCGTAATGTGTTGGCAGCACACCGTATTTGCGATGATCCCGGCCGAGCTGAGCAAGAAAAGCCACCGGCTCGGCGGCGCGCTGCTCCACCAGCTCGCCGTAGACCCAGTGCAGTGCGTGGCCGAAAGCGGCTCGCTGAGCGTCCATTTCGGGAGGGAATAGGTCGCGCACCCTGACGTCGAGTGCGAACCATTGGGTGTAGAAACGGTGGACGAGTTCGCCGCCGGCGCCCGAGCTGTCCGGGGCGAGGGCGTCGCGCAGCACCCGCAGCGCGTCTGAATCCTCTAAGCCCACAGGGCCCGATTCTAAGCTCGCTGCGGCAGAGCGCGTCCTCGTCAGCCCTGCCCGACGGTGTTCGATGTTCCGGTGTTGGCGACTTTCGGCGAGCCCCAGTGATAGATGACGACGTTGCCCGTGCCCGAAATGCTGATCGCATCCGTGCTGTCGACGGTCACCCCATTGCCCTTGCCGGCGACGCTGACGCTGGTGCAGTGGCCCGTGACGGTGATCGTGTTGTTCACCCCACTCACCGAGAGATAGCCGCCGTGGCAGGGGATGGTTTTCGTCGTGCCAGTGCCGCTGACCTGTAACGTACCGGCATTGGGGACGTTCTCGGCCGGGATGTCGCCGGCCAGGCCGGTGCGGAATCCGGTGGCCGCCAAGCAGGCCAGGGCCAGCCAGCCGATCACGATGATCGACCAGCAGGCCATCCCCACCCGCAGTTTCGGCCGCAGCGCGCCGACCCAGTTGCCGGTCTGGTCGCGGTCCAGGTCGTAGGCAAAAGCGGTGACGCAGCGGGCCCGCGCCGGATTGCGCTCGTCGGCCAGGATCACGCCGTTGACGTACTCCCGCCCGCGCACCACGATCTCGGCCCGCTGCCCGTCGAGCGTGTAGGACACCTTGGTCTTGGTGCTGGGTCCGCTGTAGCGCCGGCGTGTGACCGTCCATCCGTGCGCTACCGGCAGGTTGACGTTGTAACGAGTTGCGCGCGAAATCGGCTCGGCTGCAATGACTTCAGCGACACGCCCATACTGGAGCAGTCCCAAGCGGACCCGCGCACCCCGCAGTTGCATGGTGTAGATCGACGCCAGCGCGAGCACCGCGACCGCGGCGAACGCCATGGGCTGCTGTATCCACAGCGCGATCGGCGCGATGCCGACCATGAACAGCGTCCAGACGTACCGCCAGCGAAACGGCAGCACCTCGGCCAACCGGAAAGCAACCGGAATCCTGCGCGGCGGCGGCGCGAGGCCGGGGTCGACGGCTTCCACGTGCAAAATTCCTCCGAAAAATCTAAACTTGAGCGGAACAGACTCAACCTTGACGACGTTGGACAAGGCGACAAGCATTTTCCCTATACCCGAACGGAGGTGTCGTGGACTCTTTTAACCCGACTACCAAGACGCAAGCGGCCCTGACGTCAGCATTACAGGCGGCCAGTGCCGCCGGTAACCCTGAGATCAGGCCCGCTCATCTGCTGTTGGCGCTGCTAACGCAGAACGACGGGATTGCCGCGCCGCTACTGGAGGCGGTCGGTGTCGAGCCCGCGACCATTCGCGCGGAAGCCGAGCAGCTGCTCGAAAAGCTGCCCCAGGCCAGCGGCTCCAGCTCGCAGCCGCAGCTGTCCCGCGAATCGCTGGCCGCGATCACCACCGCCCAGCAGCTGGCCACCGAGATGGACGACGAATACGTGTCCACCGAACACCTGATGGTGGGCCTGGCCACCGGCGACTCCGACATCGCCAAACTGCTCACCGGACACGGCGCATCCCCGCAAGCCTTAAGGGAGGCATTCGTCAAGGTCCGCGGCAGCGCCCGGGTCACCAGTGCCGACCCGGAGTCCACCTATCAGGCACTGGAGAAGTACTCCACCGACCTGACCGAGCTGGCCCGCGAAGGCAAACTCGATCCGGTTATCGGCCGGGACAACGAGATTCGGCGCGTCGTGCAAGTGCTCTCCCGTCGCACCAAGAACAATCCGGTGCTGATCGGCGAGCCCGGCGTCGGCAAGACCGCGATCGTCGAGGGACTGGCCCAGCGCATCGTGGCCGGCGATGTGCCGGACAGCCTGCGCGACAAGACCGTCGTCAGCCTGGACCTCGGATCGATGGTGGCCGGCGCGAAGTATCGCGGCGAGTTCGAAGAGCGGCTCAAGGCCGTGCTCGACGACATCAAGAACTCGGCCGGGCAGATCATCACGTTCATCGACGAGTTGCACACCATCGTCGGCGCCGGTGCGTCCGGCGAGGGCGCGATGGACGCCGGCAACATGATCAAGCCGATGCTGGCCCGTGGCGAGCTGCGGCTGGTCGGCGCCACCACGCTCGACGAGTACCGCAAGTACATCGAGAAGGACGCCGCGCTGGAGCGCCGCTTCCAGCAGGTCCTGGTCGGCGAACCGTCAGTGGAGGACACCGTCGGCATTCTGCGTGGCCTGAAGGATCGCTACGAGGTGCACCACGGGGTTCGCATCACCGACTCCGCACTGGTGGCCGCGGCCACGCTGTCCGACCGCTACATCACCGCCCGCTTCCTGCCGGACAAGGCCATCGACCTGGTCGACGAGGCCGCTAGCCGGCTGAAAATGGAGATCGACTCCCGGCCCGTCGAGATCGACGAGGTCGAGCGGCTGGTGCGCCGGCTCGAGATCGAAGAGATGGCGCTGTCCAAAGAAGAGGACGAGGCATCCAAGGAACGGCTGGAAAAGCTGCGCTCCGAACTGGCGGACCAGAAGGAGAAGCTGGCCGAGCTGACCACCAGGTGGCAGAACGAGAAGAACGCCATCGACGCGGTCCGTGAACTCAAAGAACAGCTGGACACGCTGCGCGGAGAGTCCGAGCGCGCCGAGCGCGACGGCGACCTGGCCAAGGCGGCCGAGCTGCGCTACGGGCGGATACCCGAAGTGGAGAAGAAGCTCGACGGCGCGCTTCCGCACGCCGAGGCCCGCGAGAACGTGATGCTCAAGGAGGAAGTCGGTCCCGACGACATCGCCGATGTGGTGTCGGCGTGGACGGGCATCCCGGCCGGACGGATGCTGGAAGGCGAGACCGCCAAGCTGCTACGGATGGAAGACGAGCTGGGCAAGCGCGTGGTCGGGCAGAAGAAAGCGGTGCAGGCCGTGTCCGACGCCGTGCGCCGCAGCCGCGCCGGGGTCGCCGATCCCAACCGGCCCACCGGGTCGTTCATGTTCCTGGGCCCCACCGGCGTCGGCAAGACGGAGCTGGCCAAGGCGCTGGCCGACTTCTTGTTCGACGACGACCGGGCGATGGTCCGCATCGACATGAGCGAGTACGGCGAGAAGCACTCGGTGGCCCGCCTGGTCGGCGCGCCTCCCGGCTACATCGGCTACGACCAGGGCGGCCAGCTGACCGAGGCGGTGCGGCGGCGGCCCTACACCGTCGTGCTGTTCGACGAGGTCGAAAAGGCCCACCCCGATGTTTTCGACGTGCTGCTGCAGGTGCTCGACGAAGGCCGCCTGACCGACGGCCAGGGCCGCACGGTCGACTTCCGCAACACGATCCTGATCCTGACGTCCAACCTCGGTTCGGGCGGCAACTCCGAGCAGGTGATGGCGGCGGTGCGCGCGGCATTCAAGCCGGAGTTCATCAACCGGCTCGATGACGTGCTGATCTTCGATGCCCTCAATCCCGAAGAGCTGGTGCAGATCGTCGACATCCAGCTCACTCAGTTGGCCAAGCGCCTGGCGCAGCGGCGGCTGCAGCTCGAGGTGTCGCTGCCGGCCAAGGAATGGCTGGCAGCGCGCGGGTTCGACCCGGTGTACGGCGCCCGGCCGTTGCGGCGGTTGGTCCAGCAGGCCATCGGTGACCAGTTGGCCAAGCTGTTGCTGGCCGGCGACGTGCACGACGGCGACACCGTTCCGGTCAACGTCAACCCGGACGGCGACGGCCTGATCCTCGGTTGAGTACTAGCGGCGCCGGTCGCCCAGCTCGTAGTCACGGGTCTGGGCGCCGGCGTCGATCACTGCCCGCAGCAGTTCCCGGGCGGCCGGCTGCGCGACGGTTTCGCGAAAGAGCTGATCCTCGATGCGCAGGCCGGTCGCCACATCGGCTGACGCGGCGGCGTCGACCGCGCGCTTGGCGTTGGCGATGGCCACCGCGTGCGACGACGCGATGCGGGCGGCGAGCTTGTCGACAAACCGCCGCAGCTTGTCGGCCGGCAACGCGCGATTCACATATCCCCACGCTTCGGCCGTTGCGGCGTCGACGTCGATGCAGCCAAGGATGACTTCCAGGGCCCGCGCCCGGCCGATCAGTCTGGGCAGCCGCTGCGTGCCGCCGCCGCCGGGGATGATGCCGACCGCCAACTCCGGATGTCCCAGCACCGTGGTGCCGAGTGCGGCGAACCGCATGTCGAAAGCCATCGCGAATTCGCAGCCACCGCCGCGGCAGACGCCCTCGATGACGGCGATGGTGGCCTTCGGCAGGGTCCGGAGCTGCTCGGTCACGGCATGAAAGAGCGACAGCTCGTCGTGCAGCCCGATGTCGTCGGCCGGCAGGTCCAGAATCAGGCCCACGTCGGCATGGGCGATGAAGATCTCCGGGTCGGCCGAGTCGACGATCAGCACCCGGACCTCGTCGTCGGCCGCGACCTCACGCGTCAGCCGGTCGATCTCGTTCAGCAGCGGCACGTCCAGCAGGTTGATCGGGGGGTTGTCGATTGTCGCGCGGCAAACACCATTGGCCGCGGCGATGCGAATTAGCTGGTAGCCCTCGTAGACCATGGTGGAACCCTACGCGGCCCTAGCAAACCTTAATTGGGTTGTGACCAGGTCGCATTCTCGCTTCGGGTGGGGTAGCAGATACGCTACTTAGGATGGTCCCGTTATGGTTCACCCTCTCCGCGCTGTGCTTCGTCGGCGCGGTGGTGTTGCTGTATGTCGACATAGATCGACGGCGGGGGCGCAGCAGACGGCGCAAATCCTGGGCACGTTCGCACGGGTTCGACTTCGAGCGCGAATCGACCGACATCCTCAAGCGCTGGAAGCGCGGCGTGATGTCGACGGTGGGAGACGTGCCCGCCCACAACGTGGTGCTGGGCCAGATTCGCGGCGAGGCCGTGTACATCTTCGATCTCGAGGAAGTCGCCACGGTGATCGCGCTGCACCGCAAGGTGGGCACCAACGTGGTGGTCGACCTGCGACTCAAAGGGCTCAAAGAGCCGCGCGAGAGCGACATCTGGCTGCTGGGTGCGATCGGCCCGCGGATGGTCTACTCGACCAACCTGGACGCGGCCCGTCGAGCCTGCGATCGCCGGATGGTTACCTTCGCGCACACCGCGCCGGACAGCGCCGAGATCATGTGGAACGAGCAGAACTGGACGCTGGTCGCCATGCCGGTCTCCAGTACGCGCACCCAATGGGACGAGGGGCTGCGCACGGTGCGCCAGTTCAACGACCTGTTGCGGGTGTTGCCGCCGACGCCCGCCGATAGCGACGAGCCGGCTGGACTTCGAAATGCGGCGCCGAGCCGTCCGTTGGCGCGGGCCGGCCGGGCGGAGTTGCCGACCCGGCGCTCGGCTCAGGACGTGTCCGGGATGATGGGCTCAGATGTCCAGGCCAGCCGCCGTGCCCCGGAGTCGGCCAACCGCGACGACGGCCGTACCGAAGCCATCCGGCGTCCCCCGTCGTCGACGGGGCGCAATGGCCAGCAGGCCAGCAATTTCCATCACTGAAACCTGTTGTGCTGCAACGGTAGACGAATAAAGGGTGCACAAGGCCGTGGCCGAAACTGACCGTGCGGAACTGGCCGAACTGGTGCGCCGGCTATCGGTGGTACACGGCCGCGTGACGCTGTCATCGGGCAAGGAAGCCGACTACTACGTCGACCTGCGCCGGGCCACCCTGCACCACCGCGCCGCGGCACTGATCGGCATGCTGATGCGCGAACTCACCGCAGACTGGGATTACGCGGTCGTCGGCGGTTTGACCCTGGGCGCCGATCCGGTGGCGACTGCGGTCATGCACGCGCCCGGGCGCCCAATCGACGCCTTTGTGGTGCGCAAGTCCACCAAAACCCATGGCCTGCAACGTCTTATCGAGGGATCCGAGGTAACTGGTCAACGGGTGCTGGTGGTCGAGGACACCAGCACCACCGGCGGTTCGGCGCTGACGGCGGTGCACGCCGTTCAGGACGCGGGTGCCGAAGTCGTCGGCGTGGCCACCGTGGTGGACCGCGCCACCGGCGCCGCGGAGGCTATCCAGGCCGAGGGGCTGCCGTACCGCAGCGTCCTGGGGCTGGCCGATCTGGGGCTGGGCTAGGGCCGTTACCGCTGTGCGCACTTTCCTTGCGATAGCAGCCTGCTTGGCCGTCTGCCTGGTGGGTTGCTCGGGGTCCAGTCATGCTGTTGCTCCTTACGGTGCCCAGGGCGCGCGGCTGGGTGAATCGCTGGCGCTGCTGGGCTGGAACATGTCGGTGTCGAACCTGCGCTGGGACGACGACTACGTGTTGATCAACGTCGACGCCTCACCGGCGGATCCCAAGGCGCCGCATGCCAAACCCGAGGACATTCGCTTCGGGCTCTACGGCGCGCTCGCCCACCCGATGGAAGCCGTCGGGTGGGCAGCTGCGACGCCGCGATGGCCACGGTGCGCGATATCCCGGCGCCGCTATCGTCGCCGCCCGACCGGCTGACCGGCACCGTGTGCCTGGGCCCGCTGAAGGACCGCAGTCAGGTCCGCGGCGTGTACAGCTACTCGACGCGGGACCGGATTGCCGACACCTCCGCGGCCTACCCGGCGGCGTTTCCGGTGGGGCTGATGCCGACGAACGTCAACGACACCGGACTGGTGGTCAAGACCACCAACCTGTCGGCGTGGCGAGCGGACGGAACCCCGATAACCCAGGCGCAGCTGGGTGATCCGGCGGCCTTCACCGGCAACGGCTACATGCTGCTCGGCCTCGATGCCGAAGCCATCGCCGCCCGGTATCGCGACGACTCCGCCCGGCGCGGCGGCCCGATGATGCTGCTCGCAGCGCCGACGCTGCCCGGCAGCGGCCTGAACCCGGCATGCGCGGCGTACGGGTCGGCGGTGCTGATCTTGCCCGACGCCTCGTTGGACGCGGTGCACGTCTCCGCATCCTTGTGCACCCAAGGCGAAATCAACCAGGCGCTGCTCTATGCGACGGTGGCGATCGTCGGCACGCATGCCGGTGTGTGGACGCCGCGATGAGCGGACCCGGGCCCACCGAATGGGGAGACGCGGCCACCGGCGTCGGGCCGTGGCAGGGCGAGCTGCCCGAGGACCCGCGGTATGACCCAATTCTGTTGCGCGACGGTGACACTCGCAATGTCGTAGATGCCTATCGGTATTGGACCCGGGAAGCGATTGTCGCCGATATCGACCATCGCCGGCACCCGCTGCACATCGCGATCGAGAACTTCGGCCACGACGCGAATATCGGTTCGGTGGTGCGCACCGCCAACGCCTTCGCAGTGGACACCGTGCACATCGTCGGGCGTCGGCGCTGGAATCGCCGCGGCGCCATGGTGACCGATCGCTATCAGCGGTTATGCCATCACGACAACACTGCCGAGCTGCTGGATTTCGCGACGGCAGCCGGATTGAACGTGGTCGCGGTGGACAACGTGCCGGGAGCGGCACGCCTGGAGGAAACCGTGCTGCCGCGCGAGTGCCTGTTGGTGTTCGGTCAAGAGGGGCCTGGCATCACCGACGGCATCCGGGTGGGTGCGGCGATCACGGTATCGATCGCTCAGTTCGGCTCGACCCGCAGCATCAATGCCGGCGTCGCTGCCGGGATCGCGATGCATGCCTGGATCCGTCAGCACGCGGACTTGCACCGCGCCTGGTAGGCCTAACGCCGCTTCACGACGTCGAGTGTGCGTCCTTGGCGTTGAGTGTGCGGTCAGGGCGCCGCCAAGGCGCACTCAATGGCCAGGGCCCGCTGCCTAGCTCCACAGCGTGACGTGAACCTTCGGGCGAAACCGCGTCACCCCGACGCCAGACCCCCGGATCATCGCCTGGATACATCGCGGGGTGGTGATGATGCGGACCAGCTCGGACACCGCCGGCTGACGCGCCGACGGCGCCAGTGTCGTGGCGCACCACTCACCCGACCGGTCCAGGCCCGGACCGTTCACGTGCACCAGCCTCGCGGCAGCGAGATCTTTGGCGACCGCGAAACCGATTGTCAGCGCGACACCGCCGACCCGCTGCACCTCCTCGAGCGCGGCCGCATCGCTCTGAAAGATTCGCTGCTGGGATTCCGGAATTGCCAAGCCGCGCAGCATGGTTGCGATCTCGCCGTCTACGCTGCCCGCCGACGGCCCGAGCATCCATTGTTGCTGGCGCAACAATCCCGGCGTCGGAATACCGTTTACCAGTGGGCTATTCGGCGCGACCACCGTAATGATCTGATATTTCAGGAAGGGCCGCATAAAGATCGACTCGTCGGCAGCCGCCGAGCTCTCACTTGCCGGGCCGATCGCGATGTCGACTGCGCGCGAGGCGATCAGCTCCCGGAATCGGCTCGTCGGATGCACGCTCAACTCCACCGAAAGGTCGTCGGCCCGCGACGAGAACAACTCGATCAGACCGGGCGCGGCGTGTTCGGCGAACGCCGTGGACGCCGCGATCCGCAGCAGCCGCCGCCCATGCGCCGCCTCGGTGACCTCGATCGCGGTTTGTTGCTGCAGACCCAGAATTTCAACCGCGCGGCTGGCCAGCCGCAGCCCGCCGGGTGTGAACGCCAGCCCCGCACCGGTTCTGGTGAACAACGGGTCGTCGAGTTCCTTGCGCAGCGCCGCGACATGCATCGAGACCCCGGCGTCGGAAACGCCAAGTTCGGCGGCGGCGGCTCGCACCGAGCCCAACCGAACCACCGCGGAATAGGCCCGAAGTTGAGCCGGAGTCATGTTATGAGCCTACTTTGGGAAGTGTGCGTGACGTGCTTGCCGAGTTGATGTCGATTTGGCGTGCTGGCGGTACCGCCGGACTGGGGACGGTAGTGCGAACCTTCCAGTCGGCGCCGAGACTGCCCGGAGCCTCGATGGTGGTCGCGCCGGACGGGTCCGTCAGCGGGTCGGTGTCGGGTGGCTGCGTGGAAGGCGCTGTCTACCAAGCTGCCACCGAGGTGACGCAGACCGGAACACCGCGGCTGGAACGCTATGGAGTCAGCGACGGCGACGCGTTCGCGGTCGGCCTGACATGCGGCGGTGTCATCGACATCTTCGTCGAGGCGATGTCGCAGACAACCTTTCCCGAACTCGGCGCGATCGCCGACGACATCGACGCGCAACGTCCCGTTGCGGTCGCGACCATCGTCGCCCACCCCGACGCGCAGTGGATCGGCCGGCGCCTCGTCGTTCGTCGTGATGCGACGGCGGGATCGCTGGGATCGGAGCGGGCCGACGCTGCCGTCGCCGACGATGCCCGCGGTCTACTCGCGGTGGGGCGCAGCGAGGTGCTCAAATACGGGCCCGACGGGCAACGGCTGGGTGAAGGCATGGAGGTCTTCGTATCCTGCTACGCCCCGCAGCCGCGGATGCTGGTGTTCGGCGCCATCGACTTTGCCACCGCCCTCGCGGAGCAGGGCGCCTTCCTCGGCTACCGCGTCACGGTCTGCGACGCACGCTCCGTGTTCGCTACGCGGGCCCGATTTCCGGCGGCCGAGCACGTCGTCGTCGATTGGCCGCACCGCTACCTCGCCGCCCAGGCGGAGACGGGTGCCATCGACGACAGCACCGTGATCTGCGTGCTCACCCACGATCCGAAGTTCGATGTGCCGGTGCTCGAAGTAGCGCTGCGGCTGCCGCAGGTCGGGTATGTGGGGGCGATGGGCTCGCGTCGCACGCACGACGACCGGACGGCGCGGCTGCGGGCGGCCGGGCTGACCGAGGCCGAACTGAGCCGGCTCGCCAGCCCGATCGGGCTGGACCTCGGGGCCCGGACACCGCAGGAGACCGCGGTCTCGATCGCGGCCGACATCATCGCCAGACGGTGGGGCGGCGGAGGTTTGCCGCTGGCCCAGCTGCTTGGCCGGATCCACCATGACGCGGCAGATCAGGTGGTCACAGGCGACTTCGAGGCGACTTCAACGATCACTTAACTCGCTATTGACGCCCCTGTCAGCGCGGCCGACACTGAGGTTCCCTTTGCGAGTGAGGTGCGCCACATGCAGGTACCCGGGCCCTTTGAATATGAACGTGCAACCAGTGTCGACCATGCGATCGGATTGCTGGATCGGCTGGGGGAGGGGGCGCGAGTAGTCGCCGGCGGCCACAGCCTGCTGCCGATGATGAAGCTGCGCATCGCGAACCCCGAATACCTCGTCGACATCAACGACCTGGCCCTCGAACTCGGGTACGTGATCACCGACCCGACCCTGGTCCGGATCGGCGCCATGACCCGTCACCGCGAGCTGCTGGAGTCCGACACCTTGGCCGCGGTGTGCCCGATCTTCCGTGACGCCGAACGGGTGATCGCCGACCCCGTGGTCCGCAACCGCGGCACCCTGGGCGGCT
Organism: Mycobacterium montefiorense; assembly: GCF_025823255.1. NCBI lineage: Bacteria > Bacillati > Actinomycetota > Actinomycetes > Mycobacteriales > Mycobacteriaceae > Mycobacterium > Mycobacterium montefiorense. The sequence continues at coordinate 343,578 of NZ_JACKVL010000017.1, read as the reverse complement.
CGCTGTGTCAAGCGGACCCGGCCGAGGATCTGTCGACCGTGTGTGAGGCGCTGGACGCGGTGTGCCTGGCCCGCGGACCCTCGGGTGAACGCGAAATACCGATCGACGACTTCATCGTCGGGCCGTACGAAACCGCGCTCGCCTTCAACGAGATGCTCGTCGAGGTGCGGATACCTTTGCGGCACAACACGTCCAGTGCCTACGCGAAAGTGGAGCGGCGGGTTGGTGACTGGGCTGTAGCGGCGGCGGGGTCCGCGCTCACGCTCGACGGTACAGCGATCGTCGCGGCGCGCCTCGGCCTGACCGCCGTCAACGTCGACCAGGCAGCACTGGCTGAAGTCGCCGCAGGACTGGCCGGGCAGGCCGCCACCGAGGAGGTCTTCGCCGACGCGGGTCAACGGGCCTCGCAAGCCTGCGACCCGGTGACCGATGTTCGCGGCACCGCCGAGTACAAGCGGCATCTGGCCGCCGAACTGACTACCCGGACCTTGCGCACCGCCGCCGAACGAGTACGGGCAGAAGGGAATTAGCCATGCAGGTGAATATGACCGTCAACGGCGACCAGGTCAGTGCCGACGTCGAGCCCCGGATGCTGCTCGTGCACTTTCTGCGTGATCATCTGCGGCTTACCGGAACCCACTGGGGTTGCGATACCAGCAACTGTGGAACCTGTGTGGTCGACGTCGACGGCGTGCCGGTGAAATCCTGCACGATGCTGGCCGTGATGGCGTCGGGCCACAGTGTGCGGACCGTCGAGGGGCTCGCGGTGAACGGCGAGCTGGACCCCGTGCAGGAGGGCTTCATGCGTTGCCACGGGCTGCAATGCGGCTTCTGCACACCGGGAATGATGATCACCGCCCGCGCCCTGCTGGACAGCGACCCGAACCCCGACGAGGACACCATCCGGGAAGCGATCTCGGGGCAGATCTGCCGATGCACCGGATACACCACGATCGTGCGCTCCATTCAGTGGGCCGCATCGCACACAGCTCCAGTGCAGGCCGGGTCATGACCACCATCGAATCTCGCCCGCCGTCACCGGAAGACCTGGCCGACAACGACCAAAAGCCGTGCGGCTATGGCCGGATGATGCGCAAGGAAGATCCCCGGTTCATCCGCGGCCGGGGCCGCTACGTTGACGACATCGCGCTGCCGGGCATGCTGCACCTGGCGATCCTGCGTTCGCCGTACGCACACGCCACCATCGTCAGCATCGATGTGACTGCCGCGCAAGCACATCCGAAGGTTAAGGCGGTGGTGACCGGCGCCGACCTGGCCGCCAAGGGCCTGGCCTGGATGCCGACGCTGTCCAACGACGTGCAGGCCGTACTGGCCACCGACAAGGTTCGCTTCCAAGGTCAGGAGGTGGCATTCGTCGTCGCCGAGGACCGGTATTCGGCCCGTGACGCGTTGGAGCTGATCGACGTCGACTACGACCCGCTGGACCCGGTCGTGGATGTGCGCACGGCGCTCGATCCGTCCGCGGCCGTGATCCGCACCGACTTGGAGGGCAAGACCGACAACCACTGCTTCGACTGGGAGACCGGCGATGCGGCCGCCACTGATGCCGCCTTCGCGAAGGCCGACGTGGTGGTCACGCAGGAGATCGTCTATCCCCGGGTACACCCGGCGCCGATGGAAACCTGTGGTGCGGTAGCGGATCTGGATCCGGTGACAGGCAAGTTGACGCTGTGGTCCACGAGCCAGGCACCGCACGCACATCGCACGCCCTACGCGTTGGTCGCCGGTCTGCCCGAGCACAAGATCCAGGTGATCTCGCCCGACATCGGCGGGGGATTCGGCAACAAGGTGCCGATCTACCCCGGTTACGTCTGCGCGATCGTCGGCTCGCTGCTACTGGGCAAGCCGGTGAAGTGGATGGAGGACCGCAGCGAGAACCTGACCTCCACCGGCTTCGCGCGTGACTACATCATGGTCGGCGAGATCGCGGCCCGCAACGACGGCAAGATCCTGGCGATCCGGTCTACCGTGCTGGCCGACCACGGCGCATTCAACGGCACGGCGGCGCCGGTGAAGTATCCGGCGGGCTTTTTCGGGGTGTTCACCGGCAGCTACGACATCGAAGCCGCCTATTGCCACATGACGGCGGTGTACACCAACAAGGCGCCCGGCGGGGTGGCTTACGCGTGTTCGTTCCGGATTACCGAGGCGGTGTATTTCGTTGAGCGGCTGGTCGATTGCCTGGCATTCGACCTGAAGATGGATCCGGCTGAGCTGCGGCTGCGAAACTTGCTGCGGCCCGATCAGTTCCCGTATCGCAGTAAGACCGGCTGGGTGTATGACTCGGGTGACTACGAGACCACCATGCGCAAGGCCATGGACATGATCGGCTATGACGTGCTGCGCGCCGAGCAGACCGAGAAGCGCGAGCGCGGCGAGCTGATGGGCATTGGCATGTCGTTCTTCACCGAGGCCGTCGGCGCCGGCCCTCGCAAGGACATGGACATCCTCGGCCTCGGCATGGCCGACGGCTGCGAGCTGCGGGTGCACCCGACCGGCAAAGCCGTGGTGCGGCTTTCGGTGCAGACCCAAGGCCAGGGCCATGAGACGACGTTCGCCCAGATCGTCGCCGAGGAGTTGGGCATTCCGCCCGACGACATCGATGTGGTGCACGGCGACACCGACCAGACGCCGTTCGGGCTGGGTACTTACGGAAGCCGGTCCACGCCGGTGTCCGGGGCGGCGGCGGCACTGGTGGCCCGCAAGGTCCGCGACAAGGCGAAGATCATCGCGTCGGGCATGCTCGAAGTCTCGGTGGCCGACTTGGATTGGGAGAAAGGCAGATTCCATGTCAAGGGCGATCCGTCCGCAGCGGTCACCATTGCCGACATCGCGATGCGCGCGCACGGCGCCGGTGATCTGCCCGACGGCATCGAGGGTGGTCTGGACGCCCAGATCTGCTACAACCCGGAGAACCTGACCTACCCGTACGGCGCGTACTTCTGTGTGGTGGACATCGATCCGGGCACCGCAGTGGTCAAGGTGCGGCGCTTCCTCGCGGTGGACGACTGCGGTACTCAGATCAACCCGATGATCATCGAGGGCCAGGTGCACGGCGGGATCGTCGACGGTATCGGAATGGCGTTGATGGAGATGATCGCCTTCGACGAGGAAGGCAACTGCCTCGGCGGATCGTTGATGGACTACCTGATTCCGACCGCGGTCGAGGTGCCGCATCTGGAAACCGGACACACCGTGACGCCGTCGCCACATCACCCGATCGGCGCCAAGGGCATCGGCGAATCGGCAACGGTCGGCTCGCCACCCGCGGTGGTCAATGCGGTGGTGGATGCGTTGGCGCCGTTCGGGGTTCGGCACGCTGACATGCCGCTGACGCCCTCGCGGGTCTGGGAGGCCATGCAGGGCCGCGCGAGACCGCCGATCTAGGGGCCTTGCCGATGTCGACGATCAGCGAGCGGGCTCAGCAACTGTTGGCGGCGCGCACACCCTTTGTGCATGCCACGGTGGTGCGTGCCCAGCCGCCCACGTCGGCGTTTCCGGGTGATGAGGCAATCTTATTGCCGGACGGAACAATTGAGGGGTTCGTCGGCGGGCAGTGCGCGCAGAACTCGGTTCGCAAGGCGGCGCTGGGTGTGCTGCAGGCGGGCGAGAGTGTGCTGCTGCGCGTGCTGCCCGACGGCGACGTGCATTTCCCGGAGGCCTCCGGAGCCAGCGTGGTGGTCAACCCGTGCTTGTCCGGCGGGTCGCTGGAGATCTTCCTGACACCGCAGCTGCCGGCGCCGCTGATCCGGATCTACGGCGCGACGCCGATCGCCGACGCGCTGATCGAGGTGTGCCGGGTGCTCGGCTACGACGCCCGGCGTGACACCGACTTGTCCGACACCTCCGCCGTGGTGATCGCCAGCCACGGTGGGCCGGAGGCCGAAATCATCCGCGCCGCGCTGGACAACGGCGTCGGGTATATCGGCCTGGTGGCCAGCAGAGTGCGCGGGGCCTCAATCCTGAACGACCTCGAACTCTCCGAGGACGAGCGAGCCTGCATCCACACGCCGGTCGGATTGCGCATCGGCGCGAAGACGCCCGCGGAGATCGCGGTGTCGATCGCGGCCGAGCTGATCGCCGCCGTGCGCGACGGCAGCCTGGCCCGGCTGTCCGTCCCGCTGAACGACGGCCCGGCCGAAGCCGTCGACCCGGTGTGTGGCATGACGGTGCCGATCGGGCTCACTACCGAGCATCTGGAACTGGCCGGCACCGATTACTGGTTCTGTTGCCCGGGATGCCGATCGGCATTCGCCGCCGAAAACGCCGGCACATGACACCGGAAGTGTTCGCCGGCCCCGACGAGGTAGTGCGCCAGTTCGACGCAAAGGACTACCTGCTCGACACCGGGACCGCGTCCGCGATTTATCTGGCCGTCACGCTCGGCAGGCCGCTGCTGCTCGAGGGGGAGCCGGGAGTGGGCAAGACCACGGCAGCGAAAACCCTTGCGGCCGTGTTGAAAACCAGCATGGTGCGGTTGCAGTGCTACGAGGGCCTGACCGCGAACGAGGCGCTCTACGACTGGAACTATCAACGCCAGCTGCTGTCCATCCGGCTGGCCGAGGCCCGTGGTACGGGCATCGAGGAAGCGGACCTCTACACCGAGGCCTATCTGGTCGACCGGCCCATCCTGCAGTGCGTTCGGCACCGCGGACCGGCGCCCCCGGTGCTGCTGATCGACGAAATCGACCGCGCTGATGACGAATTCGAAGCTCTGCTGCTGGAGTTCCTCGGCGAGTCCGCGGTGACCGTCCCGGAGCTGGGCACCTTCGTCGCCGAGCGGCCGCCGATCGCGGTGCTCACCTCCAACCGCAGCCGCGACCTGCACGATGCGCTGCGGCGGCGTTGCCTGTACCACTGGATCGACTATCCTGAGCCATCCCGTGCCGCGGCTATCGTTCGGCGAACGGTGCCCGGTGCGGCCGCCCCGCTGATCGAGCAGGCCACCCAGTTCGTCGGCAGCGCACGCGATCTCGACCTTGACAAGCCGCCCGGTGTGGCCGAGACCATCGACTGGGTCGCCGCCCTGGTGTCGCTCGGCGTCGCGAACCTCGTCGACGATTCCGCCGTCATGAGCCTGGGGGCGCTGGCCAAGACGCCCGACGACCGTACGCAGATTCGCGACGCGTTCACCGAGTACAGCCGCACCTGAGAGGACCCGCAGCATGAAAATCGCCAACCAGTTCACCGTAAGCGCGCCCATCCAACAAGCCTGGGACGTGCTGTGCGACCTGGAGCAGGTGATCCCGTTGATGCCGGGAGCCCAGCTGATCGGCCATGAAGGCGAGGAGTATCTCGGCAAGGTCAAGGTCAAGGTTGGCCCGGTGACAAGCGAATTCAGCGGCAAGGTGCGTTTCGTCGAACAGGACAGCGATGAGTATCGCGCGGTCATCGATGGCAAGGGCAAGGAAGCGCGTGGCACCGGCAATGCGGCCGCCACGGTCACCGCGCAGCTGCAGGCAAACGGGGAGCAGACCACCGTCAGCGTCGACACCGATCTCAAGATCGTCGGCAAACTGGCCCAGTTCGGCAGCGGCATGTTGCAGCAGGTCTCGGAGAAATTGTTGGGGCAGTTCGTCGAATCGCTGGAGGCCAAGTTGGCCGCTGAGAAGAACGGCGACCGAGCCCCTGCCGAAGCGGCAGCGGAGGAGCCCATTCCCGCGTGGCCGGTGAATCCGGTCCCGGGAACCCGGCAAGCACCCGTTTCCGAACCCGAACCCATCGATCTGCTGCAGCTCGCCGGCGGCGACCAACTCAAGAAATACGCCGCCCCGGCGCTGGCAGCGCTGGCCGCGCTGGTGCTGATCTGGGTGCTGCTGCGACGGCGTTAGCGGCTTGTGGCCACCCCATTGCTGTTGCGGGGCGTCGATCGGGCGGCGCTGGCGACAGCGCTGGTCGCTCGTCTGCGCAGCGTTGGGGTATTGGTGTCCGCCAGTGGCCCGGCCAGCTTCGTGGAAGCGCTGCGAAAGCTGATGCCGGACAACATATCTGCGCTGTACTGGGCGGCCCGGCTGACGTTGGTCAATCGGATGGAGGATCTGGGCGCCTTCGATGCGGTATTCGCGACGGTGTTCGGTGCCGCCGAACCCGACGGCACCACGGCGCCCGAGACGGCGCTGCCGTTGCCGGGACCCAAAACGCCGGCTGCCGGCACGCTGCGCTCGGGCGGTAGCGGATCCGGTTCCACCCAAAAGCTGCCCTGGGTGACGCGGAGCATCGCCGCGGCGGAGCAGACGGCAGGCTCGAGTCTGCTAGTGCCGGACGTGCTGCCCAGCCGCATCGCGGCGCTGGCGGACGAATCGTTCGACCGATTCGATCCCGAAGACCTCCGCCTGCTCGGCATCTGGCTGGAAGCGACCGTCGCGCGCTGGCCGCGGCGCCGCAGCCTGCGATTCGAGCCGAGCCCTGGCGGCAAGCGAATCGACCTGCGGGCCACCATGAACGCGTCGCGCTCGACCGGCTGGGAATCGATGGTGCTGGCGCGAACCCGGCCGCGCCGCCGGCCGCGGCGGATCGTGCTTGTCTGCGATGTCAGCCGCTCGATGCAGCCCTACGCCGCGGTCTATCTGCATCTGATGCGGGCGGTGTTGCGCCAGGGCGGAACTCGTCCCGAGGTGTTCGCGTTCTCGACGTCGCTGACCCGGCTCACCTCGGTGCTCTCGCACCGATCGGCCGAGGTGGCGCTGCAGCGGGCCAACGCCAAGGTCACCGACCGCTACGGCGGCACCTTCATCGGCCGCAGCCTGGGCGCGCTGCTCGCCCCGCCGCATGGCAACGCGCTGCGCGGCGCCGTGGTGATCATCGCCTCGGACGGCTGGGACAGCGATCCGCCCGACGCGCTGGAGCACGCGATGGTCCGGCTGCGTCGCCGTGCCGATCGGCTAGTGTGGCTCAATCCCCGAGCGGCACACGGTGAATTCCAACCGCTGGCGGGGTCGATGGCCGCGGCCCTGCCGTACTGCGATCTGTTTCTGCCGGCACACTCGCTGACCGGGCTGCGCGAACTGCTGCAGGCATTGGCCAGTGTGCATCCTTGGCATTGAGTGTGCACCCAGGGCGGCGACACGCTGGCCGAGGCCGCCGACGGCGCACACTCAAATCTGTTGGCGCACAGCCAATCCTCGGGAGGCGTCTTTGAGGGCGACGCCGGAACGACCGAGCTCGCGGGCTCCGGCGACGAGCGCGGCGGCGACGCCCGCGGCCGTGGGGTAGTCCAGGCCGTCGGGCGGATGGATGTTGGAGATGCAGTTGCGGTCGGCGTCGGTGAGCCCCGGCACCGGACGATGCGTGAGATAGATACCCAGGCTGTCGGCGACCGAGAGTCCCGGGCGTTCGCCGATAAGCACTAGAACTGTTGTGACGCCAAGTGATTGACCGATATGATCCCCGAGCGCCACGCGCGCCTGGGTGGCGATGACCAGCGGTGCCATTCGGTAGCGGCCGCCGAATTCGCGGACCAGCGCGTCGACCAAGCCCACGCCATGGTCGGTCAGCGCGCGGGGTGACAATCCGTCGGCGAGGACAAAGCCGATGTCCGCCTTAGTTTTTGGTAAGTCCGACAGGTCAGCGGGGCTGCGACCGAGGTCAGGCCGCCGCAGGTACTCGCTGCGCGAGGTCGCCCGGCTGTGTACCCGCAGCGGCTGGTCGATGCCGATGTGATGCAGCTGCTCGATGAGGTCGTCGACGTCGAGTGGGTCATGGACGGCATCGCGCGCCGCGGCGTGGGCTGCCTGGAATTCCAGAATCCGATTGGTGGGCAACGAGTTTCCCGCACGTCCGAGCCCGATGCGTGCCTGCGTGGTCGCTCGTAGCGGCGCCCAAATATCGCAGTCTGACGGCAGATTCGCAGTGCTCATCAGCCGGCCGCCAATGCTCGCAGCGGCGACGTCGCGAGGTCGACGGGAAGGATCCGGCCGTCGGCATCGGCCATACCCAGGCTGGCCAGCCACGTCGCGAATTCAGGTGCTGGTCGCAGCCCCAACGCTTTTCGCACGTACAGCGCGTCGTGCAAGGACAGGCTTTGATAGCCGAGCATGATGTCGTCGGCGCCGGGAACGGCGATCACGAACGCGGTACCCGCCACGCCCAGCAGCGTCAGCAGCGTGTCCATATCGTCCTGGTCGGCTTCGGCGTGGTTGGTGTAGCACACGTCGACACCCATCGGCAGGCCGAGCAGTTTCCCGCAGAAGTTGTCTTCGAGCCCGGCGCGGATGATCTGCTTGCCGTCGTAGAGGTACTCGGGCCCGATGAATCCGACCACGGTGTTGATCAACAGCGGTTGTAGTGCCCGGGCTACCGCGTAGCAGCGCGCCTCGAGCGTCTGCTGATCGACCGGCTTGTTACCCATGCCGAGGTGGGCACCGGCCGACAGCGCCGAACCCTGTCCGGTCTCCAGATACATGACGTTGTCGCCGACCGTGCCGCGGTGCAGCGATCGGGCCGCCTCGTTGGCCTCGGTCAACATCGTGATCGAGGTGCCGAAGCCGGTATTGGCGCCCTCGGTGCCCGCGATGGACTGGAAAACCAGGTCGACGGGCGCGCCCCGCTCGATCAGCTCCATCGTCGTCGTGACGTGGCACAGCACGCACGACTGCACGGGGATGGCGAACCGTTGGCGAATGTCGTCGAGCAGGTGCAGCAGATCCGACGCCGCGTGCGGCGAGTCGGTCGCCGGGTTGATGCCGATCACCGCGTCACCGCAGCCCATCAGCAGGCCGTCGAGCATCGCCGCGGCTATGCCGCGCGGGTCATCGGTGGGGTGGTTGGGTTGCAGCCGGGTGGCAAGCGTGCCGGGCAATCCGATCGTGGTTCGGAAGGCCGCGGTAGTCGTCGCGGCGGCGGCAACCAGGATCAAGTCCTGGTTGCGCATGATCTTTGACACCGCGGCGACCATCTCCGGGGTGAGTCCCGGGGAGACGGCGGTGATCCACGCCGCGCTGTCGTCGAGCGATGCCGTATCCAGGAGCCAGTCGCGAAAGCCACCGACGGTCAAGTGCGCGATCGGGCCGAACGCCTCGCGGTCGTGGCTGTCGATGATCAGCCGGGTGACCTCATCTGTCTCATACGGCACGACCACGTCGTTGAGAAATGTCGTCAGCGGTATGTCGGCCAGTACCCACGCCGCCGCGGCCCGTTCGGCGTCGGAATCGGCGGCGCAACCGGCCAGCTGGTCACCGGAGCGCAGCGGCGTTGCCTTCGCCATCACGTCGACCAGGCCGTCAAAGGCGTAGGTCGTCCCCGAAATGGAGTGCCGGTAGCGCATATTTCACAGTAGGACACCTTTGGGTCACCAGCAGGTCAACGTGGCCGGTGCCGGGTCCGTTACGTCGAGTGTGCGGTCCCGGCGACGACACGCCGATCCGGGCCGCCGTGAGTGCACACTCAAGTCCCTAAGTACACACCCGACGCCCACAGCACCGCCAATGCGCATGAGGCAGGATCGGCAGGTATGGATCAGCTATGGGCCAACCGGGCAGCCAGCTCCGAAGCCGCTGTCGCGCAACGACACCTGAAGCGGCTGTGGGCCTTGCCGGGAACCCAGCTGGGAGTGGTGGCCTGGCCGGCGACGCGGCGGGACAGGTTGTTCGGCACTTGGCACTACTGGTGGCAGGCGCATCTGCTGGATTGCCTGGTCGACGCGCAGCTGCGCGACCCACAGCCGCACCGGCACACCGAGATCAACCGCCAGGTCCGCTCACACCGGCTGCGCAACAACTTCCGCTGGACCAACAGCTATTACGACGACATGGCATGGCTGGCGATCGCCCTGGAACGCGCCGCCCGGATCGCCGGCGTTGAGCGCAGCCGAGCTCTGCCCAAGCTGGCCGATCAGTTCGTCAAGGCATGGGTGCCCGAAGACGGCGGCGGTATCCCGTGGCGTAAGCAAGACCAGTTCTTCAACGCCCCGGGGAACGGTCCGGCGGGGATTTTCCTGGCCCGTTATGGCGACCACCTGAAGCGAGCAGGACAAATGGGGGACTGGATCGATCGCACCCTGATCGACCCCGAGACGCACCTGGTATTCGACGGCATCAAGGCTGGCTCGCTGGTCCGCGCGCAGTACACCTACTGCCAGGGCGTGGTGCTCGGGCTGGAAACCGAGCTGGCCGCCCGCACCGGCGCCGAAGCCCGGGCAACACACGCCCGGCGCGTGTATCGCCTGGTCGCTGCCGTCAACGAACATATGGCGCCGGCCGGTGTGCTGAAGGGTTCCGGTGGCGGCGACGGCGGGTTGTTCGCCGGCATCACCGCCCGCTACCTCGCGCTGGTCGCCACCTCACTACCCGGTGACTCCGCCGACGACGCGGTGGCCCGTGACACCGCGCGCACGATCGTGCTGTCCAGCGCGAAATCGGCGTGGGATTACCGGCAGACGGTGGACGGGCCGCCGTTGTTCGGCGCGTTCTGGGACCGCGACGCGGAGCTGCCGACGACGGGCGGTGCGCAGGCGCAGTTCGTCGAGGGCGCGGTGAACGCTTCGGAGACTCCCGAACGGGATCTGTCGGTGCAGCTGTCGGGGTGGATGCTGATGGAGGCCGCCTGTAACGTCACCGCCGTCCAGTATTGATAAGGAGCGCTCGATGACCCCTTCCAGCACCAAGGTCCGTCCTGACGCCGAGTCGGCTCTGCGTGACCTGCTGAAGGACGGAATCACCATTGCCGCAGGCGGATTCGGCCTGTGCGGCATTCCGGAGAACCTGATTCAGGCGCTGGTCGACAGTGGCGTCAAAGACCTGACGATCGTCGGAAACAACGCCGGTGTCGACGATTTCGGCATGGGGCTGTTGCTCAAGGGTCGGCAGGTCAAGAAAGTCATTGCCTCCTACGTAGGAGAAAACAAGGAATTCGAACGCCAGGTGCTGGCCGGCGAACTGGACCTAGTGCTTACCCCGCAAGGCACGCTGGCCGAGAAGTTACGCGCCGGCGGCGCGGGGATTCCGGGCTTCTACACGCGCACCGCCTTTGGCACCCAACTCGCCGAAGGCAAGGACATGCGAGTTTTCGACGGCATCGAATATGTGCTGGAGGAAGGCATCCACGCCGATGTCGCGATCGTCAAGGCGTGGAAGGGCGACAAGGCAGGCAACCTGGTCTACCGGCGGACGGCGCGCAACTTCAACCCGATGATCGCCACCTGCGGCAAGGTGACCGTTGCCGAAGTAGAGCAGCTGGTCGAGGTTGGCGAGTTGGATCCCGACGACATCCACACCCCCGGCATCTATGTGGACCGCATCATCCAGGGACCCAGCTACGAGAAGCGGATCGAATTCCGCACTACGGCCGGCGGCGCCGCGACCAAGAACGACAGCCCGATCCGCGAGATCATGGCCAAGCGCGCTGCCCGAGAACTGCGCGACGGCTACTACGTGAACCTGGGAATCGGCATTCCGACGCTGGTGGCCAATTACATCCCCGACGACATCAACGTGACGCTGCAATCAGAGAACGGCCTGCTGGGAATCGGGGCATACCCGGCTGAGGATCACGTGGACCCCGACCTCGTCAACGCCGGTAAACAGACCATCACCACGATCAGCGGTTCCAGCTTCTTCAGCAGCGCTGATTCCTTCGCGATGATCCGCGGCGGCCACATTGACCTGTCCATCCTCGGCGGCCTGGAGGTGGCCGAGAACGGTGACCTGGCCAACTGGATGGTGCCGGGCAAGATGGTCAAGGGCCCGGGCGGTGCGATGGACCTGGTGTCGGGTGTCAAGCGGGTGATCGTCGTAATGGATCACACCGCCAAGGACGGCAGCCCGAAAATTCTCAAGCAATGCACGCTGCCGCTGACCGGAAAAGGTGTGGTGGACATGATCATCACCGACCTGTGCGTGTTCGACGTCGACCCGCAACGCGGCCTCACCCTGACGGAGCTACATCCCGGGGTGACGGTCGCCGACGTCCGTGCCAAGACCGGTTGCGATTTCGTCGTGGCCTGAACCGCCTGAACCCTCCTTGTTGGCGCGCCGTCGCGCCAGGTAGCCCCGCGTGGCGGCGATAAGTGCCGGCAGTAGCGAGACGAACAGGATGACCAGGATGATCTTTTCCAGATTCTGGTGCACGAACGGCACGTTGCCCAGGAAGTAGCCGGCAACCGTCACGCCGCCGCCCCACAGCACGCCGCCGACGATGTCGAAGCCCAGGAACACCGGATAGCGCATGTAGGACACCCCGGCGACGACCGGCGTAAACGTCCGGATGAACGGCATGAAGCGGGCCAGGATGATCGCCGCGGGTCCGTACTTCTCGAAGAAGGCGTGCGAATCGGTCACGTAATGCTGCTTGAAGAACCGGGAATCTTCCTTCTTGAACAGCGCCGGCCCGATCCGGCGGCCGATGAAATACCCGGTTTGGTCGCCCAGCACCGCGACTACCGCGACGGCAGGCGCCAGTACCCAGATGTTCAGCGTTCCGTGGGCGGCCAGCAGGCCCCCGGTGAAAAGCAGCGATTCGCCGGGCAGCAGCGGAAACAGCAGACCGGTCTCGACGAAGACGATGACCAGGATGGTCGGCAACACCGCGGAGGCGAACAAGCCCTGGGGGCCAATCCAGAACATCGGGTCGATGATGTCGGGCAAGGCCGTCACGGCGGTGCTCATGGTGCCTCAACATACCGGCCCCGAGGTGGCTGCCCGCCGCCAACGTCGGGTTGCGATACTGAGGCAACTGAAGTCTTCAGGAGGAATTCATGCCCATCGCAACCCCCGAGGTCTATGCCGAGATGCTGGCGCGCGCGAAAGAGAACGCGTACGCCTTCCCGGCCATCAACTGCACCTCGTCGGAGACCGTCAACGCCGCCATCAAGGGTTTCGCCGACGCCGGCAGCGACGGCATCATCCAGTTCTCCACCGGTGGCGCCGAGTTTGCCTCCGGCCTCGGGGTCAAGGACATGGTCACCGGCGCGGTCGCGCTGGCCAAGTTCACTCGCCACATCGCGGCCGAGTACCCGATCAACGTCGCGCTGCACACCGACCACTGCCCCAAGGACAAGCTGGACACCTACGTACGCCCGCTGCTGGACATCTCGGCCAAGCGCGTAGCGGCGGGTAAGGACCCGCTGTTCCAGTCGCACATGTGGGACGGGTCGGCCGTGCCGATCGATGAGAACCTCGTGATCGCCCAAGAGCTGCTCAAGCAGGCCGCTGCCGCCAAGATCATCCTGGAGATCGAGATCGGCGTGGTCGGCGGCGAGGAGGACGGCGTCGCCCACGAGATCAACGACAAGCTGTACACCACGCCGGAGGACTTCGAGAAGACCGTCGAGGCGCTGGGTCACGGTGAGCACGGTCAGTACCTGCTCGCCGCGACGTTCGGCAACGTGCACGGCGTCTACAAGCCCGGCAACGTCAAGCTGCGCCCAGACATCCTCGACGAGGGCCAGAAGGCGGCGTCGGCCAAGCTCGGCCTGCCCGACGGGTCCAAGCCGTTCGACTTCGTTTTCCACGGCGGATCGGGTTCGCTGAAATCCGAGATCGAGGAAGCGCTGCGCTACGGCGTAGTGAAGATGAACGTCGACACCGACACCCAGTACGCGTTCACCCGACCGCTGGCCGGCCACATGTTCGCCAACTACGACGGCGTGCTCAAGATCGACGGCGAGGTGGGCAGCAAGAAGGTCTACGACCCGCGCAGCTACCTCAAGAAGGCCGAGGCGTCGATGACCGAGCGCGTGATCGAGGCCTGCAACGACCTGCACTGCGCCGGAAAGTCAGTGAGCAGCTAGCCGCTGGGGGACTGGCAGATCTTCCACTGATCGTCGCGGTACTGCAGGTCGAGGCTGCGTGTGGAGCGGACTTGCGGGTCGAAGGCCATGAAAGTCGTGATGTTGGCCTCGGCGTGCTGCCCGTTGACGACGATCTGGTCGATGCTGGCGATCACGGGATACTGCTTGGCCGCCGAAACCCGTTGGTAGGTCTCGGTCCACGCGTGCTCGTCGTAATCGACGTAACCGTCGCGGGTGGCGCCGCAGGTGATACCGCGCAGCAGAGTCAGGTCACCGCGCTGCACCGCGTTGTCGAAGGAGTTGATGGTCTGGCGGACCATGTCTTCCTGCGAGACGTGTGAGTGCTTTCCGCGGGTCAGCAACACGGTGCCCAGGATGGCGATCGCGGCGAGCGCCAACACGATCACGGTGATCGCCAGCACCCAGCCCCAGTTGAAGCTCCTGGCTCCGGATCGCGGCTTGCTGCCGTCCCGTCCCGGGATCGATTGTGGCACAGCAGGTTTCGTAGGAAATGCCGGCTGCCCCGGCTGCCCCGGCTGTCCCGTCGGCCCTGGCTGCCCGGGCGGCGTCGAAAAGACTTCCGTCGCGGGCTCCGCAGTGGTGTGGATGATCGCCGTTTCTTTCGCGTCGAAGCCGGGCGCGGTGAAGCGGCGCTCGTGCTGCTGCCCTGCCGGGTCGCCCTCGAGCTGGTTGTCCGGATCGGGGTTGATGACCACGGTCTCAGTTTCAGGATCCGACGGCAGCAGTGGATAGGCCTCGGTTGCCTCGTCGACCTGCTCGGATTCCGCGTCGCCAGCAGGGTCGACCCCGTGTTCGCGGCCGGGCTCTGGTGGGTTAGGCATGAGTTGGAGCTTAGCGACCCGCGGCGGGACGGCAGAATGGAACTATGACACCGATGGGTGATCTCCTGGGACCTGATCCAATCCTGCTGCCCGGCGACATCGAAGCCGAAGCCGAACTGCTGGCCAACGAGAATCCGGGCATCGTCGCCGCGGCACATCCGTCGGCGTCGGTGGCCTGGGCGGCCCTCGCCGAGGAGGCGCTGGCCGACGACCGGGCCATCACGGCCTACGCGTACGCCCGGACCGGCTACCACCGCGGGCTGGACCAGTTGCGCCGCAATGGCTGGAAGGGCTTCGGGCCGGTGCCCTTGCGCACGAGCCCAATCGTGGCTTCCTGCGCTGTGTGGCGGTACTGGCCAAGGCCGCCGACACGATCGGCGAGACCGACGAGCTGAACCGCTGCTTGGACCTGCTCGACGACTGCGACCCTGCGGCACGCAAAGAGCTCGGTCTCTAGCAGTCGCTGTTGCGGTCCTCGACCTGCACGGTGGCGTGCTCGAGCCCGCGGACGTGCAGCACTTCACGGGCGTCACTGAGCACGCGGGTCGAGTCGCTGGAGCTGATCAGGTGCACGGTGCACATGTCCTTGCCCGGCGACAGCGTCCACACGTGCAGGTCGTGCACTTCGGCCACGCCGTTGACGGCGCCCAGGGCCGACCGCAGCTCCTCGACGTCGATGTGGGCCGGCGAGGTCTCGGACAGGATCCGCAGCGCCGCGCGAGCCAGTGAGAACGCGCGGGGCAGCACCCAGAGCGCTACCAGTACGGCGACCACTATGTCGGCGTAGGGCCAGTGCGTCGTGACCGTCACGATTCCGGCGATCAGTACGCCCAGGCTGCCAACGGTGTCGGCGACGACTTCCATGTACGCGCCCTTGACGGCCAGGCTGCCCTCGGAGTCTGCCCGCAGCAGCATCGCCACGGCGAAGTTGGCGACCAGCCCGGCCAGCGCCACCACGATCATCGGCGTACCGGGGACCGACGCTCCCGTGCCGAGCCGCTCGATTGCCTCGTAGAGGATGAACGCTGCCACCCCGACCAGCAACACCGCGTTGGCGACCGCGGTGAAGACCTCGGCGCGGTGCCAGCCGTAGGTGCGATCCGGGGAGGTGCTGCCGCGCTTGGCCAGCATCACGGCCGCCAGCCCCATGAACACCGCGACCACGTCGGTCAGCATGTGCCCGGCATCGGCCAGCAGCGCAAGGGAATTGATCAATAGCGAGGTGGTCAGTTCGATGACGAAGAACGTCGCCAAGATCCCGGCGGCCATGATCATGCGGGGGATCATCCGAGACGCGTCGGCCTCGGCGGGGGTGTGACTGTGTCCGGCGCCCATGCCGATCAATATATGCGCGTAACCGCATATATAGCAAGGATTAGAACCAGCGGCTCCAGAAGCGGGTCAGCGAGTTGCCGGCGGTGGCCAGCAGATGCGGCACCCCGGAGAAGTCGAAGAACCAGTCCACGACCGCGAACAGCCACTGATTGATCGCCGGCGCCAAAAGCAGGAACAGCAGAATGAACACGCCGTACTGCTTGGCCGGCGCCACCGCACGCTGCGTCTCGGGGCTCAGATGCGGCTCCAGGGCGTCATAGCCGTCCAGGCCGGGGATGGGCAGCAGGTTCAGCACCACCGCCATGATCTGCAGGAAACCCAGAAACGCCACGCCGGCCCAGAGCACCCAGTGCTCCGGGTCGAAGAACAGCCGGGCCAGGGCCAGCAACAGCACCGCTAGCAGCAGGTTGGCCGCCGGACCGGCCAGACTGACCAGGGTTCGTCGCATCGGCGTCATGAACCAGGTGCGCACATAGACCGCGGCGCCGGGCAAGCCGATGCCGCCCAGCGCGATAAACACCATCGGCAGCAGCAGCGAGAGCCCGGGATGGGCGTAGCGCCGCGGGTCCAGGGTCAGGTAGCCGCGCACTGCCTCGTCGTGGTCGCCGAAGCGCCAGGCGGTCGCCGCGTGGCCGAATTCGTGCAGGCACAACGAAACCAGCCAGCCGGAGATCACGAAGATGAAGACCCCGGCATACGCCATCGGTCGCACGGTCGCGCCGGCCAGCCAGGCCACCACGCCGCCAACGGCCGTCAATGCGACCAATGCCAAGAAGATTGGGCTGGGTCGCACCGATGCGTGCCCGTGTGAGTCCACCGGTCGAAGCTACCGGACCAGCAGCCAACCTTCGACGTGACGGTAGAAGGTCGATCGCCGGGCGGGGCGCGCCGCGGCGACGCCGTCCCGGATCACCACGACGCCGGTGCTGCCCAGCTGCACGGCGCGACCGGCCATCCACCGGCGCCAGCGGGTGCGCAGCGAGGCCCGCAGGCCCGGCACGGCCAGGGTGGGCTCGATGTAGGCGCCGGTGACGTCGCCGTCGAAGAGCTGCGCGTCGTCGACGACGGCCTCGCCGTGCATGCGTTGTTGGCCCGCCGGCGGCAGCCAGCCGGCCCGCCCGACAATCACCGCGCCGGTCTCGTCGCGCACCAGGGTGACTCGCTGGGGTGTGCCGCGCCGCGCACGCCGCGCCGCCCGCCGTCCCGCCGGTAAGCGATAGATCCGCGTCGCCCGGGTGCGGCGGTCCGGCACGTAGGCCACTTCGACGTCGAGTCGCTCGGCGCGCAGCAGCCTGCTCAGCACGGCCGCCAGCTCGGCGTCGTCGCCGAGGACGACCAGCCGTCGGTAGGGCCCGATCGCGGCGTCGATGGCGGCAGCGTCGGCCGCACCTTCGGCTTTATGCGTCGGCAGGCCGTCCAGCGGACCAGGCAGTCGGCGCGCGCCGAACCACAACACCGCCACGCTGGCCGTGTCCGCGGCGATATTCATGAGCTCCTCGCGACCTGCTGGGTTATCGTTGGTCCCCGGCTGGACCACAATAAGCAGGCGAGACCAGGCGGGAGCATGTCATGCCGGCAATCGTCCTTATCGGCGCCCAATGGGGCGACGAGGGCAAAGGTAAGGCCACTGACCTGCTCGGTGGGCGTGTGCAGTGGGTGGTGCGTTATCAGGGCGGCAACAACGCCGGGCACACCGTCGTCTTGCCGACCGGGGAGAATTTCGCACTTCACCTGATCCCTTCGGGAGTGCTGACGCCCGGCGTCACCAACGTCATCGGCAACGGCGTGGTGATCGATCCCGGCGTGCTGCTCGACGAGCTGAAGGGCCTGGAAGTCCGCGGAGTCGACACCTCCAAGCTGCTGATCTCCGCGGACGCGCATCTGTTGTTGCCCTACCACGTGGCCATCGACAAGGTGACCGAGCGCTACATGGGCAACAAGAAGATCGGCACCACCGGCCGTGGCATCGGGCCCTGCTACCAGGACAAGATCGCCCGCCAGGGAATCCGGGTTGCCGACGTGCTCGACCCGGAGCTGCTGACGCACAAGGTCGAGGGCGCCCTGGAACTCAAAAACCAGATCCTGGTCAAGATTTACAACCGCAAGGCGCTGGATCCGCACCAGGTGGTCGAGGCCCTGCTGGAACAGGCCGAAGGTTTCCGGCATCGCATCGCCGACACTCGGCTGCTGCTCAACACCGCACTGGAGTCCGGCGAGACCGTGCTGCTGGAGGGCTCGCAGGGCACGCTGCTCGACGTCGACCACGGCACGTATCCCTATGTGACGTCCTCGAATCCGACCGCGGGCGGGGCGGCCGTCGGGTCCGGCATCGGCCCGACCCGGATCACCACCGTGCTCGGAATTCTCAAGGCCTACACCACCCGAGTGGGCTCGGGCCCGTTCCCGACCGAGTTGTTCGACGAGAGCGGCGAGTACCTGTCCAAGACCGGCGGCGAATTCGGTGTCACCACCGGGCGGCGGCGTCGCTGCGGCTGGTTCGATGCCGTGATCGCACGGTATGCCACCCGCGTCAACGGCATCACCGACTATTTCCTGACCAAGCTCGACGTGCTGTCCAGCCTGGAGACCGTGCCGGTGTGCGTCGGCTACCGGGTCGGCGGCGCGCAGACCAACGAGATGCCGATGACGCAGAGCGATCTGCACCGGGCCGAACCGATTTACGAAGAGCTGCCCGGCTGGTGGGAGGACATCTCGGACGCGCGGGAGTTCGACGACTTGCCGGCCAAGGCGCGCGATTACGTGTTGCGTCTGGAAGAGCTTGCCGGAGCACATGTTTCATGCATCGGCGTGGGGCCGGGACGGGATCAGACCATCGTGCGCCGCGACGTCCTGGCGGCTCGCCGGTGACCGATCCTGATCCCAAAGAGCTCGACCCCGAATACGAACACCACGGCGGCTTCCCGGAATACGGCCCGGCCACCCCGGGCCCGGGATTCGGCCGGTTCGTGGCGGCCATGCGCCGGCTGCAGGATCTCGCCGTGTCGGCCGACCCCGCCGACGACGTCTGGGACGACGCGGCCGAGCGGGCCGCGTCGCTGGTGGAGCTGCTGGGGCCGTTCCAGGCCGATGAAGGCGTCGCGCCCGCGGGCCGCACGCCCGATCTGCCCGGCATGGGCAGCCTGCTGCTGCCGCCATGGGTGTTGACGCGGTATCAGCCCGACGGTGTCGAAATGACGGGCCATTTCACCCGCTTTCATGTCGGCGGCAATCACGCGGTGCACGGCGGTGTGCTGCCGCTGCTGTTTGACCACATGTTCGGGATGATCTCCCATGCCGCGAATCGGCCCATCAGCCGTACTGCCTTCCTGCATGTCGACTACCGCAAGGTCACCCCGATCGACGTTCCGTTGCTGGTGCGTGGACGGGTCACCAGCACCGAGGGCCGCAAAGCGTTCGTCTCCGCCGAATTGGTCGACGGCGACGACGTGGTTCTGGCCGAAGGCACCGGCCTTATGGTGCGGTTATTGCCCGGTCAGCCGTAATCGGCGCTCGGCCGCGCTCGCGACGCACCTATCCTTAGCTGGTGACTGACGGCGTGACCGAACGACAGCGCGAGACCTCTCACGGGGCCCGGGTGATGTTGCTGGGTTCCGGCGAGTTCAGCCGGGAGCTGGCGATTGCGCTGCGGCGCCTCGGCGCGAAGGTCGAGGAGCACGCCGACGCGACGGCCGGCGATTTGGCAGGGGCGATCGACCGGCTGCAACCCGACTTCGTGGTGACCGCCACCCGCGCGGTCTCCGTTGCCGCCCTCGAGGCGCTGGCTGCCCGATCCGAGAGCGACGGAGCCGTTGAACTGGTGCCCAACGCCCGCACCGTCCGGCTGACCAACGACCGGGAGGGCCTGCGCCGGCTGGCCGCCGACCAGCTGGGCCTGCCCACCGCGCCGTTCTGGTTCGTCGGATCGGTCGGCGAACTCAAGGCGGTGGCCGCACACGGCGGATATCCGCTGCTGGTGGAGTCGCTGGGCGAGACGCCCGGGCGTTCGGTGGTTTCCGGGCCCGACGACGTCGAGCCCGCGTGGCGGCGCGCGGTCGGGCAAGCCGAGCAGCAGCGAGTGTTGGCCGAAACGGAGGTCGAGGTCGAGTTTTACGTCACCCTGCTCGCAATCCGCAGCGAGGGCGCAGGCGGGCCGGTGATCGAGTTCTGCTCACCGATCGGGCATCGTCGCGCCGAGCCCGAGGTGCTGGAATCCTGGCAGCCCCAGAAAATGAGCCCGGCCGCACTCGACGCCGCCAAGTCGATCGCCGCCCGCATCCTCAAAGCGCTCGGCGGCCGCGGCGTTTTCGCCGTCGAATTGATGATCAATGGCGACGAGGTGTACTTCGCCGATGTCAGCGCCGTGCTGCCGCAGAGCGCCTGGGTAACCCTACGTAGCCAGCGGCTTTCGGCGGTCGAACTACAGGCCCGGGCAATTCTGGGTTTGCCGGTGGACGCCCTGATGATTTCACCGGCCGCCGCCCGCACGATTCACCCGGCGCCCACTGCCGAGGCGTTGACGGCGGCGTTGGCCGTCGGCGAAAGCGACCTTCGCGTGTTCGAGCCGGGGCCCGGCCCGCGCCGGGGAATCGCCCTGGCGACCGCACCCGACGTGGCTGCCGCACGAGACCGTGCCCGCGAGGTGGCCACCGCGGTGTCACGGGGCCGCCAGCTGTGAGGTTCGCAGGGGAGGAACTGAATGTGCGAGACTCACGCGGATGAGCTACGCAGGAGATATCACGCCGCTTGAGGCATGGAAGTTGCTGAGCGACAACCCCCAAGCTGTCCTGGTCGACGTGCGCACCGACGCCGAATGGCGATTCGTCGGGGTGCCCGATTTGTCGAGTCTTGGACGCAATGCGGTGTTCATCGAATCGAACACGTCGGACGGGCAGCACAACGCGAACTTTTTGGCTGAGTTGAAGGACCGGATCCCCACGGAGTCGGGCCCGGTGGTCTTTCTCTGTCGCTCGGGAAACCGCTCCATCGGTGCCGCCGAGATCGCGACCGACGCGGGCATCGCGCCGTCCTACAACATCCTGGACGGTTTCGAAGGGCAACTCGACGCACTCGGCCACCGGGGTGAAACCGGTTGGCGGGCAGTCGGATTGCCCTGGAAGCAGCAATGACCGATAAGCCGTCGGTCCGCACTCCGAAGGCACTCCCTGACGGCGTCGGCCAAGCCACCATTGGTGTGCGCGGCGGACTCCTGAGGTCCGAGTTCGAAGAGACTGCCGAGGGCATGTTCTTGACCTCCGGCTACGTCTACCCGTCGGCTGCCGAAGCCGAGCGGTCGTTCACCGGCGATCTGGACCGGTTCGTCTACTCGCGCTACGGCAATCCCACCGTGTCAATGTTCGAGGAACGACTGCGGCTGATCGAGGGCGCGCCGGCGGCGTTCGCCACGGCCAGCGGCATGGCCGCGGTCTTCACCTCGCTGGGCGCGCTGCTGGGCGCGGGCGATCGGTTGGTGGCGGCGCGCAGCCTGTTCGGCTCGTGCTTCGTGGTGTGCAACGAGATCCTGCCACGCTGGGGCGTCGAGACAGTGTTCGTCGACGGCGACGACCTCGCCCAGTGGGAGCAGGCGCTGTCGGTGCCCACGCAGGCGGTGTTCTTCGAGACGCCGTCGAATCCGATGCAATCGTTGGTGGATATTGCCGCGGTGACCGAGCTGTCTCATGCGGCGGGTGCAAAAGTGGTGCTGGACAATGTCTTTGCCACACCTCTGCTGCAGCAAGGCTTTCCGCTCGGCGTCGACGTGGTGGTCTACTCCGGCACTAAGCACATCGACGGCCAGGGCCGGGTGCTGGGCGGTGCCATCCTTGGCAACCAGGAGTACATCGACGGGCCGGTGCAGAAACTGATGCGGCACACCGGCCCAGCGATGAGCGCATTCAACGCCTGGGTGTTATTGAAAGGCCTTGAGACGATGGCGGTTCGGGTGGAGTACAGCAACTCCTCGGCGAGCCGGATCGCGGAGTTCCTGGAAGGCCACCCGGCCGTGAGTTGGGTGCGCTACCCGTGGTTGTCGTCGCACCCGCAGTACGACCTGGCCAAGCGTCAGATGTCCGGCGGCGGGACGGTGCTCACCTTCGAGCTCAACGCGCCGGCCGGTGCCGCGAAGGACCGGGCTTTCGAGGTGCTGGACAAGCTGCAGCTGATCGACATCTCGAACAACCTCGGCGACGCCAAATCGCTTGTCACACACCCGGCTACGACGACGCACCGGGCCATGGGGCCCGAGGGTCGCGCCGCGATCGGGCTTGGTGACGGCGTGGTGCGTATCTCGGTCGGCCTGGAAAACACCAACGATCTGCTCGCCGATATCGACCAAGCCCTGAGCTAGCCGGCTCTCTGCTCGGCCGCTTGCTTTTCGGTTTGGTCCGTCGCTTCTTGCGTCGTCGCTTCCATCCAGTTCTGTGCGACCACCCGGGCGTACATCATCTGGCTGGTGATGGCCATCTGGCCTCTTCCGTCGCCCAAGAAGGTGATGAACCATGCGATCACTGTGGTGAACCGGTTCTTGAATCCGACAAGGTAAAGGAGGTGCAACCCCAGCCAAGCCAGCCAGGCGATGAGGCCGCCGAACTCCAGCTTGCCGACCTGTGCGACGGCGCTGAATCGGGAGATCGTGGCCATGCTGCCCTTGTCGAAGTAGCTGAAGGGTTTGCGGGCTGCCGGATCGTCGGTGCCCTTGACCATGTGCTTGATCAACGTCGCGGCGTAGTGCGCGCCTTGAATCGCGCCCTGTGCCATGCCGGGTACGCCGGGCACAGACATCAGGTCACCGACGACGAAGACGTTCGGGTGACCCTTGACGGTCAGGTCGGGTTCTACGACCACCCGTCCGGCACGGTCGACCTCGGTGCCGTCGGACTGGTCGGCGATGATCTTGCCCAGCGAGCTGGCCTGGACACCGGCAGCCCAGACCTTGCAGGCGCATTCGATGCGGCGCTTTGTGCCGTCCTTCTCCTTGATCGTCAGGCCCATGTAGTCCACGTCATCGACCATCGCGTCCAGCTGGACTTCGACGCCCATCTTTTCCAGCCGGTGTTGCGCCTTGAGTCCCAGCTTCTCGCCCATCGGGGGCAATACCGCGGGCGCGGCGTCAAGCAGGATCACCCGGCAATCGCGCGGCTCGATGGTCCGAAACGCGTCCTTCAGGGTGCGGTGGGCGAGTTCCTTGATCTGCCCCGCGACCTCTACGCCGGTGGGGCCCGCGCCGACGACGACAAACGTCAGGCGTCGCTGGCGCTCTACCGGATCGTCGGTGAATTCGGCGGCATCGAACGCACCGAGGATTCGCCCGCGCAATTCCAGCGCATCGTCGATCGTTTTCATGCCGGGCGCGTAGGTCGCGAACTCGTCGTTACCGAAGTAGGACTGCTGGGCGCCGGAGGCCACGATCAGGCTGTCGAACGGGGTCACGGTCTCCATGCCCATCAACTTCGACGTCACCGTGTTGGCCCGCAGGTCGATACCGTCGACGTCACCCAGCAGCACCTGGACGTTCTTCTGTTTGCGCAGGATCAGTCGGGTGGCGGGCGCGATCTCGCCTTCGGACAAGATGCCGGTGGCCACCTGATACAGCAGTGGCTGGAACAGGTAAGTGGTCGTCTTCGAGATGAGGGTGACGCTGACGTCGGCACGCTTGAGCGCTTTGGCCGCGTTCAGCCCCCCGAACCCGCTTCCGATGATGACGACGCGATGGCGCGACATGATTCTCCTTCAGGTCGTTAGATCCTTCTGGCCTCTACAGTCTTCGCAGCGCATACCCACCCTATGACTTTGCCTCGCCTGACGTCGCGCGTTCGCCGGGTCGGCCCCCGGGCTCACGCAGGCAGCGGTCGCGGAACGTCGCCGCGACCGCTGCCTGCGTTGACGTTCGGATTAGCGAGCGCCGCCGGTGCTGCCGCCTCCGCCTCCGGTGCTTCCGCCTCCGCCGCCGCCTCCGCCGCCGCCACCGCCGGTGCTGCCGCCTCCGGTGCTGCCGCCACCGCCAGGGGTGCTGCCGCCTGGTCCGCCTGGTCCGCCGGGATGGTCAGGTCCGCCGGGTCCGCCTGGTCCGCCTGGTCCGCCTGGTCTGCCGGGGTGGTCAGGGTATCCAGGTCCGCCGGGGTGAGCGTGGTGGTATCCCGGCGGGTAGGGCACAACGCCGGGGTCGGGCGTCACCAGGGTGTTCCAGTCGTCTCGGCAGTTGATCGGAGCCGGACCCCATCCGGGGTCCCAGGCATCCCCGGGACACCAATGCGGGGGTGGTCCCGGGTCGGCCCGAGCTGGGCTTGCAGAACCTAATCCAGCCAACCCGAAACCCGCGGCCACCATGGCTGTTGCTGCAACGCTTGCGAAGTTCTTCATACCAATAATCTTACTTAGGCTAACTGTGTACAAGATATGACAACTTCCGTTTTCAATTGTCTACCAACATCTTTCGCGTTCATTTTCTCGAAAAGATTTCGTGTGCGGGTCATTTCGTAGCGACGACCGACGTAGCCGGCATGACCCACGGGTCGTCGTGGTTACCCCGCTTACCCTGGCCCGCGTCGATCAACTGGCGGCAATCGGAGCGCGGTTGGCGACCGAAATTAGTTGCCGAGCTTGCCGTAACGTGCCCGCGTGAGGCGATCGGGCTGTGGGAGCGTGGCTCGCCCACGGGGGGTTTCGTCCACGGAGAAATCCGTGTTATCGCCATTGATGAGGCTTGCGGCCTCCAACGAGCGGTAGTCTCAATTGAGCATGAAGCAATTCATCGTTCCAGGACTGGCTGCCACGCTGATCGCCGGCGCGCTGATCGCCTCCGCGCCCCCGGCCAATGCCGCTTGCCAGTTGGGCGGAGTTGCTATCAGCAAGTGCGATGGCCCCGTCCAGCCCGACGGCACCTGGCAGCGTTGCGTGGTTTTCCCGCCCACTGGCGGACGTGACGGTTCCCCCGTTTCCGTCACCAACACGGACTGTCAGACGCTGGGTCCCGACCAGCACCCGTGGGGCCTTGCCTTCAACGACCCACCGACGCACATCGACGACTAGCTGCTAACGGCTGCTGAGCCCGCTCACGGCCACACGGATGCGGTGCCCTTGTAGTTCCCGTTCAACGCCGTGCAGAAGTCCGAGTTGGTTCCGGCGAGCAACACGCTGAAGTCGCCCCCCTTGTTGTCGAATGTCTGTGGGGGATAAGCCCATCCGCTGTTGCACATTTGCGTGGGGCTGCCCATCGACGGCCTGCGCCAATTGGACATCTCGCAAGCCTTCATCGCGACGACGTCCGGGTAAGCGCTCTTGGCGATCACCAGCATGGCGCCTCCCCATTTACCGTCATTGCGGCGGTAGGCGCGCGCCCCGAATCCGGCGTTGTCCTTCTGGCACGCCAGCGCACGCTGCAGCGCCATGAAAGGTAAGGCGAGGTCGCGATCGCTGATACCAGCTGCGGCAGCGATGAATTGAGCCGCATCCGGTCCGTCGACTTCCTGGACGTTGGGATCGTTGAGGCTCTTGAGTTGCTGCGACATCTGCGACGCGGCGCCTCCGCCGCCGATGATGGGCCCGCCGTTGGTGGCCGTCATCGGTGGCAGCGTGCCGGTGGGATCGGCGACGGCGGTAGGCACGGCCAACGCGCCCAGTGCCAGCGTGCACGCAGCGATGATTCGAATCCGCATACTCAGATCTCCTTCGCTCATCTCCCCGGCGGCATCGGTGGGGCAGCGTTTGGAGCCACCACCGCACCGATCTTGCGGAACAGTATGTCGGCCTGGTTACTGTAGTTGCCCTGGTCGTCGAACGCCTCCGGAGCGTAGGTAACCGCGACGGCGATCGCGATCTTCTGGGCCGGCAGGTAGGCCTCGACACCCGCGCACCCGGAGAACAACGGATTCTGCAGCAGCCAATCGCCCGAGGTGATGATTCCCAGACCGTAGGTGTAGCCCTCGTTTTGGTCGAAGCAAGTCGGGCAGCCCGGTTGGGTGTGCGTCTTGCCGCGCAGCGCGGTCGACACCATCTTCTTGTACGAGTCCGCCGAGAGCAGCTTGCCCGAGCCGACCCCGACAGCGGTGGCTTCCATGTCGAAGATGTTGGTGGTCTGAATGGCGCCATGGGTGATGGTCCAGGACGGGTTCCAGTACGTGGACTCTTCGTAGAACGGTGTCCCGGCAGGGATTTTGAGAGCCTTGCGCCGCTCGGAGCTGAAGGTATGCAGGACGGGCCAGGGTATTTCGGGTGTATCGGAGTTCGTGGTGGATTTCAGGCCCAGCGGGCCCAGTACCTCGTTGCCCAGCAGCGTGGGCATGTCCTGACCGGTGGCCTTCTCCAGCGCCAGCCCCAGCAGCACGTAGTCGGTGTGCGCGTAATTCCAGTTCGTTCCCGGGTCGTAGAGCAGCGGGCGCCCGGAGATCTGGGTGAGAATATCTTGAGTTGTCGTCTGCTGGAACGGATTTGCGTATATCTGATTGTCGAACTGATCATTTCCGATGACGTAGTCGGGGTAACCGGCCGTCATCTGTGCCAGCTGCCCCAGCGTCACGCGCCCGGCGTTGGGGAAGTCGGGCAGCCAATTCGACAACCAGTCGTCGAGGCTCAGCTTTTTTTCGTCGACCAGCTTGAGCAGCAGCGTCGACACGTAGGAGATCGCGACCGCGCCGTTGCGGAAGTGCATGTCGGTGGTGGCCGGCACTCCGGTCATCGAGTCGCCGATGGCCTGGGTGACGACTTCCTTGCCGTCCACCGTGACGCGAATGATCGCGGCCTTCAGGTGCGCCTGCGTCATGAAGGTCTGCACCACCCGCATCACGGCGTCGGACCTTGACTTGTCGGCGGAGTTCGCTTGCGAGGCCGTCGGTGGCGACTGATGCCCGCAGCCAAGCATCACCGAAGCAATGACCAGACACGCGACCCAGCGCAACAACCGCATGCCTGAGTCTTGCAGCCAGGTGTGCTACCCGTCGACCAACGAGTGCAGGATGTGGCGGGTCTGCGGCCGGAGGTATCAGCCGTCCCGCCGTCGGGTGCTGCTGTCAGCGGAAGGCGTCGCTACCGGTGAAAGCCTGGCCGAGCACCAGCTGATGCATCTCCGGGGTGCCTTCGTAGGTCAGCACCGACTCCAGGTTGACCATGTGCCGGATGACCGGGTATTCCAGCGATATCCCGTTGCCGCCCAATATGGTTCGAGCGGTCCGACAGATCTTGATCGCCTCGCGGGTGTTGTTGAGCTTGCCGAAGCTGACCTGTTCGGGGCGCAGCCCGACGGTGTCCTTGAGACGCCCGAGGTGCAGCGACAGCAGCTGCCCCTTGTGCAATTCGACGGCCATGTCGACGAGTTTCGCCTGGGTCAACTGGAATCCCGCGATCGGCCGGCCGAACTGAGTGCGCTGCGTCGCATACTCGAGCGCGGCCTGCCACGCCGTGCGTGCCGCTCCCATCGAACCCCAGGCGATGCCGTAGCGCGCCTCGGACAGGCACGACAACGGCCCACGCAGACCCTTGGCTTCGGGCAGCATCGCGTCGGCGGGTAGCCGCACGTCGTCGAGCACCAGCTCGCTGGTGATCGAGGCGCGCAGCGACAGCTTGTGGTGAATCGTGTTGGCGGTGAAACCCGCGGTGCGGGTGGGCACGATGAATCCGCGAATCCCGTCGTCGGTGTTGGCCCACACGATCGCGACGTCGGCGACCGACCCGTTGGTGATCCACATTTTGCGCCCGTTGAGCACCCAGTCCGAACCATCTTGTCGCGCATGGGTTTTCATCGTGGCGGGGTCGGACCCGGCGTCGGGTTCGGTGAGCCCGAAACAGCCGAGCAGTTCGCCGGCGGCCATGCCGGGAAGCCACTGCTGCTTTTGCTCCTCGGAGCCGAAGTTCCAGATCGCGAACATCGCCAGCGATCCCTGCACCGAGACCATCGACCGCACCCCGGAGTCGGCGGCTTCGAGCTCGATACAGGCCAGCCCGTAGTGCACCGACGAAGCACCGCCGCATCCATACCCGTCCAGATGCATGCCGAGCAGCCCGAGCTGGCCGAACTCCTTGCCGAGTTGGCGCACCGGCAGGTCGCCGACCTCGAACCATTCCGCGATGTGCGGGTTGATGTGCTCGGCGCAGAACTTTCTGACCGTGTCGCGCACCGCGATCTCATCGCTGGACAGCGAGGCATCCAGGCCAAGGGGTCGTCTCGGTTGAACGCGGGAGGTTTGTGAATGCTCATGGACGTCAGCTTGCCACCTTTGGGTACTCTCGCTGCATGCAGCGGTTGGGGTGGCTCAGTGCAGACGTGGTGAGCGTCCTGGTGTTCTGCGCGATCGGACGGAGCAGCCACGCCGAAGGCATCACGATTGTCGGCCTCGCTACGACAGTCTGGCCGTTTCTCACCGGAACCGTCGTCGGATGGTTACTCTCCCGAGCTTGGCAACGGCCCACCGCGGTGGTTCCCACCGGTCTGATCGTCTGGGTGTGCACGGTAGCGATCGGCATGTTGTTGCGCAGGGTCACCTCCGCAGCTGTAACACCGGGTTTCCTGCTGGTGGCGTCGGTGTTCACTGCGCTGCTCTTGGTTGGCTGGCGAGTCGCCGTCGGGCTGACCCTGCGGCGCCGCTCCAACGTCTGACCCGCCGATGGCGCGGACCGACGACGACACGTGGGGCCCCGACAGCGGCGTCGGCATGACCGCGACATTCGGGGCGGTCGCGAGGGCGCTGGCCACCAGCAGGGGGCTGATCAACGACCCGCTCGCCGAGCAGTTGGTGCGCGCCGCGGGGGTGCAGTACTTCGCCCGGATGCTGGACGACCAGCGGTATGCGGACGACGGCGGCGATAACGCCATCATCAGCGGGCTCATCACCTTGCTGGGGGTGCACACCCGGTTTCTGGACGAATTCCTGGCCGCCGCCGGTCGCGGGGGCATTCGCCAAGTGGTGATCCTGGCCTCCGGTCTGGATACCCGGCCATATCGGATGTGGTGGCCGTCCGGTACGACGGTGTATGAGATCGATCAGCCGGACGTGATCGATTTCAAGACCGCCGTGTTGCGCCGGCTGGGCGCCGAGCTGACCGCGAACCGCCGTGCGGTCGGCGTCGATCTGCGGCGAGATTGGCTGACGGCTCTGCAGCGGGTGGGTTTCGACGCCGCCGAGCCCACGGTGTGGATTGCGGAGACGTTATTGATCGGGTTCTTGCCCCCCGACGAACAGAACCGGTTGCTGCACGACGTCTCGGCGGCCAGTGCGCCGGGCAGTCGCTTCGCCGGCGATCACCTGCCCACCCGGAGCCCATTTCAGCTCGAAGCTGCGCAGTCGTTCGTCGATACCTGGCGGCAATTCGGTCTCGACGTCGATCTGGCCGGACTGACGTACCCAGGCGAATACCGCGCTGTCCCGCGGTCTCTGGCGGATCACGGTTGGCAGGCCGTCGAAAGAAACGCTGCCGATTTGTTCACCGCGATTGGAATGGGCACCCGATGGCGGGGCACCCCCGATGACTACGCGATTACGCCCCGATATGTCACCGCAACGCGATCGGCCGGGCCCGGGGCGCGACGCGGCCGGAATGCATCCGCCTGATAGGCGTTAGAGGTGAGGTGGTGTCCAAGACCGCGCTCCGGTTCGTGAAGGTCGCGTTGGACGACGCGTTGGCGCAGCCGTTGCTGGTGGAGCTGGCCGAGGAGTACGCGCAGCGCTACGACAGCGCAGCACCAACGGTGTTGGCGTGGCTCAAGGACAACCCCTCCGACGAGTTCGCGCCACCGGACGGGGGCATGTTGATTGGTCTACTGGACGGCCGCCCGGTTACCGGCGGCGGCTTTCGGCGCGTTGACGCCGAGACGGCCGAGCTCAAGAGAATCTGGACCGACAGCGCGCATCGCCGCCGTGGATACGCAATGGCACTGCTGGCCGAGCTGGAAGCCGAGATCGCGGCGCGCGGCTACCGCAAGGTCTATCTGATGACCGGCAACCGCCAGCCCGAGGCCGAGGAGCTGTATCAGGCCACCGGATACACCCGGTTGGACGAGCCGCTGCCGTCTGAAGGCCCCGTTTTCCCGATCGCGTTCCAGAAGTGGCTCACATGACCGGGCAGCAACTGGGTCTGGGCGTCGCGCTGGACGGATACGGCTGGGACCCCCAGGCGTGGCGGGCCACACTGGCCTCCGATCCCCACACACCATCGGCACTCAGCGGAAGCTATTGGGCCGGGCTCGCGGCCACCGCCGAGCGCGGCCTGCTCGACTTCCTCACCATCGACGACAGCTTGATGCCGCAGCCCGGCCGCCGCGAGCGAATCGACCCGAGGCGGCTGGCCGGTCGCGGCGACGCCGCGCTGGTTGCCGCCCGTATCGCGCCGGTGACACGTCACATCGGTTTGATTCCGGTCGCGACGGTGACGCATACCGAGCCATTCCATATCTCCAAATCCATTGCCACGCTTGATTATGTCTCGCGCGGCCGGGCCGGATGGCAGCCTCGCGTCAGCTCGACCACGCATGAAGCGGCTTTATTCGGCCGCCGCGACGGTTCGCCGGAGGGCCTCTTCGAGGAGGCCGTCGACTATGTCGACGTGGTGCGCCGGCTCTGGGACAGCTGGGAGGACGACGCGATCATCCGCGACGTGACGACCGGCCGCTACGTCGACATCGACAAGCTGCATTACATCGACTTCACCGGAAAGTTCTTCTCGATCAAGGGCCCGTCGATCACGCCCCGTCCGCCGCAGGGCCAACCGGTGGTGGCGGCGCTGGCCCACCTGGGACCGGTGTATGAATTCGCGGCTGCCAGTGCTGATCTGGTGTTCATAACACCCCACGACGAAGCTGCGGTTCGCCGTATTCTGGACGAGGTCCGCGCGGCGGGCGGTGCTGGGCTGAAGGTCTATGCCGACGTGCTGGTGTCGTTCGGCGGTGTGGGCGATCCCCGCTCCGATGCCCTCAACTTCACCGGGGGGCCAACGGAATTGGTGGACCTGCTGCAAAAGTGGCGGCGCCTGGGCATCGACGGCGCACGGTTGCGACCGGCCATCAACGCCACCGATCTGCCGGTGATCGTCGACGAGGTGGTTCCGCTTTTGCAGCGGGCCGGGCATTTCCGCACCGGCTATCAAGATGGCGAAACGCTGCGCGCCCGGCTTGGATTGCCGTTGGTTCCCAACCGATACTCGGCGGTCACGCGATGACGCCGCTTTCGATCCTGGATCTGGCGCCGGTGAGTGCCGGCAGCGACCCGGCGACGGCGTTGCGCAACACCATCGACCTGGCCCAGCATGCCGAGCGGTGGGGCTATCGGCGGTACTGGATCGCCGAGCACCACTTCGTCGCTGTCGCCAGTGCCGCGCCGGCAGTGCTGATCGGGCAGATCGCGGCCGCTACCAACACGATTCGGGTGGGCGCCGCGGCGGTACAGCTGGGATACACCACCGCCATCGCGGTGGTCGAGAGTTTCGGCATGCTCGATGCGTTCTATCCCGGACGCATCGATCTCGGCGTCGGTCGGTCCGGGCAACGCCGCTCCGACGAGAGCAAACCGAAAAAGCCGAGAGAATCGCGGCCGCCGCGGGTGTGGCACGAGGTGGACGGCGTGGTGGTTCCGACGCCGTTCGACCTGCGCGGGCTGCTCGACCTCGAACAGTTGCAGTCGACCATGGGAATTCTGCAGCAGCCGGAGGCGGTATCGCCGAACTTCGCCGAGCAGCTCGCAGACATTCTGGCGCTCCTCGATGGCACGTATCACATCGGCAAGTTCGATCTGCATGCGGTTCCCGGCGAAGGAAGTGGGCTGCGGCCGTGGATCTTTGGTAGTACCAGGGGGCAAAGCGCGCGGGTTGCCGGTGCGTTGGGATTGCCGTTCGTGGCCAGTTATCACATCACGCCGGCGACCGCGCTGGAGGCGATTGAGGCCTACCGCGACACGTTCGTGCCATCGGCTGCGCTAGCGAAGCCGTATGTGGTGGTGTCCGCCGACATTGTGGTCGCAGACGATAGCGATACTGCACGACGGTTGGCCGCGGGCTACGGCCATTGGGTGTACTCGATCCGAACCGGTTTGGGTGCCATGCCCTATCCCGATCCAGATGACTTGCCGCCGCTGACCGAAGAGCAGCTGGCGGTGGTAAATGACCGATTAGCAACGCAATTCGTCGGAAATCCGGACGAGGTCGCGCAGCGATTGCGAGCCCTGCAGCGGGTCACCGGAGCCGACGAACTCGTCGTGACCTCGGTGACTCACCGCCACGAGGACCGGCTGCGGTCGCACGAGCTGATCGCGCAGAAGTGGGGGTTGAACGAGTGAGCACACGAGAGGGTAAGCACCGCAAGCCGATTCACCTGGCCGCTCACTTCCCTGGTGTCAACAACACCACGGTGTGGACCGATCCCACCTCGGGCAGCCAGATCGAATTCGACTCGTTCGTCCACCTCGCTCGCACTGCCGAGCGGGGGCTGTTCGACTTCTTCTTCCTGGCCGAAGGGTTGCGACTGCGTGAGCACCGCGGCCGGATCTACGACCTCGACGTGGTGGGGCGACCGGATACCTTCACCGTGCTGGCGGCCCTGGCGGGCGTCACCGACCGGATCGGCCTGACCGGTACGATCAACACGACATTCAACGAACCATTTGAAGTGGCAAGGCAATTCGCTACTCTTGATCACCTGTCCGGCGGCCGCGCCGGCTGGAACATCGTCACGTCGTCGGACGCCTTCACCGGAGCCAACTTCCGGCGCGGCGGCTTCCTGAACCATGCCGACCGCTACCGACGGGCCGAGGAGTTCCTCACCGTCGCACGCCGATTCTGGGACAGCTGGGCACCTGAAGCAGTGCTGGCCGATATCGAAAGCGATACGTACATAGACCCTTCCGGGATTCACGCGGTCGAGCACGAGGGACCGGACTTCAACGTGCGGGGGTTCGCGACGCTGCCAGTGGGGCCGCAGGGTCATCCGATCCTGCTGCAGGCCGGCGACTCCGCCGACGGCCGCTCCTTCGGCGCGTGATATGCCGACGCATTGTTCACCCTGCATGGCTCCCTGGAGGATGGCCAGCGCTACTACGCCGACGTCAAGGGCCGCGCACACGACGCCGGTCGAGACCCCAACCAGCTCAAGGTTTTTCCGGCTGCGACCTTCGTTCTCGGCGACACCGAGGGCGAGGCGCAGGATAGGGCGCGCCACATTCGCTATCAGCAGGTCAGCGGTGCCACAGCGATCGCGATGCTGGAGCAGGTGTGGGGTCGTGAGCTCTCCGACTACGACCCGGACGGCCCGCTGCCCGAATTCGATCCGGTCGTGGACAGCGATATCACCCAGGGCCGGGTCCGTCACGTCGACCCGGTCGCGGTGGCGGGCGGTTGGCGCGAACGTGCCAAGGCTGAGAAGTTGTCGATCCGTGAGCTGATCATCGCCGTCACCAGCCGGGAGCAGTTCATCGGCACAGCCACCCGGATCGCCGACGAGATCGACGAATATATCCAGGCCGATGCCTGCGACGGGTTCATCCTGGTGCCGCACCTGACGCCGCACGGTCTCGACGAGTTCGTCGACCGGGTGGTGCCGTTACTGCAGGAGCGTGGCGCGTTCCGCTCCGAGTACACCGGCGAGACATTGCGAGATCATTTGGGGCTCAGTGAGTTCGCGGCGCATACATGATGACGGCCACGCCCAGCAGACAGATCAGCGCACCGGTGACATCCCACCGGTCTGGGCGAAAGCCGTCGAAACCCATGCCCCACAACAGCGAGCCAGCCACGAAGATACCGCCGTACGCGGCCAGGATGCGACCGAAATGGGCGTCGGGTTGCAAGGTGGCGACAAAGCCGTAGGCGCCCAATGCGATGATGCCCCAGCCCACCCACATCCAGCCGCGATGTTCACGCATTCCCTGCCACACCAACCAGGCGCCGCCGATCTCGAACAGCGCCGCCAAGATGAACAACGCGATCGACTTGGCAACTGTCACAATGCGCCTGCTTTTTCCAGTGCGGCATTTGTCGCTTCGCGGATCGGGCCGCGCCACAGCGGGCCGTGACCCGGTGCCAGGACTTCTGTTTCCAGCAGGGCCAGCGCGGACAGGGTTCGGATGCAGTTCTCCTGGCTGTAGCTGAAGATCGCCGGCAGCAATTGTGGCCCGTCGTGGCGAATCAGCGGGTGCCCGGTGATCAGCGCATCGCCGCTGGCCAGCACGCCGTCAACCAGGTACGAGCAGTGACCTCCAGTGTGGCCGGGGCTGAAAACGGGCCTCGGGTGGCCCGGCAGTGTCGCGGCAACTTCGGGCGTCAGCGGCGTGGTGGTCGGGATTCCATCGCGGATCAACCCGCCGCTGCGCACCACGTGGGCGGTCCACACCGCCCACCGGGGCCGCCAAATTCGCAGCGCGAGATCGATGACCGAGACCTGTTCCAGGTACTCGCGCTTGGCGTGGCCGACCTCGTCGGCGTGGCAATAGACCGGCGTGCCGTGCTCGCTGGCGAACCAGATCGCTGAGCCCAGATGGTCGATGTGCGCGTGCGTCAGCAGGATGGCGCGCACGTCGCCGGCGCCGTAGCCGAGCTCCTTCAGCGAGGCCAGCACGGCCTCCCGGTCGCCGGGATAGCCGGCGTCGATCAGCATCACGCCAGTGTCGTCGGTGACCAGCGTCCAGTTGACCGCCTCACCCTGAGCGAGGTGCACGGTGTCGGTGACTTGAACAAGTGTTGGCGCTGCAGCCATGCCCAACACTGTAGGAGTAGAAAGAACGGGTGGCTGAACTGAAACTTGGATACAAAGCGTCTGCGGAACAATTTGCACCGCGCGAGCTGGTGGAACTGGCGGTTGCCGCCGAAGCGCACGGCATGGACAGCGCCACCGTCAGTGACCACTTCCAGCCGTGGCGGCACAAGGGCGGACATGCTCCCTTCTCGCTGGCCTGGATGACTGCGGTTGGCGAGCGCACCAAGCGGCTCGTGCTGGGCACGTCGGTGCTCACCCCGACCTTCCGGTACAACCCCGCCGTCATCGCCCAAGCCTTCGCCACGATGGGCTGCCTGTACCCGAACCGCATCTTCCTGGGCGTTGGCACCGGCGAAGCCCTCAACGAGATCGCCACCGGCTACGAGGGCGAGTGGCCGGACTTCAAAGAGCGCTACGCGCGGCTGCGCGAGTCGGTGCGGCTGATGCGCGAACTGTGGCTCGGCGACCGCGTCGACTTCGAGGGCGAGTACTACAAGACCAAGGGCGCCTCGATCTACGACGTTCCCGAGGGCGGTATCCCGATCTACATCGCCGCGGGCGGACCGCAGGTGGCCAAGTACGCCGGGCGCGCGGGCGATGGGTTCATCTGCACTTCCGGCAAGGGCGAGGAGCTCTATAAGGACAAGCTGATCCCCGCGATGCGCGAGGGTGCCGAAGCGGCGGGCAAGAACCCGCAAGACGTCGACAGGATGATCGAGATCAAAATCTCCTACGACACCGACCCCGAATTGGCCCGCGAGAACACCCGGTTCTGGGCGCCGCTATCGCTGACCGCCGAGCAGAAGCACTCCATCGACGATCCGATCGAGATGGAGAAGGCTGCCGACGCACTGCCAATCGAGCAGATCACCAAGCGCTGGATCGTGGCGTCGGATCCCGACGAGGCCGTCGCCAAGGTCAAGGACTATGTCGACTGGGGCCTGAACCACCTGGTGTTCCACGCGCCCGGTCACGACCAGCGCCGGTTCCTGGAGCTGTTCGAAAAGCATCTGGCGCCCAGGCTGCGGCGACTTGGCTGATACCGCTCGAGCTGCGTCGGGGATCTACATCGCGGCGCCCGAGCCAGAGACCGGCAAGTCGACGATCGCGCTCGGGCTGCTCAACCGATTGACGGCGACGGTCGCCAAAGTCGGTGTGTTCCGGCCGATTACCCGGCTCGGAGAGGATCGCGACTACATCCTGGAGTTGCTGCTGACCCGTACCACCGCGGGCCAGTCCTACGAGCAGTGCGTGGGCGTCACCTACCAAGAAATCCATGCCGATACCGATGCCGCGATCGCCAGCATCGTCGACGCGTATCACGCGATGGCACAGGCATGCGACGCGGTAGTGATCGTTGGCAGCGACTACACCGATGTCACGGGTCCCGCCGAACTGTCGGTGAATGCGCGCATCGCGGTCAATCTCGGCGCGCCGGTGCTGCTGGCGGTGCGGGCCAAGGGCCGCACGGCCGATCAGGTCGCCGGGGTCGTCGAGGTGTGTCTGGCCGAGCTCGCCGCGCAGCGCGCCCACGCCGCGGCGGTGGTCGCCAACCGGTGTGACCCGGCCGAAGTGGGCGCCGTTGCCGAAGCGCTGCACATGTTCACGACCCCCGGCTATGTGCTGCCCGACGAGCCGCTGCTGCTGGCACCGACGGTGGCCGAGTTGCAGGAGGCCGTGCACGGGACGCTAGTCAGCGGCGATGCCGAGCTGGTCGGACGCGAGGCGATGGGCGTGCTGGT
Organism: Mycobacterium montefiorense; assembly: GCF_025823255.1. Taxonomy (NCBI): domain Bacteria; kingdom Bacillati; phylum Actinomycetota; class Actinomycetes; order Mycobacteriales; family Mycobacteriaceae; genus Mycobacterium; species Mycobacterium montefiorense. Next base: position 307,254 of record NZ_JACKVL010000017.1, on the reverse strand, counting down.
GGCCGGGATGACCGCGGACCACGTGCTGGAGCGACTGCGCGACGGCATGGCGGTGATCACGCCTGGTGACCGCTCGGATGTGGTGCTGGCCGTCGCGAGTGCCCATGCGGCCGAAGGGTTTCCGTCGCTGTGCTGCCTGATCCTCAACGGCGGCTTCGACCTGCATCCGTCCATCTCGGCGCTGGTGTCCGGCCTGCGGCTGCGGCTGCCGATCATCGCCACCTCGCTGGGCACCTACGACACGGCCAGCGCGGTCGCCGCGGCCCGGGGCCGGGTCACCGCCAGCTCGCACCGCAAGATCGACACCGCCGTCGAGCTGGTGAACAGCCACATGGACGTCGCGGATCTGATTACACAGCTGGCTATTCCGATTCCAACCGTGACGACCCCGCAGATGTTCACCCACCGGCTCACGCAGCAGGCGCGGATGAATCGCAAGCACATCGTGCTTCCCGAAGGCAACGACGACCGGATCCTCAAGGCCGCCGGGCGGGTGTTGAAGCGCTGCATCGCCGACCTGACCGTTCTGGGCGAAGAGGCTCAAATTCGTTTGCGCTCTGCGGAACTCGGCGTCGATCTAGACGACGCGACAATAATCGACCCGCGCGACGAAGAACTGTGCAGCCAGTTCGCTGCGCAGTACGCCGAACTGCGCAAGACGAAGGGCATCACCGTCGAGCAGGCGCACGAGACCATGCACGACGTCTCGTATTTCGGGACCATGCTGGTGCACAACGGCATGGTCGACGGCATGGTGTCCGGCGCCGCCCACACCACCGCCCACACGGTCCGCCCGGCGTTCGAGATCATCCGGACCGTCCCGGACGTCTCGACAGTGTCCAGCATTTTCTTGATGTGCCTGCCGGATCGGGTGCTGGCCTACGGTGACTGCGCGATCGTCCCGGATCCCACGCCCGAACAGCTGGCCGACATCGCGATCAGCTCGGCGCGCACCGCCGCGCAGTTCGGCATCGAGCCAAAAGTAGCGATGCTGTCCTATTCCACCGGCGACTCCGGAACCGGAGCCGACGTCGACAAGGTAAGGAAAGCAACGGAATTGGTGCGTGCCCGGGATCCGCAGCTATTGGTCGAGGGGCCGATCCAGTACGACGCCGCGATAGAACCCTCGGTGGCCGCCACCAAGCTGCGCGACTCGGCGGTGGCGGGTCACGCCACGGTGCTGATCTTTCCCGACCTCAACACCGGCAATAACACCTATAAGGCGGTGCAGCGCAGCGCGGGGGCAATCGCGATCGGCCCGGTGCTGCAGGGCTTACGCAAACCGGTGAACGATCTGTCTCGCGGCGCGCTGGTCGAAGACATCGTCAACACCATCGCGATCACCGCCATCCAGGCGCAGGGGGTCGAGCGTGGCTGAGGGCACTGTGCTCGTCATCAACTCCGGCTCGTCATCACTGAAATTTCAGCTGGTGAAACCCGATTCGGGTGACGCGCTGGCGGGTGGCGTCATCGGGGAGATCAGCGAGCCGTCGGGGCGGGCCGCCGACCATGAGGAGGCGTTGCGTCTCGCGTTCCAGCAGTTGGCCGAGGACGGCATAGACCTGAGGTCGGGAGGGCTATTGGCGGTCGGACACCGAGTCGTACACGGGGGCGAGGCGTTTTACCGTCCGACGCTGCTCGACGACGAGCGAATTGCCGACCTCGAGAAGCTGTCAGCGCTTGCTCCGCTGCATAATCCGCCCGCGGTCCAAGGCATCAAGGTGGCACGAAAGCTGCTGCCCGACGTCGCGCACGTTGCCGTGTTCGATACGGCCTTCTTTCACAACCTGCCCGCGGCGGCCGCGACGTACGCGATGAATCGGGAGCTGGCGCAGCGATACCAGATACGCCGCTACGGATTTCACGGCACGTCGCATCGGTACGTCAGTGAGCAGGCCGCCGCATTCCTGGGCAGGTCGCTGGACAGCCTGAATCAAATCGTGCTGCACTTGGGCAATGGCGCTTCGGCATCGGCGATCGGCGCCGGCCGGCCGGTCGACACGTCGATGGGTCTGACTCCGCTGGAGGGCCTGGTGATGGGCACTCGCAGCGGCGACATCGACCCCGGCGTCATCAGCTACCTGTGGCGCACCGCCAACATGGACGTGGACGCGATCGAGTCCATGCTCAACAACCAGTCGGGGGTCTGGGGTCTGGCCGGAGAGCGCGACTTCCGCAGACTGCGCTCGATGATCGAATCGGGCGACAGTTCAGCACAATTGGCGTACGACGTGTTCATCCACCGGTTGCGCAAGTACATCGGTGCCTACCTGGCCGTGCTGAGGCACACCGACGTGATCAGCTTCACCGCCGGGGTGGGTGAGAATGATGCCGCGGTGCGCCGCGACGCGCTGGCGGGGCTGGAGCAGCTGGGGGTGGTTCTCGACGAAAGCCGCAATCTGGCTGGAGGCAAAGGCGCACAGCGGATTTCCGCCGATGATTCGACGATCACGGTGCTGGTGGTCCCGACCAATGAAGAACTCGCGATCGCCCGCGACTGCGCGTCGATTGTGCGCTGACGGCTTGGAATGCGCGCCTACGGCGCCCAGCACGCACACTCGGTGAGCTGTGGATAGATGAAATCACGTCCGGCCTGAACGTGCGAGTGTTCGCTAATGCCGTACCTGGGAAAACCGTTCATTGGGAGCGAGGCGCTAGTGCGCGGCGCGTTGAGCCGCCATCAACTACGCACGCACTACCGCGCGCTGCTTCCGAATGTCTACTTATCGCAGGACGCCGAGATATCGCTGGAACGGCGCATCATCGCGGCGTGGCTGTGGTCTAAACGCCGCGGAACCATCGCGGGAGCGGCCGCCGCGGCCTTGCATGGTTCGCGGCTGACGCGGCGCGAGACGTTGCTGGACAACGAAATACAGCTCATCGACGGGCTCAACGTCACCACTCCGGAGCGAACCGCGTTCGATATCGGCCGGCGTGGGGCTGTGCACTCGGCGGTCGCACGACTTGACGCGCTAGCTCGGGCAACGGGCGTCAAGGTAGACGACGTGTTGAGGATCGTCGCGTGCCACCCGCGTTCACCCGGAATTCGTCGCCTGGAGGCGGCGCTGGAACTGATGGACGGGGGTGCTCAGTCGCCGAGGGAGAGCTACCTGCGGCTGCTGCTCATCGATGCGGGCCTGCCTCGGCCGCAGACACAGCTACCCGTGCTCGGCCTGGACGGGATGCCGGTCGCCTACCTGGACCTGGGATGGGAGGACCGCTTGGTCGCCGTGGAGTACGACGGCGACCAACATCGCGCGAATCGCCGGCAATACGTCAAAGACATTCGGCGTCTCGAGATGCTCGAGCAGATGGGCTGGATCGTCGTCCGGGTTGTCGCGGAGGACCGGCCCGCTAATGTCCTGCGTCGGGTCCGTGCCGCGCTAGCCGCATCGACTGTGCGCCAGGGGTTTTAAGTGTGCGCTCAGGGCGCCGTGGACGCACACTCGGAGCAAGCTAGAACGTGCTGGTGGGCCGCACGTTGTTGGCCATGTCGACGAGCGTGTAACGATGCCGCTGGGTGGGCGCCACCCGGGCCAGGCTGCGCAGCGATGCCTCGACGCCGAGCCGCAGCCCGTGCTGGGTGAACGGGAAGCCGAGGATGTGGTTGGTACTGGCCTGATTGGCTTCCAGCCAGTCCATCGCACCGCCGAGCACAAGCGCGCGGATCTGCAAGACGCGCGGCTCGGTGGGCGGCAGTGCCTCGACCCGTCGGGCGGCGTCGCGGATCTGCTCCTCGCTGATTTCGTTGGTCGACCGGCCGGACAGCAGCGTCACCGCACTGGTCAGCCGCGCGGTGGTGAAATGCCGTGAAGTCGCCGGCACTTCGTCGAGGGTGCGCACCGCATTCCGTCGATCACCTTCGGCCGAAAGGGATCTCGCCAACCCGAAAGCCGCGGAGATCGCGCCGTCGTTGGTGCGCCACACCGTTTTGTAGAACTTGTCCACGTCGACGTGGCCCGCCAGTTCGCCGGTGGCGGCCAACGCCAATTTCGGGGCCGGCTCGCCGGGGAAGAAATCGAGCACCTCGGTGAAATGTTTGATGGCGGAGTCATAATCGCCAGTGAGCAACTCGGCAACGGCCCGGAACCACACCAGCCGCCAGCGCCAGCCCACCCGCTCGGCCAGGTCGTCGAGTTTGCGGGTGGCCTTGGCGACGTCGCCGAGGTCCAGCAGCGCGCGGACCTCCATCAGTGGCAGCTCGACGGACTCGGACACGTCGATGCCTTCGGCGGACAGTGAGCCGTGCCGGGCTGCACGCAACGAGTCAAGGGTCTGCACCGGCTGGGAGAGCACCGTCGCCTGCAGCACCGGGGCGGCGACGTCGGTCGGATCGACCAGCGGCACCGACAGCGCGGTCACGATCTCTCGGGCGGTCAGCTTCTCGGAGTGCACCTGCCCGTCCTGATACACGTCGGTGTGGGCGACCGACAGATCCACGCCGAAGGTGGAGCGGCTCGGACTGAACAGCGTCGACAGGCCGGGCCGGGGCACCCCGGAGTCCTGGGCGACCACCTCGCGCAGCACACCCATCAACTGCGCCGACATCTCTTCGGCGGAGCCGAAGCGGCGCCGCGGGTCGGGGTCGATGGCGCGGCGCAGCAGCCGGCCGAACGAGTCGTAGGTGGACAGCACCGGGTCGTCTTCGGGCAGCCCGTCCACGTAACGGCCATTGCGGGTGCGCAGATTCAACGTGAGCGCCGCCAGAGTGCGCCCCACCGTATAGACGTCGGTGGCGATCGTCGGGCCGGTGCGCACGATCTCCGGCGCTTGGTAGCCGGGTGTGCCGTAGAGATAGCCGAACGAGTTCACCCGCGACACCGCGCCCAGGTCGATCAGCTTCAGCTGCTCTTCGGTGAGCATGATGTTCTCCGGCTTGAGGTCGTTGTAGACCAGGCCGATGGAGTGCAGATAACTCAGCGCGGGAAGGATTTCCAGCAGGTAGGCGATGGCCTCGGCGACTTTGAGCCTGCTGTCCTTCTTGCCCCGCTTGAGCGACTGACCGCCGATGTACTCCATCACGATGTAGCCGACCGGAGCACCGTGCCGGTCGGTGTGCTCGACGAAGTTGAAGATCTGCACGATCTGCGGGTGCACCACCTCGGCGAGGAACTGCCGTTCGGCCATCGCGATCGCTTGAGCTTCGGCGTCACCGGAATGCACCAGGCCTTTGAGCACCACCGGGCGGTCGTTGACGTTGTGGTCGACGGCCAGGTACACCCAGCCCAGCCCGCCGTGTGCAATGCAACCCTTGACCTCGTACTGGTGTGCCACGGTATCGCCGGGACTCAGCTGGGGCAGGAACGAATACGGACTACCGCAGGACGGGCATTTGCCCTCCGAGGCGCCCTTGCCGTCGCCGCGGGACCTGCCCACGGGTTTTCCGCAGTTCCAGCAGAACCGCTTGGCCTCCGGCACCATCGGGTTGGTCATCAGGGCTTCGACCGGGTCGATGTCGCGCATCCGGCGGATTTCGACCAGCCCACCGCCGAGCTGCCGAGTGGGCGGCAGCACCCGGGTCCCCACGGTCTTGCGGTCTTGCGGTTCGGTGTCTAGGCCGCCGAGCGAGATGTGCGGCAGGTCGTCGTCATCGTCATCGTCGTCCCAGTCGGGACGGAAGAGTGCCTGGGTAGCAAACGCGCGTCCCGTCGTCGCACCGGTCTGTACGTCGGGCGCGTCGGTGCCGGGCTCCAAGTCCTCGGAGCCGGTGACGTCTTCGGCCTCTGCCATCAGTCCACATACCTTGGTACGGGCGGGGCGGGCGCCGGGCCGAGGACCGTTAACCACTTGCGGTACAACGTATTCCAGGTTCCGTCTCGGCGGATGCGGTCCAGCGTGCCGTTGACGAACCGGACCAGCCCGGTGTTGTCCAGGTTGGTCCCGATGCCGTAGGGCTGGGTGGCCATGTTCGGTCCGACGATGTGCAGATACGGGTCCTCTTCGACCAGCCCGGCCAGAATCGAATCGTCGGTGCTGACAGCGTCGATCTCGCGCTGTTGGATCGCCACCAGGCAGTCCGCCCAGTTCACCACCGAGACGATGACCGGGGGCGGGTCGATCTGCCGGATTCGGTGCAACGACGTGGTACCCCTGGCCACGCAGACGCGCTTGCCGGACAAGTCGGTTATTTTTGCGATCGGCGAGTCGCGCGGGGCCAGGATGCGCTGGTTGGCATCGAGGTAGACGGTGGAGAAGTTAACCTCCTTGCGGCGGTCGCAGGTGATGGTCATCGTCTTGACGACGATGTCGACATCGGAGTGCTGCAGCGCGGTGATGCGTTCGTCGGACGACAGGATCCGGTACTCGACATGTGACGGGGCGCCGAAGATGTCACGGGCGATCTCACCGGCGATGTCGACATCGAAACCGGTGATCTCACCGGTGATCGGGTCGCGGAAGCTGAACAGATTGCTGCCGATGTCGAGCCCGACGATCAGCCTGCCGCGGGCCCGGATGTCGGCCACCGCGGCGTCGGCCTCGGGCTTGGTGGCGAAGGGGCGCAGGCTGGCGGTCGCGTTGCAATCCTCACTCGTCGCGTCGGGCGGCAGTGCCGGTTCCGGCGGCAGTTGCTGCATGCCGACCGGGGTGGGCGGCGGCAACGTTGGCGCGGTCGCCACCGTCAGCGATTCGGTGCGCCCGCAACCCGCCAGCACGATCGCCGTGGCGAGCACGGTGCACGCCCTGCGGATCCTGGGCAGACGGCTCATCACCGATACTCTTTCAGCCGCGGCCACAGGCCCAGGGCGACCGCGATGGCGGCACCCAGACTGAGCACCACGCCGCCCACCTGAGCGCCGGACAGGCCGCTGCGCGCGTTGACCACGTCGTTGCGCAGGTGGGTACGGCTTTGGGTCATGGCCTTGCCCAACTGATCTTCCAGCTTGTCGAACGCCGGGGTCGAGTCGTCCTCGGCGCTACCCAGTGCGATCTGAGTCGCGGCGCGGTAGTTACCGACCGAAATGTAGGAGTTGATCCGGTCGTTGGCCTGCCGCCAGCGGACCAACAGCTGGTCGGCGCCTTGCAGATCGGCTTTGTCGACGGCATCGGTGCGGGCCATGTAGTGGTTGATCTGCTCATGCATGTAGTCGATGCGCTGGTAGAACGACTGCTTGCGGATCTGCTCATCGCCGCGCCGGATCAGCGACAGCGTCTCGTCGGCGCGGGCTTGCTGCGCGGTGATCGCCACGTTGGTGACGGTCTTGAGCGACGCGGCCGCCGTGTCTTTAGCGCTACGGCTGGCGGTCGTCGAGATTGTTAGCGCAGTTCCGACCCACACCACCATGACGAGAATACCGAGCGCGCCCACTACCAGGCCCGGATTGATTCGTCGCCTGGTGCGCCGGGCCAGCCAGCGATGCGAGAACAGACCGAACACCACCGTGGTGGCGACGACGAGGATCACCGGGGCCGGGAAGTGCGTGGACGCGGTGGTTTCCGAGTCCACCCGCGCTGATGTCGCCTGATAGAGCTGCGCCGCGTCGGGCAGGATCGTGGACTGCATCAGGCCCGACGCTTCCGACAGGTACGACGACCCGACCGGGTTGCCTTCCCGGTTGTTGGTCCGCGCTATCTCGATCAAGCCCGTATAGACCGCCAGCTCCGCATTGATCTTGCCGAGCAGCTGCACCAGCGCCTCGTCGGTCAGCCCGCTCGAAGCTCGGGTCACGGCGACCGCCGCGTCGGTGATGGCCTGTTCGTAGCGCATCCGCACCGGCCACGGCTCGGCTTGGGCGATGAACGCCGTGGCCGCCGCGGCATCCGCCACCGACAGCGTGGTGTAGAGCCGCCCGGCCGCGAACGACAGCGGCTCGGTGTGGTTGAGCACGGTGGACAGCACCTGCTGGCGGTGGTTGATGGTGGTCGAGGTGGCGAAGGCGCTGGAGACTCCGAGCGCGGCCAGGACGATGCCGATCGTCAGGATGCGGCCCGGGGTCGTCGAGATGAACCACCAACGGGGGTGGGCCGGTTCGCCCGGCGACCGCGACCCCAGCGGTTCGGTCGTCGGGTGCGCCAGCTCAACCGTCACAACTGTTACGACCTCATCTTTCGGTCACTGGAATGCGCTGCTCGAACGTGTATAAGCGAATTCTAAGAGAATGTCGGGGCAGATGGGGGGAGGCGGACCCAATTTCGGTGATCGCCTGCATATCCTGAACGCGTGCATGGCGACGGTGACGGATGGGTGATATCCGACGGCGGCGCCCATTACTGGGGTCGATTCGGCGCCGCCGGTTTGCTGCTGCGAGCCCCACGCCCCGACGGTACCCCCGCGGTGCTGCTGCAGCACCGTGCCGTGTGGAGTCATCAGGGCGGCACCTGGGGATTGCCGGGCGGTGCCCGGGATAGCCACGAAACCCCGGAGGAGACGGCCGTTCGCGAAGCGCACGAAGAGGCCGGTCTACTCGCCGAGCGCCTCGCGGTGCGGGCGACCGTGGTCACCGCCGAGGTTGCCGGGCTCGCCGGTACGCACTGGACCTACACCACCGTCGTCGCCGACGCCGGCGAGTTGCTGCACACGGTGCCCAACCGGGAAAGCGCCGAAATGCGCTGGGTCGCCGAGGACGAGGTGGTCGATTTGCCGCTGCATCCGGGTTTCGCCGCCAGCTGGGAGCGGCTGCGCACCGCCCCGGCGCTGGTTCCGCTGGGGCAGGGCGACGAACGGCGCCAGCACCTGCCGCGGACCCTGGAGATCGAGACCGGGGTATTCGTCTGGTGCATGCCGGGTGATGCGGACCAGGCGCCGTCGCAACTGAGTCCCCGCATCAGCTCGCTGCTACAAGCGCTGACCTGAGCCGGCCGGCCGCGGCCCGCGGGTCTTCGGCCGCGGTGATCGCGCGCACCACCACGATTCGCCGGGCGCCGGCCTCGAGCACTTCGGGCAGCCGTTGCGCGTCGATGCCGCCGATCGCGAACCACGGCTTGCCGGTCGCAAGGGAGGTGGCCGCGCGGACCAGGCTCAGGCCCGGGGCGGTGCGGCCAGGTTTGGTGGGTGTCGGCCAGCACGGGCCGACGCAGAAGTAGTCGGCTGTCCCGCTAGCCGCCGCGGCTGCCTGGTCGGAATCGTGGCTGGACAGGCCGATCAGCGTGTCCGGCCCGGTGATCTCGCGGGCCACGGCCGGCGGCAGGTCGCCCTGTCCCAGGTGCAGCACGTCGGCGCCGGCGACCCGGGCAATGTCGGCGCGGTCGTTGACCGCGAACAGCGCGCCGTGCCGACGGGCCGCGTCCGCGAGGATCTCGCAGGCGGCCAGCTCGTCGCGGGCCTCCAGCGGGCCGAAGCGCTGTTCACCGGCCGATCCCTTGTCGCGAAGCTGGATGATGTCCACCCCACCGGCCAGCGCGGCATCGGCAAACTGGGCCAAATCACCGCGCTCGCGGCGCGCATCGGTACACAGATAGAGCCTGGCGGTGCTAAGTCGGGTAACAGGATCGTGCACACCGCGACGCTAGCGCGCTAGCGTAGAACACGAACAACTAAGACACGGGAGTCCCGAGCGCTCTGCGGGGCTGAGAGTGGGCACAGCCGGACCAACCGGAGCTGTCCTTACCGTCACACCTGATCCGGATCATGCCGGCGAAGGGAGGCCAAGGATGCCTACGAACGCGTTGGGCCCACCGGCGGGGTGTTTGGCCGTCATCGGTGGGGGAGTGATCGGGCTGTCAGTGGCGCGCCGCGCCGCGCAGGCCGGATGGTCGGTGCGGGTGCACCGCACCGGCGAGCAGGGCGCGTCCTGGGTCGCCGGTGGCATGCTCGCCCCGCACAGCGAAGGCTGGCCCGGCGAAGAACGCCTACTGCGGCTGGGCCTGGAGTCGCTGCGACTATGGCACCAGGGCGGTTACCTGGATGGGCTGCCGCCCAAGGTGGTCACCGCCCGGGAGTCCCTGGTGGTGGCCGTCGACCGGGCCGACGTCGCCGACCTGCGCACGGTCGCGGATTGGCTGGCCGGCCAGGGGCATCCGGTGGTGTGGGAGCCGGCCGCGCGTGACGTCGAACCCCTTCTGGCGCAAGGCATCCGACATGGCTTCCGGGCGCCCACCGAACTCGCCGTGGACAACCGCGCGGTCCTCGACGCGCTGGCGGCCGAATGCGAACGGCTCGGAGTTCAGTGGGCACCACCGGCGCATGACCTGTCCAGGGTCTCCGGCGATGCGGTGGTGATCGCCAACGGCATTGACGCGCCGGCGCTGTGGCCGGGCCTGCCTCTGCGCCCGGTGAAGGGCGAAGTGCTGCGGCTGCGCTGGCGAAAGGGCTGTATGCCATTGCTGCAGCGTGTGATTCGCGCAAGGGTGCACGGGCGTCAGGTGTACGTGGTGCCGCGGACGGACGGGGTGGTGGTCGGAGCGACGCAGTACGAGCATGGCCGCGATACGGCCCCGGTGGTGTCCGGCGTACGTGACCTGCTCGACGACGCGTGTGCGGTGCTGCCGGCGCTGGGCGAGTACGAGCTCGCCGAGTGCGCCGCCGGGCTGCGGCCGATGACCCCGGACAACCTGCCCCTGGTGCAACGTCTGGACGAGCGAACTCTGGTCGCCGCGGGGCACGGTCGGTCGGGCTTTCTGCTGGCGCCGTGGACCGCCGAACAGATTGTGTCCGAACTTGTTCCGGTAGGAGTCCGCTGATGATGGTGGTAGTCAACGAAAGTGCGGTCGAGGTCGACGGGCAGACCACCGTCGCCGGGCTGCTGGAGTCGCTGGGCTTTCCCGAACGCGGCATCGCGGTGGCGATGGACGACGCCGTGCTGCCACGGTCCAGTTGGACCACAAAGCTTTTCGACGGTGCTCGGCTCGAGATAGTGACGGCGGTGCAAGGTGGTTGATTCCAAGTTAACGATCGCCGACCGCAGCTTCACCTCGCGGCTGATCATGGGAACCGGTGGAGCGACGAGTCTGGCGGTACTGCAGGAGGCGCTGACCGCCTCGGGCACCGAGCTGACCACCGTCGCGATGCGCCGGGTCGACGCCGAGGGCGGTACCGGGTTGCTGGACCTGCTCAACCGGCTGGGTATCACGCCGCTGCCCAACACCGCCGGGTGCCGCGGCGCGGCCGAAGCGGTACTCACCGCCCAGCTGGCCCGCGAGGCACTCAATACCAACTGGGTCAAACTCGAAGTGATCGCCGACGAACGCACACTGCTGCCCGATGCGGTCGAATTGGTCCGGGCAGCAGAACAACTGGTCGATGACGGATTCGTCGTGTTGCCCTATACCAACGACGACCCGGCGCTGGCGCGCCGACTGGAGGACGCCGGTTGCGCGGCGGTGATGCCGTTGGGCTCGCCGATTGGAACCGGCTTGGGCATCACCAACCCGCACAACATCGAGATGATCGTCGCTCGGGCCGGCGTTCCGGTGATTCTCGACGCCGGCATCGGCACCGCCAGTGACGCTGCGTTGGCGATGGAATTGGGTTGTGACGCGGTGCTTTTGGCCAGCGCGGTGACCCGGGCCACCGATCCGCCCGCGATGGCCGCAGCGATGGCTGCCGCGGTGACCGCCGGCTATCTTGCGCGACGTGCCGGGAGAATCCCGAAACGCTTCTGGGCGCAGGCATCCAGCCCCGACCGATGAAACGGTATGTAGCGCTCGGAAGTTCGATGGCTGCCGGCCCCGGGATCCAGCCGCACGCCCCCGACGCTCCCCGCTGGTCGGGCCGGTCGGCCCGCAACTACGCCCATCTGGTCGCCGAACGGATGAACTTCGAACTGGTCGACGTCACGTTTTCCGGTGCGACCACCGCCCATCTCCTGGCCGATCGCCAGCACAATGCGCCGCCCCAGATCACCGCGCTGGACGGCTCGGAGGACTTGGTCACCGTCACGATCGGCGGCAACGACGTGGGCTACGTTCCGCTGCTGATGGCTGCGGCATTGCCGCGGCCGGCCCGGCGGCTACCGTTGCTGGGCGCGCGAATAACCGAGCTGCTGGACCGCGACGCGCGCGAGCAGGCACTGGCCGAACTATCCGATTCCTTATGTGCGGTAGGAAAAGCGGTCCGCGAGCGCGCTCCACGCGCACGGGTCTTCTTGGTCGACTACCTGACGATACTGCCGCCCGCGGGCTCGCCCGCAGATCCGATTTCGGATGCGGATGCCGACCTGGGCCGCCACCTGGCGACCACCCTGGAGCGACTCACCGCCGACGCGGCAGTGGCAACCGGCTGCGAGGTCATCGGCGCTGGCGCGGCCAGCCGCGATCACCACGCGTGGTCGGCCGAGCCGTGGACGACTATTCCGGCCAAATATGTTGTGCCGCTGCCAGGTCGGCCAGCACCGCTACATCCCAACGGCGCGGGGATGCGTGCGGTCGCGGAGTTGGTGTCAGCTCAGCTCTGACGATCAGCCGTTGGACTGCCACCACTTGTACAGGGACGCCGTGTCGCCGTTGGACGCGCGGACGAAGGCCAGCACGTTCTTGGAATCGACCGTCCAGAGCACCTCGGCCTGGCCCGAATCCGTCCCGCACGCAACTTGTCCGGCCGAGTCGGAACTGCCCTGGTGCCATGTGGTGGGCGACTTGGCGTCTCCGCAGTTGGTAAGGGTGTCGCTGCTAATGAGCTTGGTGAACGAGCTTGCTGTGTCGGCGCTGTTGGCGAACAGGAAGTACTTGCCGCCCATCGGACCGGTGGAGTCGGCGCTTTGCCCACACTGCAGCACCGCGACCACGGTGGCGGTAAAGGAGCCTTGTACTTCGGACACCGCCTGCGACGAGCAATTGCTGGTGCTGTAGCCCTTCGAGAGTGCGCTTAAGAGTGTGGCGTTGTTGTCTGCCGTCGCGGTGCCAGTACCGACGCAGAAAAAACTGGCCGTGATCACTGCGGCCGCCGCGGCGCGCAGGGTTTTGGTCGGGTAAGACATCCTCGACTCCTGACATTCGGGTAACCGCCCAGAAGGCTGCGCAGACGTCATTTGTCTTTGCCAGGATTATCGTAGGGCTAAACCACGGCTATGCAACCCGTTCCGGCGCATACCATTTACACCGGCACTATTTCTCCCTCAACTTGAGCGTGGAACCCATTGGGGCCCAACTTCGAAACGTCAGCCGTTGTTTCGCCACCATTGGTAGAGCGACGGGACGTCGCTGCCGGAGGCGCGGATCAGGCCCAGCATGTTTTTGGCGTCATTGGTCCAGATGATTTCGGCATGGCTCTGAAAAGTCCCGCACGCCACCGATCCCGCGTTGGTGGTGGAACTGCCTTGGTGCCATGGAGTGGGTGAGGAAGCATCGCCGCAGTTGCTCAGGCTGTCACCCCCGATGACGGCCTTGAACGAGCTGACCAGATTGCCGCCATTGCCGAAAAGGAAATACTTGGCCAGTACCGGCCCGCTCGGATCGGGGCTCTGCCCGCATTGCAGGTAGGCCAACGCATCGCTGGGAACCGACTGGGCGGTGCAGTTGTTGAGGCCATATCCCTTCGACAGCGAGGCGGCCAAGGTGTTGATATCCGCGGCGCTGCCGGCGTTGGGGTCTGCCGTCGCCGTCGCGGCTCCCACAAACGCGAAGCCGCCCGCAAGCACCGCGGCCGTCGCGGTGTGCAGCGCATTGGTCAGAGGGAACATCCAACGACTCCTTACAGTTGTCGGAGCAGCCGTGTGCTACCCGAATCGTAGGGCTATGTCGTGGCTCTGTAATACATTCCGCCGGACATTGTCTTCCTGGGCATCAATCGTTGTTGACCGGGGAATCGCCTATTGGCAACGGAAGTGGAACCCACACAATGTATTTCGTCGGCATGTCCGCGTCCCGGATGAACCGGCGATGGGGAGCGCCGCTGCGGCGATGGCGATGTCGAGGATTTCGTCCAACTGATTTTTGCGTACTTAGTGCCGTCGCGACTCAGCTCGGGTAGGGTGAGCACCGCTTCACGCCAGCTAACTTCTCGTGACTGGAGAATCCATGACTGCACAACCGCCACCTCCGGGTTACCCGCCGCAGCAGCCTGCTGGGCAAGCACCGAATAACTATTTGGTGTGGGCCATCCTGGCGACGTTGTTCTGCTTCCCCATCACCGGGATCGTCGCGATCGTGAAGGCCGCCTCGGTCAATGGATTGTGGACGCAGGGCCTGCACGCGGAGGCTCAGGCGGCGTCCGCCAGCGCCCGGAAGTGGTCGATCTGGTCGGTCATTGCCTGGGTTGTCATCGTCATCATCTACGCGATCATCGCGATCGCCGCGGCCATGAGCACGCCGGACGTGAACGCGGCGGCAATGCTTGTGGGGATGCGCTAAACGCGGGTTACGCTCGCGGTCATGCGCCAGGGGCATATCGCGCTTGGGCTCGGCGCCCCACTGATGGTCGCCGCGTCCACAACGTTGGTCTGTGCCGCCACCCGGGTGGGTGACCCGACCACCCCGGGTGGCCCGCTGCCGATATGCCCCACCAAGGCGTTGCTGGGCATCGACTGTCCCGGATGCGGCAGCCTGCGCATGCTGTATTCGCTGCTGCACGGCAATCTGATGGCCGCCGCCAGGTTCAACGCATTGGGCCTGGTGGCGGTCGTGCTGTTGGTGTGGACGTACCTGGTCTGGACCTACGGCCGGGTGACCGGCCGGCGGATCAGAAGCTGGCAGCACCAGCGCTGGGCGGCCTTGGTGGCACTGTCGTTGGTGACGGTTTGGTTTGTGGTGCGCAACATTCCCGTTGCCCCATTCAGCGGGCTGCATGTCTGACGCGATGCCGCGGTGAGCCGAGTGCGCTGACGCGCCAAGGGCGTCTAACCTTGGGCGCGATGGTGAACAAATCACGAACGCCGGCGGCGATGCTCGCCGCGATCGCCCTCGCCGCCGGGTTGACCGGCTGTTCGGATCGGCCGGCTGACTCCCCGCAGCCGAGCAACCCCGCCGCGGCCGAATTCGCCACCACCTTGCACAACAGGGTCACCGCCGACGCGATGATGGCGCACCTGACAAAACTTCAGGACATCGCCAACGCTAACAATGGCACCCGGGCGGTAGGCACGACTGGCTATGAAGCCAGCGTCGACTATGTGGTGGACACGTTGCGCCACAGCGGTTTTGACGTGCAAACCCCCGAGTTCTCGGCGCGCGTCTTTCACGCTGACAAGCCGGTAGTGACGGTCGCCGGCGCGGCCGTCGAAGCGCATGCGCTCGAGTTCAGCCTCGGCACGGGACCCGACGGGGTAAGCGGTCCGCTGCTGACGGTGCCGGCGGGCAACGGCCTGGGCTGTGCGGCATCGGACTACGACAACATTCCGATCAAGGGCGCGGTGGCTTTGGTGGACCGCGGTACCTGCCCGTTCGCGCAGAAGGAGGACGCCGCGGCGCAGCGCGGTGCCGTGGCGATGATCGTTGCCGACAACGTCGACGAGGAGCAGATGGGCGGCACCCTCGGGCCCAACACCGAGGTGAAGATTCCGGCGGTCGGCGTCACCAAGTCCGTCGGAATGCTGCTGCGCGTCCAGCCGGGACCGGCGACCATCAAGCTGAACGCCAGCAGTCAGAGTTTCAAAGCCCGCAACATCATCGCGCAGACCAAGACGGGCTCGCCCACCGATGTGGTGATGGCGGGCGCGCACCTGGACAGCGTGCCGGAGGGGCCGGGTATCAATGACAATGGCTCTGGCGTCGCCGCGATCTTGGAAACCGCAGTGCAGCTGGGTAATTCACCACAGGTGCACAACGCGGTGCGCTTCGGTTTCTGGGGCGCCGAGGAACTCGGATTGATCGGATCGCGCAACTACGTCGAATCACTTAGCCTCGACGATCTCAAAAACATTGCGTTGTACCTCAACTTCGACATGCTCGCCTCGCCCAACCCCGGTTACTTCACCTATGACGGAGACCAATCCCTGTCGGCGGACACCCGTGGTCAGCCGGTGGTGCCGGAAGGCTCGGCCGGCATCGAGCGCACGCTGGTCGCCTACCTGAAGTCCGCTGGTAAGACCGCGCAGGACACTTCGTTCGACGGGCGCTCCGACTACAACGGCTTCACCCTGGCCGGCATCCCGGCGGGTGGCCTATTCTCCGGTGCGGAAGCCAAAAAGTCCGGCGACCAAGCCAAACTGTGGGGCGGAACCGCGGACGAACCGTTCGATCCCAACTACCACAAGAAGACCGACACCCTCGATCACATCGACCGCGTCTCGCTGGGCATCAACGGCGCCGGCGTCGCCTACGCGGTGGCTCTGTACGCCCAAGACATCACCGGACGAAACGGGGTTCCCGTCATCGGGGACCGCACCCGCCACGTGCTCGCAAAGCCATGAACCAGACCATGATCCGCCGGCTGTGCACGGGCTTGGTGGTGATCGGGCTGGCAGCGGCATGCTCGTCGTCGCGCCAGGGGCCGCCGGGTGCCGCGCCTGACCTCGGACGGGCGCTGGCTGGAAAGGTCACCGCCGACGGGATGTTCGTCCACCTGCGCGCGCTGCAGGATATCGCCGACGCCAACAAAGGAAACCGGGCAGAGGGGACGCCAGGCTACGACGCCAGCGTCGAATATGTCGCGAAGGCATTGCGCAGCAAAGGGTTTGAAGTAGCCACACCGCAGTTCGACCGGCTCTACGCGGTGTCGCCGGGTAAGCCGTCGCTGACGATTGCCGGCAGCAGCTATTCGGTGGAGCAGGCCTCGCTGCTGGTCCGGACACCGTCCGGTGGCCTCACCGGCCAACCGGTGCGGCCAACCCAACCGTCGGGCTGCGTGGTGAACGATTACCCGGCCATGCTGCCCGCGGGTGCGATCGCCGTCGTCGACGACGCGCACTGCTCAGTGGTCGACAAGCAGAACAACGCGAAGGCCAAGGGAGCGGCGGCGCTGGTCGTGGTCAGCGCGTCCAACGGCCAAGGCGCCCCGCCCACGTTGTTCAACCCCGGTTACTACAAGCAACTGAACACGCCGGTCGCAATCGTGGGCAGCTACGGCGGCAGCGTGCTCTCGCACGCCACCGCGCCGGTACGGCTGGTGCTGGACGCCGAGAATCTCAACATCACCTCCCGAAACGTGCTGGCGCAGACCAAGACCGGCTCGCCGCGAGACGTGATCATGGTCGGTGCTCATCTCGACGGCCCGCGCAGCGGCCCGGGCATCAACGACAACGGGTCCGGCGTGGCCGCGACACTGGAAACCGCACTGCAGCTGGGCCCGTTGGCGCCGGTGAACAACGCGGTGCGCTTCGTGTTCTGGGGAGCCGACGAGGACGGCCTCAACGGCGTCATGGATTACGTGTTCGGCCTGGACGACGAGCAGCTCAACGACATCGCGATGTACCTGAACTTCAACCTGCTCGGTTCGCCGAACGCCGGCTTCTTCACCGACGACGGCGATCAATCCGGCCCGCCCGGCCAGGGCGTTGCGTTCGGTGACGTGCCCGCGGGGTCGGCGGGTATCGAGCGCACGCTGTCCGGCTATCTCAATCTGGCGGGCAAGCGGCCCGCCGACATGCCGTTGGGCACCCGGACCGACTACCACCCCTTCATGGTCGCGGGCGTACCGATCGGTGGCATGAGCACCGGCGCATCCCAGCTGAAAACCCCTGTGCAAGCTCGCCTGTGGGGCGGTCAGACCGGTGCCGGGTTCGATCCCAACTTCCAGACCCCGCGGGACACGGTCGACAACATCAACCGGGAAGCATTGGCCGTCATGGGCTCTGGCGTGGCATTTGCCGTGGGCAGCTACGCCGAGTCGATATCAGGCGTCAACGGCGTCCCACCCCACGACAAACGGCATCGAACCCGGGTACCCTAGCGGCGTTTGCTGGGTCTCACATTTTCGCTCCGCGGAGTCATCCAGCGGATCTAGAATGAGAACCCTTTGATGCTGCCGTGCAGCCGGTCGGGATGAGGTAGGTCATGATGAACCGCGGGCAAACTCGACGTCGGTGCCACGGCTATCGCCGGCGCACCGTGACCGGTTCGCTTCAGGCGGTAATTGCCTGTGCAGCGGCGGTGCTCGTGGTAGCGGGGTGCACGACCGTCCTCGAAGGGCGGGCCCTGTCGATGCTCAACGACCCATTCCATGTCGGGGACCTTCCCGCTACCAACGGTCCCAGTGGGCCGCGCCCGAACGGTCCCGCGAACGACGGCACCGTGGTCAACACTGACAACGGGGCGATCGACAAGTTGGCGTTGCTGTCGGTCAACGACATTGAGGACTACTGGAAATCGACGTATAGCGCGTCGCTGAAAGGAACCTTCCTTCCCGTCGCCAAACTCGTCTCTTATGACTCCAACGATCCGAGCAGCCCCATCGTTTGCCACAACGAAACGTACAAGCTCGTCAACGCCTTTTTCACGTCGCGCTGCAACCTGATCGCCTGGGATCGCGGGGTGTTCATGCCTGTCGCGCAACGCTATTTCGGCGACATGTCCGTCCCCGGTGTGCTGGCGCACGAGTTCGGACACGCGTTGCAGCAGATGGCGAAACTGGTGACGAAAAAGGACCCCACTATCGTTCGTGAGCAGCAGGCCGACTGCTTCGCCGGCGTCTATCTGTATTGGGTTGCCGCCGGCAAGTCGCCGCGCTTCACGCTGAGTACCGCCGACGGGCTCGACCATGTGTTAGCCGGGATCATCACCACCCGTGACCCGATGATGGATGCCGACACCGAGAACGACGACGAGCACGGCTCCGCCCTGGATCGGGTCGGTGCCTTCCAGATGGGCTTCATCAGCGGCGCTTCGGCCTGCGCGGGGATCAACCAGCAGGAAATCGCCCAGCGCCGCGGCGACCTGCCCAAGGCGTTGCAGACCGATCCGAACGGCGAGCAGGAGACGGGTGAGGTTCCGATCAACGAAGACACCTTGTCGACGCTGATGGAGCTGTTGGGCAAGGTGTTCTCACCGAAGAACCCGCCGACGCTGTCGTTCAAGACGGACGGGTGCCCCGACGCGAAGCCCAGCCCGCCGGCGTCCTACTGCCCGGCCACCAACACCATCATGGTCGACCTGGCCGGGCTGGCGGCGTTGGCGAAAGTGTCCGACGAGAATCAACACACCTTGCCGCAAGGTGACGACACCGCACTGTCGATCGTGATGTCCAGATACGCGCTTGCGGCACAGCATGAACGCGGTCTGCCGATGCAGAGCCCGTGGACCGCGCTACGGACCGCGTGCCTGACCGGTTTGGTGCACCGGAAGATGGCTGAACCGATCGACACCCCCTCGCACAAGGAGTTGTTGTTGACCGCCGGTGATCTCGACGAGGCCGTCGCCGGCTTGCTCACCAATCGCATGGTCGCCAGCGATGCGGACGGGACCAGCGTGCCGGCCGGCTTCACACGGATAGCGGCGTTCCGTGGCGGCGTGGCCGGCAACATGGACGCGTGCTACTCGCGCTACCCCTTGTGAGCCCCGAAATTCCTTCGCGACAAGGCAGGACGCGCAGCGTAGAGTATGGTCCACTCGATTTGAGGAGGCGTCCGTGACGGAAGAACCGCCAAGCTATCCGCCGCCACCGGGCGACTCGGGGTATCCCCCGCCGGGGCAAGGGTATTCGCCTCCGCCGGGGCCGAGCTATCGGCCGCCACCGGGCCCGGGCTACCCACCCCCTGCGGGAGCGGGTTATCCGCCACCGCCGGGTCCCGGTTACCCGCCGGCCGTCGGCACCAATGGCATGGCCATCGCGTCGTTGGTCTGCTCGTTGTTGGGCTGGCTCTGCGGCATCGGGCCCATCCTGGGCATCATCTTCGGCATCGTCGCGCTGAACAAGATCAAGCAGACCGGTGAAGGCGGGCGCGGGTTGGCGATTGCCGGAATAGCTATCGGCGCGGTGCTGATCGTGTTCGGCATCATTGGCGGGATCTTCTCGGTTATCACCGGGAGCATGGAACACCACCGGTATTCCGGGGCTCCGGCCGTGGTCCTTGTCATCGACTCCGTTGCACCGCCGGCTATCCCAGGCATCGCCGCCTAAATACTCAGGCGCTCAGCCGATCTCAGGGCTATCGGCGTCAGGTCATGCAGACATTGGAAAACATCAGCACCGGCCAGGAGACGATCGAGCCGAGAAACGACACCACCAGGTCCGCGCCCTGCATACCACGAAGATGGTTGGTGTGTGTCGATGACCAGATCAGGCCGACGATCGAGTAGGGAATCCCGAGCAGCACCGCGAGTGCGATCCACTCGGCCACCGTCATCTCGTAGTTCAGCAGTTGGCGCAGCTTGGTGATCAACCACCCCACCCCTTCCCGGTGTCTCACCTATCGTTACGCATATGGCAGCGTTAGCGGCCGGAATGGCTCGCATTCGGCGTGGGCTGGCGCATCGGGTGTCGGTCCAAGTGCTGATCGAGTTGGCCGTCTGGCTCGCCCTGCCCTACCTGGTCATCGGCTTCTTCTGGGCCTTCTTCCACGCCGATCGGGTTCACGAACTCCAAGCCGAATGGGAAAAGGTGATTCCCACGGGTTCGGACGCCGCCGCATTCGGCGAAGCCGCTGTGCTGTGGCCGGCGATTCTGCTGCTGCCCACCACGTGCACACTGCCGGGGTCCTAACGCGTCAGTGCAACAGCCGCAACGCCGCGTCGACGGCGAGCGCGGGCACGTCGAGGGTCTTGGAGCGCAAGTCGTGTCGCGCACCGGCGATTTCGGCGATTTCCGTCGGTGCGGCGATCAACGCGGCGGCATCGCGCAGCTCGGCCGGCGTGCCGAACGGGTCCGACGTTCCGTGCGTGAACACGGTCGGCACTCGGATATTCGGCAGATGTTCGGTGCGGGGGCGTTCCGGCTTGCCCGGCGGATGGACCGGATAGGAGAACAGCGTCAAGACGTCGACCTGCGCCGGGTCGGTCTCGGCCACCACCATCGACGTCTGCCGGCCTCCATAGGAGTGTCCGCCCGCGACCAGAGGTCCACCGGAAAGGTTGCGGCACAATGTGATTTCCTCTTCGATTCCGGCGCGATCGGTTGCCGCTGAGCCCGAAGGCGGCCCTTTGGGCCGGCGGCGCCGGTAAGGCAGGTTATAGCGCACCGCCAGCCAGCCGCGCAGCGCCCACTCGTCGCAAATCCGTTGCAGCAGTTCGGATTCACGGTCTCCTCCGGCGCCGTGAGTGAGTATCACTATCCCTTTTGGGCTACCCGCGGGTTCATGCGCGATGCCCGCGATCTGGTCGAGATTCATGCGCCCGGCGACGATGCGGTCCGGGACGGAGCGAGGTGGAAGTACCACCCGCGTGCGGGGGAAAGGCGGGCAATCATGACAGCCGAAACAACGGGGAGACCGGGCCGTGGCCGTGGCCGAGCGGATAGGCGGCACGTAGGCACTCGGTGACCCAGTGCTTCCCGAACTCGACGGCCTGGGGCATGGTGAGGTCGTGGGCCAGCGCGCAGGCGATCGCGGCCGCCAGGGTGTCACCGCCGCCGTGGTCGTTGCCGGTCGTGATCCGCTGCGCATCGAACTCGTGGAAGTCCGTACCGTCATACAGCAAGTCGCAGCTGCGTTGCGACGACCGCAGGTGACCGCCCTTGACCAGGACCCACCGTGGGCCCAGCGCGTGGAGTGTCTTCGCCGCGGCGCGCTGCGATTCGGTGTCCACCACGTCGATGCCTACCAGCAGGCGCACCTCGTCGAGATTCGGTGTCACCAGCGTGGCCAACGGAAACAGTTTATTGCGAAGCGAATCCAGCGCCGCCGGCGCCATCAGCGCGTCGCCGTGCATGGACGCGGCTACCGGGTCGACGACCAGCGGCACGGTCAGCTCGAGCCGGCGCCAGGTGCTTGCCACCGTGTCGATGATGCGCGGCGACGCCAACATCCCGGTCTTGGCGGCCTGGATGCCGATGTCGGTGACCACCGCTTCGATCTGGCCGGCGACGACATCGTCGGGAACCTCGTGAAAGCTCTTGACTCCCAACGTGTTCTGTACGGTGACTGCCGTGACCGCGATGCACGCGTGCACGCCCAGCATCGCGATGGTGCGCATGTCGGCTTCGATGCCGGCGCCGCCCCCCGAGTCCGACCCGGCGATGGACAGCACGCAACGCGGCGTCGTGCCCGGCGGTGGCAGCGGCAGGAAGCTCACTGGGTGATCGGCAGATACACCCGATTGCCGTGGTCGGCGAATTCGGCCGACTTCTCCGCCATCCCGGTGGCGAACATGGCCTCGATGTCCTCTTCGGTTTCCAGTCCGTGTTTTGCGGCGTAGTCGCGCACGTCTTGCGTGATGCGCATCGAGCAGAACTTCGGGCCGCACATCGAGCAGAAGTGCGCCGTCTTGGCGGGCTCGGCCGGCAGCGTCTCGTCGTGGTATTCCCGCGCGGTGTCGGGATCCAACGACAGCGCGAACTGGTCGTTCCAGCGGAACTCGAAACGCGCCGTGCTCAAGGCGTTGTCGCGATCTTGGGCGTGCGCGTGTCCCTTCGCCAGGTCGCCGGCATGTGCGGCGATCTTGTAGGCGATTACCCCAACCTTGACGTCATTGCGGTCCGGCAGGCCCAGGTGCTCCTTGGGGGTCACATAGCACAGCATCGCGGTACCGGCCTGGGCGATGATGGCCGCCCCGATCGCCGAGGTGATGTGGTCGTAGGCCGGCGCGATGTCGGTGGCCAGCGGGCCCAGCGTGTAGAACGGGGCCTCCTCGCACCACTCCTCTTCCAGTCGCACGTTCTCGACGATCTTGTGCATCGGAACGTGTCCCGGGCCCTCGATCATCACCTGCACGCCATGGGATTTTGCGATCTTGGTCAGCTCGCCCAGGGTCCGCAGCTCGGCGAATTGCGCCGCGTCGTTGGCGTCGGCGATCGAGCCCGGTCGCAGTCCGTCGCCAAGGGAGTAGGTGACGTCGTAGCGGGCAAAAATCTCGCAGAGCTCGTCGAAGTTGGTGTACAGGAACGACTCCCGGTGGTGCGCCAGGCACCAGGCGGCCATGATGGAGCCGCCGCGGGACACGATGCCGGTGACGCGCTTGGCGGTCAGCGGGACGTAGCGCAGCAGCACACCGGCATGCACGGTCATGTAGTCCACACCCTGCTCGCATTGCTCGATCACGGTGTCGCGGTAGAGCTCCCAGCTCAGCTCGGTCGGGTCGCCCTTGGTCTTTTCCAGCGCCTGGTAGATCGGCACGGTGCCGACCGGGACCGGTGAGTTGCGCATGATCCACTCGCGGGTTTCGTGAATGTTCTTGCCGGTAGACAGGTCCATGATGGTGTCGGCGCCCCACCGGGTGGCCCACACCATCTTGTCGACTTCCTCGGCGATCGACGACGTCACCGCCGAGTTGCCGATGTTGGCGTTGACCTTGGTCGCGAAGGCCTTGCCGATGATCATCGGCTCGATCTCGGGGTGGTTGTGGTTGGCCGGGATGACCGCACGCCCGCGGGCAACCTCGTCGCGCACCAGCTCGGCGGGCATGCCTTCGCGGGCCGCGATGAACGCCATCTCCGCGGTGATCTCGCCGGCCCGGGCACGCTGCAGCTGAGTGCCGCGGTCACGGACCAGGCCCGGCCTCCCCGGTAGCCCGGCCGCCAGGTCGATCGTCGCGCCCGGATCGGTGTAGGGCCCCGAAGTGTCGTAGAGATCGAAGTCGTCTCCGGTGGACAGGTGCACCCGCCGCAGTGGCACCCGGAGTTTGGTCCCGTCCGGGCTTTCTATTTCGCGGTAAGCCTTGCTGCTGCCTGCGATCGGTCCGGTGGTGACGGATGGTTCGACGGTAACGGTCATTTTCATCTCCCTACGCCGGCATTACCCGGTCAGGTTCGTACGGTCGACGGCCCCAAGCCGTCCTCTCAGCACACTCGGCGTGCGCTCCCGCGGTTTTTATTTTTGGGTGGCTAAAAACGCCCGCACGCGACGTTACTCCCACGACGGCCCTGCTGCGCCGCACGGGCGCAGAAGCCGTCCAGATTGCGAAGACATCGCCCAGGTCGGGCCGCTGAAACGGTTCCCGATAAGCGGATCGCACTGGCGGAAACACGCTGGAGTGGAATGATGGACGAGTGCAGCATCCCAAGGAAGCGGGCGCCGCGACCTTCACCCGGACGCGGAATCAGCCGACCAGCGTGACCGGGGACGCCGCGCTGACGTACCTGAACGTCGGCAGTTTCCGGTTCTGGTTCGACGGTGAGCGCTGGGAGTGGTCCGACGAGGTTGCGCGGATGCACGGTTACGAGCCCGGCACGGTAGCGCCGACCACCGAATTGATGTTGTTGCACAAGCATCCCGAAGACCGCCAACACGTCCGGGATCTGCTCCACCACGCATTGCATTCCGGCGAGTCGTTCTCGAGCCGTCACCGGTTTGTCGACACGAGCGGGGGCGTGCACGAGGCGATCGTCGTGGCCGATCGGATTGTGGACTCGTCGGGTGCGGTGTCGGGGACGGCCGGCTATTACATCGACCTCACGGGCGTCGACGAAGCGCGTCAGGAGAGCCGCCAGGAAGTGCTCGACGAGGCGTTGCCGGATCTGTTCGAAAACCGCGCGGCCATCGAGCAGGCCAAGGGCGTGATGATGGCCGTCTACCGGGTCAGCGCCGACCAGGCGTTCCGGGTGTTGCAGTGGCGTTCACAAGAGACCAACATCAAGCTGCGCACGCTGGCCAAGCAACTGATCCACGAGGTCAGCACCCTGCCACCGATGTCAGCGGCCGTCCAGAGCCAGGTCGACCACCTGTTGCTGACGATTCACGAGCGAATTCACGTCGACAACGGCCGTTAGCGGCGCTAGACATCTTCCATCGCTTCGCCGATCTCTTCAAGAAGCCGGTTGTGGTGATTGCTGGCCAGCACGTGTCCGGCCGCGATGACCAGGGCGACCGGCCAGTCGATGAGTTCCAGGGCGGCCAGGGCGGCTAGACCGCCGTAGTAAGCGAGCTGTTCGGGCCGCGGAATCTCGGTCTGGCCGACCAGGGGCAGATTTACCACGAAGGTTTCGCCTTCGCGAACTTTCTCCACCGCATCGCGCTGAGACGTTGCCCGGCGAGCTTTCTTTTCCGCCATCATTTGCCTTTCAGTAACGAAGCGTTTCCCAATTCGCCGAGTGACTTGGTCACCGTCAGACCTATGTCGACGACCGACTCCCTGGCCGATCCGATATTTTCGTCTGTTGCTTCGGTGCTCAGAGTGCCGCTGCTTGAACTCTATGCGCTTCTGTGGCGCGTCGGAATCGTGGAGATTGTCGAGCCCGATCGCAGGTATCCACGGTTTTCGTCCCGGGTAGCTCCGCGGCCGAAAGCAAGGCTCTGTCTCGACCCGTCCGCACACGGTTCAGGAAGGCCGCGCCGGCGGCCGCAGCGCGCGTCGGCGTGAGTCAGACCGCCGTCAGTTGGTGCTGCGCAACTCGGCGGTGCCCGCCCGACGTCCTGCCGTCTTCTTGGCGGGCGACTTGGCAGCGGATTTTCGCGGTGCGGCCTTTTGTGACGTCGGCTCGGTGGGCACCGGTTTGAGGCTGGCCTTCGCCGGCGCCGGTGGCTTCTGATTCAGCCGGCGCAACACCAACGCACCGCCACCGACGGCCAACAGTACCGGCCACTCGACCAGCCCGGCAAAGCCAAGCGCACCGATGGCCAGTGCGGCGGCCGGTGTCGAATGACTACCTGAGTTGATGCCGCGCTTGATGCCCTCGGCGGCTCCGGTTACGCCACCGACGATTCCGTTGACTGCGGCACCTCCGACGGCGCCGGCGGCAGCGGTAGCCGCATCTGCCGCGCGATTAACTGTTTTCCCTAGGTTGCGGACTGCCCCTCCGACGACACCCATGATGACTCCCGGTTCCTCGGTTGCTCTCGACGCAAACCGCGTAGCAACATGTATACCCGCCGAACGGGGAGTTAACAGCCGCAACGAATACTGTTCACGCACCTAACAGGGGAAAATGCTGCCACGTCGCAAACGCCCAGACAACGCAAAGGCGTCAGGAATTTCCGCGGATCACTCGGCAAACAGGTCGACCAAAACCGGCGCATGATCGCTGGGCGCCTTGCCTTTGCGTTCGTCTCGCACGATTTGCGCGGCGGCTACCCGGCCGGCCAGCGCCGGTGAGCCGAGGATGAAGTCGATGCGCATGCCTTGCTTTTTCGGAAACCGGAGCTGGGTGTAATCCCAATACGTGTAGACCCCGGGGCCTGGGGTGAAAGGCCTTACTACGTCGCTGAATTGCGCGTCGACGATGGCGTTGAACGCTTGGCGTTCCGGCTCGGACACATGCGTGGCGCCTTCGAAGAATTCGGTGCTCCACACGTCTTCGTCGGTCGGGGCGACGTTCCAGTCGCCGACCATCGCGATCTGTGCACTGGGGTCGTCGCGCAGCCAGCCTGCCGCCGTATCACGCAGGGCGGCAAGCCAATCCAGCTTGTAGGTGTAGTGCGGATCGGCCAGGGCGCGGCCGTTGGGCACGTACAGACTCCACACCCGGACGCCGCCGCAGGTGGCGCCCAGCGCGCGGGCTTCCGCCGTGGCGGCCACCTCCGGCTTGCTGCTCCAGGTGGGCTGGCCGTCGAATCCGATCTGCACGTTGTCCAGGCCCACGCGTGAGGCGATCGCCACGCCGTTCCACTGATTGAAGCCCACGTGCGCGACCTCGTAGCCGAGTTCGGCGAACGGCAGCGCGGGGAACTGGCCGTCGGAGCACTTGGTCTCTTGCATGGCCAGCACGTCGACCTCGGCGCGACCGAGCCAATCGACGACGCGGTCCAAGCGAGTGCGAATCGAGTTGACGTTCCAGGTCGCGAGTCGCATGCCCGGCGATCGCAAGCGCGGCGAAGCCGGGTGAAGCGGGTCGCCGCCATCAACAGTGCCGTCGGGCATGGCTAGAAGGTATCCCAGGCGTCCGGTCGGGCTTGCAAGTAGCGACGGCTGTGGTGCAGCCGGAAGCCCAGGCCTTCGGCAAGCCCGGCGTCATCATGCTCGGGCACCGCGATATAGCCGCGGGTGGCGCCGTGCTGTGCGCCCCAGGCCAGCAGCGCTTCGCACTGCCGGCTGTCGCAGACGCACGGAGCCGAAAGTCCCACCCACCGAATGCCGTCGGGCGCATCTGTCACCGCCGCACCCGCGGGTGGATTCGATCCGGCGATGGACGGGTCGGGCTGATGGGCGGCGAACTCACGCACGTCGCGCACCAGCACGCGCTCGGTGTGTTCGCTCGTCCAGCCTGGCGGCAGCGCCAACAAGCGGTCTGGGATGGCCAGCCACGGGTTCAGTCCACGACGGCCGTACCAGGCGACGATCGCCGGGACGGAGCTGATCTGAGCAGAAATATCCAGTGGCACAGCAGAATTGGCGGCATGGCCGGCTTCGGGCCCGGCCCGCAGCAGCCAGCCGTCGAGCCAGGCTTGTTCCGAGCCGGCCCCGGCCGCCGCGGCGGCGTGCTCGAGTGCACGGATTGCCGAGGTGCGCACCGGCGTGTCGGTCAGCACCCGCAACGCCACCACGTCGGCGGCCGCGAACTCGACGACTGCGCCGGTCTTTGTCCGCACCCGGACCATCGGATCGACCGCCAACAGGTGGCCAACCGCATCCGTCAGCGGCGGCACCGAACCGGGCCGGCGCCGGTAGCGAACCGTAACCCGGGTTCCGAGCTCGGGCCACGAGACCATCAGTGACCGAACGGATCCGGTCCTTCGCCCGGCGTCCAGGACAGCCCGGGTACGCCCCAGCCGTGGGATTTGACGGTACGTTTCGCGGCGCGGGCGTGCCGGCCGATCAGGCGGTCCACGTAGAGGAATCCATCGAGGTGCCCGGTCTCGTGTTGCAACATCCGGGCGAACAGCCCGGTGCCCTCGATGGTGACCGGTTTGCCATCGGCGTCCAGACCCGTGACCCGTGCCCAGGTCGCGCGCCCGGTGGGGAATGACTCGCCGGGAACCGACAGACAACCCTCGTCGTCGTCGCCCGGGTCGGGCATGGTCTCGGGTATCTCGGAGGTTTCCAGGATGGGGTTGATGATCACACCGCGGCGGCGTTCGGTCATTCCGCGATCGTCGGCACAGTCGTAGACGAACAGCCGCAGGCTGTGTCCGATCTGATTGGCGGCCAACCCGACGCCGTGGGCGGCGTCCATGGTGTCGTACATGTCGGAGATCAACCCGGCGAGGTCCGCCGGTAGCGAACCGTCGGCGTCGACGGGCACCGGTTGT
This sequence comes from Mycobacterium montefiorense, assembly GCF_025823255.1. Taxonomy (NCBI): domain Bacteria; kingdom Bacillati; phylum Actinomycetota; class Actinomycetes; order Mycobacteriales; family Mycobacteriaceae; genus Mycobacterium; species Mycobacterium montefiorense. The sequence goes on along the minus strand of NZ_JACKVL010000017.1, from coordinate 279,235 downwards.
GTCGAGGTGTGCAACACCGGATCGCCCACGATACGAATGGGTACGACTGCCATGGTCGGCTAGCTTAAGCCCGGCGACGATGCCCGGCGGGCGGGGTCGCCTAGTAAGCAATCAAGGCAATCGGCCGACTCGCGGGTCTGGATGAACGCTTGAGGGTTCGCGGCGTGATTCAATATTCGCCGAAACATGCCCCGATATAAGTCATGTCAGTAGAGCTACAGGGAATTCGGCGGAAGGGTCCAGGGGAAGCGATATGGACAGCGCCATGGCGCGGGCAAATCGATCGGGGGACGATGCTGAAATCGCCGATGGGCTGACCCGACGCGAACATGACATCCTGGCCTTCGAACGTCAGTGGTGGAAGTTCGCCGGTGTCAAGGAAGACGCGATCAAAGAGCTGTTCTCGATGTCGGCGACGCGTTACTACCAAGTGCTCAACGCTCTCGTGGATCGGCCGGAGGCCCTGGCCGCCGATCCGATGCTGGTGAAGCGGTTGCGACGGCTGCGTGCCAGCCGTCAGAAGGCGCGCGCAGCGCGCCGCCTCGGCTTCGAGGTGACCTGACTAGCTACAGTAGGGCTCGATGAAAGAGCGCGTTCCCGACTCCACGGGGCTCCCACTGCGGGCCATGGTGATGGTGTTGCTGTTCCTTGGCGTCATCTTCTTGCTGCTCGGGTGGCAGGCCCTGAGTTCCTCCGGGAAGTCCGACGACGATTCGGCCTCGGCGGCCTCGAGCGCGACCAGTTCCAGCGCTCCCGCATCGACCTCGACGAGCCCGAAGCCCGCGGCGACCGACGCAGATATCCATGTGTTCAACATCTCCGGCAAGGACGGCGTTGCCGGACGCGCCGCGGACCAACTGAAGGCCGGCGGCTTCAAGGTCGTCGACGTCGGGAACCTCTCGCTACCCGATGTGACGGTCACAACGGTCTACTTCACCGACGCCGACGGTGAGCACGCCACCGCGGACGCGGTGGGCAAGAACTTGAACGCGCCCGTCGAACCGCGTATCCCCGCGCTCAGCGGCGAACCGCCCGGCGTCATCGTCTTGGTTGCGGGCTGACTCCGCGTCGTGAGCCGGGTTAGGCTCTCGCTATGCCTACGCTCGCCGGTCACCGCAAGGTCGTTGTCACCATGTCCGCACTGTCCGCGGCCACCAGCGTCGCGTTGCTGAGTGCGTGCTCCTCGCCCCAGCACGCGTCGTCGGTCCCGGGCACCACGCCGGCCATCTGGACGGGATCTCCGGCGCCCTCGGGCACCGCGGGGGCCGAAGGCGAGGGCGCCGGACACCCGATCGTCACCACCCACCTCAGAGCGCCCGACGGAACCCAGGTCGCTACCGCCAAGTTCGACTTCAGCAATGGCTACGCCACCATCACGATCGCGACAACCGGTGCTGGCGAAATCGCGCCCGGCTTTCACGGGGTGCACATTCACAAAGTGGGCAAGTGCGAAGCCAATTCGGTTGGCCCCACCGGCGGTGCGCCCGGCGACTTCCTCTCGGCCGGTGGGCACTTCCAGGCGCCGGGCCACTCGACCGAGCCGGCCAGCGGGGACCTCACCTCGCTGCAGGTTCGTCGGGACGGTGTTGGCACGTTGGTGACATCCACGGATGCCTTCACCATGGAGGATCTGTTGACGGGTGAGAAGACCGCGATCATCATCCACGCGGGCGCGGACAACTTCGCCAACATCCCGCCGGAGCGCTACAGCCAGACCAACGGGACGCCAGGTCCGGATGCGACCACGATGAGCACTGGTGACTCCGGCAAGCGAGTTGCGTGCGGTGTCATTGGTGCCGGCTAAAAGGCCCCTCGCCCACATCGATTTCGCCCGGTCGCCGCGGCCGACACTCGGCGTCGAATGGGAGTTCGCACTCGTCGACGCACAAACCCGCGACCTGAGTAACGAGGCTACCTCAGTCATCGCCGAAATCGGCGAAAATCCGCGTGTGCACAAGGAATTGCTGCGCAACACCGTTGAGGTGGTCAGCGGCATCTGCGAGTGCACCGGGCAGGCGATCGAGGATCTCCGCGAAACCTTGGGCCCCGCACGCCAGATCGTTCGGGACCGCGGCATGGAGCTGTTCTGCGCCGGCGCCCACCCGTTCGCGCAGTGGAGCACCCAGAAGCTGACCGACGCTCCCCGCTATGCCGAGCTGATCAAGCGCACCCAGTGGTGGGGCCGGCAGATGCTGATCTGGGGCGTGCACGTGCACGTCGGGATCTCCTCGGCGCACAAGGTGATGCCGATCATGACGTCGCTGCTTCGGTACTACCCGCACCTGCTGGCGCTGTCGGCATCCTCCCCGTGGTGGACCGGCGTGGACACCGGATACGCCAGCAACCGGGCCATGATGTTCCAGCAGTTGCCGACCGCCGGGCTGCCGTTCCAGTTTCAGACTTGGCCGGAATTCGAAGGGTTCGTCTACGACCAGAAGAAGACCGGCATCATCGACCATGTCGACGAAGTCCGTTGGGATATCAGGCCTTCGCCGCGTCTGGGCACCATCGAGGTGCGAGTCTGCGACGGGGTCTCCAACCTGCGTGAGCTGAGCGCGCTGGTCGCGTTGACGCACTGCCTGGTGGTCGACCTGGATCGCAGGCTGGAAGCCGACGAGTCGTTGCCGACGATGCCGCCGTGGCACAACCAGGAGAACAAGTGGCGCGCGGCACGCTACGGGCTGGACGCGGTGATCATCCTGGACGCCGACAGCAACGAGCGCCTGGTCACCGATGATCTCGCCGATCTCCTTAACCGGTTGGAGCCGGTCGCCAAATTGCTGAACTGTTCCGACGAACTCACTGCGGTGGAGGAGATCTCGCGCCACGGCGGTTCCTACCAGCGGCAGCGGCGAGTGGCCGAAGAGCACGACGGCGATCTGCGCGCGGTCGTCGATGCATTGGTGGGCGAGCTGGAGATCTGATGGAGCTGGCGATGTTTCCGCTGGAGACGGCGTTTTTGCCGAACCAGGATCTGCCGCTGCGTATCTTCGAGCCTCGCTACGTCGCGCTGGTGCGGCACTGCGTCGACACCGGGGAACCGTTCGGCGTGGTGCTGATCTCACGCGGCCGCGAGGTCGGTGGCGGTGATACGCGATGCGATGTCGGTGTGCTGTCCCGAATCACCGAATGCGTCGACGAGGGCGCGGACCGGTACTCCATTGGCTGCCGGACCGGCGAGCGAATTCGGGTGTCCGAGTGGCTGCCCGACGATCCCTACCCGCGGGCTGTCGCGCGACCGTGGCCGGACGAGGCGGGTGACGAGGTAACGCAGGCGCAGCTGCTCGACGTCGAAGACCGGATCATGGCCTTGTTCGAGCGGATCGCCCAAGCGCGCGACGCCGTGCTGCCGGACCGGGAGGCGCTGCTGGGTTCGGGAGAAGCCGACCCGGGACAGCACCTGTTCACGTTGGCCAGCCGTATCCCGATCGGTGCGGCCGACCGCTACGCCGTCCTATCGGCACCGTCGGCGGCCGGCCGGCTCATGGCACTGAGCGAGGCGGTCGACGCGATCACCGAGGTGGTGGAGTTCGGTTTGTCGGAGTAGCGGTGTGCTTTCCTATAGGGAAACTGATTGCGCGACTGGATGGTTGAGTGAAAGTACATTTGCAGGTCAACGGCTCGCCGACCGGGGCGTCGGCGAGCGCGGCCGAGATCGCCGAGACGGGCGCCGACGGCGTGTTCACCTTCGAGGGTCAGCACGACGTGTTCTTCCCACTGATCATCGCCGCCAACGAGACCAGCCTGGACTTGATGACCAACGTCGCGATCGCCGCGCCACGCAGTCCATTGCACATGGCGCATGCCGCCTACGATTTGCAGGTCTTGGGCGGCGGCAGGTTCCGGCTCGGCTTGGGCTCGCAGATCAAAGTCCACATCGAAAAGCGCTACGGCAGCAAGTGGGATCGCCCGGCAGCGCGGATGGCCGAAACGATCGCGGCGATCAAGGCGATATTCGCGGCGTGGGAAGGTCAGTCCCGCTTGGACTTTCGCGGTGAGTTCTTCACCCACACCCTGATGGCGCCCAACTTCAACCCGGGCCCCAACCCGTTCGGACCGCCTCCGGTGTTGATGGGGGCACTCGGCCCGATCATGACGCGCACCGCGGCCGAAGTTGCCGACGGCCTGCTGGTGATGCCTTTCAACAGCACCCGTCACTTCGCCGAACGCACAATTCCCGCGATCAGCGAGGGCCTGCGCCGTTCGGAGCGGTCCGTTGACGAGTTTGAGGTGATCGCCCAGGCCATGGTCGCGGTCGGCAGCAACGATGCGGACCTGGCCACCGCCGTCAACGGTGTCGCCTCGCTGATCGCCTTCTACGGCTCGACACCGGCCTACCTGCCGGTGCTCGAGGTCGAGGGCTGGGCGGATGTCCAGCCGGAACTCAATGTGCTGTCCAAGCAGGGTCGCTTCGCCGAGATGCGCGCGCTGATCACCGATGACATGGTGGCCCGGATCGGGGTCGTCGGAACCCCCGAGCAGTGTGCCGAGCAGCTGGTCGTACGGTTCGGCGAGCACGTCGACGAAGTGTGTTGCTACTTCCCCGGTTACACGCCACCGGGCGCTGACATCGCGGAGCTGATCGGCGCCCTACACCGGAGCCCCGCACGACGATGAGCGGCGATGTGGTGGTTGACATCGATGCGGGCGTGGCGGTGCTCACGCTGAATCGGCCCGACCACCTCAACGCTTACACCGCCGAGATGGGTGCGCTGCTGAGCCGGGCGTACCGGGAGTGCGATGAGGACGACGACGTCCGGGCGATCGTCGTCACGGGCGCGGGCCGCGCCTTTTGCGCCGGCGTCGATTTCTCCGGTGGCACAACACCATTCGAGAGTCCGCAGGACGATGGCACGTTCTCGGCGTCACCGATCGACCCGGCAGCCTTCGAATTGCGCAAACCCGTGATCGCCGCCGTCAACGGACATGCCATCGGGATCGGCCTGACCATAGCGCTGCAGGCCGACATCCGCATCGTCGCCGACGACGCCAAATACGGTGTGGTGCAAGTACGACGGGGCGTGATACCTGATTGCATGTCGCACTGGACGCTGGCGCACCTGACCAACCTGGGCGTGGCCGCCGAGGTGTTGCTGACCGGGCGCACGTTCAGCGGGCTCGAGGCAGTCGAGTTCGGCATCGCGAATCGGGCGCTGCCCGCCGCTCAGGTGTTCGCTCACGCGCTGGAGATGGCGCGCGATATCGCGGTCAACGTGGCGCCGATGTCGGCGGCCTTGTCTAAGCGGTTGTTGTGGGACACCGCGATCCACAACTACACGCCGCGACAGGTCGCCTCCCTGGAAACACAGTTGCACCACCGCGTGATGGGCACGGCCGACGCGAGTGAAGGTGTCGCGGCGTTCTTCGAGCGACGGCCCCCGCGGTTCGCCTCCAAGGTGTCCCGCGACTGGAAAGCCCTGCCGGAGCCGTGAGTATCCGGGCGGCCCGGCTCAGTTGGCACACAGCTTCTCGGAGAGTGTCCACAACTGCGCGGCCCGCTGTTCGTCGCGCGCGTACGGGGCGACGTTCTCGCTGATGCCGCAGTCTTCCAGGTACAGCGCGCCTTGGTCGGCCAGTTCCGGGCTTACCGCGGCCCACACCTGGGTGGCCGCGCCCTGCTCGGGAGTGGAGAAGTCGAGGCGGCCGTCGGTCAATTCGCCGCGCAGCGCGCTGTTGTCCACGACGAGCTTGCGGAGGTCGGAGAAGTCCTCGCGGGACATGTGCCGCGCCAGCGAGGTGGCGACGGTGCCGGGATGGACGGCATACGCGCGAATTCCCAAGTCGCGCAGCCGCCGATCGGCCTCGATCGCGTGCAGGATGTTCGCCGTCTTGGACGCGCCGTATGCGAGGAACTTGTTGTAGTCGCGGTGCTCCCAATTGGGATCGTCGAAATCCACGTCGCCCATCACGTGGCCCCCGGAAGACAGGATCACCAGCCGGGCGCCCTGCGCGGCGGCCAGCTGCGGGACAAGCAGACGGGTGAGCTAGAAGTGACCGAAATGATTTGTCCCGATCTGCAATTCGAAGCCATCACGGGTCCGGCCGAACGACGTGAACATCACGCCGGCGTTGTTCATCAACACATGCACCGCCGGCGTGATATCGCGGATAGCCGCCGCCGCCGCGCGAACGCTGGGCAGTGCGGTCAGGTCGAGCTCGACGGTCGAGATCTGCGCACCCGGTACTTCGGTCCGCACCCGCTCGGTGGCCTCGGTGAGTGCATCCCGATTGCGAGCGGCCAGAATCACGTGGGCGCCCGCGGCGGCCAGCGCCCGCGCCGACTCAAGGCCGAGACCGGACGACGCACCGGTGATCACACAAGCCTTGCCGGACAGGTCGACTCCCTCGACAGCCTGCAGGGCGGTCCGGCGTTCGCTCACCGTGTCAGCGTAAACAACACCCGAGCCGTCGAGTGCGGGGGCTATGGGCGAATTCGGGGCAATTCTGCTATCTAGGCGCCAGACTCGGGGCGGCCTCGGCTGGTAGCGCCCGGGTGGCGCGCTGCATCAACCGCGGTGCCACCATCCGATGCAGCGGCCCGACCGCGGCCCAGACCGTCCGGGCGGCGACCTTGCGGTGATAGTGCACGCGAGTGGTGAGTGTGGCACGCCGACCATCCTCACGTCGCAGCGTCAGCTCGCCGCGCATCAGCGGGCCGTTCGTCGTCAGCACGATCGCATCCGGATCCGAATGCACGATTTGCCAGCCGATTACGTAATCGGGCGAGGACGGCGGACCGAGCCGAAATCTCAATACGTGCCCGTGAATCCACAACACGATGCCGGCACTTGGTTCATCTTTCAGCGCAGCGCGAAACATCTGTTCGGCACTGCGGGTGTCGCCATGTGGGATCGGGACTTCGAAGACATCCGTGTAGTCAGACGCGGTCTCGCCGGTTTCGGACTGCTCGGCCAGCACCGCCGCCGCAATGCGTTTCAGTGTCCATCGCACCGCGACCCGGTGTCCGCCAGTGCCGATGACCAGCGCGCGATAGATCTTTCCGTGCACACCGGGGAAGGCGGCCCAGGTCGCCGAGCGCACCCGGGTGCGCTCGGCCGCTTCGGCATCCAACTCGAACACCCAGCGGTAGACCGCGAACGGGTGGCGGCCTTTGCACGTGAACCGCTCGGGCTCGCGGGCTTCCTCGAGCACGAAACCGGTTGGCACGGTGGTCGGGTCGTGCGGGTCGCGACACATGACTCGTTGTAGCGCCGACCACGTTTCTGCGCGATTCGCGTCGATCGTTATGGCATGCTCATCGATATAGGGTAATCGTTCCATATAGAAGGAATGTACTAGATCATGGCCCCTCCGCGGAAGCATGAAACCGATGTGATCCTCGACGCTGCCCGGGCGCTGGTGCTCGAGGGTGGGCCGCGTGCGGCCAGTGTGGCGGCGATCGCGAAATTCAGCGGCGCACCGGCCGGCACGTTGTATCACCGCTTCGGCAGTCGCGACGGGATCCTGACGGCGGCGTGGCTGCGTGCGCTGGAACGCTTCCAGGCCCGCGCGATGGCGGCCTCAGAGACCAACACGGCCGCTACCCCGACCGAAACCGGGGTCGCGATGGCCGTCGCCGCGATCAGCTTCGCACGTGAACTCCCGGCCGATGCCCGGCTGTTATTGACCATTCGCCCTGCCGACTTGCTCGATGAGGAGCCCGACGCACAATTTCAGCAGACGGTGGCCGCCATGAACGCGCCGCTGACCGAGCGGGTCGGCGCCCTGGCCCGAAAACTGTACGGGCGCAAAGATGCCCGATCCGTCGACGCCGTCGCACGCGCGGTCGCCGACCTGCCCTATGCCGTGGTTCGGCGGCATGTCCACGACGACGCGATGCCGACCTGGCTGGAAGCCGACGTCGCGGCGTCGGTGCGGGCGCTGCTAGAGAGCTTTGGCGAACGCCCGTAGCGAATCGACCTGGTGGGGGTCCAGCGAGGGCCGCACGTTTTTGCGGGCCGCCGCCAAGTCGGCGGCGGTCACGTCGGCGGCGTCGATGGATCGCCGCATCGCGGTGAGCGCCGCCTCGCGCAGCAGGGCCACGCAGTCGGCCGCGCTATAGCCATCGAGTTCGGCGGCGATATCGTCGAGATCGACATCGGCGCTCAGCGGAATGGACTTGGCTGCGGTCCGCAGGATTTCGCGGCGGGCAGCGGCGTCGGGCGGTTCGACGAACACCAGTCGCTCCAGGCGGCCGGGCCGCAGCAGCGCGGGGTCGATCAGATCGGGGCGATTGGTGGCACCCAGCACCACGACATCGCGCAGCGGGTCGATGCCGTCGAGCTCGGTCAGCAGCGAAGCCACCACCCGGTCGGTCACACCGGAGTCGAAGCTCTGCCCGCGGCGGGGCGCCAGCGCGTCCACCTCGTCGAGGAACACCAGCGACGGCGCCGAATCCCGTGCGCGCCGGAATAACTCGCGGACCGCCTTCTCCGAGGCGCCCACCCATTTGTCCATCAGCTCGGAGCCTTTGACGGCGTGCACACTCAGCTGCCCGGTGCTGGCCAGTGCGCGGACCACAAAGGTCTTGCCGCAGCCGGGTGGCCCGTACAGCAGCACTCCGCGCGGCGGATCGACTCCGAGGCGCGCGAAGGTGTCGGGATGCTGCAGCGGCCACAGCACCGCTTCGGTCAGGGCCTGCTTGGCTTCGGTCATGTCGCCGACGTCGTCGAGCGTCACATTCCCGACGGTCAGCTCCTCGCTGGCCGAGCGGGACAGCGGCCGAATGACGCTCAGCGCGCCGACCAGATCGTCCTGGTTCAGCTTGGGTGGCTGGCCGTCGGCGCTGGCTCGAGACGCCGCCCGAAGCGCCGCCTCGCGCACCAGCGCAGCCAGGTCGGCGGCGACGAAACCTGGTGTACGACAGGCGATTTCATCAAGTTCCAGCTCGCCGGCGGGTACCGATTTCAGCAATGTCTCCAGCAGCGCTTTGCGGGTCGCGCCGTCGGGCAGCGGCAAGCCGAGTTCCCGGTCGCACAGCTCGGGGGAGCGCAGTCGGGGATCGAGCTGGTCGGGTCGCGCGGACGTGACGACCAACGCCACTGCGTCGGTGGCCACCGCGGTGCGCAGCTCGGCGAGCACAAGGGTGGCCACCGGTTCGGCGGTCTCCGGCAGCAGTGCGTCGGCATCGGTGATCAGCAGTACGCCGCCGCCGTCGCGGACCGCAGTCACCGCGGCGGCGGCCATGGTTTTGAGCCGGTCCTCGGCCGCCAGTGCGCCCACTTCCGGGCCGTCGAGCGCGACCAGCCTGCGGCCCGCGCACACCGCGCGCACCATCGTCGTCTTGCCGACACCGGCCGGACCCGACACCAGCACACCCAGATTCGTGGTGGCGCCAAGGGTTTTCAGCAGGTGCGGTTCATCGAGGGCCAGCTTGAGCCATTCGCTGAGCTTGCCGGCCTGAACCTGCGATCCTTTGAGATCGTCGACTCCGATGGCGGGATCGGCGATGGCGACCGATTCCGGCCGAGGTGCCAGACCGCCGATCGGCACGCCGTCGCCCCAGCTGACCAACGAGTTCGGCTGCACACTCACCGGGCCGTCGGGATCGACTCCGGTGACGGTGAGCAGCTCCGAGGTCCAGCTGATGCCGACTGCCGACGCCAGTGCCCGGCTGGCAACCGACGTCGACGTGCCGGGGCCCAGGTCGCGGGGCAGCAGTGACACCGCGTCCCCCACGGTCATCACCTTGCCGAGCAGGGCCTGGCGCAGGTGGGCAGATGTAATCGATTGGGTGGCAAGCGAAGAGCCGTTCAGCGTCACCGATCGTGCGCCGTACACCGTGACGGCGCTGACGATCACCGCGGTGCCCTCGCGCAGCCCGGCGTTGGACAGCGTCACGTCGTCGAGCAGCACCGTACCCACCGGGATCGCCCGATCGGCCAGCCCGGCCACCGCGGCGGTGGTTCGCAATCCGGTCAGCGATACCGCGTCCCACTCCCGGATGCCAAGCGCGGCAACAGCATTGGGGTGCATCCTGATGACGCCGCGGCGCGAGTCGACGGCTGAGTTGTTCAGCCGGGCGGTCAGCGTCAGCTGGCCCGAGCCCGCGCGGGTCATGGCAATCGTTCACCGGGCTTACGCAGCCCCAGTCGTGCCATCGATCGCCCGCCCGGTCTTCCCAGCCGGACTATCGGCCGCCGGCTGGGCTGTGCGCGGCGGCTGGCGCGCCGCACGGCACGCCGTTGCTCGGGTTTTTCGTCCCACACTTCCGGGTGCGCGGCCAGCCAGCGCTGGTGGCGCAGTGCGAATGGGACATGGCACAGGTAGGCGATGATGATCACCCAGATTAGAACGTAGGGCGCCAGCACCGCCGCCGCCGCGCAGATCGCCAGGATGGCCAGCAGCGGGGCCGCCCAGTTCGGTGGCACCGCTGCCGCATGCATCTTGCGCATCGGGAGTTTGCTGATCATCAGCATCGACGTCCCGGTGATCCAGATGCACAGAAACACCGGCGACGACCACCAGCCGGCACCGAACTGCAATTTGAGTCCGATCAGGCCGATCATCGAGATCGCGCCCGCCGGGGCGGGCATCCCGACGAAGAATTCGTGCGCGTAGGCCGGCTGGGTCCCGTCGTCCTGCAGCGCGTTGAACCGGGCCAGTCGCAGCACCACGCACACCGCGTACAGCAGCACCACGATCCAGCCGGCCGGCGAGGCCGACAGCAGCGTCACGTAGAGCACGATCGCGGGCGTCACCCCGAAGTTCACCGCGTCGGCCAGCGAGTCGATCTCCTCACCGAGCCGCGATTGCGCGTCCAGGATGCGGGCTACCCGGCCGTCCAGCCCGTCGAGAATCGCAGCGGCGGCGATCAGCGCCATAGCGGCCTTCGGCTGGTGCTCGAGGGCGAACTTGATGGAAGTCAGCCCCGCGCAGATGGACAGCACCGTCATCGCACTGGGCAGGATCTGCAGATTGACTGCCCGGCCCCGGATCTTGTTGGTCATGGCAGGTCGGCCAATACGGTTTCGCCGCCCACCGCGCGCTGCCCGACGGCGACGATCGGCGCGGTGCCCGGTGGCAGGTAGGTGTCCAGCCGTGAGCCGAACCGGATCAGGCCGTAGGTGTCACCGATGGCCAGCTTGTCTCCGACGTGCGCGTCGCACACGATGCGGCGCGCGATGAGTCCGGCGATCTGCACGGCGACTACCTCGGCGCCACTGTCGGTCCGGATCCGCACGCTGGTGCGCTCGTTGTCGTCGCTCGCCGACGGCAGGTCGGCCGACCCGAACCGGCCGGGCCGGTGCTGCACGGCGATCACTTCGCCGCCGACCGGGGCGCGCTGCACGTGGGCGTCCAGGATCGACAGGAAGATGCTGACCCGTGGTAGCGGCGCGTCGCCCATGCTGAGTTCGGCGGGCGGGACGGCGGAATCGACCAGGCAGATCAGGCCGTCGGCCGGGGCGACGACGACACCGGGTTTGGTGGGCGGCACTCGCGGCGGGTGCCGGAAGAACGCCGCGCAGGCAGCGGCGGTTAGCAGGCCGGCCCGCCGGGGCCACCGGTGGTTGTGTCCGAGGACTGCCAGCGCCAAGCCGGCCGAGATGAACGGCAGTCCCGCGGGATGCACCGGCGGAACGGTCTCGCGCACCAATTCGAGCATGTGCCGTGGGTTGACCGTCGGGCCCTGGTAGGACGGGCCTTCCTCAGTGGAAGGGCGGGGGCGTCGTGCCACCCCCGTCATCTTACGGAGCGTGGACGGCCTTCGGGTTCGCCCGGGCCACAGCGGTAAGGATTTAACTATCACGACGCAGGAGGTCCACCGATTTCGACGCAGGCGCAAACTCACAACATCTCGGTACGACAGCTGCGTCACGCAAAAATCACCGTCACCGTCGTCTTCACGGCGCATGCGGTGATGGCCGCGTCCTGGGTCGCCTATATCCCCCAAGTCAAAGCCCAGCTCGGTCTGTCCAACGCGGATCTGGGCACGGCGCTGTTCGGTGCGCCGCTGGGTTCCGTGGCGGCCATGATCTTTTGCCACTGGGCACTACCCCGGTGGGGCAGCCGCCGGTTGGTTCCCGTCACCCTCGTCGGTTATGCCGTCGCCACCACAACTATTGGGGTGGCCTCCTGCGAGCTGTCGCTGTTCCTGACACTGGCCGTGTGGGGCGTGTTTCAGGGTGCATTGGACGTCGCGATGAACACCCAGGCCGCCACCGTCGAGCGGCTCGCGCGGGCGCCGATCATGGCTCGCTTCCACGGCATGTGGAGTGTGGGCGCATTGCTCGGAGCAAGCACCGGTGCGGCCGCTGTGACCGCCGGAGTCGGCCTGAGCCCGCTGTTGACGGTCGTGGGGATCGTCGTCCTCGTTGTCGCGGGACCGTTCACCCGGTACCTGGTAGCCGAGCAGGCGGACGCCGGCGATTCGAGAGCGCGCTCGAGGAGGCGCTCGGGGTTGACGGCCACGGTGGGCGTGCTTGCCGCAGTGTCCTTCGCGTCCTTTCTGGCCGAGGGCGCAGCGTCGGACTGGTCGGCCACCTACTCACGCAACGTCGTCGGTGCCAGCCCCGGCGCGGCCGCGCTGAGCTACGCCGCGTACACCTTGCTGATGGTGGTCACCCGGTTGGGGGCCACCCGGCTGCAGGCACGCTTTTCCGCCCGTCGGCTACTGCCCGTGTTAGCCCTGTTCGCGGCGATCACGATGAGTGTGACGCTGGTGGTGGCCAACCCCGTCGTCAGCGTGATCGGCTTCGCCTGCCTGGGTGCCGGCGTGGCGCTGCTGGTTCCCACCGCGTTCAGCGCCGCCTACTCTGCGGGCAACGCAGGGTCGGCGATTGCGATCGTGGCTGCCGGCGGCTGGCTGGGCTATCTGTTGGGGCCGCCGTTGATCGGCCATCTCGCCGACCGGATTGGATTGCCGGGAGCGCTAGTGACCATTCCGGTGATGGTGAGCGTGGCCGCGATCGCAATCCGGTGTACCTCTGCGTTCGAGGCCGCCGACGACTTTCACCGGGCGCCTTAGCTCAGATCCCAGACCTGCAGCTCGGTTCCGGCGGACACCTCCTCGACATCCTCGGGGATGTCGAGGAGTCCGTTCGCCGAGGCGAGCCAGCGCAGATGGTGTGAGGCCGGCGGGCCGTAGCTGAGCACGCTGCCGCCGTCGGTGTCGAGGATCGCGCGGCGGAACTGACGCTTGCCCCGCGGTGAGGTCAACGACTCGGCGAGAACCGCGGGCCGGTGCGGGCGGTGCGGGTTCGGTAGGCCCATGGCCGTGCGCAGCGCCGGACGCATGAACACCTCGAAGGACACCAACGCGCTGACCGGGTTGCCGGGCAGGGTGACGATCGTCGTGCCGGCGACCCGCCCGATGCCCTGGGGCATCCCGGGTTGCATTGCCACCTTGACGAATTCGACTCCCTGATCACCCTCACGACCAAAGGCGTCTTTGACGACCTCGTAGGCGCCGGCGCTGACTCCGCCGCTGGTGATGATCAGGTCCGCGTTCCCCGCGTGCCGATCCAGGATCGAGCTGAACTGCTCGACGTCGTCTTCGGCGGTCGCGACGGCGCTCACGTCCGCGCCCGCTTCACGCACGGCCCCGGCCAGCATGATCGAGTTGGACTCGTAGATCTGTCCGGCCAGCAGCGGGGTGCCCGGCGTCACCAGCTCCGTTCCGGTCGAGATCACCAGCACCCGCTGCCGTGGGATCACGGATAGCCCCGGCAATCCCAGCGCCGCGGCCAGGCCCAGCACTGCCGGCGTGACGACCTGGCCCTTGCGCAGCACGGTGGTGCCCGGTGCCACGTCCTCGCCCGCGCGACGGATGTGCTTGCCGGGCGGTGAACCTGAGCGGATCGTGACCGAGTCGACGCCGCCATCGGTGTTCTCCACCGGCACAATGCCCGTTGCCCCGGCCGGCAGTGGCGCGCCGGTCATAATCCGGTGCGCGGTCCCGGGTTGCAGCGTCAACTGATCGATGCGCCCGGCCGGAATATCCTCGGCGACCGGCAGTACCACCGGATGCTCGGGCGTGGCGTCCGCCGTGTCCTCGGCGCGCACCGCGTATCCGTCCATCGCGGAGTTGTCGAAAACCGGCAGCGCCAGGTCGGCAACCACGTCGTCGGCCAGGACCAGGCCTTGCGCCTGCGCCAGCGGGACCGTGACGGCGGGGCGGGCACTGATCATTGCCGCTACGACGCGCTGATGCTCTTCGACTGACCGCACCCGGCCATTATCGGCCTGTCGGATTTCGAAGCCAGTACTACCCGCCCCGGGGGTCTCGCGCGACGTAGAGTCGAGAACGTGATTACCGGGTTGGCCCATACCGGGGTATGCGTCCCGGATTGTGAGGCCGCGGTGGCCTTCTACCGAGACGTATTGGGCCTGCGTGTGCTCTCGCCGCCGTATGTGATGGCCGGTAACGCCATTCGCAACGACATGGGCGAGCTGGTGGCCGACCCCACCATGAAAGCGGCCATTGTCGGCCTGGGCGACGACAGTGATCGCGTCCTGGAGGTGATCGAGTACCTCAACGTCGACGGTGACTCTCCCGCCGGCAGGGCCCTGACCGACCACGGGCTCTCGCACGTCGGGCTGATCTGTACGGACCTCGACGCCACTCGGGCCGAACTCGAGAGCAAGGGAGTTCGCTTGCTGGTCAGCGGAATTGCGGACGTCGCCCGCGTGCGCACCACGTGGTTCGTCGACCCCTGGGGCGTGGTGTTCATCCTGGTGGAGAAGAGCCGTCCCGAGCGACCCTACTTCGCGCAATGGGGCTGAAGCCGCGCGTCGGGGTGATCGGCGCGGGTGCCGGGGGCATCGCGATGGGAATTCAGCTCGCGCAGGGGGGCTACGGCTTCACCATCTTCGACCGCGCCGACGGATTCGGAGGCACCTGGCGGCACAACACTTTTCCGGGTGCGGCCTGCGATGTCCCGTCGCATCTGTACTCGTATTCGTTCGCGCTCAACCCGCGATGGAGCAAGACCTACGCGAACCAGCCCGAGATCCTGGCCTATCTCGAAAGGGTGGCCGACGAACACGGGCTGGGCCCACACCTGCGGCCGGGCACCGCGATCAGCACGGTGCGCTGGTCGGACGCGCACCGCCGCTGGACGCTGGTCACCGACGACGGGGATGAGCACGAGTTCGACGCCGTGGTGAGCGCGGTCGGGATGCTCGATGTGCCCCACGTCCCGGATATCCCTGGGGCGCTACGTTTTCGGGGAAGGCGATTCCACTCCGCGCGCTGGGATCACAGCAAGTCGACGGCGGGTGAGCGGGTCGCATCCATCGGTACTGGCGCCAGCGCGATCCAGTACGTTCCCGCGATCGCCCCAAAAGCCGGTCATCTCACCGTCTTTCAGCGAACCCCGATCTGGATCTCGCCCCGCTTCGATTTTCCGTTCAGCGCCGAGCAGCACGCGGAGTTCGAACGCGATCCCGCAGCGGTTCAGAAGCTGCGCGACGAGGCCTTCGACGCCTACGAGTCGTCCAGTTTCGACGTCGACGCCACGCAGACCCGCGAGGCGACCGAGCTGGCCCGCAGCTACCTGATGCGCAAGGTCGCCGATCCCGAGCTGCGCGCCAAGCTGACGCCGGACTACCCGGCGGGTTGCAAGCGGCCACTGATGTCGCGTGAGTGGTACCCGACGTTCGGATTGCCGAACGTCAGCCTGGAAACGACCGCGATCGCCGAGATCACCGAGCGGGGCGTGCGCACCACCGACGGCGCCGAGCATCTCGTCGACACCATCATCTACGGCACCGGCTTCAAAGCCGCCGACTATCTGGACAGCATCGACGTGTACGGAAGCGGCGGCCGTCAGCTGCGCGAGGACTGGAGCGACGGCGCGGAAGCCTACCTGGGCACGCTGATCGCCGGGTATCCGAACTTCTTTACGCTCTACGGCCCCAACACCAATGGCGTCAACTCGATCATCTACATCCACGAGGCGCAGACGACGTTCATTCGCCAGATACTCGACGTAATGGGCAGTCGCGGCGCGCGGACCATCGAGGTCACCCCCGACGCACAGCGCCGCTACAACGACGAGCTCCAGACCGCGATGGAGGGCAGGGTCTGGCTCGCCTGCACCAATTACTTTCGCCATCCTAGTGGCAAGGTCGTCACCCAATTGCCCTACAGCGGGCGGACATTCTTCGAGCGCACCCGCACGCTGGTCGACGACGACTACCGGCTGCGTGCATAACCTAGCCAAGCACCGGCAGCAGCAGCCGCGACGACGACCGGATGGTGTTGATGGTGCTAGTGCCGACGGGCGCATGACGGAAGTCCATGATGGCCGGAACGTCGGGGTTCTGGTCGTCGCTGGTGAGTGTCAACCGGATACGGTGCCCGCGGCGGAACCGGCGGGCGTTGGGGAGCAACGGGATTCGATACACGACGTCTTGACCGATCGGGACCCCGACCGCGGTCCGGCACGATAGCGCCGGGGCGCCGGGTCGGCTGGCGTCTTCGTCGATCTCGCGCAGGCTGGCCCGAAGCCATCCACTGGTGAGGTGGTCGACAAGCGAGCCGTCTTCGGTGATATCGGACACGGTGACGATCCAGCCGGTGTCCAACGCCGTCGCCGAAGCGACCAAGCGCAGTTCGATGTCTCCGGCCACATCGAGGTCATCATCCAGCGGCGCGGTGGTCCAGGTCAGCAGCGACGGCGGATCGATCTCGCTGGGCCTGGCGCGGTTGAGTCCTGTTCCCAGGGAACAATATTCGCGGCTGCCGGGTTCGCCCTCGTCGGCGGCGAGGGCCGCGTCGGCGCGCAGCGCAAGTTCGACGTGCGAGCTGCGCGCGGGCGGCCACGACTCCTCGGCCTTCCACTCGTCGGCTTCGGGCAGGAAGTAGCGGAACGCGGGCCCCTCGAGGATCCCGGTGTCGCGTCCCTTGAGCCAATGGTCGTACCACGCGAGCGCCTCGATGTGCATGCTCTCCCATGGCCAGGTCAGGCCGTACTTGCCGAGCATCGCGACCCGGACACAGGGGCTCTTGGTCAGGTTGCGCAGCGCCGTAAAGGTCGACGGCAGATGAAGCGGCGCATTCTCCCAATCGCAACCCAAATAGACTGGTATGTCGATGTTTTCGAGCAGAGGCGTAAGGTCGCGTTCGTCCCACCATGCGTCCCGTATCGGATGTCTGACGACGGCGTTCTGCCAGAGCTCGTCCCACGGCCGCGGCGGATGCGGGAGTTTCATCAGCAGGTTGAGCATGCCGTTGGCCGATTCGCCGTTCATCGTGGCGAATTTCTTGTGCACCGGCGGCAGATTCAAGATGCGCCGGGCAACGGTGAACGGCCCGCTGCGGTAGAACCTGTCGCTCTTTGGCGCCGTCAGCCCCAGTATCGACAGAAACGAACTGACAAATTTCGAACTGGGCAGGCCGTGATGGGTCGCGGCGTCGTAGAGATCGCTGGTGACGGCGAACGGAAAGATGGCCCTCAGATGTGGGGGCCGCTCGACGGCGGCCTCCAGTTGAGTCATGGCGAAGTAGCTGATGCCGAGCATCCCGACATTGCCGTCACACCACGGTTGTTCGGCGACCCACTCGATCACGTCGTGCATGTCCCGGCGCTCTTGACTATCGAAGAAGGCGAAAGTCCCACCGGAGCCGCCGGTTCCACGCAGGTTCACGATGATGTGGACATAGCCGTGCGGCACCCAGAAGTCGGTTGCGCCCGCCTCGATGAAGCCGGCCGGCGCGCCGAGGTCTTGTATCTGCCGGGCATAGGGCGATGCGGCCACCAGCGCCGGAAACGACCCGTCGGCATCCGGGCAATAGATGTCGGCCATCAACTCGATTCCGTCGCGCATCGCAATCTTGACGTTGAGGTGCCGGCGCGTGCCGTACCCCGGTTCGCTCAGGTTGCGGAACTCGCGGCCCGATGTCTGCGGTCCGTTCAGCCGGCGCTGGCCGCGGTCAAGTCCGGCGACGCGTTTCGAGGTGGTGATCACGGGGCTCTCCAAAGTTTCATGCTGCGTTGAGACAAGTCTCACGCTACGTTGAGATAAGTCTCAACGCAAGAGGAAATTCACGCTATGATGAGACTCGTGCCGAAGAAATCGTTAACTCCGGGTCCGCGCGATGAACGCGGCGTGCTGGCCGCGCGGATTGTTGCCGCCGCCCGCGACGAGTTCGCCGATCACGGCTGGGCCGGAACCACGATCCGGGCGGTCGCGCGGGCGGCCGATGTCGACCCCGCGCTGGTCTACCACTACTTCGGTTCGAAGGAAGGCCTGCTGGACGCCGCGACCAACCCGCCGCAGAAGTGGCTGGACAACGTCGCCAAGGCGTGGGCTACGCCGATCGATCAGCTAGGCGCCGCGCTGATCACGCTGTTGCTGGCCAGCTGGGCCGACGACGAGGTCGGCCCGACGCTGCGCGCCATCCTGCAGACCGCCGCGCACGAACCGGCCACCCGGGAGAAGCTGCGCCGCGTCGTCGCGGGCAGCCTGATGGGTGTTGCTGAACTCGGCAGCGATGAACGCGACCGCCTGGTCCGCAGCGGGCTCGTCTCCTCACAGATGATGGGTTTCGCCCTGATGCGCTACGTCTGGAGGATCGAGCCGCTGGCATCGATGACCGACGACGAGGTGATCGCCGCGATCACGCCCAACCTGCAGCACTACGTCAGCGGCGATCTGAGCGCTTGACTGCTCGCCAGGCCCAGCGCTCAGACCCAATAGTTGTCGTGCGAGACGAACCACTGAGTGCGTTCGTCGTCGGTCATGTCGGCCAGCGCGCCAAGGCCCTCGAAGTAGGCCTCGCGCGGCGCACCCGGCGCGAACAGAACCAGGACCGAAGTGGGTTCGTCGGCCTCGTTGCGGAAACCGTGGATGCCGCCCGGCGGGACGTAGAGGAAGTCACCTTGATGCCCGTCGGTCCACTCCGTGCCCTCGTAGAGCTTGATCGTCCCGGAGAGCACGAAGAAGGCCTCGGACATGGCGCGGTGAAAGTGGGCCGCGGGCCCGCCGCCGGCCGGGCCGATGTCGACCCGGTACAGGCCGTAGTCGCCGTCGGTCGCCTGCTGGTTCGCCAGGTAGTGGTATTTGACGCTGGCAGTCTCGTAGTCCGGTGGGGCGTCGGCTCGTCTAAGCCAGGCGCTGACCTCTGGCTCGTCGGCGGTGTAGCGGGGCGGCGGATACGGCGGCACGAGGAGGGACATGGTTTCCAGATTGCCAGTTAGCATCGCGAGGGTGGCGGAGCCGGAGGACGTGCGCGTGGAACGGCTGCTGGACGCCCAGGACAAGGCGGCGCAATTGTTCGACGAGATCGAACGGCGCGCGATGGTCCGGCCCGGCGTGGCAGAGCGGGCGTTATCCGACGAGATTCGCGACCTGGCCGCGGAGATGTTCGGCGTGACCCGGCACTGGCACCGGCGCATCGTGCGAGCCGGCGAGAACACCTTGCAGCCCTTCAAGGAGCATCCGCCGGACCGGGTGATCGCCGATGACGACATCGCGTTCCTCGACCTGGGGCCCGTCTTCGAGGAATGGGAGGCCGACTTCGGGCGGACGTTTGTGCTGGGCGACGATCCTGCCAAAATGGCTGTCCGCGACGCACTTCCGCGGGTCTGGGCGGCCGGGCGCCACTACTTCGACGAGCACGCTTGCGTCACCGGCACCGAGTTGTTCGACTATGTGGTCGGCGCGGCCGGGGCCGAGGGGTTCGACTGGGGCAGTCCGATCGCCGGCCATTTGGTGGGCGAGTTTCCGCACAAGAAGATCGCCGGCGACGGCGCGCAGTGGTACATCACACCCGGTGCGGACAAGCCGATGCGGCGCACCGACGGCCGCGGGCGGCCGTGCCACTGGATCCTCGAGATCCATCTGGTCGACCGCCCGCGCGGTTTCGGCGGCTTCTACGAGCAGCTGCTCGATCTGCCTTAGCTGCCCTAGTCGAAGGGGTAGACCACACCGGTGAGCTCCTCGGAGACCGCCCACAACCGGTGCTGCACCTCGAGGTCATGCGACTTCTCGCTGGACGACACGATCTTGGGGTGGCCGCGTTGCTCGCCGAGGCCGTCGGGGCCGTAGTACTGCCCGCCGAGCACGCCGGGGTCGGTCGCGGCACGCAGGGTCGGCAGCGCGCCCATATCGGCTCCCTGGAACAGCGGCTCGATCGCCGGCGCGATGCGCGCCAGCAGCGGAGGCAGGTGGCGGGTCAGCTCGGTGCGGGAGCCGCCGGGGTGCGCGGCCGCGGCGATCGTCGTCCCCTGGGGAGCCAGCCGTCGCTGCAGTTCATAGGTGAACAGCAGGTTGGCCAGCTTGGCCTGCCCGTAGGCGGCGACCCGGTTGTAGCTGCGCTCCCACTGCAGATCGTCGAAGTGAATGTCGCCGCGGATGCGGTGCCCGATGCTGCTGACCGTCACGACCCGGGACCCGGCGACCGGCAGCAGCCGATCCAGGAGCAGGCCGGTGAAGGCGAAATGGCCGAGGTGGTTGGTGCCGAACTGCAGCTCGAAGCCGTCTTTGGTGGTCGACTTCGGCGTCCACATCACGCCCGCGTTGTTGATCAGCAGGTCGATGCGGTCGTGCGCGGACCGCAGCTCGTCGGCCGCGGCCCGGATCGAGTCCAGCGACGTCAGGTCGAGCTCCTGCAGCGCGACATCGGCCTGCGAGCTGCTGGCCGCGATGCGTGCGGCGGCCTCCTTGCCTTTGTCGAGATTGCGCACCGCCAGCACGACTTGGGCGCCGTGGTCGGCTAGTGCGGCGGCGGTTTCGTAGCCCAGGCCGGTGTTGGCTCCGGTGATGACGGCGACGCGACCGGATTGGTCGGGAATGTCGGCGGCGGTCCATTTGGCCATGACGGGCTCCTTAAGAACTTGTAGAGTAAAACGGGGCGAGCGCTCCGGTTGTCTTCACTATACGGAACGATCGCCCCGCTTTGTCAACCGATGGGTGGTGAATAGATGGCGCAGCCCGAACGTCGGCTGCGTGCCGACGCGGCGCGCAATCGTGCGCGGGTGCTGGAGGTCGCCTATGACACTTTTGCGGCCGAGGGCTTGTCGGTGCCCATCGACGAGATCGCGCGTCGCGCCGGAGTCGGGGCCGGCACCGTCTACCGGCATTTCCCGACCAAGGAGGCGCTGTTTGCGGCGATCATCGAGGACCGCATGCAGCGATTGGTCGACGACGGGCGCGCCCTGCTGGAATCCGACGGACCTGGCGAGGCGCTCTTTGTCTACCTGCGCTCGATCGTGTTGCAGTGGGGCGCCGGGGACCGTGGCCTGGTCGACGCCCTGGCCGGGTTCGGCATCGACATCGCCACCGCGGCGCCGGACGCCGAGGAAGCCTTCCTGGCGATCCTCGACGAGCTGCTGCGCGCCGCGCAGCGGGCGGGCACCGCGCGGCCGGACATCGGGGTGCGCGAAGTGAAGGCGATCATGGTCGGATGCCAGGCGATGGAGGCCTACAACTCGGAGTTGGCCGAGCGGGTTACCGACGTCGTCGTCGACGGTTTACGCGCTAGGCGATAGCGGCTGCCCCGTGACACTGGCACTCGCAGTGGGTGAGTGCTAGGTCGGGACGGTGAGGCCCAGGCTGTCGTCGCTAGACGGCAACTTGAGCCGTCCGTCGCGGGCACTGCGCCCGGCCAGCGTAAGTAACCTGATGGCCCACCACGTGGCCATTGGGTGTCATCCCCAATCCGGAGGAATCACTTCGCAATGGCCAAGACAATTGCGTACGACGAAGAGGCCCGTCGCGGCCTCGAGCGGGGTCTGAACAGCCTCGCCGACGCGGTAAAGGTGACGTTGGGCCCCAAGGGTCGCAACGTCGTCCTGGAGAAGAAGTGGGGCGCTCCCACGATCACCAACGATGGTGTGTCCATCGCCAAGGAGATCGAGCTGGAGGACCCGTACGAGAAGATCGGCGCCGAGCTGGTCAAGGAAGTTGCCAAGAAGACCGACGACGTCGCCGGTGACGGCACGACGACGGCCACGGTGTTGGCTCAGGCGCTCGTCAAAGAGGGCCTGCGCAACGTCGCTGCCGGCGCCAACCCGCTGGGTCTCAAGCGCGGCATCGAGAAGGCCGTCGAGAAGATCACTGAGACCCTGCTGAAGTCGGCCAAGGACGTTGAGACCAAGGCGCAGATCGCTGCGACCGCGGGCATCTCCGCGGGCGACCAGTCGATCGGTGACCTGATCGCCGAGGCGATGGACAAGGTCGGCAACGAGGGCGTCATCACCGTCGAGGAGTCCAACACCTTCGGCCTGCAGCTCGAGCTCACCGAGGGCATGCGGTTCGACAAGGGCTACATCTCGGGCTACTTCGTCACCGACGCTGAGCGTCAGGAAGCGGTCCTGGAGGACCCCTACATCCTGCTGGTCAGCTCCAAGGTGTCGACCGTCAAGGACCTGCTTCCGCTGTTGGAGAAGGTCATCCAGGGCGGTAAGCCGCTGCTGATCATCGCCGAGGACGTCGAGGGCGAGGCACTGTCCACGCTGGTCGTCAACAAGATCCGCGGCACCTTCAAGTCGGTGGCGGTCAAGGCCCCCGGCTTCGGTGACCGTCGCAAGGCGATGCTGCAGGACATGGCCATCCTCACCGGTGGTCAGGTCGTCAGCGAAGAGGTCGGCCTCTCCCTGGAGACCGCCGACATCTCGCTGCTCGGTAAGGCCCGCAAGGTCGTGATCACCAAGGACGAGACCACCATCGTCGAGGGCGCCGGAGACTCCGACGCCATCGCCGGCCGGGTGGCCCAGATCCGCGCCGAGATCGAGAACAGCGACTCCGACTACGACCGTGAGAAGCTGCAGGAGCGCCTGGCCAAGCTGGCCGGCGGTGTTGCGGTGATCAAGGCCGGAGCTGCCACCGAGGTGGAGCTCAAGGAGCGCAAGCACCGTATCGAGGACGCGGTCCGCAACGCCAAGGCCGCCGTCGAGGAGGGCATCGTCGCCGGAGGTGGCGTGGCCCTGCTGCAGGCGGCACCGGCCCTAGAGGAGCTCAAGCTCAAGGGTGACGAGGCCACCGGTGCCAACATCGTCCGGGTGGCGCTCGAGGCTCCGCTGAAGCAGATCGCCTTCAACTCCGGGCTGGAGCCCGGCGTTGTCGCCGAGAAGGTCCGCAACTCGAAGGCCGGCACCGGCTTGAACGCCGCCACCGGTGAGTACGAGGACCTGCTGAAGGCCGGCGTTGCCGACCCGGTCAAGGTGACTCGTTCGGCGCTGCAGAACGCGGCGTCGATCGCGGGGCTGTTCCTGACCACCGAGGCTGTCGTTGCCGACAAGCCGGAGAAGTCGGCCGCGCCGGTCGGCGACCCGACCGGCGGCATGGGCGGTATGGACTTCTAAGAAGTCGACTAGCGAAAAGCCCGGTCCCCTGGAAACCCCAGCGGGCCGGGCTTTTTCCTTGTCCGACGGTCGGCCATTGTCCGGGCCTGGGTCGAGCGTCTTCGGCATTTTTGGGTAATTGATCTACTGAACATTCGAACAGTTGGGGACGAAGGGACCACGCAATGAGCAAATCGTTATGGCGCACACTTTTTGGAGCGATCCTCGGCTGCGTTCTGTGCGTCATGATCGCGCCGACCGCAGGTGCCGCGCCTGATCCCAGCTCCGCCAGCGGCGTCGCCGCCACCGCCAGCGGGGTACTCAACGCGGCAAGCGGATATCTCGACGGCCATCCCGACGCCAACAACGTCATCACTGCCGCGGTCAACCAATCGCCCGCCGACGCGAAGGCGTCCGTGCGTGGCTATTTCCTCAGTCATCCCGGTGAGGCATTGGAGCTGAAGGGTATCGCGCAACCGCTGCTTGACCTGCGCAGCCAATGCAACAATTCAATTTCTCCCGATCAGCTGGCGGCTTTGTTCAACGCGCTGTCCGGCTAGCCGCGACCGGTAGGTTAACCCCGTGGCTCTTCCGACTCCCGCACCTACCAGCACGGCCGTCGTCACCGGAGCATCGTCGGGCATCGGCGCCGCGATCGCCCGCGAGCTCGCCGATCGTGGACACGGCGTCACCCTCGTCGCGCGCCGCGAGGAGCGGCTGCGCGAGTTGGCAAACGAACTGGCGGGCTGCGGCTCGAAGGTAGAGGTGATCGGCTGCGACGTCGCGGATTCCGCCGCTCGCGCCGGCCTCTTCGACGAGATTGAGCGTCGCGGGCTGACGGCCGACATCCTGGTCAACAACGCCGGCATCGGCACCATCGGGTCGGTGGCGACCACGTCGGTCGACGACGAGATCGCCCAGGCGCGGGTCAACGTCGAGGCCGTCATCGACCTGACCACGCGCGCCGTCCAACAGATGGTGCCCCGCAAAAAAGGCGCGATCCTCAACGTCGGATCCACCGCGGGCTACCACCCGTTCCCCGGCCAAGTCGGCTACGCGGCCACCAAGGCGTTCGTGATCACCTACACCGAAGGCCTACGCGCCGAACTCGCCGGCAGCGGTGTCACCGTCGCGCTGCTCAACCCCGGGCCGGTGCGCACCGAGTTCCTGAAGAACGCCGGCATGGACGAGCGGAAATTCGCCGACGCGTTCCCGAAGTTCATGTGGCTACCGGCAAGCGATGTCGCGCGCACCGGAGTCGACGCCCTCGACCGCGATCGCGGAACCGTGATCCCCGGGCTGCCGAGCCAAATCAACACCAAGCTGTTTCAGTTGATGCCGCGGCGGCTGCTGCTGCCGCTACTGAAAAAGCAGCATCCGGGGCTTAAACGGCCCTAAGCAAAACTCAGCGAGCTGCGCCCGGCCAGCGCCGCATCCAGCCCTCCGCGGGAAGCGCCAGCGCGTTGCACAGCGTGCAGATCGTGCGATACCACCCGAGGGCCGTGAGCAATTCGATGCGCTGCTCGTCGTCGAGCTCGTCGCCCAGCGCCGCCCACGTCGCCTCCGACCACGAGCCGGTGCGCTCCAGCTCGTCCACCGCCTCGATCAGCGTCCGCTCGGCCGGGGCCCACCGCGGATCATCCGGGCCGCCGGTGACCAGTGCGTCGCACTCGTCGTCGCCGACACCGGCGATCGGCCCCCAGAACGCCGCCTGCCCGCCCCACTCGTACTCGCAACCCAGCAGCGCGCAGATGCGCAGAATCGCGATCGTTCGGGTCCTGGGCGGCAAAAGCGCTGCGATGTAGAGGGATTCACCGAGCTTGCGCAGCCGGCTGGCCAGCGCCGGATGGCGCTGCAGGCAGCGCACCAGAAGCAGCGGCTCATACGAGCGGTCCGGGTGGCCCCAGCTGTTGATGCTGGTGGCATCTTCTTCGCTCCACGGCGGGGCGAGCGGCGCGACGCGGCTCATCCGAACGACTGTACGGCGGCGGCCGCCCCGTTTCCTCAGGCGGGCAGCGAGAACACCACGCAGTCGTGCAGGCAGCCTTTGGCCGTGTCGGGGGAGTCGGGGTCGGCTTCGCGGTGCAGCAGGGCGCGGGTCGGCAGCACGCCCAACCGGACTGCTTCCGAGCCGGACTCGGTGGTTTCGGCTTCACCGTCGACGATCAGCGAATAGCCGCCGGGCTCGGGCGGCGGCCACAGCAGCGTGACATCGCTGCGGTGAGCCAGGTTTTCGCGTGTGCGGCCACCGATGAGTCCGACGTCGACGACGGTGCGGCGCCCGTCCGGGCCGTCGGAAAGGTCGCGCAGCCGGGGTTCGACCGTCACGGTGTGCACGCGGTACCCGTCGTCGACGGTGATCAGGTACGCGAACGGGTAGTCGGGCAGGGCGGCGGCCAGGCGGTCGAGGTCCACCCTCTTCTTCGTGCGCATGATCTCGAGGATAGGCGTCTTACGCCCGGTGTCAGTCCGCCGAACCCGTCGGCACAGCGCCGGAGCCGAGATCGCTGAGCAGGCCCGAGCTTGGGATGCCCGAGTGGAAGCCGGTGCCCGCGGTCGGCGAGTTGAGCAGGCCGGCCTGGAAGTCCGCTGAGCTCATGCTGCCGCTTGTGACGGTGTGTGCGAAGCCGGTGCCGGGAGTGTCGGTCAGCCAGGATCCGACATGGCCGCCGGTGTGATCGAGGTTGGACAGTGCGCTGATGTGGTGCGCCAAGCTGCCGGTGCCGGTGTGCGGCCCGAAGGTCAGGTCGCCGTTGGCGAACTGCACACCGAGGTTCTGCATGACGTTCTGCCAGGGCGCCATCTGCTCGGCGGCCGCCGACGCGTCGGCGTGATAACCGGTCATCGCAGCGACGTCGGTCGCCCACATCTGTTCGTAGGCGGACTCGATGTCCATGATTGTCGGGGCGTTCTGTCCCAGGTGGTTCGACGAAGCCAACATTCGCACCAGGGCGCGGTTGGCCGAAACCACCGCCGGCTGCACCGTCGCCGACAACGCCGTCTCGAAAGCGCCCGCGACCGCCGAGGCCTGGCTGGAGGTCGCCTCGGCCTGGGCCGCGGCCGCCTTGAGCCAGCTCACATACTGCGTCGCGACCGCGAGCATCGCTGTCGCCGAGGGGCCTTGCCACACCCCGCTGGCCAGGTCCGATGCCACGGAGAAAAACGAGGATGCTGACGTCGCCAGGTTCTCCGCAAGCCCATCCCAGGCTTCCGCGGCAGCATGCAGCGGCGCCGATCCAGGACCGGCGTAAAGGAGGGCCGAATTGATCTCTGGCGGCAACCACGCGTAATGCGGGCTCGTCACTGAACTAACTTAACCGGGACGGCCCCCTGTTCGTGGCGTTATGGGGTGGGTGCCGGCGCGGTTTGGCGCCCGCGGATCAGCTTGCCTGGACGCGCATCGGTCGGTTTGCCGTGTTCGGCGATCACTTCGCCGGACACAATTGTGGCCACATACCCGTCGGCGGTCTGGTCCAGTCGGCGTCCGCCAGCCGGCAAGTCATAGGTGATCACGGGCTTGTGCAGGCGCAGCCCGGCATGGTCGATGACGTTGAGATCGGCCTTGTATCCGACCGCGATACGGCCCCGATCGGCCAGCCCTGCGACGCGGGCCGGGACGGAGGTCAGCTCGCGGACGGCCTCGGGCACCGAGAAGCGTCCGGACGCCCGATCCCGGGCCCAGTGTGACAGGAAGAACGTCGAATAACTGGCGTCGCAGATCATCCCGTAGTGGGCACCGCCATCGCCAAGGCCAAGCACCACGTCGTCGCGGTGCAGCAGTTCGCCGACGGTGTTCAGCGAGTTGCGTTCCATGTTGCTGGTGGCGACCAGCAGCATGGCACGGCCTTCGTCGTCGAGCAGCCGGTCGTAGGCCTCCTCCATCGGGTTCACCCCGCGGGCCCTGGCCCGGGCACCGATGCTGTCCACCGGGTCGGGCTCGTAGTTGGGGTTGTCGCCCAGCGGGAAGATCCAGTCCCACATCTGAGCGACGTAGAGGATCGGGTGTCCCTGGCCCGGCTTGTCAGCCAGGATGCGGGCGCGAACCTCCGGCTTGCGCATCTCGGCGACCCGCTCGGCCAGCGGCAGATGCGCGATCTCCTGATAGCTGGGGTAGAGCACGAACGGGTTGGCGGTGAGCTGCAGCCCGATGATCAACCCGATCGGGCGCGGCAGCAGCTGCGCGGTGATATCGCCGCCGGCCGCGTTGGCCTTCTCGACCATGTTGATCGCGTCGGGCCAGGTCGGGTCGCCGACGTTGGCGACGACCAGGGTGAAGGTGACCGGCAGGCCGACCTCCTCGGCGACGTCGAACACCGTCTGCAGCACCGGTTGGTAGCCGCCGGCCGGAATGTCGGGCACGAACTGCAGCAGCCCGCCGCCGCCGTCGACGACGCCCTTGGCGATCTCCTCGATCTCCTCACGGGCGGCCTCGTAACTCGGGATCGGCGAACCGCTTTCGGTCTTGTGGATCGTCAGCCGCGACGACGCGAAGCCCAGCGCCCCGACCTCCATGGCCTCCTTGGCCAGCGCCCGCATCTTCGCGAGGTCGTCGGCGGTGGCCGGTTCGCGATTGGCGCCGCGCTGCCCCATCACGTAGACCCGCAGCGGCGAATGCGGAAGGTAGGCGGCCACGTCGATGTCACGCCTGCCGGCGTCCAGCGCATTCAGGTATTCGGGGAAGGTCTCCCAGCTCCATGGCAGGCCGTCGGTCATTACGACGCCCGGGATGTCCTCGACCCCGGCCATCACGTCGACGAGCACGTCGTGGTCTTCCTGCCGGCACGGCGCGAACCCGACGCCGCAGTTGCCCATCACCACGGTGGTCACCCCGTGCGCCGAGGACGGCGTCAGGCGCTCCGACCAGATGGACTGGCCGTCGTAGTGCGTGTGCAGGTCGACGAAACCCGGCGTGATCAACAGGCCGGTGGCGTCGATCTCGCGTTCGGCGGTGTCGCCGTTGATGGCGCCGACAGCGGTAATGACTCCGCCGTGTACCCCGACGTCGCCGACATAGGGGTCGCCCCCCAATCCGTCGACGATGGTGCCATTGCGAATGAGGAGGTCGTAGATCACCTAATCAATCTACGACCGTGCATCAAGTCGTGCCACGATGTTTTCGTGATCGACCACATAGGTATTAACTGCGCTGACTACCCGAAATCGCAGGCGTTCTACGACGCGGTGCTCGGTGTCCTGGGGTACTCCCGGCAGATGGATTTCGACGTGGCCATCGGGTACGGCCGTGACGGCAATCCGGATTTCTGGATTGCCGACGGTGTCGGTAACGGTGCCGGCACGGGGCCCAACCGGGAGAACCACATCGCGTTCCATGCCGCCGACGAAAACGCCGTGCGCGCGTTCCACGAGACGGCGCTGCAGCTGGGCGCGGAATCGCTGCATGAGCCCAGGTTGTGGCCGGAATATCACCCCGGCTACTTCGGTGCATTCGTGCGCGATCCGGACGGCAACAACGTCGAAGCGGTCTATCACGGGGCCGGCCCGTAATGTCGCCGGTATGTCAGATACCGACGCCGCCGTCCACGAGTTGCTTCGCGACGCGTTCACCCGGTTGATCGAACACGTCGATGAGCTCACCGATGGCCTGACTGACGAGCTGTCCAACTACCGGCCGGCCCCGGACGCCAACACCATCGCCTGGCTGATCTGGCACAGCGCCCGGGTGCAGGACATCCAGCTGGCCGACGTGGCCGGCGTCGAGGAGGTCTGGACCCGCGACGGCTGGGTGGACCGCTTCGCGCTGGACCTGCCGCGCCGCGACACCGGCTACGGCCATGGCGCCGCCGAAGTGGCGAAGGTGCACGCCCCCGCCGACCTGCTGGCCGGCTACTACCACGCGGTGCACGCGTTCACCTGTGAGTACGTCGCCGGCGTGACGGCCGACGAGCTGGCCCGCGTGGTGGACACCAATTGGGATCCGCCGGTGACGGCCAGCGCCCGGATTGTCAGCATCATCGACGATTGCGCCCAGCACCTCGGGCAAGCGGCATACGTGCGGGGGATCGCGCCGTAGCTTGGCCCGTAGATTGGCCAGGTGCGATTCCTCGCGATCCTGCAGCTGTGGCTGATCACCACGGCTGCGCTGGCGCTGGCGGTTCCCTCGATGTGGGCGCAGTGCAATCTCGTCGACGAGAACGGCTACGTCGCGCTGGCTCGCAAGGCGGCGGCCGATCCCGCCCTGCAGTCGGCAATGGCAGGTGAACTCACCACCCGGACCATGGCGCTGATCGCCGAGCATGGCGGCGGACACTATCCGCTCGACAGCTCGCAGGTGCACGACGCCGCCGCCGAGTTCACGGCCGGCCCCTCGTTCCCGCCGCTGTTCGCGACGGCCAACCGGGCGGCGCACCGCTGGCTGTTCGCCGACGTGGGGTCCGGCGATTCCTGGGCCATCGACGTGGCGCCGATGCTCAACGACAGCGCGTTTGCGCAGATCTTGAGCGAGCACAACGTAACGGTGCCGGCGACGCTGACCGTGCCGTTGACGGCTTCGGTGCCGCACGCGCTGCGGCAGGGGGAGCTGAGCCGAGTGGCCGCCTGGGGCAAGTGGGCGAGCCTGGGTGTGGCGGGCCTGTGCGGTGTGTGCGCGCTGCTGACGCTGCTCGCGGCCCGGCGCCGCGGTAAGGCGCTGACCAGTCTCGGTGTCTCGGCGCTGCTCGTCGGGGCGACCGGGTGGGTCGGCATCGAAGTCGCGGGCCGCTACCTCAACGAGGTGCTCAGTCGCACCACCGGCGACATTCGCCAGATCGCCGACGTCATGGTGCGTAGCGTCGAGTCCGGCCTGCGGGACTGGCTTACCCTGACCTTGGCCGCCGGCGCGGCGCTGGTGGTATGCGGCGTGATCGTCGCGGTGCTGGGCAGCCTGGTGAAGAAGGCCTGAAGGGCCTAGCTCAGCGGCAAGGTCGCCAATATCGGCGAAGTCGGCTGCGGTGAGCCGGCGCCGGGTTCGACGGTAAAGGCCAGGGCCGTCGACTTTCCGAGGTTGGTCAGCGTCGCCGTCGTAGAGGGCGAGACGGCCGTGGTGCCCATCGTCCCGGCCGAGGTCGGGCCGTTGGCATCGATCAACCACATCTGATAGACGGTGCCCGGAGTCGGCGGCGGCACGTTGTTCATCACAAGCACACCCGCGCCGCGGTCGCGCGAGAACACCACCGTGGCCGTCCCGCTGGCCAGTGGGCGCGAAACCGTCCGCACGTCGGGGGCCGCCATCACCTGCTCGGCAACCGACTGCGTCGGTGTCGGCCGCAACAGGGTCTGCACGCCGAATGCCGTCAGTCCCGCCACAATCGCCGCCGCTACCGATACCAATACCGTTGTGCGCCAACGTCGCTGGTGGTTCGGCTGGTTCGAAGCGGTGATAGCCAGGACGGCCGCCCGCAGATGCGCCGGTGGTTCGGTAATCGTCGACGCCGAGACGACGGCCATCGTTTCGCGCACGGCGCGAACTTCCTCGGTGAAGGCCGCCGCGACCGACGGCGGCGCGCCCGCGATCTGCCGGTCGATATCGGCGCGCTCTTCGTCGGACACCGCGTGCAAGGCATACGGCGTGGCCAGCTCGAGCAGTTCGAAGTCAGTGGGTTCGGTCACGGCACGTCCAGGCAATTACGCAGGCCGCGCAATCCGTCGCGGATGCGCGATTTGATCGTCGACAGATTGGCGGCCAGCCGCTGCGACACCTCGGAATAGGTCAGCCCGCCGTAGTAGGCCAGCTCGATGCACTGCCGTTGCGCGTCGGTCAGCGAGCCCAGGCAGTCGGCCACCCGGCGCCGCTCGTCACCGGCGATGGCCGAGTCGGCGACCACGTCGGTGGCGGTCTCGACGTTGGATGCGCCGTAGCGCGATTCGCGGCGGCTGCCGGCCTGCTCGGAGCGCACCCGGTCGATGGCCCGGCGGTGCGCCATGGTCAGCAGCCAGGACAACGTCGACCCGCGCGCGGGGTCGTACTCCGACGCCGAGCGCCACACCTCGAGATAGATCTCCTGGGTGGTTTCCTCGCTGTAGCCGGCATCCCGCAAAACCCGGATCACCAGCCCGAATACCCGGCTCTTGGTGAGGTCGTAGACCGCCGCGAAAGCCTGGGTGTCTCCGCGCGCGACTTCACGCAGCAACACATCCAGGTCGCTGCTCAGCTGCGGCAGTCCGGTCATTGTCAGGTAGCCTATCGCTCGCCACCGGGCCGCATCGGCGACGGTTATCGACGTGCCGGTCGCGGTGGTCGTGGAAAGAAACACGCGGTTCTTTGCTGATATTCCGCAAAGCCGGGCCGGCCGGCCATCATTCTCTCGGTCAGCCGGGCGCCGGTCACGTTGACCAGGAAGTAGGTCATCAGCAGCGGCGAGCCGACCGTGGCCAACGGCCACCAGCCGTTGATGGTGATCAGCCATAGCCCCCACCACACCGTGGCGTCGCCGAAGTAGTTGGGGTGACGCGTCCACGCCCACAAGCCGCGATCCATCACCACGCCGCGATTGGCCGGGTCCGACTTGAACACCCGCAGCTGCCGGTCGCCGACGGCTTCGAAGGTGATACCCACCAGCCAGCCGGCCACGCCCAGCACCCCGACCGCTATCAGCGGTTTCGGCGTCGGCCCGGTCACCGCGGACAGCTGCAGCGGGAAGGCGACGAACCAGGTGATCAGCCCCTGCAGCAAAAAGACCTTGCGCAGCACCTGGCCTGGTGTGGAATCCCGGAGCATGACGGCGTATCGGGGATCCTCACCCTTGCCGGCGGTCTTACGCTGGATGTGCCAACTCAGCCGCACACCCCAGATCGCCACCAGCATCAGCAGCAGCCAGCGTCGGGTCGGGTCGCCATGGCCGAGCGCCGCGCCGACCGCGGCGATGGCGACAAACCCGATGCCCCACGCCACGTCGACGACGTTGTAGCGGCCGATGCGCCTGCCGATGGCGAACGTGATCGAATGCACCACGGCGAGAACCACAACCGAGGCGCCGCACACCTGGGCCAAGTTCCAAGTGAAGCTCACGTTGCTCATCGGCACCCCTCGCGCGCGAACGTCCACTGGTAGACGTTCAGATAGCCCGACCGGAAGCCTGCCTCCGAATACGCCAGGTACAGCTCCCACATCCGCTGAAACACATCGTCGAAGCCCAACTGCGCCAATCGTTCTCGCTGCTTGATGAACTGCTCGCGCCAGAGCCGCAGCGTCTCGGCGTAGTGCGGGCGTAGCGACGCCATGTCCACCGTGCGTAAATCCGTGCGGAGTTCGGTGATTGCGGAGATGGCCTGGGTGGACGGCAGCAGTCCGCCCGGGAAGATGTACTTCTGGATCCAGGTGTGCGTATTGCGGCTGGCCATCATCCGGCCGTGGGGCATCGTGATCGCCTGGATCGCCACCCGGCCGCCCGGCCCCACCAGCCGCTCGAGCGTGGTGAAATACCGTTGCCAGGCATGGAATCCCACCGCCTCGATCATCTCGACCGACACCACCGCGTCATAACACCCGTCGACGTCGCGGTAATCGCAGAGGTCGATCGTCACCCTGTCGGACAGCCCCGCCGCGGCAACCCGAAGCCGCGCCAGCTGCTGCTGTTCCACCGACAAGGTCACCGAGCGGATATGGGCTCCGCGGGCGGCCGCGCGGATGCACAGCTCTCCCCAGCCGGTGCCGATTTCGAGAACCCGGCTGCCCTGACGCACTCCGGCGATGTCGAGCAGCCGATCGATCTTGCGCTCTTGCGCCGCAGCCAAATCCGATGACGACGCGGGCAGCCGGTCAAACACCGCGCAGGAATACGTCATGGTCTCGTCGAGAAATTCGGCGAACAGATCGTTGGACAGGTCGTAGTGCTCGGCGACGTTGCGCCGGGCGCGTTCTCGGCCTGCTCCCCACCAGCGCGGCCGGAAGGCCGGCGCGATCGGGCGCAGCCATTGCAACCGGCGCGGCACCAGATCGCTCACCGACGTGGCGAATACCGTCAACAAACCGGTGAGGTCGTCCGAGGACCATTCACCGGCCATGTAGGACTCGCCGAATCCGATCAGGCCGTAGCGTCCGACCCGGCGCGCCAGCGCTTCCGGTTGGTGGACAACAAGGGTCGGCACCGTCGGGTCGGCCGCCCCGACCACCGTGCCGTCGGGGTAAGTCACTCGCAGCGGTAGGCGAGCGGCCGCGCGGCGCAGTAGCCGGTCGGCGGCCACCGCCACCGTCGCGCTCAGCGGGCCGGACGGCACCTTGGCGATCGCCGGCCACCGCATGGAATCTATTGCGGCCGGAGGTATTCGGATTGTCGGTACGGTCATCGCGGCACCAACGGAACTCGACGTAACCACAGTTTGATCCCCTGAATTCGGATACGTACGGTCACCAGCAAGGGTGCCAGTGGCGAAATGATCTGCATGATCGCGACCTGCCGGTTGCTCGCCGGGTGCCGCTGTCCGCGCACGCTGGCCACGAACGCGGGCTGATGAGCTCGACGCAGCTCCACGGTGATGTTGATCTCGCCGTCGGGCCGTGGTGCCCGCACCAGGTAGTAGCCGTCCACCGCATTGAAAGGTGAGACATAGAGCTTCTTCTCGGTAACCACTGGCAGATCTGCCGGCGGCAACAGGTAGGCGTGGCGCTCGCCGTAGGTGTTGTGTACTTCGGCGATCACATACCGCAGCCGGCCGTCACGGTCGTGGCACCAAAAGACGCTCAGCGGGTTGAACACGTACCCGAGTACGCGAGCCTGCAGCAGGGCGGTGATGCGGCCCTCAGGAGCGGCCAGGCCGCGGTCGGCGAAGACGGCGCCAAGCCGGTCGCGCAGCGAGCCGTGCTGCGGGCTGGCCAAGTGATCCGAGGCGCGGAAGCGAGCGAAGGGCCGCAGCCACCAGGGCAGTCGCGGCAGGTCGTCGACGTCGACATACCAGCTGTAGCTTTGGTATTCGAACGAATGGCGCACCGGCGCCTGCCGTGCATGGCTGATCGTGGTGCGGTAGATCGCGGGCGTCTGTGTCGCTGTCAGCATCGGGCCACCGCCTCGGCCCGGATCGCCGTCGGCCAGTCGGCGCCCAGGCGTCGTGCCGCGGCCAGGCCCGAGGCGGCGCCGTCCTCGTGAAAGCCCCAGCCGTGGTAGGCACCCGCGAATGCCACTCGATCGTCGTCCAGCGTCGGTAATAATGCCTGGGCCGCAACAGATTCCGGTGTGTACAAGGGATGGCTATAGGTCATGTCGGCGATCACCGACGCCGGGTTGACGCGGTCGTGGCCCCCCAGGGTCACCAGGTACCGGGTGTGGGTGTGCAGCCGCATCAGCCTGCTGACGTCATAGCTGACCACCACATGGTCATTGCCGGGGGTAACCAGGTAATTCCATGATGCGCGGGCGCGGCGGCGCCGGGGCAGCACCGATTC
Source organism: Mycobacterium montefiorense (assembly GCF_025823255.1). Taxonomy (NCBI): domain Bacteria; kingdom Bacillati; phylum Actinomycetota; class Actinomycetes; order Mycobacteriales; family Mycobacteriaceae; genus Mycobacterium; species Mycobacterium montefiorense. The sequence goes on along the minus strand of NZ_JACKVL010000017.1, from coordinate 244,630 downwards.
GTCGGTGTGCAGCTGCGCCTGGTTGGTCGAGTACGGAATCGCTCCCAGCACCGCGCGCTCCCACGGGTTCGGATCGTCGAGCAGCAGCAGCGCCTGATCGGGATGTACGGCGACGACTGCCGCGTCGAAATACCGCGGCGCGTTGTCGCCCGCCCGCAACCACACGCCATCGGGTACCCGCCGCAAGGAATGCACCGGGGTCCCGGTCGACACCTCGGCGAGCCGAGCGGCGACGGCCTGCACGTACTGCGCCGAGCCTCCCGTCACGGTGCGCCAGGTGGGAGAGCCGAAAACCGACAGCATGCCGTGATGGTCGAGGAAAACGAACAGGTAGCGGGCCGGGTAGCGCAGCGCGTCGTCGCTGGCGCACGACCACACCGCCGCCACCAGGGGGGTGATGAAGAAGTCGATGAAATACGACGAGAAGCGGTGCCGGTTCAGAAAGGCTTCCAGCGTCTCCTGGTCGTCGTGCGCGGTGTCTGAGCGCAGCAGCCGCGCCGCGGCGCGGTGGAAGCGGACGATCTCACCGAGCATCCGCAGATACCGCGGCCGCAGCGCCTGCTTGCACGCGAATAAACCGCTAATGCCCAGAGCGCCGGCGTATTCGAGCCCGATGTCGTCGGCGCGCACCGACATCGACATCTCCGACGGCTGGGTGGCTACCCCGAGCTCGCGCAGCAGCCGGCACAGCGTCGGATAGGTGCGGTCGTTGTGCACCAGGAACGCCGAGTCGACGCCGATGAGATTCCCGTCCGGGCCGCCGTCGTGCACGAAATGGGTGTGGGCGTGGCCGCCGAGCCGCACCTCGGCTTCGTACAGGGTGACACGGTCACGGCCGGACAGCAGGTAAGCGGCGGTGAGGCCGGCCACCCCACTGCCGATGACCGCGACCGACCGCGCGTGTGACGAGTCCACAATCCCTATTCGGAACCACCGAGCTGGCGGATGGGAAGCGGCGTGCTTACCGAATGTCTAGCCGAAAGTGAACGAAAACACCTGCAAGCCCTTGCTGACTTGCATGTCGAGCTGATCGCGGTGCGCGCCGTTATCGGCCACGATCTGGTGCAGCGTGGGAGCACCGCCGATCTGCGTGGTGGTGGTTTGCCCATCGCGGGTCACGGTGATGGTTCCGGTGCCGCCGACGACGGCATACACGCTTTTACCGGTGTAGTTCAGCCGGATGGCGGCGTCGTCGCTGTCGGCGGTGACGCCCTGGTCGTCCAGGGTCCACCGGCCGCGTAGGGCGAATTTGTCTGCTGCGACCTGCGCCGGGAAGTTGAATCCGGCGGTGCCCGCCTGGTAGCTGCCGTCGCCGCCATAAGTGGTGGCCTTGTCGGGTGCCAGGTAGGTCTCCGGTGTGAGGTTGGTCTTCGGGGTGGTGTCGGCCCCGTTCACCGGCGCCGGCAGCGCGACGTTCGGGTTGGCATCGACCAGCAGTTGGCGAATCAGCTTTTCGGTGCCGTCGTAGTCGCCTTCGCCGAATTTGGTGTGCCGCAGGGTTCCGTTCGCGTCGATCAGGTACTCGGCCGGCCAGTACATGTTGTTGAAGGCGTTCCAGGTCGCGTAGTCGTTGTCCAGCGCGATCGGGTAGTCGATGTGCAACCCGGCGGCGCCGCTGGCCACATTGTCGGGGACCCGTTCAAAGGCGTACTCGGGGGTGTGCACCCCGATCACCACCAATCCGCTGTCGCGATAGCGGTTGTACCAATCGACGACGTGCGGAATGGCGCGCTGGCAGTTGATGCAGGAGTAGGCCCAGAAGTCGATCAGCACCACCTTGCCGCGCACCGACGCGGGGTCAAGCGGTTTGTTGTCCGGCGTGTTCAGCCAGCCGGTGATTCCGGTGATGCTTGGGGCCTGCCCGCACTGTTGCAGCTCGGTGGAACCGTCGGTGCAATTTGTCGCTAGACCGTTGCTGGTGTTGCCCTGATTCAGCTGCAGCACGCTGGCCGAGGCCGGCGGCTGCGTGTTGGCGGGGATCAGCGAATGCTGGATTTCCTTGGTGTCCAAGCGATTCTGCATTGCCGTGGTGTAGTCGGGCACGGCACGCTGCAACATTGCGGGCAGGTTGAACACCAGCGCCACCGCCAGCACGATCATCATGACTCCGCCGGCAATCTGAATTTGGCGCTGCCGACGGCGGAACGCGGCAACGCGTTCGGCGACGTGCCGACCGGCCAGCGCGAAAGCCAACAGTGGTATTGCGTTGCCGAGCGCGAACGTCGCGGTCAAAATCAGCACGGGGGCGCCGAGTGAGGCCGTGCCGCCGGCGACCACGATCGCGGCGAGCACCGGTCCCGCGCACGGCACGTACAACGCGCCCAGCGTAAGACCCAGCCCGAAACCATCTGTGTTGCTACCGATTTGGCGCTGTGGGATGAATGCGAACGGCCGCTCGATCAAGTGCTGCAGTGGCGGGAAGATCAATCCCAATCCGATCAGGGCCAGCACCACCAGGGCGGCCCAGCGGATGGCGTCCTGGGGCAGATGCAACGCCGACAGCAGCGCGGACCCGATCAGGGTGGCCAGGCTGAAGCTGCACACCAGGCCCCCGATCACCATGTAGGGGCGTGTCGTAGCGCGCATGCTGCGCCTGCTGCGGTTCGTACCGCTGTCCATGCTGGACAGAAAAATCACCGGAAGCACGGGCAGGATGCATGGCGAGATGCCGGTGATCAGGCCACCGAGAAAGCCGATGAGCGCAATTGTCTGCATACGTTTTATTCGGATCGACGGCGATTACGGACGGGACATCGGGGGCTGCGTTTCTCCACGGTAACTGCATCGCACAAATCACATGATGTGCGTTATACAAATCACGTCATGTGCGTTATCCTCCGGGGGTGGCGCAACTAACATTCCAACGCGCCCGCACTGAGGAAAAAAAGCGCCAACGTGCGGAGGCCCTCGTGGAAGCCGCGCGCTCGCTGGCGATGGAGACGGGCGTCGCGTCGGTCACCCTGACCGCGGTCGCCAGCCGCGCCGGAATCCACTACTCGGCGGTGCGCCGCTACTTCACCTCGCACAAAGAAGTCCTGTTGCACCTGTCCGCCGAGGGCTGGGTGCGGTGGTCGAATACGGTGTCGGAGAAGCTGGCCGAGCCGGGCGCGAAGTCGCCCTCGCGCATCGCCGAGACACTGGCCGAAGCTCTGGCCGACGACCCGTTGTTCTGTGACCTGCTGGCCAACCTGCACCTGCACCTCGAACACGAGGTGGACGCCGAACGGGTCATCGAGGTCAGGCGGATCAGCACCGCGGCCACACTCTCGCTGGCCGATGCGATCGGCAGCTCGCTGCCCGAACTCGGACGGTCGGGCTCGCTCGACATCCTGCTGGCGGCCTACTCGCTGGCGGCCACGCTGTGGCAGGTGGCCAACCCGCCGGAGCACCTGACCGATGTCTATGCCGAGGAGCCGGAAGTGGTTCCGCCGGAGTGGAATCTGGACTTCGCATCCGCGCTTATCCGCCTGCTGACGGCCACCTGCGTCGGCCTCATCTCGAAATCCTCATGAACTCAGAAAGGAGGCCGCAGCGCTGTGGCTTGGCGAACTGCAACCGGTGAAGGCGGTCCCGAACTCCAAGCTCCCGGGGCCGGATACCAAGCGCCGCAGCGACGCCCGGGTGAAGGAAGGCAGCCGAAGGGGGACTGCGTTGGCTAACGCGATCAAGAAACTGTGGGTCATCGCTAAGGTTCCACATAGGCAATTTAATATTGCGCCCGTGGTGAAGGACTTGAAGCGCCCATGACGACGACTGAGCCAAGGACCGAGCCGCTGAATAAGCAGGGCTCCGTCGACAGCGAGGGGAACGAGGTCGCCCCGCAGCGCGCTAAGAAAAAGGGGTTTCTGGGGCGTTTCTGGCTGGTGCTCACGATCGCAGCTGTCGTCGCGCTCTCAGGATTCGTGGTGTACCGGTTGCACGGCGTCTTTGGCGTTCACCGCGGTTCGTTCGGTGGCGGCACGTCGGGCGAGGTCCTCGACGAGTTCAACGCCAAGACGATCACGCTCGAGGTCTGGGGCCCACCGGGCAGCATGGCAACCATCAATTACCTCGACGAAAACTCCCATCCGCAGCAGGCCCTCAACGTGCCCTTGCCCTGGAGCAAAGTATTGAGTTCAACGAAGCCCGGCATTCCGGCAAACCTGGTGGCGCAAGGAGACGGCAGTTGGATTGCCTGCCAATTCGTCGTGAACAACCACGACGGGCACGGTGACGTCATCAAGACTCCGAATCGCTCAGATTCCAACCAAACCGTGAACGCCTTCGTCTACTGCCTGGACAAGTCCGCATGAGCGAACCAAGCGAGGCTCCGCCGCGCGTCGACCAGCCGCTGATCCCGCCGTTCCTGCCCCGGATGATCCACCGGCTGGCGCTGCCGATCGTCCTGGTGTGGTTGGGCATCGTATTCGTCACCAATACCGTGGCGCCGCAGCTGGAGGTTGTCGCCAAGACCCACTCGGTGTCGATGAGTCCGACTGACGCAGCATCCTTTCAGTCGATGATGCGGGTCGGATCGACGTTCAAAGAGTTCAATTCCGACAACTCGGCCATGATCTTGCTAGAGGGCGACAAGCCGCTCGGGGCCGAAGCGCACCGCTACTACGACGAGATCGTCAGGCGCATCGAGCAAGACAAGGTACATGTTCAGCACGTCCAGGATTTCTGGAGTGATCCGCTGACGGCGGCGGGTTCCCAGAGCCACGATCAAAAGGCCGCGTACGTCCAGGTTTACCTCGCTGGCAACATGGGCGGCGGGCTGGCGAACGAGTCTGCCGCGGCCCTCCGCAAGATCGTGGACTCGGTGCCCGCGCCGCCGGGAATCAAGGCATACGTCACCGGCGCGGGCCCGCTGTTCGCCGATCAATCCCACGCGGGAGAGAAGGGCGTAGCGAAGGTCACCATGGTCACGTTCGCAGTGATTGTGGTGATGCTGCTGTTCGTATACCGGTCGGTGATCACCATGCTGATCATGCTCGCCATGGTGTTCATCGAGCTGGCAGCGGCCCGCGGCGTCGTCGCGACGCTCGGAAACTACGGCATCATGGGGCTGTCGACCTTCGCCAACAACATGCTGGTGCTTATGGCGATCGCCGCCGGGACGGACTACGCGATCTTCGTCGTCGGCCGCTATCACGAGGCCCGTGGTCTGGGCGAGACCCGCGAAAAAGCGTTCTACACCATGTTCCACAGCACCGCGCATGTCGTGCTGGGATCGGGCCTGACCATCGCCGGCGCGATGTACTGCCTGAGCTTCTGCCGGCTGCCGTACTTCCAGTCGCTGGGGGTGCCTTGTGCGGTCGGCATGCTGGTCGCGGTGTTCGCGGCTTTGACGCTGGGTCCGGCGGTACTGACGGTGGCTTCGTTCTTCAAGCTGATGGATCCGAAGCGGACACTGCAGACCCGCGGCTGGCGTCGCATGGGCACCGCGGTCGTCCGCTGGCCCGCACCGGTTCTCGCGGTGACCATCGCGGTCGCGTTGGTTGGTCTGCTCGCCCTGCCCGGTTACCAGACGGACTACGACAACCGCCACTTCCTGCCGGCGGACACCCCGGCCAATGTCGGTTATGCCGCCGCGGACCGCCACTTCGACCAGGCTCGGCTCAATCCTGAGCTGTTGATGATCGAGACCGATCACGACTTGCGTAACTCGGCCGATTTCCTGATCTTGGACAAGGTCGCCAAAGCGGTCTTCCACATTCCCGGTATCGGCCGGGTGCAGACCATCACCCGGCCGTTGGGCACGCCGCTCGACCACAGCACCCTCGGTTTTCAGATGGGTGCACAAGCCGCCGGGCGGATCCAGACCCAGCACTACCAAGAGGAGCAGGCGAACAATCTGCTCAAGCAAGCCGCCGAGCTGCGCAAGACGATGGCGACGCTACATGAGCAAATGCAGGTCACCCAGGATCTCAGCAACACGACGCACGAAACCACCAAGCTCACCAGAGAAACCGTGCGGATCACCGAGGCGTTGCGCGACGACATCGCCAACTTCGACGACTTCCTCCGGCCGATCCGCAGCTATTTCTACTGGGAGAAGCACTGTTACGACATCCCGGTCTGCTGGGCAATCCGGTCGGTCTTCAACGCGCTCGACGGCATCGACCGGGTGGCGGAGAACATCGTGAACCTGAGCGCGAACCTCGACAAGCTGGATCAGATCCAGCCCAAGCTGGTGGCGCTGATACCGCCGCAGATCGAGAGCCAGCAGCACAACCTCGACACCATCATGTCGAACTATGCGATCACACAGGGTCTTAACGAACAGGCGAAAGCGCAGTCCGACAACGCCACCGCGCAGGGCGATGCCTTCGACAAAGCGAAGAACGACGACACGTTCTACCTTCCGCCGGAGGCGTTCCAAAGCCCGGATTTCGCGCGAGGTCTCAAACAGTTCATCTCGCCGAACGGGCACGCCGTCCGGCTGATCATCTCCCATGAAGGCGACCCGGCGACTCCTGAAGGCATCAAGCACATCGAACCGATCAAGCAGGCCGTGCACGAGGCGATCAAGGGCACTCCCTGGGAGGGCGCCAAGGTCTACCTGGGTGGCACCGCCGCGACGTACAAGGACATGCACGACGGCTCCAACATCGACCTGATGATCGCCGGGATCGCGGCAGCCACTTTGATTTTCGTCATCATGCTGGTGATCACCAGAAGCGTCGTGGCGGCAGTCGTGATCGTCGGTACGGTGTTGCTGTCGCTGGGCGCCTCATTCGGGCTGTCCGTGCTCTTGTGGCAGTACATCCTGGGAATGAAGTTGCACTGGATGGTGCTGGCGATGGCGGTCATCCTGCTGCTGGCGGTCGGCTCGGACTACAACTTGCTCCTGATATCGCGGTTCAAAGAGGAAATCCACGCCGGACTCAAAACCGGGACGATCCGCGCGATGGCCGGTTCGGGCTCGGTGGTTACCTCCGCCGGTCTGGTGTTCGCCGCCACCATGGCCACGTTCATGTTCAGCCCGCTGCTGGTGATGGCTCAGGTAGGTACGACGATCGCGCTGGGTTTGTTGTTCGACACCTTGATCGTGCGGTCGTTCATGACACCGTCGCTGGCCACCTTGCTCGGGCGCTGGTTCTGGTGGCCGCAGCACGTGCGTCCACGGCCGGCCAGCACCATGCTGCGACCGTACGGACCGCGTCCCGCCGTGCGCCGGCTGATCCTCAACGACGTCGAGGAGCACCCGGCGGGCGGAGTGGTACAACCGCGCTGATCGCCATGCTGCCCGAGGAACCCCGAATCGAACACGGTTCGCTGCCGCGCAACCGCACGACGGACGAGGGCAGTCACGCGCAAGACGTGACTCGATGATCGGCCGACCCCCACTAGGGGTCGAATACCTGAAGCGCTGGGCTAGCCCCAGTTCCAGACCGACATGTCGCCGGCTGGGTAGGTGCTGCAGGCGTCCGTGGCCTTGGCGACGACGCCCTTGTTGTTGAAGAAGACCTTCATGTGGTTGGGCCAGGCCACCCACAGCGGGTCGGAGACCGGCGCGTAGAAGTTCTCGGAGTAGCCCCGCCGGTCCTGCGGTGACAAGGAGTAGAACCAGTGGGCCTTGTCGATCGTCGCCTGCTGGACGTTCGGGTGGTTGTTGAAGTCGATCATGTACCGCTGGTAGTACACCGGGCTGGTGTCCCTGGTGGCGGCAAGAATCTGCTCGGCGTCACAGGTGGTGTTGATCATCCGGCGGGGGATAGGGAAATCCTCCGTGGAGTCCGCCACCGCGGTCGTCGGGACGGCCACAGCGGCCATACCCATTGCAAAGAAAACGGCGCCTGCACGCAGACACGAACTCACCCGAGACATAGTCGTAACGGTAGCACTTCCGATGGGATGCGGGCGAGTCTTGGTCGGCCTTCTAGTCCGTCTTACTAGCCGTCGCTATCAGGGACGATGATGTGCGAGGGATCGGGCCGCAGGTCAGCGGGAGCCTGGCTGTAGTCGCCGAACGGGCCGTCGCGTCGTTCCACCGCTGCCCGTACCCCCTGGGTTTGCGCGGTGTTGATGAAGTCCAGCGCATCGGGGGTATTGCGCATCAGACCATCCAGGATGCCGCCCAACGTCTGGGTGGAGGCCAGGCCCATGTTCTCGTAAGCCTGGTTGACGATCAGCTTCTGCGCCCGCAGCTGTGACAGCGGGATTTGCGCGAGCTCGCCGGCGATCTCGGCGACCCGCGCCTCGAGGCGTTCGAAGGGCACCGCCTCGTTGATCAGCTCGATCTCGGCGGCCTGGACGCCGGTCAGCGGCCGGCCGGTCAGCGAGTGCCACTTGGCCTTGGCCAGGCTGAGCCGGTACAGCCACATGCCGGTCAGGTAGGCCCCCCACATCCGGCTGTACGGCGTACCAATCACCGCGTCTTCGCTGGCCACGATGATGTCGGCGCACAGCGCGTAGTCGCTCGCCCCGCCGACACACCAGCCGTGCACCTGCGCAATCACCGGCTTGGACGCTCGCCAGATGGCCATGAACTTCTGCGTCGGCCCGGTCTCGCGGGCGCTGACCATCGCGAAGTCCTTACCCGGATCCCACTTGCCGTCGGTCATCATGGTCTCGCCCCAGTGCTGGAACCCGCCGCCGAAGTCGTAGCCCGCGCAGAAGGCGCGTCCCGCGCCGCGCAGCACGATGACCTTGATGTCCTGGTCTCGTTCGGCCAGGCCGATCGCCGCCTCGATCTCGTCGGGCATCGGCGGGACGATCGTGTTGAGGTGCTCGGGGCGATTCAGCGTGATGGTGGCGACCGGGCCGGCGGTTTTGTACAGCAGGGTCTCGAAGTCGGGCATACCCTCAGTGTGGGCTAGCGCTCCTCGACGGGCGGGTCCGGTACGCGATTCTCCGGAGTCGATGCGTAGATCTGGTCACCGATCTTCAAGTACGGCGTGGTGAAGTAGGCCGATCCCACGACGAGCGTGGTGAAGATCAACGTCGTGATGACGCCGTTCGGCCAGAGTTGCCCTGTCCCGAATGCAAAGAACACGATGCCCAGCGCCGAGGTTCCCCAGTAGAAGTACCGGGCTTTGCGGCGCTCGGAGATGAAGTGAAAGCGTGACTGCGCCCAGCCGGCCAGGATCAGGATTAACCCGGCTACCACCAACCCGAGTTCGATGATGTCGAGGATTTTCACGCTTGGCCTCCCAATGTCCGCCATAGGAACGAATAACTCAGTGCTGCCTTGAACGCGGCCTGCTCGTTGTCCGCCGCGCCGGCATGTCCGCCCTCGATGTTCTCGTACAACCAGACCTGATGGCCAGCGGCCTGCAGCGCCGCGACCATCTTGCGGGCGTGGCCGGGGTGCACCCGGTCGTCGCGGGTGGACGTGGTGAACAATACCTGCGGGTAGCGGCGCGTCGTCGAAATATTCTGGTAAGGCGAGTATTTGGAGATGAAGTCCCAGTCGTCGGGGTTGTCGGGATCGCCGTACTCGGCGACCCACGACGCGCCGGCCAGCAACAGGTGATAGCGCTTCATGTCCAGCAGTGGCACGTCGCAGACCAGTGCGCCGAACTTCTCGGGGTACTTGGTCGCCATGATGCCCATCAGCAGCCCGCCGTTGCTGCCGCCCTGTGCACCCAGCTGCCCGACGGTGGTGATGCCCCGGTTCACCAAATCGTCTGCCACCGCGGCGAAATCCTCGTCGACCTTGTGCCGGCCCTCGCGCATCGCCTGGGTGTGCCAACTCGGTCCATATTCGCCGCCGCCGCGAATGTTGGCCATCGCGTAGGTGCCGCCCCGGGCCAGCCACAGCCGGCCCAGCACCCCGCTGTACCCGGGTGTCTTGGAGGACTCGAACCCGCCGTAGCCGCCCAGCAGGGTCGGGCCAGGCCCTTTAGTTGATTGCGATCGCACCACAAAATACGGGATCTGGGTGCCGTCCTTCGACGGCACGAAATACTGCTTCACGTCCAGGTCTTCGGCATCGAAGAATGCCGGCGCCGACTTGATCTGCTCGAGCTGCCCGCAGCCCGTGCCGCGCAACAGCTGCGAGGGCATATCGAATCCGCTTGAATCCAAAAAGAATTCGTCGCCGGTGTCGTCGGCGGCAGCGATCACCGTATGGGTTGCCGGCGGGATGCCAGCGATTGCGGCGCGCTGCCAGCTGCCGGGCGTGACGATCTCGACCCGGCTGGCGACGTCGGCCAACGTGACGAGCAACAGCCGGTCGCGGATCCAGGCGCTCTGATGCAGGCAGGTGTGCTCGTCGGGTTCGAATACCACTCGCAAATCGGTTGTCCCGGAAAGAAATTCGTCATAGTCTGCAGCCAGCAGCGAGCCGGCGCGGTAGGTCGTGGTGCCTACTGTCCAATCGGTGCGCAGCTCGATCAGCAGCCACTCGCGGTGCACCGACACTCCCGCGTCGGTGGGCACGTCGATGCGAATCAATTCCGACCCGCGTACTTCGTAGGTCTCCGAATTCCAGAAGTCGAGGGACCGGCCCGCGAAGCTGCGCTCGAAGCCCGGCGTCCGGTCGACATTCGCCGACGCACTGACGTCGGTGCGCGTCCCTTCGAAGATCGTCTCGGCCTCGCTTCGTGGTGTGCCGCGCCGCCACCGCTTGACGATCCGCGGATATCCGGATTCGGTGAGCGAGTCGGTGCCGAAGTCGGTGCCCACCAGCACGGTATCCGGGTCGGCCCAGCCGATTTGCGACTTGGCTTCCGGGAGTGCGAACCCGTCGGGAATGAATTCGCGTGTCAGCATGTCGAATTCGCGCACTATCACCGCGTCCGAGCCGCCGCGGGAAAGATTGACCAGCGCGCGAGTGAACTCCGGTTCGATGACCGTGGCGCCGGCCCACACCCACTTCTCGTCATCGGCACGTCCCAGGGCGTCGACGTCGATCAACACGTCCCATTCGGGGGAGTCGCCGCGGTAGCTGTCCAGCGTGGTGCGCCGCCACAAACCGCGTGGGTTGGCGCCGTCGCGCCAGAAGTTGTACAGGTACTCACCGCGGCGACGCACGTACGGGATGCGAGCGTCGGTGTCGAGGATCTCTAGCGCCTCGGCCCGCATCACGTCGAAATCACCATCGCCGAATTTCGCGATGGTCGGCTCGTTACGTGCGCGCACCCAATCCAGCGCGTTGGCGGCGGTGACGTCCTCGAGCCACAGGTACGGGTCGTCGGGTGATTGGTTGTCTGGGTCGGCAACCTTTGCTGTCATGGAAGCCATTGTGGCCCCAGCGGTAATGTGAGCCGTACAACAGGTGAAGCAGAACGGGAGTCGAGCAAATGACCGTCTTCGCGCGCCCGGGTTCCAGCGGGGCCCTGATGTCTTATGAATCGCGGTACGACAACTTCATCGGCGGCCAGTGGGTCGCCCCTGCCAAGGGTCTCTACTTCGAGAACCCGACACCGGTCACGGGCCAAACGTTTTGTGAAGTGGCGCGATCCGACGAGGCCGACGTCGACAAGGCGCTCGACGCCGCGCATGCTGCCGCCCCGGCGTGGGGGAAAGCCTCCCCGGCTCAGCGGGCCGCGGTGCTGAACAAGATCGCCGATCGCATCGAGGCCAATCGGGATGCGTTGGCGGTGGCCGAGGTCTGGGACAACGGCAAGCCGATCCGCGAGACACTGGCCGCCGACATCCCGCTGGCCGCCGATCATTTCCGGTATTTCGCTGCGGCGATCCGCGCCCAGGAAGGGTCGCTGTCGCAGATCGACAAGGACACCGTCGCCTATCACTTCCACGAGCCGCTCGGGGTCGTCGGGCAGATCATCCCGTGGAACTTCCCGATCCTGATGGGCGCATGGAAGCTGGCGCCGGCGCTGGCCGCCGGCAACACCGTGGTGCTCAAGCCGGCCGAGCAGACGCCGGCGTCCATCCTCTATCTGATGTCGCTGATCGGCGACGTGATCCCGCCGGGCGTGGTCAACGTCGTCAACGGATTCGGCGTTGAGGCCGGCAAGCCGCTGGCCTCCAGCGACCGGATCAACAAGGTCTCCTTCACCGGGGAGACCAGCACGGGCCGGCTGATCATGCAGTACGCATCGCAGAATCTGATCCCGGTCACGCTGGAGCTCGGCGGCAAGAGCCCCAACATCTTCTTCTCCGACGTGATGGCTGCCAATGACAAGTTCCAGGACAAGGCCCTGGAGGGCTTCACGATGTTCGCCCTCAACCAGGGCGAGGTGTGCACCTGCCCGTCGCGCAGCCTGATCCAGTCCGACATCCATGACGAGTTCCTGGAGCTGGCCGCGATCCGGACCAAGGCGGTCCGGCAAGGCGACCCACTGGACACCGAGACCATGATCGGTTCGCAGGCCTCCAACGATCAGTTGGAAAAGATCTTGTCCTACATCGAGATCGGCAAGGGTGAGGGTGCCAAGGTCATCACCGGTGGTGAGCGGTCCGAGCTCGGTGGTGACCTGTCAGGCGGCTACTACGTGCAGCCGACGATCTTTTCCGGCAACAACAAGATGCGCGTCTTCCAGGAGGAGATCTTCGGGCCGGTCGTGACGGTGACGTCGTTCACCGACTTCAACGACGCGATGGGCATCGCCAACGACACCCTCTACGGCCTGGGCGCCGGGGTGTGGAGCCGCGACGGCAACACCGCCTACCGCGCCGGTCGCGAGATCAAGGCCGGACGGGTGTGGGTGAACTGTTACCACATGTACCCGCCGCACTCGGCGTTCGGCGGCTACAAGCAATCCGGGTTCGGCCGCGAAACCCACAAGATGGCGCTCGACCACTACCAGCAGACCAAGAACCTGTTGGTGTCCTACGCCGACAAGGCGCAGGGCTTCTTCTAATGAGTGGCCGGGCGGCCCTAGCAGGTGCGGTCATCACGGTTGCCGCCGCCGAACTGCTGGTTCGGCTGCAGGACCGCCACGGCCCGGTGATGTTCCACCAGTCCGGCGGCTGCTGCGACGGGTCGTCGCCGATGTGCTATCCATGCGGCGACTTCCTGGTCGGCGATCGTGACGTGCTGCTCGGACTTCTGGACGTGGGGGCCGAGGGTGTCGCGGTGTGGATCTCGGGCCCGCAGTACCAGGCCTGGAAACATACCCAGCTGATCATCGACGTGGTTCCCGGCCGCGGTGGCGGATTCAGCCTGGAAGCGCCCGAAGGCGTGCGGTTTCTCAGTCGCGGCCGCGTCTTCACCGATGAGGAAAAGCGCAGCTAGAGGCCGCGGCGGTGATTACCGGCGCCGCCTACGAAGCTGGCGAGCGCCCGTCGATTCGGGGCCCGGTCCTTGACCAGGCCGCGCCGGAAACGTGCCCGCCCAGCGCGGGATAACCGCAGTAATGTCGATGAGGTGATCCCGCTACCCCGGCCCTGGCTACTGGCCAGCGCGATGCTGATCGGCACCGCGGTCGGGTTGTTGGCGGGGGTGGCGCTGACCGTGGTGGTGCACACCCGGGTCCGCCCTGACATCGTCATCGCACTGGTTGTCGGGCTGCCCAGCGTGATCGGGCTGCTGACGATTCTGTTCTCCGGTCGTCGTTGGGTCACGATGCTGGGCGCGTTCATTCTCGCCATGTCGCCCGGATGGTTCGGCGTACTCGTCGGCATCGAGGTGACCGCGGGTGGCTGACGACCGTGCGTCGAACCCGGGAACCGAGCCGTTCGTTCCGGACTTCAAGGACACCGGCACGCAAGGATTCGTCCCGGACTTCGGCGACACCGGTGAGCACTCGGTGCCGTTCGTGCCGAACTTCGACGACACCGGCTCGCAGCCGATACCCGCCGCTGCGCAGAAGCCGGGGACGTCGGTGGCCAAGGTTGCGACCGAGACTCCTTCTGCCGCTTCCGAACCGGATTCCCACGCCGAGCCGGCCGGACCGGTGCAGTCGGTCACGGTGCCCGGCCGCTACCAGTACCTGAAGTGGTGGAAGTTGGTGCTGGTGATCTTCGGCGTGTGGGCCGCGACTGCCGAGGTCGGGCTGAGCCTCTTCTACTGGTGGTACCACACGATCGACAAGGCCCCGGCCGTGTTCATGGTGCTGGTCTACGTCGTCGCGTGCACCGTCGGCGGTGTGATGCTGGCGATGGTGCAGGGCAGGCCGCTCATCGCGGCGCTATCCATCGCGGTGATGTCGGGACCGTTTGCCTCCGTCGTCGCCGCGGCACCCCTGTACGGCTATTACTACTGCGCCCGCACCAGCCATTGTCTGATCGGCGTCATCCCGTATTGACCCATTAGGGTGGGTGCCGTGACTTCTCACTATGACGTCGTTGTCCTTGGAGCTGGTCCCGGCGGATATGTGGCAGCGATTCGCGCCGCGCAGCTGGGCCTGAACACCGCAGTCGTCGAGCCGAAGTACTGGGGTGGAGTCTGCCTCAACGTCGGCTGCATCCCGTCCAAGGCGCTGCTGCGCAACGCAGAACTCGTGCACATCTTCACCAAAGAGGCCAAGACGTTTGGTATCAGCGGCGAGGCGTCGTTCGATTACGGGGTCGCGTTCGACCGCAGCCGCAAAGTAGCCGAGGGCCGCGTCGCCGGCGTGCACTTCCTGATGAAGAAGAACAAGATCACCGAGATCCACGGGTACGGCCGATTCACCGACCCGCACACGCTCGCGGTCGAGCTCAATGACGGTGGCAGCGAAACGGTCACGTTCGACAACGTCATCATCGCCACCGGCAGCAGCACCCGCCTGGTTCCCGGTACCTCGCTGTCGGAGAACGTGGTCACCTACGAGGAACTGATCCTGTCCCGGGAACTGCCCGAGTCGATCATCATCGCCGGTTGCGGGGCGATCGGCATGGAGTTCGGCTACGTGCTGAAGAACTACGGCGTCGACGTGACTGTCGTCGAGTTCCTGGCGCGTGCGCTGCCCAACGAGGACGCCGAGGTATCCAAGGAGGTCGAGAAGCAGTTCAAGAAACTCGGCGTCAAGATCCTCACCGGAACGAAGGTCGAGTCCATCACCGACGATGGGTCCGTGGTCCGGGTGGCGATCAGCAAGGACGGTAAGTCAGAGGAGCTCAAGGCCGAGAAAGTCTTGCAGGCCATCGGTTTTGCGCCCAACATCGACGGGTTCGGATTGGACAAGGCCGGGGTCGCGCTGACCGACCGCGGGGCCATCGGGATCACCGACTACATGCGCACCAACGTCGAGCACATCTACGCGATCGGCGACGTCACCGGAAAGCTGCAGCTGGCCCACGTCGCGGAGGCGCAAGGTGTGGTGGCGGCCGAAACCATTGCCGGCGCAGAGACTTTGGCGCTCGGCGACTACCGGATGCTGCCGCGTGCGACGTTCTGCCAGCCGAACGTCGCCAGCTTCGGGTTGACCGAGGAGCAGGCCCGGGAGGAAGGCTACGACGTCGTGGTGGCCAAATTCCCGTTCACGGCCAACGCGAAAGCACATGGTGTGGGTGACCCCAGCGGCTTCGTGAAACTGATCGCCGACGCTAAATACGGCGAATTGATCGGCGGACACCTGGTCGGTCATGACGTGTCCGAGCTGCTGCCCGAGCTCACCCTGGCGCAGAAATGGGACCTGACGGCGAACGAGCTGGCCCGCAACGTGCACACCCACCCGACCATGTCCGAGGCGCTGCAGGAGTGCTTCCACGGCCTGACCGGCCACATGATCAACTTCTGAGTCGGGCGATGATTCGCGGCGAAAGCATAATCGGTGCCATCGGCGGGGCGGCCGCTGGTTATGTGCTGTGGCTGATCGCCATTTCGTTCGCGGGCGACAATGCGACGGTGGGCAACTGGGGTCCACTGGTGTTGCTGGGGTCGGCGGTGCTGGGAGTCGTCGCCGCGCTCTGGGGTTGGCGAATGCGCCGGCGCCGCAAGTATCTGTGGGCCGCGTTTGCGTTCGACCTACCGATATTGCCGGTGCTTCTGACGCTGGCCGTGCTCGCCGACGTCTACGCCTGAGGCGTTACCTCGGGTTGTCTAACTCGATGTTCAGCGCGGTTATCGTCGCGGCTAGCCCGTCGTATTGCGTTGCGAGCAAGCAAAATTCGATGAGCCGACGGCGGTCGAGGTGCAACGCCAGTTGCTGCCAGGTGTCTTCGCTGATGGACCGGTTCTTGATCAGCTCGTCGGTCGCGTTCAGCAGCGCCTGTTGGCGGGCGCTGAGTATCACTTTGGGGCCGTCGCCGTCCGGAACTTCGGGCCAGGCGAATATCGTCTCCTGCACGTGAGCGTCCAGACCGTATTGGCGTCCCATCCGCCGATGGTGTTGCAGCTCGTATTCGCTCGAGCGCAGATGCGCGACGCGCAGGATCACCAATTCGGTGTCCACACGCGGTAATCGGCCGCGCAGCAGCCGCCCGCCGTAAACCGACCACGCCCAGAACAGCCCTTGGCGCTGGCCGAGCGTGGTGAACAGATGCATCTCCGGCGCGGAGACCGTGCGTGCGGCCGCCTTCGCGAGCACCCAGTTGATCGGCCCGAGCCGGCGCAGTTTGGTGGTGGACGGGATGCGGGCGATGTGGCCGTCCTGTGTGTCACTCATGGCTGCTTCACCAAGTATGGAGAAACCGTGCTGCGGTGCTCGTCGAGATCGAGTGCGCGGCCCAGAGCGGGGAAGGCTCGCTGTGGACAGTTATCGCGTTCGCAGACACGGCAACCCGCGCCGATGGGTGTGGCAACGTCTCCCGACAAGTCGAGTCCTTCCGAGTAGACCAGCCGGTGCGCGTGCCGCAGCTCGCAGCCCAGCCCGATCGCGAAGGTTTTACCTGGCTGACCATACCGGGCAGCGCGGCGCTCAACGGTGCGGGCCACCCACATGTAGTTGCGTCCGTCGGGCATCTGGGCAATCTGCACCAAGATATTGCCCGGGTTGGCAAACGTCTCGTACACGTTCCACAGCGGGCAGGTCCCGCCGCTAGAGGAGAAGTGAAAACCTGTGGCGGACTGACGTTTCGACATATTGCCGGCGCGATCCACCCGGACGAACGAGAACGGCACACCGCGCATCGACGGTCGCTGCATCGTCGAGAGTCGGTGTGCGATGGTTTCGTAGCTCACCGAGTAGAACGCCGACAGCCGCTCGACGTCGTAGCGGAAGTTCTCGGTGACGTCGTGGAATTGGCGGTAGGGCAGCACCGCCGCGGCGGCGAAGTAATTGGCCAGTCCGAGCCGGGCCAGCGTGTGGGATTCCTCGCTGGTGAATTTGCCCTCGGACACCATGCTGTCGATCAGGTCACCGAACTCCAGGTAGGCCAATTCGGCGGCCATCTTGAAGACCTGCTGTCCCAGCGAGAGGTGATTGCTCATCTCCAGCGTCTTGGTCTTCGGCTCGAAGCGGTGCAGCACCGTGTCACCGAGGTCGATGCGCCTATTGATGTGTACGCCGTGCACCTCGGTGAGCCGACGCGTTAGTTCGCGGGCCAGGTCGCCGTGGTTCAGCCGGGTATGGACCGTGAGGTCCTCGGCCGCGGTGTCCAGCTCGTGCAGGTAGTTCTGCCGCTGGTAGAAGTAGTCGCGCACCTCTTCGTGCGGCATGGTGATCGATCCGCTGCCACTGCCGTCGGAGTAGCGCTCCTCGGTGGCGGCCGCCAGCTGCGCGGTGGTGAGGCGGTAGCGCCGGTGCAGGTTGACCACCGCGCGGGCCAGGGCGGGATGGGTGTTGACCATCTCGGCGACCTCGGGCGGATCGATGTTGATGTCCAGATCGCGATCCATGGTCACCTCGCGCAGCTCGGCGACCAGGCGGGTGTCGTCATGGGAGGCGAAGAAGGTCGCGTCCACACCGAACACCTCGGTGATCCGCAGCAGCACGGCCACCGTCAGCGGGCGAACGTCGTGCTCGATCTGGTTGAGGTAGCTCGGCGAGATCTCGAGCAGCTGGGCCAGCGCGGCCTGAGAGAACCCGCGTTCGTTGCGCAGCTGGCGAACCCGTGAGCCGACGAACGTTTTCGACATTTAACGCAGTCTACCTGCATTGCGAAGGAAGGATTCGCAGACTTGGCAGCCGACAGCCGGCGTCGCCAGGTTTGGTGTTTGTCTGCCGTCGTTGGCATGATTCGCATCGGGTCCTCGGGTACACCCCGGGGTAACTGACGCACGTTAATTGGGGAGCGAAGTCGTGAGCCTGGATAAATCAATGATGCCGGTGCCCGACGGTCACCCCGACGTGTTCGACCGCGAATGGCCGCTTCGGGTTGGCGACATCGACCGCACCGGCCGGTTGCGGTTGGACGCCGCGTGCCGGCACATCCAGGATGTCGGGCAGGACCAGCTGCGCGAGATGGGCTTTGAGGAGACCCATCCGCTGTGGATCGTCCGGCGGACAATGCTCGACCTGATCCGCCCCATCGAGTTCCAGGACATGCTGCGGTGTCGCCGCTGGTGTTCGGGCACGTCGAACCGGTGGTGTGAGATGCGGGTTCGGGTCGACGGACGCAAGGGCGGCCTGATCGAATCCGAGGCCTTCTGGATCAACATCAACCGGGAGACTCAGATGCCGTCGCGCATCTCCGACGACTTCCTGGAGGGCCTTCACAAGACCACGTCCGTCGATCGGCTGCGGTGGAAGGGCTATCTGAAGCCCGGCAGTCGCGACGATGCGACGGAGATCCACGAGTTCCCGCTGCGCGTCACCGACATCGACCTGTTCGACCACATGAACAACTCCGTTTATTGGAGCGTCATCGAGGACTATCTCGCGTCGCACCTGGAATTGATGCGGGCACCGCTGCGCATCACCATCGAGCACGAGGCTCCGGTGGGGCTGGGCGACAAGCTGGAGATCATCTCGCACGTCCATCCCGCCGGATCGACCGAGCAATTCGGTGCCGGACTGTCCGATCGCCCTGTTACAACGCTCACATATGCGGTCGGGGACGAGACAAAAGCGGTCGCTTCGCTCTTCAATCTTTAACCGGACAAGCGTCCCGTTAAATTAGCCGTGACCTGCGGATTTTAGTTACTGGCGGGTAGTTTCTGGAACGGTTCAGTTGCCGTTTACCTTCGCAGAATTTGCAAAATCGCGGCTTGGTCGTGGCCGAAATTGGCAATCAAAATGGGTGGACCAGCATCAACAGGCTGTGCGATCGTCGTGTTAACACACGAGTGAAGCTGTTATCGAACGCTGGTACGGCTTAACAAATTTTGACTGTTAAGGAGTAGCCCAAATGTCTGTTGTTGGCACCCCGAAGAGCGCCGAGCAGATCCAGCATGACTGGGACACCAACCCGCGCTGGAAGGACACCAGCCGCACCTACACCGCCCAGGATGTGGTGGCCCTGCAGGGCAGCGTCGTCGAGGAGAACACGCTGGCCCGTCGCGGTGCCGAGGTGCTGTGGGAGCAGCTGCACGACCTGGAGTACATCAACGCCCTGGGTGCCCTGACCGGCAACATGGCCGTGCAGCAGGTACGCGCCGGCCTGAAGGCGATCTACCTGTCCGGTTGGCAGGTCGCCGGCGACGCGAACCTGTCCGGCCACACCTACCCGGATCAGAGCCTGTACCCGGCGAACTCGGTGCCGCAGGTCATCCGTCGCATCAACAACGCGCTGCTGCGCGCCGACGAGATCGCCAAGGTCGAGGGTGACCGGTCGGTGGAGAACTGGCTGGCACCGATCGTCGCTGACGGTGAGGCCGGCTTCGGTGGCGCTCTCAATGTGTACGAGCTTCAGAAGGCGATGATCGCCGCAGGCGTCGCGGGGTCGCACTGGGAAGATCAGCTGGCTTCGGAGAAGAAATGCGGCCACCTCGGTGGCAAGGTGCTGATCCCGACCCAGCAGCACATCCGCACCCTGACCTCGGCGCGTCTGGCCGCCGACGTCGCCGGTGTGCCGACGGTCGTGATCGCTCGCACCGATGCCGAGGCGGCCACCTTGATCACCTCGGACGTCGACGGGCGCGACCAGCCGTTCATCACCGGTGAGCGGACCAAGGAAGGCTTCTACCGCGTCCGCAACGGCCTCGAGCCCTGCATCGCGCGGGCCAAGGCCTACGCGCCGTACTCCGACCTGATCTGGATGGAGACCGGGACTCCGGACCTCGAGCTCGCGGCCAAGTTCGCCGAGGGTGTCAAGTCCGAGTTCCCCGACCAGATGCTGGCCTACAACTGCTCGCCTTCCTTCAACTGGCGCAAGCACCTGGACGACTCCACCATCGCGAAGTTCCAAAAAGAGCTTGGCGCAATGGGATTCAAGTTCCAGTTCATCACGCTGGCCGGCTTCCACGCGCTGAACTACTCGATGTTCGATCTGGCCTACGGCTACGCCCGCAACCAGATGAGCGCCTACGTCGAGCTGCAGGAGCGCGAGTTCGCCGCCGAAGAGCGTGGCTACACCGCGACCAAGCACCAGCGCGAGGTCGGTGCCGGTTACTTCGACCGCATCGCCACCACGGTCGACCCGACGTCGTCGACCACCGCGCTGGCCGGTTCCACCGAAGAGGGTCAGTTTCACTGAGGACGAGCGGGCTTTGGCCGCGAGGACGAAGTGAAACCGACGGCCGAAGTCACTGAGCTAAGCTGCGCAACTCGCGGCTGAAGTAGCATAGGCCCCGCCCAGCGATCCTGGGCGGGGCCTATTGCGGTGCAAGACACTACGAGTAGAGAGAAACGCAGTGAGCGACAAAGGGATTCAGCGGGTTGGGGTCGTCGGAGCCGGCCAGATGGGGTCCGGAATCGCCGAAGTTTCGGTCCGCGCCGGTGTCGCCGTCACGGTGTACGAGTCCACCGAGGCACTGATCACGGCCGGCCGCAACCGCATCGTGAAGTCGCTGGAGCGCGGCGTCAGCGCGGGCAAAGTCACCGAGCGCGAGCGCGACCGCGCTCTGAGCCAGCTCACCTTCACCACCGATCTGAAGGACCTCGCCGACCGCCAGCTGGTGATCGAGGCGATTATCGAGGACGCCGCCGTCAAGGCTGAAGTCTTCGCGAAACTCGACGAGGTAATCACCGATCCCGACGCGGTGCTCGCGTCGAACACTTCGAGCATTCCGATCATGAAGATCGCGGCGGCCACCAAGAACCCCCAGCGGGTGTTGGGTCTGCACTTCTTCAACCCGGTGCCGGTGCTGCCGCTGGTCGAATTGGTCAGCACGCTGGTCACCGACGAAGCCGCCGCCGCTCGTACCGAAGAGTTTGCCGGTGCGGTGCTGGGCAAGCAGGTGGTGCGCTGTTCTGACCGATCCGGATTCGTGGTGAATGCCCTTCTGGTGCCCTATCTGCTGTCCGCTATCCGGATGGTGGAGGCGGGATTCGCCACCGTCGAGGATGTGGACAAGGCGGTCGTCGCCGGCCTGTCGCACCCGATGGGTCCGCTGCGGCTGTCGGATCTTGTTGGCTTGGACACACTGAAACTGATCGCCGACAAGCTGTTCGAGGAGTTCAAGGAACCGCACTTCGGTCCGCCGCGCTGCTGCTGCGGATGGTCGAGGCGGGCATGCTGGGCAAAAAGTCGGGTCAGGGCTTCTACGCGTACTGAACCGCCTAGCATATTTCTGCACCGACCTGCGCATTGTCGTTGTGAGAAGCATGTGAGCACGTCGGGTATCATTTTTGGCGGTCACCAAAGCGAGAGGTATTTATTTAGCATGACGCAGCTCAGGCCGTATTACGAAGAGTCGCAGTCCATCTACGACGTCTCGGACGAGTTTTTCGCATTGTTCCTGGACCCGACGATGGGTTACACGTGCGCTTACTTCGAGCGTGACGACATGACGCTGGAAGAGGCGCAGAACGCGAAGTTCGACTTGGCGCTGGGCAAGCTGAACCTCGAGCCCGGCATGACGTTGCTCGACATCGGTTGCGGCTGGGGCGGCGCGCTGCAACGAGCGGTTGAGAAGTTCGACGTTAACGTCATCGGAATCACGCTGAGCCGCAATCAGTTCGAGTACAGCAAGGCCAGGCTGGCCAAGGTTCCTACCGAACGCACCGTCGAGGTGCGCCTGCAGGGCTGGGAAGAATTCGAGGACCGGGTCGACCGGATCGTCACCATCGGCGCCTTCGAAGCCTTCAAGTCGGAGCGTTACCCCGCGTTCTTCGACCGTGCCTACAACGTTCTTCCCAACGACGGCAGGATGCTGCTGCACACAATTCTGGCGCAGACTCAGAAGTCGATGTTCGAAAAGGGCATCAAATTGACGATGAACGATATCCGTTTCGCGAAGTTCATCGGCGACGTGATTTTCCCGGGTGGGCGGTTGCCGGCCGTGGAGGACCTCTTGCAGCTTGCGCCGGACGCCGGATTCACGGTCGAGAAGGTGCAATTGCTGCAGCCGCATTACGCCCGGACGCTGAATATGTGGGCCGCCAACCTCGAGGCCAACAAGGACAAGGCGATCGAGATCCAGTCCGAAGACATCTACGACCGCTATATGCATTACCTCACGGGCTGCGAGAACTTCTTCAACAAGGGCATCACCGACGTAGGCCAATTCACCTGCGTCAAGTAGACCCCAGCAGAAAGGGCGGGCCGGGCTGTTTGTCCCGGCCCGCTTTCGTTTACTTTTCCAGCGTGAACTGGTCGACGTCGGTGTAGCCTTGGCGGAACAGCTTGGCGCAACCGGTCAAGTACTTCATGTAGCGGTCGTAGACCTCTTGAGACTGGATCTCGATCGCCTTGTCCTTGTTGGCTTCCAGCGCGGCGGCCCACATGTCCAGGGTTCGCGCATAGTGCAGCTGCAGCGACTGGACCCGGGTGATCTTAAAGCCGGCGTCGCTAGCATGCTCTTCCACCAACTGAGCGGTGGGCAGCCAGCCGCCGGGAAAGATCTCGGCCAGGATGATCTGTGTGAAGTGAACGACTTCGTGGGTCAGCGGTCGGCCGTTTGCCCGGGTCTCCTTGAACGTGGGGCGCGCGATGGTGTGCAGCATCATCACGCCGTCGGCCGGCAGTACTCGATAGGCCATCTCGAAGAAGCGGCCCCAGCGCGCGCGGCCGAAGTGCTCGAATGCACCGATTGAAACGATCCGGTCGACCGGCTCGTCGAATTTCTCCCAGCCTTCCAGCAACACCCTCCGAGTGCGCTCGGTGTCCAGCTGATCGAAGGATTTCTGGACGTGCTCGGCCTGGTTCTGGGACAACGTCAGGCCCACGACATTGACGTCGTACTTCTCGATGGCCCGCCGCAGGGTGGCACCCCAGCCGCAGCCGACATCCAGCAATGTCATCCCGGGTTCGAGGTGCAACTTGGACAGCGACAGGTCGATCTTGGCGAGCTGCGCCTCTTGCAGGGTCATGTCGTCGCGCTCGAAGTACGCGCAGCTGTAGGTCTGCGAAGGGTCCAGAAAAAGCCGGAAGAAATCGTCAGACAGGTCGTAGTGTGCTTGCACGTTTCCGAATTGCGGCGTGAGCTGCACGGCCATAACGAAAAACGCCTTTCTGTATCCCGGAGGAGGAAACGAATCGGGAGGGAACCTATCGACCTCCGGTGCATGCCTCACTGCATGCTAGCGGGTTCGACCGGCACAGGTTGTGCTCGCGGCCGTCACCTAGAGTCACATGGAGCAGGGGCAATTCACAAAACGAGCGGCACGCCGGGGATCGTTCAGGACTCGCGCGGGGGCACGATCGGCGAAGGATGGGGTTCCTCGCGGAACTTCTCCAGCGATCCGCCCACTTCGACGATTCCGCACAGTGCATTCCAGCTAAGCATGGTCAAGTAGTCGATCAGTTCGTCTCTGCTCATCCGCGGGTTCGACATCCACGAGTGAGTGGCCAATTGCACACCGCCGACGATCAAGTAGGACCATGGCTCCGCGCCGCCGGTGTCCATCCCGGCCTGCTCCATGCGGCGGCGCAGCATCACCGCGATCATGCGGGCGATGATCCGCTCGGAGTCGGCGATCACCTTGCTTTTGCTGGCCGAGCTGTTCGCCATCACAAACCGGTATGGCTCCGGTTCGTTCGCGACGGTGTCGACGTAGACGCGGATCACCGCGCGGGTCAGGTCGATGCCGTCGAGATTGGAGGACAGCGCCGCGGCCATGTTCGGAATCAGCGTGGTCTGCGCGATCCGGCGCATCACCGCGGTCGTCAAATCGTTCTTGTCGACGAAGTAGCGGTACAGAACCGTCTTGGAAACCCCGATCTCCGCCGCGATCTCGTCCATGCTGAGGTAGCGGCCATGTCGGCGAATTGCCTCGATCGTGCCGTCAACCAGCTCATTGCGACGCTCGACCTTGTGTTGATGCCAGCGCCGCTTGCGACCGTCCGTCTTAACGATTACAGCCGGGATTTGCTCTGTCACTGTCGACGATTCCCATTCACTAGACGTCCCCGATACTACGACGGAGGG
The DNA here is from genome assembly GCF_025823255.1 of Mycobacterium montefiorense. NCBI lineage: Bacteria > Bacillati > Actinomycetota > Actinomycetes > Mycobacteriales > Mycobacteriaceae > Mycobacterium > Mycobacterium montefiorense. The sequence continues at coordinate 220,461 of NZ_JACKVL010000017.1, read as the reverse complement.
GGTCTGTTTGGCGGACGGGACGCCATCTCCGGGGACGGCGGGCGGTGGTGTCGTAACACGAATTGGCCCAGGCGATACATGATGGTGTGGTGGTACATAGAGCCTCGCCGAGAACCGAGGCATCGGAGCCGGCCGCCCCGCGGCCGCAGCCAACCACGTCGTCAGAGGCGCAGCGGACCCGCACATCCTTCGCGGAGTCATTCGCTGGAGCCGACCCGGAGGCGGACGCGCAGCGCCGGATAGGGCTGCGCCGGATGAAATTGGTGGCATTGAGTTTCTTGATTGGTGCCACCGGCGTGTTCCTCGCCTGTCGATGGGCGCAGGCGCACGGCAGCGTGGGCGTCTGGGTCGGCTATGTCGGTGCGGCCGCCGAGGCGGGCATGGTGGGTGCCCTCGCGGACTGGTTCGCGGTGACCGCGTTGTTCAAGCACCCGCTGGGCATACCGATCCCGCACACCGCGATCATCAAGCGGAAGAAGGACCAACTCGGCGAGGGTCTGGGGACCTTTGTGCGGGAGAACTTCCTGTCGCCGGCGGTGGTGGAGACGAAGCTGCGCGACGCCCAGGTGTCCGGGCGGCTCGGCAAGTGGCTTTCGGAGCGGGCGCACGCCGAGCGGGTGGCGAGCGAGGCTGCGACGGTGCTTCGCGTGCTCGTCGAGCTGCTGCGTGACGAGGACGTCCAGCAGGTGATCGACAAGATGATCGTGCGGCGGATCGCCGAACCGCAGTGGGGGCCACCGGTAGGGCGGGTGCTGGCGACGCTACTCGCCGAGAACCGGCAGGAAGCCCTCATCCAGCTGCTCGCCGATCGGGCCTTTCAGTGGTCCCTGAACGCGGGCGAGATCATCCAGCGAGTAGTCGAGCGTGACTCGCCGACCTGGTCGCCGCGGTTCGTCGACCATCTCGTCGGCGACCGCATCCACCGCGAATTGATGGACTTCACCGACAAGGTGCGGCGCAACCCCGACCACGAGTTGCGCCGTTCGGCGACCCGCTTCCTGTTCGAGTTCGCCGACGACCTGCAACACGACCCGGACACCATCGTGCGCGCCGACGCGATCAAAGAGCAGCTGATGGCCCGCGACGAGATCGCCAACGCGGCCGCGACGGCGTGGACGACGCTGAAGCGGCTGGTGCTCGAGGGCGTCGACGATCCGTCCAGCGCGTTGCGCACCCGCATCGCGGACGCCGTCGTTCGCATCGGGGAGTCACTGCGCGACGACGCCGAGCTACGTGACAAGGTCGACGGCTGGATTGTGCGGGCCGCTCAACATCTCGTCTCGCAGTACGGCGTCGAGATCACCGCGATCATCACCGACACGATCGAACGCTGGGATGCCGAGGAGGCGAGCCGGCGAATCGAGCTGCACGTGGGCCGTGACCTCCAATTCATTCGGATCAACGGCACCGTGGTCGGGTCGCTCGCGGGGCTGGCGATCTACGCGATAGCGCAGCGGTTCTTCTAGGGGTGCTAACTACTGCTTGCAAATGCAAGCACATGTCCGTACGCTCTGTTCCTGTCAAGGTCGGCCATCGGACCCAAGGAGCACGCAATGTCACCGGAGGAGACGCTCTCCGCCAAGGTGTCTACCGCGGCGTCCGATATCGGCAGCTTCATCAGAAGTCAGCGCGAGCTCGCTCAGGTCTCGGTGCGACAACTCGCCGAACTGGCCGGTGTCAGCAATCCCTATCTGAGCCAGGTCGAGCGCGGCCTGCGTAAACCCTCCGCCGACGTCCTCAGTCAAATCGCGAAGGCGCTGCGGGTCTCCGCCGAAGTCCTCTATGTGCGCGCCGGAATCCTTGAGCCGAGCGACAAGAGCCAGGTGCGTGACGCGATCATCACCGACACGGCGATCACCGAGCGTCAGAAGCAGATTTTGCTCGAGATCTATGCCTCATTTGCCCAGCAAAACGAATCGATCCATGAGGAGTGTCCGCCCGAATCCGATAGCCACGAGTGACGTAGCCCGGCCCGGCCCGCTCAGCTGCGAAATCGCCTGAGTTTGAGTTGGTGACGTATATCCCAAGGGCCGCCGGGTTACCTAGAAGGGAAGGATCCCTTGATCCTCATTGGTTTCAAGGCGCGGTGCGGCGCCGAAACCCACTCGATCGTCAACCTGACCCGACCAACCAGGAGGTTTCCCGGCAAGCCGCGTGCCATGTCAATCCGCGGGTCTTGACTACTCCTCGCACGAGGAGCCGACGCTTGCCTCGACTTCCAAACCAGACGCTTCACAACCCTAAGAACGACAACCAATCATGAAAGGAAAAACCATGGCTGAAAACACGAACATCGAAGAGCTTCGGGCGCCGCTGCTGGCGGCCCTGGGTGCCGCAGACTTGGCCCTGGCCACGGTGAACGAGCTGCTCGGCAGCCTGCGTGACCGGGCCGAAGACACCCGCACCGACACCCGCAGCCGGGTCGAGGAGAGCCGCGCTCGCATCGCCAAGCTGCAGGAGGACCTGCCCGAGCAGTTCACCGAGCTGCGTGAGCGCTTCACTCCCGACGAGCTGCGCAAGGCCGCCGAGGGCTACCTCGACGCCGCGACCAACCGCTACAACGAGCTGGTCGAGCGGGGCGAGGCCGCGCTGCAGCGCCTGCGGAGCCAGCGGCCCTTCGAGGAAACCACGGCTCGCGCCGAGGGCTACGTCGACCAGGCCGTCGAACTGACCCAGGAGGCCCTGGGCACCGTCGCCACGCAGACTCGCGCGGTCGGTGAGCGTGCGGCCAAGCTGGTCGGCATCGAGCTGCCCAAGAAGGCCGAGTCGGCCGGCAAGGCAGTGGCGAAGAAGGCCCCGGCCAAGAAGGCGCCCGCCAAGAAGGCCCCGGCCAAGAAGGCTCCCGCCAAGAAGACCGCGGCCAAGAAGGTCACCCAGAAGTAGTTCGGATTCCGAGTTGCCCTTCGGGGCAACTCGGATTCGACGTTTCTGACGGTGCCCGCATACCCTTAAGTCGTGAGTCACCTCGTGGGTACCGTCATGTTGGTCTTGCAGATCGGCGTCCTGGTGATGTCGGTGTACGCGTTCGTGCATGCTGCGATGCAGCGCCCCGACGCCTACACCGCCGCCGAAAAGCTGACCAAGCCGGTGTGGCTGGTGATCCTGGGCCTGGCTGTTGCGCTGACTTCCATCCTGAGCTTCGTTTTCGGCGTGCTGGGAATGGCGATCGCGGCATGCGCGGCCGGTGTGTATCTGGTCGACGTGCGGCCCAAACTTCTCGAAATTCAGGGTAAGTCGCGCTGACGCGATGAAGCCCCTGCTGGCCGCGCCTGCGGCGGCGGTTCTCGCGCTGCTGGGCCTGCTCCCGGAGACGGCCTCCGCCGATCCCGGCACCGAGACGCCGAATCCGGTGTACTCCCCGCCTTTTGTCGACCACACCGCATGGGCGCAGTGGGCACGGCTGACCAGCCTGCGGGTCTTCCCCACACCATCCGGGCGGCTGGCGTCACGGCAACCCGGCACGACAGATGCGGCCGACAAAGCCTGGTCCGAGGTGCTGGCGATGGCGCCGGACGCGGACACCCCCGGCATGCGGGCGCAATTCATCTGCCATTGGCAATTCGCCGAAACGGCGCAACCCGGCAAGACCAGCTGGAATCTCGAGCCCTGGCGGCCCGTCGTCGACGACACCGAGATGTTCGCGTCCGGGTGCAATCCCGGCGGTCCGGAAGAATCGTTCTCGTGACGCTGAATCGTGAGCAGCTGGCCGCACTCGTCGACCACACGCTGCTCAAACCCGAGGCCACCGAGGCCGATGTCGTCGCACTGATGGCCGAAGCCGCCGACTTGGGTGTCTACGCCGTCTGCGTCTCTGCGTCGATGGTGGAGGTCGCCGTCGCGGCCGGGGGCGTGCGGGTCGCGACGGTGGCGGGTTTCCCGTCGGGCAAGCACGCGTCGGCGGTCAAGGCGCAAGAGGCGGCTCGCGCGGTGGCATCCGGTGCAAGCGAAGTCGACATGGTCATCGACGTCGGCGCCGCATTGGCTTCAGAGCTGGACGCGGTGCGCTCCGACATCGCGGCGGTGCGGGCCGTGGTCCCGGGGGCCGTGCTCAAGGTGATCGTGGAATCCGCTGTGCTGTTGGGCGATTCGGACGGTCGCACGCTGACTGAGGTGTGCCGCGTCGCCGAGGAGGCCGGCGCGGACTTCGTCAAAACCTCGACCGGGTTTCACCCCGCGGGCGGGGCATCGGTGCGCGCGGTCGCGCTGATGGCCGAGACCGTCGGCGGCCGCCTCGGGGTCAAAGCCAGCGGCGGAATCCGCACCGCGGCCGACGCGATCGCGATGGTGGACGCCGGCGCGACCAGGCTTGGCCTATCGGGCACCCGGGCGGTTCTTGACGGACTCGGCTAACCCGGCGCTTAGATGTTGGCGAAGCAGGGGTTGGTGCTGCCGGTGGGAATGGTGGCGTTCTGGGTCGAGAAGTGGCTTGTCACGCCGGTAGACGTCACCTGCACGCGGTCCGCGTGGATACCCAACGGGTAATTGCCGGTCAGGTTTGCGGTGTAGGCGTCCAGCGTCGATTGCACGCTCTCTCTCGGCATGGTGAAGCCGAGCGCGTTGAAGCTCTGGATCTGCAGCTTGATCCCGGTGCCGGACACCACTGGCTTGGTGGTGATGTCGTCGAGCAATCCCTTCAGCTCGATGGTGCCGTCCGCGGGATGGGTGATCACGCTGTTGGTGACGAAGGGCCCCAGCACCGGTATCGCGTTTTGCACCGATCCCTTGATGCCGTCACTCGTCCAGGTGATGGTCGCGTCGAGCGACCCGATGGTGCCCTTCGACGACTCGGTCCTGTTCAGCTTGACGTCTTTGATGTTGATGTCGATCTTCATGCCCTTGGCATCGCGGATCTGATTGCCCGCTGTCGACACCGAGATGTTGGTGAAGTGCTGCGTCGCGAGCTGCCATAGCAACAGCGGTGCCACCCCGAACGACGCGGTGGCCTGATCCTTGACCTCGCAGGCCACCGCCTCGGCGACCTTGGTGTCGGCCACGCGCCGGGCGTACAGCTCGCCGCCGATCAATCCCGCGACGACCAGCGAAACCACGATGATGCCGATCAAAAGCAGCGACAGCGGGTCGCGCAGTCGTTTCTTCTTCGCCGGTGCCGGCTGTTCGCCGATCGGGGCAATGCGCTCGGTCGGGGCTGCGGGAGCGGGCGGCGGTGTGTAGTCGGCCTGCTGGGTGTCCGCGCCCGCCGGGTATTGCGCCGCGGTCGCGGTGTTCGGCAGCGAGCCCGCATCGTCGGCGCCCAACCCCTCGGTAGGGCCTTCGGTGAAGATTGGCCCGAAGGGTCCGTAATCCCCGGGAGGAGCCTGCGACGACGGGCCCTCGTTCGGTGGTCCTTGCGGGTTCGTCACCCGACCGATTCTGCCCTATCCCTACGAGCAAAGTCGGACTGGTTGCGCAGCACTGCGATGCTCTCCCGGGCCTTCGCGACGTTGTCGATCTCGATGTCGGCAACCACCAGCTGCGGGTTCGAGCCGGCCGAGGCGACCACCTCACCCAGCGGTGAGGCCACCAGGCTGCCGCCGACCCCCATCGGCGCACCGGAGGCAGATCCCGAGCTGTCCAGGGTGGCACCGGGATCGGCCTGACCGGCCGCGGCAACGTAGCTCATCGAGTCGAGCGCGCGGGCGCGGGCCAGCAACGTCCACTGCTCGAGCTTTCCGGGACCCGAACCCCAGGACGCGCAGACTGCGATGAGCTGGGCCCCGCGCCGGGCCAGCTCGGTGTAGAGCTCCGGAAAACGGATGTCGTAGCAAACACTCAGGCCCACTGCGACCCCGTCGACCGTGATCACCACCGGTTCCCGGCCGGGCGCCACGGTACGTGACTCGGTGAAGCCGAACGCGTCGTAGAGATGGATTTTGTCGTAATGGGTGTCCGGCTGGTTGGGAGTGCCCGGACCAGCCGCGATCAGCGTGTTCGTCACTCGCCCGTCGCCGGACGGGGTGAACATCCCGGCGATCACCGTCACGCCGGAGTCGGTCGCGATCCGCCGGACACCGTCGGCCCACGGGCCGTCGACGGGCTCGGCGATCGGTCCTAGCGGCACGCCGAACCGGCACATGGTCGCTTCGGGGAACACCACCAGGCTGGCACCGGCGGCGGCGGCTTGGGCGGTGTAGCCGCGCACCTGCTGCAGGTTCGCCGCCGGATCGCTGCCACTGAGCATTTGCGCCAACGCAATTCGCATGGCCGCCAGCTTAGGCTCGGTGACGATGCGCTCCGGTTTGCGGAGCGTTGCGGAGGCGGCCAGGTCAGCTTAGGAGCGAATCACGCGTTGTTGGTGATCCATTCCGTGGTGAAGCGGTGTTCTCTACTCACCAGATCGGCCAGATGAATGCCGATGATCTTCTCCACCTTGCCGCCGATGAGGGGGATCCGCACGTGGATGGTGATTCGGAACGTCAGACGCGCGCCGCCGCGAGCTATCGGCGACAGCTCGGCGGTGCCCGAGACGTTCACCGGGGTATCCACGATCGAGCCTTTGATGGACGCCACCGCGATGCCGTCGGTGACTGGTCCCCACGTCTCTTCGCGAGATCGCCACGGTGCAGCTGGGTGACCATGGCCGGCAGGTTGTGGCTGCGCACTTCCTGCAGCGTCACCACTTCGATGGTGCCGTCGTCCCCGGATTCACCACCGACCAGGATCGATTCCAGCCTCGCGCGGTCGACCGGAATGTCGGCCAGCCTGGCCCGCCAGTAGTCCGCCTCGCTGAAGGCCCGATGAAGCTTTTCGACACTGTCCGCGTAATCCGCGGCTAAGTCGAATGAGCGGGGCATAGCTGGTCAGGCTACCGTTACGGCCCGTGACCGGATCGCTGTACGCGGGTGCGCGCGTCGCCGAGGCGGCGCCGTTGGCTCCGCTGACCACTTTGCGGGTGGGACCGGCCGCGAGACGCCTGATTACCTGCACCAGCAGCGAACAAATCGTCGCCGTGCTGGCGGAGCTGGACCGGGCAAGCCGCGGACCGGTACTGGTGTTCGCCGGTGGCTCCAACCTGGTGATCGCCGACGACCTGACCGACCTGACCGCGGTGCAGTTGGCCACTCGCGGGATCACCGTCGACGGCAACGTGGTGCGCGCCGAGGCCGGCGCCGTCTGGGACGACGTGGTGCTCGCGTCCATCGAGCACGGGCTGGGCGGGCTGGAATGCCTGTCCGGCATCCCGGGATCGGCCGGTGCCACCCCCGTGCAGAACGTCGGGGCTTACGGCGCAGAGGTATCCGACACCATCAGCCGCGTCCGCGTGCTGGATCGCGGCAGCGGCGCGGTGCGCTGGATACCGGGCGGTGAGCTGGGCTTCGGCTACCGCACCAGCATGTTCAAGCGAGCCGGCGGTCAGCGGGTCCCAGCGGTCGTACTGGAAGTGGAGTTCGCGCTGGACGACTCGGGCCGCAGCGCGCCCTTGCGCTACGGCGAACTCGCGACGGCGCTGAACGCGACCAGCGGTGAGCGTGCCGAACCGGCGGCGGTTCGCGAGGCTGTGCTGGCCCTGCGGGCGCGCAAGGGCATGGTGCTCGACGCGGCCGACCACGACACCTGGAGCGTGGGTTCGTTCTTCACCAACCCGGTTGTCGCGCCGGGCGTTTATGAATCACTGGCGGCCCGGACCGACGGGCCGGTGCCGAACTATCCAGCACCCGACGGCGTCAAGTTGGCCGCCGGCTGGCTGGTGGAGCACGCGGGGTTCGGCAAGGGTTATCCGGCGGATCTGTCCGCCCCGTGCCGGTTGTCCACCAAGCACGCGCTTGCTCTGAGCAATCGCGGCAACGCGTCCACCGCGGATGTGATGGCGCTCGCTCGAGCCGTCCGCGACGGGGTCCGCGCCGTGTTTGCCATCACACTGGAACCCGAACCTGTCCTGGTGGGCTGTGGCTTGTAGCTGTGAATTTGGTCTAGCTGTACGCTTTCCCGACTGATTGTGGCGCCGACGGTGTCGGTCCTGCCGGTATCTTTTATTGTCGTGAGCACTTCCGACGCCCCGCCGCCAGTGAACCGGCGCCTGGCTTTGGCGGCCCTTGGGTTGGGTGTGTTCGCGCCGAGTGTGCTGGCCGCCTGCAGCGGCACCGTGGCCAAGCAAGCGCACAAGAACAAAGAGCAGTCGGCACCAAATCTGAAGTACCAGCCCGCCGACGCGGCCGCCGACGTAGTCCCCATCGCGCCGGTCAGTGTTTCGGTCAGCGACGGCTGGTTCCAGAAGGTGGCGTTGACGAATTCGTCCGGCAAGACCGTTGCCGGGGCGTTCAACCAAGACCGCACCGTCTACACGACGACCGAGCCGTTGGGCTACGACGCGAGCTACAGCTGGAGCGGATCGGTCGTCGGCCACGACGGCAAGGCCGTTCCCGTCACGGGCAAGTTCACCACCGTGGCGCCCACCAAGAAGATCGACGGCGGCTTCCAGTTGGCCGACGGTCAGACCGTCGGCGTCGCCGCGCCGATCATCATCCAATTCGACGCGCCGATCACCGACAAGGCCGCCGTCGAGAAGGCGCTGACCGTGACCACCAACCCGCCCGTGGAGGGCAGTTGGGCCTGGCTGCCCGACGAGCAGCAGGGCGCACGTATCCACTACCGGCCGCGCGAGTACTACCCGGCGGGCACCACCGTGAATGTCGACGCGAAGTTCTACGGGCTGCCGTTCGGCGACAGCGCCTACGGGCTGCAGGACATGTCGTTGAAGATCCAGATCGGCCGCAAGCAGGTGGTCAAGGCCGAGGTGCCGTCGCACCGCATCCAGGTCATCACCGATGCCGGCGTGATCATGGACTTCCCGTGCAGCTACGGCGAGGCCGACAAGGCACGCAACGTCACCCGCAACGGCATCCACGTGGTCACCGAGAAGTACGCCGACTTCTACATGTCCAACCCGGCCGCCGGCTACAGCCACGTGCACGAGCGCTGGGCGGTGCGGATCTCCAACAACGGCGAGTTCATTCACGCCAACCCATCGAGCGCGGGAGCACAGGGCAACACCAACGTCACCAACGGCTGTATCAACCTGTCAACCGAGGACGCCGCGGAGTACTACCCGACAGCGATCTACGGCGACCCGGTCGAGGTGACGGGCAGCACCATCCAGTTGTCCTACTCCGACGGCGACATCTGGGACTGGGCCGTCGACTGGGATACCTGGGTGGCCATGTCGGCGCTGCCGACGCCGAACGCGCATCCGCCGGCCAGCCAGATCCCGCTCACCGCGCCGGTCACACCGTCGACCGCGCCGAGTTTGTCGGGCACACCCACCACCACCACCACGACGTCGCCTAGCCCCGGCGGTTAAACCGCATGGTGTTGGCCTGGTCGCGCGGCTTCAGCACGATCAGGTCCAAGTCGACGTGCGAAGGCCGCGAGGCCACGAACCCGATCACCTCGGCCACGTCGGCCGCCGTCAGCGGCGTGATGCCGTCATAGACCGAGCCCGCGCGTTGCTCATCGCCGTCGAAGCGGACCAGCGAAAACTCGGTTTCCACCGCGCCCGGAGCGATTTCGGTGAGCCGTACCGGCTTGCCCAGTAGCTCGCCGCGCAGGGTGCGATGCAGCGCGCCTTGCGCGTGCTTGGCTGCCGTGTACCCCGCGCCGTTGTCGTAGACCTCGAAGGCGGCGACCGAGGTGACGGTGATGATCAGGCCGTCGCCAGAGTCGATCAGCTTGGGCAGCAGCGCGCGGGTGACCCGCAGCGTGCCGATCACGTTGGTCTCCCACATCCACTGCCAGTGCTCGAGGTCGGCGCCGGCGACAGGTGCCAATCCGCGAGCGCCCCCGGCATTGTTGACCAGCACATCGACCCGGCTCAATTTGCTCGCAAACGCCTCGACCCCAGCGTCGTCTGTGACGTCAGCCACAATTGCCGTGCCGTCGATCTCGTTCGCCAGGGCATTTATCCGATCGGCGCGGCGCGCCACAACGACAACGTGAAACCCAAGGGCTGCAAGGGTTTTAGCGGTTGCTTCGCCGATACCGGAGCTTGCGCCCGTGACCACTGCAACTCGTTGATCCGCATTAGCTGAACTCACCGAGACAACTCTAATGAACGTGCTAAATTTCTCGTGTGCACCACAGCGCCCAGTTCAGCAACACAGCCGCGTGTCTTTGCGCGGCATGTGCGTGTTGTTGCCGCGCACTTTGCCGCGCCTGAACCCAACACAGGTTGTGGCCAAGACCGGCCATTTGGAACTCGGACAAAGGACGCTCGTGCGCTCGACTTCTCTCACTCATACACTTCATTCGCCCAGCCGTAAGGGTCACCTGCGGCTGCACCGCCAGATTCTGCCGCCGTCGCTGCACATCTCCGACTCCGCCGCGGCCTCGGTATTTCGGGCGGTCCGGTTGCGCGGCCCAGTCGGCCGCGACGTCATCGCCGGAGTCACGTCGCTGAGCATCGCGACGGTGAACAGGCAAGTAATTGCGCTGTTCGACGCGGGTTTGCTGCGGGAGCGTGCCGACCTAGCGGTTTCCGGTGCCATCGGACGCCCTCGGGTACCGGTGGAGCTCAACCACGAACCGTTCGTGACGCTGGGCATCCACATCGGCGCGCGGACCACCAGCATCGTGGCCACCGATTTGTTCGGCCGCACGCTGGACACGGTGGAAACCCCGACGCCGCTGAGCCCCCCGGGAGCCGCGCTGACGTCGCTGGCCGAGAGCGCCACCCGCTACCTGCGGCGCTGGCATCGCCGCCGGCCGCTCTGGGTCGGGGTGGCAATCGGTGGCACGGTCGACGGCACCACCGGTCACGTCGACCACCCGCGGCTGGGCTGGCGGCAAGCGCCGGTCGGACCGGTGCTGGCCGACGCGCTGAGCCTGCCGGTGTCGGTCGCCTCGCACGTCGATGCGATGGCCGGAGCCGAGCTGTTGCTGGGCATGCGCCGGTTCGCGCCGAGCTCACCGACCAGCCTGTACGTCTACGCCCGCGAGACCGTCGGCTACGCGCTGGTCATCGGCGGACGAGTGCACTGCCCGTCCAGCGGCCCCGGCACCATCGCGGGCCTGCCGGCCCACTCTGAGCTGCTCGGCGGCAGCGGCCAGCTCGAATCCACGGTCAGCGATGAGGCCGTGCTGGCGGCGGCGCGCCGGCTGCGAATCCTGCCGACGGCTCCCGCGGGCCGTGCCAACGGCTCCGCCACCGCGATCACCGATCTGCTGCGGGTGGCCCGGGCCGGGAACCAGCAAGCCAAAGATCTGCTCTCGGAGCGGGCCCGGGTGCTCGGCGAGGCGGTCGCGCTGTTGCGTGACTTGCTCAATCCCGACGAGCTGGTGGTCGGCGGCCAGGCCTTCACCGAATATCCGGAGGCGATGGAGCGGGTCGAGGAGGCGTTCACCGAGCGCTCGGTGCTGGCGCCGCGGGACGTCCGCGTCACCGCCTTCGGCAACCGGGTGCAGGAGGCCGGAGCAGGAATTGTGTCGCTGGGCGGGGTGTACGCCGACCCGCTGGGTGCGATGCGCCGTGCCGGTGTGATCGGCTCCCGGATCCCGGAAATCATCCCGGAGTCTTCCGCCTGACGCGAACAAGCCGCACGCGGGCTGGGTTGGGTGAAAGCCCGTCCTGTAAAGATGAAAGTGTGCGGCACGACGACGTCCTCCTGCGCAGCGATCCACGCCGGGTCGCGCTACTGGCAGTGCACACCTCACCCCTGGCTCAACCGGGCACCGGCGACGCCGGCGGGATGAACGTGTACGTGCTGCAAAGTGCGCTGCATCTGGCCCGGCGCGGTATCGAGGTGGAGATCTTCACCCGGGCCACCGCGTCGGTCGATTCGCCGGTCGTGCAGGTTGAGCCCGGCGTGCTGGTGCGCAACGTGGTGGCGGGACCGTTCGAGGGCCTGGACAAGTACGACCTGCCCACCCAGCTGTGCGCGTTCGCGGCCGGGGTGCTGCGTGCCGAAGCGTCGCATGAGCCCGGCCACTACGACATCGTGCACTCCCACTACTGGCTGTCCGGTCAGGTCGGCTGGCTGGCCCGCGACCGCTGGGCGGTGCCGCTGGTGCATACCGCGCACACGCTTGCCGCGGTCAAGAACGCGGCGCTGGCCAACGGCGATGCGCCCGAGCCGCCGCTGCGCACCGTGGGGGAGCAGCAGGTCGTCGATGAGGCAGACCGGCTGATCGTCAACACCGATGATGAAGCAAGGCAATTGATTTCGATCCATCGCGCCGGTCCGGAGCGAATCGACGTGGTTCATCCCGGCGTCGACCTGGAGGTGTTTCATCCGGGTGATCGCCGCGCGGCGCGGGCCGCGCTGGGACTGCCGCTCGACGAACAGATCGTGGCGTTCGTCGGGCGCATCCAGCCGTTGAAGGCGCCCGACATCGTGCTGCGGGCGGCGGCGAAACTGCCGGCGGTGCGCATCGTGGTGGCCGGCGGGCCGTCGGGCAGTGGCCTGGCCACCCCGGACGGTTTGGTTCGGCTGGCCGACGAACTCGGGATCGCGGCGCGGGTGACGTTCCTGCCGCCGCAGTCCCGGGAGAATCTGGCCACCTTGTTCCAGGCCTCGAATCTTGTTGCGGTGCCAAGCTATTCGGAGTCTTTCGGCTTGGTTGCCGTCGAGGCGCAGGCCTGCGGAACTCCGGTGGTGGCGGCGGCGGTCGGCGGGCTGCCGGTGGCGGTGCGCGACGGTGTCACCGGCTCGCTGGTTTCCGGGCACGACGTCGGCGATTGGGCGCACGCACTCGATGGGCTGCTGCGGTTGGACGGCACGCCGCAGGGCACGGCGATGAGCCGGGCCGCGGCCGCGCACGCGGCGACATTCTCCTGGGAAAGCACCACTGACGCGTTGCTGGCCAGCTACCGGCGGGCCATCGGCGACTTCACCGCCGCGCGGCAGCGCCGGGTTCGCGACCGGGTCGCCGCCCGCAAACCGCGCCGCTGGACACCGCGTCGCGGGGTGGGCGCGTGAATTCGTCCGTGCAGCAGCTGATCGAGCGTGCCCTCGATGCCAGCGATCTGACGTACTCGAAACACGAAGGCGCACATGGTGGGAAGCCGGGGCTGGTGGTGGAGCTGCCCGGTGAGCGCAAGCTCAAGACCAACACCATCCTGAGCATCGGCGAGCACTCGGTGCGCGTCGAGGCGTTCGTGTGCCGCAAGCCCGACGAGAACTATGAGGGCGTCTACCGGTTCCTGCTCAGGCGCAACCGCCGGCTTTACGGAGTCGCTTACACGCTGGACAACGTCGGCGACATCTATCTGGTTGGCCGGATGTCGCTGGCATCGGTTGACGCCGAGGAGATCGATCGAGTGCTGGGGCAGGTACTCGAAGCGGTGGATGCGGACTTTAATACTTTGCTGGAGTTGGGTTTTCGCTCATCGATTCAGAAGGAATGGGATTGGCGGGTGTCGCGTGGCGAGTCGCTGAAGAATCTGGAGGCCTTCGCCCACTTGATCGACGACGACGATGACGACCGCTGAATGAGTGCGTGAGAGACTGACCGGCATGGGTGACACTGCGACGCTGGTACTGCTTCGCCACGGCGAAAGCGAATGGAACTCGCTGAACCTGTTCACGGGGTGGGTCGACGTCGGCCTCACCGAAAAGGGCCGCACCGAAGCGGTTCGCAGCGGCAAGCTGCTGACCGAACATAACTTGCTGCCCGACGTGCTCTACACCTCGCTGTTGCGACGCGCGATCACCACCGCACACCTGGCACTGGATGCGGCCGACCGGCTGTGGATCCCGGTACACCGCAGCTGGCGGCTCAACGAACGTCACTACGGCGCGCTGCAAGGCCTCGACAAGGCCGAAACGAAGGCCCGCTACGGCGACGAGCAGTTCATGGCGTGGCGGCGCAGCTACGACACCCCGCCGCCGCCAATCGAGAAGGGCAGCGAGTTCAGCCAGGACGCCGACCCGCGTTATGCCGATATCGGCGGCGGCCCGCTGACCGAATGCCTGGCCGATGTGGTGGTGCGGTTCCTGCCGTACTTCACCGACGTCATCGTCCCGGATCTGCGCTTTGGCAAGACGGTGCTGATCGTCGCCCACGGCAACTCGCTGCGCGCCCTGGTCAAGCACCTCGACCAGGTCTCCGACGGTGAGATCTCCGAGCTGAACATCCCGACCGGGATTCCGCTGCGTTACGACCTGGACGCGGACCTCCGTCCGGTGGTGCCGGGCGGTACCTACCTGGACCCCGACGCTGCGGCAGCCGGCGCCGCGGCGGTAGCCAGCCAGGGAGCCCGGTAGGTTGGCCGCGCCGCCTGATTTTCGTCGCTTTTGAGCGCAAAAGGCCCTCTGGCCAAATTTCGCATGAACGGCAGCCGAACACCTGTGGCGCAAGTTGTGACTTGTCCGATTTTGGCCTCGTTCCGCTAGGGCTGCGTTCACCAGATTTGTAGAATTTGGTTCGTGACTGTGTTCTCGGCGCTGTTGCTGGCCGGGGTCTTGTCCTTGCTGACGCTGGCCGTTGGTGTGGCGGCCGGCACCCGTTTGTCTGCACGTGTGGTCCGACGCCGTCAACGAGCGGCCACCGAATCGACTGGAATCACCATCGCGCAGATGTTGCAGCAGATCGTCACCCTGATGCCGTTGGGTGCCGCCGTGGTGGATTCACACCGCGACGTCGTTTACCTCAACGAGCGAGCCAAGGAATTGGGCCTGGTGCGCGACCGGCAGCTCGACGACCAAGCCTGGCAAGCGGCGCAGCAGGCGCTGGGCGGTGAGGAAGCCGAATTCGACCTACAGCCCGGCAAGCGCGCGGCCGCCGGGCGGTCCGGGATATCGGTGCACGGGCAAGCCCGGCTGCTCAGTGAAGAGGATCGCCGGTTCGCCGTGGTCTTCGTCCACGACCAGTCCGACTACGCCCGCATGGAGGCCACCCGGCGTGACTTCGTCGCCAACGTGAGCCACGAGCTCAAGACCCCGGTCGGCGCCATGGCGCTGCTCGCCGAGGCTCTGCTGGCGTCGGCCGACGACTCCGAAACCGTGCGCCGGTTCGCCGAGAAGGTGCTGATCGAGGCCAACCGGCTGGGGGACATGGTCGCCGAGCTCATCGAATTGTCCCGGCTACAGGGTGCCGAGCGGTTGCCGAACGTCACCGCTGTTGAGGTCGATACCGTTGTGTCCGAAGCAATTTCGCGTCACAAGGTGGCCGCTGACAACGCCAAGATCGAGGTTCGTACCGATTCGCCCGCCGGTTTACGGGTACTCGGGGACCAAACGCTGCTGGTGACCGCATTGGCCAATCTCGTGTCCAATGCGATCGCCTATTCGCCGCCGGGTTCACCGGTGTCGATCAGCCGTCGCCGGCGTGGCGAGAACATCGAGATCGCGGTCACCGATCGCGGCATTGGGATTGCGCTCGAAGACCAGGAACGGGTCTTCGAGCGGTTTTTCCGGGGGGACAAGGCGCGTTCGCGAGCCACCGGCGGCAGTGGGCTGGGGCTGGCGATCGTCAAGCACGTTGCGGCCAATCACGATGGCAGCATCGGCGTGTGGAGCAAGCCGGGAACCGGTTCGACGTTCACGTTGTCCATCCCGGCCTATCAGGACAGCGAACGCGACGAAGAATCCGAGCAACCCCGGGCTCGCGAGGTGCGGCCCAACAGGTCCCAACGAGAGGAAGAACTAAGTCGATGACCAGCGCATACGACGATGCAGAGCGAAGCGATGAGGAGGAGTGGCGCTCGTGACCAGTGTGCTGATAGTGGAGGACGAGGAGTCGCTTGCCGATCCACTGGCCTTCCTGCTCCGTAAGGAAGGCTTCGAAGCCACCGTGGTGACCGATGGGCCCGCGGCGCTATCCGAGTTCGATCGCGCCGGCGCGGACATCGTGCTGCTCGATCTGATGCTGCCGGGCATGTCGGGCACCGACGTGTGCAAGCAGCTGCGCGCTCGTTCCAGCGTTCCCGTGATCATGGTGACGGCCCGCGACAGCGAGATCGACAAGGTGGTCGGCTTGGAGCTCGGAGCCGATGACTATGTGACCAAGCCGTATTCGGCGCGCGAATTGATTGCGCGGATCCGGGCGGTGCTTCGCCGGGGCGGCGACGACGACTCCGAAATCAGTGACGGCGTCCTCGAGTCCGGCCCGGTGCGGATGGACGTCGAGCGGCACGTCGTGTCGGTCAGCGGCGACACAATTACCTTGCCGCTCAAGGAGTTTGATCTGCTCGAATACCTGATGCGCAACAGCGGTCGGGTGCTCACCCGTGGGCAGCTGATCGATCGGGTTTGGGGCGCGGACTATGTCGGCGACACCAAGACGCTGGACGTCCACGTCAAGCGGCTGCGGTCCAAGATCGAAGCCGACCCGGCCAACCCGGTGCACCTGGTGACGGTTCGCGGACTGGGCTACAAGCTCGAGGGCTAGTCGTTCGTCTGTTGTAAAGCTCTGACCCGCGCGAAACGCGTTGCCGCACATGGCAGTACGTCGCGTTGCGATTCTCGCCGAATCTCTGTTTGCTGAAAATCCGCTCCAGCCAGTCGGGACACTGGGGACATGCCATCAGGCAAGCGCCTGCTGGCAAATCAATGCAGTGCGTCGCCGCGGAGAGCGGGATACCCCACTTACCACTGACCGGCGGTCATTATCGAACCCCCTTGCGCTTGTGCCGGGCCCGTTAGACACTTTCTAGCAACACGCTTCAGAGGATTTGATCCTTAACGGGGAGACATGTGAGGCGCTTTTAGCAACACGTGTCAAAGGATTTCATCCTTAACTGGGGGAGGTTGAGGTCGTGGATTATGCGTTGTTGCCGCCTGAGGTAAATTCCGGGCTCATCTATGCCGGGCCGGGTTCGGGGCCGTTGTTGGCGGCTGCGGCAGGCTGGGATGCAGTGTTTGCCCAGTTGGAATCTGCCGCCAATGGTTACGCGTCGCAGGTTTCGCTGCTAACCGGCCAAGCCTGGTCGGGTCCGTCGTCGATGCTGATGGCTGCGGCGGCTGCGCCGTACACGGCGTGGCTACAGATCAGCGCTGCTCAGGCGGAGCAAACGGCCGCCCAGGCCTACGCCGCGGCAGCGGCTTATGAGGCGGCGTTTGCGATGACGGTGCCGCCTCCGATGGTCGCGGCCAACCGGGCGCAGTTGATGGCATTGGTGGCGACTAATTTCTTCGGGCAGAACACGTCCGCGATCGCGGCCACCGAGGCTCAGTACATCGAGATGTGGACGCAAGACACCACCGCCATGTATGCCTATGCTGCTGACGCTTCGACGGCGAGCACCCTGGAATCGTTCGAGGAGCCGCCGCGGACCACTAACGATGCCGGCCCCGCTAACCAGGCCCGCGCGGTGAGCCAGTCGGCAACGAACACCACCCAGCAAACAGTTACCAATGCCATTGGCCCGCTGCAGGATCCCACCCTGCAGCCCGGCAACATCATCACCCTCGCGCCGCGCGGCAACACCTTGGTCACCCTTAACCCCGGTGTCAGCGTCCAGGTCTTCCGCGGGTTCCCGATCGGGTTTGCCACCTCCACCGGTGCCACTGTCGATGTCGCCCAGGGGGTGGTCGAAACGGCCGACGGCTCCGCGACGGGGCTCATCACCTTGCCCGCTGGCGGTTACTTCTATCCCGCCTCGTCGGGCGCCACCTTCACCGTTGAGGCCGGCACAATGTATGCGTTGAACAACTCCGCCACGGCGGCGTCCATGACCATTACGGGAGGCGCTGTCGACGTCACTGGCGCCGCCAGCGCGTTTAGCTGGAACCCCGCCACCGGGGTCCTCACAGTCCTGGCGCACGGCAGCGTCAGCGTCGCTCCCGCCGCCCCGGTCCCTGCTGTTGTGTCGGGTTCGTCGAGTGGCGTGGCGGCCGCCCCGATGGCGGCTTCGCCGGGCTTGGTGGGGACGTCGGCAATTCAGCCTCAGTTCAATGCGGAGGGACTCGCGGATTGGGCTCGTCGACTATCTGACGCCGACCTAGCCGCCGGCCTCGGCCAGAGCGCCGGTTGAAATGGGTGAGGTGAACGTGCCGGTGCTGGCAGGGTGGCACGATTTCTCTAGCGTTCGCGTGCAGTGTGCGGGCCCGGGCACATCGTCTGCGCTGGGTGCGTTGTCGGTGCCTCCTGGCTGGCCGATGGCTGGCACAGAGGCGGATCCGGCCGCGCCGCCAGCGTCGCCGCGCTCGACGACACGGTAAATCGGCGCGCGGCTCCCCGGTTCTTCGCAGCAACGTGCACGTGCGCTCAGCGCAGGCCGACCTCGGCGTGCCCGGTTCCCAACACTGACCAGCTGTGGTCGACGACTCGGGTACGGCCTTCGCGGTGGCTGATCTCGACGTGAATGTCAGCCTGCTCGGTGTTGGTGCACACCGCGGTGTCCCCGTCGGGATCGGTGTAGCGCAGACTCACGCACCTTTGCTCCGGCTGGTCGACCCGGATCGACACCGCGCGGTTCCCGATGCGCCCCTTCAATTGCCAGTGGCCCAGCTGTAGCGTGGTCCGCATCCGGAGTGCGGGCAAAGGGCTTGCGGGCCAATCCTTTCCGTCGATACGGAAGCGGATGAACGCCATCGGTGCAAGTCTGCGCAGTCCGGGCTTGTGTGACACCGCGGTGACCACCTCCAAGACGTCGCCGCCGCCGAGGTCGGCGTGGATCCACCCCCAGCGCTTGGCGTTGCCGTGCCCGTAGATGTGGGCGAGGGCACCGCGCCAGCCGTCGACGCGTCTAGTCGCGGCGCCGATGGTCAGCGACCCGGTGAAGTCGGCGGTAGGCGCGACCACCACCTGAGCACCGGGCAGTAGCTCGCGTTCCGACGCCACCCGCGGAAACGTCCACAACGGCTTTCCGGCGTCCGTCCAGGACAGTTCCCAGGCGAGTGCTCCGGCCTGACCGGCCAGGCCTTCGGGCCCCACGCGTATGCCCCCGGCATCGAACCAGGTCGCACCGGCAGCGGCTAGAGCGGGCACAGGGCCGAACCGTTCGGTGTGCGGCGGGCCGTCCGGCGGAAACCAGGTTGCCCAGCCATGTGCATAGGGGTCACCGCCCTGGGTCGGGGCGACCGTCTCGCCGTGAACCCACAGGCCGGCGTGCGTCTGCGGGTCCGAGAGGGTGGCGTACCAGACTTCAAGCCGCCCGGCCGCACCCTTCCAGCGCGGAGCCGCCGCCGATCGCATCTCGTCATCCATGGGCCCACCTCCGGCCGGCTGGTGGGTGCGGTTACTCAGCGATTCGAGTCGCCGGGTGCACGGCGATGAGCCCTAATTGACTGCGGCGCTTACACATTGCCGCCAGCTCGGCATAGGCTTTGGAGCCGAGTAGTTCGCTGAGTTCGTCGGCCAGGCTTTCCCACACCGGCTTGGCGCCGACATGCGCGGCCGGATCGCCGGTGCAGTACCAGTGCAAGTCGGCGCCCCCGGAGCCCCAGCCGCGGCGGTCGTATTCGGTGATCCACGTCTTGAGGATCTCCGTGCCGTCGGGCCGCGTCACCCATTCCTGGCTGCGCCGGATCGGCAACTGCCAGCAGACCTCGGGTTTCATCGTCAGCGGCGGCACGCCCAGCTTGAGCGCCTTGCTGTGCAGCGCGCAACCGACCCCGCCGGCAAAGCCGGGCCGATTCAAGAAAATGCACGCCTGCTTGTATTTGCGGGTGCGGTACTGGGGCTGGCCTTCATGCTCGTCGAGTTCGAGATAACCCTTACGGCCCAAGCCTTTTTCGCGAAATTGCCAGTCATCGTCGGTGAGTTGTTTGACTGCGTCGTCCAAGCTGGCGCGGTCGTCGTCGTCGGACAGGAATGCGCCGTGCGAGCAACACCCGTCGTCCGGGCGGCCCTCGACCGTGCCGCGGCAGGCCGGTGTGCCGAAAACACACGTCCAGCGGGACAGCAGCCAGGTGAGATCGGCCGCGATCAAGTGTTCCGGATTGTCCGGATCGAAGAACTCCACCCATTCACGGGCAAAATCCAACTCCACTTCTTGCCCAGGCTCGGGGTGCGAATTCGCCACGGATGCAACGTTAGACCAATATTCGTGTCCATCGACCTGCTGACACTCGCGCCCGCCCGGTGATGGATCAGCGGATCCCGGTTTGCCCCGGAATCGTGGCTCGCCGCGCCGGAATGTTGGGCTTCCCAGCGGGGCGCAACCCAAACCGCATCGGTGTCCCGCTAGTTTGTTTTCGTGCGATTAGGCGTGCTTGACGTGGGTAGCAATACGGTCCATCTATTGGTGGTCGATGCCCACCGCGGCGGGCATCCGACCCCGATGAGTTCGACGAAAGCCACGTTGCGGTTGGCCGAGGCCACCGATAGCTCGGGCAAGATCACCAAGCGCGGCGCCGAAAAGCTGACCTCCACGATCGACGAGTTCGCAAAGATCGCCGTCAGCTCCGGTTGTTCGGAATTGATGGCTTTTGCCACCTCCGCGGTCCGCGACGCGGAGAATTCCGACGACGTGTTGACCCGGGTGCGCAAAGAGACCGGTGTCGACTTGCAAGTACTGACCGGGGTGGACGAGTCCCGGCTGACCTTTCTGGCGGTGCGCCGCTGGTACGGGTGGAGCGCCGGGCGAATCATCAACCTCGACATCGGGGGCGGCTCGCTGGAGCTGTCCAGCGGTGTCGACGAGGAACCCGAAGTGGCGTTGTCGCTGCCGCTGGGCGCCGGGCGGTTGACCCGCGAGTGGCTGCCCGACGATCCGCCCGGGCGGCGCCGGGTGGCAATGTTGCGCGATTGGCTGGACACTGAATTGGCGGATGCCAGCACGGCCGTGCTCGACGCCGGCGCCCCGGACCTCCCGGTGGCGACGTCGAAGACTTTCCGCTCGCTGGCGCGGCTCACCGGTGCGGCGCCGTCAGCCGCCGGACCACGGGTGAAGAGAACCCTGACCGCCAACGGCCTCAGACAACTCATATCTTTCATCTCTAGGATGACCACCGCTGACAGGGCGGAATTGGAAGGAGTCAGCGCCGAGCGGGCGCCGCAGATCGTGGCGGGCGCTCTGGTGGCGGAGGCGAGCATGCGAGCACTGTCGATGGAAACAGTGGATATCTGCCCGTGGGCATTACGGGAAGGTCTCATCTTGCGCAAGCTCGACAGCGAAGCCGACGGAACCGCCCTCGTAGAGACTTCGGTGCGCAATGCTGGAGGTCAGGGAGTTGATCGGAACACCAACCGATCGAGAGGCGACAAACCATGACCGGACCACATTCCGAGACCGAGAGCCCCGGCACTCGGCCCATCTCGGTGGCCGAACTGCTGGCCAGGAACGGAACCATTGGCTCCCCCGCTGTCACCCGACGGCGGCGGCGCCGCCGCGGCGATAGCGACGCGGTGACCGTCGCCGAGCTGACCGGTGAGATTCCCGTCATCCGCGACGATGACGAGCACGACGAGACAACACACCAAGCCCACGGCTCGGTCGAGGTCGCCGAGACCGAGTCCGAAGCAAGCCCCAAGCCGGTCGACGAACAACTGGCTACCCGGGACCAGCCCAAACCCGGGTACTGGACTGAAGCAGAGCCGCGTTGGCCCAAGTCGCCACCGCAGCCGCCCCGGGTCGGGCCCGAGCGCAGTGCCTACCCGCGGCCCGCGCGCCGCGATGCAGAGCAAGCCGAGGAACCTGCCGGGACGCCGATGCCGTCGTCCGGCGCCGAGGACATGAGCCCGGATCCGCTGGAGCAATACGCGGATATGCCGGTGGACGTGATGGACTCCGAGGTGCGCGAAGCCGAACCCGCGACCGAGGATTCGGCTTACGTGCGTTCCTACTTGCAGACGTCGGATTCGACCCTGTTCGGCGGGCAGACCCTGGCCGACGAGGTGGCTCGACGGCGCAGCGACGAGCGCGACGAAGCCGACGCGGACTCGCTGAACGCCGCGAAGGCTGTCGAGGAAGACCACCCGGCCGCGGCTCCGCCCAAGGACGCGCACCCGGCGCCGGGCCGATTAGCGGCGCTGTGGCACGGCAGCCTGATCGTGTTCCAGTCAATGCTGGCCGTCGCATTCGGCGCCGGGCTTTTCATCGCGTTCGACCAACTGTGGCGATGGAACAGCCTGGTAGCGCTGGTGCTGTCGGTGCTGGTCATCCTCGGTCTGGTGGCCGGGGTGCGGGTAGTCCGCAAAACCGAGGACATCGCGAGCACGCTGATCGCGGTGGCGGTCGGGGCGCTGATCACCTTGGGACCGCTGGCGCTATCCATGCAGTCCGGCTAGGCGTCACCCGCAAACTGTGCGCCCCGCAATCAAGGTCGGCCTGTCCACGGCCTCGGTCTACCCGTTGAGGGCCGAGGCGGCATTCGAGTATGCGGCCAGGCTCGGCTATGACGGGGTCGAGCTGATGGTGTGGAGCGAGTCGGTCAGCCAGGACGTCGCCGCCGTCAAGAAGCTGTCGCGGCGCTACCACGTGCCGGTGCTGTCGGTGCACGCTCCCTGCCTGCTGATCTCGCAGCGAGTGTGGGGTTCCAACCCGATTCCCAAGCTGGAACGCAGCGTGCGGGCCGCCGAGCAACTCGGTGCGCAGACCGTCGTCGTGCATCCGCCGTTTCGCTGGCAGCGGCGCTACGCCGAGGGATTCAGCGAGCAGGTGACGACCCTGGAAGCGTCCAGCGACGTGATGGTCGCGGTGGAGAACATGTTCCCGTTCCGGGCCGACCGGTTCTTCGGGGCCGACCAGTCGCGGGAGCGGATGTGCAGGCGCGGCGGCGGCCCAGGACCGGCGATTTCGGCGTTCGCGCCGTCGTATGACCCGCTGGACGGCAACCACGCGCACTACACGCTGGACCTGTCGCACACCTCGACCGCAGGCACCGACGCGCTGGAAATGACGGAACGGATGGGCGCGGGCCTGGTGCATCTGCATTTGTGCGACGGCAGCGGCATGCCGTCGGACGAGCACCTGGTGCCCGGGCGCGGCACGCAACCCACCGCCGAGGTGTGCCAGATGCTGGCCGCCGGCCAGTTCGCCGGCCACGTCATCCTCGAGGTGTCCACGTCCACCGCGCGCTCGGCCAGCGAACGTGAAGCCATGCTCGCCGAATCGCTGCAATTCGCCCGCACGCATTTGATGCGATGACCCTCAGGAGACCATGACCGCGCTATTCACCACCGCAATGACGTTGCGGGAGGTCGATCCGGGTGTATTCGAGGGAGAGCTCAACAAGCACTGGACCATCGGGACCAAGGTGCACGGCGGCGCGATGCTGGCGCTGTGCGCCAACGCCGCGCGCAGCGCGTGCGCCGGGCACCCGGCCGGACTCGAGCCGGTTGCGGTGTCGGCGAGCTTCCTGTGGGCGCCCGATCCGGGACCGATGCGGCTGCTGACCTCGATCCGCAAGCGCGGCCGCCGGATCTGTGTTGTCGACGTCGAACTCCTGCAGGGCGATCGCACCGCCGTGCACGCCGTGGTCAACCTCGGCGAGCCCGAGCACTTTTCGCCCGACGGTGACACGGCGCCGCTGCTGTCGGCGAATCCCGTCGCGGATCTGATGGCTGCAGAGCCGCCCGACGACGTCGAGCCGATCGGGCCCGGTCACCCGCTGGCCGGGCTGGTGCACCTCGGCGAGGGCTGCGATGTCCGGCCGTTGCTGTCCACGCTTGCGCCCAGCACCGACGGGCGGCCGCCGGTGCTGCAGATGTGGGCGCGGCCGCGCGACGTTGCTCCTGACGCCCTCTTCGCGCTGATGTGCGGCGATCTATCTGCACCGGTGACCTTCGCCGTGCAGCGCACCGGATGGGCACCCACGATTGCGCTCACCGCCTTCCTGCGGGCACTGCCCGCCGACGGCTGGTTGCGCGTGATCTGCACCTGCCTCGAGATCGGGCACGACTGGTTCGACGAGGACCACATCGTCGTCGACAGCCTGGGCCGGCTCGTTGTCCAGTCCCGCCAATTGGCGCTGGTGCCCGCGCCCCGGTAACCGGGAGAAGCCCGGCCGTCTGCGATGCTTTCTCCCATGGCGAGAATCGCGATCATAGGCGGTGGCAGCATCGGCGAAGCCTTGCTGTCGGGTCTGCTTCGGGCAGGTCGGCAGGTCAAAGACCTGGTGGTGTCCGAACGTGTGCCGGAACGCGCCAAGTACCTGGCCGACACCTATTCGGTGTTGGTGACGTCGTCACTGGCCGACGCCGTCGAGCACGCCACGTTTGTTGTCGTTGCGGTGAAGCCCGCCGATGTCGAGTCGTTGATGGGGGAGCTGGCCCGAGTCGCCGCCGCGGCCGAGGACGGTAGCGCCGAGCAGGTTTTCGTCACCGTCGCGGCTGGAATCACGGTCACCTACTTCGAGTCCAAGCTCCCGGCGGGAACACCGGTGGTCCGGGCGATGCCGAACGCGGCGGCGGTGGTGGGTGCGGGGGTGACCGCCCTGGCCAAGGGACGTTTTGTCACCGGCCCGCAGCTCGAGGAGGTTTCGGCGTTGTTCGAGGCCGTCGGCGGCGTGCTGAGTGTCCCCGAGTCTCAAATGGACGCGGTGACCGCACTTTCGGGTTCGGGGCCCGCCTATTTCTTTTTGATGGTCGAGGCTCTGGTGGACGCGGGCGTCGCGGCGGGGCTGAGCCGGGACGTGGCGACCGGCCTGACGGCACAGACCATGGCCGGTTCGGCGGCGCTGCTGCTGGAACGGCTCGATCAGGAGCGGGGACCGGCCGGCAGCGAGGCCCTGGGGAAGCAAGGGGATACCGCCGCGGCCCAGCTGCGAGCCACGGTGACTTCTCCGGGCGGTACGACCGCCGCTGCGCTGCGCGAACTCGAACGAGGAGGCCTGCGGACAGCCGTCGACGCGGCCGTTCAGGCCGCTAAAAAGCGCTCTGAACAGCTAAGAATTACATCGGAATAATTCAAGAAATTTAAAATGATTGTCCCCCACCAGTACCAGTAACCCCACTAGTCCCGCTATTCTCCTTTGTGTATGCCCGTGTGGGTGCCAGCGGAGGGGAAGCCGCTGGCGTTGCGCGGGCCTGACACGATTGGGTTGCGATGACGTCTACGAACGGGCCATCGGCGCGGGATTCCGCAGGTAAGCCGCGGGATACAGCTTCTGTCGATAGCCAGGCCAGGACACAATTTCTCACCGTCGCCGAAGTGGCGGCCCTGATGCGGGTCTCCAAGATGACCGTTTACCGCTTGGTGCACAACGGAGAGCTACCGGCGGTGCGGGTTGGCCGGTCCTTCCGGGTGCACGCGAAGGCGGTGCACGACATGCTGGAGACGTCCTACTTCGACGCCGGCTGAGTCACCCCTGGCCGCGAGACGACGGCGGACGGGTCGGGACTGGCGCGTGGCCTTTTGAGCGGTCGCGCGACTGGGTGGTTTGGTGTTCGGTGCGGCCCGCCGGGTAAAGTGACTCGAGATTTTCAAGTCCTTTAGCAGTCCTTAACAAGCGGTCACAGGTCAGATAGCGGAGTTCATGGGTTCAGTAATCAAGAAGCGGCGCAAGCGTATGTCGAAGAAGAAGCACCGCAAGCTGCTGCGTCGCACGCGGGTGCAGCGCAGAAAACTTGGCAAGTAAGCCCCGCTTCGCCGCATTACCGAACTCGCCGACTGCCGCGCCGCTGTAGCGCCGGGGCTTGTCTCGGCCGTTAGGCTATTTGCGTGGATTCGTCGAGCGGGGGCGGCGCCGGAACCGGCGACAACGCGGATAACACCATGCACTACCCGAAAGTGGTGCTGGTTACCGGTGCGTGCCGGTTTCTCGGTGGCTACCTGACTGCCCGGCTGGCGCAGAACCCGCTGATCCAGGGCGTTATCGCCGTAGACGCGATCGCCCCCAGCAAGGACATGCTGCGCCGGATGGGCCGGGCCGAATTCGTCCGCGCCGACATTCGTAATCCCTTCATAGCCAAGGTGATTCGCAACGGCGACGTCGACACGGTGGTGCACGCCGCGGCGGCGTCGTATGCGCCGCGCTCCGGCGGGACGGCGGCGCTGAAGGAACTCAACGTGATGGGCGCCATGCAGCTTTTCGCGGCCTGCCAGAAAGCGCCCTCGGTGCGACGCGTCGTGCTGAAGTCGACCTCCGAGGTCTACGGGTCGAGCCCCCGCGATCCGGTGATGTTCACCGAGGACAGCAGCAGCCGTCGGCCCCTGCGCGGTGGTTTCGCCAAGGACAGCCTCGATATCGAGGGCTACGTGCGCGGGCTGGGCCGGCGCCGGCCGGACATCGCGGTGACGATTCTGAGGCTGGCCAACATGATTGGGCCGGCGATGGACACCACACTGTCGCGGTATCTGGCCGGGCCGGTGGTGCCGACCATGCTCGGCCGCGATGCGCGATTGCAGTTGCTACACGAGCAAGATGCATTGGGTGCGCTGGAGCGTGCGGCGATGGCAGGCAAGGCCGGCACCTTCAACGTCGGCGCCGAGGGCATCGTCATGCTGTCGCAGGCGATCCGTAGGGCGGGCCGGATTCCGTTGCCGGTACCCGGTTTCGGGGTGTGGGCGCTGGATTCGCTGAGACGGGCTAACCGTTACACCGAAATAAATCGTGAACAATTCAATTACTTAAGCTATGGCCGAGTCATGGACACGGCGAGGATGCAGTCCGAGCTCGGCTACCAGCCGAAATGGACGACGGCGGAGGCGTTTGACGACTACGTTCGTGGTCGCGGCTTGACTCCCATAATCGACCCACATGGGGTACGCTCCTTGGAGGGTCGCGCCATAGCCTTAGCGCAGCGCTGGGGAAGCCGAAATCCAATTCCATGGGGTGGGGTCAGGTAGATATCGTGGCGGGTGAAACCAGAGCGAATGTCATTCCCCTGCACAGCAATAAGGGTCGAGTCGCAGCTCGCCGGAGAGCCGAAGCCTCGCGTCAGCATCCCTCGCTGCTCTCCGATCCGCACAACCGGGCGTCGGCCGAACAGCTCGCCGCAGTAGTTCGTGAAATCGACGAGCACCGTCGCGTCGGGGGCGGAACTTCGGCAACCGAAGCGCCGCTCAGCGAGTTTGCCCAACAGGTCGCCGCGGTTGCCGGATTCTTCCGGCAGCGGTTGACGGGCGACTACACCGTCGACGAGTTCGGGTTCGATCCGCACTTCAACAACGCCGTCGTCCGGCCTTTGCTGAGATTCTTTTTCAAGTCGTGGTTCCGGGTCGAGGTCACCGGAATCGAGAACCTGCCGAGCGAAGGCGCCGCGCTGTTGGTGGCCAATCACGCCGGGGTGTTGCCGTTCGACGGACTGATGTTGTCGGTGGCGGTGCACGACGAGCATCCGGCGCAGCGCGACATGCGGCTGCTCGCCGCCGACATGGTGTTCGACATGCCGTTGATTGGCGAAGCCGCCCGCAAGGCGGGTCACACCATGGCCTGCACCACCGACGTGCACCGGCTGCTGGCCGCGGGCGAGCTGACCGCGGTGTTCCCGGAGGGCTACAAGGGCCTGGGCAAGCGCTTCGAGGACCGCTACCGGCTGCAGCGGTTCGGTCGCGGCGGCTTTGTGACGGCGGCGTTGCGCACCAGGGCGCCGATCATCCCGTGCTCGATCATCGGGTCCGAAGAGATCTACCCGATGCTGACCGACGTGAAGCTGTTGGCGCGGCTGTTCGGCCTGCCCTACTTCCCGGTCACTCCGCTGTTTCCGTTGGCCGGGCCGGCCGGCCTGGTGCCGCTGCCGTCGAAGTGGCGGATCGCGTTCGGCGAGCCGATCTACACCAACGACTACGCCCCCTCCGACGCCGAGGACCCGATGGTCACCTTCGAGTTGACAGATCAGGTGCGCGAGACGATCCAGCAGACGCTGTACCGGCTGCTCGCCGGGCGCCGCAACATCTTCTTGGGCTGAGCTTTTCGCTTCAGCGTCTTGACCTAACTCCGCTACGTCGCCTGCAGATATGCAAGTGCCCCGGTGCCAGGGCGCCGGGGCACTATGCATGCAAGCGGTTACTTGACCAGGGTGAACTGGCACACGTTCGTGTAGCCGTCGCGGAACAGATCCGAGCAGCCCCGCAGGTAGTGCATGTAGATGTCGTAGGTCTCCTGCCCTTTAAGGGCGATCGCCTCTTCCTTGTGTGCCTCGAGCGCATCCGCCCAGGCGTTCAACGTCCGAACGTAGTTCCATCCGATTTCGTGATGGCGCTCGATCTTGAAACCCGCCTGGGTCGAGTAGTGGTCGACCTGGTCGATCTGCGGCAACTTCCCGCCCGGGAAGATCTCCCTGAGGATGAAACTGATGAAGCGCAGCAGGCTCATCTTTATCTTCAAGCCGCTGTCTTTGGTCTGCTCGGCACTGGGCACCACGATCGTGTGCAGCAGCATCCGGCCGTCGTCGGGCAGCAAGTTGTAGTACTTCTTGAAGAACGTGGCATAGCGCTCGTATCCGGCGTCACCGGCGCCATCGGCGAAGTGCTCGAATGCGCCCAGTGACACGATGCGGTCGACCGGCTCGTCGAATTGCTCCCAGCCCTGGATCCGCACCTCTTTGCGACGCGGACTGTCGACCTCTTCGAACTTCGCCTTGTCGTGGGCGAACTGGTTCTCGCTCAGCGTCAGGCCGATCACATTGACGTCGTACTCCTGGACGGCGTGGCGCATCGTCGAACCCCAGCCGCAGCCGATGTCGAGCAGCGTCATGCCGGGCTCTAGGTTCAGCTTGTCCAGCGCCAGCTTGCGTTTGGCGAACTGCGCTTCTTCGAGCGTCATGTTGGGACGCTCTTCAAAGTAGGCGCAGCTGTAGGTCATCGACGGGTCAAGCCAAAGCTTGAAGAATTCGTTTGATTTGTCGTAGTGGGACCGGACCGCTTCGACCGGTGGCTTTAACTGGGTGCCACCTGTTTCCCCCTGTGACGTCATTAAATCGACCCTACTTTCCTGCAGAAATGGACGCAATCGCGGCGACGGTTTCTTCAGCGCCGACTTCCTGATTTGCAGCCTCACCGAGCATCGTCACGGTGCTGGTTATGAGGGGGTTCCCATCGGCATCGGTGATCTCGCTGCGGATCTCCGCGATAACGGTGCCGTGGGACTCGATTACCGAGTCTAGATACGTGTCAAAGTGCAACTTGTCGTGGGCCAGGACCGGGCGGTGAAACTTGAACTTCTGGTCTCGGTGAAGAACCCTGGCGATATTGATCGGGATGCTGAACTTGGTGAAGATGTCCAGCTGCACACGCCGGCCCGCGATCGCCAGGAACGTCAGCGGGGCCACCACGGCGGGATACCCAGCCTCGGCGGCATCAATCTCGCTGAAGTGCGTCGGGTGCTCGTCTTGCACCGAGCTCGCGAACTCTCGGATCTTCTCTCGACCGACCTCGAAGTAGTCCGGTGCCCGGTAGTGGCTGCCGATGAGGCTCTGGGTCCCCTCTGGAAGGTGCTTGGAGCCCTCTGGAGTTGTCATGGCTTTGCCCGCTCCCCACTCGAATCGTTGCTCAGCGGCGCAGCTTATCAGCGTGATTGACGTCGCGACGCCAACGCCGCCAGCGCACCGCCCGCCGCGCCGAGCGCCAGCGCCGACGGCACTCCAATCCGGGCCGCCTTGCGCGCGGTCCGGAAGTCGCGGATCTCCCATCCCCGTTCGCGGGCCAGGCTGCGTAAACGCGCGTCGGGGTTGATGGCGACCGCCGTGCCCACCAACGACAGCATGGGCACGTCGTTGTAGCTGTCGGAATAGGCCGTGCATCGTTTGAGGTTGAGGCCCTCGCGGATCGCCAGGGACCGCACGGCATGTGCCTTGCCGGGACCGTGCAGGATGTCCCCGACGAGCCGGCCGGTGAAGATGCCGTCGACCGACTCCGCGACCGTCCCGAGCGCACCGGTCAGGCCGAGCCGGCGCGCGATGGTAGCGGCGAGCTCATACGGCGTTGCGGTGATCAGCCACACCTGCTGGCCGGCGTCCAGGTGCATCTGGGTGAGTTCGCGGGTGCCATCCCAGATCTTGTCGGCGATGATCTCGTCGTAGACGTCCTCGCCGAGAGCGACCAACTCCTCGACCGAGCGGCCTTCGATGAAGGTGAGCGCTTTGCGCCGGCCGGCGGCGACGTCCTCGCTGTTCTCCTTGCCGAGCAGCTGAAACTTGGCCTGCGCGTAGATGAATCCGACCACATCGCGATAAGTGAAGTAGTTACGTGCGGCCAGCCCGCGTCCGAAATGCACCGCGGAGGAGCCTTGCACCAGCGTGTTGTCCACGTCGAAGAAGGCGGCGGCGGTCAGGTCGATCGGCGGTTGCGGGCCACCCTCCGCAGCGGTCGCTTCCTGCAAGCCTTCAAGCGCACGGGCCGCGCTGGCGTTCGTGGCGACCGATTCCAGGTCGACTCGAACGGCGGGGTCGGCGCTGATCGACTCATCCGACTCAGAGGAAGTCATCGCCACACCTCCTAGATCACCGTGCCGCCTGGTGGCCCGGTGTTGCGGCCGCTGTTAACCCTATCCGGCAGTTGGGGTCGGCAGGTTTACACCTCTGGCATCGGATGGTGTCACGACCGCCGGCGGTGCGGTGGTGTTCGGCTGGTCGCGCGAAATGCCTTCGTGGACTTGGTGTTCGCCGGACTGGGTCGGCGCCGGCCGTCCATCCGGGCGTTGTCCATCAAATTCGACCCGATCTATCTGACGGGTAGTTGTCCGGGTGGGGCCGGCTCGGGTGATCTAACGGGATGCCCGCCTCACGACCACATCGCCAGATTCGTTGACATGGCTCCGGTGTAGTTGCCGTGCGCCGTGGCGCCCGCGGTCCGCAATTGGCCTAACGCCTCGCGCATCATCGCCTCGCCGCGAGCCCAGTGCTGATGAGCTTCGGCGTGCGCCGCCGCTGCCTCACCCGACCATGTCGCGTGCAGATTGCTTACCAGCGAGTCGATTTCGCTGAGCATGCTTTCCGCATAGCGCTGGAATTCGGCCATCCGTTGTACGGCTTCGGCCAGGGCTAGCGGATCCACCCGAAACGCGTCAGCCATCGTGCAGCTGTCGAATCGCTTGGGTGGAAAAGGCTTCGTTGTCGTGATAACCCGTACCGGCGTGGGCCACCGCTGTGGCCAGGATCGACAATCCGGCCTCGACCTCGCGCACCCCCTGACGCCACCGCTCCCACGCCGCCGAGTAAGCGCCGCCCGATCCACCCTGGCAGCCGCCCAGCATCTCGGCGACCTGACCGTCCAGCCCGGCCAGCTGATTTCGCAGATTCTCGGCACCCCCGAGCAGCGACTCGGCAAATCCGTGCATCACCTGCGGATCGACGCGCAGATTGTTGTCGGCATGCATAGCCGCAACCTAATAATCGCCGGGTCGCGCCACAATTCACCCCGGGGCGCCCCCGAGGCCGGCGAGCGGTTCGGCGCCGATGCCACACTGGTCGCATGACCCAGGCCGCCGGCCGCCCGAAGGTGGAGCTGCTGACCCGCGATGGATGCACCATCTGCGCGCGGGCTTACGCACGGTTGGCTGAGCTGGCCGGGGAGCTGGATTTCGACCTCGCGGCAACCGACGTCGACGCCGCCGCGGCGTCCGGCAACCCCGGGCTGCGGGCGGAGTTCGGCGACCGCCTACCGGTGATCTTGCTGAATGGCAGCGAGCACAGTTACTGGGAGATCGACGAGCCGCGGCTGCGCGCCGACCTCGGCCGGTAACGCTGCGGGCCCCGAGCAAGGTGTGCGCCAACTCAATATTTGGTAGCCCACCGAATAAACGTTTACCGTAGACACCAGTTCAGTTACTGGAGTAGCGAGGGAGCTGGCCAGGTGATGCTGCCGTGAGCATCTTGCTCTTCGGGGTTTCGCACCGTAGTGCGCCGGTCTCCGTTCTGGAACAACTCAGTATCGACGAATCCGACCGCAACAAGATCATCGAGCGGGTCTTGCAATCGCCGCTGGTCACCGAGGCCATGGTGCTCTCGACCTGCAACCGGGTCGAGGTCTACGCGGTCGTCGATGCGTTCCACGGCGGTTTGGCCGCAATCGGGCAGGTGCTGTCCGAATACTCCGGAATGTCGATGGGCGACCTCACCAAATACGCCTACGTGCGCTACAGCGAGGCCGCCGTCGAGCACCTGTTCGCCGTTGCCAGCGGGCTGGACTCCGCGGTGATCGGCGAACAGCAGGTGCTGGGACAGGTCCGCCGGGCCTACGCCGCCGCCGAGGCGAATCGCACGGTCGGACGGGTACTGCATGAGCTGGCCCAACGTGCGCTGTCGGTGGGCAAAAGAGTGCACTCCGAAACCGCCATCGACGCTGCCGGTGCCTCGGTGGTCTCGGTCGCGCTGGGCATGGCCGAACGCAAGGTGGACGGGCTGGTGGGCAGGACCGCGGTCGTCGTCGGAGCCGGAGCGATGGGCGCACTGGCGGCCGCACACCTGACCCGTGCCGGCATCGACCAGATCATCGTCCTCAACCGTTCGCTGTCCCGGGGACAACGGCTGGTCCGCAAGATCCGCGAATCGGGGGTGCGCGCCCAGACGCTGACGCTCGACCGGCTCGCCGACGCGCTGGCCGGTGCCGACGTCGTGGTGAGCTGTACCGGAGCGGTAAGCCCCGTGGTGTCGCTGGCCGACGTCCACAACGCGCTGGCCGCCGCGCAGCGCGACGAAGCCGGTCACCCGCTGCTGATCTGCGACCTGGGCATGCCGCGCGACGTCGATCCCGCGGTGGCCGGACTCCCCGGCGTCTGGGTCGTCGACGTGGAGCGGATCCAACACGAGCCCGCGGCGCACGCCGCCGCCGGCGACGTCGACGCCGCTCGCCACATCGTGGCCGCCGAGGTTGCCGCCTACCTGGCGGGGCAGCGGATGGCCGAGGTCACCCCGACAGTCACCGCGCTGCGCCAGCGCGCCGCCGACGTCGTCGAAGCCGAGCTGCTGCGGCTGGAAAACCGGCTTCCAGGACTCGAGAGCACCCAGCGCGAGGAGGTCGCCCGCACCGTCCGGCGGGTGGTGGACAAGCTGCTGCATGCACCCACGGTGCGGATCAAACAACTCGCCAGCGCACCCGGCGGTGACAGCTATGCCGAAGCCCTGCGCGAGCTTTTCGAACTCGACCAGACCGCCGTCGACGCCGTCGCCACCGCAGGCGAATTACCGGTGGTATCAACGGGATTCGACGCGGGTACGCACACCCATCCCGCGTCGGGCGGCCCAATACCGTCCGCCGAGTAGCCGATTGGCGCACGTGATTCGGTTAGGCACGCGGGGCAGTCTGCTGGCCACCACTCAGGCCTCCGTCATCAGAGACACTCTCATCGCCAACGGCCACCCCGCGGAGTTGGTGATCATCAGCACAGTTGGCGATCAGTCCTCGGCGCCCATCGAGAGTTTGGGGGTGGGCGTCTTCACCACGGCGTTGCGCGAGGCCATTCTGGATGGCCGGGTCGACGCTGCGGTGCACTCGCACAAGGATTTGCCAACCGCCGACGACCCGAGGTTCACCATCGCGGGGATACCGGCACGCAACGACCCGCGCGACGCGCTGGTTGCGCGCGACGGGCTGGTGCTCGGGGAGTTGCCGGCAGGTTCGCTGGTGGGGACATCTTCGCCGCGGCGGGCCGCACAGCTTAGAGCACTGGGTCTCGGTTTGGAAATCCGCCCCCTACGAGGCAACCTAGATACCAGGTTGAACAGGGTAAGTAGTGGTGATCTTGACGCTATCGTGGTGGCCCGGGCCGGACTGGCTCGACTGGGCCGGCTCGCTGATGTCACCGAGACGCTAGAGCCGGTGCAAATGTTGCCAGCACCGGCTCAGGGCGCGCTCGCCGTGGAATGCCGCGCTGATGACAGCCGGCTGGCGGCAGTGCTGGCGGAGTTGGACGACTCCGACACACGTGTTGCGGTCACCGCGGAGCGAACTCTGTTGGCCGAATTGGAGGCGGGTTGCTCCGCACCGGTGGGAGCGATCGCTGAGGTGGTCGAGTCCATTGATGAGGACGGGCGCGTCTTCGACGAGCTGTCGCTGCGTGGTTGCGTGGCGGCGCTGGATGGATCGGATGTGATCCGTGCGTCCGGCATCGGCGCTCCGCAGCGGGCTCGAGAGTTGGGGCTCTCGGTGGCCGCGGAGCTGCTGGAGTTGGGCGCGGGAGAGCTGATTGGGGGAGCGCGGCAAGACCCCGCGCAAGGAAACTGAATGAGAGTGACTTGGGAGCGACAATGACGACGCGAGGGCGCAAGCCGAGACCGGGCCGCATCACGTTCGTGGGCTCTGGCCCGGGTGACCCGGGATTGTTGACCACGCGGGCGGCCACAGTGCTGGCCAATGCGGCCCTGGTATTCACCGATCCCGACGTACCCGAACCGGTGCTGGCGCTGATCGGCAAGGACCTGCCGCCCGTTTCGGGCCCGGCGCCTGCCGAACCACCGCCGACGACGGCCGACGGCTCACTTGATCCGGATCAGCCTCAGGCTGCACCGACGGTGCTGTCCGGCGGTGCCGACATCCGCCCGGCGCTGGGTGAGCCCGCCGAGGTTGCCAAGACGCTGACCGCAGAGGCCCGCACGGGCGTTGACGTGGTGCGGCTGGTCTCCGGTGACCCGCTGACGCTCGACGCGGTCATCAGCGAGGTGAACGCCGTCGCGCGGACTCACCTGCATGTCGAGATCGTGCCCGGCCTGGCCGCGACCAATGCGGTACCGACCTATGCGGGTCTGCCGCTGGGCTCCTCGCACACGGTTGCCGATGTGCGCGGCGACGTGGACTGGGAGGCGCTGGCCGCGGCTCCCGGACCGCTGATCCTGCAGGCCACCCCGACGCATCTGGCCGACGCGGCCCGCACCCTGATCGAGCACGAGCTGTCCGAGACCACCCCGTGCGTCGTGACCTCACAGGGCACCACCTGTCAGCAGCGTTCGGTCGAAACCACGCTGCACGGGTTGCTCGATCCGGCGGTCGTGGCCGGCGCCGGTGACCCCGCGGGCCCGCTGACCGGACCGCTGGTGGTGACCATCGGCAAGACGGTGAACAGCCGCGCGAAGCTGAACTGGTGGGAGAGCCGGGCGCTGTACGGCTGGACCGTCCTGGTGCCGCGCACCAAGGACCAGGCCGGCGAGATGAGTGATCGGCTGACCTCATACGGCGCGCTGCCGGTCGAGGTGCCGACCATCGCCGTCGAGCCGCCGCGTAGCCCCGCCCAGATGGAACGAGCCGTCAAGGGATTGGTCGATGGCCGGTTCCAGTGGGTGGTGTTCACTTCCACCAACGCGGTCCGCGCGGTGTGGGAGAAGTTCGGCGAGTTCGGGCTGGACGCCCGCGCGTTCTCCGGCGTGAAGATCGCCTGCGTCGGTGAGTCGACGGCGGACCGGGTCCGGGCTTTCGGGATCAGCCCCGAGCTGGTGCCGGCCGGGGAACAGTCCTCGCTGGGCCTGCTGGATGACTTCCCGCCCTACGACAGCATTTTCGATCCGGTGAACCGGGTATTGCTGCCGCGTGCCGACATCGCCACCGAGACGCTGGCCGAGGGGCTGCGCGAACGCGGTTGGGAGATTGAGGATGTCACCGCGTACCGGACGGTGCGTGCGGCGCCGCCGCCGGCGGCCACCCGGGAGATGATCAAGACGGGCGGCTTCGACGCGGTGTGCTTCACCTCCAGCTCGACGGTGCGCAACCTGGTCGGCATCGCCGGTAAGCCACACGCGCGCACCATCATTGCCTGCATCGGTCCCAAGACGGCCGAGACCGCCGCCGAGTTCGGCTTGCGGGTGGATGTGCAGCCCGAGACTGCTGCCGTCGGTCCACTGGTCGACGCGCTGGCCGAACACGCCGCGCGGTTGCGGGCCGAGGGCGCGCTGCCACCGCCGCGTAAGAAGAGTCGCAGGCGCTAATGGCGATCGCCAGCGCGGCGAAGCCTGATGCGGCGGGTCGCCGTTCATGAGCGGTGGCTCCTACCCGCGGCAGCGGCCGCGTCGGCTCCGTTCCACCCCCGCGTTGCGTCGCCTGGTGGCGCAAACATCTTTGGAACCAAGACATTTGGTGCTGCCGATGTTTGTCGCCGACGGCATCGACGAGCCGCGTGCGATCCCGTCGATGCCCGATGTCGTGCAGCACACCCGCGAGTCGCTGCGCCGTGCCGCCGCCGATGCGGTGGCGGCGGGGGTGGGCGGGCTGATGCTGTTCGGTGTGCCGCGCGACGAGGACAAGGACGCGACCGGCTCGGCCGGCACCGACCCCGACGGCATTCTCAACGTCGCGCTTCGGGACCTGGCCAAGGATCTCGGTGACGCCACGGTGCTGATGGCGGACACCTGCCTCGACGAATTCACTGACCACGGTCACTGCGGCGTCCTC
Source organism: Mycobacterium montefiorense (assembly GCF_025823255.1). NCBI lineage: Bacteria > Bacillati > Actinomycetota > Actinomycetes > Mycobacteriales > Mycobacteriaceae > Mycobacterium > Mycobacterium montefiorense. Next base: position 184,388 of record NZ_JACKVL010000017.1, on the reverse strand, counting down.
GACGCCCGCGGGCGGGTCGACAACGATGCTACCCTGGGCCGCTACGTGAAATTAGCTGTGGCGCAAGCAGAGTCAGGCGTTCACGTGGTGGGGCCGAGCGGGATGATGGACGGGCAGGTGAGCGCCATTCGGGACGGCCTGGACGTCGCCGGCTACACCGACGTGGTGATCCTGGCCTACGCGGCGAAGTTCGCTTCGGCGTTCTACGGCCCGTTCCGGGAAGCGGTGAGTTCGAGCCTCTCCGGTGATCGTCGCACCTACCAGCAGGAGCCCGGGAACGTCCGGGAAGCGGTGCGTGAGGTCGAATTGGACATCGACGAGGGCTCCGACATCATTATGGTCAAACCGGCGATGAGCTACCTCGACGTGGTGGCCGCCGCCGCGGAGGTTTCGCCGGTGCCGGTGGCCGCCTACCAGGTGTCGGGGGAGTACGCGATGATTTGCGCTGCGGCAGCGAACAATTGGATCGACGGGCGTGCCGCTGCTCTGGAGTCGCTGACCAGCATTCGCCGCGCCGGAGCCGACATCGTGCTCACCTATTGGGCCGCGCAAGCGGCAGGCTGGCTTTCCTAACGGCCACCGCGGCGGTAGACAATCAGGGGATGAGGCTCCAATGACCACAGTGAGGGATGTCAACCCCAAACCGCTTTTCTACGAACCCGGCGCCAGCTGGCTTTGGGTGCTGAGCGGCCCGGCGGCGGCGGCGTCAATGATCCTGATCGAAATATGGAGTGGCGCCGCGATATCGCTGTGGGTTCCGGCGATCTTTTTGGTGATGGTCTCGGCGTTCATCTCACTGCAGGTGAAGGCGGCACGCATCCACGTTTCCGTCGAACTGACCGACGACGCCTTGCGTCAGGGCTCCGAGACCATCCTGGTGCGCGAAATCATCAAGGTGTTTCCCGAGCCCGAGAATCCGGCGAATTCCGACAAGGAGCTGGCGAGGTGGCAGTCGGCGCGGGCGCTCGGTGAACTGTTCGGTGTTCCGCGCGGCCGGACCGGCATCGGCCTGAAGCTCACCGGGGGTCGCACCGCGCAGGCGTGGGCGAAACGGCATCGTCGCCTTCGGGAAGCGCTGACCCCGCTGGTGCAGGAGCGGGTGGAGCCGGCCCGATCGGACGCCTTCGATATCGATGGTCACGATGACGAAGGGTCGCAGCTGTGATGGCCCGCTACCGGGCTCTGGTCGAACTCGGCCTGGCTGGTGCGGCATTGGTCGGTGTCGGGGCGAGCTGGCTGCATGCCCGTCACATCGTGGGCGTCGCGCCGATCACGGACGGGCAGCCGTCGACCACCTCGTTGGTTTACGACCCTGCGCTATTGGCCATGCTGCTGGCGACGATCGCCGGAGTGCTGGCCGTCCTCGGAACGTCGCGGCTGTGGCAAGCAAGCCGCAGCGCTAAGCCGTCTTCCTGATCAGCGGCAGCGCCAGCCGGCGCCGGTAGACGACCGCGTCGGCAAGGTCGCCGAACGCCTCGGGCACCGAGCCGGCGGTCAGAAACGCGGAATCGCCGTCCGCCGCGACCAGCTGTTCGGTGACATCGGGGCGGGCGACCAGCGTCCACTCCATGCCGGCCCCGCGGCAGTCCTCGTCGAACGTGTACAGCAGCGAGAAGCCGGCCCCGGCGAAGTGGCTCACGTCGCTGATGTCGAGCACCACGGGAGTGTCACCGACGATGAAACGGCGAAGGCAATCGCGGACCCGGTCGACATTGACGGCATCGATCTCCCCGCGGATGGTCACCACCGTCGCGAGGTGGCGGCAGTGGGCCCGAACCTCGGCCCCACCGCAGTCGATGCTGCCATTTCCCTGCCGAGTGGTCATCGCGATCGTCATGACGCCCCAATTCCCGTACTGATGCAAGGCCGACACGACGCCGACCGAAGCTAGCTATAACGTTGCCCGCCAAACCTAAGGAGACCGGAAGCCGCGTCTAACTGTTTGCTAAAAAGCTGACCCGAAGCGCCCTCTGGAGGTAAAGAGGCGGCCACACCGCCGCCGTGGCGCGATCCGGGCTATCGCGCTGTTAGGCTGCTCTGGCTACCGGTTGTGAGTCTGGGGGCTTGTGATAGGGCGATATCGCCCGGTCAGCCGGGTGAGAAGGCAAACGAAACTGCATGAGTCCAGACCGAAAGAGCGTCGTGCGCACCGCAGAGATCAAGGGTGAGATCAAAGCCCTGACGGGATTGCGCATCGTCGCCGCGGTGTGGGTGGTGCTGTTCCACTTCCGGCCGATGCTCAGCGATATCTCGCCTGATTTCCGCGAGAACCTCGCGCCGGTACTCAACTGCGGCGCCCAAGGTGTCGATCTGTTCTTCATCCTCAGCGGATTCGTGCTGGCCTGGAACTATCTCGACCGGATGGGCCGGTCCTGGTCGACGCGCGAGACCCTGCACTTCCTGTGGCTGCGGCTGGCCCGGGTGTGGCCGGTTTACCTGGTCACCCTGCATCTGGCCGCGCTGTTGGTGATCCTGTCACTGCACGTCGGTCATGTCCCGTTGCCCGAGGCCAATGACCTCACCGCGATCAGCTATGTGCGCCAGGTGCTGCTCGTGCAGTTGTGGTTCGAGCCGTTCTTCGACGGGACAAGCTGGGACGGGCCCGCCTGGTCGATCAGCGCGGAATGGCTCGCCTACCTGCTGTTCGGTCTGCTCGCGCTGGTGGTCTTCCGGATGAAGCTGGCCACCCGGGCCCGGACCCTGATGTTTCTGGCCGTGGCGGCCTCGCTGCCGCCGGTGGTGCTGCTGTTGGCCAGCGGCCATTTCTACACGCCGTGGAGCTGGCTACCGCGGATCGTGACGCAGTTCGCCGCGGGGGCGCTGGCCTGCGCCGCCGTGCGCCGATTGCGGCTGACCGAGCGCGGCCGCCACGTCGCCGGATACCTCTCCCTGCTACTGCTGGCTGCCGTGGTGGGGGTCCTCTACTGGTTCAACGCGCATCCCATCACCGGAGTCGTGGAAAACGACAGTGGTGGGGTGGTCGACGCGCTGTTCATTCCGCTGGTGATCACGCTGGCGGTCGGCCTGGGCGGCCTGCCGAGACTGCTGTCTACCCGGGTGCTGGTGTACGGCGGGCAGATCTCGTTCTGCCTGTACATGGTGCACGAGCTGGTGCATACATCCTGGGGATGGGCGGTCGAGCAATTCAAGCTCACGCCGTGGGAATCCGATTCGCCCTGGAAATGGAACGTCCTTGGCCTATTTGTCATCGCCCTGGCGCTTTCGAGCCTGCTCTATCACTTCGTGGAGGAGCCGGCCCGCCGCTGGATGCGCAGGATGGTCGACGTCCGGCCCGCGGCCCAGCGACCCGAGTCCAGTGAGTCGGGTCCGGTCAAGGTACACCCGATCGACGGCGGGCCGGCATCGGTTACCGCCCGCGCGGTATGACGAGTGCCCGCGAATCATGCTGTGCCCCAAAATCTCTCGGATGCGGATTCGCCCACGGTAGGCGCGCCGCACTGGTAGCTTGAACTTTGCCGACCGGCTCGGACATGGATCACATAGGAGTGACAGCGCGTTGACGGTCCGTTCGCGCCGGTTCTTCGTACGATTTCCGTTGAATGGGGTGCAGCACACCGCCATGCCGTGCACAGGGGGAGGTAGAAGTGAGTCGCCTGGCCGCGTTCGTCGTTAATCTCGCTCTGCTGGTAGGCCTGATCGTCGAGGTCGTGGGGCTGCCGGCTCCGATGCGGGCCCGCGGCATATCGACGCTGAGCTCCCGGCTCACCCACATCGCGGTGATCGGCGACTCCTATACGACCGGCACCGACGAAGGCGGCCTGGGCCCGAAAGCATGGACCGCTCTTACCTGGCAGACGCTGACCAAGCGAGGTATGCAGATCGCCCCCGACGTGGCGGCTGAGGGCCGAGCCGGGTATGTGGTGCCCGGCGACCACGGCAGCATCTTTCAAGACCTGACGTCCAGGGTGGCCAAGCCGGACGACGTGCTGGTGGTGTTCTACGGCTCCCGCAACGATCAGGGCTCAGATCCGGGTCTGTTGGCCGGACGGGCTCGCGACGCCTTCACTCTCGCGCGCATCCTCGCGCCGTCGGCGAGATTCCTGGTGATCGGGCCGCCCTGGCCGACCGCCGATGTGCCCGGGGACATACTGCAGATTCGCGACGTGCTGAACTCTGAGGCGCGTGCCGCGGGCGCCGCGTTCGTCGACCCGATCGGCGCGCGTTGGTTCGTCGACAGGCCCGACCTGATCGGCCCGGATGGCGTGCACCCCAACGACGCTGGGCATCGATACATGGCCGACAAGATTGCACCGCTGATTCGTACGCAATTGCTCACGTAACGAGGCATCGATATTTTCAACGGGCTGGCCCCCCGTCAAAATGCCAGCCGCGCAAGGCATTAACGCGCCAACGGTTGGTGCTTAGTCTTCTGCGTGCCGCTCGTAGTCCCACTGCTCCAGGCGTGCCTGCAGCTGCATCAACCCAATCCCGACGACTGGCGTAGCAGCCGCGATGCAGACCAACAACAGCGGGGACATTTCAAACCTCCAAAACCCTTACATTCGTAACACGTTCGGGATTGTGGCGGGGTTCATTTGCAAAGAAAGTCATCGCAACGTCATCCGTCCGTTATGGCACGATCCGCCAGCGCACCCAGCACCGGTGCCAACAGTTGTGCATATTCGCTTGTGACGTGGTTGTCGTCGCGGAAGACCAGGGTGTTACCGACGATCATTGGGCAGCGCTCGGCCGTGCAGAACAAGTCGGTGAGATCGGCATAGTGACCGCCGTTTCCGGTGGTGGCCGCGCGCTCCTTGGAGATGCCATCGTCGTTGACCGCAGCCGACCGGCTCGGCGCGCAGGCGGTGGCGTCGTCCAGATGTCCGGACAGGCAGGTGGGTACCGGGGATTGCGGATCCGGGGCAGGGCCTAGGACCAGGACCGTCGCGCCGGTACGGCGCAGCTGTGCGACGGTGCGGCCCAGGGTCTCGATCCACGCCGGGTCGTAGGACACGAAGCCGAAGTCGCTGCCGTAGCGCCGGCTCATGTCCAGCACGACCAGACGCGGGTGTTCGGCGGCCACGCGGGCGATGACCTGGCCGCGCCACTGTTCGCACTCGGTGTACTCGCGGCCGAGATAGGGGCTGTCGATGGGCAGGTCCTGCACCGGGCAGGTCACTTTGGCCAGCGTCTCCAGCCGCCAGTGTCGCTGCTGGGCAACCTGCTGAAAGGCCGGGTTCCACATCGCCGCGTGCGAGTCGCCGAGCAGGGCGACCGTTGTCGGCGAGCCGGTGTCGCCTGTCGCGCACTCGCTTTGGCCGACGTCGCGCCAGGAGCGCACGCAGCCGTTCACGAAGACGGCGGCCTTGTCGGCCGGCGCCTGGGCAAGTGGCGGGTCCAGATTCGACGGGACGGCCCGCAGGCCCGCGGCGGCCGCGATGGCGGCGCGCACCTGTGTGAGGGCCTGCTGGACGGCCGCTTCCCGGGGATCGGTGGCGTTCGGGCCGCCGGGGGCGGCCGTCGGCAGCGCCATGATGTTGGCCTTCGCCGCGGCCGGTCCGTGGCCGACCGGCACCGGTATCACCGTCAGCAACAGCACGCACGCGGACGCGGTGGCCGCGCTGGCGATCCCGGCCACCGCCAGGCTGGCCTTGGCCGACCGGCGCAGGGCCGCGGCGAATCGGCCGGGATTCTCCACCAGGTAGAAGGTGATCACCGCGAGCCCGGCCGAGACGGCGGTGCCGGTCAGCCGGGCCGCCAGGCCGGCGGGCTCACCGAGCAGCCGCGCCAACAGCAACAACACCGGCCAGTGCCAGAGGTACCAGGAATAGGACACCCGCCCGATCGCGCGCATCGCCGGGCGGCACAGCAGGCGACCGACGCCCAGGCTGCGGGTGGCACAGCCGCCGCCGATCACCAGCGCGGTGCCCAGCACGGGCAGCAGCGCCGCGGTGCCGGGGTAAGGCGTGGCGGGCCCCAGCTGTGTGCAGGTCAGCAGGATCAGGGCCAGGCCGCCCCATCCGGCGATCGCCGCGGGCAGCAGCGGCAGCCGGCGCCACTGCTCGATCGACAGCGCGACCAGACCCCCGACGGCCAGTTCCCAGGCGCGGGTGGGCAGCGAGAAGAATGCCCACGGCGGCGAGGCTCGGGTCCACACCACCGCTGCCGTCAACGAGGCCGCGGCGACCAACGCCAGCACCACTGCGTATGGCATGGCCTTGGCCTTGGAATTGGGCTGGGCCTCGCGGCGCACGCGTCCGACCAGCCACGCGGTGCCGATGATCAACACCGGCCACACCAGGTAGAACTGTTCCTCGACACCCAGCGACCAGTAGTGCTTGAACGGCGACGGCACGTCGGCGTTCAGGTAGTCGGTGCCTTGGCTGGCGAACCGGTAGTTGCCGACGTAGAGCGCGCTGGCGATGCCGTCGAGGAAGACGGTTCGCGCCTGCAGCGGCGGCAGCACGATGGCCGCTCCGATCGCGGTAACGACAGCGACGGTGGCCGCGGCCGGCAACAGCCGGCGGGCCCGCGCGCCGTAAAAGCGGCCCAGTGCAACGGTATTGGCGCCGCTGACCTCGCGCCAGAGCAGTCCGGTGATCAGGAATCCGGAGATGACGAAGAAGACGTCCACGCCGATGAATCCGCCGGCGGTACCGGGGATGCCCGCGTGGTAGAGCACGACGGCGACGACCGCGACGGCCCGCAGGCCTTCGATGTCCGGTCGGAATCCGCGCCGCTGTATTTGCCGGGTGGGGCCATCGCCCGCTGGTGAGGGCGGGCTGGCGGGGGTTTCCTGCCGGACTGTCATACCTTTTTCGGGTGCCCCCGCTACGTCGCGAGCCAGGAGATTTCGCCGGGTAACTGCAGGCGCCACCAGGTGATGTCATGGCCGCCGACAGTGAAGCTGACAGCCGGCGGAGTTTGCAGTTGGCCGACGAATTGGCGGGTGGCGGGATAGAAGCGGTCGAAGGTGCCGCAGTCCACCCGCAGCGGGATCTGTGACAACGCCGGCAGGCCCAGCACACTGTTCGCCATCCAGTCGTCGTTGCTGTCGAACGCCCCGGGCGCGCAATCGGCGTAGGACGAGTACAGCGCCGGGCTGATCGCGCAGATTCCCGCGGTCCGCGACGGCCCCAGCTTGGCGCCCAGACGCAGCGCCCCGTAGCCGCCCATCGACCAGCCCATGAAGCCGACCCGGGACGTATCGAGGCCCATCGAACCCAGCATCGGCAGCAGCTCGTCGAGGACCATCGCACCCGAGTCGCTGCCGTCGGCCCGTTTGTGCCAGTAGGAATCGGAACCGCCGTCGACTCCCACCACGGCGAACGGCGGCTTGCCCTCCTTGACCAACCGGGCAAGCGCGTCAGGCACACCGCAGTCGAGCATCATGTTCGCGTCGCCGTCCTTGCCGTGCAACGCGATCACCGGGCGCAGCAGGCCGCTCTGCGGAGTCTGCCCGGGCGGCAACGCGATCACCCAATTGGTCTTGACGCCGCCGCGCGCCTTCGAGATGAACGAGCCGGTGAGTTTGGTGGGCAGGTTGCTGCTCGCGGTGGAGGGCTCGAACGGGGAGGGTGACATCGGCTGGGGCGCCGCCTGTGGTTCCAGCGGGTCCAGCCAGGCGCTCAAAGCCCACGCGCCCGCGGCCGCAACGCTGGCACTGGCGCCCATTCGCAGCACCGCGCGGCGGTTCAGATCAGGCACGAGCGTCATAATGCCGGGCCGGCTGGGTTTTTCCGACCCTGCCACGCCGTTTGGAAGGGCATTGTGATGCGGCAGTCATCGACCAGTGACGTGCGACACCACCCGGCCCGTCCGGCCCAATGGAATCTGGCAGGTTACAACCCTCGCGTGCCGCGGCCGGCTTGGGGACGCTGGAACTTTCGTGCCGGCTTTGCACCGCCGGCCCAATGCTGATCAAGAGCGGAAGAGGATTGAATGAGCCTGGCATTTCACTGGTTTTTGCCGACGTACGGGGATTCGCGCAACCTCGTCGCCGGCGGACACGGCACGTCGATGCACGGCGACCGTCCCGCGACTTTGCGCTATTTGCACCAGATTTGTGCCGCCGCCGAAGACAACGGCTTTGAAGCGGTGCTCACACCGACCGGATTGTGGTGTGAGGACGCCTGGTTGACGACGGCGACGCTGATCGAACGCACCGAGGCGCTGAAGTTCCTGGTGGCATTCCGCCCGGGTCTGCTCAGTCCCACGCTGGCCGCACAGATGGCCGGCACGTTTCAGCGGCACTCGGATGGCCGGTTGCTGCTCAATGTCGTCACCGGCGGCGAAGCGCACGAGCAGCGGGCCTACGGCGACTATCTGGACAAGCAGGCGCGCTACACGCGTACCGCCGAATTCTTGAATGTGGTGCGCCAACTGTGGACTTCGACAGAACCGGTGACGTTCGCCGGTGAGCACCTTGCGATCGAGGGCGCGCAGCTCAACAACCGGCCCGACCCGGTGCCCGCGGTGTTCTTCGGCGGATCGTCGGGATCGGCGGGCCCCGTTGCCGCCAAATACGCCGACGTCTACCTCACCTGGGGCGAACCGCTGGCGGCCGTCGGCGAGAAATTGGACTGGGTGCGCGGGCTGGCCGCCGATGCCGGCCGGACATTGCAATTCGGTTTACGGATCCACGTGATCAGCCGCCCCACCGCCGAGCAAGCGTGGGCCGAAGCCGACCGGCTGCTGTCGGCGATCGATCCTGCAGATATCGAGCGAGTGCAGGCCAGCCTGGCACGCAGCGAATCCGAGGGCCAGCGCCGGATGCTGAAGTTGCACGGCGGCAACAACAATCGGCTGCTGATCGCGCCCAATCTGTGGGCAGGTGTCGGCCTGGTGCGCGGCGGTGCGGGCACCGCGCTGGTCGGGTCGCATGAGGAGGTCGCCGAGCGGCTGCTCGAATACGCCGACCTCGGCATCGACCACTTCATCCTGTCGGGCTACCCGCACCTCGAAGAGGCCTACTGGTTCGGCGAGGGCGTGCTGCCATTGCTGGAGCGCCGGGGCGTGTGGAAACACCCCAACCGCAAGACCCAACCGGCCTCCGCGACGCCGTTCGCCGTGGCCTCGGCGCAATAGCGGTGGCGACGACGCTGCCCGCTGCGTCGATAGCGGTGCCGGACATTCCCGGCGAATCCGACGCCGACCGCCGCCGGCGGCTGCGGACCGTCGTCGCCGCGAGCCTGCTCGGCACCACGGTGGAGTGGTACGACTTCTTCCTCTACGCGACCGCGGCCGGACTGGTTTTCAGCAAGGTGTTCTTCCCGAACGCGAGCTCCGTGGTGGGCACGCTGCTGGCATTCGCGACCTTCGCCGTCGGGTTCGTGATGCGGCCCATCGGCGGTCTGGTGTTCGGCCACATCGGAGATCGCATCGGACGCAAGCGCAGCTTGGCGTTGACGATGCTGATCATGGGCGTCGCGACCGCGCTGATCGGGGCGCTGCCGACCGCGGCTCAGATCGGGGCGTGGGCGCCGGTGCTGCTGCTGGTGTTGCGCGTGCTGCAGGGTTTTGCGCTCGGCGGCGAATGGGGCGGCGCGGTGCTGCTGGCCGTCGAACACAGCCCCGGCGACCGGCGCGGCCGCTACGGGGCCATCCCGCAGATCGGCTTGGCGTTGGGACTGGCGCTGGGCACCGGCGTCTTCGCGTTCCTACAGGTTGTGTTGGGCCCCACGCGATTTCTCGCGTACGGCTGGCGCATCGGCTTCCTGCTGAGTGTGGTGCTGGTGGTGATCGGCGTCGTGGTGCGGCTTCGGGTCGAAGAAACCCCGGCCTTCCGGCAGCTACGCGACCTCGAGGCATCGTCCACCGTGCCGATCCGGGAAGTCCTACGCGAACCTCGGTCTCGGCGAAACACGTTGCTGGGACTGCTGTCTCGTTGGGCCGAAGGCTCGGCCTTCAACACCTGGGGTGTGTTCGCGATCAGCTATGCCACCGGCGCGTTGGGCTTAAACAGGGTGTCGGTGCTGATCGTGGTGACCATCGCCGCGCTGTTGATGGCGGTGCTGCTGCCCGTTTCCGGAGCGTTGACCGATCGGTACGGCGCGCGCCGGGTGTACCTGATCGGCGTGGCGCTCTACGGGCTGGCGGCCTTTCCGGCGTTCGCCATGTTCGGTACCAGGAACCTGGTCTGGTTCGGGTTGGCGATGATCCTGGTGTTCGGTGTCCTGCACGCGTTGTTCTACGGCGCGCAAGGCACGCTGTACTCGTCGCTGTATCCGACCGGCACGCGCTACACCGGTTTGTCGTTCGTCTACCAATTCTCGGGCGTGTACGCATCCGGGGTGACGCCGATGATCCTCACCGCGCTGATTGCCGCCGTCGGTGGCGCGCCCTGGCTGGCGTGCGGGTATCTGGTTGCGACCGCGGCGATTAGCGTGTTCGCCACGGCGCTGATCCGCGACCAAGACCTGTACCTGTAGTCGGTGGTTGCCGTCGGCGGTGAAGCCCGCTAGCGTCCCCCGGATGCGGCCGTCTGCGGGTAATGAATTCGATGAGCCCGAAGATGGTACCAATACTCAACTACGCCAAGGGCTTTCGCTACGACAGCTGTGTATGATCTCGCTCGGCGGCGTGATCGGCGCCGGATTGTTCGTCGGCTCGGGCGTGGTGATCTGCAATACCGGGCCCGCCGCATTCCTGACGTATGCGCTTTGCGGCGTGCTGGTTGTGCTGGTGATGCGGATGCTGGGCGAGATGGCGGCCGCCAACCCGTCAACCGGATCGTTCGCCGATTACGCGGCCAAGGCGCTGGGCGGCTGGGCCGGGTTTTCGGCGGGCTGGCTGTATTGGTACTTCTGGGTGATCGTCGTCGGATTCGAGGCGGTCGCCGGCGGCAAAGTTCTCAACTACTGGTTCCACGCCCCGCTATGGGTGCTGTCGCTGTGCCTGATGGTGCTGATGACCGCGACGAACCTGTTCTCGGTGGCATCGTTCGGCGAATTCGAATTCTGGTTCGCCGGAATCAAAGTCGCTACGATCGTGATCTTTCTGGGGATCGGCGCGGTGTTCGTGCTCGGCCTGTGGCCGGGTCACCACGTCGGCTTGGAGAACCTGACCGCGCACGGTGGGTTCTTCCCGAAAGGCGTCGGCGCGGTGTTCGCCGCGATCGTGGTGGTGATCTTCTCGATGGTGGGCGCCGAAATCGTCACGATCGCCGCCGCCGAAAGTCGCGACCCCGCACTTGCGGTCCAGCGGGCGACCAGATCGGTTGTCGCGCGCATCGCAGTCTTCTTCGTGGGTTCGGTCTTTTTGGTCGTCGTCATCCTGCCGTGGAATTCGGTGGAGCTCGAAGCATCGCCCTATGTCGCGGTGTTCAAGCAGATGGGCCTGGCCGGCGCGGATCAGGTGATGAACGCGGTGGTGCTCACCGCGGTGCTGTCCTGCCTGAACTCCGGGCTCTACACGGCGTCGCGCATGCTGTTCGTGCTCGCCGCCCGCAACGAAGCGCCGATGCGATTAGTCCAACTCAGCCGGCGCGGCGTCCCGCACTTCGCCATCTTGTTCTCGTCGGCGATCGGTTTCGGGTGTGTCATCGTGTCGTGGCTGGCGCCGCACACGGTATTTCTTTTCCTGCTCAACTCGTCGGGCGCGATCATCCTGTTCGTCTACTGGCTGATCGCGCTCTCGCAGATCGTGCTGCGCCGCCGGACACCCGCGGAGAAACTCCGGGTGAAGATGTGGTTCTTCCCGGTGCTGTCGATCCTGACGCTGGCCGGGATCACCGCCGTGCTGGTGCAGATGGCGTTCGACGGCTCCACCCGCAGCCAGCTCTGGCTCAGCCTGCTGTCGTGGGCGGTGGTGCTGGCGATCTACGCCGTCGCGCGTGCCCGGGGCCGGGTCGGTTAGGACGTCTTGGTGAACAGCACGGCCTGCTCGAACGGCAGCCGGCCGAACACCTTTTGCACTCGAGGCCCGATGTGCTCGGCTGCCTCGTCCCTGGTGACGACCTGAGCGTCGGCGATGCCGAACGTTTTGCCGTGGCGGCGCATCTGCCCGCCGCCGGCCGCGTCGAGATTCTTCAACCAGTCGCGATCGGGGCCGTAGGTCAGCAGCACCGCGATGCCGGGTTTGCCGTTGACGGTGGCGCTGAACGCGCTGACCGGCGTGCGATAGGACTTTCCGGAGCGCCGTCCGACGTGCTCGATGATGGCGAATGATGGGGCCCAGCCGGCCCACATCCGTTGAATCGGGTTGGTGACATACCGGTTGAAGCGGGCCAGGCGCTGGGGAAGTTGCATAACCACCATCCAACTCGCGGTGCCCGAACCCCTCAACCCCGTAGCGGGACTCTTACACCCTGTAGTTGATCGGGTCGCGGAGGCTGGAACACTGGTCGGCATGGGCAGCACTGAGCAGACGACCACGTCTGTGGGCACCTCGGCGAGTTTGTTCGACGCCGCGTGCGCGGTGATCCCCGGCGGGGTGAACTCACCGGTACGCGCCTTCACCGCGGTGGGTGGCACGCCGCGCTTCATCACCGAGGCGCACGGCTGCTGGCTCACCGACGCCGACGGCAACCGCTACGTCGACCTGGTCTGCTCGTGGGGCCCGATGATTCTCGGCCACGCGCACCCGGCCGTGGTCGACGCGGTCGCCAAGGCCGCGGCCTCGGGGCTGTCGTTCGGGGCGCCGACTCCCGCGGAGACCGAGCTCGCCACCGAGATCATCGGCCGGGTGCCGGCGGTCCAGCGGCTGCGGCTGGTGAACTCGGGTACCGAGGCCACCATGAGCGCGGTGCGGCTGGCCCGCGGTTTCACCGGGCGCGCCAAGATCATCAAGTTCTCCGGCTGCTATCACGGCCACGCGGACGCGTTGCTCGCCGACGCGGGTTCCGGGGTGGCGACGCTGGGTCTGCCCTCCTCGCCCGGGGTCACCGGCGCCGCCGCGGCCGACACAATTGTATTGCCCTACAACGATATTGACGCGGTGCGCGAGACGTTCACCCGGTTCGGCGACCAGATCGCGGCGGTGATCACCGAGGCCAGCCCGGGCAACATGGGCGTTGTCCCACCGGCCGCTGGCTACAACGCGGCGCTGCGCGCGATCACCGCCGAGCACGGCGCGTTGCTGATCATCGACGAGGTGATGACGGGCTTCCGGGTCAGCCGAAGCGGTTGGTACGGAATCGATCCGGTCGGCGCCGACCTGTTCACCTTCGGAAAGGTGATGAGCGGCGGGCTGCCGGCCGCCGCGTTCGGCGGGCGGGCCGAGGTGATGGAGCGCCTCGCGCCGCTGGGGCCGGTGTATCAGGCCGGCACGTTGTCGGGCAACCCGGTCGCGATGGCCGCCGGGCTGGCCACGCTGCGTGCCGCCGACCACGCCGTCTACACCGCGCTGGACGCCAACGCCGGTCGGCTGGCCGGGCTGTTCTCCGAATCCCTCACCAATGCCGGTGTACCGCACCAGATTCCGCGAGCCGGCAATATGCTCAGTGTGTTCTTCGCGGACGCGCCGGTCACCGACTTCGCGTCCGCACGCAACAGTCAGACCTGGCGCTATCCGCCGTTCTTCCACGCCCTGCTGGACGCGGGCGTGTACCCGCCGTGCAGTGCCTTCGAAGCGTGGTTCGTTTCGGCGGCACTCGACGAGACCGCGTTCGAGCGCATCGCGGCCGCGTTGCCCGGCGCGGCGCGTGCGGCCGCAAGCGCGACCCGGGAGGGGAAGTCCTGATGGCCGAGCAAACCCGGGTGCACGTGATGCGGCACGGCGAGGTGCACAACCCCGGCGGCATCCTATACGGCCGGCTGCCCGGATTTCAGTTGTCCGACAAGGGGAAAGCGCAGGCGGCCGCGGTCGCCGACGCGCTGGCCGACCGCGACATCGTCGCGGTCATCGCCTCGCCGCTGCAGCGAGCCCAGGAGACCGCGACACCCATTGCGGCCGGGTTCAACCTGCCCATCGACACCGACCCCGATCTGATTGAGTCCGCCAACTTCTTCGAAGGCCGGCGGGTCAGCCCGGGCGACGGCGCCTGGCGCGACCCGCGGGTGTGGTGGCAGCTGCGCAACCCGCTCACGCCGTCGTGGGGGGAACCCTATCGCGAGATCGCGGACCGGATGTCCACCGCGGTGGACAAGGCGCGTGTCCGTGGCGCCGGCCACGAGGTGGTGTGCGTCAGTCATCAGCTGCCGGTGTGGACGCTGCGGCTGCACCTGACCGGCAAGCGGCTGTGGCACGACCCGCGGCGGCGCGAGTGCGGTCTGGCCTCGCTCACCACCCTGGTCTACGACGGCGACCGGCTGGTCGACGTCGAATACTCCCAACCGGCGGGCGCTTGAGCATGCGGCGACGCACGATCGCCGGGGTGGTGTTGGCAATCTCCGGATTGCTGACCGGCTGCTCGGCTGGTCACGACGCCGTCGCGCAGGGCGGCACCTTCGAATTCGTCTCTCCCGGTGGGAAAACCGACATCTCCTACGACCCGCCGTCGAGTCGTAGCCGCCCGGGCCCGCTGTCCGGGCCGGACCTGGCCGATCCCGCGCGCACGCTGTCGCTGGACGATCCGATCTTCTCGGGCAACGTCGTCGTCATCAACGTATGGGGCCAGTGGTGCGGGCCGTGCCGCGCCGAAGTCACCCAACTGCAGCAGGTGTATGACGCCACCCGCGAGTCCGGGGCGTCCTTCCTCGGCATCGATGTCCGTGACAACAACCGCCAGGCGGCGCTGGATTTCGTCAACGATCGCGCCGTCACGTTCCCGTCGATCTACGACCCGGCGATGCGCACCCTGATCGCATTCGGCGGCAAGTACCCGACCACCGTCATTCCGTCCACGCTGGTGCTGGATCGCCAGCACCGGGTCGCGGCGGTGTTCCTGCGCGAATTGCTGGCCGCCGACCTGCAGCCCGTGGTGCAGAAGCTGACCCGGGAAGCGCCGCCGGGACTGAGCACGCCGGCACGACCGGGTACGCCTCGATGACCGGTTTCGCACAAACCGCCGCCGCCGGGCCGTTACTAGTGGCGCTGGGTGCCTGCGTGCTCGCGGGGCTGGTGTCGTTCGCCTCGCCCTGTGTGGTGCCGCTGGTGCCCGGCTACCTGTCATATCTGGCCGCGGTGGTCGGAGTCGACGAGCAGCCCGGGTCCGGCGTGATCAAAGCCCCGCCGGCCGCCCGGTGGCGAGTCGCCGGATCGGCGGCGCTGTTCGTCGCCGGGTTCACCACGGTGTTCGTCCTGGGCACCGTCGCGGTGCTCGGCATGACGACGACCTTGATCAGCAACCAGCTGGTGCTGCAGCGGGCCGGGGGTGTGCTGACCATCGTGATGGGGCTGGTGTTCGTGGGCCTCGTCCCGGCTCTGCAACGCCAGGTCCGGTTCAGCCCGCAGCAGCTGACGACGGTCGCCGGGGCGCCGGTGCTGGGCGCGGTGTTCGCGCTCGGCTGGACACCGTGCCTGGGGCCGACCCTGACCGGCGTGATCACCGTCGCCTCGGCCACCGAAGGCGCGAATGTGGCCCGCGGAATCCTGCTGGTGATCGCCTACTGCCTGGGCCTGGGAATCCCGTTCGTGCTGCTGGCCTTCGGCTCGGCGCGCGCGGTGGCCGGCCTGGGCTGGCTGCGACGCCACAGCCGGGGGATCCAGATCTTCGGCGGCGCGCTGCTGATCGCGGTCGGGGTGCTGCTGGTCACCGGTGTGTGGAACGACTTCATCTCCTGGCTGCGCGACGCCTTCGTCAGCGACGTGAGGTTGCCGATTTGACCCCGCTGATCGTCGCGTATGTACGCAACACCTGGCGCGCGCTGACCTCGATGGGCACCGCGCTGGTGCTGTTGTGTCTGCTGGCGCTCGGCGCGATCCCCGGAGCGCTGCTGCCCCAGCGCAGCCTCAACGCCGGCAAGGTCGACGACTACCTGGCTGCCCATCCGACGATCGGCCCGTGGCTGAACCGGCTGCAGGCCTTCGACGTGTTCTCCAGCTTTTGGTTCACCGCCATCTACGTGCTGCTGTTCGTCTCTCTCGTCGGCTGCCTGACCCCGCGAATGATCGAGCATGCCCGCGGCCTGCGCGCCACGCCGGTCGCCGCCCCGCGCAACCTGGCCCGGCTGCCCAAGCACGCCAGCTCGCAGCTCACCCTGGCCGACGACGCCGACCTCAACGCCGTCGCGAACCGGCTTGCCGGCCGGCTGCACGGCTGGCGCACCGCCATCCGCCATGACGGAGACGCCGTGGAGATCTCCGCCGAAAAGGGCTACCTGCGCGAATTCGGCAACATCGTCTTTCACTTCTCGCTGCTGGGCCTGCTGGTCGCGGTCGCCGTCGGCAAGCTGTTCGGCTACGAGGGCAACGTCATTGTGATCGCCGACGGCGGCCCCGGCTTCTGCTCGGCGTCGCCGGCCGCGTTCGACTCGTTCCGCGCCGGCAACACCGTCGACGGCACGTCGCTACATCCAATCTGCGTGCGGGTCAACGACTTTCAGGCACACTACCTGCCGTCCGGACAGGCCACGTCGTTCGCCGCCGACATCGACTACCAGGACTACCCGTCCAGTCATGACCTGACGGCCAATAGCTGGCGGCCTTACCGGCTCGAGGTCAACCATCCGCTGCGCATCGGTGGCGACCGGGTGTACCTGCAGGGACACGGCTACGCGCCGAGCTTCACGGTGAGGTTCCCCGACGGGCAGACCCGCACCTCGACCGGGCAGTGGCGGCCCGACAACCCGCGGACCCTGCTCTCGTCGGGGGTGGCGCGCATCGACCCGCCGGCCGGCAGCTATCCCAACGCCGCCGAGCGTCGTAAACACGAGATCGCGATCCAGGGCCTGCTTGCTCCCACCGAACAACTCGACGGCGTGTTGTTGTCATCGCGGTTCCCGGCGCTAAACGCGCCCGCGGTGGCTGTCGACATCTATCGCGGCGACACCGGCCTGGACACCGGGCGCCCGCAGTCGTTGTTCTCGCTGGATCCCCGGCTGATCGAGCAGGGCCGGCTGACCAAGGAGAAGCGGGTCAACCTGCGCGCCGGTCAGGAGGTGCGGATCGACCAGGGTCCGGCGGCCGGCACCACCATCCGCTTCGACGGCGCCGTGCCATTCGTCAACCTGCAGGTCTCACACGACCCCGGCCAGATCTGGGTGCTGGTCTTCGCGGTCGCAATGATGGGCGGGCTGCTGGTGTCGCTGCTGGTGCGCCGTCGCCGGGTGTGGGTGCGCCTCGTTCCGGTCACAGAACCGGCCGACCAGCCCCCCGGTACGGTGAACGTCGAGCTGGGCGGCTTGGCCCGCACCGACAACTCCGGTTGGGGCGACGAGTTCGAAAGGCTTACCGAGCGATTGTTGACCGGGCTGAGCGAACCCGCTGCCGCCTCGCCCGCCAGGGCTGGAAGGGACGTCACATGAACACCCTGCACGTCAACATCGCCCTGGCGCGCTACTCCGACTGGGCATTCACCTCGGCGGTGGTGGTCCTGGTCCTCGCGCTGCTGCTGCTGGCCTTCGAGCTGGCCTATGCGGGTAGTCGTAGGGCGGACATCCGCGAGCGGGTGCTGGCCGGCTCGGTGGCCGCCGACAGCGCCACCCCCGGTGTCGTCGAAGACGTCGCAAGGCGGCCGGCCGACGAACGCGCCGGGCGAGCCGGGCTCGCGGTTGTCTACCTCGGCATCGGCCTGCTGCTGGCGTGCCTGGTGCTGCGCGGCCTGGCCACCATGCGGGTGCCGTGGGGCAACATGTACGAGTTCATCAACCTCACCTGCTTGTGCGGGCTGATCGCCGGCGCCGTTGTGCTGCGCCGTCCGCAGTTCCGCCCGCTCTGGGTTTTCCTGCTGCTCCCGGTGCTGATCCTGCTGACGGTTTCCGGCCGCTGGCTCTACACCAATGCCGCACCCGTGATGCCCGCCCTGCAGTCCTACTGGCTGCCCATCCACGTGTCGGTGGTCAGCCTGGGCTCCGGGGTGTTCCTGGTCGCCGGTATCGCCAGCATCCTTTTCCTGCTGCGCACCTCGCGGCTGGGGGAGCCCGCGGCCGAGGGCGCGTTGGCGCGGATCGTGCATCGGCTACCCGACGCGCAGACCCTGGACCGCATTGCCTACCGAACCACGATCTTCGCGTTCCCGGTGTTCGGCTTCGGGGTCATTTTCGGAGCCATCTGGGCCGAGGAAGCCTGGGGCAGGTACTGGGGATGGGATCCCAAGGAGACGGTTTCGTTTGTCGCGTGGGTGGTATACGCGGCCTACCTGCATGCCAGATCGACCGCGGGATGGCGGGACAGAAAGGCCGCCTGGATCAACGTGGTCGGGTTCGTAGCCATGGTCTTCAATTTGTTCTTCGTTAACCTGGTGACAGTGGGCCTGCATTCCTATGCGGGCGTGGGCTGACAGTTAGGAATCGACACCGCAATCAAGGGGGAATGCACGTGTCTGAGCAATCAACGGGAGGCGTGGGGGCGCCTGAACATCCGACGACTGAGTTGTCTGGCCGAGAGTCACCTCAGCAGCCGTCCGGCGACTCATCGGACGGCAACGCGCCGACTCGAGCCTTCGCCGGCTTCCGCACCGAGCGCCGGGTCCCGGCAACGGATAGGCGGGAAGCGCAGCCCGTCACCTCGCCGCCGCCAGCTGGCATGCCGCCCTGGGATTCCACGCCGGTGACCGGCATCCCGCGGGTCGATCCGACCGCGTACGGCGCCTATTACAACGGCCACGCCGAGGCGCCGTCGCCGCAAGCGGCGGCCCCGTATCGCCCCGAGCACGTGCCACACACGCCCTATCCGGAACTGTCCACGGGCATGCTGTTGCGGCCCATCAAGCCGCCGCCGTCGGAGGGCTGGCGCCGGTTGGTCTACGTGCTGTCCGGCCGGATGATCAACCTGGGGGAGAGCCCGCGCGCGGCCCGGCAGAACAATTTGGTGGCGCAGGTCAACCGGCCGTTGCGTGGCTCCTACCGGGTCGCGGTGATCTCGCTGAAGGGTGGCGTCGGCAAAACCACGGTCGCTGCCACCCTGGGTGCCACCTTCGCCGAGGTTCGCGGCGACCGGGTGGTCGCCATCGACGCCAACCCCGACCGCGGCACGCTGAGCCAAAAGGTGCCACTGGAGACGGCGGGCACGGTGCGTCAGCTGCTGCAGGACGCCGGGACCGTCGAGCGCTACAGCGATGTCCGCCGTTACACCTCGCGGGGCCCCAGCGGATTGGAAGTGCTGGCCTCGGAGAGCGATCCGGCGGTATCTGAGGCATTCAACGCCGACGACTACACCCGCACGCTGGGAATTCTGGAGCGCTACTACGGCTTGGTGGTCACCGACTGCGGGCCCGGCCTGCTGCACTCGGCGATGTCGTCGGTGCTGGAGAACGCCAACGTTCTGATCGTGGTGAGTTCTGGCTCCATCGACGGCGCGCGCAGTGCCTCGGCGACGCTGGACTGGTTGGACGCACACGGCCACGAAGCGCTGGTGCGCAATTCGATCGCGGTCATCAACGCGGTGCGCCCACGCAACGGCAAGGTCGACATGAACAAGGTGGTCGATCACTTCTCCCGGCGTTGCCGGGCGGTGCGGTTGGTGCCCTACGACGCTCATCTCGACGAGGGCGCCGAGGTTCATCTGGATCAGATGCGGCGCGAGACTCGCGAAGCGCTCATCGGCTTGGCCGCGGTTGTCGCAGAAGGGTTTCCGGGAGATCAGCCCAATCTGGGTGTCGGGTAGCCAGCGCCGTCGGAGCGGTCAGCGCAGGGTGTCGTCTCCGTTTCCTAACCGGCGCATGAAGTCTGGATCGTCGTCTGGTCCGATGACGCGCGACTTGGGCCGGTGCATCTGCGACCGGGCCGCGCGCCAGCCAACGTAGATCAGCGTCCCCAGAACCAGGACGACCACCAGGTAAAGCACTCGACACCTCCTTTGAGCGAATATACCCGCGCCGTAGGCTCGACCTGTGTCAGAAGGGCCGAGCGACAACAGCACTGGGGATAAGCCTGCGGACGGCGCGCCGGAGCGCGGTTCAGATCGCGTGGCTGTCGAGATTTTGCTCTACGCGGTGGCGCGCCTGCTGCTGGCGGCCGTGTTCACCGGCGTGATCTACCTGGCGGCCCGGCTGCTCGGGGTTAGCCAGTTCCCTGTCGTCGTTGCCGCACTGTTCGCGTTGATCATCGCGATGCCGCTGGGTATCTGGGTGTTCAGCCCGCTGCGCCGCCGCGCCACGGCCGCACTCGCGGTCGCCGGCGAACGCCGTCGCGCCGAACGCGAACAGTTGCAGGCCCGATTGCGCGGCGAGGCGGTATCCGAAGACGAACCCGACGAGAGCTGAGCTCAGCCGTTGGGCATCCGCACGACTTGTGCGGCATAGCTGAGGCCCGCACCGTACCCGATCAGCAGCGCCAGGTCGCCGGGCTTGGACGCCCCGGTGCCCAGCAGCTGGGCCATCGCCAGCGGGATGGACGCCGCGGACGTGTTTCCGGTGTGCTCAATGTCATTGGCGACGATCGCGTCGGGCCGCATATCCAGATTCTTGGCCAGCACTTCGTTGATCCGGGCGTTGGCCTGATGCGGGATGAAGACGTCGATCTGATCGGATCGCACACCCGCGGCGTCCATCGCCTGGCGCCCGACTTTGCCCATTTCGAATGCCGCCCAACGGAACACCGCGCTGCCTTCGAGCCGAAGGAACGGGCGTGGCCCGGTGGGGTTCTCGGTGTAGGCGATCCAATCGATGTCCTGGCGGATGGCCATGGCCTGTTCGCCGTCGCTGCCCCACACCGTCGGTCCGATGCCCTGTTCGGGCGTCTCACCCACCACCACCGCGGCTGCGCCGTCGGCGAAGATGAAGCAGTTGCTGCGGTCGAGCATGTCCACGGTGGGGGGATAGTTTCTCCGACCCGATGACCAGCATCTTGGCGACGCTGCCGCCGCGGATCATGTCGGCCGCGACGCCGACCGCGTAGCCGAAGCCGGCGCATCCGGCCGAGATGTCGAAGGCGGGCACGCCGGTTGCGCCCAGTCCCGAGGCAACCGCCGGGGCGCTGGCCGGGGTCTGCAAAAACTGGGTGCTGGTGGCGACAATGACTCCGTCGATGTCGGTGGGCTGCAATGAGGCTTTCGCGAGTGCTGCTCGGCTGGCCTCGATCGACATCGAAGCGACCGATTCGTCGCGGGCGGCGAATCGGCGCGTCTTGATTCCGGTGCGGGTGTAGATCCACTCATCGGACGAGTCGATGTTGCGGCACAGCTCCTCGTTTGTGACCACGCGCTCGGGGCGGTATGCCCCGACGCTGAGCAGTCCGATGTTCTTTGGCCCGCTAGTCGCGGCGATCTGCTGCATTGCGCTCCTCGCTCGGTGTTATCCGGCTAGCGATGTAATGGCTGTCACACCTGACGCTAACGCTTGTTATCGGAATCCGGCGAGCTCTTCGAGAAGACAGTCAATGCGCGAGCGCCAGCGCCGCGGCCACCGCGGCCGCCCAGACCAGCATTGCCAGCCCGGTGTCGCGCAGCACTGCGATCAGCTCGGGCCCGCCGCGGCCGGACCGCACCGGCCCGGCGGCGCGCAGCGCGAACGGCGTGGCGACCAGCCCCGCCGCGCACCACGGCGTCGCCAGCATCAGCACCAGGGTCAGCACCCCGGCGATCGCCAGCAGCCCTTGGTAGAACACCCGGGTGCGGGCATCGCCAAGACGTACCGCCAGCGTGATCTTGTGCGCCAGCGCGTCGGTCGGGATATCCCGCAGATTGTTGGCGACCAGCACCGACGACGACAGCGCGCCCGTCGCCACCGCCAGCACCAGCCCGACCCAATCGATCCGCAACGCCTGGGTGTACTGCGTGCCGAGCACGGCGACCAGGCCGAAGAACACGAAAACCGCGACCTCGCCGAAACCCGCATAGCCATAGGGCCGCGACCCGCCGGTGTACAGCCACGCCCCGGCGATGCACGCGACGCCGACCGCAATCAGCCACGGCGCGCTGGTCAGCGCCAGCGCCAGGCCGGCCGCCGCGCCCACCGTGAGCGATGTCACCGCGGCGGTCAGCACCGATCGCGGCGTCGCCAGTCGCGAGCCGACCAGTCGCGCCGGGCCGGTTCGATCGTCGTCGGTGCCCCGGATGCCGTCGGAGTAGTCGTTGGCGTAGTTGACCCCGATGATCAACGCGAGTGCGACGGCGAGCGCCAGCAGCGCTTTCCACCACACGGCGCAGTGCAGCCATGCCGCGGCGCCGGTGCCCGCGATGACCGGGGCGACGGCGTTGGGCAGCGTCCGCGGCCGGGCCCCCGAGATCCACTGCGCAAAATTGGCCACCAGGGCATCCTGCCCTATGGACCACAATGGGCGGATGCTCGGAGTGATCGGCGGCAGCGGCTTCTATACGTTCTTCGGCTCCGACGTTGCGCACGTCGAGGTGGACACCCCATACGGCCGGCCCAGCGCCGCGGTCACGGTCGGCACCGTTGGGGGCCACGATGTCGCCTTCCTGCCCCGACACGGCGCCACACACGAATTCTCGGCGCACACCGTGCCCTACCGCGCCAACATGTGGGCGCTGCGCACGCTGGGCGTGCGCCGGGTGCTCGCGCCGTGCGCGGTGGGCAGCCTGACGCCCGCCCACGGTCCGGGTGCGGTCGTGGTGCCCGATCAGCTGGTGGATCGCACCAATTCCCGTGCCGACACCTACTTCGACTCCGGGGCGATTCACGTCGACTTCGCCGACCCGTATTGCCCGACGCTGCGCGACGCCGTCACCGGCCTGCCCGGCGTCGTCGACGGCGGCACCATGGTGGTGATCCAGGGGCCGCGATTTTCCACCCGCGCCGAAAGTCAGTGGTTCGCATCGGCGGGCTTCACTCTGGTCAACATGACGGGATACCCCGAGGCGGTGCTGGCGCGTGAACTCGAAATATGTTATGCCGCAATAGCTTTGGTAACCGACCTGGATGCCGGCGTCAGCGCCGGCGAGGGCGTGAAGACGGTGGACGTCATGGTGGAATTCGAAAAGAACATCGAGCTGTTCAAGGAACGGGTGCGCGAAGCGATTGGCCGGTTGGACGCCGAGCGTGACTGCGCGCACTGTCTGGCGCATACCGGCGTGACACTGCCGTTCGAGCTGCCATGAGGGTGCTGTTGACCGGCGCGGCCGGCTTTATCGGGTCGCGGGTGGACTCGGCGCTGCGCGTTGCCGGCCATCAGGTAGTCGCCGTCGACGTGTTGTTGCCTGCCGCGCACGGCCCAAACTCGGTGCTGCCGAATGGATGTCATCGGGTCGACGTCCGTGACGGCACGGCGCTGGCCCCGCTGTTGGACGGTGTCGATCTGGTGTGTCACCAGGCGGCGATGGTGGGCGCCGGCGTGGACGCTGCCGACGCCCCCGCCTACGGCGGCCACAACGACTACGGCACCACGGTGCTGCTGGCGCAGATGTTCGCCGCCGGGGTACGCCGCCTGGTACTGGCGTCGTCGATGGTGGTGTACGGGCAGGGCCACTACGCGTGTCCCGATCACGGGCCCGTCGACCCGCTGCCCCGGCGGCGTGCCGACCTCGACGCCGGCAAGTTCGAGCATCGCTGCCCGGTCTGCGGTGCGCCGGTCAGGTGGCTCCTCGTCAGCGAGGTTGCCGCCCTGCGGCCGCGCAGCCTGTATGCCGCCAGCAAGACTGCCCAGGAGCACTACGCGCTGGCATGGTCGGAGTCGACGGGCGGCTCGGTGGTGGCGTTGCGCTACCACAACGTCTACGGCCCCGGAATGCCGCGCGACACCCCGTATTCAGGAGTGGCGGCGATCTTTCGTTCCGCGTTGGAAAAGGGTGAGCCGCCAAGGGTTTTCGAGGACGGCGGCCAGATGCGTGACTTCGTCCACGTCGACGACGTGGCGGCCGCCAACCTCGCCGCGGCGGCCCACCTTTGCGCAACGGACGGCGCTGGGTTCACGGCGGCCAATGTCTGCTCGGGACGGCCGATTTCGATCCTGCAGGTGGCCACGGCGATCTGCGAGGCACGCAACGAGCCGGTGTCCCCGGTGATTACCGGGCAGTATCGCAGCGGCGATGTGCGCCACATCGTCGCCGACCCGGCGCGAGCCGCCGAGGTGCTGGGTTTTCGCGCGGCGATCGATCCGCGCGACGGGCTGCGCGAGTTCGCGTTCGCGCCGCTACGCTAACCCGCGTTACGACGGGTTTTGCGGGGGCCGGTAAATCTGGGGCTTGGCGACGGGTATCTGCCCGGTGGCCGAGTCGTCACCGCGGAAGATCCGCGGTGACCCGGCCAGTAACGGTATTGCGGTAGTAGGCGATTCGCCCGTGTGGATGCGCGTGGTCTGCCCCGCCGAGGGCGGGGCAGCGGCGGTCGGGATGCGTGTCGTCGGTGCATGCGCGTTCTCCGCGACGGCACGCTTGCGGGCGGCGCGGCGCCGTAGGCGCCGGCGGGTGAAGTGCCCGGTGATGACCGCCGCTACCAGGATGCACAGCGACAGCGCAGCTAGGGCCACGTCGAAGGTGCTGGTGATCTGCTGGGCGAGATCGTTTCCGTAGACCGGATTCGGCGCGCCCGCATTCGGCGCTTCCAGGAATCGCGGCGCCAGCACGACGCCGACGATGACGCGCGAAATGCTTAGCGTGGCAACGAGTCCACACAGTGTCGTGATCAGCCGGGCGGATACTGAACCGTCGCCCAGTTTGATCCGTAGCCAGATCGCCAGCGCCGCGGTGGCCACGTCGAACGCGGCCAGCACCACGCTGTCGTAACGCGAGTACGGGTAGTCCAGGCTCACCGCGACGGCCAGGTCGGTGATCCGCATCGCCACCGATCCCAGGCACCAAACGATGATGAGCAGCAAGCCGGTCCGGGCCGCTGCCCGCCAGGCACCCTCCTCGGACGACAAGGTGCGGGCACGGCCGAACAGTGTCCGCGGCACGAAAATCGCGGCGGCCGCTGCCCACGCCAGATAGCCCTCGAAGCCGACGCCCGCCGTCGACGTGTTCTGCGCGATGCCGTGGAACGCGTCGATGTCACGGCCGGCGGGCAGGAACCAGACGACGACCCCGGCGACCAGTGTCGAGGCCCCCAGCGCGATGGTCGCCAGACGCGTTGCCCGGGTACCGCGAAGCAGCCACCGCGAGGCGACGAGCACCGCGATCAACGCCACCAAGCCGTACACGGCCGCAGTCGTGATGACCGCGATGTTCTGCTTACCGAAGCCCGCCGAGTCGCCCAGCGCGTACTTCACTCGCCAGTACAGGGTGAAGCCAAAGCTCAGCACCGCGGCCAACATCGAGACGTAGCCGATGATCTGAGCGGACCGCTGCCGCCCATCGGACGTGTCGTCGTCCGCGGCGGTCGTGTTGCTGGTCGACTGCGTGCTCAGTAGCGCACCGGCGACTCCTAGCCAGGCCCCCGGTCCGACGCCGCCCGGCACGGTCACGGTCCCACCGAAGCGGACGGTCTCAAACATGTCGAACCCGACGAAGGCGAGCACCAGCAGCAAATAGGGAGCGTTGAGCGCCAGCCGAACCCCGCGAGTCGTGCGCCCGGAGCCAGGCAAAGCAATCGCGATCAGGGACAGCAGCGTCACCGCGATCAGCACGGCGAACACGGTCGTGTTGCTGTCGGGGATCGCGATACCGAAGTACAGATTCCACGGCAGCAGCGGCGCGAGGAGCAGTAACACGGCGGCAGTCAGATCGGCGACGATGTTGCGCTGGCGGGCCGGGGCCCCGGCCGGCGGCGGGCCCGCAGCGGTCTGCTGCGCCGGCCCACCCGTGATGGGGCCGGTGGGCGCCTCTTCGCTGCTCTGACTCACGGTTCCCCCCGGGTATCGAGGACGGCTACTGACGGCCCAAATTCGCTTTGGCGGCCGGGGAACCCCCTGCCGAGGCGACTTCGTTGCTTACTTGGAAACATAATCTCCGTTCGGACGACGCGGGAGTGCGTCCCCCTGGTCTGGGAACGCGGTTACGCTGCGCCTGTAGGCGAACGGGGTCGCCTGGATGATTGTTACTGCCGACGGTACCGAAGTTTAATGATGCCGGGACATGCTGGTTGCGGGGTGGGCCAGCCGAAGGAGAGCAGGGATGGACGTCGTTTTGGGGGTCGCTGTCACAGGCCCCGTCGCCCGCTTGGCGCTTGTCGGAGCGGGTGCGGATGGTAGTGACGTGATCGACCAATCCGTCGTCGACCTGGCTAACAACCCGGTTCAGCAGCTGACCGAGACCGTGGTCGGCACCAACCGGCTGCTGGCGAACGAGAACCACCGGCTGGTCGGGACCCGGCTGTGCTGGACGGACCACCCCAGCGCCGACCAGCTGCGGCAGGCGCTAGAGGATTCCGGTGTCCACAACGTCGCGGTGCTGTCGCAGTCGCAGGCGGTGACCGCTCTGATGCGTGCGGCGGGCCGGTCCGGCGGTGTGCTGGTGCTCGACGAGAACACGGCGACGCTGTCGGTGGTGGGCTCGGCCGAAGGCGACCCGGACGCGCCGCCCACCATGTTGGCCAGCGAGCTGCTGGGCGGCGACGCCACCGGCACGTTGGACACGATGATGGCCCGGCTCGGCGAGTACCCGGACGCCACCAGTGACGTGTACCTGGTGGGCGACTCGTCGGACCTGACCGGGGTCGCCGACCAGCTTCGCGACGCCACGATGCGGGTGCAGATTCCCGAAGACCCCACCTTCGCGCTGGCCCGCGCCGCCGCGATCGCGGCCGCACCACCGACCGGCGATTCCACCGCGATGGCCCCGGCGGTCGGGCTGACCGGCGACGCGACCGCGATGGCTCCCGCGGCCGGACTTACCGGCGACGAAACCGCGATGGTCCCGGCCGGGTTTGGCGATCCTCCGCCAGCCGATGAGCAGCTGGCGTACTCGATGACCGAAGACGACGCCGACCTGCTTGAAGGCGAGTTCGACGAATTCGACGACTACTACGACGACGATCCGGACGCCGAGACCGGCCCGTTGAAACTGAGCCGACGGTCGTTGCTGGTCGGCAATGCCGTGATCGCGTTCGCGGTCGTCGGAGTGGCGTCGCTGGCTGTCGCGGTGGTCGTCGCTGTCCGGCCGACCGCGAGCCAGGAGCCGGTGGTCGGACACCAGAACGCTGCCCCCGGCAAGTTCATGCCGCTGTTGCCGACGCAGCAGCAGGCGCCGGTGCCCCCGCCGCCGCCCGAAGCGCCCAACGCGGGATACCAGGGCGGGATCATTCCGGCTCCGGCGGTGCCACAGGCGCCGGTGCCCGGCGTCGGCCCGGCACCCGTCGGTCCCGCTCCGGTCGTTCCCGGTCTGGTGCCCAATCCCAATGGGCCGATCCCGATTCCGGTGCCGATCATCATCCCGTACCCGGGCTGGCGGCCACAGCCATGGGTGCCGCCGTACTACCCGCCGTACACGCCGCCGACCGCAACGACGCCGACCACGCCGACGACCGTGACTACGCCGACGACCACCCCGACCACGACGCCGTACACACCGCCGACGACATCCACTCCGATTACGCCGACGACGACCGTCGCGCCGACGACAACCCAATACACGCCGCTTACACCGACGACCACCGTCGCTCCCACCACGGTCGCTCCCACGACAGTTGCGCCGACGACGGTCGCGCCGACGACGGTCGCCCCGACGACGGTCGCGCCGACCCAGCAAACCCAGCAGACCGTGCAGCCGACGCAACAGACTCAGCAGCCGACGCCGCAGACCCAACAGCAGACCCAACAGCAGACGGTCGCCCCGAAGCCGCCCACACAGCAGCAGACCGCCGCGCCGAAGCCGCCCACACAGCAGCAGACCGCCGCGCCGAAGCCGCCGCAGACGGTGGCTCCGAAGCCCCCGTCCAGCGGAGGCGGCAGTCACTCGTCGTCCGGGTTCTGATCCCGAGTTGGTATGACGTCCGGCGATCTGGTCACGGTGGTGCTGCCGTGTCTGAACGAAGAGGAGTCGCTGCCGGCGGTGCTGGCAGCCATTCCCGCCGGCTTCCGGGCGCTGGTGGTGGACAACAACAGCACGGATGACACCGCCGGAGTGGCCGCTCGGCACGGTGCCCAGCTGGTCGCCGAACCCCGGCCCGGATACGGGTCGGCGGTGCACGCCGGTGTCCTCGCCGCGACCACGCCGATCGTGGCCGTGATCGACGCCGACGGGTCGATGGATGCCGGCGAATTGCCGCGGCTGGTCGCCGCGCTCGAACAGGGCGCGGACCTGGCCCTCGGCCGGCGCCGGCCGGTCGCTGGGCTGCACTGGCCGTGGGTCGCGCGGGTCGGCACCGTCGTGATGAGTTGGCGGCTGCGCACCCGCCACGGGCTGCCGGTGCACGACATCGCGCCGATGCGGGTCGCCCGCCGGGAGGCGCTGCTGGGTCTGGGCGTCGTCGATCGAAGGTCGGGGTACCCGCTGGAACTGCTGGTGCGCGCCGCGGCCGCCGGCTGGCGCGTGGTCGAACTCGATGTCAGCTACGGCCCCCGCACCGGCGGTAAGTCGAAAGTCAGCGGGTCGCTGCGGGGCAGCATCACCGCGATCCTGGACTTCTGGAAAGTCATTTCATGACCGACCTGCCGGTGACCCTGCTGGTGGTCGCCAAGGCGCCGGAGCCCGGCTTGGCCAAGACACGGCTCGCCGCGACGGTCGGTGACCGGGTCGCGGCCGATATCGCCGCGGCGGCGTTGCTGGACACGCTTGATGCGGTGGCGGCCGCACCGGTGGCTTCGCGGGTCGTGGCGCTCACCGGCGACCTGGCCGCGGCCGCCGCCGCGACCCAGATCCGGCAGCGGCTTGAGTCGTTCACGGTGTTCGAACAACGCGGTGGCGATTTCGCCGACCGGCTCGCCAACGCCCACGCCGATGCCGCGGACGGCTTTCCGGTGCTGCAAATCGGAATGGACACCCCGCAACTGACCGCCGAACTGTTGACGGACTGCGCGCGCCGGCTGCTGCAGGCGCCGGCCGTGCTCGGGCTGGCCGACGACGGCGGTTGGTGGGTGCTCGGCGTGCAGGACCCGGCGATGGCCGAATGTCTGCGTAAGGTGCCGATGTCTCGATCAGACACCGGAGAACTTACCTTAAAAGCACTGCGCGACAACGGTATTAATGTGGTGCCGGTGCAGCGACTGGCCGACGTCGATGTCGCCGACGACGTCGCCGCGGTGCGAGAAGCTTGCGGGCCCGGCAGCCGTTTCGCTCGAGCCACCCGTGCGGCCGGACTGTAGCTGGCAAGCGCGCATCCGCGGCGTTGGCTGTGCACTCAGGGCGGCAAAATCGCCGGATTCACACCATAGCTGCACGCTCAACGCCGCCGACGCACAGTCGTTGCGCGCCCGGCGATTCCGACGGCGAATACCGCCAGGCCCACGATCGCCGATTCCCACGGCAGGGTGGCGACCAGTACCAGGCATCCGACCAAGCCGCAGACGCTTATGACGCGGCGCCGACGCATTGTGTACGTGGCGGCGTTGGCGATCGCGTAGTAGACCAACACCCCGAACGACGAAAAGCCGATCACTGCGCGCGAATCCCCACCCGGCGATGAAGCCCCACCACGGGCCGAGGCGTTCGCGCCCGTAGATATACGTTCCGCCCGACGTCGGATACACCGCGGCCAGTTGCGCGGACGATGAGGCGTTGCAGTAGGCGATCGCGGCGGCCAGTGCCAGCCCGATCAGCAGGCCGGTACCGGCGGCGCGGGCGGCCGGGCCGAACGCGGCGAACACTCCGGCACCGATCATCGAACCCAGCCCGATGACGACGGCGTCGGTCGTATTGAGCCGACGCGCCAGCGCGGGCTGATCCGCCATGTCCGCCTACCAGTTCGTGACCAGGACGGTGTTCACCACCAGCGCGCCGGCGGCGTTGACCGCCAGCCACATCCGGTGTGACCGCACCGGCAGCAGCGCGGGTGCGGCGGTGAGCCAGATGGTGAACGGCAGCCAGATCCGTTCCACCTCAGCCTTACTCAGCATGCTGAGATCGGCGCAGGCGATCGCGGCCAGCATGGCCAGCAACACCAGGTGAAAGCCGCAGCGGCGGCGGATGGCGGCAACGTCGAACACCCGGGTGATGCCCGCGACGCCGCCCAGGCCGATCGCGCACACCACGCACGCTAGATTGGCCCACCACCAATACTGGAACGGCCGGTCGTGGGCGATTCCTTGCCAATATCGTTGCTGCACAAGGTTGTAGCCGTCGAACCAGTAGAACCCGGCGACGGCGAAGGTCACCGCCACCGCCAGCGCGGCCAAAGTGGCGGGGCCCAGGGCCCGCAGCGCCGCTCGGAAGTTGCTGGCCGACGCCAGCACCGCCGCGGCGGGCAAGCCCATCAACATCAGGCCGTAACTCAGGAAGACGCCCCAGCCGAGCAGCAGGCCCGCGGCGGCCGCGACCAGCGCGGGGTACCGAACCTGGCGGTGCACGGCCACCGCCAACAATGCGATGCCCCAAGCGGTGACACCGGCGAAGTAGCCGTCGGCCGAGACCGCCACCCAGATCGCCGTGGGGGCTATCGCGACGAATGGGGCGGCGCGGCGCGCGGTCTGCTCGCCGGCCAATGCGCGGAGCGCGATCACCACGGCCGCCGTCGCGCTGGAGCCCACCAGCAGGCACAGCAGGCCCGCCCAGGTGCCGCCGTGCAGGCCGATCCGGTCCAACCAGACGAACGTCAACAGCGCGCCGGGTGGATGCCCGGAAACATGGGTGATCCACGAGTTGGGCTGGTAGTCGAGAATCCGGCTGGAAAACGTGCGTACCGCCGCGGCGATGTCGGTGATTCCGGGTACCTGGGACACGTACTCGTCCCTGGTCGTCAGCCGGCCCGCGAAGCCGCGCTGCCAGCCGTCGATCATCGCCAGGGCGAACGCCCATCCGCAGGCCAGCGCCCAACTGCCCAACGTTAACGTCCGCCACGAAAGTCGTTGCGCCACACCGGGCCCCCACAGCACGGCGGCGATGGCGAGCAGAATCGCCGGCGCGGTTCCCCAGCTGGCGTGGATCTCCCAGGCGCCGAACAGTGGGGCCGATTGGTCGTGCGTGGCGAAGCGCTCCGGGCCGATGTCGAGGCGCGGCCTGACCCCCCAGGGCAGCGACGGCAGCACAACCGCGGCCGCCACCAGGGCGGCACCGATCACGGCGGCCAGCATTTCCCGGCGAGCAACCCTCACGATCGATCAGCCTATTGATCGGCGGCGAACCGGCGCATCAACGCAGCTCGGTCCAGCTTGCCGATGCCGCGGCGCGGTAATGCGTCGACGATGCGCAAGTCGCGCGGCGCGGCGGTGCTATCCAGGGTGCGCGCCACGTGTGCCCGCAGCGCGTCCAGCGTCGGCGGCGCAAAACCGTCCCGCACCACGATCGCGGCGACCACCCGCTGTCCCAGCCGATCGTCGGCGAGACCGAACACCGCACAGTCGCCGACGGCGGGGTGGGTGCCCAGCACCGCCTCGACCGGTTGCGGCAGCACCGTGAGGCCGCCGCTGCTGATCGCGTCGTCGGCGCGGCCCAACACGGTCAGCACACCGGACTCGTCGACGGCGCCGAGGTCGTCGGTGCGGAACCAGCCGGCCTGCCCGAACGGGTCGGGATCAATCGGGTTGCGATAGCCCTTGGCCACTGTCGCGCCGCCGATCACGATGCGGCCGCCGGCTTGCACGCGCACCCGCACACCGTCCAGCGCGACACCGTCGTAGACGCAGCCCCCGGCCGTCTCGCTCATGCCGTAGGTGCGGACCACCGTAATTCCCGCAGCCGCCGCGGCGTCGAGCACCGGCCGGGAAGCCGGTCCGCCACCGAGCAGTACGGCGTCCAATTCGGCCAGCGCCGCCGCGGCCGCCGGATCGTCGAGCGCCTTGGCCAGTTGGGCGGCAACCAGCGACGTGTATCGGCGGCCCGGCCCCAGTTTGCTTACCGCGCACGCTAATTCGCCGGGGTCGAAGCCGCAGGAAACGTCCAGCTCGACGGGCGTCGAACCGCCGAGCACGCTGCGCACCAGCACCTGGATTCCGGCGATGTGATGCGGCGGCAATGCCAACAGCCAGCTGCCCGGTCCGCCTAGACGGTCATGGGTGGCGGCCGCGCTGGCGGTCAGCGCCGCGGCAGTGAGCAAGGCACCCTTGGGTGTGCCCGTGGTTCCCGAAGTCGTTGCCACCAAGGCGATGTCGTCGTCGATAGCTTCGCCTACCCGCAAGGCCCGGGGCTCGACGTCGGAATCCGGTGACACCGCAACGAAACCCGAGTCACGACCGGCCAACACCCGCTCCAACGCGGGCAACAGCACTGCGGCAGCGGAGCCGGGTGAAACACGCAGCGCACGCAGGACAGCTATGCGTGCGCTCCGCCATTGAGTTCGTCGTACTCCTCGTCGCGCGGGTCGTCCAGTGGCCAGCCCTTGTCTTCCAACCGGGCCCGCACTCGTTCGATGTCCGCTGGCGAGGGCAGCTCGTCGGTGAGTTTGCTGATCAGCACGCCGATATCGATGTTGTCGAAATCGCCGCGCGCCATCAGCTCATTGGCCACCAGCTTGACCTCGTCGTTCGACAACCGGTTGGCCAGCAGGGCCAGTAAAGCGAAGGTATCCGTCGGTGGGATGCCTTCCGGATATCCTGCCCGCAGCCACGAGACGACTGAGGTAAGGAATCGGTTCATTCGATCAACTCCGCCCGGGGGCTCGGTAGTTCGGTGGACGACGATTCGATGTTACTTAATCTTGGCGCCCAGGAACGGGTAGCCCGTGTGGTGCGCAATGAAATCGCGGGCGATGTAGAGCACCCCGATGACAATGACCGTGACAACCAGCGCGTAGATCACCCAGGCCAACCCGGACAACATCGGGTTGCGCTGCGCCGTGCTGCCGGTGCCTCCGGCGCCGAGGGCCTGCAGCCTGATGCCGAGGGCGAACAGCCCCGGCAGCGCGGCTCCGGCCAGCATGCTGAAGAGAAGAATCTTCAGCGTGGCTTCGTAGTTGAACCAATCGCCGAAGTGACTCATGAAGCGCTCCCCGCACTCACCGTGTCGTCTCCCACCCTAGGGCCCTGTTGATTGCTCGGAGGCTTGTCACTGTCCGAGTCCAGTCCGGCGGTCAGGTCGCCTTTCCACTCATCGTTGACGTTGTTTTGGTCGACCTTGTTCTTGCGCGACCGCAGGTAGATGGTGGTCGAGACCGCGACCAGCAGCGCGAAGCCGACGACGGCGCCGGGGTAGCCGCCGATGTAGTGGACGATCCAGTAGGTGACGGCCCCAACCAGGCCGGCCAGCGGAAGCGTCACCAGCCATGCAACAGCCATCCGGCCGGCCACGCCCCAGCGGACCTCACCGCCGGGCTTGCCTAGCCCGCTGCCCATCACCGAGCCGGTGCAGACCTGGGTGGTGGACAGCGCGTAGCCGAAGTGCGCGGACAGCAGAATGACTGCGGCCGAAGATGATTCGGCGGCCATGCCCTGGGGCGACGAGATTTCGACGAGTCCCTTGCCCAGGGTGCGGATGATTCGCCAGCCACCCAGGTAGGTGCCGGTGGCCATCGCCACGGCGCAGGCCACGATGACCCACAGTGGCGGGACCGCGGCGCTTTTGCTGACCGACCCATAGGACATCAGCGCCAGGAAGATGATGCCCATCGTCTTCTGGGCGTCGTTGGTGCCGTGCGCCAGTGAAACCAGCGACGCCGAGCCGATCTGGCCGCGCCGGAACCCAGCCTCGGTGCGCTCCTTCTGCAGGCCCCGGGTGATCCGGAAGACCGCCCAGGTTGCGATCGCGCCGACGAAGAGGGCCACGAACACCGACACGACGGCCGGGATGATCGCCTTGGACATCACGCCCTGCCAGATCACCCCGTGGGCGCCCACGGCGGCAATCGTGGCGCCGACGATGCCGCCGATCAATGCGTGTGAGGAGCTCGAGGGGATGCCGAGCAGCCAGGTCAGCAGATTCCAGACGACGCCGCCGACCAGGCCGGCAAAGACCAACTCCAGTGTGACGACGCTCGAATCGATCAGGCCCTTGGCGATCGTCGCCGCGACTGTGGTGGACAGGAACGCCCCGATTAGGTTGAGCACCGCGGACAGCGCGACGGCCGTCTTGGGCTTCAGCGCGCCGCTGGCGATCGACGTCGCCATCGCGTTTGCGGTGTCATGGAAGCCGTTGGTGAAATCGAAAGCCAATGCCGTAACAACGGCAATGATCAAGAGGAACAGTTGTATGTCCACAGGCCCTGATTCTGGTGGTAGGAGGATTAAATTGTCGAATGCTGGGACCGGTGAAACTCAGGTTAAGCACGACTCGTCGCCAGATGTTACCTGTCAGTTAACCGGACTTTCCCTGCCGTTCACCTCGGCTGTCGCGGCGCAGCGGGTGCTCCGGCGGCACCTCGACGAAGATCAGCGTAATGCCGTCCGGATCGGTCACCTGCATCTCGCGCAAACCCCACGGTTCGCGGCGCGCCTCGCGGGTAATCGGCACCCCGCGGCCCACCAGTTCGGCTTGGGTTGCCTCGATGTCGCGGACCTGTAGCCACAGCGCCCCGGGAAAGGGTACCGGGGTGTGGTCGGGGGAGCCGAAACCGGCCAGCTCCAGCAGCGACTGGCCGGCGAAAAAGACTGTGCCCGCGCCGTAGTCGCGCCAGATCGCCAGGCCGATCTCGTCGCGGTAGAACGTCAACGACCGCTGATAGTCCACCGGCCGAAGCAACATCCGACTGGCCAGGATCTCCATAGTGTCGTGTCTATCACAGCGCCTGTTTTGCAGGCCCTGCTCAGCTATCGCTCGTGCGGTTCGGCTGCAGGTTCTGGCGCGCCATGATGGTGTTCACCCAGCGCGGCCCGACGGTGTCGAGGGCGCGGGCCGCGATCGCCATCCGCGGAGCGATCCGCACCGGCCGGGTGCGGGCGGCGGTGACCATCCACTCGGCGGCTTCCTCGGATGTCAACGCCGGCAGCCCGTCGTAGGCCTTCGTCGGCTCGATCATCGGGGTGGCCACCAGCGGGTAGTACAGGGTCGTCGAGTGCACGCCGCGCTTACCCCACTCGGTTTCGGCGACGCGGCTGACCGCCGACAGCGCCGCTTTGGATGCGTTGTAGGGCGCGAACAACGGCGAGGCCTCCGACAGCACCCCCCAGGTCGAGACGTTGATGATGTGGCCGTCGCCGCGATCGAGCATTCCCGGCGCGAGCCCGCGGATCAGCCGCAACGGCGCGTAGTAGTTGAGCACCATGGTCCGCTCGACGTCGTGCCAGCGCTCCAGCGACTCGGTCAGCGGGCGGCGGATGGACCGGCCCGCGTTGTTGATCAGGATGTCGACCCCGCCGAGACGCTTTTCGACGTCGGCCACCAAAGCGTCCACGGCGTCCATGTCTGAGACGTCACACGGAATCGCCAGCGCCGTACCACCCGCGGAGGTGATCCGGTCCGCGAGCTCGTCGAGGCGGTCCTGGCGGCGGGCGACGACTACCACGGTGGCACCGCGCTCGGCCAACCGTTCGGCGCCGGCTTCGCCGATACCCGACGATGCCCCGGTCAGCAGGATCCGCTTCCCGTCCAGGTCGATCGGCTTGATTGCGGGGCGATTGACCAGCACTTGCGGCGAAATGGGCGGGCGCATGCTGGCCAGCACAATCTGGTCGGCGAACCGGCGAAGCGGACTCTTACTCACAGGCCCGAAGTCTAGGCGGCGCGGTTCACCGGCTGAGCGGTCCGGCGCGCGGGCAGCTCAGAAATAGCGCGGGAACGGGCTCCAGTCCGGGTCGCGCTTCTGCAGGAACGCGTCGCGGCCCTCGACGGCCTCGTCGGTCATGTAGGCCAGCCGGGTGGCCTCTCCCGCGAACAGCTGCTGACCGACCAGACCATCGTCGAGCAGGTTGAACGCGAACTTGAGCATCCGCTGCGCCTGAGGGGATTTGGCGTTGATCTCGGCGGCCCAGCCGATGCCGACCTTTTCCAGCTCGGCGTGCTCGACGACCTCGTTGACCGCGCCCATGTGGTGCATCTGCTCGGCGGTGTAGGGGCGCCCGAGGAAGAAGACCTCGCGGGCGAACTTCTGGCCTACCTGGCGGGCCAGGTAGGCACTGCCGTAACCGCCGTCGAAGCTGCCGACGTCGGCATCGGTCTGCTTGAAGCGGGCGTGCTCGCGGCTGGCCAGGGTGAGGTCGCAGACCACGTGCAGGCTGTGCCCGCCGCCGGCTGCCCAACCGTTGACCAGGCAGATGACCACCTTGGGCATGAACCGGATCAGCCGCTGCACCTCGAGGATGTGCAGTCGTCCCGCGCGTGCCACGTCGACGGTGTCGGCGGTCTCGCCGGCGGCGTATTGATAGCCCGAACGCCCGCGGATGCGCTGATCGCCGCCGGAGCAGAACGCCCAGCCACCGTCCTTCGGCGACGGGCCATTGCCGGTCAGCAGCACCACGCCCACGTCGGGAGACATCCGGGCGTGGTCGAGCACCCGGTACAACTCGTCGACGGTGTGCGGCCGAAACGCGTTGCGCACCTCGGGCCGGTCGAACGCCACCCGAACCGTGGCGTCGTCGACGTGGCGGTGATAGGTGATGTCGGTCAGATCGCCGAAGCCGTCAACAGGCCGCCACGCTTCTACATCAAATGGGTTACCGCTCAAGGTTATTCAACTCCTATGCCGGGTCGAGGCGGAATACCGTGCAGCGGCCCGCCAGGCCCTCGAACTCGTCGGGACTGCCCTCGGTGACGAGTCCGGCCCGCTTCATGAAGCCCACACCCGTGGGCACCTGTTTGGGAAACACCCGCAGAATCGGTCGCGCCTCGGGGGCGGGCAACTCGACCATCCGCATCCGCTGGGTGCGGCGGCCGCGTGCCACGGTCGCGAGCCCTGCAGCCCGCGCGTTGGCCACCCAGTCGGCGCCCGGAAACCCGGCCACGACGTACTGTTTGCCGTCGACGGTCATCGGTGTCACCGGTGTCGAGCGCTCGCGTCCGGATTTGCGTCCCGACACCGTCAGCACGACGGGGCTCTCGCCGCCGAAACTCATTCCCAGCCGCGACATCTGGATGAAGACTTTGTTCGCCGGTTTCAGCCACCAGGGCGGCTTTATCCGTTCAGCCATGCGACCACACTAATCATCGCCGCCGAATCAGCCGACGGAGCGCGCGGCGCCTTCCCAGAACTGCGCCCGGACGGCCTTCTTGTCCGGTTTGCCCAGCGCGGTCAACGGCAGCGCGTCGACGACGACCACCCGCTTGGGCGATTGCACCGAACCCTTGCGTTCCTTGACCGCGGCCTGAACCTCGGCGGTCATCGTCTCGATCGCGGCGTCGTCGCGGGCGGCGTCGGCGCGCAACACCACCACCGCGGTGACGGCCTCGCCCCACTTCTCGTCGGGCGTGCCGACCACGCATACCTGGGCGATCGACGAGTGCTCGGCGATCACGTCCTCGACCTCGCGCGGAAACACGTTGAAGCCGCCGGTGACGATCATGTCCTTGACCCGGTCGACGATGAAATAGAAGCCGTCTTCGTCCTCGCGGGCCATGTCGCCGGTGTGCAGCCAGCCGTCCTTGAAGGTTTCCGCCGTCGCTTCCGGCAGGTTCCAATAGCCGCCGGCCAGCAGCGGTCCGCTAACGCAGATCTCGCCCGGCTCGCCCTGTGGCACCGGCTTTGCATCCTCATCCAGCAACGCCACCCGCGCGAACAGCGTCGGGCGCCCACAGGACGTCAGCCGCTGCTCGTCGTGATCGGCCTTGGCCAGGTAAGTGATGACCATCGGCGCTTCGGACTGCCCGTAGTACTGGGCGAAGATCGGGCCGAACCGCCGGATCGCCTCGGCCAGCCGCACCGGGTTCATCGCCGAGGCGCCGTAGTAGACGGTCTCCAGCGACGACAGGTCGCGGGTGTGCGAATCCGGGTGGTCCATCAGCGCGTAGAGCATCGACGGCACCAGCATTGTGGCCGTAATCTTTTGCTCCTCAATGGTTTTCAGCACCTCGGCCGGGTCGAACTTGGCCAGCACCACCATCTCGCCGCCCTTGACCACCGTGGGCGTGAAGAACGCCGCGCCGGCGTGCGACAGCGGCGTGCACATCAGGAACCGCGGATGCTCCGGCCATTCCCATTCGGAGAGCTGGATTTGGGTCATGGTGGCGATGTTTCCGGTGGTGCCCAGCACGCCCTTGGGCTTGCCGGTGGTGCCGCCGGTGTATGCCATGCCGCCGATATGGTTCGGCGGCAGGTCGGCGACCACCAACGGCTTCGGCTGGTGTTTGGCCGCCTCAGCCGACAGGTCCACCGCCACCCCGGCCAGCGCTTCGGGAACCGGGCCGATGGTGAGGATCTGTCTGAGCGAGTCCACCTTCTCCATCAGCCCCAGCGCACGCTCGACGAACATCGGGTTGGGGTCGATGATCAGCGAGCTGGCACCGCAGTCGGAGAGCACGTAGGCGTGATCGTCCAGCGAACCCAGCGGATGCAGCGCCGTGCGTCGATAGCCCTGGGTCTGGCTGGCGCCGAGGATCATCAGCACCTCGGGGCGATTCAGCGCCAGCAGTCCCACGGTGACACCGGTTCCGGCGCCCAGCGCCTCGAACGCCTGGGTGTACTGGCTGATCCGCTCCGCCAGCTGGCCACCGGTCAGCGTGGTGTCGCCGAGAAACAGCACCGGCCGGTTCTTGTGGCGCTTGAGCGCCCCAACCAGCAGATGGCCGTTGTGGGTCGGGTTGCGCAACAGATCGACACTCATGTGGCAAGACTAGAACGTGTTGCAATTCGGGTCAGCTGCACCCTCGATGGGGGCGTCGATCACTAGGATTTCTGCACATGGCGTATGCAGATCTCGTCGTTACCGGAAACATCCTGACCGTCGACGACGCGCGGCCCACCGCCGAAGCGCTCGCCATCGCCGACGGCCGGATCGTCGCCGTCGGCAGCCGGTCCGAAGTCGCCGGTTTCATCGGCGCCGACACCCAAACCGTCGACGTCGGCGACGGCTGCGTGATGCCGGGATTCATCGAGGCACACGGTCATCCGCTGATGGAGGCTGTCGCACTGTCGGACCGCATCGTCGACATCCGCCCGGTCACCATCCCCGGCGCCGACGACGTCGTCGCGGCGATCCGCCGCGAGGTCGCCCGGCGCGGATCGGCGGGTGCCTACCTGAACGGCTGGGACGCGCTGCTGCAATCGAAC
This sequence comes from Mycobacterium montefiorense, assembly GCF_025823255.1. Lineage (NCBI taxonomy): Bacteria > Bacillati > Actinomycetota > Actinomycetes > Mycobacteriales > Mycobacteriaceae > Mycobacterium > Mycobacterium montefiorense. The sequence continues at coordinate 145,393 of NZ_JACKVL010000017.1, read as the reverse complement.
CTGCCGGACCCGGCGCTGACCTGGCTCGACGACATCGCGCCGGACAGCCCATTGGTGATCATCCACAACTCCGGGCACAAGGCCTTCTTCAACTCACACGCCGCGCAACTCAACGGCCTTACCCGCGACACCCCGGACCCCAAGGGCGCCAAATACGGCCGGGACGCCGAGGGAAACCTGGACGGCACCGCCGAGGAGATCGCCGCGGTGTTCCCACTGCTGGGCGCGGCCATCGAGGCCGATAGCTACCCGGCGATGCTGCTCGCAGAGTGCGCCCGGCTCAACCGGGCCGGGCTGACCACCTGTTCGGAGATGGCGTTCGACCCGAAGTTCGGGCCGCTGGTCGAGGCCCTGCACGACGAGCTCACGGTCCGGCTGCGCACCTATGAGGTCTCCAACCCGCAGATGGCCACCGACGCCACCCCCGGCCAGGGTGACGACATGCTGCGCCAGGTCGGCATCAAGATCTGGGTCGACGGGTCGCCATGGATCGGCAACATCGCGCTGTCCTTTCCTTACCTGGACACCGACGCCACCCGGACGATCGGCGTCAAGCCCGGGTCGTGCGGATGCGCCAACTACACCGCCGAGCAACTACGCGAGATCGTCGGCGCGTACTACCCGCGGGGCTGGCAGATGGCCTGCCATGTGCAGGGCGACGCCGGCGTCGACACCATCCTCGACGTCTACGAAGAGGCGCTGCGCCGTGATCCGCGCGACGACCATCGGCTGCGGCTCGAACACGTCGGCGCCATCCGGGCAGAACAGCTGCAGCGCGCCGCCGACCTCGGGGTCACCTGCAGCATCTTCGTCGATCAGATCCACTACTGGGGCGACGTCATCGTCGACGGTCTGTTCGGCGAAGAGCGCGGATCCCGTTGGATGCCGGCAGGATCCGCGGTGGCCACCGGGATGCGTATCTCGTTGCACAACGACCCGCCCGTCACGCCGGAGGAGCCGCTGCGCAACATCAGCGTGGCCGTGACCCGGACGGCGCCGAGCGGCCGGGTGCTGGCGCCCGAAGAGCGGCTGACGGTCGAGCAGGCGATCCGCGCGCAGACCATCGACGCGGCCTGGCAGCTGTTCGCCGACGACGTGGTCGGCTCGCTCGAGGTCGGCAAGTACGCGGACCTGGTGGTGCTGTCGGCAGATCCCCGCACGGTGCCGCCCGAGCAGATCGCCGATCTCGACGTACGCGCGACGTATCTGGCGGGCCGCCAGGTCTACGGCCAGTGAGGCCCGCTTTAGCCGAGCTGTTGGAGCGCCTGCATGTGGTGGCGCTGCCGATGCGGGTGCGCTTCCGCGGCATCACCACCCGTGAGCTCGCGCTGATCGAGGGCCCGGCGGGGTGGGGCGAGTTCGGGGCCTTCGTGGAATACGGGCCCGCCGAAGCGTCGGCGTGGCTGGCCTCGGGCATCGAGGGTGCCTACCGGCAGCCGCCGCCGCTGCGCCGCGATCGCATCCCGATCAACGCCACTGTGCCGGCCGTGCCCGCCGCCCAGGTGAGCGAGGTGCTGGCCCGTTTTCCCGGTGCCGGGACGGCCAAGGTGAAGGTCGCCGAGCCAGGTCAGACGCTGGCCGACGACGTCGAGCGGGTCAACGCGGTGCGCGAACTGGTCGCAACGGTGCGAGTGGACGCCAACGGCGGCTGGACCGTCGAGCAGGCGGTGGCGGCCGCGGCCGCCCTGACCGCCGACGGACCGCTGGAATACCTCGAACAACCCTGCGCGGGCGTCGACGAGCTCGCGCAGCTGCGCCGGCGGATCTCCGTGCCGATCGCGGCCGACGAAAGCATCCGCAAGGCGCAGGACCCGTTGGCCGTGGTCCGCGCCGGTGCCGCCGACCTCGCGGTGCTGAAAGTGGCCCCGCTGGGCGGGATTTCGGCCCTGCTCGACATCGCCGCGCAGATCGACATCCCGGTCGTGGTCTCCAGCGCGCTCGACTCGGCGGTGGGTATCGCCGCCGGGCTGACCGCCGCCGCGGCGCTACCGCGCCTGCAGCACGCATGCGGGCTGGGCACCGGCGGGCTGTTCGTCGACGATGTCGTCGACGCCGATAGGCCCAGCGACGGGGCCCTGGCCGTCGGGCCGGTCGCACCGGATCCGGCGCGGCTGAGCGCGCTGGCGGCACCGCCCGAACGGCGGCAGTGGTGGATCGACCGGGTCAAGGCCTGCCATAGGTTCCTTGTACCGTCGTGCGAGTGATCAACCTGGCATACGACGACCGCGGCAGCGGCGAGCCCGTGGTCTTCATCGCGGGCAGCGGCGGGCCCGGGCGCACCTGGCTACCGCATCAGGTTCCGGCATTTGTGGCCGCGGGATATCGCGTGATCACCTTCGACAATCGCGGGATCGGTGCCACCGAAAGCGCCGACGCGTTCACCACCGAGACCATGGTCGCCGACACCGCGGCTTTGATCGAATCCCTGGACGCCGCCCCGGCGCGCATCGTCGGGGTGTCGATGGGCGCATTCATTGCCCAGGAGCTCATGGTGGCCCGTCCCGAGCTGGTCCGCGCCGCGGTACTGATGGCCACCCGCGGCCGCCTGGACCGTGCCCGGCAGGGATTTCACGACGGCGAGATCCAGCTCTATGCGTCGAGCACCGAGTTGCCGCCCGCCTACGAGGCGAAAGTCCGTGTACTGGAAAGCTTTTCGCGTAAGACGATCAACGACGACGTGCTGGTCGCGGACTGGATGACCATGTTCCGGACCTGGCCGGTCAAGCGCACCGCCGGGCTGCGCACTCAGCTGAGCGTGTCTCCGCAGACCAACCGGCTCGCGGCGTACCGCGGCATCGCCAACCCGGTGCTGGTGATGGGTTTCTCCGACGACGTGATCACGCCGCCGCATTTGGGGCGTGAGGTCGCCGACGCGTTGCCCAATGGCCGCTACGTGCAGATCCCCGACGCCGGGCATCTCGGGTTCCTGGAGCGGCCGGACGCCGTCAACAGCGTGGCGCTGAAGTTCTTCTCCGACGTCAAGGCCTGAGGCCACCGCAACCACCCTGGTCTGATTGCCCGCTTCCTCAGCCCGGCGCAGCGCGTCGGGCATCGTCAGCGCGCTGTGACACCCTGTAGGAGTGAACCCCTCGACGACACAGGCTCGCGTCGTCGTTGACGAGCTGATCCGCGGTGGCGTCCGCGACGTGGTGTTATGCCCCGGCTCGCGCAACGCCCCGCTGGCGTTCGCGTTGCAGGACGCCGATCGCCGCGGCCGGATCCGGTTGCACGTACGTATCGACGAGCGCACCGCCGGCTATCTGGCCATCGGTCTGGCGATCGCTGCCGGAGCGCCGGTATGCGTGGCGATGACCTCCGGCACCGCCGTCGCCAACCTGGGGCCGGCCGTCGTCGAGGCGAATTATGCGCGGGTTCCGCTAATCGTGCTGTCGGCCAATCGGCCCTACGAACTGCTGGGCACCGGGGCCAACCAGACGATGGAGCAGCTGGGCTACTTCGGCACCCAGGTTCGCGCCACCATCAGTTTGGGGCTGGCCGAGGATGCGCCGGAACGGCTGGATTCGCTGAACGCGACCTGGCGCTCGGCCACCTGCCGGGTGTTGGCGGCTGCCACCGGTTCTCGCACCGCCAACGCCGGGCCCGTGCAGTTCGACATCCCGCTGCGCGAGCCGTTGGTACCGGATCCGGAACCGCACGGTGCCGTCACGCCGCAGGGCCGGCCTGACGGTCAGCCCTGGACCTACGCGCCGCCCGTCACCTTCGACCAGCCGCTTGAGATCGATCTGTCGCCCGACACCGTCGTGATCGCCGGGCACGGTGCGGGCGTGCAGCCCAGTCTGGCGCAGCTGCCGACGGTGGCTGAGCCGACTTCATTTTCTGGTCGGCAGCCTCCGAACCCGCTGCACCCGCTGGCGCTGACTCTGTTGCGCCCGAAGCAGGTGATTATGCTCGGCCGCCCGACCCTGCATCGCCCGGTCTCGGCGCTGCTGGCCGACCCTGAGGTGCCGGTATACGCGCTGACCACCGGACCGCGTTGGCCCGACGTCTCGGGAAACTCACAGGCCACCGGCACTCGGGCGGTGTCTACCGGGACGCCCAACCCGGTCTGGCTGCAGCGCTGTGCCGAGATGAACCAGCATGCGGTCGACGCGGTCCGCAGCCAGCTCGCGGCACACCCGTTGACCACCGGCCTGCACGTCGCGGCCGCCGTGGCGGACGCGCTGCGACCCGGTGACCAGCTCGTGCTGGGGGCGTCCAACCCGGTTCGCGACGCCGCCCTGGTCGGCCTGAACACCGGGGGCATCCGGGTCCGGTCCAATCGCGGGGTCGCCGGCATCGACGGCACGGTGTCCACCGCGATCGGGGCGGCGCTGGCCCACGAACGCAGCGGCAGCGCCGACAGTCCGGCCCGCACCCTGGCGCTGATCGGCGACCTGACGTTCGTCCACGACAGCTCCGGGCTGCTGATCGGCCCCACCGAACCGACACCGCGGCATCTGACCATCGTGGTCTCCAACGACAACGGCGGCGGCATCTTCGAGTTGCTCGAGCAGGGCGACCCGCGGTTCTCCGATGTGTCCTCGCGGATCTTCGGCACCCCGCACGATGTGGACGTCGGCGCGCTGTGCCGCGCGTACCACGTCGAAAGCCGTCAGATCGAGGTCGGCGAGCTGAATGCGGCGCTGGGCGAACCTGGTGCGGGCATGCGGGTGCTGGAGGTCAAGGCGGACCGTTCCTCCCTGCGACAGCTCCATGCCGCCATCAAGGCCGCGCTGTGAAGTCCCCAAAAGCATTGCTGCGCATTCTGATCCACGGCCGCAGCGATGAACGGCCGAGGACCCCGGTGCGGATTGCGTTGCGAATCAGCCGGATTGCGGTGCTGATCGTCGCCGGTCTGGTCACGCTGCAGTCGGTGCTGTTGGTAGCCGGCGCCTGGCGCGATGACCTCGCGATTCAACACAACATGGGTGTAGCGCAGGCCGAGGTGCTCAGTGCCGGGCCGCGCCGGTCCACCATCGAATTCGTCACACCCGAGCGAGTCACTTACCGGCCCGAGCTCGGCGTCCTATATCCGTCCGAATTAGCCACGGGTATGCGGATATACGTCGAATACAACAAGAATGATCCGAACTTGGTTCGGGTGCAGCACCGCAACGCAGGGCTGGCGATAATCCCGGCGGGGTCGATCGCGGTGGTCAGCTGGCTGATTGCAATGGTTGTGCTGGTAGGCCTGGCGCTGCTAGACAAGCGACTGGATCGGCGTGATGTGGCCGAAAATGTGATCAGCAAAGACGGATCGGGCGTTTAGCAGCAGATTTTGCGCCCCGTATGCCCGTCGGCAACCTTATCGACAGGCAGTTCTGACATTGTGGTCTTGTGCGCGTTGCGATCGTCGCAGAGTCTTTCCTGCCACATGTCAACGGTGTCAGTAACTCGGTAGTTCGAGTGCTAGAGCATCTGCGCCGAACCGGCCACGAAGCTCTGGTCATCGCTCCCGACACCCCGGCCGGCGAACCTCCCGCCGAGCGCATTCACGACGGCATCCGGGTGCACCGGGTGCCGTCGCGGATGTTTCCGAAGGTGACCACGCTGCCGCTCGGTGTGCCCAGGCCGCGACTGCTCAAGGTGCTGCGCGGGTTTGCGCCCGACGTGCTGCATCTGGCTTCGCCGGCACTGCTGGGCTACGGCGGCGTGCGCGCCGCGCGCTACCTTGGGGTGCCGACCGTCGCCGTCTACCAAACCGACGTGCCGGGATTCGCGGAGAGCTACGGGATCGGGATCGCGACGCGGACGGCGTGGGCGTGGTTCCGCCACCTGCACCGCCTCGCCGATCGCACCCTGGCTCCCTCCACTGCCACCATGGAATCCCTTGTCGCCCATGGAATTCCCCGAGTCCATCACTGGGCGCGCGGAGTCGACATCATGGGGTACGCGCCGTCGGCGCGCGACGAGGCGCTGCGGCGGCACTGGTCGCCGGACGGCAAGCCGATCGTCGGATTCGTGGGCCGGCTGGCGCCGGAGAAGCATGTGGAGCGGCTCGCCGGGCTAGCGGCGGCCGGCGACGTGCGGGTCGTCATCGTCGGAGACGGTGTCGACGAACGTAAGCTCCAATCAGCCATGCCCACAGCGGTTTTCACCGGCGCCATGTACGGGCCGGACCTCGCCGCGGCGTACGCCAGCATGGACGTCTTCGTGCATACCGGCGAGCACGAGACATTCTGCCAAGTCGTGCAAGAAGCGCTGGCCTCGGGATTGCCGGTGATCGCCCCGGACGCCGGTGGGCCGCGTGACCTCGTCACTCCGTGGCGCACCGGATTGCTGTTGGGTGTCCAGGAATTCGAGCAGCGGCTGCCCGATGCGGTCGGACATCTGCTGCAAGAACGTCCGCGCTATTCGCAGGCTGCGCGCAAAAGCGTGCTGGCGCGCACTTGGCCCGCCATCTGTGAAGAGTTGCTCGGCCACTACACGGCCGTGCAGTCGCCGATCGCTAGGGCGCGGGCTCGTATCTCGCAACGACGCTACGCGCAAGGAGAGTGACGCTGCGCCGCTAGCCCTGCGCCAGCTCGGCCACCGGCTGCCACTGCTCCCAGGTCCGTAACCGGTTCTCGTAGTCGGCCTTTGCGGTCTGCAGCGGCGAAGCGCCGAAGAACACTCGCAGCGGCGGCTCCTCGGCGTCCACCACCCTCAACAGCGCGGCCGCTGACGCCGCCGGACTGCCGGGAGAAGCCCAGCGCCGACTGCGCTCGGCCTGGACGGCGGCGCGCACTTCGTCATAGGCGGACAGCGGCTGCGAGTGCCTCGCCGACGGGCCGGACCAGTCGGTGTCGAAGCTAGCCGGCTCGATCAGTGTGACGTGCACACCGAAGGGCGCGACCTCCTGGGCCAGTGCCTGCGAGAAGCCCTCCAGCGCCCACTTGGACGAGTGATACATGCCGACGAGGGGAAACGCGGTGATGCCGCCGATCGACGACACCTGGACGATGTGGCCGCTGCGCTGCTCGCGCAGATAGGGCAATGCGGCCTGGGTGATCCACAGCGCGCCGAACACGTTCGTCTCGAACTGGTCGCGTGCGTCTTGTTCGGACAGTTCTTCGACGAACCCGAAATGGCCGTACCCGGCGTTGTTCACCACGATGTCGAGGCGACCGAAATGGTCGTGAGCCTGCTTGACCGCCGCGAAATCCGCGTCACGGTCGGTGACGTCGAGCCCGATGGGCAGCAGCGCGTCGCCGTACTTCGCCACCAAGTCGTCCAGCGATGTGGTGTTACGCGCGGTGGCGGCGACCCGATCGCCTCGCTCCAGCGCGGCGATCGCCCACTCTCGACCGAACCCACGTGATGTACCGGTGATAAACCAAACTTTTTCGCTCACGCCGTAGGGTAACGCTTTTGTCGGCGCACCATTCCCGAGCCAGCCGGATGGGCCGGGTAGCGTCGTCGTCGTGAATCGCGCGGCCTTGGACAAGGATCCCCGGGAGGTCGCGTCGATGTTCGACGGCGTCGCCCGTCGTTACGACCTGACCAACACCGTGCTGTCGCTGGGCCAGGACCGGTATTGGCGGCGAGCCACCCGCGCGGCGCTGCGGATCCGGCCCGGCCACAAGGTGCTCGATCTGGCCGCGGGCACCGCGGTGTCCACGGTCGAGCTGGAGAAATCCGGGGCGTGGTGCGTGGCGGCCGACTTTTCGGTCGGCATGCTCGCGGCCGGCGGTGCGCGCAAGGTGCCCAAGGTCGCCGGCGACGCCACCAAACTGCCGTTCGCCGACGGTGTATTCGATGCCGTCACAATCAGTTTCGGATTGCGCAACGTAGCCGATGCGCAGGCGGGACTGCGTGAGATGGCCCGCGTCACCCGGCCCGGCGGACGCCTGGTGGTGTGTGAATTCTCGACGCCCACCAATGCGCTGTTCGCCACCGTCTACAAGGAATATCTGATGCGTGCGTTACCACGGGTGGCGCAGACGGTGTCGAGCAATCCCGATGCCTACGTGTATCTCGCGGAGTCGATCAGGGCCTGGCCCGATCAGGCGGCTCTGGCCGAGCAGATGGCACAGGCGGGTTGGTCGGGCGTGCGGTGGCGCAACCTGACCGGCGGAATCGTGGCCCTGCATGCGGGGCATAAGCCCCTGCGCTGACTAGTTCGGGTGGCTCCCGGCGGCCTGCACCACGCCCACCTGGTCCGGGCAGTAGTGGTCGACGGCCGCGCCGAGGAACTGGAACGCCTGCCCCTGGCTGGTGCCGCGCGGCAGGTTGTGCTGGATGAAGTTCGCCGACTGATACGCGTCGTGGTCGACGCCCCTGCCCAACCGGTCGCAAGTGATTTTGCCCAGCCACGCCAGCTGGTCTTGCGGCTGGTAGATGCCGAAGCCGTTGACGGTTTGCTTGAACGGGGCGTCGTTGTCGGTGGGTGGCGACGGCGTCCGGGGCGGCGTCGGAGCCGGAGGCGGCAACGGCGGCGTTGTTGGGTCGGCCAGTCCGGGCGCGGCCAGCGAAATGGCGGCCGCCGCCACGGCGACGCTGGTAAGCAGCTTGGTACCCCTCATTAGCCGGACTATACACCGCGACAACGACTCGGTCTCACGGACGATCAGTCCCGATGCGCCGTCAATAGCCACGCGCTGACCGACTTCAGACCATTGGATTCGTTGCGAACTCCGACGAACCCCACCTCGGGAGAGCTGTCCGGCAGGTTGGCGTAGATGCGGGCCGGCCGGATCTCGTCGACCACCCAGTAATTGGACACCGCGTCGCGCAGTTCGTCGGCGGTCACCGCATTGATCGGGCCTTCCGGTACGGCGGCTTTGTCGAAGACCAGGGCGAAGTAGGAGGCGCCGGGAGCGGCGGCGCGACTGATCGCCTGCTGGTAGCCCTCGCGTGCCTCGACCGGGATGGAGTGGAACAAGGTGCTGTCGACGATGGTGCCGAACCGGCCGTCGTGTCCGGTGAACGAACTGATGTCGGCGACCTCGAAGGTGGCCTTGGGCAGGCCAAGATTCGCGGCCTCGCGGCGGGCCAATTCGATCGCGGTGGGCGACAGGTCCAGTCCCAAGGTGTGGTGCCCGAGCTCGGCCAGCGTTAGCGAGATAGCGGCTTCCCCGCAACCCACGTCGAGCACGTCACCGTGGAACTTGCCCTGGTCGATCAGCGCAGACAGCTCCGGTTGGGGGGTGCCAATGCTCCATGGCGGGCGCGCTCCCTGGCCAAACTGCGCGGATTCACCGCGGTAGGCCGATTCGAACTCGAAATCAGTTGGCTGAGTCATGCCTCCAGATATATCAATCAGCCTGATGTATGTCAATGAAGTTGATATAGCGCGCATGGTTGAGTTCGCGGTGTAGGAAGTTGTTTCAGCTGAAGGGTGTTCGGCGATCGATGAGCCGCGAGAATCGGCCGCACCCGCGCCACGCTCGCGCCACCCAGTCGGCGTCGTCATCGGTGACCAGGTTGGCCATCACCCGCACGGCGATGGTCATCAGCGTGGTGGACCGCATCGCGATGGGGCCCGTCGTGGGCAGGAACCGCTGAAAGGTCAGCAGCAGCGCCAGCCGGCGCGCGACCGAGAAACCGCGGCCGTAGTGGTCGGACAGCAGCGCCAGCCACACTTTCGAGACGTCGCCGGAGTCCAGCAGCTCGGCGGCCAGCCGTCCGGTCTCGAGCCCGTAGTCGATGCCTTCGCCGTTGAGCGGGTTCAGGCAGGCCGCGGCGTCGCCGATCAGCATCCAGTTCGGCCCGGCCACCCCGGAAACCGCGCCTCCCATCGGCAGTAGCGCCGACGAGATCGCCCGCGGCTCACCGGTAAAGCCCCACTCGTCGCGGCGCAGGTCGGTGTAATAGGAGATCAGCGGGCGCAGCGCCAGGTCGGCCGGCCGCTTCGACGTCGACAGCGCTCCGACGCCGATATTCACCTCGCCGTTGCCCAGCGGGAAGATCCAGCCGTACCCGGGCAGCACGGCACCGTCGGGTGAGCGAAGCTCCAGATGCGACGTCAGCCAGGGGTCCTCGCTGCGATCGGTGGTCAGATACCCACGGGCCGCGACGCCATACACCGTCTCTTGATGCCAGCGCCGGCCCAGCTTGCGGCCCAGCGGCGAGCGGGCTCCGTCGGCGACGATCAACTGCCGGCAGCCCACCTCGGTGCCATCGGCCAACAGCAGCGAGGTCACCCGCCTCGACGAGTCGTGGTGCACACCCATGGCTTTGGTGCCGAGCAGCATGCGCGCCCCGGATTCCTCGGCGACCTTGCGGATCCGGTCGTCGAGTTCGAGGCGGGCCACCGCGCTGCCGGTCGACGGGAACGACGGGCCGGGCCAATCCACTTCGATCTCGCCGCCGAACCCGCTCATCCGCAGGCCCCGATGCCGGATACGGGTGTCCAGCCAGTCGCCAAGCCCCAGCCGTTCCAGTTCGGCGACCGCGCGCGGCGTCAGCCCGTCGCCACAGGGCTTGTCGCGGGGAAAGCTGGCGGAGTCGACGACGAGAACGTCGCGGCCCGCGCGAGCCGCCCAGGCAGCGGCCGCCGAACCGGCCGGTCCGGCGCCCACGACCACCACGTCTGCCTTGGTCTGCACGCCCACCAGTATGTTGGTCGCGTGAGTACTCCGGCGAATATGGTCGGTCGGGTGAAGACTCCCGCGACGGTGGTGGCGGGCATCGATTTTGGCGACGCCGCGTTCGCCGCGACGGTCCGAGACGGCGTCGGAAAGATTGAGCAGCTGATGGATGTCGAGCTGCGCAGCGCCGATGAGATCATGACCGACTCGCTGATGCATTTGTTCAAGGCCGGCGGCAAGCGGTTCCGGCCGTTGTTCACCGTGCTCTCCGCGCAGATCGGGCCCAACCCGGATGCGGTGGACGTCACAATTGCCGGTGCGGTCATCGAACTGGTCCACCTGGCCACGCTCTATCACGACGACGTGATGGACGAGGCCGAAGTTCGCCGGGGCGCCCAGACCGCCAATGTGCGCTGGAGCAACAACGTCGCGATCCTGGCCGGCGACTACCTTTTCGCCACGGCGTCGCGACTGGTATCGCGGCTGGGGCCGGACGCGGTGCGGCTGATCGCTGAGACGTTCGCTCAGCTGGTGACCGGGCAGATGCGTGAAACCCGTGGCATTGACAAAGGGGCCGAGGGGGCGGACCCGATCGAGCACTACCTGAAGGTGGTGTACGAGAAGACGGCCTGCCTGATCGCGGCGGCCGGCCAGTTCGGCGCGATGTTCTCTGGTGCCGACGAGGAGCAGGTCGCTCGGCTGAGTCGGCTCGGCGGCATTGTGGGCACCGCGTTTCAGATCTCGGACGACATCATCGACATCGACAGCGATTCGCATGAGTCGGGCAAACTGCCCGGAACCGATATCCGCGAAGGCGTGCACACCCTGCCGATGGTGTACGCGCTGCAACAGCCCGGGCCCGACGGGGATCGGCTGCGCGAGCTGCTGGCCGGACCCGTCGAAGACGACGACGCGGTGGCCGAGGCATTGGGGCTGCTGCGTGCGTCGCCCGGCATGGCGCAGGCCAAGGAGTTTCTGGCACAGTACGCCGCCAAAGCCCACGATGAGCTGGGACTTTTGCCCGACGTTGCGGGTCGTCGTGCGCTGCAGACGCTGATCGACTACACGATCAGCCGGCACGGCTAGCGGGTCGTGGAACCCGGACGGTTGTTTCGGGCGTTCAATTGACAGCAGTCAAGCAATGAACGAGTTCGCCCATGTCTTCTCAAGGAGGACACCGATGACCTGGCATCCGCACGCCAACAAGCTGAAGACCTTCCTGTTGTTGGCCGGCATGTCCGCGATGATCGTGTTCGTGGGCTCGTTGTTCGGCAGAACGGCGATGTTCCTGGCGTTGATGTTCGCCATCGGCATGAACGTTTACACGTACTACAACAGCGACAAGCTGGCGTTGCGGGCGATGCATGCCCAGCCGGTCTCCGAACTGCAGGCACCGATGATCTATCGGATCGTGCGCGAGCTGGCCACCGCCGCGCACCAGCCGATGCCCCGGCTCTACATCAGCGACACCAACGCCCCCAATGCCTTCGCCACCGGGCGCAACCCGCGCAATGCCGCCGTTTGTTGCACCACCGGGATCCTGGACATTCTCAACGAGCGCGAGCTTCGCGCCGTGCTGGGCCACGAGCTGTCGCACGTCTACAACCGCGACATCCTGATCTCGTGCGTGGCCGGCGCGCTGGCGGGCGTGATCACGGCGCTGGCCAACATGGCCATCTGGGCCGGCATGTTCGGCGGCAACCGTGATAGCGGGAATCCCTTTGCGCTGCTGCTGGTTTCGCTCCTCGGACCCATCGCGGCAACCGTAGTGAAGCTGGCCGTATCGCGATCCCGGGAGTACCAGGCTGACGAGTCCGGCGCGTTGCTGACCGGCGACCCGCTGTCGTTGGCATCGGCCCTGCGCAAGATTTCCGGCGGCGTGCAGGCGGCCCCGCTGCCGCCCGAGCCGCAGCTGGCCAGCCAGGCACACCTGATGATCGCCAACCCGTTCCGTGCGGGTGACCGCATCGGCTCGATGTTCTCGACGCATCCGCCGATCGAGGACCGCATCCGCCGGTTGGAAGCGATGGCGCGTGGCTAGCGCTTGGGCCGCGAATTGCCCGGCGGCTTAAGGTTATTCGGGCTCGACTAGAAGCCGGAGCCGTGCACTTCGTGGCCCGGGACCTCGGCGATAAGGCCGCTGTAGGCCTGCTCGACCGACGAGCCGTGGTTGATCACCGCGTCGACTTCGCGGGCGATCGGCATGCTCAGCCCGAACTCGTTCGCGAACTCCATGATCACGCTGGCGGCCTTAACGCCCTCCGCGACCTGGTTCATCGCGGCGATGATCTCGTCGATCGGCTTGCCCGAACCGAGTTGCTCACCGACGTGCCGGTTTCGGCTGCGCTGGCTGGTACACGTGACGATCAGATCGCCCAGACCGGCCAGCCCGGGGAAGGTGTCCGGATTCCCGCCCAACGCCACGCCCAACTTCGTCATCTCGCGCAGCGCGCGGGCGATTACGAGGGCCCGGGTGTTTTCACCGATGCCCAGGGAGTAACCCATCCCCACCGAGATGGCGTAGACGTTCTTCAGAGCGCCGGCCATCTCGACGCCGATCACGTCGTCGGTGGTGTACACGCGAAATCGCCTGGTGCGGAACAACGCCGACAACCGGGTGGCCAGATGCTGGTCGGGCATGGCTAGCACGGCAGCGGCCGCATAACCCTCGCCCACCTCGCGCGCGATGTTCGGCCCGGCCAGGATGCCGGCCGGGTGGCCCGGCAGGACTTCCTCGATGATCTGTGACATCCGCATATTGGTGCCCTGCTCGAGTCCCTTGACCAGCGACACCACCGGCACCCACGGCCGCAGCTCTTTTCCCAATTCGGTAAGTACACCGCGGAATCCGTGCGAGGGCACGCCCATCACGACGATATCGGCACAGTTGGCGGCCTCGGCGAAGTCGGTGGTGGCGCTCAGTGTGTCGCTGAGCACGACGTCATTGCCGAGGTAGCGCGTGTTGCGGTGCTTCTTGTTGATGTCGTTGGCGGTCTCTTCCGAGCGCACCCACTGCAGCGTCGGCCCGCGGCGTGCACAAATGGACGCCACGGTGGTTCCCCAGGAACCACCGCCAAGGACAACGACTTTGGGTTCGCGCTTCTCGGCTGCCATGGCGTTCAGCGTATTGCCGAAACCTCACATTTAGTAGCGATTCACGTCGTAGCGGTTCACTGGCGAGTGTGGGCGCGGGTCGGCGGCCGCAGAATCTACACACCGCGGGCGGCCGGCCACCGTGTTGCCGCCATTCCACACGAAATTCATATCTATCCACGAAAACTTTTGCGTTTGATAAGAACCCGGAGCGGCAAATGTATCCCGCGCACCGATAGTTCATAAGTTCCCGGCGAGGTTAATTAGTTTTGTAAGGCAAATTGCCGCGGCTATATCGAAACCATAAGACAGGCATTGTCGCGATCTCGTTCAAATGCGAAGCCACTCAAAGCTACTGGCCAGACGTCTCCACATGGGTTGACGCATTAATCGGTGCCGAAACTCGTGTCACTAAAAATCAGTATGAGTGTTGGCGAAAGCGCAAGTTCAGCGTCAATTTCAAGCAATCGAGCCCCTTCAATTTCCGGGGCCCTCGTTTAGCGTTTCGCGGCAACCGGACACATGAATCGCTGAAGGGAAACGGTATGTCCTTCGTAACTGTCTATCCAGAGGCGCTGTCGTCGTCGGCGAGCAATCTCGCGTCGATCACCGCGGCGCTGGGCGTCGGCAATGCGGCCGCCGCCGGCCCGACCACCGGGGTCGTTCCCGCGGCCGCCGACGAGGTATCCGCGCGGACGGCGGTGCAGTTTGCCGCCCATGCGGTGCGGTACCAGGCGCTGGCGGCCAGGGCTGTCGCGATTCATCAGCTGCTGGCGGCCACGCTGGCGGAGAGCGCTGGCTCCTACGCGGCCACCGAAGCGGCCAGCGCCGCGGCGTCGGCGCTCTGAGCAGGCAGGGATAGCGACATGGACTACGCGCTGTTGCCTCCGGAGATCAACTCGGGGCGTCTGTACGCCGGCCCGGGGCCGGGTTCGTTGTTGGCCGCCGCGGCGGGCTGGGATGGGCTGGCCGCCGAGTTGCACCTCAATGCGTCTTCTTTTCAGTCGATCATTTCCGCGCTGACCAGTGGTCCGTGGTCGGGCCCGTCGGCGTTGGCGCTGGCAGCGGCGACGGCTCCGTGTGTGGCGTGGCTACAAAGCAGTGCCGTGAGCGCCGAGCTGGCGGGCAGCCAGGCGGCGACGGCCGCGGCCGCGTTCGAGGCGGCGTTTGCCGCGGCGGTGCCCCCACCGGTGATCGCGACCAACCGCCTGCTGCTGGCGGAGCTGATTGCGACGAATGTGTTAGGGCAGAACACCGCTGCTATCGCGGCCGTAGAGGCGGAGTACTACGAGATGTGGGCGCAAGATGCCGCGGCGATGTATGGATATGTGGCGTCCTCGGTGACCGCGACACAGTTCAGCGACTTCGAGGAGCCAACCGAAGCGGTCGACCCGGCCGCGGCGGGCCAACAGGAAGCCGCCGTCGCGCAAGCCGTTGCCAACTCGTCCCAGAACGGTGCCCAGGAACTGGCGGCAAGCGCGGACACGCCAAACAGTCCGCCTCAAGCCACCTTCGGCAACCTCAAGCCGATCGATGATTGGATCTCGGCCAACACGCCGTTCGACGACCTCGCCGCGATGTACTCGAAATACTTTGTCCCCTATATCTCTTCGGGCCAGGTGGGCGTGCAGACCGCACAGTCCTTCGGCCAGATCAGCAATGGCATCACGGCGATGAGCTCGTTCGCGAAGGCGGCGGTGCCGGCTGCGGTGAAGGCGGTTGAGGGCGGTGCCAATGCGTTGGGCGCGGCCGGTGCCGGCCTGGGGAACGCCGGGGCGGCGGCAGCCGGTGTGGGGCGTGCGATTCCGATAGGCGCGCTGTCGGTCCCGCCCAGCTGGGCCCCGGTGACCGCGGTGACCAACCCGGGGATGCCGACTCTGGTCAGCGCGGCGACAGGGGCTCCGGTGGCCGCGAACGGGATGAACGCACTGCCGATGGCGCCGTTCGGGTCGATGGGCCAACAAAGCGTCTGGCGCAACGCTCCGACCTACGGGTTCAAGCCGTCGGTCATGGCCAGGCCGCCGGCGGCAGGATAGCGGTCTAGCCCGCGACCGACGCCCGGTCGGCGACGCGGCCGAATTCCATTGCCTCCTCGATCCTGTCGAACCGGTAATCGAGGGCGTCGGCGAGGTAGTTCTGCCGCACGTTCCACGGCCGCTTGGTGCCCGACTTGGGCAACTGATGCGCCGAGCGCTTGACGAATCCAGCGTTGATGTCCCAGGACGGCTTCACGCCCATCGGCTCGTTGCCCAGGTGCGGATAGGCATGGGTGTAGCCGTGAGAAGCCATGTGCGCCATCAGCTTTGCCGTAGCACGGGCCGTGATGTCGGCCCGCAGTGTCCAGGAGGCGTTCGTGTAGCCCACACACCAGAACAGGTTGGGCACGTCTTCGAGCATGTGCGCCTTGTAGACGAAACGTTCTCGGTGGTCGACCTTTTCGCCGTCGATGCTGATCGCTGCCCCGCCGAAAGCCTGCAGTTGCAGGCCGGTGGCGGTGACGATGATGTCGGCGTCGAGGTGCGTGCCGGATGTCAGCGCGATACCGGTCGCGTCGAAATGGTCGATGTGATCAGTGACGACCTCGGCGCAGCCCTGCGCGATCGAGTTGTACAAGTCGGCGTCGGGGATCAGGCACATCCGCTGGTCCCACGGGTTGTATCGCGGTTTGAAGTGGACGTCGACCTGGTACCCGTCGGGCAGGCTATCGACTGCCTTGTGCCGCAGCAGTGACTTGATCAAGCCAGGCAGCTTGCGGGAGATAAAGAAGAACACCGCTTCGGTCAACGCGTTGTATACCCGGATAGCCAGATGAGAAGCTTTGCGCGGCAACAGGGCACGCGCGACAGTCGTGACCCTGCTGTACTTCGGTGCCGAGATCAGATAGGTCGGCGAGCGCTGCAGCATGGTCACTTTCGCGGCCCGCTGCGACAGCGAGGGGAGCAGGGTGACCGCGGTGGCGCCGCTGCCGATCACCACAACCTTCTTGCCGGCGTAGTCCAGATCTTCGGGCCAGTGCTGGGGATGGACGACGGTGCCGCCGAACCGCTCGATGCCGGGAAACTCCGGGGTGTAACCCTCGTCGTAGTTGTAGTAGCCGGAGGCGAAGAATACGAACCTGCTGCGGTAGATCGTGGGGACGCCGGCTTGCTCGACGGTGATCGTCCAGGTGTCGGTCGACGAATCCCAGTCGGCAGAACGGACATAGCTGTTGCACTTGATGTGGCGGTCGATGCCGTGCTTGTGCGCGGTGGCTGCCAGGTACTCGCGGATGTGCTCGCCGTCGGCGACGCCTTCCTTCCGGGTCCAGGGCTCGAAGGGAAACGACAGCGTGAAGATGCTGCTGTCCGAGCGCACACCGGGATACCGGAACAGATCCCAGGTCCCGCCGATCTGCGCGCGGCGCTCCAGGACCGCGTACGTCAAATAGGGGTTGCGCTCGGCGATTCGGTAAGCCGCGCCGATGCCGGAGATGCCGGCGCCGATGATGACGACGTCGTAGTAGCCGGCCTCGGCCGGCGCACGGCCGGCGGCCTGCTGGGGAGTCACGGTCATCGTGAACCTCGCTTGGGGTGTGGGACTCGCCACTACATTAGGCACCCACCGGTTGGCGGGGCCAGCAGCCCTGACTAGTGCGTGTTACGACGGCTCCATCAGCACGTCGACGTGCCAGGGCGCGCACCGGTCGATCAGCCAGATCTGGTCGGCGGGGCTGGCGAAGATGCGTGCGTGCGACGGGTCCTGGGTAAATGCCTGAGCGCACCGGTCGCCGAAAAAGACGTACGCCAAGGTGTCGTTGCATTGCCGGGACATCCACACCAGCCCGTCGAACCCGGCGTCATGCGCGGCCTGCGCCCAGCGCACCGTGCTGGCATAGCTGGAGGCCGGGCTTGAGGTGAGTTCGCTGGCGGTCACCTTCAGGCGCCGCAGCCCGGTGCCGTGCAGAACGGCGACGCGCAGCTGCCGCTCGACCTTGAGCCGGACCAGCACCTTGGTCGCGTATTGGTCGTACGGCAGTAGGCCGCCGGAGGCCGGGATGTCGTGCAGCAGCGTCTCGGCGATGGCCGCGTCTTCGGTGTCGGCCGCGTACATGATCGGCACCACCGGCGCGCCGAAGAAGCCGAACCGGGTCCGCGCGCCGTAGCCGGGGTTGAAGTCGGTGGCGGTTCGGGTGGCTGACAGGACCCGGTAGAGCAGGTGCCCTTCCGGCAGGGTGTCGGTGGCCGGGTCGAAGGGGTTCGGCGGTCGCCTCACTGATCCTCTTACCAAGAGACGGCCAGAGCCTCCCCGGCGACCGCGACGACGCGGTCCGGATCAGTGACGAGATGGTCGACGGGCCGGGCCTCGTCCAGGTAGCTGGTCGGCGAGCAGAGCCACTGGACCAGACCCGCCTCCGACCAGCCGCTGTCGTCGGCCACCTGGAGCAGACGTGCGATCACGGCCAGCGGCTTTCCGTCCGGGCCGAACTGAAAGCCGGGATAGGAGAGGTAATTTCCCTGGCGGACCGCCACCAGCGTCTTGTTGCGCCGCGCGGTGGTGGCCAGATTGCGGGGGGCGCTGGATCGCGACCCCATCCGTTTGCCCGCTTCAGTGCTGGTCAGCATCCCGAACTCGGCTTCGATACGGGCGTAGAGGTTCAGTTCGGCCTGCACGGCGCGAGCGACGGCGGGCTCGGTGTACACCGTGACCGAGGACAGGGCGACGCCCACGGCGTGGGCGCTGTCGCGCAGGCGCCGGTTCGCGGCGTCCAGCTCGGCGACCGTGGGCTTCATGGCAAGCTCCTGCATTCGGTTCGTGCAGTGCAGTTTACTGCACGAACCGAATGCAGGAGCGCTGGCTAGCGGTAGTTCACGAACTGCAGCGCCACCGCCACGTCGGCCTGCTTGAGCAGCGCTTGGACCGCCTGCAGGTCGTCCCGCTTCTTGCTGGTCACCCGGATCTCGTCGCCCTGGATCTGCGTCTTGACGGATTTGGGCCCGTCGTCGCGGATCAGCTTGGTGATCTTCTTGGCGTTCTCGCTGTCGATGCCTTGCTTGAGAGTCCCGCTGACCTTGAAGGTCTTGCCCGAGGCCTGCGGCTCGCCCGCGTCGAAGGCCTTCATGGAGATGTCGCGACGAATGAGCTTTTCCTTGAATACGTCGACCGCGGCCTTGACGCGCTCCTCGGTCGACGAGGTCAGTTCGACGCCCTCGTCGCCCTTCCACACGATCGTGGTGTCGGTGCCGCGAAAGTCGAAGCGGGTGGCCAACTCCTTGGCGGCCTGGTTGAGTGCGTTGTCCACCTCTTGCCGATCGAACTTGCTGGCGATGTCGAACGATGAGTCCGCCATGCAATCGCCCTTCCTCGTTGCTCCTAGCCGTTTGTGAATTGTCTACCCGCTCGTTGTACCCTGCTAGGCGGCAGGTTGCCCGAGCGGCCAATGGGAGCGGACTGTAAATCCGTCGGCTTACGCCTACACTGGTTCGAATCCAGTACCTGCCACCAAAATTGTTGCAGCTCAAGGCATATTTCCCGTCCGCCGAGGGGGTCTGCGCCCTAGGCGCATCCTGTGACCTCAGCGTTGCTGGCCCGTAGACGTCCACGACTTGTGAATGTCGGTTTGCCCAGGCGCTATTGGGTGATTACCGGCCGGCACGCACCCGCCCTAAAGTTCGGCGGATGGGGACGAACGAGCTGAAGGTGTCCGCCGACCAGCTGCTACAGGCAGCCGTCCAGTGGCGAGGATTGACTGCTGGGCTCAGCACTGCGGCGCCCCCGCCGGGGCAACCGTTCGAACTGACGACGGCGGCGATCAGCGCTGTCGACACGGCTACCGGAGTCCGGTATGGGACGGCGTTCTACACCGGGATGGCCGTGCTGTTCCTGGCCCTGTTCGTACTGAATGCATGCACCCGCGGAACGATGCTGGGCCTGATCAGTACCGGAGGCCTCGCTGTGTCGGTGGGCTACCTCGCCTACCGAGCCTGGTCCCGCAAGCGGCGGACGAACCAGCCATGGCTCAGCCCGCCAATTGGCTAGAGGCCGGGGCGACGGGCGCATGCAGGTTCCATTTCGGAAATGCGCGACGAAGCGACTGTGGGCACTGACGGTGATATCGCCGGTTCGCAGCACATCCCGCCAGGTTCGGGCGCCCCGGTGCCAGTCGACGAACGCCTGGGATCGTGCCTCGACGCACAGATCAGGCTGTCCGCCCGGGTCTGAGGGACATAATTCGGCCCTCCCGTGGTCGACCAACATCCAGAACGAACTGCCATCACGGATTCGTCGACAGCAGTCGCAACCTCTCGGCGACGTTCTGCAGCAACCAGTGCAAGTCGCAAGCCGCGGCGGGGTGTGCCGCACCTGGCCACTCAACTGCCGTCGATTGCCGCGACGATCTTTCCGAGGACTTTTCGTTCCCCAAGGCGCGTGAGCGCTTTGGGGATGTCGTTGAACGACAAGGTTTCACCGACCGTGTGCCGGAGAGCACCGGTGTCGATCAATTCCTCGAGGCCGCGCAGGATCCCTTCGAGATGCTCGCGGCGGTAGCCCGCCGCGAGCACACCAACCAGGGTCGTATTCGTCATGACCATCATTGGTACCTCGGGGGTTGGCCAGGTGCCGCTGGCGAAGCCGACGGCTAGATGCCGGCCGTCGCGGGCCAGGGTGCCCATCGCCGCGGTGCCCTGCGCACCGCCGACGGGATCGAAGACCACATCGAGGCCGGCCCAGTCCGTCGCTTCGCGCAGCGCCTGTGCGAGTGGTGTTCCGTCAGAAGCGGTTTCGCCATGGGCGACGACAACGTGGTCGGCGCCCAAGGACCGACAGAATTCTGCTCTCTGCTGGTCGCTGACGACGGCGAGTACCCGTGCGCCTCGAGCCTTCCCGAGTTGGACTGCCGCGATTCCACTGCCGCCCGCGGCGCCGAGCACCGCCAGGCGTTCGCCCGCTTCGAGTCCGCCGCGATCGATCAGGCCGATCCATGCCGTCATGTTGGGGATCCAAAATCCTGCCGCGGCGGAGTCGTCCATCCCGGCGGGAGCCGGGAACACGGTGCTCGCGTGCGCGAGGGCTTCGGCGGCGAAGGATCCGTTGCCACTGACGAAGTCACTGACACCCAGCACGCGGGTGCCGATTGCGATGTCGACGCCCGGTCCGACCGCGGTGACGGCGCCGACCAATTCCTGCCCGGGTGTAAACGGCAGCGGGGGAGTCAACGGGTAGCTGCCCCGACACATCAGCACATCGGGTAGTCCGAGGCCCGCCGCCGCGACGCGGATTCGTACTTGCTCGGCGCCCGGGCTCGGCAGATCCCGGTCTACTTCGCGCAAAACATCGGTCGGCTCGCCGATTCCGTGGACCTGCCAAGCTTTCACGTGACCGCCTAACTCACAGTGTCTGCAGCTGGTCTAGCTTCCGGCGGCGCGCAGACGCTCGCCCGCGAGCTGACCAGAACGAAGGCCGGGATCGCGCCGACGCCCATGTCGCATTTTATGAACGCACTCTCGCCACGCGCAGCACATTCGACCTATGCGCGCCGCCTCAACGACTTATAAATCCCGGAACTCCAGTGTCTGGAACGGAATTGAATCGATGGCGAGTGTCGAGGCGCTCGTTGATCTCACGGATCCCACTTTCGGGAAGGGCGGTGACATCGGCGTTTTCGCGAATGCGTTGCGGGTTGGCCGACGATGTGAGAACAGCACTGCCACGCTGAATGCCCCACGCCAGCAACACTTGTGCAGGGGTCTTTTCGAACCGACGGGCCATCTCGACGATCAGCGGATCGTCGAGCAGTCGCGGCTCCAGCGCATGCCCCAGCGGTGCGAAGGCCAACATGACGATGCCTTGTGTTTCAAGGAATTCGTGCAGCTCCCATTGCGGGTGATAGGGATGTGACTCGACCTGGACGACCGCCGGCTTGATCCGGGCGGCGTCGATGATCTTTCGGGTGCCTTCAA
The DNA here is from genome assembly GCF_025823255.1 of Mycobacterium montefiorense. Taxonomy (NCBI): domain Bacteria; kingdom Bacillati; phylum Actinomycetota; class Actinomycetes; order Mycobacteriales; family Mycobacteriaceae; genus Mycobacterium; species Mycobacterium montefiorense. The sequence continues at coordinate 123,852 of NZ_JACKVL010000017.1, read as the reverse complement.
CACTGATATCCGACAAGCCGATCGTTCGGGTAAGTCCCTCGTCGACAAGGGTTTCCATCGCGCCCCAGGTCTCTTCCAACGTGACTGCGTCGTCGTAGACGACGGCTCCGTGCGCGTCGCGGGGATCCTGGTCGTCGCCGGGTGCGAAGGCGAATGGTGTGTGCACGAGATAGAGATCAACGGCGTCCAGCCCTAGTCGGTCCAGGCTGGCCTGCAACGCGGGCCTGACTCGTTTGGGCTGGTGGTTGTTGTTCCACAGCTTCGTGGTCACGAAGAGGTCCTCACGCCGGACCGTTCCCTCGGCGAACAACTCCTTGAGCGCCGCGCCGATTTGCGCTTCGTTGCGATAGCGTTCGGCGGCGTCGAGGTGGCGGAACCCAACCTCGACCGCGGTCTTAACGGCAGTGCGCGTTTGGTTGGGGTCGGAAAGCAATGTGCCGAACCCGAGTGCCGGAATCTCGGCACCGTTGTTCAGGGCGAATTTGTGCTGGTTCAGATTTTCAATGGTTTCCATTTTGTTCGACCTCCTTGTTGGTCAAAAGATATTCGGTGACAACATGTTTCGTTAGCTGGGTGACCGCCTCGGCGGTGGTCCACACCACGCTGGCGAGGAATCGAAAGTTCACCAGCGCGGCCAGGTAGCCGTCGCCTTCGGGCAGTCGTGGGCCCGCCGTGGCGTCCTTGACGACTGCCACCTCGAAGCCCTGTTCGATGAGTTCGCGCAGGTGCCCCTCGACACACAGATTGGCCGCCATTCCTGCCAGGACGACCTGGCTGACCCCGCGCTTGCGCAACTGCAGCACCAAGTCGTTGGACTCGGGGCCGACGATTTTGTGCGGAGAGGCGATCACGGTTCGGCCGTCGTGAATGTGGTGCTGGTAGTCGGGCAGGAAGTCGGCTCCGGACCCGGCGAAGCCGTCCGTTGCGTACGCGTCCCGGCGCCCGAACATGCCGACGTTGATCATGAATTGTTCGAGCGGATCACCAAACCGCCACTGGCTGTCCGTCGGGTAGAAGTAGTGCGGCGACACCGCGACGGTGACACCCGCAAGCTTCGCGGCTCCGAACAGTTCACCGATGTGCGCGACGGTGTTGTTGTCGCGGACACTCTCACCGAACACCGGCCACGAGACCCCTTCGGGGCTGAGGAAATCAACCTGCGGGTCGGTGATGACGAGTGCGGCACGCTGGTGATCGAGCTGGAAGTGGGCGCTTGGCAGCCCTGGGTTCTCCGGTTCGGCGTACCTAGACAAGTCGGCCATCGAGGTGATCCTTACGCTCGTAGTGCTCCAAGAATAGATGACCAGTCGTCTATAAATCAAGAGGTGGTGGAGTCTCCCCGATCACACCGGGATCAGCGCAGAACTGACGGCACCGTGACCGTTTCGAATCGTTCATACGGGGCTCGGCTGCGGGTCACCTTCCCGCGCAGGGCCGCGCCCTCCCACGATTCGATTAGTAGCGAGGCGAGCTCGGCCGCGTCCAGATCTGCGCGGATGCCATCGGCGCCACGCTGGCCGGAACGCACACACGCCGTCAGGGCCGAGTCCCAACGGTCGAGAATGCGAACGAGCTCGGCACGAACCTGCTCGCTGCAACCGCCGAGTTCGAGGGACAGATTGCCGACCAGGCAGCCGAGCAGGAAATCGCCCGACTCGTGTTCATCGGCGAGTGCATGGAAGAAGCGGGTGATTCGTTGCTGCGCCGTGCCGTCCGCGTCAAGCATTGGCAGCAAACGCGTTTCGATGTCGGACCAATGGTGGGCGAGGACCGCGGCGGCGAAAGCCTCCTTGCTCGGAAAGTAGGCGTAGAACGAGCCTTTCGGCACACCAGCCGCATCGGTGATGTCTTTGACGCCACTGGCGGAGAAGCCGCGTGCGTGCACCAGTTCGAGGCCCGCCGCAAGAAGGCGACGGCGCACGTCGGGATTCGGCGGCCGCGGCATACGACAATAGTAGCCGACCGGTCGCCTATCTACTGCCGGCCTGAATTAGCTGCGTGCCCCAGGGCCGTGCACGACCAGTCCCATGCAATTGCTCCGGCACCGGATCCGGTGGATGATCCGCCCGACCGTGTCTCCCCGCGAGGAGTACTGGTACCAGACCAGGGCATCGGCGAGCCCCTGGCACTTGCGGCATTGTTCGGTTTCACGTTTGTACATTGGATTCCTCCATCTCGGGGAGTGGGGGGAATCGTCCAACGTTGGGCGACTTAATTAAAATTACATCAGCATTTTTCGTGCGGCGCTTTCCCGCGCCAAGAGTTATTTACATTAAACACTATGCGACATTCCCGCAGCTCAGTCGCAACATAATTGATACATAGCTTGCTGACCGGCTGGCCGAATCTGCGTGGTTAGTGTCGGACTTATTGTGCGATTCGCCTTTTCGAGGAGGCAAGCGTCGTATACCTATACTTGACTCCGTGGTGGCGGGTAACCTTCCGGAAGGCATTGGCGAAATCGCCGATTTCTACAACCTGCTGGCCCCGCAGCGCCGCACCGAGGTCGTCGACGTCGGTGCGAATCCGATCGATTCCGAACCGCCTTACACGCCGATGCTTGGCGCGGGACTATGTCGTGTGACGGGATTCGAGCCTCAGCACCAACCGCTGCACACGCTGCTGGGACGCCAAGGCCCACACGAGCGTTATCTCCCGTGTGCGGTGGGTGATGGAAATGCGCACACGCTCAACGTATGTCGTGGATCCGGGATGACAAGCCTGTTGGAACCGGACCCGGCGGCGCTGGACGTGTTCGAGTATCTCAAGCTCCCGGCGGAAGTGGTGCAACGGCTACCCGTGCAAGCCCGCCGACTCGATGACATCGATGAAATTGAACACATCGACTTCCTGAAGGTTGACGTTCAAGGGGGCGAACTCGCGGTGTTTCAAGGGGGGACAGTCAAACTCGCTGAGACAGTGGCGATCCAGACCGAGGTTTCGTTCGTGAGCCTGTACAAGGACCAGCCAACTCTCGGTGACATAGATTCCGAGCTACGTGGTCAGGGATTTGTGCCGCACTGCTTTCCCGCGATCAAGCTGTGGCCGATTGCGCCGTGCGTGGATCCGCGCCAGCCCGTCAACCAGCTGCTGGAGGCTGACATCGTCTACGTGCGGGACTTCACCCGCGCGGACTCGATGAGCGACGAGCAACTCAGGCATCTCGCCGTCATCACGCACTACTGCTATCGGTCGTTCGACTTGGCCCTGCGCTGTGTGATGTTGCTGGAGCAGCGGCAAACGGTGCAGGCCGGAACTTTGCAGCGCTATCTGGATCTCTTGGCGACCTGATGGCACCCAGGCCAATCGGCGGCTAAATGCTTGACGCTCTTGATATCTCAGGCAGGATGCAGGCTGACGGCTATGCCGGAATAGCGCACCATGCCGGTCACCACGTCGATGTCGTCTTTGTTGGTCAGTCGATTGACGTTGGCATCGTGGTGGCCGTGCGGGATCGACACCGCTCCGCGTCGCATCGCTTCGTCGACCTTCGCGATGCCGGTCAACTCTCCGTTGGCGCTGCGCACGGTTACCCGACGGCCGCTGACGACGCCCGCGGCGGCGCCGTCCTGCGGGCTGATCAGGATCTCGGCGGCTTCGCCGAGAAAGTCGAGTTGCCCGTTCAGCTTTCGGCGCTGCCGGCGCGGCACCATCACCAGCGGCGGGGTCGGCTCGAGAGCGGCGAGTTGATCGACGAGCAGCGGTGGCGCCAGCCGCCAGCCGCCCATCCGCCCGACGTGCTCCTCGACCCACGCCGCCGGAAGCTCGCGCGGCGCTTCCGCCCAGCCCGTGGCGGCCACTTCGTCGTACTTGGTGCGGGCTCCGGCCAGCAGGACGGCGAGCACGTCGTCGTCGGTGCTGGTGTCGGGGTCGCCGAGACTGCTTAGGTCGTAGCCCAGCCGCCTGCCGATTTCGGCGAAGACCCACCACATCGATCGCCGCTCACCGACCGGATCGACGACCGCGCAGCTGTATTGCACCGACACCTGCGAGCTCAGGATGTCGTGAATGGTGATGTCGGGACGTTCCAGCGGATCCTTGGTCGGCAGCACGTGGGTGGCCAACTCGGTGGTCTCGTTGTTGATGATCTCGGTAGTGGCGAAGACTTCCAGGTTCTGCAGCGCGGGGATCAACTTGCCCGTTTCGGGAAACGACGTGACCAGGCTGCCGCCGACGTTGATCAGGGCGCGGATGTTCCCGGCCGCGATCTCGTCGGGCAGTACCGCGCACGGCCATTCGTTGATGAACGCCTGGGCCTCCGGGCGGCTGCGCGGACCGGGGCCGAATGATCCCTCGACTGGGGTGACCGGCAGCAGATCGCCGAAAGTTTCGAGCTGGTAAGCGAATCCGGGATGGAACCAGGTGCCGCCGGGCCGGTTCATGGCGCCGGTGAGGATCATCAGCACCCAGGCGAGCCACTGGGTGACGTTGGCCCGTTCGGCCGTCATCGTGACGCCGGTACCGGTCTCGACCGCAACGCATTTGGCGGCGCGTACCGCCTCACGCAGCAGCGTCAGCTCCGCCGCCGGAACGTCGGCGAACGCCGCGGTGTGTTCGAGAGTGAACGGCTCAACCGCGGCAGTCAGTTCGTCGATACCTTGAACCGGCACATCCGATTTCATGCCGTCGCGCAGAACTTCGCGGACCAGATAGGCCAGCACCGCGTGGTCGGTGCTGGGCCGCGGTGCGAGATGGCCCGAGGCCAGTCGCGCGGTCTCGGTGCGCCGCGGGTCGATCACCCAGACCTGACCGCGCCTGGCAATCGCGCGCACCGTGCCGGTCGGGTTGGGCATCGAGATCGCATGGCCGTGGGAGACCACCGGGTTGGCGCCGACGAGCATCAGGAAATCGCACTCGTCCAAATCGGTTCGGCCGGACAGGCCCATGAATCCGCCCACCAAATCGGAGACCAGAGGTTTGGCGGTGCCGTCGATGGTCAGCGGGCTGAACTTCGCGGGTGTGCCGATCGCGGCGTGCAGGGCTTCGGCCATCCGGAACCCGGCGCTTTCCATCGTGCTGAAGTAGAAGCCAACCGACTGGGGCCCGTGGCGGTCGATGATGTCCTTGAGTCGGGTGCCCAGGTCGTCGAGACAGGTGTCCCAGCTGGTGTCTTGCAGCGCCCCGTCCACCCGAATCCGCGGCCGTTCCAGCCGGTCCGGATGGTGGTGCAGCAGCGGCAGCGCCCGGCCCTTCGGGCAGCAGTAACCGCGCGAAAACGGGTGGTCTTGGTCGCCGCGAACGCGGACCACCTCGTCTCCGTCGACGTCGACCAGAATGCCGCAGACCGACGTGCAAATACGGCAGAAACTGCGCACCGTTTTCATACATCGGTAACGTACTCTCGCAATGCGAGAAGAACTATCACTTTTTTGATAATGGCATTTCCAGCGCTATGCGCTGTCCACCCGCAAAGCCGTGGGTGCACACTCAACGCGCCAAGCAGGTTATCGGTCTCTGAGTTGAGCCCGCCCTAGAACCAGGGGCCGGGGTAATGCCCGTCCTGGTCTTGCACCATCACGATCTCCTTGCAGTCGCCACCGGCGGTGGTTTCGCCGCGACAGACCAGCGTCCATCCCGATATCCGCTCGAAGGGCCGGACGGACCAGTTCGTCGCGACCGGATCGGGGGCAGGCAAGGCGAGCACCGAGTACGTTGCGCCGATGTTCGTGATGTAGAGATGGTCGCCGAAGAATGCCATTTTGGAGATCGGCAGCTCCTTGGCGTCATCTCGATTCTTCAGCAAGTCCCAGTGCTGGGTGCGCAGGTTCCACACTCCGAAGCCGAACTGCGAGTCGGCCGAGTCGCGGCCGTCGACGAACAGCTTTCCATCCGACAACGTCGCGGTTAGTCCACCGCCGGAGATCCGATCGGATTCACCTACCTTGATCACGGCCTTGGCGTTCAGGTCGAAAAACATGGTCGACACGACGGTGGGCGAGTCTCGATGGGTGATCTTCACCAACTTGTCCGGACCGTCCGATAATTCGGCATCCACCGTGATCACATCATTGTCCTGATAGATCGCTTCGCCCGACGGCCGGCGCAGCTGGACTTCAGAGGGCTTGCCCGGCTGGGTGTTTCGCTGAAACGACAGCACGTCCTGCCAGACGCGAGCGGCCGCAGGGTCGTTCCACGCCATGGCCAAGTCGCTACCGGACAGAATGACGGTCCGTGGCGGCGAGGTGCTGCCGTGTCCGTCGGTGAAGGCGTTGAGCCATGCCGCACCGGATGTCGTTGCGCCGAGCCGCCATTGCTTGGCCTCGGTCAATGTCAACTCGGGAACCGGTGGCTGCAGCTCCTTCATAGCCACCTGGTGTCCGGTCTTGAAGTCGAAGGCGTACGCGGTGGTCTTGGCGACTTCGGGTGCCGGCGGCTGCGCCGCTTTGACGGTCGTCACCAGGTAGACGACCAAAAGGTTGTCCGCCGTGCCCGCCAGCGCACACATGGCTCCGGTGACGTTTTCGCCGACGGGAACCGTGGGCAGGGGCGGCGCTACGTACTGGCCTGTTTTTGTGTCGAATACTTTCGGACGAATGTCCTCGAGCGCGGACTTGCTGAGCGAGAATTCCTCGGGGCAGCCGAAGTAGGCCGTTCCGCCGTAGCTTTTCCAGTCCTTCTCCAAGGGGCCAGTCACCGGCGACGGTGGGGGAGCCGAACTGGTGCTGGCCGTCGAGGTGGAAGTCGAGGTCGTCGTTATCGCCGGTGGAGACGCGGTCTCCGAACAGGACGCGATGACCAGACAGGCCGCCGGTCCGAGCAGGGCAAGCCGGCGCCTGGGCATACATGTCCCCTTGACCGCACGCATCAGCAAACCCCCATTAACTTCGTGTAACCAACGAGCGTAAAACGGGTTCGGTGCGACCGCGACTGGTGCGGCCTTTCTCACTATTGCCGATCACGAAACCGGTTGGGCCGCTGGGAATGTCCATCCGCCATTGAGGATCTCTTCATGCGGCCGGTACAGCCGGACCAAGTAATTCCATTCCGGAGTGATCGGCAGGCAGTTGGATGACGCGGCATCGCAGCCGCCGAATTGAATGGTGATCTCGCCGCCACCGTCCCGCTGCGCGGTGATGTTGTTCAGCGAATAGGCGTTGAGCGGGTTCGGGGTGAAGTAGCCGTCTTTGTTATAGACGGTAACCGACCAGAACCCGTCGACCGGCACCTCGCCGACGGTGAGTCGATAGACCGTGGCGCCGTCATTGTTGGGTGTATGGACGCTGAAATAGAAGGCGTCTTTTTCCGGATTGCCGCCCCATGCCACTGCCGAGCCGATCAGGTGCCGTACCGGGTCGACGTCATTCTTGGCGCCGAACATCGCTGCGGAATCAGGCACCGTGGCCCCCAGCTGAACAAGTGCGTCCCGGACGGCCTTCTGGCTGACCGGGTCCCACTTCGGGATCTCGAAGCTACCCGCGTTGTCCTGTCGCACCCCGACAGCGTCTTGAAGTCGATGGACGGTGTTCAGATCGGCGTCGTCATTGGGGTCGACGAGGGTGCGAACGATCGCCACCACGTACCGGGTGCCGATGTCGTTGCGGGTCAGGGTGTGTTCGCCCTGCCCGTAGCACACCGCCGGCACGTAGTGGTCTTCGGTAACCAGCTGCATCGACATGAACCGGCCGGCGGGATCCGGCAGCGATATCGTCAACGGTCCGGCCTCGAGGTCGAAGACGCCCGCCGAATACAGCGTGTCGCGGTTGGGCCGCACCACCAGCTGATTGTCCAGTGGCGTCAGCTCGCGGATGTGCATGAAGGTCCCGAAACCGCCGTCGGCGACGACATTGCCGAAATACAAGTCGCTTTCAGCCCGGGCGAAATTGTCTGGTGAAACGAGTACCGCGCCGTCGGATGTCCTGCGCTCTTTCATCGTTCGGACCATACCCGCCGGGCCGAACGCCACCTATCAATTCACGTCGAACTCGATGGGCAGGCTAGTCGGTCCGCTCAAGCTCACCATCGGCTTCCATGGCACTGGTCCGGCGATGCGTGGGTTCACCAGCCGTTGGGACAGAACCCTCAGCGCTTCGGCGAGCTCGCGGCGGGCCAGGTTGGCGCCCAGGCAGTAGTGAATGCCACCGCCGAAGGTCAGGATCGGGGGTACCCCCTCGCGGGTGATGTCGACGCGGTGCGGGTCGGCGTACACATCGGGATCACGGTTGGCCGCAGCGGTATTGACCAACACCATGGTGCCGGCCGGGAATAGGTACCCGTCGAGCTCGGCATCCTCGACCACCAGCCGCAGCGTCCCGCAGGCGATCGGTGAGTGGCGCATGGTTTCCTCGACCGCGCGCATCGCCAGTTCGGGGTGGTCGGTGAGAAGTTCCCATTGCTCGGGGTGCTCGCACAGCACTTGCACCGAGGCGCCCACCTGGTTGCGGGTGGTGTCTGTTCCCGCCAACAACAGGCCTCCGGCAAGCATGCGTAGTTCGGCGGGGTTGAGGCGATCTCCGTCTTCCCCGGCGCGGATGAGATCGGAAAGCAGGTCGTCGGTCAGGCTGTGCCGGCGTCGAGCGACCATCCCGTCGACATAGTCGTCTAGCTCACCCCACGCGCGCATCACGCCGGGCTCGAGTTCGCGAATGTCGGCACTGAAGCTGAAGGCCTTGAAGATCTCGTCGGCCCATACCGAAAACTGTTGCCAATCCTCACGTGGTGCGCCGAGCAGCGCGCAGATGATCGGCACGGGGTAGGGGCGGGCGATGGCGGTGACCACGTCGCAGCACCCCGCGTCGGCAACGCCGTCGACGAGCTCGTTCATCAGGTCGGCCATCGTGTCGTGCAGGCGCAGGGTCGCTTTGGGGGTGAATGCCTTGGAGGTCAGACCGCGCAGCCGATGGTGCGCGTCACCTTCCAGGCAGAGCAAGCTGTTGACCACCTTGTCCCACAACGGGCCCGACGTGATGCCGTGGACGAGCAGATTGATGCCCGGCGGGATCTGGAATCGGGTGTCGCGAAGAACAGTGCGCACCAGGGGGTACGAGAGCACCGCGGGTCCGTATGGCCCGATCGCGATCGGGGCCTGTCGCTGCACGGCTTCGATGCGCGGGTAGATCTCCGCGGGGGTCTCCCCGGCGTTGTAGTCCAACGCGGGGAGATCGGCGTCGAAAACACTTGCGGGAGCGGTACCGACAGCCATGGCGGTCTCCTTAGCCCGGAATCCGCGACGCGCGAAGCGCGCGGACAACTTTCAAACAATGTATGGCCACGTTGTATAGGTGTCAACGAGGCGCGTTCAGGCGAACCGATGTTGGCGGCCAAACGGACGGCTTTGGGGGCGGATGCCTCATGTGCCGGTAGGGCTCGGGGTCGACAATTTCGGCATGGTTGTTTTCGATTCCCCGCCCGACACCGCTGCTGTAGCCCCAAAACAGCCGTGGGACAGGGTGTTAACGGAAGGTCATGCGTCTCTGGTCAGGGCGCGGCGGGTGTTTCGCCATCTGCCGTCCGAACCGCGTTGCAAGGTGTGCAACAACCCGTTCGGTGGGCTGGTCGGACGCGCTTTCGCTGCCGCCGGATTCAGCCCGTCCCGCAAGAACCCAAATTTGTGCAGCCGCTGTTGCGACGCGCTTCCGCCGGGCGGCGCCGAGGTGGACGTCGCGGTGTTGTTCGCCGACGTTCGCGGTTCCACGGAGCTGGGCCGGCGTGGCGACGCCGCGGACTTTGCCGTGTTGCTCAACCGGTTCTACTCAGCCGCAACGCAGACGCTCCTGCGCCATGATGCGGTGATCGACAAGCTGATCGGCGACGAGGTCATGGCCTTCTTTGTGCGGGGCATCAGCGGGCCCCACTACCGGCGTCGTGCGGTGATGGCGGGGAGGGATCTGCTGGACGCGGTCGGGTACGGGGGCGACGAGGGGCCTTGGCTGCAGCTGGGCGTGGCGGTCAACGCGGGTGTCGCCTACGTCGGCAATGTCGGGGACGCGGTGGTCGATTTCACCGCGCTCGGCGACCCGGTCAACGTCGCGGCGCGGATGCAACAGCATGCCGCCGGTGGGGAATTGCTCGTCGCGTCCGCAGTGGCCGACGAGTTGGTGGCAGGCTCACCGCGGCGGCGGTTGCAGCTGCGCGGATACGACCGGCCGATCGAAGCGTTCACCGTCAATGCGTGACTTCGATTATCGGCGAACAGGACTGCGCCGCTAGGTGACAGGTCAGCTGCGCTGGTAGTCGACCTGCCAGTGTTTGATGCCGTTGATGAACGGTGAGCGCAGCCGCTGCGGGTCTCCGGCGGAAGCCAGGTCGGGCATGTGGTCGGCGATTGCGTTGAACATGATGTCGATCGTCATGCGAGCCAGGTTGGCGCCGATGCAGTAGTGCGCACCGGTGCCACCGAATCCGAGGTGCGGGTTGGGGCTGCGCATGACGTTGAATGCATATGGATCGCCGAATACCTCTTCGTCGAAATTGGCCGAGCGGTAGAACATCACCACCCGCTGACCCTTGGTGATCGCGACGCCACCAAGCTCGGTGTCGGCCAGCGCGGTGCGCTGGAATGCCGTGATCGGAGTGGCCCACCGGATGATCTCGTCGGCCGCGGTCTTGGGTCGCTGCGTCTTGAACAGCTCCCATTGCTCGGGGTGGTCGGTGAAGGCCATCATCCCCTGCGTGATCGAGTTGCGAGTCGTCTCGTTGCCGGCGATGCCGAGCGTCACCACGAACATGCCGAACTCCGCCTCGGAGAGTCCGTCGCCGTCGGCGCCGGCCGCCACCAGCGTCGACACGATATCGTCACCCGGATCTTCGGCTTTGCGGGCCGCTAATTGCATTGCGTACCACATTAATTCGCCCGCTGAGGTGAGTGCGTCGTAGTCGGCGAACTCCGGGTCGTCGCTTCCGATCATCTTGTTGGACCAGTCGAACAGCTTGCCGCGGTCCTCCGCCGGCACCCCGAGCAGGCCGGCGATGGCCTGCAGCGGCAACTCGCAGGCCACCTGAAGGACGAAGTCTCCCGAGCGTTGCTCCGCGGCGTGCTGGGCGATCTGGCGCGCGCGCTCGTTGAGGTCGGCGCGTAGCCGCTCGACGGCTCGCGGGGTGAAGCCGCGGGCGACGATCTTGCGTAGACGGCTGTGTGCGGGGTCGTCCATCATGATCATCGATGCCCGGCCGGCTTCGATCTGCCCCTGCGCCTGATCCTCCCGGTAGCGCGGCACGATGGATTTCGTTGCGGACGAGAAGATGTCGCTGCGCAGCGACACCTCGCGGATGTCGCGGTGCTTGGTGACCATCCAGTAGCCGCCGTCGGAGAACCCGCCCTGATCGAGCGGCTGCTCATTCCACCAGATCGGCGCCGCCCGGCGCAGTTCCGCCAACTCCTGCACCGGTAACCGGTGGGCGTAGATGTCGGGATCGGTGAAGTCGAACCCCGGCGGGAGGTTGACAGCGGCGATGGATGCGCTCCTCGGGGATTGCGGGTGGTGAGCAGATGCTAGCGCTTAGACACGGCTGGGCATACATAAAAGAGCAAATGTCGGCTACTTGCCGTGCGGGTCGCTGGCGTTGAGCGCCGCGATCACCTTGTCCTGGTCGCCGCGGGCCTCGCCGTAGCGCAGGAACTTCACCCGCTCCACCTGAATCTCGTTGTTGTTGGGTTCGTTTTCCAGCAGCAGCATCACCTCGTCGAGAAACTCGTCGAGGGGCATCGCGGCGGGGTTATCCCGTTGTCCGGGAGCCAGATCGGTTTGCACGGACGGCGGCACGAGTTCTTTGACCTCGACGCCTGTGTCGGCCAGCTGCAGCCGCAGCGACTCGCTGAGCATGTGAATGGCGGCTTTGGAGGCGTTGTAGCTGGGGGTGGCCCGCAGCGGCGCGAAGGCCAGGCCTGACGAGACTGTGATAAGGGTAGCTGCCGGCTGCTTTTGCAGATGCTCGACGAACGCCGCGATCAGTCGGATGGGGCCCAGTACGTTGGTGACGATCGTCGATTCGGCGGACTCCAGGAACGTGTCGGGGTGATGCCAGTCCTCGATTTTCATGATGCCCGCGACTGCGATCACAACGTTGAGGTTCCGGTGGCGCGCCAGCACCTCGTCGGCGGCCGAGCGCACGCTCGCGGCGTCGGCGGTATCGATCTGCACGGTGTCGAGACCGGGATGCTCGGTGGCGATCTTGTGCAGCAACTCGGTTCTGCGGCCCCCGACGATGACGGTGTTGCCCTTGGCCTGCAGGCGCAGAGCGAGCGCCAACCCGATCCCGCTGGTCGAGCCGGGAATGAAGATGGTGTTGCCGGAGATGTGCATGCGCTGACGCCTTTCCTGGGGTAGCTAGAGTTTGCCAAGTCGGCGGGTCCTGCGCGAGACCCTGGCTCCCGGTAGTGCTCAGTGCGCCGGCTGGCTAGCTACCTTCTGGGTGTCGTGCGCGCCGAGGTTTGTTGCCGCGGTGATGACGGCCCGTTCGATCTGGCGAAGCGCGTGCACCGCGGTGAGGAATCGCCTGGCGTCGGGAGGCGGCCCGGCCTCGTCGTCGCGATGGCGGGCCAGGGCCTCGGCGGCGTCGAGCGCGTCGGTCGTGGAGTTGACGGTCACCGGGCCGGCCCCGTCGACGAGGGTGACCAGCGCGTCGATGTTGCGCCGAGTTTGCTCGGCGGCCGTGGTGAACGCGTTGCCCATTTCGACGGCCAGCTGTTGTGAGCCGACGGGATTCCGGTAGCGCTCGCTGCTGCGGGCCAGGCTTCGCCCGTAGCGGTCGCAGGCGGTGAAGATGCGCAAGCCCCGGCGAATGCTGCGGCGTCCAGCCAGACCGGCAACTCCTGCCAAGAGCGGCTTGGCGGTGATCCGGAACTGCTGCAGGTTTCGGTCGAGCTGGCGCGCTTGCTCGGTCGGGCTGACGGCTTCGTCCTCGCCGAACATCGTCGCGGTGGAGATCTCGATCAGTGCGGTCAACGCCTTCAAGAAGGCGAGGGTGTCGTCGCGGATGGCGGTTCTGGTGTTCGTCGGCAACACCAGGATCGCCACGGTAACTCCGATCACGGCGCCGATCGCGGTCTCTTCGATGCGCAACATCAGTACACCGAACGAGAATTGGCCCATCAAGCCGTAGAGCAGCGCCAGCATCGTGGTGATCCAGAAGGTCATCAGGCTGTAGGTGATCGTCATGAAATAGAACGCGCAGAACAGGCAGACGAAAATCGCCGCCAGCGAGGCGGTCTTGTCGCCGGCGAACAGCGTGGCCGCCAGCATGCCGCAGGGCACGCCGAGGATGGTGCCCAGCATTCGCTGCCAGCCTTTGGTCAGGGTTTCACCCCAGGAGTTGGTGCCGGCAAAGATCACGAACGCGGCGATGACCGCCCAAAACCAACGGGCGGGCGACACCAGCTCGCCGGTGACGATGGCCAGCGACGCGGCGATCGTCACCTGAATGGCTTGCCGAGTGGTCTGCGACAGCCCGCCGGCTTGCTTGGCATCGGCACTGTCGTCGTCTTCCGGGTACGCCTGCTCGGGCTCCGCAGGCTTAGCGTCCTCGATGCTTTCAGCGGCCTTGCCGGTGGCGTGATCGATGATTGACCGGACTTCAGCAGTTGCAGTGGCGGCGTTGATGATTGCCAGCGCAAGGCGGCGTATTGCCGCTTGCCCGGGGTCGTCGTCGGCGGTGGGCGTTGGCTGATGGTCAAGGATCCGTTGGGCCTGACTCGCGGCCTGCGCAAGCCCGTCGAGCGACGGAATCCGGATCGCTCGGGCCAGCTCGGTGAGCACCCCGGCGAGTTCCAGACGGGTGCCGGAGCCGATGGCGGTGGGATTCTCCGTCACGACCAATGCCGCTTGCCGTCCGGCGTTGGCGACCCACTCGATGGCCAGTTCCGCGTCGAACAACCACGGAGCCAGCTGTTGGCTGGTCACCCCGGGCCACAGCACGGCGGGATCGGCCTTGTCTTCGATCTGGCTCTGCACCATCAGGGCGGTCTCGTTGAGCCGAATCGTGCGGGCCCGCATTTGGCGCTGTCGCCGTTCGTCGAGTCGCCCGGTGCGAACCGCGTCCGCCGTGGTGTCGACGACGATCGCCATTCGCGCCCTCAGCGCACGAATCGTGGCGCGTAGCACGCGTTCTGGATGATCGGGCAGTGCGTAGGTGGTCATCACGAACGTGCACACCGTTCCGACGACGACAGCGCCGATCATCCACGGCAACTCTGAAAGGCTTGCTCGCAGATACAAAGTGAAGAAATAGGCCATGAACGCGACCATTCCGAGTGCTCTGCCGCGGGGGCCGAAGCGACGAATGTACACCGCGGTGAAGACGACAATCACGAAGACGGTATCGGCGGCCAACTGGTACGGCGCGAGCGCCGCGGCGGCAATGATGGACAGTGCGGCGGGTAATGGCATCAGCGCCATCGTGATTCGCTGCTGGCGCGAGTCAGGTTCGTTGACGGATCGGGACGCGATCATCGTGATGACGACGCCCAGCAATGCGACGGTCAACGGCTGTCCGGTCGCGCGGGTCAGTACGAAGAGGATGGTGAGCGAGCAGGCCAGCGCGGTCGTTGTCCGAGTCGCCATTCGCAGTCGCAACAGTCCGGGGTCGGAGCCGAACCACCAGTTTCGCGCCCGCCCATAGAGCACCGTCGCGGAGGCGCCGAGACCCCTACCGGCGCTCAAATCCACATCGTCTCGGCGGGTATCGCGAAGGTCGCGCTCGTTCGCCCCGCGCCCACCCGACACCCGCCACCACCTCTCTTTTTGCTCTCCTATCCGCAGCGCTACTGCGTGAGCGCTGCGGACCAGGCTAGTCTTCGAGGTCGTGACAGCGCCGACGCGGGCGAAGCTGGCCGATGGCCGTGACCTGTTGTTCTTCGCGTTGCCCGGGCACCGTCCGGTGCCGGTCGCCGATCGCAGGCCATTGCCGGAGCGTGCCGGAGGTCAGTCGCAGTTGCGGTTCGACCGGTCGACCGGACAGTGGGTGATCATCGCGGCGCTGCGACAAGACCGCACCTACAAGCCGCCCGCCGACCTGTGCCCGCTGTGCCCGGGTCCGACCGGGTTGACCAGCGAGGTACCCGCGCCCGACTACGACGTCGTCGTTTTCGAGAACCGGTTCCCAAGCCTGTCCGGTGCCGGTCAGCCGATGGGCGCGCCCGAAGCCGACGGGTTTGTCTTCGCGCCCGGAAATGGCCGGACCGAGGTGATCTGTTTTTCCAGCAACCACACCGGGTCGTTTTCGGGGTTGGAACCCGCGCATGCGCGGCTGGTGGTCGAGGCATGGCGGCACCGCACCGCCGACCTGATGGGCACCCCGGGCATCGAGCAGGTGTTCTGTTTCGAGAATCGCGGCGAGGAAATCGGGGTGACGCTGGCCCATCCGCATGGTCAGATCTACGGCTACCCTTATTTGACGCCGCGCACCGCCGCGATGCTGGCACAGGTGCGCGAGCATCGAATGCGTCACGGCGGCAACCTCTTTGCCGATCTGCTGGCCCACGAGATCGCCGACGGTAGTCGTATCGTAGCGCGCACCGAGCTGTTCACGGCGTTTGTCCCGTTCGCGGCGCGCTGGCCGGTCGAGGTGCACATTTACCCGAACCGGTTCGTGCGCAACCTTGTTGAGTTAACGGAGGACGAGCTGGACGCGTTCGCGCAGCTCTATCTCGACATGTTGGGTCGGTTCGACCGGATGTATTCGGGTCCGCTGCCCTATATTTCGGCGCTGCACCAATACGCCGATACCGAGGTTCAGGCTGACGGCTACTTCCACGTCGAGTTGATGTCGATCCGGCGCAGCGCCACCAAGCTGAAGTACCTGGCGGCCTCCGAATCGGCGATGGACGCCTTCATCACCGACGTCACGCCCGAAAGCGTGGCCCAGCGACTGGCCGAACTCAGATGACTATTCGCTACGCGGCGCCGGGGCGGATCAATCTGATCGGGGAGCACACCGATTACAACCTCGGGTTCGCGCTGCCGATCGCGCTTCCGCAGCGCACGGTGGTGACCTTTACCCCCGACCGTGGCGATGCGATCACGGTGAGCAGCGACCGCGCGGACGGAGCCGTGCGCATACCGCTGAGCACCGCTCCCGGGGACCTGGATGGTTGGGCGAGTTACGTGGCCGGGGTGATGTGGACGCTGCGCCAGGCCGGCCACCCGGTGCCCGGCGGCGCGATGTCGATCACCAGCGAGGTGGAGCTGGGGTCCGGGCTGTCTTCCTCCGCGGCGTTGGAATGCGCGGCACTGGGGGCGATCGCGTCGGCCGCCGGTGTGCGCATCGACGCAAAAGAGCAGGCCCGGCTGGCTCAGCGTGCTGAGAATGAATATGTCGGTGCCCCAACGGGTTTGCTCGATCAATTGTCTGCACTTTTCGGGGCGCCGTCGACCGCGCTGCTGATCGACTTTCGCGATGTCACCGTCGAGCCGGTGGCCTTCGACCCGGACGCATGCGGCGTCGCGCTGCTTCTGATCGACTCCCGGGCGCGGCATCGGCATGCGGGCGGCGACTATGCGGCCCGGCGTGCGTCGTGCGAGCGGGCGGCCGCCGAGCTCGAGGTGTCGTCACTGCGCGAGGTTCAAGACCGCGGACCCGCCGTCTTAGCGGCGGTGACCGATCCGGTCGATGTCCGTCGGGCCCGTCACGTATTGACCGAGAACCGGCGGGTACTTGATTTTGTTGGCACGCTACGGGATTCGGACTTCACCGCGGCCGGCCAGATCATGACCGCCTCGCACGCGTCCATGCGTGACGATTTCGAGATCACCATCGGCCACATCGACCTGATCGCCGACACCGCGGTGCGCGCGGGTGCCCTGGGCGCGCGGATGACCGGCGGCGGCTTCGGGGGTTGTGTGATCGCCCTGGTGCCAACCGGCGAGGCCGAGGCGGTTGGCGAGGCGGTGCGACATGCGGTGACCGATGCTGGGTTCGAGCAGCCGGTGATCACCCGAACCCGCGCGGGCACGGGCGCGGGGCCGGCGTAGCTATTACTCGGCCGGGGTCAGTCGGACAGCGCCGAGGTGCATGCGGTCGACCGCCTCGCCGAACTCCTCCAACGTCGGGATCCGCTGGTCGCGGAATTTCAACCCGATCATCGTTTGGGCGCGTCGCAGGCCATACGAGTCGGCGCAGCGCTTGTAGAGATCGGAAACGATAGCGCGGTCCCGGATGAGCTCGCCGCGCATCGCGGTCGTCTTGCCGTCGTAAATGACCTGGGCGGGCGCGCCACCGCGAAAGTTCTGCTTCCACGGAGCACCGGTGAGCGCATACAGATCGCTGCCGATCACATGGGCGCTCACCGGAAGTGTGAACGGGCGCCCCGTCTTTCGGCCGGTGAAGCTCAACACCATGAGCTGCTTGCGGGCGGAGCCGGCCAGCGGGGTGCGCAGCAGGAAACCCAGCATCGGGTTGACGAGTTTGAGCAGGGCCGACGGTGGGTGCCCGGCGTCGATCGCATACGACTGTTCTGCCATGCACCCACCGTAAGGCCAATCGCTACGGTGAGCAGCCTTTTCCGCGCAGGATCGGCGCGAGCCGGGCCAGCGGAACACTGGGTGCTACCGAACCTGGTGACACGCCGCCGGGGCCACGACCCGCAGGCATATAGAGGATCAGGTTGTCACGGTCCAGCGCCCAGGCCTGGTAGCTGTCGGCCAGCTCGCCCTCGGCGCGGTCGGGTTCGAACTGCTCGACCTGGAACGGCGACCCGCTCAGGGCCTGCTGCACAAAGGGATGCGCGATGGGCGGGATCGCCTTCAACGGATCCACGCCGGGGCACAGCAGGTCGGCGAGCTGCAGCTGACGGTTCGAGTCGAAGGTGAACGTGGTGATCTCGGCATTGGGGTGGGGCATGCTGCTGAAATACCAATCAGACTGGAATACCACAGTTTTCGTGGTCGATGCATTCGTGAGAACCTGCGACGTGATGTTGGCGTTGCCGGTTCCGTTGGCGTCCGTTTCGCCGTGATCGGTGAAGAATTTCCGGACGAAGGGTGTCAGGACCGGGCCGGCCGGCGGGGTGTCGACGAGGTCGACGGGGTACGCGGCGGTCACTTCGAGGTGGGCGCCGTTGACGTTCTTGCTCAATCTGCACTGTCCGACCTTGGCGTCCCACACTCCGTGCACGTCGTTGCAGAGACGGTTGGGAATCGGGGGCGGGCCGGCCGCTGGAGTGCCCGGGCTGTGGTTCGGACTCTGGCAGCCGCAGGCGATCAACATAGCGGCCGCGGCGATAGCGAGCCGGCTTCGTGGCATCGCCCCACCTTAAGGGCATGCAGACAGCGCGCCGCGGAGCGTGGTCGTCTCCGCGGCGCGATCCGGCTGCTGTCAGGGGGTAATGGTGGTCTGGTCGTCGATCACGTTGGTGGCCTCATTCAACGGGTCGTGATCGCTCTGCAGCGAATCGGCGTTGAACTGCAACACGTACACCCCGTCCTGGCTCGGGATCACCACTGTCTTCTGTGCGATGGCGCGCGTCTTGCCGTCCCTGGTGTACGTGCCACCTAGCTGCCAAGCCTGAAACCCGCCGAGCGTGGACGCATTGCCCTTGGAGCCCTCGTAGCCGGGGAGATTCTGCAGCTCGCCCGGGGCGTAGTGGAGGATCTTCGCCGGGTCGACGTTACCGGTGAGCTTCGAGAAAATCGCCACGATGGTGGGCGGATCAGCGGGATTGGCGGGCTGCGACTGGACGATGGCGCCGTAGGACGCGGCGCTGTTCTGCGCGATCTGCCAGCCCGGGGGCACCGGCAGGTTGATGGTGGGGCCGGGGTCGCCGCGGTGCACCGGGGTTTCGGTGATCTTGTTCTCGACGACATAGTCGGCGATGGACTTGTTGGCGTGTGCGCCCGGTGTCGCGCTGGTGGTCGTCGTGGTCGTCGTTGTCGACGTCGAGGTGCTTGTCGATGTTGATGTCTTGGTTTCTGACTTGCCGCCCGAGCCGCAACCCACGACCGCCAGACTCAGAGCCACGACAATGGTTGCTGCGGTGAAGTGTTTCATCGATCAATTCTCCCGGAAATTGGGCTAGCACCAGCGCCAGCCCCGCGAAATGAGACTAGCCGACATTGTCGGAGAAAAGTTGCTAGTTGAGTAGCGGTCGACCGGCTAGACCATGTCGTTGTCGGCGAGCCAGCGCATCACCGGCCAGCCGATGAAGACCGGCAGCCAGCAGGTGAGCACCCGATACAGCAGCACCGATGGCACGCCGACAGCGGCGGGCACCCCGAACGCGGCCAACCCACCGATCAGCGCCGCTTCGACGGCACCCACGCCGCCGGGCGTCGGCGCGGCCGAGGCCAGGGTGCCGCCGACCATCGTCACCACCGTGCAGGTGACGAATGTGGCGCCGCCGCCGAAAGCCTGGACGCTGGACCACAGCGCCAGCGCCGCACCGAGAGTCGTTCCGGCACAACCAAGTACGATCAGCGCGAGTCGCCTGGGTTCACGGACCAGCTCGATGAGGTCCTTGGCCACTTCCTGCAGCCGCGGGCGCACCGCCGTCGCCAGCCAGCCACGGAGCGTGGGCACGAACAGAAATGTGCCAACAATGCCCAGCGCCACACCCGCGATCAGGTAGAGCACCGTGGCATCGGGAACGAAATGCGAAAGGTCCATCGACGCGCCCGCCACGGTGCTGAACAAAATCAGCAATAGCAGGTGCATGATCACCTGTACCGATTGCTGCAGCGCCACCGCGGCGGTGGCCCGCATGACGGACAGACCGCTCTTCTGCAAGATCCGGGTGCTCAGTGCCAGCCCGCCGACGCCGGCCGGGGTCGTGGTGGCGGCAAAGGTGTTGGCTACCTGGGCTATTGACAGCTTCCAGAAGTTCACCGTCCCGTCGGTGCACGCCCACAACGCCGCCGCCGCACCCACATACGTCGAGGCAGAAATGAACGCACCCAATACTGCCCACCACCAGTTCGCCGTCCTGAGCTCGGAAAAGAATGTCGGCACGGTGCTGATGAACGGGTACGCGACATAGACCAGCGCGCCGAGCAGGACCAGCTGAACGACCTGACTACGGGTGAATCGGGTGATGGTTTCCTTCTCGATCTGATCCGCACCCGTTTGGGCTTTGACTTCGGCCCGGGCGGCCGAGATGACAGCGGACGCGTCGCCTACCGACTTGCGGACCCGTTTGGGCACAGCGGATTTGGTGAGCCGACGCGAGGCGGTCAAGATGTTGTCTTTGCCGAACGTATCGATGGCCGCCCGAACCGCCGACTTCGCGTCGTACAGCGCTGAGGTGGTCACCAGCAGCTGGGCCAGGTCGGATTGCAGTTGTGCTTCGGTGGCGCCGTATTCGGCGTTGCCGAACCCACCGAAGAGCACCGTGCCGTCGTCGACGGTGATCTCGTGGCTGCGCAGGTCGCCGTGCGAGATCTGAAAGTCGTGCAGCTTTCCCAGCGATTCCCATACCCGCGCGACCGGTGTCGTCTTTGTGCACTCGTCGAGCGGGATCCCCCGAACGGGCCTGTGGGCGTAGAGCGTCCATCCCCGGTCCAACGCCGCGAAGGCAATCGTCGAGGTGTTGGCCACGCCCACCTCACCGATGGCGATGGCCATCAACGCGCGATGCTCGACGGCGCGACGCATCGAGGCCTGTAGGGGAGCGGTCTCGGCATCACGCAGCCGCAGCTTGCGCCACAGCTCGCGCAGCGCGCCGCCACTGCGTTGGTGCGGGCCGTACAACTCGATCGCTGCCGTCGAATCGGGATCGCCGGAATCGGTCGACAGCACAAGCGGACCGGGTCCGGCGGGCCGGATCACCATCAGCCGTGAGACGACGAATCCTCGCTTGGCCATCGCACGGACCGCGGCCACCAGCGGCACTTCCAGCGCGGGTGTACCGACGGCCAGCACCACCAGGGCGCCGACGAACCAGCCCACCGCCAGCCCCACCAGCGAGCGGGCCGGGACGATGGCGCTGATGACGAGGTGGATCGGCACGAAGGCGAGCAGCAGCGCCCACCACCAGTGTCGCCAGCGCGCGGGAAGCCAGGGGCCGGAAACCGTCAGCACCGCGGCCAGCATCGCGATCCAGCGCGGGTCGTCGAGGAACTGCGCGGGTAGCGTGCTCAGCCGGTCCGAGACATCGAAGTGCCAGCGGGGTGCCGCCAGGCGGTTGCTGCTGATCGACAAGGGGAGTGCCGCGAGAATCGCGGCGGCCCCGTAGGCGCCCAACAGTTTCCACTGTCGGGCGACAATCAGGCCGATCAGGATCACGAATGGCAGCGCCAGAATCGCGAAGCCGTATAGCAGGTAGACCACGTCCGATTGCGTGGGCGACAAGACCCCGACAATCTGGGAGACGGATTTCTCCAGCCGAATCCAGCGGGTGCGGGTGACCAGCGAGCCGGTGATCACCGTCGCAAGAAACGCTGTGGCCAGGATCAACCGCAGAATGTCATTGGTCCGCCGATTCACCGGTTGCAGCAAGCTGCCCGAAACGCTGATCTCGCGCCCGTCAACTCGCATGACCGTGATCCTTCGAAATCCCTGGGCCCGTGCGCCGCTGTGAGCGGCCCGCCGACAACTTAACCGGATACCTGCGGGCAAGCGCGCATGAACCTGGTGGACAGCTTGTTTACCTGCGGGTAAACGGTAGCCGGACGCCGCCGATGGACACAGCGTGCGGACAGTTCGCTCACGTAAGGTCGCCCAAAGTGTGCGTCAACCGGGAGGACGTGAGCGTGGCCAGGACCGAGAACGACAGCTGGGAGATCACCGAGAGCGTGGGGGCGACGGCGCTGGGCGTCGCGGCGTCCCGAGCGGCGGAGACCGAGAGCGAAAATCCGCTGATCCGCGATCCGTTTGCCCGCGTCTTCCTCGACGCGGCCGGTGACGGGGTGTGGAATTGGTACTCCGCTGCGCAGCTGCCCGCCGAGCTCCTCGAGACCGAGCCCAATTTGGCGCAGCAGATGCAGGCGATGGTCGGCTATATGGCTTCCCGGACCGCCTTTTTCGACGCGTTCTTTCTGGACGCGACGAACGCGGGCATCTCCCAGGCGGTGATTCTGGCGGCCGGCCTGGACTCGCGGTCCTGGCGGTTGCCGTGGCCGGACGGCACTACGGTGTACGAGCTCGACCAGCCCAGGGTGCTCGATTTCAAAGCGTCGACGTTGGCCGACCATGGGGCGCAACCCGCCTGCAACCGGGTCGCCGTCCCGGTGGACTTGCGCCAGGACTGGCCGAAGGCCTTGCGCGAGGCCGGTTTTGACGCCTCAGCACCCAGCGTCTGGTCGGCCGAGGGGCTGATGCCATATCTGCCGGCCGCAGCCCAGGAGCTGCTGTTCGAACGCGTTCAGGGCCTGACCGTCACCGGCAGCCGGATCGGTGTGGAGGCGCTGGGGCCGAAGTTCCTCGACCCCGAAGCCCGGACGCGCCGGAAGGCGCGGATGGATCGCGTCCGCGCGGCGTTCGCCAAAGCGGACCTGCAGCGCGAGGTCCCCAGCACCGACGAATTGTGGTACTTCGAAGAGCGCGAAGACGTGGGTGCCTGGTTCGGTCGCCACGGCTGGGACGTGACGGTGACGCCTTCGCTGGAACTGATGGCCGGCTATGGCCGCAGGCCGGTGGAAGAGGTCGAGAACGACGTCCCCGGCAACCTGTTCGTCGCCGCGCAGCGGACGGGGAATTAGCGCCCCGGGCAAACACCGATCCCGGATGGACGGCGTGGGCTGCGCGACACGCCAGTGGTCTGACCACTTGACGTCTGACCTATGGCCGAGAATGCTCTTGCGCATGGCGCTGCAGCCGGTGATCCGCCGATCGGTGCCCGAAGAGGTCTTCGAGCAGATCGCGGCCGATGTACTTAGCGGGGAGATGCAGCCCGGTGAGGCACTCCCCAGCGAGCGCCGCTTGGCAGAAGTTCTTGGGGTGTCCCGACCGGCCGTTCGCGAGGGTCTCAAGCGGCTTTCGGCGGCTGGCCTCGTCGAGGTTCGCCACGGCGACGTCACTACCGTGCGTGACTTCCGCCGGCACGCGGGCCTGGACCTGCTGCCCCGGTTGGTATTACGCAAGGACGAGCTCGACATCTCCGTAGTCCGCAGCGTGCTCGAGGCCCGGCTGCGTATCGGCCCGAAGGTTGCCGAACTGGCGGCTGAACGGCATGGGCCTGAATTGGCCGGCTTGTTCGAGGATTCGCTGCGCGATCTCGGGACCGAACGCGATCCCATCGTGTGGCAACGCCACTCCCTCAAGTTCTGGGATCAGGTGGTCGATAGCACCAGCTCAATCGTATTTCGGTTGATGTACAACGCCTTTCGCGCCGCATATGAGCCGGCGCTGGCTGCCCTGGCCGGCGGGATAACCGCTGAGGTCAAACGCCCGGACGCCTACCGGAAATTGGCCGATGCGATCTGCGCCGGCGATGCCGTCGGGGCGAGGAAAGCCGCCAACGACTTGCTCGAACTCGCCAACACCGCGATGCTGGCCGCTCTCGACCGCCCGGGGAGGCGGCGATGAGCACCCACACCGTGATCGCCACTTATCTCCGCGGTCAGATCCAGCCCGGGATTGACGCGGTCGGCGGCTTCTGTCAGATGTGCGTCTTGACCGGCAAGGCGCTGTTTCGACGGCCCTTCCAGTGGGGTGAGGTGATCGAGCAGGGCTGGTTCATCACGAACGTTTCGTTGCTGCCAACCCTGGCGGTCTCGATTCCGTTGACAGTGCTCATCATCTTCACGCTCAACATCCTGCTGGCCGAGTTCGGCGCTGCCGACATCTCCGGCGCGGGCGCGGCGCTGGGCGCGGTCACCCAGTTGGGCCCGCTGACCACCGTGCTGGTGATCGCCGGCGCCGGGGCGACAGCCATCTGCGCCGACCTGGGCGCTCGGACCATCCGTGAGGAGATCGACGCGATGGAGGTGCTCGGCATCGACCCCATCCACCGGCTGGTCGTGCCCCGCGTCGTCGCCGCGACCATCGTCGCCGCACTGCTCAACGGCGCGGTGATAACCATTGGCCTGGTAGGCGGTTTCGTCTTCGGTGTCTTCATCCAACACGTTTCGGCCGGCGCCTATGTCGGCACACTCACCCTGGTCACCGGCTTGCCCGAAGTGGTCATCTCGGTGATCAAGTCGGCCATCTTCGGGATGATCGCCGGCCTGGTCGGCTGTTATCGCGGGCTTACCACCAAGGGCGGTCCCAAAGGCGTGGGCACCGCCGTCAACGAGACGCTGGTGTTGTGCGTGATCGCGCTCTTTGCGGTCAACGTGGTTCTGACCACGATCGGCGTGCGGTTCGGGACGGGGCGCTGACATGTCGACCTTCGCCGTGCTGCGCGCCCGCTACCCGCGCACTAGTTCCAACCTCAACCACTACGGTGGCGGCGCGGTCCGAAGGCTCGAGCGGATTGGGATTTTCGCGAGGTTCACGCGGATCAGCGTCACGCAGATTGGGTGGGCGCTGCACCGCTACCGCACCGAGACGCTGCGACTCATCGCCGAGATCGGCATGGGCACCGGCGCGATGGCCGTGATCGGCGGCACGGTCGCCATCATCGGGTTTGTGACGCTATCCGGCAGTTCGTTGATCGCCATCCAGGGCTTCGCCTCGCTGGGCAACATCGGTGTCGAGGCGTTCACCGGATTCTTTGCCGCACTGGCTAATACACGCGTCGCCGCGCCCATCGTCTCCGGTGTCGCGCTGGCCGCCACGGTCGGCGCGGGTGCCACCGCCCAGTTGGGTGCGATGCGGATCAGCGAGGAGATCGACGCCCTGGAAGTCATGGGCATCAAGTCGATCTCGTATCTGGTCTCCACCCGGATCCTGGGCGGGCTGGTGGTGATCGGGCCGCTGTACGCGCTGGCTCTCGACATGGCCTTCACCTCGGGCCAGCTCGTCACCACCGTGCTCTACGGACAGTCGAACGGTACCTACGAGCACTACTTTCGTACCTTCCTGCGTACTGAGGACGTTTTTGGTCGGTCGCCGAGGTCGTCACGATCGCGGTGGTGGTGATGATCACCCATTGCTACTACGGGTACACCGCCAGCGGTGGCCCCGTCGGCGTCGGCCAGGCAGTCGGCCGATCGATGCGTTTCTCGCTGGTCTCGGTGGTGGTCGTCGTCTTGCTGGCCCAGTTGGCGCTGTACGGCGTCGACCCGAACTTCAACCTCACGGTGTAACCGCCATGGCCGCGGAATTGACGCGCAATACCCGACGCGTCGTGCTCTACGTCGAGGGCATGGTCTTACTTCTGGTCAGCGCGATCGTTCTCACATTGGTGTACATGCAATTTCGGGGAGACTTCACGCCGAGGACCGAGCTGACCATCGTCGCCGCGCGGGCGGGCCTGGTGATGGAACCGGGAGCGAAAGTCACCTTCAACGGGGTGGCGATCGGTCGGGTGGCCAGCATCTCGGAGATCGAACGGGACCGCAGCCCGGCGGCGAAACTGGTGCTGCAGGTAAATCCGGAGTACATCAAGCTGATTCCGGCCAACGTGGAAGCCACCATCGAGGCAGCCACCCTGTTCGGAAACAAATATGTGTCGCTGGTCTCGCCGGAAAACCCGCAGCAGCGCCGGATCTCGCCGCATGACGTGATTGACGTGCGCTCGGTGACCACCGAGTTCAACACGCTGTTCGAGACGATCACCTCTCTCGCCGAGAAGGTGGATCCGATCGAGGTCAACGCCACGTTGTCCGCGCTGGCCCAGGCCCTGGACGGACTGGGCAGCAACTTCGGGGATTCGATCGTCAATGGCAATCAGATTCTGGCGCAGTTGAATCCGCGAATGTCAGAGTTCGGCCACGACGTGCGTGGATTGGCCGATCTCGGCGAAACCTATGTCCGTGCATCGCCGGACTTGTGGGCCTTTTTGCAGAATGCGGTGACCACCGCGCGCACACTCACCCGGCAGCAGAGCGATCTGGATGCCGCATTGTTGGCGGCGGTGGGTGTGGGCAAGACAGGCGAAGACATCTTCACCCGCGGCGGGCCGTATCTGGTGCGCGGCGCCGCCGACCTGGTGCCGACCGCGGCGCTGCTTGACACCTATAGTCCCGCACTGTTCTGCACGATCCGCAACTTTCACGACGCGGCGCCCCTGATCCTGAATGCCGTTGGCGGGAACGGCTATTCGCTGGCGGCGGCCGGATCAATCCTGCCGGCGCCCAACCCCTATGTCTATCCCGACAATCTGCCGCGTGTGAACGCTCACGGGGGACCCGGCGGGCGACCGGGTTGCTGGCAGACCATCACCCGGGATTTATGGCCGGCGCCGTATCTCGTAATGGACACCGGAGCCAGCCTCGCGCCGTACAACCACTTCGGGCTTGGCCAGCCGATGTTCGCTGAATACGTCTGGGGACGCCAATCCGGGGAGAACACGATCAACCCATGAGAATCACTGGCACGGCAGTCAAACTCGGAATGTTGTGGTTGGTCCTGTTGGTGTTCACCGTGCTGATCATCGTCGTGTTCGGCCAAGTACGCTTCGACCGCACCACCGGGTATTCGGCGGTGTTCACCCATGTCAGCGGGCTACGAGAGGGCCAGTTTGTCCGCGCTTCGGGGGTGGAGGTCGGCAAGGTCTCCAAGGTCACGCTGATCGACGGCGACAAGCGGGTGTTGGTGGAGTTCGCCGTGGAGAACTCGCTTGAGCTCGACAAGGCGACGACCGCGTCGATCCGCTACCTCAACCTCATCGGCGACCGTTACCTGGAGCTCAGGCGTGGTGACAGCGGTCAGCGGCTGGCCCCGGGCGGCAGGATCCCGCTCGAGCACACCCAACCGGCCTTGGATCTCGACGCTTTGATCGGTGGGTTCCGCCCGCTCTTGAAGGCCTTAGATCCCGACAAGGTGAACAGGATAGCTTCCTCGATCATCACCGTGTTCCAGGGTCAGGGCGGCACCATCAACGACATTCTCGACCAAACCGCTTCGCTCACTGCAACATTGGTTGACCGCGACCAGGCGATAGGCGAGATCATCACCAACCTGAATACCGTGCTGGCAACCACTGTCAAGCACGAGAAGGAGTTCGATGGAACCGTCGACAAGCTGGAGGTGCTGATCACCGCGCTGAAGAACAGGGCCGATCCGTTGGCCGCGGCCGTGGCCCATATCAGCAACGCGGCAGGTACGCTGGCCGACCTGTTGGGCGAGGATCGGCCGTTGCTGCACAGCACTTTCGGACATCTCGAGGACATTCAGCAGTCGCTCATACACGATCTGCCGACTCTCGATCATGTATTGGGCAAGCTGCCGGAGGCCTATCGGATCATCGGCCGTTCCGGCGGCACCTACGGCGACTTCTTCAACTTCTACCTGTGCGACCTCTCGCTGAAAGTCAACGGATTACAGCCGGGCGGGCCGGTACGCACCATCAAGCTCTTCGGTCAGCCCACGGGCAGGTGCACGCCGCAATGAGAACGCTGACGGAATTCAACCGGGGCCGGGTCGGGCTGATGGGTGTGGTGGTTACGCTGCTGGTAATTGGTGTGGGGCAGAGCTTTACCAGCGTGCCGATGCTGTTCGCCACCCCAACCTACTATGCGGAATTCGCCGACACTGGCGGCATCAACACGGGCGACAAGGTGGAAATCGCTGGGGTACAAGTCGGTCTGGTGCGCTCGCTGGCGATTCGCGGCAACAAGGTCGCGATCGGATTCTCGTTGGTCGGCCGGATGATCGGGAAGGAAAGCCGTGTGGCGATTCGCACCGACACCATTCTCGGCCGCAAGAATATGGAGATCGAACCGCGTGATTCAGATCCGTTGCGGCCCAACGGGTTTCTTGCGCTGGCACAGACCAATACGCCATACCAGGTCTACGACGCGTTCGTCGATGCCACCAAGGCGGCCACGGGCTGGGACATCGAGGCGACCAAACGCTCGCTGAAGGTGCTGTCGGAGACCTTCGATCAGACCGCTCCGCATCTGAGCGCCGCCCTCGACGGCGTCACGAAATTCTCGGACACGATCGGCCAGCGCGGGGAGCAGCTCAAGCAACTGCTGGCGAATGCCAACAAGGTCGCGCGCGTACTCGGCAACCGCAGCGAACCGTTCAACGGGCTGCTGGTCAACGCCGACACCCTGCTGGCCGCATTCAGGCAACGCAGCCAGGCGCTGAGCATTCTGCTGAGCAACGTGTCGGACGTATCAGCTCAGGTGTCTGGCCTGTCCAAGGAGAACCCCAACCTCAACCATGTGCTGGCGCAGCTGAGTACCGTCAGCGACGAGTTGGTCAAGCGCAAGAAGGACCTGGGTGATGTGCTGATCCTGCTCAGCAGGTACACCGCGTCCCTCGCGGAAGCCGTCGCTTCCGGGCCGTACTTCAAGGCGATCGTGGTGAATCTGCTGCCCTATCAGATCATTCAGCCGTGGATTGACGCGGCGTTCAAGAAGCGGGGCATTGATCCGGAGAACTTCTGGCGCAGCGCGGGGCTGCCCGAGTTCCGCTTCCCAGACCCCAATGGCACTCGGTTGCCCAATGGCGCGCCGCCGCCGGCGCCGCCGGTGCTGGAGGGCTCCCCGGAGCATCCCGGGCCGGCCGTCCCGCCCGGATCACTGTGTTCCTACACGCCGGCCGCGGGCGCCTTGCCCCGGCCCGACAATCCGTTGCCGTGCGCAGGTGCCGCCATCGGCCCGTTCGGTGGCCCCGGCTTCCCGGCACCGCTTGACGTTGCGGCGTCGCCGTCCGACTCGAACGGCCTACCGCCGGCGCCGGGCATCCCGATCGCCGGGCGGCCGGGACAGACCCCGCCGGGCGTTCCGGGCACACCGGTGCCGGTACCGGCCAACGCGCCTCCGGGTGCACGCACCGAACCGCTCGGACCGGCCGGCCCGCCGCCACCGTCGACGTTCGCGCCGGGCCTGCCGCCGGGCCCGGCAGCACCACCGGGACCCGGGCCGCAGCTGCCTGCCCCGTTGATCACACCCAGCGGGACCGGAGGTAGCAACCAATGAGCACCATCTTCGACATCCGCAATATTCACCTGCCGAACGTCTCCCGCAAGGCAATGCTCGTCGCAGTGGTGGTTGTGGTGTCGGCGATGGCCGCGCTCGTCGTTGGAGTGCAGCTATACCGCAAACTGACCAGCACCACCGTTGTTGCCTATTTTTCCGAGGCCCTCGCGCTGTACCCCGGCGACAAAGTTCAGATCATGGGTGTACGGGTCGGTGCGATCGACAAGATCGAGCCGGCCGGCGACAGGATGCGAGTCACCTTTCACTACAGCACCAAGTACAAGGTGCCCGCCAACGCCACCGCGTCGATCCTCAACCCCAGCCTGGTGGCCTCGCGGACCATCCAATTGTCGCCGCCTTATATCGACGGGCCGGTGCTCAGCGACGGCGCAGTGATCCCGATCGAGCGCACCCAGGTGCCGGTCGAGTGGGATCAGCTGCGCGAGTCCATCAATGGGATCCTGCGCCAGCTCGGGCCGACGGCGGAGCAACCCAAGGGGCCGTTCGGCGAGCTCATCGATTCGGCCGCGGACAACTTGGCCTGCAAGGGGAAGCAGGTTCACGACACGCTGAACAGCTTGTCGGAGGCGTTGACGGCGCTGAACGAGGGCCGCGGGGATTTCGTCTCGATCACTCGAAGCCTGGCGCAGTTCATCAGCGCGCTGTATCGCAACGATCAACAGTTCATCGCGCTCAACGACGACCTGGCCCATTTCACCGACTGGTTCGCCAAGTCTGACCATGACGTAGCCGACACGGCCACACGGGTCGACGATGTCCTTACCATCGCGCGAAAATTCTTGAACGACAACAGGTCGACGGTGGCTCACGACGTCGACAACCTTGCCGACGCGACCACCGCCCTGCTGCAACCTGAGCCGCGGGACGGTCTGGAAACCGCGCTACACGTGCTGCCAACCTTTGCGGCCAACTTCAACAACATCTACTACCCGGCGCACAGTGCGCTGGTGGGAACCTTCGTGTTCCCGAACTTCGCGAATCCCATGCAGTTCATCTGCAGCGCGGTCCAGGCGGGCAGCCGACTGGGTTATCAGGATTCCGCCGAGCTGTGCGCGCAATACCTGGCGCCGGTTCTGGACGCCATCAAGTTCAATTACCTGCCGTTCAGCGCGAACCCTTTCAGCTCGGCGGCCGCTCTGCCCAAAGAGGTGGCTTACTCGGAGGAGCGGCTGCACCCGCCGCCCGGATACAAGGACACCACCGTCCCCGGGATCTTCTCGCGGGACACACCGTTTTCGCACGGCAACCACGAGCCGGGCTGGGTCGTCGCGCGCGGGATGCAGGGCACTGCGGTTCAGCCGTTTACTGCGAACATGCTGACCCCGGAATCGTTGGCCGAGCTGATGGGTGGTCCGGACATCGCGGCCCCGCCGCCGGGGACCAATCTTCCCGGACCGCCGAATGCCTTTGATGAGTCCAATCCGCCTCCACCGCAGTGGTTTCCGCGTCCCGCACAGGCGGAGGCGGGCCGGTGAGGGCGGTGATGCGGCTGACTGTCGGCGCCGGTCGCCGCGGACTCGTGTTCTTACTGGTCGCGCTGGTATTGACTTCGTGTAACTGGCGTGGCATCGCCAACGTGCCGTTGCCGATCGGCCGTGGCGCGGGTCCCAATCACCTGACGATCTACGTGCAGATGCCGGACACGTTGGCGCTCAACACTAATAGCCGGGTGCGCGTGGCTGACGTATGGGTCGGAACCGTGCGTGACATCAGGCTGAAGAACTGGATAGCGACCCTGACGCTGGATCTCGATCCGGCCGTGAAGCTTCCGGTGAACGCAACCGCGAAGATTGGTCAGACCAGCCTGCTGGGCACGCAGCACGTCGAGCTTGCCGCGCCGAAAAACCCGTCACCGCAACTGTTGAAGACCGGTGACACCATCGGACTGATGAACTCCTCGGCCTATCCCACCGTCGAACGGACATTGGCCAGCATCGCGGTCATCCTCACCGGCGGAGGCATCACGAACCTCGACGTGATTCAAACCGAGATCTTGAAAATCCTGGACGGCCACGTCGATCAGGTGCACGAATTCCTCGGGCGGCTAGACACATTCATCACCGAGCTGAACCGGCGGAGCGGCGACCTCACCCGCGCAATCGATTCGACCAATCAACTGCTGACCATCGTCGCGAACCACAACGACACGCTGGATCAGGTGCTCACCGACATCCCGCCGCTGATCCGGCACTTCGCCGACACGCGCGAATTGTTCGCCGACGCCACCGAATCGCTGGGGCGATTCAGCGACGTCGCCAATCGAGCGCTGTCAGATAGCCGGCCCGACCTTCGGCAGAACCTGCAGTCCTTGCAGCGACCGCTCAAACAATTGGGTCTGGCCTCGCCGTATGTGGTCGACGCGTTGAGGTTGGGCCTTACGGCGCCGTTCAACATCGACGGCGTCTCGAAGGTGATTCGCGGCGACTTTGTCAACGTGTCGGCCGCGATCGACTTGACGCTCAGCACCCTCGATAACGCGGCGCTGAGCGGAACGGGGCTTTCCGGGGCATTGCGGGCGCTCGAACAGGCGTGGGGACGGGATCCGGCCACCATGATCCCGGATGTCCGCTATACGCCGAACCCGAACGATGCCCCGGGAGGACCGCTGGTGGAAAGGGGTGAGTGAGAAGTGTTGACTCGCTTCATCAAAACCCAGCTGGTGTTGTTGGTGGTGTTCTCGGTCATCGCCGTGGTGGTCCTCGGTTGGTACTTCCTGCGGCTACCCAGCCTTGCCGGGATCGATCGATACACGTTGTACGCCGAATTGCCGCGGTCCGGGGGCCTGTACCGAACCGCCAACGTCACGTATCGCGGCATCACGATAGGCACGGTGACCAACGTGGAGCCCACCGAGCGGGGCGCCCGAGCGATGATGAGCATCGACGAGGGCTACCAGATCCCGACCGATGCGTCGGCCAATGTGCACTCGGTGTCGGCGATCGGCGAGCAGTACATCGACCTGGTGTCGACCCGCACCGGCGGTCCGTATTTTCACAACAACCAGACGATCACCAAAGCCACGGTCCCCAGCCAGATTGGCCCTGCGCTTGACGCCGCCAACCGCGGATTGGCGGTGCTGCCCAAGGAGAAGGTGGCGTCATTGCTGCACGAGGCGTCAGAGGCGCTCGGCGGGCTGGGGCCGTCACTTCGTCGTCTGGTCGACGCCACCCAGGCGATCAGCCACGACTTCAAGGGCAGCATCGACGATGTCGACGAGATCATCGAGCATTCGGCTCCCATCCTCGACAGCCAGGTCAATTCCGGTGACGACATCGCGCACTGGTCCGCCAACCTGCGCTCCCTGACCGCGCAGACCGCGCAGCAGGATCAAGTGATTCGTCGCATCCTGGCCAACGCGGCGCCGACCGCCGAACAAGTCGGTGCCACCTTCGGCGACGTGCGAGAGTCGCTGCCGCAGACGCTGGCCAATCTCGAAGTCGTGATCGACATGCTCAAGCGCTACCACAGCGGGGTCGAGCAGGCGTTGGTGTTCTTGCCGCAGTCCGGCGCGATCGCCCAGTCGGTTACCTCGGAATTTCCCGGCCAGGCGGCGCTCGGAATCGGTGCCTTGTCACTCAACCAACCACCACCGTGCCTGACCGGCTTCATGTCGGCATCGGAATGGCGGGCACCGGCCGACACCACCACCGCGCAGCTGCCGAGCGGCACCTACTGCAAGATTCCGATGGATGCGCAGAATGCGGTTCGCGGAGCACGCAATTACCCGTGTCCGGACGTGCCCGGCAAGCGCGCGGCGACCCCGCGGGAGTGCCGTAGCAGCGAGCCCTATGTGCCGCTCGGGACCAACCCCTGGTACGGCGACCCGAATCAGCTCCTCACCTGTCCTGCGCCGGCCGCGCGTTGTGATCAGCCGGTCAAACCGGGGCAGGTGATCCCGGCGCCGTCGGTCAACAATGGGCAGAACCCGCTGCCCGCGGATCGGGTGCCGGGCACACCGCCCCCGGTCAGCGACCCCCTGCAGAGACCGGGGTCAGGCACTGTCCAGTGCAATGGGCAGCAACCCAACCCGTGCAGCTACACGCCCAGCGCGGCGCAGGGGTCGATTTACGACGTGCAGAGCGGGTTGGTCGTAGGCCCAGACGGCGAAGTGTATTCCGTTGAGAACTCCAGGCACACCGGCGAAGACGGGTGGAAGGAGATGCTGGCACCGGCGCAGTGAAGCCTCAGCCGGGTTCCTCAGCACGTCCCGGCTCCCCGATCCGAATCGGGGATACCGTCATCCCCGTCCTGGGCGGCGTGCCCGCGCCATTTCCGATATCCGTGTCGCGCGGCGAACGCGCCGGCGAGGGCGGTCACGCACCACACCGCGATTGCCGAATATGCCAGCGCCGACGACTTATTCGCGATCGAGGCACCCAGCGCGGTGTAGGCGAATGCACGCGGCATCGAGCCGATGAACGAACCAATAGCTATCTGCCACAACGGAACTCCGAACGCCCCGAACGCGTAGGAGGCGAGCGCATCCGACAGGCCGGGAATGAACCGCTGGCCAACGACCGCGTACAAACCGCGACGTTCGATCAGCGCATCGATGCGCTGCGCGCGTTGCTTTCCCAGCAGAGCCCGCGCGCTGCCCCGGCTCGCCCGGCGGCCGACCCCGCTCGCGACGATCGCGGTCCCCATCGCGGCGCAGAGCGTCACGAAGATGCCGAGCACCGGGCCGAACAAAAGGCCGCTGCCCGCGGCCAGGATCGAGCCCGGCACGAACAATGCGCCCAGGACGGCCGACACCACGACGTAGGCCAGCGGCGCGGCCGGACCGGTCGCCGACACGGCGCGCCGCACGGTTTCGATGTCGATGACCCGCGCGATGGCGACCAGGTAGAACATACCGAGTAGCAAGCCGGCGAACACGACGAGCCGCACGATATGGCGTCGCCGGGATGCCGGTGAGGAATTGTCGATCATGCTGACCGCGATTCTCGCGCACCGGGTGTTGCCACGGAGTCATCAGCGCCCCGACGGCGGGCGTTCGTGTCGATGTAACGGGTGGTTAGACCTTCATGGCGAATGCTGTGGGCGCAACCCGACGCCGTCGTCGGAATGGTTACGGGCCGACGGGAGACAAGCCGTGAGCATCGTCAGGGTCGGGCCCGGTGCGATCACCGGGCAACGCGACGGCAAAGTCATCGAGATAGCGTTTTCGGGACGGTTTGGTTTTGGTATCTACCGGTGGGCTTACCTGCCGTTTGATGTGCCGCGGGGTGTGCAACAAATTCGGGTCGCCACCTCCCACGACGTCGGGGTTGGCGGTCTGGCACGAAATGTGTTGGATCTAGGGATGTTTAGCTCTGCCGGCTACGGCCTGGGCAATGTGGCCGGGTTCCGGGGCTGGTCCGGCGGGGCCCGCGACGGCTTTGTGATCTCGCCCGCTTATGCCACGCCCGGCTACCTGGCCGGCCCCGTCGAGCCGGGGGTGTGGGAGGTGGCGCTGGGCCCGGTGGTGCTGAGCCCGTGGGGGATGGCGTGGCAGGTGCGGGTCACACTGGACACCGAGCCGCCTGCCGCCCAAAACGGGCCGCCGGTCGCGCGGGACTCAGCGTCGATCGCGTTCACGCCCGCCTCGGTCGGCGGTGCGCGCTGGTATCGCGGTGATCTGCATCTGCATACGGTTCACTCCGACGGTGAGCGCGATCCCGGTGAACTGGTGTCCGCCGCGCACGCTGCTGGGCTCGACTTCATCGTCTCCACCGAGCACAACACCACCTCCGCCAACCGGGTCTGGCCCGGCTGCCGCACCGGATCACTGTTGGTGATCCCGGGCGAGGAGGTGACCACCCGCCACGGCCACTGGCTCGCCGTCGGCTTGCCCCCGCGCGCCTGGGTCGATTGGCGATACGGGCCGCGCGACTGCGTGTTTCCCCGCTTCGCCGCCGAGGTTCGCCAAGCCGGCGGCCTGGTGGTCGCGGCCCATCCTGCCGCGCCACTGCCGGGATCGGCGTGGGAATTCGGATTCGCCGACGTGGACGCGCTGGAGGTGTGGAACGGCCGGTGGAACGTCGATGATGAGCTGTCCCTTCGTATTTGGCAACGACTGTTGCGCCAGGGCCGGCGCATGGTCGCGGTCGGCGGCAGCGACTCGCACGCCAAACGCCAGCCGGTCGGCGCGCCGCAGACGGCAGTACACGCGGCCGAGCTGTCGATCACCGCAATCGTCGACGGGCTGCGCCGCGGCCGCTCCTACATCGTGGGATCCCGCGAAGTCGCGTGCGAGCTGACCGCGTCCAGCCCGAACGGCGACGTGGCCGGACCCGGGCAGCAGTTGCGGGTGGCGCCCAAGACGGCGGTGACGGTCACCGCCGTGATCAGCGGAGCTCCCGGCACCATCGCGACCCTGGTCACCGCGGCCGGCTGTGCGGGGCGAGCGCCGGTGGCCTCGGTGCGCACCCGGCTGCAATGGGAGCTTGACGCCGCGTCGGCGCGCTTTGCCCGACTCGAAGTACGTGACAGGCGGCGGGGTCGGCTCGGCGCGATGGTCGCCTTGACGAATCCGGTATGGCTAACCTGAGAAAGGGCAAGACACACCAGCATTCGCGACGGCCGGCGCCGACGAGAGAGGGACGAGATTGGAAACCTGGGATGCGATCTGTGCTCGGCGCAACGTCCGGCAATACCAGCCACAACCGGTGTCAGAGGACGATCTGAACCGGATCACCGAGGCCGGATGGCGGGCGCCGTCGGCGAAAAATCGCCAGCCGTGGGACTTTGTGATCGTCACCGACGCGGCTGCGCTGCAGGAGCTATCGACGGTTTGGCGCGGCGCCGGTCATATCGCGTCGGCGCCGGCCGCGATCGTTTTGGTGGTACCGGTTCCACCGGACGATCGCCGGCTGGTGACCGACAACTACGACGTCGGCCAGGCGACGATGGCGATGATGATCGCGGCGACCGACCTGGGAATCGGCACCGGCCATTCGTCGGTGGGTGATCAGCAGAAGGCGCGCGCGATCCTGGGCGTCCCGGACGGCTACCTGGTGGCCTTTATGCTCGGCGTCGGGTATCCAGCCGATCGTCCGCTCACGCCAATCCGCAAGCCGGACCGGCGCCCGTTCGACGAAGTCGTCCACCGCGGACACTGGTGAAGAGCGAGAAAGTGGCAGACGTGGCGCGCGAGCACAAAGGCGAATACGGGTACGACGGTTCGTTCCACACCGTCTCGGCCGGGGCGCAGGTGGCCGGGGTGGCAGGCATCTCCGCCGTCTTATTGGCCGGTGCCGGCGTTGCCCTGGCCCGTGGTAATCGGGTGGCGGCAGCGCTCGGCGCGGCCGGGGCGGCCGGGGCGGCCGAGCTTCTCGCGACGACCGCTTCCTACATCTATGCGACCAGGCGGGGCAAGTTCGTGGCGTGGAACCGGATCCTCGATGAGCTGGGGCTGCAAGGCGACGAAACCGTGCTCGACCTCGGATGTGGCCGCGGGGCGGTGTTGTGCGCCGCGGCCAAACGGTTGCCGCGGGGCCGTGCGATAGGCGTCGATCTCTGGCGTGCCGACCAGACCCAAAACTCGCAGCAGGCAACGCTGTCCAACGCGGAGCTGGAAAACGTCGCCGACCGCATCGAGGTGCACACCGCCGACATGACCGCGCTGCCGTTGGCCGACGAGAGCGTGGACGCCGTCGTCAGCAACCTGGCCATCCACAACATTGCGAGCTCGCAGGGCCGGCGAAAGGCCTTGGACGAAGCGATTCGGGTGCTGCGCCCGGGTGGCCGCCTCGCGATCGCCGACCTATGGGAAACCAGCCGCCACGCCGCACATTTGCGCGACCTGGGTTTCGATGACGTGCGACACCGCAACGCCGGTTGGCGCATGTGGTTCGGTGGCCCCTGGTTTGCAACGCGTGTAGTCACTGCGACCAAGCGCAGTTAGCCCCCGTGCAGCATGCTGGATTCATGAACAGAAACGAGATCACCGAACAGATCGTCGTTGCGCGCCTGACGCGCGGCCTCACCTGGCAGGAGCTGGCCGACGCCATCGGCCAGCCGGTGGTGTGGACCACCTCGGCGTTGCTAGGCCAGCATCCGATTCCGCCGGAGCTCGGCAAGCTGCTGGCCGAGATGCTCGGTCTCGACCTGTCGGTGGTGCCGGTGCTCGCGGCGCCGCCGATGCGTGGTGGACTGCCCACCGCGGTGCCGACCGACCCCACCATTTACCGCTTCTACGAAGCACTTCAGGTGTACGGTGGCGCCATCAAGGAACTGATCCACGAGCAGTTCGGCGACGGCATTATGAGCGCGATCAACTTCAGCGTCGACCTGCAGAAGAAGCCGCACCCGTCGGGTGATCGTGTCGTCGTCACTTTCGACGGCAAATACCTTGCCTACGACTGGGTTTCAGCGCAAGGGGAGTAATGGCCAAGGCGAGTCGGCAGCCGAAACCCGCGGATCTCGTCCTCTCCGGTGGGGGCGTCAAGTTCATCGGCCTGGTCGGTGCCATCGTCGCCTTGATGGACGCGGGATACACATTCCCGCGGGTGTCCGGAGTTTCGGCCGGATCGGTTGTCGGCGCGATCTTGGCTGCCGCGTCCAAGGGTGACCAGCTGACGAGCCAGGAGGTCAAGGACCTCGCGCTGTCGGCTCCGCTGAGCAAATGGCGCGACGCGGGACCCGTCCCGGTTCTCGGTGCCGCGTGGGGACTTGTCCGGGACACCAGCATGTTTCGGGGTGATGCCGCCTACGACTGGATTCGCGGCGAGCTGAAGAACCTCGGTGTCACCTACTTCGGCGATCTGGTACTCGACGAGGACACGCTGCCCGAGGACCGGCGCCAAAAGCTGGTGGTCACCGTCGCTGACGTGACCGCGGCACAGTTGGTGAGACTGCCCTGGGACTACCGGCGGCTCTACGGGCTGGACCCCGATGAGCAGCTGGTCGCCGACGCCGTGCGCGCGTCGATGGCCATCCCGTTCTTTTACCGCCCGGTCAAGCTGACCGGGGTCAGCGGCACGACGTCAACACTCGTCGATGGTGGTGTGCTGTCGAACTTTCCGATTGACACCTTTGACCGGTTTGACGGAAAACCGCCACGCTGGCCCACATTTGGGATCACTGTCTTACCCAGGCTCAATGAGGGCTTCAGCGCGGTGATGCCCGCGCTGAAGCCGCTGCGATTTTTCGAGCAGACGGCGTTGCTGGAAAGTCTGCTCACCACCATGCTGACGGGCCACGACCAGACCCACCTCAACCAGCCGTGGGTTGCCGCCCGCGCGATCGCCGTCGAATCGACCGATGTGGGTGTGCTCGACTTCGATGTGGCGGCGGATCGCCTCGAGGCGCTGTACGCCAAGGGCCATGAGGCGGCGCAGCAATTCCTGCTGACGTGGGACTGGGCGGGGTATCTCAAACGGTTCCGCTGGGCGATTTGACGTCAGGTCCGCTGCGGCCGCCAGGGTGAAGTGACGACTCATCGCCGCCGTGCCACACTTCGAAATGGAGGAGGCGACGGGAGGGTGAGGCGGTTGCCCGGGCAACCGCATCGCCTCCTCCTTACAGGCCGAATTCGGCTTCTATGCCGTCGATTCCGGCGCGCAGCGCCTTGAGGGATTCTTCGCGGGCACGCAATTTTGTTGCGAGATGCGCTTGCTGCTTCAGGCCGGCGAATTCCTGCGCGGCTTCCTCGGCGCGGCTGACCACCATCTCAGGCAACACGATCTCGTCGACAAAGCCTGCGGCGAGCGCGGTTTCACCGAAGAACGTCTTGGCCAGCCCGGTGGCTTGCTGATACGCCGACCGCGTTAGCCGTAGCTTCAGGATCTCGAGGGCCGCGTAGGGGATCGTCATGCCGATCGCCACCTCGTTGGCCTGGATGTTGTAGGCGTGGGCGGCCACCCGGTGATCGCCGGAAGCCAATAGGAACGATCCCATCGCGATGGCGTGTCCGGTGCAGGCGATCACTACCGGCTTTGGGTAGGTCAAGAGTCGATACGACAACTCGAAGCCGCCCCGCAGCATGTCGATCGCCGGCTGTGCCTCGCCGGAGGTCAGGATCTTCAGGTCGAATCCGCCGCTTAACACCCGCTCGTTGCCGGTGAGCACCAGTGCGCCGACGTTGTCACTGTCGGCCTGGTCGATCGCCTCGTTGATTGCCGCCTGCATCGTTGGACCCAGCGCGTTGACCTTGCCGTCGTCCATTCTGATGACTGCGACGGAATCTTTGAGGCTGTAGGTAACCGGACCGCTCATGAAGTCGATTGAATCAGATCGGCATTGCGCGACCCCGCGGGGCCAGACCTAGGCCGACGGTCACACGTGCTCGTCGCGATGTTTACCCAGATCGCTTTTGCCGTTACCCAAGCGCAGGCCGACATCGGTGGGTGCGTCGACCTGCCGGGCGCGCCAGCGGTCCTGAGTTTCGGCCACCGCATTGTTGATTCGTTCGATCTCGCTGCGGAACACGTCGGCGCGCGTTTCCTTGCTCGCGTAGTGAAAGTAGGTCAGCAGGCCGCGCAGCAGTTCCAGCTTCTGCTTTTCCCGCTTGGCCAAGTCGTGCGTCGTCATCAACTCGATGCGCTGAACGGGCGGCAGGGCCTCCCAGTCCAGCACCACGCTGGTCTGCAGCGGCTGGCGCTCGCGTTCCCAGAACCGCCACCCTCGCGGCTTATCGGCGCGGTCGTAATAGATCACCGATCCGGCAAAGCGAGATTCGATGCCGCCGCCGATTTCGGCGCGATCGAGCGCTGAATCCCAGACCATCCGCCACTCCTGGCCGGGTGCGAGCACCGGCAATTCGCGGGGGAGCTGCAATTCGACGACTTCTGCATAGCCGTCGCTGGAATTCTCGTATTCGGCCACCGTTGGTGGAGTCGGAAATGAAAACCGGATGTCGTAGGCCGCGGTCCGGCCGAAATTGCGGACCACCAGCTCGATCACATGCCAGTCCGCCGCATGCGGTTCCATCAGCATGCCGACGTGGGGCCGAGTCTGCTCGGCGGCCAATCGCCGGTTGCGGCTGATCTGGTGGTTGGTAAACACCAGCGCGACGATGCCGAGCGCGATCGCGGCCCACGCCGCCCATACCAGCCAGGTGCTGGACTCCACGTCGGTGACCCCGTGCCAGCTGCCTTGGATCCACCCCATTGAATCCATCCCTTCGCTACATCACAGCGATGTGCACCCGAAATTCTGCTGCTCCGGCTGCGGAATCGCAACGATCAGGCTAATTACTCAAGTGGCCACAAATATCGACCGAGAGAAACGCCTCGCTCAATCTGTTAGCCGCCCATCAACATTCGCCACTGATCAAGATTGGTGGCTCGATACACATAATTGGAACGCTTGACCTCGGCCAGCGACGCGCTCGGGTCGGCGGAATACCAGTGCCCTGGAAAAACCGTCGGGTCGCCTGGCAGCGCGGCCAGCTGCTGCAGACTGCGGTACATCTCGTCGGGGTCACCGCCCGGAAAATCGGTGCGCCCGCAGCCATCCAGGAACAGCGTGTCACCGGCAACCAGCCGACCGTCGAGCAGAAAGCACTGGCTACCCGGCGTATGGCCCGGAGTATGCAACAGCTCGATCTCGATGTCGCCGATGTTGATCCTGTCGCGATGCTCATGCGTGGTCAGGTCGCCGACGGCGATCCCGGTGACTCGGGAAACCCAAAGCGCTTCATGGGTATTGACGTGCACTGGCACACTGGTCCGCTCCAGTAACTCGGCCAGTCCGTTGAGCTCGAAACCCATCATCGACCCGCCCACGTGGTCCGGGTGGTGGTGGGTCACCAGCACGCCGGACAGGCGCATGCCGTCGGCCTCCACCGTGTCGACCAGATCGCCGGCTGCATATGCCGGGTCGACGACGACGCAATCCCCGGTCTGACGGTCGCCGATCAGGTATGCGAAATTGCGCATCTGTACCGCGAACATATCGCCGGCGGCAAAATCGCGGCCGGCGAGCAGTTGGCGGAAATACAGTCGATCCGCTGACGAGTCTGTCACCGCACCAGACTATGACCCGGCCAACAGGCCTGGTATTTCGGGCGCATCGTGGCCTTTCGTACGGGCTTTTTCGAACGCTTTGGCTGGTGTTCGGTGGGTATTGTTGGCCCATGCTGAAGAAGGTCGAAATGGAGATCGACGACGATCTTGTCCAAGAGGCAATACGTCGCTATCACCTGGCCGACGCCCGCGAGGCCGTCCATCTCGCGCTGCGGACTCTGCTCGACGACACGGCGGACGCACCCGGAGACCACGAGGACATTTACGACGAGTTCAGTGACCTGGGCGCATGGCAACCGCACCGCAACAGTGGCGGGGGCTGAACGCTGCGGCGTGGTTTGGTGCCGTCGCGCGTCGCGCTGTACCCTCTTTTTGGCCCGAGGCACGACTGATCGCTACGGGTTCAGGCCCCCTTAGCTCAGTCGGTAGAGCGTTTCCATGGTAAGGAAAAGGTCAACGGTTCGATTCCGTTAGGGGGCTCGGCGGGACGCCGAGCAGGCGGGCGGCGCGTACCAGAGGCGGTGTAGCTCAGTCGGTTAGAGCGAACGACTCATAATCGTTAGGTCGCCGGTTCGAGTCCGGCCATCGCTACAACACAACAATGTGACGTGTGAAAGAGAATTGAAATGGCTTCCAGTACCGATGTTCGGCCAAAGGTCACTTTGGCCTGCGACGTGTGTAAGCACCGCAACTACATCACCAAAAAGAACCGCCGCAACGACCCTGATCGGCTGGAGCTGAAGAAGTTCTGCCCGAACTGCGGCAAGCACCAGGCTCACCGCGAGACGCGCTAACCTCCACCTACGAGTGTTTACTCAGACTGACTAGGTAGGTTTTGAAGCCGTGCCATTGACCGCAGATATCGTCGGGATGCATTACCGCTATCCCGACTATTACGAGGTGGAGCGGGAGAAGATCCGCGAGTACGCGGTGGCCGTACAGAACGGCGATGCCTGGTTCTCGGCGGAGGGAGCCGCCGCCGAGCTCGGCTACAAGGGGCTGCTGGCCCCGTTGACGTTTTGCTGTGTGTTCGGCTACCAGGCTCAGACGGCGTTCTTCAAATACGCCAATGTAGCTGTCCAGGATGCCCAGATCGTCCAGGTTGACCAGGTACTGAAGTACTTTAAGCCGCTCGTGGCAGGCGACCGGCTCTACTGCGACGTGTACGTGGATTCAGTGCGTGTGTCGCACGGCACCCAAATCATCGTGACCAAGAACATCATCACCAACGAGGCGGGCGAAATCGTGCAGGAGACCTATACGACCCTGGCGGGTCGTGCTGGTGACGATGGAGAGGGATTTTCTGATGCCACTGCGTGAGTTCAGCTCGGTGAAGGTGGGCGACCAGCTTCCGGAGAAGACTTACCCGCTGACCCGCCAGGATCTGGTGAACTACGCGGGTGTTTCGGGCGACTTGAACCCGATCCACTGGGACGACGAGATAGCCAAGGTCGTCGGGCTGGATACCGCGATCGCGCACGGCATGCTGACCATGGGCATTGGCGGCGGTTACGTCACCGCGTGGGTCGGCGATCCCGGCGCGGTCACCGAGTACAACGTGCGATTCACGGCGGTCGTGCCGGTGCCCAACGACGGCAAGGGAGCCGAGCTGGTCTTCACCGGTCGGGTCAAGTCGGTCGATCCGGAGAGCAAGTCGGTGATCATCGCAATCAGCGCCACTACCGGGGGCAAGAAGATCTTCGGACGGGCCATCGCGTCGGCCAAGTTGGCGTAGTCGAATGGCGCTCAAAACCGATATCCGCGGCATGGTGTGGCGGTATCCGGATTACTTCATCGTGGGCCGCGAGCAGCTACGTGAGTTTGCCCGATCCATCAAGAACGAGCACCCGGCCTACTACGAAGAAGCAGCGGCAGCCGAACTCGGCTACGACGCGATCATCGCACCGCTAACCCTCGTCACGATCTTCGCCAAGCACGTGCAGCTGGATTTCTTCCGCCACGTCGACCTGGGGATGGAGAGCTTGGTGATTGTCCAGGTTGAACAGAGGTTCGTCTTCAACAGGCCGATCCTGGCGGGCGACAAGCTGTGGGGGCGGATGGACGTCGTGTCGGTCAGCGAGCGTTTCGGCGCCGATATCGTCCTGACCAAGAACGTCTGCACCGACGACAACGGTGAGGTCGTGATGGAGGCCTACACCACGTTGATGGGGCAATACAACGAGGCTCCGGACGACGGTTCCCTACAGCTCAAATGGGATCCCGCATCCGGGCAGGTCATCAGGACGCGTAATTAGTATCTGACTCCCGTGCCGATGTACACTCGGACCTCGGGGTTTTCCCATTACAGCGCGCTGTCCGTAGGTTCGGCGATCACCGAACGGAGAGCGCGCGTGTCATGTAGGCCCCGGTAGGTAAGCGCAGGTTGGCCTGCCAACCGCGAAGGGGCGTAGCTCAACTGGCAGAGCAGCGGTCTCCAAAACCGCAGGTTGCAGGTTCAAGTCCTGTCGCCCCTGCAGAAGGCGAAGCGTGCCATGCTGGACACTAAGGTGCCCGATCAGCGCGGGACGAAGCGTGAGATAGCTAGCGAACAAAGGAGCATGCGGTGAGCGACGAAGGCGACGCTGCCAACGACGCCGCACGCGACGGCGGTGACACCGACGACAGCATGAGCGGTGGTCGAACGGCCGTGGTGACCAAGCCTGCGACGCGTCCGCAACGTCCGACCGGCAAGCGGTCCCGGCAGCGCGTGGCGGATGCCGACGACGTCGACGCAGAGTCCTCGGACGAGGCCGAGGACTCCAAGGAGGACAAGAAAACCCCGGCAGCTAAGAAGGCCGGAGCCGATAAGAAGGCCAAGAAGCCGAAGAAACCCGGGGACCGTACGGCTAACCCGTTCGTTTTCGTCTACAACTACCTCAAGCAGGTCGTTGCCGAGATGCGGAAGGTGATCTGGCCGAACCGCAAGCAGATGCTCACGTAC
This sequence comes from Mycobacterium montefiorense, assembly GCF_025823255.1. NCBI lineage: Bacteria > Bacillati > Actinomycetota > Actinomycetes > Mycobacteriales > Mycobacteriaceae > Mycobacterium > Mycobacterium montefiorense. The sequence continues at coordinate 80,104 of NZ_JACKVL010000017.1, read as the reverse complement.
ACATCCGTGGTGCTGGTGTTCCTGGCGTTCATGGTCGCACTGGTAGGTCTCGCTGATTTGGGCCTGACAAAGCTCGTGCTGTTGGTGTTCGGCTGAGCTTTTCGACAGTGATAGAGAGGACTGACAAACCGTGACTACCTTCGACGGTGACACGTCCGCGGGCGAAGCGGTCGACGTAGACGCGCCCGCCGAGGTCGTCGAGGCCCCTGAGTCCGCGGGGACCCCCGAGGCGGCCGAGACGCCCGAGGCGGCCGCTGACGCGGGATCAGCCGAGGAGGCCGACCCTGCCGCCGCGCTCAAGGCCGACCTGCGCAGCAAGCCCGGCGACTGGTACGTCATCCACTCCTACGCGGGATACGAGAACAAGGTGAAAGCCAACCTCGAAACCCGTGTGCAGAACCTGGACGTCGGCGACTACATCTTCCAGGTCGAGGTGCCCACCGAAGAGGTCACCGAGATCAAGAACGGCCAGCGCAAGCAGGTCAACCGCAAGGTCCTGCCCGGCTACATCCTGGTGCGCATGGACCTCACCGACGACTCCTGGTCCGCGGTGCGCAACACCCCCGGCGTGACCGGATTCGTCGGCGCGACCTCCCGTCCGTCGGCGCTGCGGCTCGACGACGTGGTGAAGTTCCTGCTGCCGCCCGCGGCGACGAAGAAGGCCGTCAAGGGCGCTGCCACCACCGCTGCCGCCGCCGAGACGGGTGGCCTGGAACGTCCTGTCATCGATGTCGAGTACGAGGTCGGCGAATCGGTGACGGTCATGGACGGCCCCTTTGCCACGCTGCCAGCCACGATCAACGAGATCAACGCCGAACAGCAGAAGCTCAAGGTGCTGGTGTCGATCTTCGGCCGCGAAACACCCGTGGAACTCACCTTTACCCAAGTCTCCAAGATCTAGCCGGCCGTCCCGCTCGCGGGAACGGCTGGATGCATAAACCCAGGAAGGAACGTCAAAATCTCATGGCCCCGAAGAAGAAAGTCGTTGGGCTGATCAAGCTGCAGATCCAGGCCGGGCAGGCCAACCCCGCCCCGCCGGTGGGGCCCGCGCTCGGCCAGCACGGCGTCAACATCATGGAGTTCTGCAAGGCGTACAACGCCGCAACGGAAAACCAGCGTGGCAACGTCATCCCGGTGGAGATCACGGTCTACGAGGACCGCAGCTTCACCTTCGCGCTCAAGACGCCGCCCGCCGCCAAGCTGCTACTCAAGGCCGCCGGCGTGGGCAAGGGCTCGGCTGAACCGCACAAGACCAAGGTCGCCAAGGTCAGCTGGGATCAGGTGCGCGACATTGCCGAGACCAAGAAGGCCGATCTCAACGCCAACGACATCGACGCCGCCGCCAAAATCATCGCCGGCACCGCCCGGTCGATGGGGATCACCGTCGAGTAATCCTCAGCACCACCACCGTGGGAGGGCCAGCTTCGGCCCGAATTAACCACGACCCAACACCAGATTGGATAGATCAATGAGCAAGAACAGCAAGGCCTACCGCGCCGCCTCCGAGAGGATCGATCGCGACAACCTGTACACCCCGCTAGAGGCTGCCAAGCTGGCCAAGGAGACATCCTCGTCGAAGCAGGACGCGACTGTCGAGGTGGCGATCCGGCTCGGTGTCGACCCGCGTAAGGCCGACCAGATGGTCCGCGGCACGGTCAACCTGCCGCACGGCACCGGCAAGACCGCCCGCGTCGCCGTGTTCGCCGTGGGCGACAAGGCCGAGCAGGCCCAGGCCGCCGGCGCCGACATCGTCGGCAGCGACGACCTGATCGAGAAGATCCAGGGCGGCTGGCTGGAGTTCGACGCCGCGATCGCGACCCCCGACCAGATGGCCAAGGTCGGTCGCATCGCACGTGTGCTGGGTCCGCGCGGCCTGATGCCGAACCCCAAGACCGGCACCGTGACGCCCGACGTCGCCAAGGCCGTCACCGACATCAAGGGCGGCAAGATCAACTTCCGCATCGACAAGCAGGCGAACCTGCACTTCGTGATCGGCAAGGCATCTTTCGACGAGAAGAACCTCGCGGAGAACTACGGTGCCGCGATCGACGAGGTGCTGCGGCTCAAGCCGTCGTCGTCCAAGGGGCGCTACCTGAAGAAGATCACCGTGTCGACGACGACCGGCCCGGGCATTCCGGTGGACCCGTCGGTCACCCGCAACTTCTCCGAGGGCTAAACCTACCCACCACACTCGGCGATACGCCGCCGCAAAAAGTCGCGCCCCGGCTCAGAACCGTTCGAGTGCAACGCCGTTCGATACCAGGCGAGAGCTTCGGTGGGCCTCCCCGCGCGCCGCAGCAGATCGGCCCTTACCATCGCGACCAGATTCGACCGCGTCAGCCGGGGATCGCGCGCCACTTCGTCCAGTGCGCTCAGACCGGCGGCGGGGCCGTCGCGGAAGCCCACCGCCAGCGCGCGGTTCGCGCCCGCCACCGGCGAGCCCGTCAACGCCAAGAGCCGGTCATAGGCCGTGCAGATGGTGGTCCAATCGGTGTCCGCCCAGGACGTGGCCGTAGCGTGTAGTGCGGCGATCACCGCCTGGGGCAGGTAGGGGCCCGTCGACCCCTGGGCCCGCCGCAACCGGTCCAACCCGCGCGCGATGCGGCCGCGGTCCCACTCGCGGCGGTCCTGTTCTTCCAGCGGTACCAGCCTCCCGACATCATCGACCCGGGTTGCCCGCCGCGAGTCGTGCAGCAGCAGCAAGGCGGCCAGGGCGTGTGCCTCGCGCTCGTCCGGCATCAACGCGCATAGCTCGCCGGCCAGCCGAACGCCCTCGTCGCACAGTTCGTCGCGAATCGCCGAGGGGCCCGCGGTGGACCAATACCCCTCGGTGAACACCGAGTAGATGCAGCCCAGCACGTGTGGTGTCCGCTCTCCCAACAGCTCCGCGGGCGGCACCCGCAGCGGAATGTTGGCGTGGCGAATCTTGTTCTTGGCGCGCGTGATTCGCTGACCAATGGCGGTGTCCGTCTGCAGCAATGCCCGGGCGATCTCGGCGACGGTCAACCCAGACACCAGCCGCAGCGTGAGCGCCAATTGTGACTGTCGGTCCAGCGCCGGATGCGCACAGGTAAACATCATCCGCAGTTCGTCGTCGCGAACCGCATGTGGATCGGTCCGGTCGGTGCGTGCTCTGATGTCGTCCACGTAGCTTCTCCAAGCCGCCAATTCCTTTCCGGGACGGACAGATTCGCGGCGCAGCCGATCCCGGGCGCGGTTGCGGGCGACAGTGACCAGCCACCCGCCGGGGTTATCGGGCATACCGTCGTCGGGCCAGCTGCGCAGCGCCTCGGTGCAGGCCTCCTGGACGGCGTCCTCGGCGACGGCGAGGTCGCCCGACCACCGCGCGAGCGCGGCGACGGCGGGCCCCCATTCGCGCCGGAAGACGCCGTCCAGGTTGGTCATTGCGGGCGGTCAGAGTGCCGAGACGCCAGCCAATTGCCGCAGCTGCACCGTCGAAGCGGGGATCATCGACGCGATCTTGACGGCCTCGTCGCGATCCGCCGCGCCAATCAGGTAGATCCCGGTGGCGATTTCGGCGCCTTCCACATACGGCCCGTCGGTGATCAGGACTTCGCCATCGCGCACCCGCACGGTCGTCGCGGTGGACCGATCGTGCAGCGCGGCGCCGCCGATCACATGATCGCCCGCGGCCGCGTGCAGATCAGCGTGCTTTGCCGCCACTGCTTCCCATTCCGGTGTGCCGGGCGTATGTGCGGTTGCCGGCGGTTCCAGCAGCAGCGCGAGCCAGTCGTTGCCGGTGAGCTCGCGGGACGGCTCAATCGAGTGGACTTCCGGCCACAACTCCACGGCGCCGTATGTGGCGATCGGGATATCGCGGGCCAGTGCCAGCGCCTCGTCCAGGTTTTCCGCCTCGAACACGTAGTAGCCGCACGCCACCTCGGCGGCCTCGGCGAAGGGGCCGTCGGTGACCATCGGCGCATCCGGGCCGCCGGTGAGGACCACCGCAGCGGCAGCGGGTGTCAGCGCGTCTCCGGCTTTGATCGCCGGACCGGCCTTGGTGTGGAAGTTCACCCATGCTTGCATCGCGGCGGCGGGATCGTCGGGTGTGCGGTCTTGTTCCTTGCTGATCAACAGCGCGAAATACTGCATGTTCGTCACCTCCGGTAGTGAGCGAAGCCTCGTGCTCCACTCTCTACCTATCCGACGAACGACGCAGCCCTAATCCGACAGCTGCGGCGATATGGGGCCCAATTAGTTCGAGGCGCCCGGCTTGAGGTAAGTCACCAGGCTGCAGTCGAGAATCTCGTAATCGAAATAGTGCTCGCAGCCGCGCAGGTACTTCATGTAGCGGTCGTAGACCTCTTCGGACGTGACCTCGATGGCCTTGTCCCGGTTGGACTCCAGCGTGTCACCCCAGATGTGCAGCGTCTTGACATAGTGCGGCTGCAGCGAGAGTGGTTCGGGGACAACAAATCCCGCCTTTTCGCCGTGTTCGACCATCATCTCGGTGGTCGGCAGACGGCCGCCCGGAAAGATCTCGGTGACGATGAACTTGATGAAGCGCACCGTTTCGAAGGTCAGCTTCTTGCCGCGGGCATTCATGTTGTAGGGGTGGTAGCTGACGCTGCTTTGGACGGTCATCCGGCCGTCGTCGGGCATGACGTCAAAACACCGCTTGAAGAAATCGTCGTAGTTCTCGTGTCCGAAGTGCTCGAACGCCTCGATCGACACGATCCGGTCGACCGGCTCGGTGAAGTCCTCCCAGTTCTGCAGCCGCACCTCACGCGAGCGGTTGGTGTCGATTCCGGCCAGCACCTGCTCGGCACGTGCGTGCTGATTCTTGGAAAGCGTCAGCCCGATCACATTGACGTCGTACTTCTCGATCGCGCGGCGGATGGTGGTGCCCCACCCGCAGCCGATGTCCAGCAGGGTCATGCCCGGCTTGAGATCCAGTTTGTCCAGGTTGAGGTCGATCTTGGCGTATTGGGCCTCTTCGAGGCTCAGGTCGGGGGGCTCGAAGTAGGCGCAGCTGTAGGTCCGGGTGGGGTCCTGGAATAAGGCGAAGAAATCGTCGGAGACGTCGTAGTGCGCCTGGATGTCTTCGGAGCGCGTCCGGATCTTCGTCGCACTAGTCGGTTGCTCAGCCATTGTCGTTTAGTTCTCCTGAATTCACTACTTCAAACCCATTGCCCACCGTCACCCGATTGACCAGCAACGATACTCACCCTTGATCGGACCGCTTAACCGCCGGCATTGCTGCGCACCCGGCGCCCCCGTTGCCCGACACATGAGTCTACTTTTCCAGCGTGAACTGGTTGCAGTCGATGTAGCCCACCCGGAATGCATTGGCGCAGCCGGTCAGGAACTTCATGTACCGCTCGTACATCTCCTCGGACTGCATCTCGACGGCCTGGTCCTTGTGCGCCTGCAAGGCCTGCGCCCACAGGTCGAGGGTCTGGGCAAAGTCCGACTGCAGCGAATGGCGGCGGGTCACATTGAAACCCACCTTGGCGCAGTGGTCCTGGACCTTCTCGATCGACGGCAGCCGGCCCCCCGGGAAGATGTCGTTCAGGATGAACCGGATGAATTTCGCCATCTCGATGGTCACCGGGATGCCGCGCTCCGTCATCTGCTTTGGATGCAGCGCCGTGATCGAGTGCAGCAGCATCACCCCGTCTGCAGGCATGGAGTTGTAGGCGAATTTGAAGAAGTCGTCGTAGCGTTCGAAACCAAAGTGCTCGAGTGCCTCGATGATCACGATACGGTCGACGGGCTCGGTGAACTCTGCCCAGTCGCTCAGCAGCACCCGACGCGACCGGCTCGAGTCGACGGTGCCGAGCACCTGCTTGCAGTAGGCGTACTGGTTCCTGGACAGGGTCACCCCGACGACGTTGACGTCGTATTTCTCGATCGCACGCTTCATCACCGAACCCCAGCCGCAACCGATGTCGAGCAGGGTCATGCCCGGCTCCAGTCCGAGCTTGTCCAGCGTCATATCCAGCTTGGCGAGCTGCGCCTCCTGCAGCGACATGCCCTGGCGGGGAAAGTATGCGCAGCTGTAGGTGCGGGTCGGATCCTGGAACAGCGCGAAGAATTCGTTGGAAATGTCGTAGTGCGCTCGGACATCGGCCGCGTTGGACCGCGTCCGGGTGGCACTTGCTGAACTACTTGTCATATGTCCCCCCGATGGACAGGCACCTCGGCGAGGAGGCTATGCCGGGGACCCTACACGTGGCCAGGCGCATCTCTGGCATTTGAGGTGTGATGCCACTGGGTTTCTCGATGGCAGGTCCGCCACCCCTCAGTGTGACGACGTGATCGTTACTTCTCCAGGGTGAATTGGTTGACGTCGATGTAGCCGACCCGGAACGCGTCGGCGCAGCCGGTCAGGTACTTGATGTAACGCTCGTACACCTCTTCGGACTGGATCTCGATGGCCTCGTCCTTGTGCGATTCCAGGGCGGCGGCCCAGAAATCGAGTGTCCTGGCGTAGTGCGGCTGCAGCGATTGGCGGCGGGTCAACCGGAAACCGTGCTTCGACGAGTGGTCCTGGACCTTCTCGATGGAGGGTAGCCGGCCGCCCGGGAAGATCTCGGTGACGATGAACTTGATGAAGCGGGCCATGTCGAACGTGAGCGGGATGCCGCGTTCGGTGCACTGCTCTGGCTTTAGACCGGTGATGGTGTGCAGCAGCATCACGCCGTCGTCGGGCAGGACGCCGCGGGCCATCGTGAAGAAGTCGTCGTAGCGGTCGTGGCCGAAGTGCTCGAACGCGCCGATCGACACAATGCGGTCGACGGGCTCGTCGAACTGTTCCCATCCTTCCAGCAGCACCCGTCTGGTTCGCGGAGTCTCCATTTCGTCGAAGGACTTCTGCACATGGGCGGCTTGGTTTTTGGACAACGTCAGGCCGACGACGTTCACGTCGTGCTTCTCGACCGCGCGGCGCATGGTGGCGCCCCAGCCGCAGCCGACGTCGAGCAGCGTCATGCCGGGCTGCAGTCCCAGCTTGCCGAGCGCCAAGTCGATCTTCGCGATCTGCGCCTCTTCCAGCGTCATGTCGTCGCGCTCGAAGTACGCACAGCTGTAGGTCTGGGTGGGATCCAGGAACAGCCGGAAGAAGTCGCCGGACAAGTCGTAGTGAGCCTGCACATCGGCGAAGTGCGGGGTCAGTTTTCGAGCCATGACAGTGAGCCTTCCTGACGAAACGCACCTAAAGATACCGTGCGCAAGCCGCAGGGCCAGCTATTCGATCCCGCAGCTCAAGGCTGCCGATTTACTTAACCAAGGTGAATTGGTTGACGTCGACGTAGCCTTGCCGGAATTTGTCGGCGCAGCCGGTCAGGTATTTCATGTAGCGCTCATAGACCTCTTCGGACTGGATCTCGATGGCCTCGTCCTTGCGTGCCTGCAGCGCCTGCGCCCACAGGTCGAGGGTCCTGGCGTAGTGCGCCTGCAACGACTGGCGGCGAGTCAGCCTGAAACCGGCTTGGCTCGAATGGTCTTCCACCATCGGGATTTTCGGCAACCGGCCGCCCGGGAAGATCTCCCGCTGAATGAAGATGATGAAGCGCAGCAGATCGATGGAGATGGGTAGACCCTGGTCGACGATTTCCTGTTTCGTGAAATCGGTGATCGTATGCAGCAGCATCACGCCGTCGCCGGGCATCACGTGGTAGGCCATTTTGAAGAAGTCGCTGTAGCGATCGTGGCCGAAATGCTCGAATGCGCCGACCGACACGATGCGGTCGACGGGTTCGTCGAACTCCTCCCAGCCGGCCAGCATCACACGCGTGCTCCGTGCGGTGTCCATTTCGTCGAACGACTTCTGCACGTGGGCGGCCTGGTTTTTGGACAGCGTCAGGCCGACGACGTTCACGTCGTACTTTTCGACCGCGCGGCGCATGGTTGCGCCCCAGCCGCAGCCAACGTCGAGCAGGGTCATGCCGGGCCGCAGACCCAACTTGCCCAGCGACAAGTCGATCTTGGCGAGCTGCGCCTCTTCTAGCGTCATATCGTCGCGCTCGAAGTACGCACAGCTGTAGGTCTGGCTGGGATCCAGGAACAGTCGGTAGAAGTCATCCGACAGGTCATAGTGCGCCTGCACGTCTTCAAAGTGTGGTGCCAGTTTTTGAGTCATCAGTGTTACGCCCTCCCCGTAAAGCCCACCGAAAATCCCCCGAGCCGAGTGGGTGGAATTTTATTACTCAGCATCTGTCCGGTTTGACGAACGGTGAAACCTCGCAGTTCAACGCGAATGTCATGTCGGGCGTGTCGCGGGCGGCAACGCCCTATTTGGTGAGGGTGAACTGGCCGACGTTGGAAATGCCTTTGCGGAAGAGGCCCGCGCAGCCGGTGAGGTAGCGCATGAACCGGTCGTAAACCTCTTCGGACTGGACGGCGATGGCGCGTTCGCGATTGGCCTCCAGATTGGCCGCCCACATGTCCAAAGTCCGCGCGTAATGCGGTTGCAGATACTGGGTCTGCTCGAGCGAGAAACCGCTGGCTCGTGAAAGGTCGACGATGTCGGGTTCGCCGCACATCTGCCCGCCGGGGAAAATCTCCTTGCCGAGGAAGTGCAGGAACCGCAGATCATTCATCGTGATCGGGATGCCGTGCTCTTTCCAGTACGACTGGGGATGCGTGAAGATGCTGTGCATCAGCATCCGGCTGCCGTCGGGGAGCGTCTCATAAGCCCAGTCCCAGAACGCGGGCCAACGCTCCTTTTTGAACGCGTCGAACGCCTCGAAGCTGATGATCCGATCGACGTGGTCGTCGAACTCTTCCCAGCCCTGCAGACGGGCTTCGGTCCGCCTCGTGGTCGGGACCGCGGCCAGCCTTTCTTTGGTGCGCGCGTAGTGATTTCGGCTGAGCGTGATGCCGATGACATTCACGTCGTATTTCTCAGCCGCTCGGACGACGGCTCCGCCCCAGCCGCATCCGACGTCGAGCAGCGTCATTCCCGGCTCGAGGTTCAGCTTGTCCAGCCCGAGGTCCAGCTTCGCCAGCTGCGCCTCTTCCAGCGTCATGTCATCGTTCTTGAAGTACGCGCAGGTATAGACCATGTTGGGGTCTAAGAACAGCGCGAAGAAGTCATCCGAAATGTCGTAAGTAGCCTGCGACTCTTCGTAATACGGCTTCAGTTTCGTCACCATCACGTCCCCTTCAGTGTTAACGCTACAACGCTGTGAGACCCCGCGGGAAAATCACCACGAACTATGAACGCCGAAGCCGCCTGCTCGACTCTGACTCAGCTGGCCTCGGCGAAATTGCCAGTCAAAACACCGATCACCGGATCCCACAGCTGCTGTGGCAGATCATGTCCCATTCCCTCGAATAACACCAATCGGGCTCCAGCTATTGCCCTCGCGATCGCCCGTCCGCCGAAAGGCCGCATGAGTTTGTCGGACCGACCGTGGATGACAACTGTCGGTGCCACGATGCGGCGGTCGTGGTGGGCCAGGCTCCCGCTTCCCAGAATTGCGCTGAATTGCCCGACGACGCCTTGCGGGTAGTAGTTGCGGTCGTATCCCTCGGCGGCCTCGGCGCGAACCTGCTCGTCGGGTATCCGGTAGCGCGGGCTGCCGATGATCCTGCTCACCCGGACCGCGTAGTCCAGGATCACGTCACGGGGTGAGCTCGGGGGCGGGCCTTTGAGGAGCGCCAGCAGTGCGCGTGGTGCCGGCGGCGGCAGGAATGCCGAGTTATTGCTGGAGAAGATGACCCCGAGGGTTCGGGTCCGCTCAGCGAACTGCGCGGCGAAGACCTGGGCGATCATCCCGCCCATCGACGCCCCGACGATGTGGGCAGCCTCGACGCCCAGATGATCAAGCACGGCTGCGGCGTCGTCGGCCATGTCCTCGAGCGTGTAAGTCGCCTTGCTGGGCAGACCCACAAAGGAGCGGGCCAATCGCGTGACCAGTGGCTGTCCGACGCTGCGGCGCTCGGTTTTGCCGGACAGGCCGACATCGCGGTTGTCGTAACGGATTACCCGCAGGCCCTGGCTGACCAGCCTCTCGCAGAACTCGGTCCGCCACAGCAGCAGCTGCGCGCCGAGCCCCATGATCAGCAGCACGGGCGGGTCGTCGATATCGCCCATGTCCTCGTAGTAGAGCTTCAGGTCGCCCGCAGCGGCGCTGCCGCTGCGAATTTCCATCAGACCTCGACGTCTGACTGATGCTCGCGGCTGACCTCGACCATGAAGTTGGCGAAGTACCCCGTCAGCTGGGGGTCGGACATCATCTGCCATTTCGGTGCCAGCAGCTTCATGTATCGCTCGACGTAGAGGAACTGCTTGCCGATCAACACCAACTCGCGGGGCAGCTTGACGTCGTAGGCGTCGGCCAGTGTCGACAGTTGCCGCCCGATGTCGGCATAGGACATGTCGCCCAGCGTCTGCATGGTCAGCGGGGTGGCGAACTTCTCCAAATCCTTGGCGGCCTCGGCTTCGGGCTTCATCGTGCCGACGGCCCCCATCAGCACGACGATCTTGCCCGCCGCGGCGTGGTCCTTTTTGACCAGCAGGGCGTACACCAATTCGCGCAGCAGCCAACGGGTGCGCGGGTCGATGCGGCCCATGATCCCGAAGTCGAAGAACACGATGCGGCCCTGGTCGTCCACGTAGAGGTTTCCGGCGTGCAGGTCGCCGTGGAACAGCCCGTGCCGCAGCCCGCCTTCGAAAAGCGAGAACAGCAGCGCCTTCACCAGCTCGGTGCCGTCGAACCCGGCCTTGCGGATGGCGGCGACGTCGTCGATGCGGATGCCCTGCACCCGCTCCATCGTCAGCACCCGATCGCTGGTGAAGTCCCAGTGCACGGTCGGCACCCGGATGTTGCGCCCCAGCGGCGACACGTGCAGGTGCGAGACCCACGCCTCCATCGACTGCGCCTCGAGGCGGAAATTCAGCTCCTCGGCCAGGTTGGCGGAGAAGTCGGCGACCACGTCCTGTGCCGAGAGCCGGCGGCCCAGCTTGGCCAGCTCGACGGCTTGGGCGAAGCGTTTGAGGATCTGTAGGTCGGCGGCGACGCGGCGGCGGATGCCGGGGCGCTGGATCTTGACGACGACCTCCTCGCCGCTGTGCAGCGTGGCGTAGTGCACCTGGGCGATGGAGGCGGACGCGAACGGGGTTTCGTCCCACTTGGCGAACAGGTCGGCCGGGTCGGCGCCGAGCTCGTCGACGAACAGCCTGTGCACTTCGCCGGAGTCGGCCGGCGGCACCCGGTCGAGCAGGCCACGGAATTCGCGCGACAGCGATTCGCCGAACGCGCCCGGGCTGGACGCGATGATCTGCCCGAACTTCACATACGTCGGTCCGAGGTCGGCGAAGGTCTGGGGGAGCTGTTTGATCACCTTTTGCTGCCACGGCCCTTTGCCTGACAGCTTGGCGACGACGCGGCCGGCGGAGCGGGTGAGCTGCCAACCAGTAACTGCGACTCGGGCCGCTTCGACCGGCAACGGCACCCGGTCCAGCTTGGCCAAGTCTCGGTGTTTGGTAGAACTCATCCCAGCAGTCTGCCAAACCGGGGTAAGCAAGAACCAATTCTTCTGCGCGTGCCTGCAGCGGGAGGCTGTGGATGGGCATCCAACTGGTGGTTGCAATGGCCGCTGCCGCGAACGAGAGGGCTGACGGGCTTAGGCCTGAAACCCGTGCCAGTGCATCACGTGTTTGATCCGGGTGTAGTCCTCTAGGCCGTACATTGAGAGGTCTTTGCCGTAGCCGGAATGTTTGAACCCGCCGTGCGGCATCTCGGCTGCCAGCGGAATATGGGTATTGATCCAAACACAGCCAAAATCCAGCTGGGCGGCCACGCGCGCGGCGGTGTCAACGTTTTTCGTCCACACCGAGGACGCCAAGCCGTATTCGGAGCCATTGGCCAACTCAAGCGCCTGGTTTTCATCGCTGAACCGCTGGGCGGTCACGACGGGTCCGAAAATCTCGGTCTGGACCAACTCGTCGTCCTGGCGTAGGTCAGCGATCAGGGTGGGCTCGTAAAAGAAGCCAGGGCAGTCTTTCCGCTCGCCGCCGGCAAGAATTCGAGCATGTGCAGGCGTGCGGGACACCAGCTCGGAGATGCGGTGCATTTGGTCGGCGTTGTTGATCGGCCCGAACAAGATGTCCTCATCCGTCGGGTCGTAGCCGGCCTTGGTGGTGGCGACCGATTCGACCATCGCGGACAGGAACTCGTCATAGATGTCGTCGTGGATGATGATCCGGGTGGCCGCGGTACAGTCTTGACCGGCGTTGAAATAGCCTGCGGCCGTGAGCCCCCCGACCGCGGCACCGATGTCGGCATCATTGAAGATAATCACCGGAGCTTTGCCGCCAAGTTCCAGGTGAGCACGCTTAAGGTCATTGGCCGCGCTGGCTGCCACGGCCATGCCGGCTCGGGTGGATCCGGTGATCGACACCATCCGCGGCACCGGGTGCGCGACGAGCGCGGCACCCGTTTCACGACCGCCGCACACCAAATTGCACACCCCGGGTGGGAAGATCTCCTGCATCTTCTCCACCATCCAGTAAGACGATGCCGGCGTGGTATCGGATGGCTTGAGCACCACGGTGCAGCCAGCGGCTAACGCCGGAGCGAACTTCCATACCGCCATCATCATCGGGTAGTTCCACGGCGCTACCTGCGCGACCGGGCCGACCGGCTCACGACGGATCGACGAGGTATGCCCGCGCAAGTATTCGCCTTGTGAGCGACCTTCGAGTACTCGCCCTGCACCGGCAAAGAATCGGATCTGGTCGACCATCGGGGGAATCTCCTCCGACATGGTTAACGAGATCGGCTTGCCCGTGTTCTCGCTCTCGATCGCGACGAGCTCACTGGCGTTGTCCTCGATGACATCTGCGAGTTCCAGCAGCGCGCGCTGGCGTTCACTGGGGGTGGACCAGCGCCACGATTCGAATGCCGCCGCTGCCGCCTTAAACGCCTCATCTACGTCCCTGGCAGAGGAGTTCGGCGCCGATGCATATACCTCCCCCGTCGACGGGTTGACGAGATCCATCGCGTGGCCGTCGGCCGCTGCCTGGACTTGCCCTCCGATGATGTTGTAGAAGGACTTCTTTTCCGGTAACACGATCACCTCTTGGAGTTGTTTGTTCTCAACGTTGGGTATCCGGGCCGGCGCCCGCGTGACTTGCGGGGACGCGGAGGGTCATCGCAGGACACGGCTGGCCTGAGCCGTGGAAGTGGCCGCGGCCGAAAAGAACTTGGGCCGCAATATCCGCATCACAATCATCAAAACGAAACCGAGCAACAAAATGCCAAAACCCAGATAGAAGACCAACCCGATGCCCCCAATGGAGGCGCCGCTGCCATGGCTGGGGTTCATGCTCTCGCCTTCCGAGATCACGAAGACGAGCGCCAGCATGACTCCGCCCAGCAGTGGGAAGAGAAACTTGAACAGCGCGTTGCGGATGCTGTGGAAGAGCACCTTGCGGAAATACCATACGCATGCGAAAGCGGTGATTCCGTAGTACCAGCACACCAGAATGCCAAGTGCTGCAACAGTATCCAGCAAGACTCTATCGGACAGCAATCTTACGATGACATAGAAGGCACTAGTGATGAGGCCAGCCGCGACAGTGCTGAAGACCGGCACCCGGAAGCGCGGGCTCATCCGTGCGAAGCGTTTGGGAAAGGCCTCGCTGGTACCCATGGCAAGCATGCATCGCGCGGCAGGCAGGATCGTGGTCTGTACGCTGGCTACCGCCGATGCAAGGATCGCCAAGAACAGTAGCTGGCTACCCCAGCTGCCGAGCACCGGTTGTGCCAGAGCGCCGAATGCGTTGTCCGAGTTGGCTGGATTTCCCAGACCCAACCCCTTGGTGCCGACGCTGGCGTACATCATCACTGCCACACTCACCAGCAAGTAGGTAAGCAGAACCGTGACGACGCACAGCATCCCGGCGCGGCCCGGCACTTTTTCGGGATCTTTGCATTCTTCCCCCAGGGTGAGGCAGGTGTCCCAACCCCAGAAGGCGAACACCGAACCGGTGACACCAATGACGAACGCGCCCACGGTAATACCGGTGAAGGGGTTGAACCAGTCGAGGCTGAAGCTGAGGTCGGTCGGCCCGTACCCCTGATCAGGACTAACGCTCACGATGGCCGCGATCGCGAAGCCCACCAGTACCACTATCTGGAAGCACACCAGCGCCCGTTGGAGTCGTGCGCTAGTTTCAATGCCGCGACTCGAAATCCAGGTTGCCACGACGATGAACGCCAGCGTAGTGACAATGTCGATCCATTTGTTCGCAGCCAGATCGGCGATTCCAGGATCATGAAACAGGCCTGCGAGGAACAAGTAGAAGAACTGAACCGCTACGGCGGCTGTGTTCGAAAGGACGATGATCGTCGCGATCACCATCCCCCAACCGCACATCCATCCCACGTAGGGCCCAAATGCCTTGGTGGACCACGTAAACGATGCTCCGCAGTCAGGAGAATCAGAGTTAAGTTCGCGGTACGCGAAGGCGGTCAGGAGCATCGGGATGAAGCCGCCGATAAATACCGCTGGCATTTTGAGTCCGACTGAGGCGACGATAAGGCCAATGCTTGCCGTCAGCGTGTAACCTGGTGCGACGCAGGAGATGCCGAGTATGGCACCAGAGAACGTGCCCACCATCCCGGCGGCTAGACCCTTGTCAACCGTTCCGCCGCCCCCAGGGCCGTGGCCATTGCTAAGTGGCGTACTTGACGTTGAAATCGCTAATTGGCCGAGCTCCGATTCGGTGTCGGTCATGACGGGCCGTTCACCCGCGGTGTATCGGTACTTGGCAGGGACAATCGCCTGCATCGAGTTGCGTGGCCAGTCGGGTTGAGACCGCTCGTTCGGGAGGCACCCCGCTGGAGCGCTTGCACCACAACGACAATTTGCCAAGGTTGTCCAGATCCATTTGCAGGAGCCCCTTCGATCATGCTGCCTGGATAAAAACACCGATAGCCGAGGTATTCGCGATCAACGACTGTCACGTCGCGCAGCACCGTATGCCGACGCGCGCGCCGTACATCAGGTAGAGCAGCGGTACCCACCGACAGCCATTCTCTGGCTGGCACGTTTTCCACTGCTCCGCCGGTGACTGTTGATCAACCCCCTGCCAACGACACAGTTGGTGTCATGGAGCGAACATAGCCGACCGCCATGCGTGTGGCTACTGATTCCATGTAAAATCCGTGTTTAGCCGATTGATTTCGTGTTTCAGTTGCATCTTTGACATGGATTTAGTACATAATGTCTCCTATGGGTAATTCCGTCGTTCCCGCGGGCGAGGAGCCGGCGCCGCGTTGCGCTCCCGGTGCGCTGAACCAGGGCGCGGCGATGCTCGATGAGTTGTCCAAAACGATCATCGAGATCCTGCAGGAAGACGGCCGGTCTTCTTACGCGAAGATTGCCAAGACCGTTGGGTTGTCGGAGGCAGCGGTCCGTCAGCGCGTACAACGGCTGATTGACTCCCGGGTGGTTCAGATCGTGGCCGTCACCGACCCAATGCAGCTCGGATTCGCCCGCCAGGCAATGATCGGTATCCGCTGTGCCGGCGACACCAACAAGCTCGCCGCTCAACTGGCGGCTATCGACTCGATCGATTACGTGGTGCTGACTGCAGGGTCTTTCGACCTGATCGTCGAGGTGGTCTGCAAAGACGACGGGGACCTGCTCGACCTACTCAACAGCAAGATCAGGGCGCTGGCCGGAGTCATCTCCACCGAGACGTTCGTCTACCTGAAACTCGTTAAGCAACAATACAATTGGGGGACCCAATGA
This sequence comes from Mycobacterium montefiorense, assembly GCF_025823255.1. Lineage (NCBI taxonomy): Bacteria > Bacillati > Actinomycetota > Actinomycetes > Mycobacteriales > Mycobacteriaceae > Mycobacterium > Mycobacterium montefiorense. The sequence goes on along the minus strand of NZ_JACKVL010000017.1, from coordinate 64,372 downwards.
CAGAAGCTTCCACCAAGAGCGCAAACCATCTGTGGGGTCACTTCGCCCGCCACGGCGCCGGCATCACACCTCCGATCATTACCCGGGGCGAGGGCGTAACCGTCTGGGATGATCGGGGCAAGAGCTACCTCGACGGGTTGTCGGGATTGTTTGTCGTGCAGGCCGGTCACGGCCGTCGCGAACTCGCCGAGGCCGCCGCGCGGCAGGCGGAGACACTTGCTTTCTTCCCGCTGTGGTCGTATGCCACTCCGACCGCGCTCGAGCTGGCCGAACGCCTGGCGCACTATGCACCCGGCGACGACAACCGAGTGTTCTTCACCACCGGCGGCAGTGAGGCCGTCGAGTCGGCCTGGAAACTTGCAAAGCAGTACTTCAAGCTGACCGGTAAACCCGGTAAGTACAAGGCGATTTCGCGATCAGTCGCCTACCACGGGACACCCCATGGCGCGCTAGCCATCACCGGCGTGCCCGCGTTTCAGGCGCCGTTTGCACCGATCACCCCCGGCGGCGTGCGAGTCCCGAATACAAACTTTTATCGGGCGCCCGCGCGGTTTGACAACGATCTGAAGGCGTTCGGGCTGTGGGCGGCCAACCGGATTGCCGAGGCCATTGAGTTCGAAGGGCCCGATTCGGTAGCGGCGGTCTTTTTGGAGCCGGTGCAAAACGCGGGCGGATGCTTCCCGCCGCCGCCAGGTTATTTCGAGCGGGTACGTGAAATCTGTGATGAGTACGACGTGCTGCTCGTTTCCGACGAGGTGATCTGTGCGTTTGGTCGGGTAGGAGCGATGTTCGCGTGCGACGAGTTTGGCTACGAGCCCGACATCATCACCTGCGCCAAAGGCTTGACGTCGGGCTACTCCCCGCTTGGGGCGATGATCGCCACGGGCAAGCTATTCGAGCCCTTTAATGACGGTAAGACGACGTTTTCGCACGGCTACACCTTCGGTGGGCATCCGGTGTCGTGTGCGGTGGCGCTGGCCAATCTCGACATCTTCGAGCGTGAGGACCTCAACGATCACGTGAGAAGGACGGCGCCCGCCTTCCGCGCCACCTTAGAAGGTTTGCTTGATCTGCCGATCGTTGGCGATGTACGCGGCGAGGGATTCTTCTACGGCATCGAGCTGGTCAAGGACAAGGCCACCAAAGAAACCTTCAATGCCGACGAGAGTGAGCGGCTGCTACGCGGCTTCTTGTCGGGGGCGCTACTCGAGGCTGGACTGTATTGCCGCGCCGACGATCGTGGCGATCCGGTGGTCCAATTGGCGCCCCCGCTGATCAGCGGCCAAAAGGAATTCGACCAGATCACGCAGATTCTGCGCAGTGTCCTCGCGGAAGCCTGGTGTCGGCTGTAGCCATTGCCTGACGTTGCGAGGCGCCGCTGCGCGAGCTGAGCGACATCGTGCGCAAAGTTGTACTCGGCGGATGTCTAGCGGATCGACGGTGCCGAGACGCGAAATAGATTGTAAGTGAGGAACATTGACTGAAATCGACTTCAGTGAGGCATTCGCCTTGGTTGATAACGGACTTCATCCTTGCCGTCAGTGCGATGACGGCGAGCCGCGACGGCGATGGCCGTTCGGTCGGAGATTTCGGCAGCGCCGCCGCGTGCTTTTCAGCGGCGGTCCAAAAACTCATGCCGAGCTTCGAGCGAAACGCGCCAAGCGTCGCGGCCGTTGATCGTGCGCCAATCTGCCACGCACACAACCGCACCCGAGAGCCCTGACTCAACACCTAGCAACGAGAGGAGGCGCGCCGGGTTGCCGAAGATTCATCGTGGAGTTCCGCCTCGCACACCGTGGGATCGATAAATATTCGAGTTTCTGCGACAGGCTTGCGAATAGGGCAGGTCTTCTTCGTCGTTGGGACGACCTTTCCGTACCTTCTTCAGAGGAGTCACTATGCGTGTCGGCGTACCGGCCGAGATCAAGAACAATGAGTTTCGCGTAGCGATCACCCCCGCCGGGGTCGCAGAACTCACCCGACGTGAACACGCCGTCGTCATCCAGGCTGGAGCCGGCGAAGGCTCTGCGATATCTGATGCGGATTTCAAAGCCGCCGGCGCAGAAATCGCTGACACCGCCGACCAGGTATGGGCGCAGGCTGACCTCTTGCTCAAGGTCAAAGAACCCATTGAGGCCGAATACACCCGGATGCGCCGCGACCAGACGCTGTTCACCTACCTGCACCTGGCAGCGTCGCGACCGTGCACCGATGCGCTGCTTTCGTCCGGCACGACGTCCATTGCCTATGAGACGGTGCAGACTGACGACGGTGCGCTGCCGCTGCTTGCCCCGATGAGCGAAGTCGCCGGCCGGCTGTCGGCTCAGGCCGGCGCCTACCATCTGATGCGCACCCATGGCGGGCGCGGAGTGCTGATGGGTGGTGTTCCGGGCGTAGCGCCTGCAGATGTTGTGGTCATCGGTGGTGGGACGGCCGGGTACAACGCCGCCCGTGTTGCCAGTGGGATGGGTGCTGACGTGACGATCTTCGACATCAACATCAACCGGTTGCGCGAGCTTGACGCGGAGTTCGGCGGCCGCATTCAGACACGCATTTCGTCTGCGTACGACCTGGAGTCTGCGGTCAAAGACGCCGATCTGGTCATCGGAGCGGTATTGGTGCCCGGCGCCAAGGCGCCCAAGCTGATCCCGAACTCTCTTGTCGCGCACATGAAGCCGGGCTCAGTGCTAGTGGATATCGCGATTGACCAAGGCGGATGCTTCGAGGACTCCCAGCCGACCACACACGATGATCCGACATTCACGGTGCACGACAGCGTGTTTTACTGTGTCGCCAACATGCCGGGTGCGGTGCCGAGGACGTCGACCTACGCCCTGACGAATGCGACCATGCCTTACGTACTGAAACTGGCCGGTCTCGGCTGGCGAGCGGCATGCACGTCCGATCCGGCGCTGGCAAAGGGTTTGTCGACCCACGATGGAAAATTGCTGTCGGAACAACTGGCAGCCGACCTAGGTCTCCCGTCAGCCGATCCGGCCGCAGAGCTGGTTTAGGGGCTCGGGAATCTGGCGCGCAAGCCTCCGTTGAACGTGGCGCACCAACTGAATTGATGACGTGCAGGATCACTGATCGCACCGACCAGGCGGCCGCGAGTTAAGGTGCGGGCATGCAGCTGGTTTCGGCGCAGTCGACCGAACTGTTCGTCGGGCCGCCCGAAGTGCCATTACAGCTGGCCCGGGTTGTTGTCGGCGAGGTAGCAGAGCCGACGCCGATCCGTATCGACGGCGACGGCCTGAGCGGGCAAGGGCTCGCCAGCGTGGGCGACGAGATCGTCGAGATTCCGGTGACGGTGCGCAGGCCGGTCGTCGGGCAACGGCGGGCCGCTCGGGTGCGTGCCGGCGGCGCCAGCGCGCAGTTCGAGTTCACCGTGGCCGAGCCTGGCTGGACGATGTACATGGTCAGCCATTTCCACTACGACCCGGTCTGGTGGAACACGCAAGGCGCCTACACCAGCGAATGGCGCGAAGACCCGCCTGGTCGACAAGCCAACGCTTTCGAATTGGTGCATGCGCACTTGGAAATGGCCCGCCGCGAGCCCGAGTACAAGTTCGTGCTCGCGGAGGTGGATTACCTCAAGCCGTACTGGGACACCCACCCCGAGGACCGTGCCGATCTTCGGCGCTTTATCGCCGACGGTCGAGTCGAAATCATGGGCGGCACCTACAACGAACCCAACACCAACCTCACCAGCCCGGAGACGACGATCCGAAACCTGGTGCACGGCATTGGTTTTCAGCGCGACGTGCTGGGTGCTGACCCGGCGACGGCATGGCAGCTCGACGTGTTCGGCCACGACCCGCAGTTTCCCGGGATGGCCGCCGATGCCGGGCTGACGTCGAGTTCGTGGGCTCGCGGACCGCACCACCAGTGGGGCCCGACCCACTCAGGCGGCGTCGAGGGCATGCAATTCTGCAGCGAGTTCGAATGGATCTCCCCATCCGGCCGCGGTCTGCTCACCCACTACATGCCGGCGCACTACGGCGCGGGCTGGGGGATGGATTCGTCGGCCTCGCTGGCCGAGGCCGAGCAGTCCACCTATGCGTTGTTCGATCAGCTCAAGAGGGTCGCGCTGACACGCAACGTACTGCTGCCCGTCGGCACCGACTACACCCCGCCGAACAAGTGGGTCACCGAAATCCACCGCGATTGGGCCGCGCGCTACACCTGGCCGCGATTCGTGTGCGCGACACCGCGCGAGTTCTTCGCCGCGGTGCGCGCCGAGCTGGACGAGCGGGGGTCGGTGCCGTCGCCGCAAACGCGCGACATGAACCCGATCTACACCGGCAAGGACGTCTCCTACATCGACACCAAGCAGGCCAACCGGGCAGCCGAAACGGCGGTGCTGGATGGCGAGCGTTACGCGGTGTTCGCCGCGCTGATGACCGGCGCCGACTACCCGCATGCCGCCTTGGCCAAGGCGTGGGTGCAGCTGGCCTACGGGGCGCACCACGACGCGATCACCGGCTCCGAATCCGATCAGGTGTACCTCGACCTGCTGACCGGTTGGCGCGACGCGTGGGAGCTGGGTCGCGTGGTCCGCGACAACTCGTTGGCGGCGCTGTCGCGTGCAATCGACAGCCCGGCGGATGCCGTCGTGGTGTGGAACGCATTGACACACCAGCGCACCGACGTCGTCACCGCCCGGGTTGATCCGCCGCTGGCCGCCGGGGCGCGGGTGCTCGACGCCGGCGGTGCTGAGCTGCCGGCGCTGGTCGAGCATGATGGTCGGTCGGTCAGCTGGTTGGCTCGCGACGTCCCGTCGCTGGGCTGGCGGGCCTATCGGCTGGTTCCCGCGGACCAGGTCACCGGCTGGGAACCGCTGTCCGGGCACCAGATTGAAAATGAGCATTACCGGTTGGCCGCCGATCCGGCTAGGGGCGGGGCGGTGGTGTCGCTCGTTCAGGACGGCCATCAGCTGATCGCGCAGGGACGGGTGGGCAACGAACTCGCCGTCTACGACGAATATTCCGCACACCCGCAGCAGGGTGAGGGTCCTTGGCATCTGCTGCCCAAGGGGCCGGTGGTGTGCTCGTCGGAATCGCCGGCGCAGGTGCGGGCCTACCACGGACCGCTCGGTCAGCGACTCGTCGTGCACGGCCGGATTGGCGAGATGCTGCGCTACACCCAGACCTTGACGTTGTGGCGCGGCGTGGCCCGGGTTGACTGCCGCACCACCATCGACGAGTTCACTGGCGAGGATCGGTTGCTGCGGCTGCGCTGGCCGTGTCCGGTGCCGGGCGCCATGCCGGTCAGCGAGGTGGGCGACGCCGTCGTCGGCCGAGGGTTCGCGTTGCTGCACGAAGGGTCGCGGTCGGTCGACACCGAGCATCTGCCCTGGACGCTGGACAACCCGGCATACAGCTGGTTCGGGCTTTCATCGGCTGCCAGGATTCGATTGGGAGACAACGATATTCGTGCAATATCGGTGGCCGAAGTGGTGTCACCGTCGGAAACTGCGTCCGGCCCGCTGGCGCGTGGGCTGATGGTCGCGCTAGTCCGCGCCGGCGTCACGGCCACCTGCAGCGGCGCCGGCAAACCTCGCTACGGCAACCTCGCGGTTGACTCCAACCTGCCCGATGTCCGCATCGCGCTCGGCGGCCCGGACCGCAACGAATTCACGAAAGCGGTTCTGGCCGAGGCCAATCCGGTGTATGCCAAAGAGCTCGTTAGCCAACTGGCGAAGACCGGCCGGGCTCGGGTGTGGGTGCCGGCGGCGGCGCCGTTGGCGGCGGCCTGGGTGCCCGGCGCCAACCTGAGTGCGGTGCTTGCGCTGCCTGTGCTGGTGATCGACGGCGCCGACGACAGCCGCCTCGACGCCGAGATCGCTTCCGTAACAGCTGATCTCGATGACGCCGAGATCGTCGTCAAACAACAGGCCGGGCCCGGTACCCAACAGTTCGAATCCCGCACAGTCGCGTTGCTAAATCGCGGCGTGCCGAGCTTCGCCGTCGACACCGAAGGCACGCTGCACACCGCGCTATTGCGGTCCTGCACCGGCTGGCCGTCGGGCACCTGGATCGACGAGCCGCGCCGCACCGCACCCGACGGCTCCAACTTCCAACTTCAGCACTGGACACACCATTTCGACTACGCACTGGCAGGTGGGGACGGCGACTGGCGGCACGCCGAGATCCCGACCCGTAGCGCGCAGTTCTCCCATCCGCTGCGCGCGGTATTCCCGAACCAGCGACGAGGCGACCTGGCGCCGACCGGATCGCTGCTGCACGTCGAGCCCGCCGACACGGTGCATCTCGGGGCGTTCAAGGCGGCCGGCAACCCACTGACTGCCGGTCGTGCCGAGCCCGTCGACCCGGGCGCGGTGGCACTGCGGCTGGTCGAAACGACGGGTTCGCGCGCCCGCGTCTCGATCGGCTGCCCGCTCGGCAAGCTGGGCGGAATGCAGCTGGCCGACCTGCTGGAGGCACCGCGGTCGCGCAAGCGATCGGTGGAACTGCACGGGTACCAGGTCGCCACCGTGCTGGCCCGGCTAAAGATCCCCAAGGCATTCGACGAGCCCAGCGCACTGGGCCCGGACGCCGAGATCGCTCAGCCGCTGTATGCGCGCTACTGGCTGCACAATCGCGGGCCCGCACCCCTGGGCGGCCTGCCGGCCGTCGCGCATCTGCACCCGCAGCGGGTCACCGCCGAGCCGGGTGCTGAGCTGGCGTTGCGGGTTACCGCGGCCAGCGACTGCACCGACGCGCAGCTGCACGGCGCTGTTGTACTGACGTGTCCGGACGGCTGGACGGCGACACCCGCGGAGTTACCGTTCACGCTGGGCTGCGGCGAGCACCGGGAGGCCGATGTGGGGCTGGCAATTCCGGCCGATGCCGCGCCCGGGCTGTACCCGCTGCGGGTGCAGTTGCGCATCACCGGCGACAAGGTTCCGGCCGCTTGGCGGCAGACGGTCGAGGATGTGTGCGTCGTGGAGGTCGGCGCGGGCCAGGACACCGAGCTGGTCTACCTCGTCGACGGGCCCGACCAGATCGCGCTGCGCGGCGGCGAGACGGCCTGCCTGGCTGTGACGATCGGCAGCCATGCCCGGGCGGACCTGTCGGCCGAGGCGCATCTGATCAGCCCCTGGGGCACCTGGGAGTGGATCGGTCCGGCCAGCCTCGGTACGGTGCTGCCGGCCCGCGGCACCGTCGAACTCGGCTTCGACGTCAGCCCGCCCGTGTGGTTGGAACCCGGCGAATGGTGGGCCCTGATCCGGGTCGGCTGTGCCGGCCGGCTGGTCTATTCGCCCGCGGTCAAGGTGACCGTGACATGAGCGTGCACCCGGTTGCTACCGTCGCCGGCACGCCCGTCGCGGTCGAGGAAGTCGACGCGGCCGAGGCGCGACTGCGCAACGGCCCAGCCGCTGCCGCGCTGCCGGCCAGCCGCACCAGCGAGGGCCGCCAACTGCGGCGCTGGCTGACGCACTGCTGGTAACTGAACGCGTGCTCGCGGCTGAGATCGCAGCCCGCGGATTGACCGCGCACGGCGCACCGGCCGAGGACGAGCTGCTGCCCGACGTGACGGCTCGGCTGGAGATCGGCAGCGTGGCAGCGGCGGCGCTGGGGGACCCGCGGGCCCGGGCGCTGTTCGCCGACGTGACCTCGGCGGTCCGGGTCAGCGATCGCGAGGTGGCTGACTACCACGCCCGCAATCCGCTGCGGTTCGCCGCGGCGCGCCCCGACCAGCACGGCTGGCTCGCGCCGTCGTCCGTCGCGCCGCCGCTGGCCCAGGTCCGGTCCGCGATCACCGAGCACTTGGGTGGCGCCGCGCGGCGCCGTGCCTTCCGGATGTGGCTGGATGCCCGACGGTCCGCACTGGTCGAGCTTGCTCCGGGCTACGAGCACCCCGGCGACCCGCGCCAACCCGACAACACCCATCGGCACTGATCCGCCATGCTCACTCTCTGCCTGGACATCGGTGGCACGAAAATCGCTGTGGGCCTTGCTGATTCCGAAGGGTCGCTGGTGTACACCGCGACCCGGCCCACCCCGGCAGGCGGTTCAGCCGATCAGGTGTGGGCAGTGGTCGCCGCGATGATCGCCGAGGCGTTGGCGGCGGCCGACGGTGTGGTGCGTGCGGTGGGCATCGCCTCGGCGGGCCCCATCGACCTGCACAGCGGAACGGTCAGCCCGATCAACATCGAGGGCTGGCAAGGGTTTCCGCTACGGGACCGGGTCGCCGCCGCGGTGCCCGGCGTGCCGGTACGGCTGGGCGGCGACGGCGTATGCATGGCACTCGGCGAACACTGGCTCGGCGCGGGGCGGGGTGCGCGCTTCCTGTTGGCGATGGTGGTGTCGACCGGTGTGGGCGGCGGATTGGTGCTCGACGGGGCGCCCTATCCCGGGCGCAGCGGCAATGCCGGGCACGTCGGTCACGTGGTGATCGAACAAGACGGCGAGCCGTGTACCTGCGGGGGCCGCGGCTGCGTCGAAACGGTGGCGGCCGGACCCTGGCTGGTGCGCTGGGCGCGGGCTCACGGCTGGTCCGCACCGCGCTCAGCCGACGCCCGCGAGCTGGCCGCCGCGGCGACGGCCGGCGACGAGGTCGCGTTGCGTGCGTTCGACAGGGGCGCCACCGCGCTCGCGATGATGATCGCGTCGGTGGCGGCGGTTTGCGACCTGGACCTTGTCATCATCGGGGGAGGCGTGGCCAAATCCGGGCACCTGCTGTTCGACCCGCTGCGCGCGGCGCTGGCCGGTTACGCCGGGCTGGATTTTCTGTCCGGTCTGCGCGTGGTGCCGGCCGCTCTCGGCGGCGAGGCCGGCCTGATTGGTGCGGCCCGGCTTGCGGGAGCCTAACCAACTTCGTTGCGTTGCATGTGCTTTCGTCCCCAGTCGCACAAGCTCGCCAGCACCGGGCCCAGCGTCAATCCGTACTCGGAAATCGAGTAGTGCACGCAGGGCGGAACGGTGCGGGCGTCGTGGCGCTGGATGATCCCGGCGTCAACCAGCTCGTGCAGGTGACGGATCAGCATCCGTTCGGTGATGCCCGGGATGCTGCGCCGCAGCTCGGCAGTGCGCAGCGGTCCGTCGTACAACCGCCAAAGGATGGTGCCCTTCCAGCGGCCGTCGATCACCGACAGCGCGGCGTCGATCGGGCAGTCGCCGACTTCCTTTTTTGATACTGGCATTGCAGTTCCCAGCCTCGCAGCTATACTGACTAATTTGTCAATACCGTGATATTTGGCAGCATAACAGCCAGGGTCGTTCTGATGAGCGACATTCTGAACGCGGTTGCGGTTATGGTCACCGGCCCGATGGTGGGGGTGGAGTTATCGGTCGCCGCGTTCTTCAACCCACTGTTCGCGCGGCTGCCCGACGATGCCTTCCGCGCGGCGCGCGGGCGGGCCGCGCGGGTCCTGGGTGCGGTGATGCCGTTCTGGTACATGGGCACCCTGTTGGTCCTGGCCGTCGCCGCCGTCCGCGCGTGGGGCGGGACGGCCGGCTGGCTGTGTGGCGTCGCCGCGGGTCTGATGGCCGCCGCCGTGCTGTTGACGGTGACGATGTTGGTGCCGATCAACAATCGCATCGCGAAGTGGCCGGCCACCGGTGAGATATCGCGCGAGCTTGCGGCGCGCTGGGACCGTCTGCACTGGCTGCGGGTGCTGGTGCTGCTGGCCCTGCTGGCTCTGCTGAGTGTCGCCGTCACCTGAGATTCGCCGTTTTGGTGACCAGAGCTTGTCACGCTATTCTTGGTCCCGATCCACCGAAGACCGTCGGTCACCGAGCAATCGGTCGAAGGTCCGGGACATCCCGGCGGCCCACGCAGGAGGACGAGGCATTACCGCCGGCACCTGTGCCGGTGTATCCCAACGCCCCGTGCTGCTTCCTGCGCCGGGGCGTTCGTCGTTCCTCGGGTGATCACAGACGACACGTCTAACCGTGACTTTTCACCGAGGAGGTATGCATGGCCAGAGCCGACAAGGCCACCGCCGTTGCGGACATTGTCGAGCAGTTCAGCACCTCGACCGCGACCGTCATCACTGAATACCGGGGCCTGACGGTTGCCAACCTGGCAGAGCTGCGCCGCTCGTTGTCTGGATCGGCCACCTACACCGTGGCCAAGAACACGCTGATCAAGCGGGCTGCGACAGAAGCGGGGATCGAAGGTCTCGACGAGCTGTTCGTAGGCCCGACGGCCATCGCGTTCGTCAGCGGCGAGCCCGTCGACGCCGCCAAGGCCATCAAGACCTTCGCCAAAGACAACAAGGCGCTGGTCATCAAGGGTGGCTACATGGACGGCCACGCGCTGACGGTGGCCGAAGTCGAGCGCATCGCCGACCTGGAATCGCGCGAGGTGTTGCTGGCCAAGCTGGCGGGTGCCATGAAGGGCAACCTCGCCAAGGCCGCCGGCCTATTCAACGCGCCGGCCTCGCAGTTCGCCCGCCTCGCGGCCGCCCTGCAGGAGAAGAAGGCGGCCGAGCCGGCCACGACCCCGGCCGCCGAACCAGCTGCGGAAGCACCCGCTGCCGCAGCACCCGCCGATTCACCGGCCGACGCGGCACCCGCTGCGGAGGCACCCGCCGAGACATCCGCCGACGCCGAATAACCCAAAAACCCAAATTCAGGAAGGACCCACACCATGGCAAAAATCTCCACCGACGACCTGCTTGACGTCTTCAAGGAAATGACCCTGTTGGAGCTCTCGGAGTTCGTGAAGAAGTTCGAGGACACCTTCGAGGTCACCGCGGCCGCTCCGGTCGCCGTCGCTGCTGCAGGTGGTGCCGCCGCCGGTGGCGCGCCCGCCGAGGCCGCCGAGGAGCAGTCGGAGTTCGACGTCATCCTCGAAGCCGCTGGCGACAAGAAGATCGGCGTCATCAAGGTTGTCCGCGAGATCGTCTCCGGCCTAGGCCTCAAAGAGGCCAAGGACCTGGTCGACGGCGCGCCCAAGCCGCTGCTGGAGAAGGTCGCCAAGGAAGCTGCCGAGGAGGCCAAGGGCAAGCTCGAGGCCGCCGGCGCGACCGTCAGCGTCAAGTAGTTCAACTCGCGCAAACCCCCGGGAACCTAGTAGCTGGCCAGCTACTAGGTTCCCGGGGGTTTCGTGTGCTCAGGCCGAGATCGCGGACTGCAGCGATTGAGCCACATGCTCCGTTGAATCTCCCAGCGCGACAAGAAGATTTGACGTCATGGCGCCGAGCACCGGGGTGACGGCCGAGCCGTCGTCGCCGTAGTAGCCGGCGAGTTCTAGCATCACGAACCCGTGGATCAACGCCCAGAACTGCGCCGCGGTGGCGACGACGGCAGCATCGTCTTCTGCCGAGCCGACAGTGATCCGCCCGGCCTGCATGCACCGGTGCACGCCGCGCACCACGTGCGCAAAGCTCTGATAGCGCTCCTCGATCTCGGCGAGCGTCAGCGTTAGGACGTTGTGCGCGGGGGCGTTGATGCCGTGCGCACTGGTGCTGCCGAACATCAGCCGATACATGTGCGGTCGCTCGATGGCATAGCGGCGGTAGGCGCCGCCGACAATGAACAGGTCGGCGACCGGGTCGTCGGACGGCGGCACCGTCAACGCCTCGTCGAATTGCCGCAACCCCTCGTCAGCGACCGCTGCGATCAGCGCTTGCATCCCGCCGAAGTGGGTGTACACCGACATCGTCGAGGTCCCCGCGGCGCCGGCCACCTTGCGGGTCTGCAATGCGTCGGGCCCGTGCTCGTCGAGCAGGGCAACCGCGGCGTGCAGCATCTCGTCGCGGACACCGCGCTGAATTTCCGTAGCCATCTCTCCAACCATCTCCGATGAGGCCTTGCCATCTTCTCACCGCCGGCGTACCGTCTCAATAACGCTGAAATATCAATGTTATAGGAGTTCGGCCATGACTTCCACCCAAACCGCTAAATCCGAGAACCCGTATCTCGAGGGCTTCCTGGCGCCCGTCGCCGCTGAGGTAACCGCGACCGACCTGCATGTCACCGGGCAGATCCCGGAGCACCTGGACGGGCGCTACCTGCGTAACGGGCCCAACCCAGCCGCGGAGGTCGACCCGGCCACCTATCACTGGTTCACCGGCGACGCGATGGTGCACGGCGTGGCCTTACGCGACGGCAAGGCCTGCTGGTATCGCAACCGCTGGGTCCGCACCCCATCCACGTCCGCCGCGCTGGGCGAGCCCGAGCCCAAGGGTCTGAATGCACGGGCCGGGATGTTGTCGGTCGGCCCCAACACCAACGTGCTGACCCACGCGGGGCGCACGTTGGCGCTCGTCGAGGGGGGTGGCGCCAACTACCAGCTCACCGACGACCTCGACACAGTCGGCCCATGCGACTTCGACGGAACGCTGTTCGGCGGCTACACCGCTCACCCGCACCGGGATCCGCGCACCGGCGAACTGCACGCGGTGTCCTATAGCTTCGGCCGCGGGCATACCGTGCAGTACTCGGTGATCGACACCGCCGGCCATGCGCGGCGCACCGTCGACATCGAGGTGACCGGGTCGCCGATGATGCATGACTTCTCGCTGACGGATAAGTACGTGGTGATCTACGACCTGCCGGTGACGTTCGACCCGGCGCAGGTGCTGCCGGCCAACGCCCCGCGCTGGCTGAGTTTGCCGGCCCGCCTGGTGCTGCAGTCGGTGCTCGGTCGGGTCCGGATTCCCAGTCCGCTGATGACGGCGCTGAACAGCAATCAGCAACCCATTCATCGGATGCCCTACAGCTGGAAGGACAGCTACCCGGCGCGCATCGGGGTGATGCCCCGGGAAGGCGGCAACGCGGACGTGCGCTGGTTCGATATCGAACCCTGCTACGTCTTCCACCCGCTCAACGCCTACTCGGAGATGCGTGACGGCGCCCGAAAAAAGGAAGAGGTCCTGGTGCTCGACGTTGTCAGCTACGCGCGGATGTTCGAAGCCGACCTGCGGGGTCCCGGCGACAGCCGACCCGTGCTGGAGCGCTGGACCATCAACCTGACGACCGGCGCAGTGACTACCGAATGCCGCGACGATCGCCCGCAGGAGTTCCCGCGCATCGACGAGACCCTGCTGGGTGGGCGGCACCGATTCGGCTACGCCGTTGGGATGGATGGCGGCTACCTGTCCGGTGGCATGACCGAGATGACCTCGGCGCTCTACAAGCACGACTACGCGACGGGATCGAGCTCGGCCGCGACCCTGGACCCCGACGTTTTGATCGGCGAGATGTCCTTTGTGTCGAATCCCGCAAACGGCACAAAGGAGCGGGCCGAAGACGACGGCGTCCTGATGGGTTACGGATATCACCGTGGCCGTGACGAAGGGCAATTGCTGTTGCTGGACGCCCAGACTCTCGAGTCGGTTGCGACCGTTCACCTGCCCCAGCGCATACCTATGGGTTTCCACGGAAACTGGGCTCGGGCCACCTGAGCCCTTTACCGGCACGGCCATGACCACTAGCCTCCGTGCAGGGCGGGTCTCAGGTCAGCGAATTTTTCACTCCGGTGCTGTGCAACCATGCTGCGCGGTCCCGGGCGTGCGCTACAGTGACTCAAGCTACACAAAGGGGCAGGTGGCAGCAGGTGTCGACGGAAGGATTCCAATGGGCGTCGCTATCGAGGTCAGTGGTCTGACCAAGTCCTTCGGATCCTCGAGGATTTGGGAAGACGTGACCCTGGATATCCCCTCTGGGGAGGTCAGCGTTTTGCTGGGCCCGTCGGGTACCGGCAAGTCCGTGTTCTTGAAGTCCTTGATCGGCCTCCTTCGTCCGGAACGTGGCTCGATTGTCATCGACGGCACCGACATCATTGAGTGTTCGGCCAAGGAGCTCTACGAGATCCGCACGCTGTTCGGTGTGCTGTTCCAGGACGGCGCGCTGTTCGGTTCGATGAATCTCTACGACAACACCGCCTTCCCGCTGCGCGAGCACACCAAGAAGAAGGAAAGCGAGATCCGTGACATCGTCATGGAGAAGCTCGAGATGGTCGGCCTCGGCGGTGACGAAAGAAAGTTCCCCGGCGAGATCTCCGGTGGTATGCGCAAGCGTGCCGGCCTGGCCCGCGCCCTGGTGCTGGACCCGCAGATCATTCTCTGCGACGAGCCCGACTCCGGTCTGGACCCGGTCCGTACGGCCTACCTGAGCCAGCTGATCCTCGACATCAACGCGCAGATCGACGCCACGATCCTGATCGTGACGCACAACATCAGCGTCGCCCGCACCGTGCCGGACAACATCGGCATGTTGTTCCGCAAGCACCTGGTGATGTTCGGCCCGCGCGAGGTCCTGCTGACCAGCGATGAGCCGGTGGTGCGCCAGTTCCTCAATGGCCGCCGTATCGGTCCGATCGGCATGTCCGAGGAGAAGGACGAGGCGACGATGGCCGAAGAGCAAGCGATGGTCGACGCCGGTCACCACTCCGGCGGCACCGAGGAGATCGAGGGTGTGCCACCCCAGATCGTCGCGACGCCGGGCATGCCGGAGCGCAAGGGCGTGGCTCGCCGCCAGGCCCGGGTGCGCGAGATGTTGCACACCTTGCCGAAGAAGGCGCAGGCGGCGATCCTCGACGACCTCGAGGGCACCCACAAGTACCAGACGCACGAATTCCGCGACTAGTCGCAACCGTCTGATCGTCCTACCCGCCCCCGACTTGCGGGGTGGGGTCTGGCCCTGCGTGCCCGAAACTGCAGCCACAGGATTTTGCACACAACTTGCCGCGCCTTCCTCTTGACGAACGGGCGTGCACAGGTCAATCTGTTGGGCAGCATGTACCCGCGGGAAAGTCGAGATGCCGGCCAGCGCCGATCTCCCTGACTGGGTAGTTGAGGAATGCGCGCGCCTGCGCTATTGTTGGACGTTGCGCTGGCTACTTCCTGCCCACCTCACCCGCCACTTGACACCGTGGTCTTAGCCTGAGCCCCCTCTGCGGCTCAGCTATTTAGTTGCGCGCGTGAGGCTCGGGTAGATCGTTCGCCGGCTTAACCGACACAATTCGCGGCGAACAGGTCCGGTGGCCCCGGTTCTCGTGAGTCGCACGAGGTGCTGGAAGGATGCATCTTGGCAGTTTCTCGCCAGAGCAAGACGGATTCCTCTTCTAACAACTCCGTGCCCGGAGCACCCGACCGAGTATCTTTCGCCAAGCTCCGCGAACCGCTCGAGGTTCCGGGGCTACTCGACGTGCAGACGGACTCGTTTGAGTGGTTGATCGGTGCGCCGCGTTGGCGCGAGATCGCCTCCGGCCGCGGGGACGTCAACCCGGTCGGTGGCCTCGAAGAGGTGCTGTACGAGTTGTCGCCGATCGAGGACTTCTCGGGCTCCATGTCGCTGTCGTTCTCCGACCCTCGCTTCGACGAAGTCAAGGCGCCGGTGGATGAATGCAAAGACAAGGACATGACGTACGCGGCGCCGCTGTTCGTCACGGCCGAGTTCATCAACAACAACACCGGTGAGATTAAGAGCCAGACGGTCTTCATGGGTGATTTCCCGATGATGACCGAAAAAGGCACCTTCATCATCAACGGCACCGAGCGCGTCGTGGTCAGCCAGCTGGTCCGGTCGCCCGGTGTGTACTTCGACGAGTCGATCGACAAGTCGACCGAGAAGCTGCTGCACAGCGTCAAGGTGATTCCGAGTCGCGGTGCGTGGCTGGAGTTCGACGTCGACAAGCGCGACACCGTCGGTGTGCGCATTGACCGCAAGCGCCGCCAGCCGGTCACCGTGCTGCTCAAGGCACTGGGCTGGACCAACGAGCAGATCCACGAGCGGTTCGGCTTCTCCGAGATCATGATGTCGACGCTGGAGAAGGACAACACCGCCGGTACCGACGAGGCGCTGCTGGACATCTACCGCAAGCTGCGTCCAGGCGAGCCGCCGACCAAGGAATCCGCGCAGACCCTGCTGGAGAACCTGTTCTTCAAGGAGAAGCGCTACGACCTGGCCCGCGTCGGCCGCTACAAGGTCAACAAGAAGCTCGGACTGAACGCCGGCAAGCCGATCACGTCGTCGACGCTGACCGAAGAAGACGTCGTCGCCACCATCGAGTACCTGGTGCGCCTGCACGAGGGCCAGCCGACCATGACGGTTCCCGGCGGCAGCGAGGTTCCGGTGGAGACCGACGACATCGACCACTTCGGCAACCGCCGCCTGCGTACCGTCGGTGAGCTGATCCAGAACCAGATCCGGGTCGGCATGTCCCGGATGGAGCGGGTCGTCCGTGAGCGGATGACCACGCAGGACGTCGAGGCCATCACCCCGCAGACCCTGATCAACATCCGGCCGGTCGTCGCCGCGATCAAGGAGTTCTTCGGTACCAGCCAGCTGTCCCAGTTCATGGACCAGAACAACCCGCTGTCGGGTCTGACCCACAAGCGCCGGTTGTCGGCCCTGGGCCCGGGCGGTCTGTCGCGTGAACGCGCGGGCCTCGAGGTTCGCGACGTGCACCCGTCGCACTACGGCCGCATGTGCCCGATCGAGACCCCTGAGGGTCCGAACATCGGTCTGATCGGTTCGCTATCGGTGTACGCGCGGGTCAACCCGTTCGGGTTCATCGAGACGCCGTACCGCAAGGTGGTCGACGGTGTGGTCACCGACCAGATCGACTACCTGACCGCCGACGAGGAGGACCGCCACGTCGTGGCGCAGGCCAACTCGCCGATCGACGCGAACGGCCGATTCGAAGAGTCGCGCGTGCTGGTTCGCCGGAAGGCGGGCGAGGTCGAGTACGTGCCGTCCTCCGAGGTCGACTACATGGACGTCTCGCCGCGCCAGATGGTGTCGGTGGCCACGGCCATGATTCCGTTCCTCGAGCACGACGACGCCAACCGTGCCCTGATGGGTGCCAACATGCAGCGCCAGGCGGTTCCGCTGGTGCGCAGCGAGGCTCCGCTGGTCGGCACCGGTATGGAGCTGCGCGCCGCGATCGATGCCGGCGATGTGGTCGTCGCCGACAAGGCGGGCGTCATCGAGGAGGTGTCCGCCGACTACATCACCGTGATGGCTGACGACGGCACCCGGCACACCTACCGGATGCGCAAGTTCGCCCGTTCCAACCACGGCACCTGCGCCAACCAGTCGCCGATCGTCGACGCGGGAGACCGGGTCGAGGCCGGACAGGTGATCGCCGACGGCCCTTGCACCGAAAACGGTGAGATGGCGCTCGGTAAGAACCTGCTGGTGGCGGTCATGCCGTGGGAAGGGCACAACTACGAGGACGCGATCATCCTCTCCAACCGCCTGGTTGAAGAGGACGTGCTCACCTCGATTCACATCGAAGAGCATGAGATCGATGCCCGCGACACCAAGCTGGGCGCCGAGGAGATCACCCGGGACATCCCGAACGTCTCCGACGAGGTGCTCGCCGACTTGGACGAGCGGGGCATCGTGCGCATCGGGGCCGAGGTTCGCGACGGCGACATCCTGGTCGGCAAGGTCACCCCGAAGGGGGAAACCGAGCTGACTCCGGAGGAGCGGCTGCTTCGGGCGATCTTCGGTGAGAAAGCCCGCGAGGTTCGCGACACCTCACTGAAGGTGCCGCACGGCGAGTCCGGCAAGGTGATCGGCATTCGGGTGTTCTCCCGCGAGGACGACGACGAGCTGCCCGCCGGTGTCAACGAACTCGTCCGCGTCTACGTGGCCCAGAAGCGCAAGATCTCCGACGGTGACAAGCTGGCCGGCCGACACGGCAACAAGGGCGTCATCGGCAAGATCCTGCCGGTCGAGGACATGCCGTTCATGCCGGACGGCACTCCGGTGGACATTATCCTGAACACCCACGGTGTGCCGCGACGGATGAACATCGGCCAGATCCTGGAGACTCACCTCGGTTGGGTCGCCAAGGCCGGTTGGAACATCGAGGGTGCCCCCGAGTGGGCGGCGAACCTGCCGGAGGACCTGCGGCATGCCGCGCCGGACCAGATCGTGTCGACTCCGGTGTTCGACGGTGCCAAGGAAGAGGAGCTGCAGGGGCTGCTGTCCTGCACGCTGCCAAACCGTGACGGCGACGTGATGGTGAACGCAGACGGCAAGTCCAGGCTGTTCGACGGCCGCAGTGGCGAACCGTTCCCGTACCCGGTGACCGTTGGCTACATGTACATCATGAAGCTGCACCACCTGGTGGACGACAAGATCCACGCGCGGTCCACGGGTCCGTACTCGATGATCACGCAGCAGCCGCTGGGTGGTAAGGCGCAGTTCGGTGGACAGCGGTTCGGTGAGATGGAGTGCTGGGCCATGCAGGCCTACGGCGCGGCGTACACGCTGCAGGAGCTCTTGACCATCAAGTCCGACGACACCGTCGGCCGGGTCAAGGTGTACGAGGCGATCGTCAAGGGCGAGAACATCCCGGAGCCGGGTATCCCCGAGTCGTTCAAGGTGTTGCTCAAGGAGCTGCAGTCACTGTGCCTCAACGTAGAGGTGCTGTCCTCGGACGGCGCGGCGATCGAACTGCGCGAGGGCGAGGACGAAGACCTCGAACGTGCCGCGGCGAACTTGGGAATCAACCTGTCTCGCAACGAATCTGCGTCCGTTGAGGATCTGGCCTGACCGCGGCGTAGCCGCGGCGCTAACTGGTTACTAAACCCGCAAGGGGAAAGGAAGTTACGTGCTCGACGTCAACTTCTTCGATGAACTCCGTATCGGCCTGGCCACCGCGGAGGACATCAGGCAATGGTCTTACGGCGAGGTCAAGAAGCCGGAGACAATCAACTACCGCACGCTGAAGCCAGAGAAGGACGGCCTGTTCTGCGAGAAGATCTTCGGACCTACTCGCGACTGGGAGTGCTACTGCGGCAAGTACAAGCGCGTGCGCTTCAAGGGCATCATCTGTGAGCGCTGTGGCGTCGAGGTGACTCGCGCCAAGGTGCGTCGGGAACGGATGGGGCACATCGAGCTGGCCGCGCCGGTCACGCACATCTGGTACTTCAAGGGTGTGCCGAGCCGGTTGGGTTACCTGCTCGACCTGGCGCCCAAGGACCTCGAGAAGATCATCTACTTCGCGGCGTATGTCATCGTCGGGGTCGACGATGAGATGCGGCACAACGAGCTGTCGACGCTCGAGGCCGAAATGGTGGTGGAGCGCAAGGGTGTTGAGGACCAGCGCGATGCCGACCTGGAAGCCCGCGCGCAGAAGCTAGAGGCCGACCTGGCCGAGCTCGAGGCCGAGGGCGCGAAAGCCGATGCACGGCGCAAGGTTCGGGACGGCGGCGAGCGTGAAATGCGTCAGCTCCGCGACCGCGCCCAGCGTGAGCTGGACCGGCTGGAGGACATCTGGACGACCTTCACCAAGCTGGCTCCCAAGCAGCTGATCGTCGACGAGAACCTCTACCGTGAGCTCATCGACCGTTACGGCGAGTACTTCACCGGTGCCATGGGTGCGGAGTCGATCCAGAAGCTGATCGAGAACTTCGACATCAACGCCGAGGCCGACATCCTGCGCGACGTCATCCGGAATGGCAAGGGACAGAAGAAGCTTCGTGCGCTGAAGCGTCTGAAGGTCGTCGCGGCCTTCCAGCAGTCGGGCAACTCGCCGATGGGCATGGTTCTCGACGCGGTGCCGGTGATCCCACCGGAGCTGCGTCCGATGGTGCAGCTCGACGGTGGCCGGTTCGCTACCAGCGACCTCAACGACTTGTACCGCCGCGTGATCAACCGCAACAACCGTCTCAAGAGGCTGATTGACCTCGGTGCGCCCGAGATCATCGTCAACAACGAGAAGCGGATGCTGCAGGAGTCCGTCGACGCGCTGTTCGACAACGGTCGTCGTGGCCGTCCGGTCACCGGGCCGGGTAACCGCCCACTCAAGTCGCTGTCGGATCTGCTCAAGGGTAAGCAGGGCCGGTTCCGGCAGAACCTGCTCGGAAAGCGTGTCGACTACTCGGGCCGTTCGGTCATCGTGGTCGGTCCGCAGCTCAAGCTGCACCAGTGCGGTCTGCCCAAGCTGATGGCGCTGGAGCTGTTCAAGCCCTTTGTGATGAAGCGGCTGGTCGACCTCAACCACGCGCAGAACATCAAGAGTGCCAAGCGAATGGTCGAGCGTCAGCGTCCCCAGGTGTGGGACGTGCTCGAAGAGGTCATCGCCGAGCACCCGGTTCTGCTGAACCGCGCGCCTACCCTGCACCGACTCGGCATTCAAGCCTTCGAGCCAATGCTGGTGGAGGGCAAGGCCATTCAGCTGCACCCGTTGGTTTGTGAGGCCTTCAACGCCGACTTCGACGGTGACCAGATGGCGGTGCACCTGCCGCTGAGTGCCGAGGCGCAGGCTGAGGCTCGCATCCTGATGTTGTCGAGCAACAACATCTTGTCGCCCGCGTCCGGCCGTCCGTTGGCCATGCCGCGACTCGACATGGTCACCGGCCTGTTCTACCTGACCACCGAGGTGGACGGGGCCGAGGGCGAATACCAGCCGGCTGCCAAGGATCAACCCGAGGTGGGCGTGTATTCCTCGCCGGCCGAGGCGATCATGGCGTCGGACCGCGGTGTGCTCTCGGTGCGGGCCAAGATCAAGGTGCGGCTGACGCAGCTGCGTCCGCCGGCCGAGATTGAAGCCGAGCTGTTCGGTCAGAACGGTTGGCAGCCCGGTGATTCGTGGACGGCCGATACGACCCTGGGCCGGGTGCTGTTCAACGAGCTGCTGCCGCTGGGCTATGCGTTCGTGAACAAGCAGATGCACAAGAAGGTGCAGGCTGCCATCATCAACGACCTGGCCGAGCGCTACCCGATGATCGTGGTTGCGCAGACGGTCGACAAGCTCAAGGACGCCGGTTTCTACTGGGCGACCCGAAGCGGTGTCACGGTCTCGATGGCCGACGTGTTGGTTCCGCCGCGTAAGAAGGAGATCCTCGACCACTACGAGGACCGGGCGGACAAGGTCGAAAAGCAGTTCCAGCGTGGTGCTTTGAACCACGACGAGCGCAACGAGGCGCTGGTGGAGATCTGGAAGGAAGCCACCGACGAGGTCGGTAAGGCGCTGCGGGAGCACTACCCGGCCGATAACCCGATCATCACGATCGTCGACTCGGGCGCCACGGGTAACTTCACCCAGACCCGAACGCTGGCCGGCATGAAGGGTCTGGTGACCAACCCGAAGGGTGAGTTCATCCCGCGTCCGGTCAAGTCGTCGTTCCGCGAGGGCCTTACCGTGCTGGAGTACTTCATCAACACGCACGGTGCTCGAAAGGGCTTGGCGGACACCGCGTTGCGTACCGCCGACTCCGGGTACCTGACCCGTCGTCTGGTGGACGTGAGCCAGGACGTCATCGTCCGCGAGCACGACTGCGAGACCGAGCGTGGCATCATCGTCGAGCTGGCTGAGCGTCAGCCCGACGGCACCCTGATCCGCGACCCGTACATCGAAACCTCGGCGTACGCACGGACTTTGGGCGCCGACGCGGTTGACGAGGCCGGCAACGTCGTCGTCGCGCGTGGTGAAGACCTGGGTGACCCGTCGATCGAGGCTCTGCTGTCCGCGGGCATCACGCAGATCAAGGTGCGTTCGGTGCTGACCTGCACCACCGGCACCGGCGTCTGCGCGACCTGCTACGGGCGCTCGATGGCCACTGGCAAGCTGGTGGACATCGGCGAGGCCGTCGGTATCGTCGCGGCGCAGTCCATCGGTGAGCCCGGCACGCAGCTGACCATGCGTACCTTCCACCAGGGTGGTGTCGGTGAGGACATCACTGGCGGTCTGCCTCGTGTGCAGGAGCTGTTCGAGGCGCGGGTGCCGCGCGGTAAGGCGCCGATCGCCGACGTCACCGGGCGGATTCAGCTCGAGGACGGCGAGCGCTTCTACAAGATCACCATCGTCCCCGACGATGGTGGCGAGGAAGTCGTCTACGACAAGCTCTCCAAGCGGCAGCGGCTGCGTGTGTTCAAGCACGAAGACGGTTCCGAGCGAGTGCTTTCCGACGGCGATCACGTCGAGGTGGGCCAGCAGCTGATGGAAGGCTCGGCTGACCCGCACGAGGTGCTGCGCGTGCAGGGCCCCCGCGAGGTGCAGATCCACCTGGTCCGCGAGGTCCAGGAGGTCTACCGCGCTCAGGGTGTGTCGATCCACGACAAGCACATCGAGGTGATCGTTCGCCAGATGCTGCGCCGCGTCACGATCATCGACTCGGGTGCGACCGAGTTCCTGCCGGGTTCGCTGATCGAGCGTGCCGGGTTCGAGTCGGAGAACCGTCGGGTGGTGGCCGAGGGTGGCGAGCCCGCCGCCGGCCGTCCGGTGCTGATGGGTATCACGAAGGCGTCGCTGGCGACCGACTCGTGGCTGAGTGCGGCGTCGTTCCAGGAGACCACGCGAGTGCTGACCGATGCGGCGATCAACTGCCGCAGCGACAGGCTCAACGGTCTGAAGGAGAACGTGATCATCGGAAAGCTGATCCCGGCGGGTACCGGTATCAACCGGTACCGCAACATCCAGGTGCAGCCGACCGAAGAAGCCCGTGCTGCGGCGTACACGATCCCGTCCTACGAGGATCAGTACTACAGCCCGGACTTCGGCCAGGCCGCCGGTGCTGCGGTTCCGCTGGACGACTACGGCTACAGCGACTACCGCTAAGTCAACAATCGAAAAAGCCCCGGGTTTACCCCCGGGGCTTTTTCGTGCGCCCGGGTCGTCGTCGGACAGACGCGACCCTTGGTGTGTTTCGCGAACCTCTAGCCGGTCTGCGACGGGTTGGCGACACCTTCAGCCGCCGGCAGGCTGGACATGTTGGACAAGTCCGCGGCGATCACCGTCTGGGTGGCGCAGGAGACGTGCGGCGCGAAGTGCGCGGCCGTGGTCATGGCCGGTTCGGACAACGCTTCGGCGCACTGGCGCCGAAGCGTCCGGCCGTGAAAGAAGCTCGGCGATATTGCCCACCAAGTGAACATCAGGACCACCCCGAGCACCATCGAGCCGACGCCGACCACAGCCACCGCGCCGAACCCAAAGATCGTGACATTGCGATCGTGGTCGACGAGCCAGTCCGCCTTGGCGTATTCGATCAGGCCGAAGACGAAGACGATTGTCAGCAGGACCCCGCCTAGTAGAGGAAGCACTCCGCGCATCACGAAGTCGCGTAGTGAGTTGGTGAGGGTCTTGCGGTAGTACCGGACGCAGGCGTAGCCGGTGAGCCCGTAGTAGAACGCGATCACCAATCCGACCGACCCGATCAGGGCGCTGAGCAAACTCGAACTGATCACCGTAAACAGGACGTAGAACAGGATCGATGCCGCTCCCATCACGATCGTCGACACGGTCGGCGTCAGGTATCGGGGGTGCATCTTCGTGAAGGAGTCGGGCAGCGCCTTAAACACCGCCATCGACAGCGTGGTCCGCGCGGTCGGCATGATGGTCGTCTGTGTCGAGGCCGACGCCGACGTCAGAATCGATGCCGAGAGCAACAGCAGCCCGACCTTGCCGAGCAAGCCGTCGCCGAACAGGGCTGGGCCGAACGCGGAGAATACATCCTCGGAGTTATCCGGATTGCCCAAGCCGCTGCCTTCGACGCCGATGCCGGCGAACGCGATGGTCGACACCGTCACCAAGGCGTAGGTCGCCAGCAGCAGGAAGGTCGAGAGTACGGCCGCGCGCCCGGGGGTGTGGCCGGGATCGTCGGACTCTTCGTTGCACGCCACCGCGGTGTCAAAGCCCCAGTAGATGAAAATTGTGATGAGCAACGCCGGGGCGATGGACGTGCTGAAGTCCAGACCGCCGGGCCAGAACCAGGACAGCGACGGCCGCAGCGAGCCCGGCGGGGCGTTGTTGGTGTAAACCCTAATCAGCGCGATAGCCGAGATGGCTACCAACACAACGATTTCGACGGATAGCAGTATGTACTGAAGCCGGGCGGACACTTCAATGCCGCGGTAACAAATGTAGGTCATCGCTGCGATCCAGATCACGCCCGAGAGCGTGGTCCACACTGTACTGCTGGCCAGGCCGGCAACCGAATGCCAGCCGAGATCTGCGACGAACGTGAACGAGTACGTGCCGGCGATTTGCGCCAGGTTAGCCATCACGATCACGTCGGCAGCGATAATGCCCCAGCCGCCGAGCCATCCGGTGATCGGCCCGAATGCGCGCGATGCCCACGTGAATGTCGTCCCGCAGTCGGGTTCGGCTTTGTTCAGCTCCTGGTACGCGACCGCGATCAGATACATCGGGATGAACGAGAGCAGCACGATCGCCGGGGCCTTCACACCGCAAAGCAACGTGCCGCGGTGAGCGACGATGAGCCCCAACGTCGCCGCCAAGCTGTAAGCCGGTGCGGTGGAGGCCGTGCCGATGACGATGCTGGAGAGCAACCCGACCACGCCGCCTTTGAGGCCCTTGTTATTCACGGGAATGCTCGTGGCTTCGCCCTTGCTCATCCAACCTCCTGCTGATCGCTTGGTCCGGCAAAGCGTGCGGTTGTGCGGTGAGTCTGCTTGCTCGCCAACTGAATCGGTTCTGCACCGTGACCACAAGGCCACGGATGTAACTCAACTTCGGATGGGTAACTCTTGTAAGCCCCACGGCGACCCGTAGGCGCTGAGTAGCTCTAAGAAGGGCACCGAGTCGAACGCTTCCGGGCCCAGCACTCCCGAACCGCGCCAGGTCCCGCTGGCCAACAGCTCAAGCGCCACAACCGGATTGATCGCCGTCTGCCAGACCACACACTGGTGCCCATACTCGTCCATCGACCATTGGTTATCGACGACGTGATACAGGTATGTCGACCGCGGGTTGCCGTCCTTGCCGGTTCCGGTCACCCACAGACCTGCACAGGTCTTTCCGTGCATCTTCGGTCCCAGGGTCGCCGGATCGGGCAGGCATCCCGCGACCACGTCGCGCGGGCTGACTTGCGCGCCACCGACCGCGACCTTGCCCGTGCGGTCCAGCCCGAGCTTGTGGAGCGTCTTGAGCACGTCGATGAACTCAGAGCCAAGACCGTATTTGAAGGTAACCCGCTTAGCTTTGACCCAGCGCGGCATCAGCAGCACTTCCTCGTGCTCCACGTTGACGCATTCCACCGGGCCGATGCCGTCTGGGAAGTCGAAAACCTCTGGCTCGCTGAAGGGTTCAGTGACGAACCAGCCGCGGTCGTGCTCCCAGATAACCGGCGGGTTGAGGCACTCCTCGATAGTGGTCCAGATCGAAAACGACGGCGCGAAGTCGTACCCATCCACGGTAAGATTGGCGCCGTCACGGGTGCCAAGCTCGTCGATTTCGGCGAACAGGTGATCGGCGGCATACCGGGCAAATACGTCGGAAAGCCCCGGCTCAACCCCCATGCCGAGCAGCGCAAGCCGATCAGCCGCCCGCCATTGCTCGCCGGCGGAGAACTGCTGGTCGCCGAGCTTGATTCCGGCCAGCCGATAGGGCTCTTCGGGGTGGCGCTGGGACAAGCTCATCGCCATGTCCAGATAGTCGGCTCCGGCGGCCAGCGCCCCATCGAAGATCGGCATCACGAATCGCGGGTCGACCGCGTTCACTACGTGGGTGATTCGGTGTTGCCGTGCCGCGGCGGCCACCGCGTCCGCGGATCCAGCGTCCAGGCGATCTGCGGTAAATCGGCTATCGGCCAACGCTTGGGTGACTTGATTCGCTTTTGCTTCGTTGTAATCACAGACCACGACGTGCTGAAAGAAGTTGCGGCGCGACGCAATCGAGCAGAACGCGGCGCCCACACCCCCGGCGCCTACTAACAAGATTCGCATCGGTGAACTGCCCGATTGCGGAATCGTGGCAGATGACGATTTGTGCTGCACTTCCGACTTGGTCATGCGCTATCTAGACCTTCCTGATCAGCTCGGAGATATCGGACGGAAACGGCGTGTGCCGCAGAAGCTGGGTGCATCGAAGAGCGGTCGTAGGACGACCGGGACGTCAGTTGCGGATCGCAAAAACTGTTCGATGCCAAGGTTTTTCGGCCACTCCGGTGATGTCGCTCATCACGTGTTTGATGGTCAGGTACTCCTCGAGCGAATAGTCGGACATGTCCTTGCCAAAGCCGGACGCACCGACGCCGCCGTGTGGCATCTCGCTGATGATCGGGATGTGGTCGTTGATCCAGACGCAGCCGGCCTTGATCTCGCGCGAAGCCCGCTGCGCCCGGTAGATGTCGCGGGTCCATGCAGAGGCCGCCAGGCCATAGTCGGTGTCGTTGGCCTGCCGCAGCGCATCATCGTCGCCGTCGTGCGGTCGCACTGTGAGCACCGGGCCGAATATCTCGTCGCGATAGGCTTGCGAGCGTTCGTCGACGTCGGCGAGCAGCGTCGGTGGGTAGAACGCGCCGATCGAATCTGGCGATGTGCCGCCGACGATTATGCGGGCTCCCTCAGCTGGCGCTCTGGCAACGATGTCCGCCACCCTGCGGCGATGGGCGAGTGAAATCAGGGGCCCTAAGTCGGTATCGGGATCGGTGGGATCGCCCACCACTACCTTCGACATCACCTCGGCCACTCCGCAGATGAAGTCGTCGTAGAGGTCACGGGCCACGATCGCGCGGGTGGCCGCGGTGCAGTCCTGGCCCGAGTTGATCAACGCGCCAGCCACCGCGCCGTGCACGGCGGCATCGATGTCGGCGTCGTCGAACACCACGAATGGCGCCTTGCCGCCGAGCTCAAGCTGGGTACGGTGACCGTGGACGGCCGCAGCCGCCATCACATTGCGGCCCACCGCCGTCGAGCCGGTGAAAGTAACCATATCCACGCCTGGGTGGGCAGCCAACGCGGTCCCGACGTCGGCGCCCAGGCCGGTGACGACGTTGAACACACCGTCGGGTAGTCCAGATTCGGTCGCGAGCCGGGCCAGCGTCAGTGTTGTGAGTGGGGTGAGTTCGCTGGGCTTGATGACGACGGTGCAGCCGGCTGCCAACGCCGGCAACGTCTTCCACACCGCCATTTGCAGCGGATAGTTCCAGGGCGTGATAGCAGCCACCACGCCGAGCGCTTCGCGGCGGATGTTCGAGGTGTGCTCGGCAGAGTACTCCGCGCTTGCCAGTCCATGCAGATGTCTTGCGGCGCCGGCGAAGAACCCGATGTTGTCGACGCTGCCGGGCACATCGAATTCCTCGGCCAATCGCAGGGGCTTACCGGTTTGGCGCACCTCTTCATCGACGAGTTCACGCGCGTGTAGCTCGGTCAGGTCCGCCAGCCTGGTCAGCACGGTGCAGCGTTGCGCGGGGGTGGCGGTGGCCCATTCCTGCAGCGCGAGACGCGCCGCGGCAACTGCGCGATCGACGTCGGCGGGCGTACCAAGGGTCAATTCCGCCACCGTTTCCTGGTTGGCAGGGTTTGTCACCGCGTGCCGACCCCCAGAGGTGACTTCCGAGGCGCCGTTGATCCAACTTCCGGCGAGCGACACGGTTGCTGTCATGAGGCCAAGATAGCCGACTATCAGAAGGAAATGCGATGTATATCGCACTTCTGGCCAATGATAACGACGTTTTAACTATTGAAATTGCCATTCAACAACGGATTCCGTAGTCCGGCGGCGTGGTGACCGAAACGGGAGCGACTGCACACGGGATGCGGCAAGTTAGCCGACCAGACTGCGACGCTGCCCGGCTTGCTCTCAACCCGGCGTTATTTACTCCAAATGCGTTGAACTGTAATGGAATTAGTGAGAATGAATGACAGACCTCTCCGCCGCCGCCGAGCTATTTCGAACAAGTGCAAGAGATCTGCGATGAATACGACGAGCTGCTTGTCTGCGATGAGTTGATTTATGCGTTCGGCTGCCTAGGAGTGAGGTTCGTGCGCAATGAATTTGGCTACGCGTCGGATACCCGCCCCGATCGATACGGGCAACATCACGTTAAAGCGAGCGTGCCCACCTTCCGTACCACGTTGGAGAAGCTGTTCGATTTGCTGATCGTCGGCGATGTGCGCGACGCCACTGCGGGCCGTCGGAACCCCTTACTAGACTGGCCAGGGTGCTCATTGGTTCACACGTCAGTCCGCAAGATCCGCTGGCCGCAGCGGAGGCCGAGGGCGCTGACGTAGTACAGATTTTCCTTGGCAACCCGCAGAGTTGGAAGGCGCCCAAGCCGCGCGAGGACGCCGCCGTCTTGAAGGCCGCGGCGTTGCCGATATACGTGCATGCGCCCTACCTGATCAATGTCGCGTCGGCGAACAATCGGGTACGGATTCCGTCGCGCAAGATCCTGCAGCAGACCTGCGACGCGGCCGCCGACATCGGCGCGGCGGCGGTCATCGTGCACGGTGGCGATGTCGCCGACGACAACGATCTCGATGAGGGTTTTGCGCGCTGGCGCAAGGCGCTCGATCAGCTGGAATCCGCCGTGCCGGTGTACCTGGAAAACACCGCGGGCGGGGACCATGCGATGGCCCGCCATTTCGATACCATCGCCAGGCTGTGGGATGTCATCGGCGACACCGGAATTGGCTTCTGTCTCGACACTTGCCACACCTGGGCGGCCGGTGAGGCCCTGATCAATGCCGTCGATCGGATCAAGGCGATCACCGGACAGATCGATCTGGTGCACTGCAACGACTCCAAGGACGAGGCCGGCTCCGGCCGGGACCGCCACGCCAATTTGGGCACCGGACAGATCGATCCCGACTTGCTGGTCGCTGCCGTCAAAGCCGCGGACGCTCCGGTGATCTGTGAAACCTCCGACGAGGGCCGCAAGGACGACATCGCGTTCCTGCGCGAGAACACCACCGGCTGAGCCAAGGCGCGCCGGGCCAGTATTACACCGCTTGTGCGGTTGTTGGAAAAATGTAATATGGGTGGCATGTCAGACACGCACGTCGTCACCAACCAGGTTCCACAGCTGGAGAACTACAACTCCGCGACAGCACCCATGCTTGTCGAGGCGCTGATTCGCGAGGGCGGCCAGTGGGGGCTGGACGAGGTGAACGCGGTCGGCGCGCTGTCGGCCAGCCACGAAGCCCAGCGCTGGGGTGAGCTTGCCGACCGCAACGTGCCCGTCCTGCACACCCACGACCGCACCGGGCACCGTGTCGACGAGGTCGAGTACGACCCGGCTTACCACCAGCTGATGCGCGCGGCCATCGCGCACGGCCTGCATGCCGCGCCGTGGGCCGACGAACGCCCGGGCGCCCATGTGGTGCGGGCGGCCAAGATGTCGGCCTGGAACGTGGAGCCGGGCCACGTCTGCCCGATCTCGATGACCTACGCCGTCGTCCCGGCACTGCGTTACAACCCCGAGCTGGCGGCGGTCTACGAACCGCTGCTGACCAGTCGCGAGTACGACCCGGAACTCAAGCTGGCCACCACCAAGGCCGGTATCACCGCGGGCATGTCGATGACCGAGAAGCAGGGCGGCTCCGACGTGCGTGCCGGCACCACGCAGGCGACCCCGAACGGCGACGGCACTTACAGCCTGATCGGCCACAAATGGTTCACCTCGGCGCCGATGTGCGACATCTTCTTGGTGCTGGCGCAGGCACCGGGCGGGCTGTCGTGCTTCATGCTGCCCAGGGTCCTGCCCGACGGCACACGTAACCGGATGTTCTTGCAGCGCCTCAAGGACAAGCTCGGCAACCATGCCAACGCGTCCAGCGAGGTCGAATACGACGGTGCCACAGCGTGGTTGGTGGGGGAAGAGGGCCGTGGTGTACCGACCATCATCGAGATGGTCAACCTCACCCGACTGGATTGCACGCTGGGCAGTGCCACCAGCATGCGTACCGGTCTGACCCGCGCGATCCATCACGCCCAGCACCGAAAAGCCTTCGGCGCCTATCTGATCGACCAGCCGCTGATGCGCAATGTGCTCGCCGACCTGGCCCTCGAGGCCGAGGCCGCGACGATCGTCGCGATGCGGATGGCCGGTGCCACCGACAGCGCGTTGCGCGGAGACGAGAAGGAGACGCTGCTGCGCAGAATCGGCTTGGCGGCAAGCAAGTACTGGGTATGCAAGCGTTCCACCCCGCACGCCGCCGAAGCGCTGGAATGCCTGGGCGGCAACGGCTTCGTCGAAGAGTCCGGGATGCCGCGCCTGTACCGGGAAGCGCCACTGATGGGCATCTGGGAGGGATCCGGCAACGTCAGCGCGCTGGATACCCTGCGCGCCATGGCAACTCGCCCGGAATGTGTCGAGGTACTCTTCGCCGAACTGGCCGAGAGCGCTGGCCAGGATCCACGCCTGGGGAGCCACATCGAGCGGTTACGGCAAGACCTGACCGATCTGGACACCATCGCCTATCGCGCCCGCAAGGTCGCCGAGGACATCTGCCTGGCCCTGCAGGGCTCGCTGCTGGTGCGTCACGGTCATCCCGCCGTCGCCGAGGCATTCCTGGCCACCAGGCTGGGTGGGCAGTGGGGCGGCGCATTCGGCACCATGCCGACGGGGCTGGATTTGGCGCCCATCCTGGAGCGCGTCCTGGTAAAGGGCTGAGTCGCAACATGACTCATGCGATCAGGCCGGTCGATTTCGGCAATCTGAAGACGATGACCTACGAGGTCACCGACCGGATTGCGCGGATCACGTTCAACCGGCCGGAGAAGGGCAACGCGATTGTCGCGGACACCCCGTTGGAGCTGTCGGCATTGGTGGAGCGAGCCGATCTGGACCCCAACGTGCACGTCATTCTGGTATCCGGTCGCGGGGAAGGCTTTTGCGCGGGCTTCGACTTGTCCGCCTACGCCGACCGCACCGGCTCTGCCGGCGACGCGGGCCTCAAAGGTGCGTATGCGGGCACCGTGCTGGACGGTAGGACCCAGGGCGTCAATCACATGCCGGATCGCCCGTGGGACCCGATGATCGACTATCAGATGATGAGCCGCTTCGTGCGTGGCTTCTCCAGTCTGATGCACGCGGACAAGCCAACGGTGGTGAAGATCCACGGCTATTGCGTGGCCGGCGGCACCGACATCGCGCTGCACGCCGACCAGGTGATCGCCGCCGCCGACGCCAAAATCGGTTATCCGCCCACGCGGGTGTGGGGTGTTCCGGCGGCGGGCCTGTGGGCACACCGGCTCGGTGACCAGCGGGCCAAACGCCTACTTTTCACCGGTGATTCCATCACCGGCGCGCAGGCCGCCGAATGGGGCCTGGCGGTCGAGGCGCCGGATCCCAAAGACCTCGACGAGCGTACTGAGCGACTGGTGGAACGCATTGCGGCCGTCCCGGTCAACCAGCTGATCATGATCAAACTCGCGCTGAATTCGGCTCTGCTGCAACAGGGTGTGGCCACCAGCCGGATGGTGAGCACGGTGTTCGACGGTGTTGCGCGGCATACCCAAGAGGGGCACGACTTCGTTGCCGATTCGGTCGAGCACGGCTTCCGCGAAGCGGTACGGCATCGCGACGAGCCATTCGGCGACTACGGCCGCCGCGCCTCCGGGGTGTAGCCATGCCGAACATGACGGCCCGATCGGTGGTATTGAGCGTGCTGCTCGGCGCTCACCCTGCCTGGGCAACGGCGAGCGAATTGATCAGACTGACAGCTGATTTCGGAATCAAGGAGTCGACGTTGCGGGTAGCGCTGACCCGGATGGTCGGCGCCGGTGACCTGATCCGCTCCGCCGACGGCTACCGTCTCTCCGATCGACTGCTGGCCCGCCAGAGCCGCCAGGACGAAGCCATGCGACCGCAAACCCGGGCCTGGCGCGGGCACTGGCACGTGGTGATCGTCACCAGCGTCGGCGCCGATGCTCGCACCCGGGCGGCGCAGCGAGCCAGTATGTACCGCAAGCGCTTCGGTGAACTGCGCGAAGGTGTGTGGATGCGGCCCGACAACCTCGACCTCGACTTGGAACCCGGTGTTGCCGATCGGGTGCGGGTGCTCAACGCGCGCGACGACGCACCCGGGCAGCTGGCCGCCGAGCTGTGGGATCTGCCCGCGTGGGCGAGTGCCGGTCAGCAGTTGGTTGACGAAATGGCCGATACCCCAGATGTTCCCGGCCGATTCATGGTGGCGGCGGGGATAGTGCGACACCTGCTCACCGACCCGATGCTGCCTGCCGAACTGCTGCCCGATGATTGGCCGGGGGCGCGGCTGCGCAGCGCCTACCACGACTTCGCGACCGAGCTGCTGGATCGGCGCGATGCAACTCAACTCTTGGAGGCGACATGAGTGATCCGGTGCGGGTGGAACGTAACGGCCCGGTGACCACGGTGATCATCAATCGGCCGGGCGCGCGCAACGCCGTCAACGGTCCGACCGCCA
Source organism: Mycobacterium montefiorense (assembly GCF_025823255.1). Classification (NCBI taxonomy): domain Bacteria; kingdom Bacillati; phylum Actinomycetota; class Actinomycetes; order Mycobacteriales; family Mycobacteriaceae; genus Mycobacterium; species Mycobacterium montefiorense. The sequence continues at coordinate 32,324 of NZ_JACKVL010000017.1, read as the reverse complement.
CCGCGCTGTACGCGGCGTTCGAGGAATTCGACCGTGACGATGCCGCGTCGGTGGCCGTGTTGTGGGGTGAGGGCGGAACCTTCTGCGCCGGAGCCGATTTGAAGGCGTTCGCTACGCCGGACGCCAATATCGTGCATCGGACCGGTCCCGGCCCGATAGGCCCGTCGCGAATGGTGTTGTCCAAGCCCGTGATTGCCGCGGTGAGCGGCTACGCCGTCGCTGGGGGTCTAGAGCTGGCCATCTGGTGCGATCTGCGGGTGGCCGAGCAGGATGCCGTGTTCGGTGTGTACTGCCGGCGATGGGGGGTGCCGCTGATCGATGGCGGCACCGTGCGGCTGCCACGCCTGATCGGGCAGAGCCGGGCGATGGACATGATCCTCACCGGCCGCAGTGTCGACGCCGATGAAGCACTCGCGATCGGACTCGCCAATCGCGTTGTCCCCAAAGGCCAAGCGCGACAGGCGGCTGAGGAGTTGGCCGCTGAATTGACCGCCCTGCCCCAGCAGTGTCTGCGCGCGGATCGGCTTTCGGCGCTACATCAGTGGGGGTTGCCGGAGCCGGAGGCCATCGACCAAGAATTCGCGAGCATCGCCAAAGTTGCCGTGGAGGCCAGTGCAGGGGCGGGGCGGTTCGCCGCCGGCGCCGGCCGCCATGGGGCGCCCGCAAGCTAGGCCTTCGCCAGGGTCAGCTGGCCTTATTGATGGTGTTGCCCGAGCCGAGGTTGTCTACCTTCGGGTCGCCGTCCTTGTAAGTGATGGTGTTGTCCAAGCCCAGCACCGTGATTCGGGTTTCGACCTTGTCGATGGTGATCTTGTTGTTCGCGCCGCCGATGCTCACCGTCACGCAGGAGCCGGTGACGGTCAGAGTGTTGTTGGAGCCGGCGACATTCAGGGACTTGCCGGTGGCGCAGTCCAGCGTGCTCGTGGTCCCCATCGATCCGTAGTTCAGCGTGTTCCCGATCTCGACGGAAGCGGTGGTGCTTTCGCCGCTCGTCCCGGTCGTCGGTGCGGCCGCGCTGGTCTTCGTTGTCGTTGTCGTGCTGGGGCCCCCGGGCGGGTTGGCTGTCGAGCTGCAACCGGACAGCAGCACAGCCGCGGCCGCCGGCGCCAGAGCGAGTGCCGCGAGCCGCGACGATCGGTCAGTGATGTGGACGCGCATATTCCCCTCCTCGGTGCGGCAACGGCAGTCGCTGAGCCTCAGGCAGGCACCTGCTGCAGCCGATTAACCATTCCCAGTTCGCGGCCGCGGTCCCAAAGGATCGGCGCGCCAGTGTGATAAAAGACGGTCTGGTCGTAGCCGTACACCGTGATGTCGTGCGTGACCGAGTCCGCGATGATGGTGTTGCCCGAGCCCATCACCGTCACCGCCCAGCAGTTGCCCATCGCGTTGACGTAATTCCCGCTGCCGTTGACGATCAGGGTCGCGTCATTGCAGTCCAGTGTCTGCTGGAGGCCCTGTCCAATGACGTGGGTGTCGCCGTTCTTGGCCTGCGCGACCGGCGTCAAAGCGGAGGGCGTGGCGGCGATTGTGATGACACATGTTGCAAGCGACCCGGCGACGGTTCTCCAAAGCACCGCTGCCCCCTTCGCTGGGTATGTCTCTGACGGGAATCTGCTGGATTGAGCCTACGTGCATTTGCTTGATTGATGGCAAATAATTTTCGTCGCGGCCAACTGCGACCCGCCCCGGATCCGCCCGGGTAGATTGGCGACTCCGTCAACTAGAGTCATTAGTTGACCTTCACCAATTCACCGCAATCGAAGGGCGATCGCCATGGCAGTTCACCCGGAACAGCCGTCGGCGGGTGGGCGCCCGCGTGCCGGCAGGTCCGGATCCCGGCCCGGCAAGCTGAGCCGCGACGGCATCGTCGATGGCGCGCTGACGTTCCTGGACCGGGAGGGCTGGGACTCCCTGACCATCAACGCGCTGGCGACTCAGCTGGGTACCAAGGGGCCATCGCTCTACAACCACGTAGACAGTCTGGAAGACCTGCGTCGCGCGGTTCGGATCCGGGTCATCGACGACATCATCATGATGCTGAATCGGGTCGGTGAGGGCCGCTTCCGCGACGACGCGGTGCTGGTGATGGCCGGCGCCTACCGCAGTTATGCCCACCACCACCCGGGGCGGTACTCGGCCTTCACCCGGATGCCGCTGGGCGGCGACGATCCCGAGTACACCGCGGCGACCCGAGGGGCGGCCGCACCCGTGATCGCCGTGTTGTCCTCTTACGGTCTTGATGGCGAAGAGGCATTTTTCGCCGCACTGGAATTCTGGTCGGCGTTGCACGGGTTCGTCTTGCTCGAAATGACCGGTGTCATGGACGATATCGACACGGATGCCCTGTTCACCGAGATGGTGTTGAGGCTGGCGACAGGCATGGACAAGCGCAGCGCGCCGGACGGTCCGGTACCGAAATAGCTGCCGACTGGACACGCGCGCCGAGGTGAGCGGTTTGGGTGCAGCTGGCGCTTTGACCTGCCAGACCAGCGGCGGGTATTGTGGTGCCTCGTGCCTGGCGGCTTACGGCGCCTGACGTAAGGAAGTGGATGCCGGGCGAATTCGCATGTCCACCACGCATCGGATGAATCCGGTGTCGAGCGGGTGCGACACACCCGGCCGCGGGGTAGTGCGGCAGGGCATAACTGCAGTACAGAGACTTGACACCGAACGAAACACAGAAAGCCGGTAGATGCCAACCATTCAGCAGCTGGTCCGCAAGGGTCGCCGCGACAAGATCGCCAAGGTCAAGACCGCGGCCCTGAAAGGCAGCCCGCAGCGCCGTGGCGTATGCACGCGCGTGTACACCACCACCCCGAAGAAGCCGAACTCGGCGCTTCGGAAGGTCGCGCGCGTGAAGCTGACTAGCCAGGTCGAGGTCACTGCCTACATCCCCGGCGAGGGCCACAACCTGCAGGAGCACTCGATGGTGCTGGTGCGCGGTGGTCGTGTGAAGGACCTGCCCGGTGTGCGGTACAAGATCATCCGCGGCTCGCTGGACACCCAGGGTGTCAAGAACCGCAAGCAGGCTCGCAGCCGTTACGGCGCCAAGAAGGAGAAGAGCTAATGCCGCGCAAGGGGCCCGCGCCGAAGCGTCCGCTGGTCAATGATCCGGTCTACGGGTCGCAGCTGGTAACGCAGCTCGTCAACAAAGTCTTGCTGGACGGGAAGAAATCCCTGGCCGAACGCATTGTTTATGGTGCGCTCGAGCAAGCTCGCGACAAGACCGGCACGGATCCCGTAATCACGCTGAAGCGCGCCATGGACAACGTCAAGCCCGCCCTTGAGGTGCGCAGCCGCCGCGTCGGTGGTGCGACTTACCAGGTCCCGGTCGAGGTGCGTCCGGAACGCTCGGTGACGCTGGCACTGCGTTGGCTGGTCAGCTTCTCCAAGCAACGTCGCGAGAAGACGATGATCGAGCGCCTGGCGAACGAGATCCTGGACGCCAGCAATGGCCTGGGTGCTGCCGTCAAGCGGCGTGAGGACACGCACAAGATGGCCGAGGCTAACCGCGCCTTTGCCCACTATCGCTGGTAGAGCAATGCGCGGCTCCCAGAGCTGCGAAGGTGGCGACATCAGCGAAGATGCCGGGCGTAAACCGACAGCGAACTAACTACGCAATCGAAAGAGTGGGAAGACTTCTGTGGCACAGAAGGACGTGCTGACCGACCTGACCAAGGTCCGCAACATCGGCATCATGGCGCACATCGACGCGGGCAAGACGACGACGACCGAGCGCATCCTCTACTACACCGGTATCAGCTACAAGATCGGTGAGGTCCACGACGGCGCCGCCACGATGGACTGGATGGAGCAGGAGCAAGAGCGCGGAATCACCATCACCTCCGCTGCCACCACCTGCTTCTGGAATGACAACCAGATCAACATCATCGACACCCCCGGCCACGTCGACTTCACCGTCGAGGTGGAGCGCAGCCTGCGCGTGCTCGACGGTGCCGTAGCCGTCTTCGACGGCAAGGAAGGTGTCGAGCCACAGTCCGAGCAGGTCTGGCGTCAGGCCGACAAGTACGACATCCCGCGCATCTGCTTCGTCAACAAGATGGACAAGATCGGTGCCGACTTCTACTTCTCGGTCAAGACCATGGAAGACCGGCTGGGCGCCAACGTCATCCCGATCCAGCTGCCCGTCGGTTCCGAGGGTGACTTCGAGGGCGTCGTCGACCTGGTCGAGATGAAGGCCAAGGTCTGGCGCGGCGAGACCAAGCTCGGCGAGACCTACGAGACCATCGACATCCCCGCCGAACTTCAGGAGAAGGCCGACGAGTACCGCACCAAGCTGCTCGAGGCTGTCGCGGAAACCGACGAGGCGCTGCTGGAGAAGTATTTTGGGGGCGAGGAGCTGTCGGTCGCCGAGATCAAGGGCGCGCTGCGCAAGCTGACCATCAGCTCTACGGCCTACCTGGTGTTGTGCGGTAGCGCGTTCAAGAACAAGGGCGTGCAGCCGATGCTGGACGCGGTCATCGACTACCTGCCCTCGCCGCTGGACGTGCCGCCGGCCGTCGGCCACGCGCCGGGCAAGGAAGACGTCGAGATCACCCGCAAGCCGTCGACCGACGAGCCGTTCTCCGCGCTGGCGTTCAAGGTCGCCACGCACCCGTTCTTCGGCAAGCTCACCTACGTCCGGGTGTACTCGGGCAAGGTCGACTCCGGCAGCCAGGTCATCAACGCCACCAAGGGCAAAAAGGAGCGGCTGGGCAAGCTGTTCCAGATGCACTCCAACAAGGAAAACCCGGTGGAGACGGCGTCGGCGGGTCACATCTACGCGGTGATCGGCTTGAAGGACACCACCACCGGTGACACCCTGAGCGACCCGAACGACCAGATCGTGCTCGAATCGATGACGTTCCCCGATCCCGTGATCGAGGTGGCCATTGAGCCGAAGACCAAGAGCGACCAGGAAAAGCTGAGCCTGTCGATTCAGAAGCTGGCCGAAGAAGACCCGACGTTCAAGGTGCACCAGGACGCCGAGACCGGCCAGACCGTGATCGGCGGCATGGGCGAGCTGCACCTGGACATCCTGGTCGACCGGATGCGCCGCGAGTTCAAGGTTGAGGCCAACGTCGGTAAGCCGCAGGTTGCCTACAAGGAAACCATCAAGCGGACCGTGGAGAAGGTCGAGTTCACCCACAAGAAGCAGACGGGTGGCTCGGGCCAGTTCGCGAAGGTGCTTATCAGCCTCGAGCCGTTCCACGGCGAGGATGGTGCCACCTACGAATTCGAGAACAAGGTCACCGGTGGCCGTATCCCGCGTGAGTACATCCCGTCGGTGGACGCCGGGGCCCAGGACGCGATGCAGTACGGCGTGCTGGCCGGTTATCCGCTGGTGAATGTGAAGGTCATCTTGCTCGACGGGGCCTACCACGAGGTGGACTCGTCGGAAATGGCCTTCAAGATCGCAGGTTCGCAGGTGCTGAAAAAGGCTGCGCACCAAGCCCAGCCGGTGATCCTGGAGCCGATTATGGCGGTCGAAGTGACCACACCCGAGGACTACATGGGTGACGTGATCGGCGACCTGAACTCCCGCCGTGGCCAGATTCAGGCCATGGAGGAGCGGTCTGGTGCGCGCGTCGTGAGGGCGCACGTGCCGCTGTCGGAGATGTTCGGCTATGTCGGGGACCTGCGGTCCAAGACTCAAGGCCGGGCGAACTACTCCATGGTGTTCGACTCGTATGCCGAAGTCCCAGCGAACGTCTCGAAGGAGATCATCGCGAAGGCGACGGGCGAGTGAATATCAGCTCGGAGTAACCTGGCCCGGTTACCACCGCGGCACTTACAACAACATCAACACTGCTTTAACCAAAGCACCAACAAGTCCAGGAGGACACAGAAGTGGCGAAGGCGAAGTTCGAGCGGACGAAGCCGCACGTCAACATCGGGACCATCGGTCACGTTGACCACGGCAAGACCACACTCACCGCGGCGATCACCAAAGTTCTGCATGACAAGTACCCGAACCTCAACGAGTCGCGCGCCTTCGACCAGATCGACAACGCGCCCGAGGAGCGTCAGCGCGGTATCACGATCAACATCTCCCACGTGGAGTACCAGACCGAGAAGCGCCACTACGCCCACGTGGACGCCCCGGGTCACGCCGACTACATCAAGAACATGATCACCGGCGCGGCCCAGATGGACGGCGCGATCCTGGTGGTGGCCGCCACCGACGGCCCGATGCCGCAGACGCGTGAGCACGTGCTGCTCGCCCGTCAGGTGGGTGTGCCCTACATCCTGGTCGCCCTGAACAAGGCCGACATGGTGGACGACGAGGAGCTGCTCGAGCTCGTCGAGCTGGAGGTCCGCGAACTGCTGGCCGCCCAGGAATTCGACGAGGAGGCTCCGGTTATCCGGGTCTCGGCGCTCAAGGCACTCGAGGGCGACGAGAAGTGGGTCAAGTCCGTCGAAGAGCTGATGGATGCGGTCGACGAGTCGATTCCGGACCCGGTTCGCGAGACCGACCGTCCGTTCCTGATGCCCGTCGAGGACGTCTTCACGATCACCGGTCGTGGCACCGTGGTCACCGGGCGTGTCGAGCGTGGTGTGGTCAACGTGAACGAGGAAGTCGAGATCGTCGGCATCAAGCCGACCAGCACCAAGACCACGGTCACCGGTGTGGAGATGTTCCGCAAGCTGCTCGACCAGGGGCAGGCCGGCGACAACGTCGGGCTGTTGCTGCGTGGTATCAAGCGGGAAGACGTCGAGCGCGGCCAGGTTGTGGTCAAGCCCGGCACCACCACGCCGCACACCGAGTTCGAGGGCAGCGTCTACATCCTGTCCAAGGACGAGGGCGGCCGGCACACGCCGTTCTTCAACAACTACCGTCCGCAGTTCTACTTCCGCACCACCGACGTGACCGGTGTGGTGACACTGCCGGAGGGCACCGAAATGGTGATGCCCGGTGACAACACCAACATCTCGGTGAAGCTGATTCAGCCCGTCGCCATGGACGACGGTCTGCGCTTCGCGATCCGCGAGGGTGGCCGTACCGTCGGCGCCGGCCGGGTCGTCAAGATCATCAACTAGTTCTACCGCAGCGCAAGGCCCGGATTGCCGATTTCGGCGGTTCGGGCTTTGCGCATTTCGACTGCGAAGAACCGGCATAAATGGCGGGCAAAATTCCGGTAAGCTATCTCGATGTCAGTAATTGACGGTTGGGGTATTTGACCGTCGCCGTCTGGCCAGGAGGTTCGGATGTCGTTCGTGAATGCGACGCCGGAGTATGTGGCGTCTGCCGCATCTGACTTGGCAAAAATCGGGTCCGCCATCGAGTACGCCAACTCGACAGCGTCGGGCGTGACCTCGGCCGTTGAGGCAGCCGGCGCCGACGCGGTGTCGACGAGCATTTCGCGACTGTTCGGCGCGCACGCCGCCGCCTATCAAGCGATCAGCTCCCAGGCGGTGCTGTTCCATCAGCAGTTTGTGCAGCTTATGAGCGGTGGTGCGACGGAATATGCGAGTGCCGAGGTCGCCAACGCCGCACCCCTGGATATCGCGCCGCAGGCCGTGCTGGGCGCGGCCAATGCCTCCGGTCACGCGCTAGGCGCCCAGCAGCCGGTCATCGGAGCCGCGGCACAAGCAAGTGCCTTGGCGTCTGGGGTACCGGTGGGTGCTGCGATGCAGCCCGGTGCCGCGGTGCCGGCGGCCGTGTCAGCGACGGCGGCTGCGCCGGCAACGGCGCCGATCGCTCCGATGGCCGCGACTACCTCGGTGGCAGCCGCGCCGGCGGGATCCGCGGCCCAGGGAGCCTCGGGAGGGGCTTCGAACGCGCAGACACCGGCTTATGCACCGGTGGCGGCGACCGCCGCGGCGGCAGCCGCGGCCACGGCAGCTGCACCGGACGTGTCCGGCCCGCTGACCGCCTCGACCGCCCCGGCGGCTGTGGCAAGCGCAGAACTCACTTCGGCCACCATGCTGCCGACGGCGATGCCGACACCGTCGACCGGTCCGGCCACGCCGCCCCCGCCGGCCTCTCCGAAGAGCCGCCCGCCTACACCGTCGCGCTGACTGGCCGGGCGGATGCCCGGATGCGGTTTGCACCTAAGGCGCACGCGACAGCGCTAATCTGACACGAACTTCCCGGCAAGGCGAGGAGACTCACGTGTTGGCGCGCTATCTCAAGACGCAGTTAATAGTTTTGCTGTGCGGCGGTTTGGTCGGGCCGATCTTTCTGGTCGTCTACTTCACTCTCGGCCTGGGCAGCCTGCTGCAGTGGATGTTCTATGTCGGCCTGCTCATCACTGTGGCCGACGTCCTCATCGCACTCGCGCTCACCAACTACGGCGCGAAGTCGGCGGCCAAATCAGCGTTGCTGGAGCAACACGGGGTACTGGCGCTCGCGCAGATCACCGGGCTCCACGAGACGGGTACCCGAATCAACGAACAGCCGCTGGTCAAGGTCGATCTGCACATCGCCGGACCGGGGTTCACGGCGTTCGACAGTCAGGACCGGGTCATCGCCAACGTGACCAGGTTGGGCAATCTCACCGCGCGCAAGCTCGTGGTACTGGTCGACCCCACCACGCAGCAATACCAAATCGACTGGGAGCGAAGCGCTTTGGTCAACGGGCTGATGCCCGCGCAGTTCACGGTGGCCGAGGACAACCGGACCTACGACCTGAGTGGGCAAGCCGGGCCGTTGATGGAGATCCTGCAGATCCTCAAGGACAACAACATTGCGCTTAACCGGATGGTCGACATCCGGTCAAACCCGGCACTGCGTCAGCAGATCCAGGCGGTGGTGCGCCGCGCGGCGCAGCAGGCACCCGCGGCGCAAGGAGCCCCGGCCGGGGCGGCGCCGGTCGGCACAACCCCTCAGACGTCGATCGGTGAGCGGCTCCAGCAGCTCGAGACGTTGCGCGCCAGTGGCGCTTTGACCGATGACGAGTACAACGCGCGCCGGACCCAGATCATCTCGGAGATCTGAACCCTCCCGGTCGTCTAGCCGAGTTAGAACACGTTTCAGTTCCGCTGCTAGCCTGTGATTCGGCGAGAGGCCGGCGAAAGGGGCGTGCTGTGGCGGGACGTGAAGGATCACTGCAAGGACGGGTGGCATTCGTTACCGGTGCCGCCCGCGCGCAAGGGCGCGCACACGCGGTACGGCTGGCCGTCGAGGGCGCCGACATCATCGCGCTCGACATCTGCGCGTCGGCGTCGAGCACCATTACCTACACGCCGGCCACACCCGATGACCTCAACGAGACCGTCCGCTTGGTGGAGGCGCAGGGCCGCAAGGTGCTGGCCCGCGAGGTGGACATTCGCGACGACCCCGCGGTGCGGCAGCTGGTGGCCGACGGCGTTGAGCAGTTCGGCCGGCTCGACATTCTGGTGGCCAACGCCGGAGTGCTGGGCTGGGGCCGGGTCTGGGAACTCAGCGACGAGCAGTGGGACACCGTCATCGGGGTCAATTTGACCGGCACCTGGCGCACTCTGCGCGCCGCGATACCCGTGATGATCGAGGCCGGCAACGGTGGATCCATCGTGGTCGTGAGCTCGTCGGCCGGTATCAAGGCCACGCCCGGCAACGGCCACTACGCGGCCAGCAAATTCGGATTGACCGCGCTGACCAACACCCTGGCTATCGAGCTCGGCGAATACAACATCCGGGTCAACTCCATCCACCCCTACTCGATCGACACCCCGATGATCGAACCGGAAGCGATGATGGAGATCTTCGCCAAGCATCCCCGCTTCGTGCACAGCTTCCCGCCAATGCCGATGCAGTACAAGGGATTCATGGCGCCCGAAGAGGTTTCCGACGTTGTCGCCTGGTTGGCCGGCGACGGCTCGGACACGGTGACGGGCATGCAGATCCCCGTTGATAAGGGTGCCCTAAAGTACTGACCGCCGCGCGTGCTATGAACTCCACGTGAGCAATAACGGAATCGTGATCGTCGGGGGAGGGCTCGCTGCTGCCCGCACAGCCGAGCAATTGCGCCGGTCGGAGTACACCGGGCCCGTCACGATCGTCAGCGACGAGGTGCATCTGCCCTACGACCGGCCGCCGCTGTCCAAGGAAGTGCTGCGCAAAGAGGTCGATGACGTGGCCCTCAAGCCGCGTGAGTTCTACGACGAGAACAACATCACGCTGCGGCTGGGTGCGGCGGCCACCAGCTTGGACACCGCCGCGCAGACGCTGACTCTGTCCGACGGCACGTCGCTTGGCTACGACGAGCTGGTGATAGCGACCGGATTGGTGCCGCGGCGCATTCCAGCGTTCCCGGATCTCGACGGCATCCGCGTGCTGCGGTCGTTCGACGAGAGCGTGGCGCTGCGCGAGCACGCGTCCGAGGCGCAGCGCGCGGTGGTGGTCGGCGCCGGTTTCATCGGCTGCGAGGTCGCGGCGAGCTTACGCAGTCTGGGGGTTGAGGTCGTGCTGGTGGAGCCGCAGCCGACGCCGTTGGCCTCGGTGCTCGGCGAACAGATCGGTGAATTGGTGACGCGGTTGCATCGCGGCGAGGGTGTCGATGTGCGCACCGGTATCGGTGTTGCCGAGGTACGCGGCCAGCGGCACGTGGAGACGGTCTTGCTGACCGATGGCAGCGAGCTGGTGACAGACCTCGTTGTCGTCGGGATCGGATCACGGCCGGCCACCGAGTGGGCTGTAGGGCAGCGGCGTCGACGTCGACAACGGTGTCATCTGCGACGAGGCCGGGCGTACGAGTGCGCCCAACGTGTGGGCGCTCGGTGACGTTGCCTCCTGGCGCGATGCGACGGGACATCAAGCACGCGTGGAGCATTGGAGCAACGTTGCAGATCAGGCCCGGGTTGTGGTGCCCGCGATGCTCGGCCAAGAGGTGCCTTCGATCACGGTCGTTCCGTACTTCTGGAGCGACCAGTACGACGTCAAGATCCAGTGCCTGGGGGAGCCGGAAGCCACCGACATCGTGCATCTGGTCGAGGACGACGGACGAAAGTTCTTAGCCTACTACGAGCGTGACGGGGTAGTGGTGGGCGTGGTCGGCGGCGGCCTGCCGGGCAAGGTCATGAAGGCTCGCGGCAAAATCGCTGCCGCAACACCTATTTCGGAGCTGCTAGGCTGACGGCCATGCCCCGGGTGGCGATACTCGACGACTACGCCGACATGGCACTCGAGCTCGCCGACTGGTCTTCAGTGCAGAGCCGATCTGAGATCACCGTCTTCGACCGGCATTTGTCCGAAGCGGAAGCGGCGGACGTTCTGCAGCCGTTCGACGTGATCTGTACCCTGCGCGAACGTATGGCGTTGCCGCGCACGCTGATCGAGCGACTACCCAACTTGAAGCTGATCACGATCGTGGGCATGAGCCTGCCGAATTTGGACATGGCCGCGGCCAGCGAACACGGTGTGCTGGTTGCCCATTCGGATTTCGCCAACCCCCGGTACCGGGCCCTGCGCGATTCCACCCCCGAGCTCGCCTGGGGCCTGCTGATCGCGACGGTGCGCAATCTGGCCGAAGAGCATCGGCGGATGCGCGATGGTGGGTGGCAGAGCAGCGTCGGCGTGACGCTTGCCGGTAAGACACTTGGGTTGCTGGGTCTGGGCAGGACGGGCAAGCGGATGGCCGAATACGGAGGCGTGTTTGGCATGGAAGTCGTTGCGTGGAGCCAGAATCTCACAGAGGAGGCCGCGATCGCGGCTGGCGCGCGCCGGGTCGAGAAAGCGGCCTTGTTCGAATCCTCCGATGTGGTCTCGATCCACCTGGTGCTCTCCGAACGGACGAGAGGTTTGGTCGGCGAACCCGAACTGGCTCTGATGAAGCCGCACGCCTACTTGGTCAACACGTCGCGCGGCCCGATCGTCGACGAGGCGGCGCTGATCGCGGCGCTGCAAAGCGGACGCATCGCCGCAGCCGGACTCGACGTCTTCGACGCCGAACCGCCCCCCTCGGACCATCCGCTGTGCCGCCTGCCGAATGTGACGTTGTCCCCCCACCTGGGGTACGTCACCCGCGAAATGCTGAACGCCTTCTACTCGGACAGCATCGAAGCCGTGGTGTCTTGGCTGGACGGAACGCCGATTCGGATCGCCAACCCCGAGGCGCTGACCTAGAGATCAGGTTGCGGTTGTCGCCTGCAGAATACCGGGGGCGCAAGCGGTTTCGACGATTGTCGTGAGTTCGCGGGCGATGCCCGGCGCGGTGGCGATCGTCGAGGCGCAGCGGTGGGTGTGCGGATTGCCTTGCGCGTCGACGACATGCGCTCCGGCTTCACGGGCGATCAGCGTTCCCGCGGCGGTGTCCCATGGCTTGTTGGACATCATGACGCAGGCGTCCAGTGCTCCCTCGGCGACGAACGCGAGGTCGAGTGTCGCGGCGCCGACCATCCGAATGCGTTCTACCCGAGGCACCAGCTCGGCGGTGAGCGCGAGCCGGGGCTCGTTGAGCGCGGCAGCATCGTGGCCGACGGCGTAGTCGCCGAGAGACACGATTGCCTCGGCGAGGCGGGTGGAGCCGCTGACGTCGATCGGCTCACCGTTGAGGAAGGCGCCCTGATTCTGGATGGCGTGATACCTGCGGCCAAGCAACGGCGCGTGGGTGACGGCGACGACGGTGGTGCCGCGGTACATCAAGGCCAGCGAGACCGAGCACAGCGGTAGCCCATGCACGAAATTCGACGTTCCGTCGATCGGGTCCAGCACCCAGAGCCATTCCGCGGTGTCGATATCGGGTTGCGCGGGCGATTCCTCGGCAAGCAGCGGGATGTCGGGTGTGGCTTTGCGCAGGTAGTCGTCGATGTCGCGTTGAATCGCAAGATCGATATCGGTCACCAGATCGCGGTCACCCTTGTGATGCACAGCGTCCGGATTCGACGTCTCGAGCGTTATCGCACCGATTTGTGTTGCATCGCAAGCAATTTTGAATAGGTCGTCGTAGGTCTTCATCTGGCGACATGCCTCGCTTCCAGAGTCTGGGCGGGTGTTCGGCTCCCCGAGCATAGAGGCTGTCGGATTCCGCTTTGCGCGCGGCCGTTGTGCGGATATTTCTCCCGCCCGCCGCAATGGACGGTAAATATGCTGTCGCACAACATATTGCGCGCCAGCGCAACCGTGCGCGGCAAATAGTATTCGGTGGTGATGCACCTCACGAAATCGCTACGTTTGAATGCGACCAAGGCGATTTGCCAAGCGGTGTATTCGATGTCACACCGATAGCCGAAGGATGCTCATAAATTGGTCTGTGCTGGCGGGCGGTGACTCATACCGTCTCAATACTTTTGCCGCGCCGACATGCCGTGCCGCTGCGATTGGGCGCAAGCTGACCAATTCGACTAGCTTTCGAAGGCGATCGGTGTCGGTGGACCTCGTGAAATCCAGATGGGCTCGGCCTCTTGGAGATTCGCGGGTTGTGGACAACGAAGTCCGGCTCAACGGCTGCTGCCGGCCCGGTCTCCACAGAGATGACAAGCAATATGGCAGGCAGGTGACGACGAATGACCGTTATTGACGACGTATGCAGTACGCCGAAAATCCCGACGATCACTCTCAACGACGACGCGAAGATGCCGGTGCTCGGGCTCGGTGTCGCCAAGTTGTCGGACGCTGAAGCGGAACGTTCGGTCACCGCTGCGTTGGAAGTCGGCTGCCGATTGATTGACACCGCTGCCGCTTACGGCAACGAGGGCGCCGTCGGCCGGGCGATCGCCAAGTCGGGACTTGGTCGCGACGAACTGTTCGTCACCACAAAGCTGGGCACGTCGAACCAGGGCTTCGAAACCGCCCAAGCCGCCTGCCACGCAAGCCTGGACCGGCTGGGGCTGGATTACCTCGACCTGTATCTGATCCACTGGCCCGCGCCGGCGCTGGGCAAGTTCGTGGAGAGTTTCGAAGGCATGATCCAGTCCAAAGAGCAGGGTCATGTCCGCTCGATCGGAGTTTCCAACTTCACCGAGGACCATCTCTCGATGATCATCGAACAGACATCCGAGGTGCCGGCTGTCAACCAAATCGAGCTGCATCCGCGTCTGAACCAGGCCGACTTGCGGCAAACCCACGCCGAACACGACGTTGTCACCCAGTCCTACAGCCCGCTGGGGGTCGGCAGGTTGATCGACGAACAGATTGTCACGTCGATCGCCGCGCAGTAGGGTCGCTCACCCGCGCAGGTGCTGGTCCGCTGGAACCTGCAATTGAACAACGTCGTCGTCTCGCGGTCTTCCAAGCCTGAGCGCGTCGCGCAGAACCTCGATGTCTTCGACTTCACTCTGGAACCCGAACACATGGTGGCGATCGAGGCGCTGCATGACGGCACCCGGGTGCTGCACGACCCGATGACCTTCACCGGTACTTAGAGCTGCCCTAGGTAGAACCGCGCGCCTTGGTTGTCGGTGCACTCGGCGGTCATGCCGTAGGGCTGGCGGGCGGGATCGGCAACCACGGTGCCGCCGGCCTCGCGGACCCGCGTGACCGCCGCGTCGATGTCGGCCACTGTCCACATCGGCACGGTGCTGGCACGCTCGCTGCCACCGGCAGCGCCGGCCATCGGATGCGTGCCTACCACCTGCCAGCCGTCGGCCACGCGGCCGGGCTCGAAGCTCCAGCCCAACAGCCGGCCATAGAAATCGCGGAATTCGGCCGAATCCGGTACTTGGTAGGTGACGTAGGACAGCTCGCCGGGCCCAGAGCCGTTGACTTCCGGGCGCTTTCGACCCGCGGTGGGTTGGTGAACCGCGAACGCCGCGCCCTGCGGATCGGTGGCATCGAGCAGGATGCCGTACTCGGTCTGCCGGATCTCGCCCGGGACGCCGCCGGCCTCGGCTATCGCGTCGCGAGCAACCTGAAGGTCGTCGACGGCATAGCAGCAGAACAAGGTGGCGGGTTGCGCGGTGGCAAAGATTCCGGTCGGGAGGTCGGTATTCGTCACCCGATGCGATGCGGGGTCGTAGGTCCAGCCCAGCACATGTCCGTAGAAGGCGGCCGCGCGGTCGGCGTCCGGGGTCCAGATCGAGACGTATCCGATGTCGCCGTGCCGAATGCTGGCAATGGGCACCGCCGTCGGCCCGGACAACATCCAGCGGTGCCCGAATGGATCGACGATGGTCGCGTTGCGCGTTCCGTAGTTTTCGTAGATCTCCCGCTCGACGGTGGCACCGTGTTTGCGAGCTTGCTGCAGGGCGGCTTCGGTGTCCGCGACCTGCAGCATCAGGCTGACCGAAACAGCGTGCAGTGCAGGCGCTTTCAAGCCATACTCAGGGTATTCGTCGGCCAGATACAGCACGCCGTCGGCCATCGCGATCTCGGCGTGCCCAATGCGCCCGTCGTCCATGACGATGGGATCGCCGACTACGACGGCGCCGAACGCATCGGCGTACCAGGCGATGGCCGCACGTGCGTTCGCCACGCTCAGGTAGGGCAGTGCCGCCGGCCGCGGTGCACGCGGCGCAGCGGGTTCGGCCAGTTCGGCGATGGCACTGGTGGTGCCGCTCATGACAACTCCTTCCGGTAGGGATAGTGCGGATTCCAATTGCCGGCGCAGCCGCGCGGCAAAATCCGGATCGGGTTGAACCGGAAGGTCATTGGCGTGCAGCACGCTGAGCGGGTCGCTATGGTCGCGCGGGTTCATGACATGCCTCCCTCCGGATACTGCTTCTTGAACGCGCGGCGCGCCCGCACCAGTAAGGCTTCGGTAGCGTGCACCGTGCGCCCGATCAGCTCGGCACATTCGCCGACGCTGCAGTCGTCCATATAGCGCAGCACCAGCACGGTGCGGTGCGGCTCAGCCAGTCGGGCCAGCACGGCTTCGGCGACCATGCGGTCCAGTTCGGTATCCCAGTCGTCGGGCGTATCGACCGGCTCCGGCAGCTCGGCCATCGGCACACTGAGCCGGTCCGGACCGCGCCGGTAGTGGTCGGCCAATTTGTGTCGTGCCACGCCGAGTAACCACGCAAGCGACATCGGCGGCGGCTCGGCTTTGCGCGCGGCGTCCATCGCGGCGAGGAACGTCTCCGACGTCAGGTCCTCCGCCGCCCCGCGATCGCCACAGCGTCGGACGAAATAGCCGTAGACCGCCGGCAACGCCTCGTCGTAGAGCGTCACAAGCGCACGTCGAGCGTCGGATTGGTGATCCGTTTCGGCGCCCACACCCTTATCGTCGCCGCGGCAATACAAACTCCGACGGGTTGTGAGCGAAAAATTTTCCAGATTGTGGCTATTGCCAGTTCACGGGTGGGCCATGCGCATGGCATTCACCCAGCACGACAAGTTCGCCGCGCGGCCAGCGACGCGTGCGCACCAAGAACTTCAGTGCAGCGCCTGGGCCGTCGCGAGCGGGCTCCATCGTCAAATACGCAAAGGGCGAGCGGGCATCGGCGCGTGCACCCAGCGAACTGACGTGAGCGCGCACGGCCGTGCGTTCGTTCTCGGACAGGTACTGCCAGGTGACCGAATGCCACAGCACGGTCAACGCGCCCTCGGCCAGCGTCAAGCCGGCGACCGCGCCGGCGGCGCTGAGCCGCACCAGTTGTGCCGGTACCTTGCGGGCGATCGCGATGGCGCCCCGCAACCGCTGCAGCCGGGCGGCCTGATCGGGCCAGACATAGCTCAACGCGGTGATCTCCCCGTCGGTGACGGTGACATCGACGGGCGCGATGTCGTACCCGCGCCGTTCCACGATCTGTACCGAACCGGTGGGTGGCAACTGCCCCTGCCACGCGTCGTCGATCAGTACCGGCGAGTCGCTCGGTCCCCACTGCCCGCTGCCGTAGCGATAGCGGTATTTGTCGGCCCGCAGGTTCAGCCCGGCGCTGGATCCAATCTCGAAAAGCCGTACCGGGAATCCGATTTCGTGATTGATGCGCAGCAGCGCGCCGATCAGTGCGGCAGATCGACCCACCTCGTTGGTTTGCGGCGGATGACCGAGCGCCGCGCGCAGCGAGTCGGCATGGTCGAACGCGACGGCCGTGATCGCGGGCCACGCGCTGCCGGCATCCCAGGTGCCGCCGGTGCTGGGATACCACTGGCGCAATGCCGGCGCCCGGTCGCCGAGCACCAACCGGTGCAAACCACCCAGCAGGCGCAGTGGCACCGCCTCGCGCGACGGGTCGTCTTCGTGGCCGGAGAGAATCGACGCGAAGATGCCGCCGGCTTCGACATCGGAGGCCACCAGCTCGAACAGGTCGTCATACATCCTGGACCCGGACGCGCCGCAGAACCGCCCCTGCGATCGCAAGGTGTGCAGCAGATGCCCGGTGTTGGCGGTCACGGCTTCAGCCTCTCCAGCCCGGCGCCGACGACGTCGAAGGCGTTGCCGAGAGCCACCGGCAACGGGACGGATTCGTCGCCCAGCCAATGCTCGTAGGCCGAAAGTGCGACACCGAGCAGCGTCCATGCGACGGTCTGGGGCCCCAAGTCGCTCGTCTTGGCGCCCGAGCGCCGGGCGACGAATTCCGCAATCACCTCACGCCAGCCGGCGTACATCGTCATCGAATACGCCTGCAGTTCGGCGGTCTGCAGGATGACCCGCATCCGCTGGCGATGCTGGACGGTCTCGGAGTCGTCAAAGGTGTTGAACGCCAACAGTGCCGTCCGAAGCGCCTCACCCAGCGGAACTTGCGGGCCGACCATGTCGAGCAGTTCCCGAAGGTGTGCGAGATGGGTGTCGAACTCACCCCACAAGATGGCGTTCTTGGACGCGTAGTAGCGGAACAGCGTGCGCCGCGAGATCCCGGCAGCCTGTGCGACATCGTCGACGCTCACCTCGGCAAATCCCCGCGCGGTGAATAACTCGATGGCGACGTCGGTGATGTCGTGTGGTGTCGTCGAGCGGCGCCGGCCTACCCGCGACTCCGGAAGCATCAGACCCGCCCTTCCATTTCGGCACTCGATGCCATATTCTGACGACGATTGTGACAAGATCGACCATCGTTGTCGAGACCGTAGGAGAGGCACTTCATATGGACCGCGAGACCGAGACCGACACCGAGCTCGTCACCGAGACTCTGGTTGAAGAGGTGTCCATCGACGGAATGTGCGGGGTCTACTGACCGTGCCGGCGCCCGCGCAGGCTCGGGCGGCGAAAAGCTGCTTCGATCCTGATCGCGGTTGGCGATTGCACCCGCAGGTCGCGGTTCGACCGGAACCGTTTGGCGCGCTGCTCTATCACTTCGGCACCCGCAAGCTGTCTTTCCTGAAGAACCGCACCATCCTTGCGGTGGTGCGATCGCTGGCCGACCATCCCGACATCCGGTCGGCGCTGCGCGCCCAGGGTGTCGACGACTCCGAGCAGGCGCCCTACTTGTACGCGTTGGGTGTGCTGGTCGATTCCCGCATGCTGGTGCCCCAGGAGGATCACCAATGACAACAGCGGCCGTACCACGGCTCATCGAGCAATTCGAACATGGGTTGGACGCGCCCATCTGCCTGACGTGGGAGCTCACGTACGCCTGCAACCTGGCCTGCGTGCACTGCCTTTCCTCCTCGGGTAAGCGCGACCCACGCGAGCTGTCCACCCGCCAGTGCATGGACATCATCGATGAGCTGGAACGCATGCAGGTGTTCTACGTGAACATCGGTGGCGGGGAACCCACTGTGCGCCCGGACTTTTGGGAGCTAGTGGACTACGCCACCGAGCACCACGTCGGAGTGAAGTTCTCGACCAACGGGGTCCGCATTACACCGGAGGTCGCCGGGCGGCTGGCCGCCAGCGACTACGTCGATGTGCAAATCTCGCTGGACGGCGCGACCGCCGAGGTCAACGATGCCGTCCGGGGTCCCGGATCGTTCGCCATGGCGGTGCGCGCGCTGGAGAACCTGGCCGCGGCCGGATTCAAAGACGCCAAGATCTCCGTCGTGGTCACCCGGCACAACGTCGACCAGCTCGACGAATTCGCCGCTCTGGCAAGCCGTTACGGGGCGACGCTGCGGATCACCCGATTGCGGCCCTCGGGGCGTGGCGCAGACGTCTGGGAAGACCTGCACCCGACCGCGGCGCAGCAGGTTCAGCTCTATGACTGGCTCGTCGCCAAGGGGGATGGGGTGCTCACCGGCGACTCCTTCTTTCATCTGGCCCCGCTCGGCTCCTCGGGAGCGCTGTCCGGCCTGAACATGTGCGGCGCCGGCCGGGTGGTGTGCTTGATCGACCCGGTCGGCGACGTGTATGCCTGCCCGTTTGCCATCCACGACCGCTTCCTGGCCGGAAATATCCTGTCCGACAGCGGCTTTGACAACGTCTGGAAGAACGCTCCACTATTCCGTGAGCTGCGCGAGCCGCAGTCGGCGGGCGCGTGTGGCAGTTGCGGGCACTACGACAGCTGCCGCGGCGGTTGCATGGCGGCCAAGTTCTTTACCGGCCTGCCGATGGACGGGCCGGATCCCGAGTGCGTCCAGGGGCACAGCGCGTCGGCGCTGGCCCGTGACCGGGAGACGCCGCGCCCGCGCGCCGATCATTCACGCGGACAAAAGGTGCGCCAGCCGGTGCCGCTGACGCTGTCCGTGCGACCCCCGCAGCAACCACCGGTGCGGCTCTGCAACGAAAGCCCGGTCTAGCCATGGCTGAGGAGTGGTTTGAAACCGTAGCGATCGCTCAGCAGCGCGCAAAGCGCCGGCTGCCGAAATCCGTTTATGCAGCATTGGTTGCGGCCAGCGAAAAGGGAATTACCGTCTCCGACAACGTCGAAGCCTTCGGAGAGCTCGGTTTTGCGCCCCATGTCGTGGGCGCCCAGGAAAAGCGCGATTTGTCGACTACCGTTATGGGACAAGATATTTCCATGCCGGTCTTGATTTCGCCGACCGGCGTCCAGGCCGTCGACCCGGACGGCGAGGTCGCCGTCGCGCGAGCCGCTGCGGCGCGAGGAACGGCGATGGGCTTGTCCTCGTTCGCCAGCAAGCCGATCGAAGAAGTCATCGCCGCAAACTCCAAGCTGTTCTTCCAGGTGTACTGGCTGGGCGGGCGCGAGGCGATCGCGCAGCGGGTGGAGCGGGCGCGGGCGGCCGGCGCGGTTGGTTTGATCGTCACCACCGACTGGTCTTTCTCGCACGGACGCGACTGGGGCAGCCCCAAGATTCCCGAAGAGATGAACCTGCGGACCATCCTGCGGTTGTCCCCGGAGGCGGTCTTCAAGCCGCGGTGGTTGTGGAAGTTCGGCAAGACGCTGCGGCCACCGGACCTGCGGGTGCCGAACCAGGCCCGCCGCGGCGAGCTCGGCCCGCCCTTCTTTGCCGCCTACGGCGAGTGGATGGGCACGCCGCCGCCGACATGGGAAGACATCGCCTGGCTGCGAGAGCTCTGGGGCGGGCCATTCATGCTCAAGGGGGTCATGCGCGTCGACGACGCGAAAAGGGCTGTGGATGCCGGTGTTTCGGCGATATCGGTGTCGAACCACGGTGGCAACAACCTGGACGGAACGCCCGCGTCGATTCGTGCGCTGCCCGCGGTGGTGGCGGCGGTGGGCGATCAGGTCGAAGTGTTGCTGGACGGCGGCATCCGGCGCGGTAGCGACGTCGTGAAGGCGGTGGCCTTGGGAGCACGGGCGGTGATGATCGGCCGTGCCTATCTGTGGGGCCTCGCCGCGAATGGTCAAGCCGGCGTCGAAAACGTGCTCGACGTCTTGCGCGGCGGCATCGACTCGGCGCTGATGGGTCTGGGGCACGCCTCGGTCCACGACTTGAGCCCGGACGACATTCTGGTGCCGGACGGCTTCACCCGGGCGCTCGGCGAGCCTCCGGTCGCGCCGGCGTAGCCAGGCGGTCGCGCGGCGACGCCCGAGATAATTCGGGGCATATCGGGCGGCTTTACCGAATATGAGGCGGGAGCCACGACAGATCTCGTCGCCGAGCCGCAGAATTCGTGCGGATATGTGATTGCCAGCGAAAATCGACGTGTGCGAAAATTGTGATACGCGCGTGGCAACCGTGACGGACGAGCCGAATTTCGGCGTCTCGATGAACAGCCCAGAAAAAAATAACTTTGAAGGCACAACAATTGGTGCACGCCAGGTGAATTCGGCCTACCATCACCGAGTGCCCGTACTCGGCGAATTAGGAGCTGCGACGTCGAGCGAGCTATTTCCCACCTCGCCGTCGGTAATGGTCCCGCTGGGGTCGACCGAGCAACATGGTCCGCACCTACCGTTGGACACCGATACCCGGATCGCGACCGCGGTTGCCCGGGGGGCCAGGGCTAGCCTCGAGCAGGCATGGTTGGTCGCGCCGGCCATCGCCTACGGCGCCAGCGGGGAGCACCAGAGTTTCCCCGGCACCATCTCCATCGGCACCGATGCCCTGACGCTGCTGCTGGTCGAGTACGGCAGGTCGGCCGCCTGCTGGGCCCAGCGCCTGGTCTTCATCAACGGCCACGGCGGCAACGCGGAGGCGTTGCATCGCGCCGTGACCACACTTCGTGACGAAGGTCGTGACGTCGCCTGGTGCCCCTGCGCCGCCGCTGGCGCCGACGCCCACGCCGGCCATACCGAAACATCGGTGTTGCTGCATATCTCGCCGTCCGATGTATTGACCGACCGGTGGCTCGCCGGGAACCGGGCGCCGCTGCCCGAGTTACTCCCGGCGATGCGCACCGGCGGAGTCGCGGCGGTGAGCCCGGCAGGAGTATTGGGAGACCCGACCACCGCCACCGCGGCCGAGGGCAAGCGAATTTTCTCCGAGATGGTCGACGGCTGCGTGCGCCGGATCGTGCACTGGTCGGCCGGCCCCGACGGGATGCTTACATGAGTCAGCCTCGACTGCCGGACGGGTTCGCCGTTCAGGTCGATCGCCGCGTGCGGGTGCTCGGCGACGGCTCAGCGTTGCTCGGCGGCTCACCGACCCGTCTGCTCAAGCTGGCTCCCGCCGCCCAGGACATGCTCTCGGATGGCCGGCTGAAGGTTCGCGACGACGTCAGCGCCCAGCTGGCCCGTACCCTACTGGACGCCACCGTCGCGCATCCACGGCCTGCCGGCGGACCGTCGCACCGTGATGTAACCGTCGTAATCCCGGTGCGGGACAACGTTTCCGGTGTGAGACGCCTGCTGAACTCGCTGCGCGGCCTGCGGGTGATCGTGGTGGACGACGGTTCGTTGTCGCCGATCGAGGCGGCAGACTTCGCCGGCACGCACGGTGACATCGAGGTGTTGCACCACCCCCGCAGCAAGGGTCCGGCGGCGGCGCGCAACACCGGGCTGGCGGCGTGCACCACCGACTTCGTCGCGTTCATGGACTCCGACGTGTCGCCGCGCCGCGGCTGGCTGGAAGCCCTGCTCGGTCACTTCTGCGACCCCACCGTGGCCCTGGTGGCACCGCGCATCGTGGGTCTGGCACACAGCGAGAACGTGGTAGCCCGGTACGAAGCGGTGCACTCCTCACTGGACCTCGGGCAGCGCGAAGCGCCGGTGTTGCCGCACAGCACAGTGTCCTACGTACCCAGCGCGGCGATCATCTGCCGCCGCTCGGCCATCAGCGAGGTCGGCGGGTTCGACGAGACCATGCAGTCCGGCGAGGACGTCGATCTGTGCTGGCGGCTCATCGAGACGGGCGCCCGGCTACGCTACGAGCCGATTGCTCTGGTCGCGCACGATCACCGCACACAATTGCGGGATTGGCTCGCGCGCAAGGCATTCTACGGTGGTTCGGCGGCGCCGCTGTCGGTACGCCACCCCGACAAGACCGCCCCGGTGGTTATCTCGGGCTGGGCGCTGATGGCCTGGATACTGATGGCGCTCGGGACAAGCTTGTCGCAGGTGGCCTCGATCGTGATCGCGATCTTCACCGGTCGGCGGATCGCCAGAGCCATGCGCAGTGCCGAGACCTCGTTGGCCGATGTCGTGGTAATTGCGGCCCGGGGTCTATGGTCGGCGGCGCTGCAGCTAGCATCGGCCATCTGCCGGCACTATTGGCCCGTGGCGCTGCTCGCGGCCATCATGTCGCGGCATTGCAGACACGTCGTGGTGGTCGCGGCCGTGATGGACGGGGTCGTCGACTGGCTGCGCCGCCGGGACGCCACCGGTGACGAAGCCGAGCCGATCGGGCTGCTGACCTATCTATTGCTCAAACGCGTCGACGACTTGGCCTACGGCCTCGGGCTGTGGTGGGGCGTGGTGCGCGAACGCAACCTGCGCGCGCTCAAGCCGCAAATCCGGAGCTAGCCGTCGCCTTGATCACCACGCACAGCGATGTGCTGATCGTCGGCGCCGGAAGTGCTGGATCGGTTGTTGCCGAACGCCTTTCCGCCGATCCTCGTTGCTCTGTGACCGTACTCGAGGCGGGCCCCGCACTCGCCGACCCAGTGCTGCTGGCGCAAACCACCAATGGGCTGCAGCTGCCGATCGGAGCCGGCAGCCCGCTGGTGCAGCGCTACCGGGCCCGCATCACCGAGCTGCCGATTCGCGAGCTTCCGATCGTGCGGGGGGCGACGGTCGGTGGTTCGGGGGCGATCAATGGTGGATATTTCTGTCGCGGCTTGCCATGCGATTTTGATCGGGCCGCGCTACCGGGCTGGGCATGGTCCGATGTCATCGACCATTTTCGGGCTATCGAGACCGATCTCGATTTCAGCGGCCCCGCACACGGTGATAGTGGTCCGATTCGCATTCGCCGTACGCACGAAATGACAGGTACTACTGAGCGTTTCATTGCTGCAGCGGGGGATGCCGGGTATTCCTGGATTGTTGACCTCAATGATTGCGGCCCTGAGTTGGTACCGGGTGTTGGCGCGGTGCCGCTCAACATTGTCGACGGGGTGCGGATCGGATCCGGCGCTGGATATCTGCTGCCGGCCCTAAGCCGATCCAACCTGACCCTACTGTCGCAGACGCGCGCCGTGGGGTTGCGGTTTGATGGCACCGCCGCTGTGGGTGTCGACGTGGTGGGTTCGCATGGTCCGGCGACGCTTACTGCTGATCGAATCGTACTGTGTGCCGGTGCTATTCAATCGGCGCATCTACTGATGCTGTCCGGCGTCGGCGATGAGTCGATGTTGCGGGGCGTTGGCGTGCCGGTGGTGGCGCCGCTTGCGGTGGGAATGTATTGCTGTGATCACCCTGAATGGGTGTTGCGCACTGACTGGGAGGTGGCTACCGGCCGGCCCGTGCTGGAGGTGGTGCTCAACGCCGCCGATGATATCGAGATTAGACCGTACACCGGCGGCTTCGTCGCGATGACTGGCGATGGCATCGCGGGTCATCCTGACTGGCCGCATATCGGGGTGGCGCTGATGCAACCGCGGACACGCGGGCGTATCTCGCTAGTGTCCGCGGATCCGGCCGTGCCTCCGCAGATCGAGCACCGTTACGACAGCGAGCCGCAGGATGTCACGGCTCTGCAGCGCGGTAGTGAGCTGGCCCGTGAACTTGCTAGTGGGGCAACATATGTCGGGCCGCCAGTATGGGCGACGTCGCAGCACCTGTGCGCTAGTGCCCCGATGGGTTCTGAAGGTGATCCGCATGCGGTCGTCGACCCGACATGTCGCGTGCGTGGGATCGAGAACCTTTGGGTGATCGATGGATCTATCCTGCCCACCATCACTAGCCGTGGACCGCACGCGACCATTGTTATGCTCGGGCATCGAGCGGCGGAATTCGTTCGGTGAGCGGTCTTTCGGCGTGCATGCTTGCGATGGGTCTGACTTGACCTCACCGGGACTAGTGCTGATGGGCTTTAGTCGTCGTGGACCCGCGGGCGAGATCTTCTACAAGATCGGCGGCAGTCACAACGCTTGCGACGGATTTAGTCATCTGGGCGGCGATTTCGCGGGCCCGGGTGGCGTATTCCGGTGCGAGGATGGTGCGAAGGTCGGCAATTAGCGTCGTCTCGGTCATGCGCGACATGCGCCGCGTAGTACCCACTTTGAGTCGCCTGATCTGAGCGCCCCATATTGTTTGGTCAATGTCCGTCGAAAGGATCAGGATGGGCACTCCGGCACGCAAGCTCGCTGCCGTGGTGCCGGTGCCACCGTGGTGCACGACCGCGCGACAGGACGAAAAGGCGGCCGCGAAATTCATCGTACCGACCACCTTCACATGTCGGGGACATGCTGTCGTCCGTTTTAGGACTGATCGGAGGACGCCGGACACCCGCACGCGCGGCTGCGTTACGCGATGTGACGGCGTTCAAAGACAGCATTCTCTCCTGCGAGATGCCTACCACGAGACCGGTGAGTTCAGGCCAAGATGGGTTGGTGCACACACTGGGTCGCAGCGAGATGGCTGGCGATGACTCGCTTTACAGCTTCCGGTGACAATGTGGCCATAAAGAGTTTCTTCAGCCCGCTGCACAACAACATGCTCGATCATCGCCGGTGGGCCGCCCGAGAGTAGGTGACGGTCGCGATGCGCAGCTGTTCACGGGGTCCGGTCAGTAGCGGCGGCGGTTCAGCACGTTCTTTTGCAGCAGGCCAAAGAAGCTCTCCATGGCAGCGTTATCGCCGGCCGCCCCGACGCGACCCATCGATTCGACCATGTCGCAGCGGCCCAGGGCGTGAACAAATCGCCGGCTTCGAAATTGACTGCCCCTATCCGTATGAAGAATGCAGTCAGCGACGTCACCGCGGCGTGCCACCGCACTGGCCAGCGCTTGGGTAGCCAGTCGTGATTTCATCCGCGAGTCGCTCGAGTAGCCGACGATGCGTTTGGAGAACACATCTTTGATGGCACTGAGGTAGAGCTTGCCCTCACCGGTGCGGTGCTCCGTAATATCGGCCAGCCACAACCGATTTGGCGCATCAGCGGCGAAACGTCGACCGACCAGATCATCGTGAACCGGTGGGCCGACCTTGCCGTTTTTGCCGCGCCTGCGTTTACCGAACGCACCTTTCCCGGCAGGTTCGACTGCGACAAATACGCTGCAGCGCGGCGCAGCACCTCATTCTCTTGCTCGAGCAACTTGATCCGTCGACGGGCCTCCCGCAACTCTGAGGACTCGCTCGTCGTCGTTGCCCGCTTGGCGCCGTCATCTATGCCGGCCTGACGCATCCAGTTCGACAGCGTGACCGGATGCACCCCAAAATCGGCGGCGATCTGATCGAGCATCACACCGCTGCCGCGGTTGCGGGCGACCCGCACGACATCATCGCCGGAACTCTTGGGGATACGGGCGCGCCATAGTGACATCCTCTCAGCCCACCCAGTCTGGGCAAGCGAGCTCGGTGACCTGACCTACCTGTTGGGTTCCAGTCGCGGTGGCTAACTGACGGCGGTGAGGGTGTCGTTGGCAAAGGATAGTTCGTACTCGATCGGGGTGCGGTAGCCCAGGGCTGAGTGGCGGCGCTGGCGATTGTGGAAGATCTCGAGGTAGTCGAAGATCGCGTTGGCCAGCTCGACGCGAGTGTGCCACTTTTTGCGGTCGAGCAACTCAATCTGCATGGACGACCAGAAGCTTTCCATCATGGCGTTGTCCAGGCCGTCGCCGACGGTGCCGAAGGATGGGACGAGCCCGGCGGTGCGGATCTTTTCACCGAAAACCCATGAGGTGAACTGAGTTCCGTGATCAGCATGGACGATGCCACCCGGGTCGGGGCGGCGGTTGCGGATGGCCATATCCAACGCGTTGACCACCAGTGTGGAATCAGCCCGCGAATCAATCGACCAGCCCACGATGCGGCGACTGAACGCATCCAGGACAGCGCAACAGTACAGCCATCCTTCCCGCGTGCGGGGTTAAGTTATATCGTTGACCCACAACTCATTTGGGCCAAGCCGATGGAACTTGCGGTTGACCAGATCATCAGCGGTGACCACCCCACGCAACCGTTTAAGGCGGCTCGGCCCGGGCAGCCCGTAAATACCGGCCCGGGTCATCAGCACCGACACCGTGCGCGGGCACACCGTGATACCCATGCCCAGGGTGAGCTCGGCGTGGATGCGGCGATAGCCGTAGGTGCCGCGAGAGGCGACGTGGACTTCGCGAATCAGTCCGGTCAACCATTGCCGCCGCAGCTGGGTCGGCGTGGTCGGTGTGCGCTTGTGCTTGTAGTAATTCTGGCGTGCCACACCGAGAATGCGGCAGCAGCGGTCCACGGGTGCCCCGGCGTCGACGAGTCGGTCGATCACCGGGTAGAGCCTTTTGGGCGGGGCTTGTCCTCACCCAAAATCTTGGCCGCTTGGCGCACGATGGACAGCTCGGTCTCCAATTCCTGGATCCGACGCCGGGCCGCGCGCAGCTCGGCCGATTCGCTCGTCGCCACCCCGGGGCGTGCGCCGCGGTTGATGTCGTCTTGTGTGAGCCACTTCGACAACGTGACCGGGTGGATGCCCAAATCATGGGCGGTCTGCTTCTGGGGCTTGCCGGCCGCACGAGCGCGATCGCGCGGGCACGGAACTCGGCCGGATAAGCACGAGGCATGACTGTCAGCCTTTCGTAGAGGCTGTCAGTTAGTCAGCGAATCTGGAACCCAAACGGTGGGGCAGGTCACGGTGTCACGTATTCATACAGCAGACCCTAACCGAAGCTGCCATCTATCGCAGCATCGGAACGCTGTGGGGCAACAGGGACGGCCCCGAGTTCAGTTGACTCGCGGGGTGGGATTTTCAGGCCGCGGTCGCGACCGGTGTGTGGAGCAGTTCGAACTCTATAGGGGTGAGCCTGCCGAGGGCGCGTTGCCGGCGGCGTCGGTGGTAGGTCCGCTCGATCCAGGTCGAGATCGCCAGGCGTAGTTCGGCTCGGGTGGACCAGCGTCGCCGGTCGAGCACATTGCGTTGCAGAAGGGCGAAGAACGACTCCATGGCAGCGTTGTCACCGCACGCGCCGACGCGACCCATCGATCCGTGTAATCCGTTGTGCGACAGTGCATGGACGAACTTTCGCGAGCGAAATTGGCTACCCCTGTCCGAATGAACGATCGTCGCGGCAGGTGAACGCAACGCCACGGCATGATCCAGGGCGGCCACTGCCAGCGAGGACTTCATCCGCGCGTCCATCGAGTAACCCACGATCCGGTTGGAATAGACGTCTTTGCTCGCGCAGAGGTGGAGCTTGCCTTCATCGGTGCGGTGTTCGGTGATGTCGGCCAGCCAGAGTGGTTGGCGGCCTGGGCGCTGAACTGACGCTGCACGAGGTCGTCGTGAACCGGTGGCCCCGATCGACGGTTCAGTCCTCGCTTCTTGGCGAAGACCGACCAGATGCGCTCCTGGGAACATGACCGTGCGACACGGTTCTCGCTGGCGGAGATCCCGCGCCGGGGAAGTTCGTCGGCGATGAATCGGTAGCCGAATGCGGGGTCGTCGGCGTGGATTCGCGGGCGGCGTTGATCAGGTGCGCATCATCCCAATCTCGCTGCGATAGAGGTGCTTTGCGCCATTTGTAGAACGCCTGGGTGGAGAATCCCAGGACCCGGCAGGTCACCGTGACGGGCACGCCGTCATCGGCAAGGTCGAGGACCAGCGGGTACATCATTTTGGGTTGGCATCCCGGGACAAGTAGCCGACCGCGCGACGCATCACTTCAGCCTCCTGCTCGAGGAGCTTGATCCGCTTATGCGCCTCGCGCAGCTGCGCCGACACATCCTCAGAGACCGCCGCAGACGACGGCCGGTTGGCACCGTCCTCGCGGTCGGCGATCTTAAGCCAGCGATGCAGGCAGGCCTCCGAAATCCCGAAGTCCTTCGCGATCTGGCGCAACGGCGCCTCGCCCTTACGGCCACAGCGATGACATCGGCTCGGAACTCGGCGGGAAACGGTCGCGGCACGGGGTTGATCCTTCCAGCAAGGACGAATCCTCACAGGTCAGGAGTCAACCAAACCGGGGGCAGTCCCACAGCCCAAGTGCATACTATAGAAACTATTGTATATAGTGCTATCGTTCATATAGCCTATGGCGTATCGTACTCCGAACCATCGGACTGACACTTATGGAGAACTGTTGAGTCTCAACCCTTTTGACGACGAGAAGGGCAACTTTCTAGTCCTGGTCAACGATGAAGAGCAACATAGTCTGTGGCCGGTGTTCGCTACTACCCCAGCGGGCTGGCGGGTGGTTTTCGGCGAGGCGGATCGTGCTGCGTGTCTGGACTATATCGAACAGAACTGGCCTGACATACGGCCGAGAAGTTTGCGCGAGAGATTGACAGGTACGCAGTCTGACGCATGGCGTTCGCAGGAACAGGTTTCTTAGCGCCCAGGTGCAGGCGGGCAAGTGGACACGGGTCTGGTTTGTTAAGCCAGTCGTCCACCGGACGCTCTTGTCGAGGTTAGCGGGGCGGGCGTCTTGCGTTGTGCAATAAGCCGACTCAATGACGCTGGGATTTCAGATGCAGGCCTGATGGCCAAAATTAGGGAGTTCGGAGTCATATGCTGGATTTCGGTACGCAATCTGACGCCCTGGGGCCTCTAACTTCCGCGCAGTGGTCGATATGGGCTGCCCAACAACTGCAGCCCGACGTTCCTTATAACTTTGCCGGCTATGTCGCGATCGACCACTTTGTCGACCTTGAGAGGCTGTCGGTTGCCTGCCAAGCTGCGGCGGCGCGGTTTGGCACTCCATGCGCGCGGTTAGCCCTGGACGACGACGGCGAACCGGTCTTTATGGTCGACCGCTCGTTCCCGCAGACTGCGCGCTGTATCGATTTTCGTGCGGAGCATGACCCGCTAGCGGCCGCTAGAAGCTGGATGGACAATGAATACCGCCAGCCTATTGATCTGATCCGGGACCGACTCATCGAGTTCGCGTTGCTGCGGATCACCGACAATCTGTCGTTCTTTTACCTGCGTACCCACCATGTTCTCTGTGACGGGTATGGCGCCCATAACATTGTTCGGCATATTGCGGCTGTTTACTCGGGGTCAGTTGAGGCCACTACCAAAGTCGACTTTTCCGAGTTTGCTTTGATCCGGGACGCCGATCGGAAGTACCAGCAATCTTCGCGCAGTGTCATCGATGCTGAGTACTGGAAGACCGTGGTGCGTGGACCGCTCGACGTTACCGATCTGACAGGGGCAAATAGGTCGGTGGCACCGCGACATCCATTGGTGCATGAAGTGGTATGCAAGCATCGACTGCCGAATAACCAGGGTGATCAACTCCATGTCGCGAGGGTAGTTGCGACGCTTGCGGTGTTCATTGCGAAAACCACAGGGCGTCGCAACATCTGGATGTCGTTGCCGGTTTCTGGGCGTACAACTGCAGCGCTGAAAAGATGCGCGGGCATGGTGTCCAATATGGTGCCGCTGCTTGTCCGCGTGGATGAAAGCGACACCATTGGTGGGCTGACTGATCAGGTCGCCACGGCGTTGATCGGTGCGTTGCGGCATCAACAGTTCCGGCGTTGGCCGAACCTGGTCACCGATGCAACTCGCCTTGGCACGAACGTGGAGTTCGGTCCGATTATCAACATCCTGGACTTCAGTGCTCCGCTTAGTTTCGGTTCTTCGGAAGCAACGAGCCACGTACTGTCGACATTCCCTGTACAAGACATTTCGGTCAACGTCTATCCGCGGCTAAGTGACGCCGCGCCGCTAATTGACTTCGCGTGGAATCCGGACCGCTACACCACTGATGAGATCGCCGCGCACGTAGCCCGTCTGGAACTAGCCTTTGACGGCCTTGTGACCGCTGACCCCGACATGCGGTTGTCGTCGATCGAGGTGCTTGATGCTGGTGAACAAGCCCAGCTTGAGGTGTGGAGTAACCGGGAAGTGCTAGATGTGATACCCGGTGAGCGGGTGTCGNTGACCGCTGACCCCGACATGCGGTTGTCGTCGATCGAGGTGCTTGATGCTGGTGAACAAGCCCAGCTTGAGGTGTGGAGTAACCGGGAAGTGCTAGATGTGATACCCGGTGAGCGGGTGTCGGTGCCTGCGGTGTTCGCGCAGCAGGTGGCTCGGGTTTCAGACGAGGTGGCGGTCAGTTGTTCTGGTGCGTCGTTGACGTATCGGGAGTTGGATGAGGCGTCGGATCGGGTGGCGCAGTGGTTGGTTGGTCGTGGTGTGGGAGCAGGACAGTGTGTGGGGTTGGTGATGCCGCGTTCGCTCGAGGCGATCACCGCGATCGTGGGCATCCTTAAAACCGGGGCGGCGTATGTGCCGATCGATCCCACCGTGCCTGATACCCGTCTTGAGTTTGTGTTGACGGATGCGGCTCCGGTCGCAGTGATTACCACCACGGCGTTGGTGGAGCGTGTTGCGGGTCTGGCTGGCCAGGATTTGTGGGTGATTGATATTCATGATCCGGCGATCGCGGCGCAGCCGGTGACTGCGGTGGTGTCTGGGCCGGATGCTGACGATATTGCGTATGTCATTTACACCTCGGGTACTACTGGTGTGCCTAAAGGTGTTGGGATTGCGCACCACAACATCGCCCGGCTCTTCGAACAACCGGATGCACTTTTCGCGTTGTCGGCGGGGCAGGTGTGNACGCAGTGNCATTCGTATGCGTTCGATNTNTCGGTGTGGGAGATCTTTGGTGCCCTGCTCCATGGTGGGCGCCTAGTCGTGGTGCCTGAGGACGTGGTTTCCTCGCCGCAGGATTTCCATGCGTTGTTGGTGGCNGAGCAGGTCACGGTGTTGGCCCAGACTCCGTCGGCGGTTGCGGCGTTGAGCCCGCAGGGTTTGGAGTCGGTGGCGTTGGTGGTTGCTGGTGAGGCGTGTCCGCCTGAGTTGGTGGATCGGTGGGCGGCGTCGGGTCGGGTGATGGTCAACGGCTATGGTCCGACTGAGACCACGGTGTTTGCCACATTTAGTGCGCCGTTGGTGGCGGGGTCGGGGGTGGCGCCTGTTGGTGTGGCGGTGTCGGGGGCGGCGTTGTTTGTGTTGGATGGGTGGTTGCGTCCGGTGCCGGTGGGTGTGGTGGGTGAGTTGTATGTGGCTGGTCGTGGTGTGGGTGTGGGGTATGTGGGTCGGTCGGGGTTGACGGGTTCGCGGTTTGTGGCGTGTCCGTTTGGGGGTGTGGGTGCGCGGATGTATCGCACGGGGGATGTGGTGCGTTGGAATGTGCAGGGGCAGTTGGAGTATGTGGGGCGTTCGGATGAGCAGGTCAAGGTGCGTGGGTATCGCATTGAGTTGGGTGAGGTGCGTGCGGCGTTAGCGGCTGTGGCTGGTGTGGAGTCTGCGGTCGTGGTGGCGCGTGAGGATGCGCCGGGTGTGAAGCGGTTGGTGGGGTATGTCACCGAATCGGTGACGGGGATTGTGGATTCGGTGGTGGTGCGTGAGGAGCTGGGTGCGCGGTTGCCGTCGTATATGGTGCCCGCTGCGGTGGTGGTGTTGGATGTGTTGCCGTTGACGGTGAACGGCAAGTTGGATGTGCGGGCGTTGCCGGCGCCGGAGTATGGGGATGCGCAACAGTATCGGGCTCCGCAGGGTGCGGTTGAGGAGGTTGTGGCGGGGATTTTCGCCCAGGTGTTGGGTGTGGAGCGGGTTGGGGTGGATGACTCGTTTTTTGATTTGGGTGGGGATTCGTTGTTGGTGATGCGGGTGGTTGC